>NZ_CP117030.1:0-1200000 GCF_028551255.1 Vibrio tubiashii | reverse complement strand
GTTCGAAGCAGTAAAACCTTGTGAGCGCTGCATACTCACCACGGTAGACGTTGAAAAAGGAGAGTTGAGGACAAGCAAAGAGCCGCTGAATACGCTTTCCCAGTTCCGTGCTAACGAGCGTGGTGGTGTTTTCTTTGGACAAAACTTAGTCGCTAAAAATGAAGGCATGATTCATCAAGGCGATAAAATTGAAGTCTTGGAATACAAAGAAAAAGAGTTCTACCCAGACAATGCCCCTAAACAGTTGTTGATGACGTGTGTTGAAAGAGAGGAAATTGCCCGTGATTTCGTCACTTTCTGGCTTGAACCTCAGCATGGCGAACTGCCTATTTATCAACCTGGTCAGCATCTACCTATTTCGATTGAGATAGATGGTGAAAGTGTTGCCCGCCGATACACATTGTCTTCAAGCCCATCTCGCCCTGGGCGCTTAGCGATATCCGTTAAACGAATTGACGGCGGGCGTGTGTCAAACTGGGTCATCGACAATCTTAATATTGGCGATACTCTAACGTGTGAGCAGCCAGATGGGAGTTTCCATTTGGGAGAAAAACATGGACAGCCATTGTTACTACTATCGGCTGGTAGCGGTGTTACGCCGATGCTTTCTATGCTTCGTTATCTTTCAGATCACAATCAAGTCGAAGATGTGGTTTTCTATCATCAATGCAGCAGCGTAGAAGATATCCCATGCAAAGATGAGTTGGATGAGTTGCGACGTAAACATGATGGCTTGACCGTACTGTTTTCCCTTTCTCAAGCTCCGGACGATTGGTTTGGCCTAAAAGGTCGATTAACTCTTGCTCATCTAAAGCAGATTCGTGAGGTGGAACAGAGACAAGTGTTTGTCTGTGGCCCTGATGGCTTTATGCAGAAGGCTAAGAACTTATTGCTCAAGAAAGGTCTTCCTGAAAACAGTTACCATCAAGAAGCATTTGGTGTCAGCCAGACTTCTCAACAGCCATTGAAAGAGCTGACTTTGAGCGTAAATGGTCATGTGTTTGTTGGTAACAACCAAAAGACATTGCTTGAACAAGCAGAAGACGCAGGTGCACCGATAGCAAACAGTTGTCGAGCGGGTCTGTGCGGCGCATGTAAGGTAACAGTGGAATCTGGGAAAGTGCATCAACCGGATGTGCCAGCCCTGCAAGATCATGAGCGCCATATGGGTGTTGCACTCGCTTGTTGTTGTGTGCCAGAAACCGATATCGAAGTAGTCAGTTAATTTACCGCATAAGAAAAATCAGCCCCTAGTGATGGGGCTGATGTTTATTCTATAACACTTTGATTTCTTCCTAAGTGCTTAGCTTTGTATAGCGCATCATCGGCTCTGCGGTATAAATCAAGGAATTCGCTGTCATACGGTGAAAGTTGTGTTACCCCGCAACTCAGCGAAAAGGGTGATTCAACAATATTTAGCGGTGAGCTTAAAAACTGGCTTCGTAAACGCTCCGCAACTTCTAACGCTTCTTTCTCTTCCGTATTATTGAGCACGATTAAAAACTCTTCTCCACCAATTCGGCCACAGTGATCGGTTTTACGTAAATTACTGCGAATGATTTTCGCAAGCTCGACAATGACGTTGTCACCAAAATCATGGCCGAATGAGTCATTTACTTGTTTAAAGTGATCGATATCTATGATGATACAAGATAAAGGTAGCTCTTTATCTCTGGCTTGTTGGTAGGAAGAACCAAAGCACTGCCAGATCTTTCGGCGATTATAGAGCTTAGTTAATTCGTCAGTGTAGGCTTGCTCTGCGAGCTGCTCTCGAAGCTCTACTATGTCGGTGATATCGGTTGAAACGCCAATTAGGCCAATGACTTGTTTGGATTTGGAATGGATGATGGGTTGTTTGATTGCTCGATAAACACGAACACGGCCATCGTTGAGCGCTAGAGCACGCTCTTCATTAACCACTTTCTGACCGGAGTTAAAGACCATTTCGTCACTTTCTTTAATATCATTCAACATATCCGGTTGAAAAAACTCACGGTCAGTTTTGCCTTTTAAATTCTCTAGCGTAGTGCTGAATAAATCTAAAGTCAGCTGATTGGCATACAAGTATTCACCTTGGCGATTCTTGACGAAAACGTAAGAGCCAATTTCATTTAGAACAACTTCATGTAGCGTAAAATGGTTATGGTTGTATATCTGTTCGATATGCTCCAATTCGATCATTTGACCTCCAACTGAAATGAGGTCTAGCCAATCTAGGACGTTGTATATAGTTATTATTTATAAATTTGATTTACACATTTGGAATTCAATATGCAAATTAGATACTACAAACATATACCTATTTAACCAAAAGTACCTATACCTGATTAACATTTTCTAATGATTTTCTGCTTTGTTGCTTCAATTTCAGCTGTGAAAGAATAACACCTGACACCACAAGTAAGCCGCCCATAAGGTGGTAGCTGTGAACGGCTTCTCCTAACAAAGTGGCGGCTAAGCTAATCGCGATGACAGGCATCAAATTCATAAACATCGCACTTGAGTCGGCACCAATTAAATCGATTGCTTTAACCCACATCCAAGGTGCAGCGATAGAGGCCGCTAGACCGGCATAAGCGATCAATGGTAGAGCCTGTTGACTTGGGACTAACTGCTCGCTGGTGAGCCAGAGTGGTGTGAGCATGATAAGAGCAAGCAAGCCTTGCATGTACACCATGGTCCAGTTTGATAACGGCATCTTCCACCGCTTTAGCAACACGCAGTAAGCTGCGTAGCAAATAGAAGCGATGACCATAATGCCGTCTCCCGGCGTAATGTCCTGATGTAAAAAGAAGGCGACGTCCCCTTGTCCTAGCATAAAAGCCAATCCGGCTAACGCAATCACACCACCAACGATACTGAGTGGGGAAATGGGCTTAGATAAAATTGGCACGCTCATAAAAATCGCAATCAATGGAACCAGTGAGGTAATCAACGCCATGTTGGAGGCTGTTGTTGTAAGGCCTGCGTAATAGGACAATGACTGATTGAGAACCATCCCTAGCATCGCCAGAAAGGCAAGTTTAGCCAAGTAGGGGCGTATTACGCTCCAACGCTGAATGACTTTTGGTAAGCAAAATGGTGTTAGTACGACAATGGCGAGAAACCAACGATAAAAGCTCATTGCACTGGGTTCTATGGTGCTAGCTGCCATTTTATTTACGATAGCGTTGCCGCCCCATATGCATACGGTAAAGAAAGGAAGTAGGTAGACCATGTGAACACCATCGCATTATTATCGGTAGAAGATAGTCTGACAGGTCGATATAATTATATATATCTTTAAAAAGACATTGTACGTCATAGGAAGACAAGTTTGAGAAAGTCAGCAAAACACCTTCACCCTTCGTTATCAATTGATAAAGCACCATCAGATGTATTTATGAATTTCGAAGCGTTTCTGTCCAATACCGAAACTCGGATGCATAGCCATCCATGGGGTCAGGTACAACTGATCAGCGGTGGTATTTTAGAGATGGAAGCAGAAGACACTCGATTTTTAGCGCCGCCTCATCTGGCAATATGGGTACCCGCAGGGATCATGCATACTAGCTTCAATCGTAAGCCACTTTCTTATTGCTCGCTCAATATTGCACAAGCCCATACAGAGAACTTCCCGGACTGCACTAGTCTGATCAAAGTTACCCCGATCGTATCGGCTATTATTGATGATTTCCGTCAGCGAGATATTAACGTCGCTGAATCTGAGCAAGACAAGCGCTTAGTTCAGGTACTGCTAGATCAACTCGCCACACGGGATACCCAGCACCATTTTCTCCCATCTACAGACAATAAATACCTGGCTAAGATCCTTGCAGCGGTGGAAGAGAACCCAATTGATAACACCAGCTTGTCTGTTTGGGCAGAACGTGTGCATACCACAGAGAGGACGTTGGCAAGGCACTGTCAGGCTGAACTCGGGATGAGTTTCACTGAGTGGCGACTAAGAGTGCGCTATTTACACTCGATGGAGCTCCTGCGCAAAGGCCACTCAGTGAAAGAGGTTGCGCTCACGCTAGGTTACAACCAAGCCAGCCCGTTTATTGCTATGTTTAAAAAGTACTCTGGGCAAACTCCGGAACAGTATAAAGGGCGCTTGTTGTAGGCAAAGGGAGTTCTCTTTCGCTTCTAGCTGACGAATCGCACTTTTTCGATTATTTTAACCAAATTTCCAATTGAGACCTATTCTCATCTTGATTGTATGCATTGTTACGTTATAACATATCTATCAATTCATACATCAAGGATATACAGTTAATGAAAAGTAGGATTTTCGCTTTGGCAGCTATCGCGGTTGTGGCTGCTCTGGGGATGAGTCAATTCAATCAACCTGAAAGCCAACCCGCACTCAAGATTTCTGGGCCATTTGAGTTCTCTAGCCAAGATTTATCAAAAGATGGCTATATGTTTACTCGTATGCAAGTGGTCGAGTCTTTGGTCGCGATTAATAACAAAGGTCAGGTAGAGCCTCAATTGGCAGCGGCTTGGTCAGTCAGCGCAGATGATCTTATCTGGACCTTTACACTGCGCGATGATGTCATCTTTCATGATGGTGCAAAGTTTGACGCTGCTGCGGCAAAAATCGCACTAGAAAATGCCATGGCTAAGCCCGGCGTAATTAAGCGCGTGCCTATTTCCCAAATTACGGCGCAAGGTAACCAACTCACTCTTGAGTTATCGAAACCGTACAATCCAATGCTGACGGTGTTGGCTCACTACACGGTTGCCATTGCTTCACCAAGTAGCTACAACGAAGAGGGCGTAGCTACTTCGTTGTCAGGCACCGGCCCTTATCAGATTGAAGAGCTGATTCCGCCGCACAAGATTCATGTCACACGCTACGACAACTATTGGGGGCAGAAAGCCAACATTGAAAAAGTGCAGTACCTTGCGGGTCACCGCGCCGAAAGTCGAGCCTTGTTGGCGCAGACAGGCCAAGCCGATATTGTCTATACACTTGATCCTGCTAGTGTTGCCCCCTTACAGCAAACAGACTCTGTCGAGGTAGTACGCGAATCGATTCCTCGTACTATCTTGTTAAAAATTAACAATGAGCACCCGTATCTAAACTCGCCTCAAACACGTCAAGCGTTAAGCTTAGCTTTGGACCGATCTGGAATTTCTCAGCAAATCATCCGTATGCCAGGCTCTGAAGCGTACCAGTTGTTTGCCCCTTCGTTGGGAGCGTGGCACATTGAACACTTCTCCCAAACTTCGCGTGACTTGAACAAAGCGCAGCAGCTACTGGTTTCTCAAGGTTGGCAAGCGGATGAGCAGGGAATGTTACAACGTGATGGACAAGGTTTCGTGGTTAACCTGACGACTTACTCTGATCGCCCTGAATTACCACTTGTCGCTACTGCTATTCAAGCTCAGCTCAAAGAGATCGGCATTCAAGTCGAGATCAGCATTGATAATTCGAGTGCGATCCCAGCTAAACACCAAGACGGTACTATTGAGTTAGGTTTAGTGGCGCGAAACTTCGGTGCTACGGTCGACCCGCTTGCCTTGTTGTTGAAGGATTTTGCTCAGCATAAAGGCAGTGACTGGGGGCCTACTAACTGGTCTTCACCGGAGTTTAGCCAACTACTCAACCGCTTAAGCGCGACTAAAGATCCTGCAAGTTATCAGCAACATGCCCAGCAAGCAGCACACATATTGGCGAATGATATGCCGCTTATCCCAATTACCTTCTATACCCAACTTGTCGCCGTTAACAAGAAAGTGGGTAACTTCAGTTTCGACCCGTTTGAGATTAACTACCGCATTTCAGAGATGACGTTGAATGATTAATATCCTCTTCAGGCGTTTATTCCAAGCCACCTTAGTGGCTTGGAGTATTGGTACGCTAACTTTCATCCTCATGCGGCTACTTCCGGGCGATTTTGCCTTTCGCATTGCCGCTGGGCGCTACGGCTATGATTATGTCGATGCAGAAGCGGCAACAGCGGTTAGAGCGGAGCTAGGACTCGATCGCTCCGGTTACGAGCTTTATTTGCAATGGCTTTGGGACCTAATTCAGTTTGACTTAGGCAACTCCCTTATCAGCGGAGCACCAGTTATAGAAGAGGTTCAGCACCAATTAGGCCACTCACTCTTGTTAGCTGTAGTCGCGCTGCTTATCTCGGCATTAATCGCCATACCAATCGGAGTTTATTGTGGTAAGCACGCGGATTCTATGTTGGATAAGTGGACGCTGATAGTTTCCGTGTTTATTCGCGCTCAACCCGTGTTTGTGATTGGCTTAGTCCTTACTATTATTTTTTCTCTCCATCTTGGTTTGCTTCCAGTCGCCGGTTTTGGAACCCCTTTGCATCTATTATTGCCTGGATTAACCTTGGCGCTTTCGCTAGCTGCGATGTCTAATCGCTTGATTCGGAACGCAACTCAGAGTGCCATCAACGCACCGTACTTTAAGTTCGCACGATTGAAAGGCTTGAGCTTTGAGCAAGCATTTCAACACCATGCTCAGCGCCATATCGCGATCCCCATTGTGACCTTCCTTGCTTTACAAACAATTGGTCTGATGGAAGGGATCATAATGATTGAATCGCTGTTTTCTTGGCCAGGAATTGGTCATGCCTTAGCCCATGCCATTTTTGCCCGAGATATCCCGATGATCCAAGCTACCGCTTTGGTGATGGGGCTACTGTTTGTTGCAATTAACACCGTGATTGATCTTGTGACTTATCAGCTTGATCCGCGCCAACAACAGGAGGTAGTGCAATGAAGCTTGCTCAGAAACAAATGGTTGGTATGGCGATCATTGCTGTCGTGTTAATGCTCGTGTTGGTTGAAAAACTGCTGTTCAACTCAGATCCTGCAACCCAGCAGTTGTCGCTCGCCTTTGCTACGCCAGATTTAGCTGAGCCCTTTGGTCGAGATCATTTTGGCCGCAGTAATTTTGCCCGTTTGAGTGACGCTGTGGTGACTTCGCTGACACTCGCGTGGCTGAGCGTACTCACATCCGCCGCATTAGGTATTGCAGCAGGCGTATTGGCAGGATGGCGCAGAGGGTGGTGGGACAGAGTGTTCACCTTTGGGATGAACATGATCCTTGCGATGCCTGGCTTAATCTTAGTTCTGCTATTTGCTGCGCTTGTACCGGGTTCGTTCACCATATTGTACGTTGCGATCGCACTGATTCTTTGGGTTGAGTTTTTCCGCGTGGTGCGTAACCGAACCATGTCACTGATTGCGTCACCAGAAGTGGAAGCTTCACTCTTGTATGGCTTTGGCTCTTGGTACGTGTTTAAACGTCACATTTGGCCGCATTGCCGCCAAGATGTCTTTACCTTGTGTTGCTTTGGCGCTGGAAATACGATCCTCGCCTTGGCGTCACTGGGCTTTTTACACGTTGGTCTCAAGCCGCCAGAAGCAGAGCTTGGCTTAATGATGGTCGAGCTATTTCGATACTATCAAGTTGCTCCTTGGGTATTGGCACAACCATTGTTGACCTTGTTTGTGCTGGTTCTCGGATTCCATTTACTCGCGAGTGGAGAAAAGTCATGAGTCAATTGATTCGAGTTGAGTCGTTATCTGTCTCAACAGAGCAGTGCGTGTTAGTTGAACCTGTTAACTTTGAATTACATAAAGGTCGTCCGCTGACGATTTTGGGCGAAACTGGTGCAGGGAAGAGCCTGATTGCTGCGGCTCTTACCAGCACCTTACCTAAAGAGCTGAAAGCAACTGGACAAATCTATCTGTCGGAGCGTTTAGTCAGTGACTCAGAGTTGCAACTCACATGGGGTAAGCAAATCGCGCTATTGCCACAGGAGCCATGGCTCGCGCTAGATCCAATTATGCCAGTGCACAAGCAAATTGAAGAGGTGCATACTTTAGTCAATGGGCGAACAGAAAAGCAGGCAAGGTCTTTCACAGAACAAGCGCTGCAAAGTATGAACCTTAGCAAAGCAAAGAGTCAGTATCCTTTCCAGCTGTCGGGGGGTATGGCACAGCGCATCGCCTATTTGTGTGCGAAACAAGCTGGTGGCGAACTACTTTTGGCAGATGAACCGACTAAGGGGCTAGATCGCGCTCATTGCCATATTGTAGGGGATATGCTGGCAGAGCACGCAAAGCATGAAGGGTTAATTACCATTACGCACGATATTGAGTTAGCACAGAAGCTAGGTGGTGACATTATCGTAATGAAGCAGGGGGTTGTAGTGGAATCCGGTGATGCTCATGATGTGTTAGCTAACCCGACCTCGGCTTATACTAAGCAACTTATCGAATCGAACCCGAGATATTGGACGCAACGAGTTTCTGCCCAAACTCAACAAACATTGCTCAACGTAGATAAACTCTCATTGCAGCGAAACCAGTACACCCTTTTTAATGATGTCTCGTTTACGCTCAATCAGGGGGAGGTATTGGGAATCTGTGGTCAAAGTGGCTGCGGTAAAACCAGTTTGGCTGATGCAATCTTGGGGCTGTTAACTCCTGCCTGTGGTGAGATTGTCTTCCATCAACCGATCGCTGTCGGGCAAAAGCTCAAACTCTATCAAGATCCACCGAGTGCGTTTCCAGCTAACATTAGCTTGAACCAGTTATTGCGAGACTTACAGCGAATTCATCCTTTTGATTTTGCTGATGTTACACCTTTAATGGCTCGGCTTAAGTTAGACGCAAGTTTGTTAGAACGCACGCCGAGGGAGGTTTCGGGAGGTGAGTTGCAACGCTTCGCGATTTTACGAGCCTTATTGCTAAAACCTAAGCTGTTGATAGCCGATGAGCCAACGTCGCGCCTTGATCCGATCACCGCCGCGGAAACACTCCAACTGCTAACGTCACTCGCGACCGAGCAGCAATGCAGTTTGCTGATCATTGGTCATGATGAAATCGCGTTAGAAAAGCTTTGCGACAAGGTGATAAACCTTCATCACTTCGCACCTGAAGCTGTGGCATGTTCTGCTTCAACTACACACGGAGTATTGAGCCATGAGTGATAAAGCGCTTCTTCATGCAGCAAGGTGGAATCCTGCCTAGCGCGGAATGATGTTGGTTAGTTAGTTAAAATTTAGCCTTCGAACCTATTTGAATAGGCTCGAAGGCTATAGAAACGACAAGTGTCGTTTATTGATGCTTGAATAGTTTGACCCGCGGTTATCGATTCGCGATAACGTAATCCAAGCCACCGACGATGGCTGCGACTTGAGCGTCATTACACTCTTCATCAGTCACTTTCGGGCTATCTGGGTAAACTTCTGTGGTCGTGCCATAGGTGCAGGTCGTAACACCGCCACATAGGCCGAGCTTAACCATTGGGTAGTTAATCACGCCGTGCTGAACCACAGGTGAGCCAATGATTTCCCCTTTATCATCTGCTGGAGCGATGTGAGTCACTTTGCTTACTGACTCAATCACAGCAGCTTGGAATTCAGGCTGAGGGTTCTCAGTGTCACCTACAGTGTAAAAACCATCCGGAATCATACCTTCAATGTATTCGATACCATCACGAGCGGCTAGGGCGGGGCGAAACTCGGTTTCGTCACTGTCTGTGGTTTCATGTAGGTCAATGTGAACCAGCACATCGCGGCCCAATGAGGTGATGAGTTTCATTAGGTTTGCAGATTCTTCGGCAGGTGAGTCTTGGTAGAAAGAACGGTTTGGATCAAGCGCTAATGGGTTCCAACGGTTGATCACTTCATAGCCCCATGGACTGACACAAGGAGCAATTACAATGTTGAAATGTTCGCTGTACTTTTCCATTTCATTGGCGGCAAATTTTAAAGCGCCGTGAACACCACTGGTTTCGTAGCCGTGTACGCCACCTGTGACCAACACAATTGGCTTCTCATCATGCCAGTTTTTCGACTTAATACAGAAAAGCGGGTAACGCTCTTGGTCATAAGAGAGAGCGCCATATTGCTCAACATCAAACTGCTCTGAAAGTGCCTGAATCTTGGGAACGACTTCTTTTTGATATAAACGTTTAATCGTGGTTTGTTCACGCCAAGCGATTCGCTCAGCGTCACCCCATTTTTGCCCCGGGGTACCGATTGGATAAGTGTAAGAACTGCGCATTACCTTGCCTTTATCATTATGGTTGTAGAAAACGTCAAACAGCATAGTGTGCCCATTTGGGGCAGGCAAATATTATCTTGCAGAACGTGAAAGATTGACTTGGTTTTGACATCCTTTGTTGTGGCGATAATGCGGAGAAATGAGCGCTACTCTTGAGATTGAGTAATCTGATTGATGGCCGATATTAGCAACTCGGTGGTTTGCGCGCCGGAAATGAGATGCTTTCGATTAATGATGATTGCAGGAACAGCGTTGATGCCCGCTTCAAGCCATTGCTGCTCGGTAGACGCCACGGCTTCCGCCCAGCTTTCATCTTCTATAACGCTAGTGACGAGGTCTTGTTCTAGCCCTAGCTCAGTGGCGCATTCAATCAGTACTTGAGAGTCGCTAATATCTTTACCATTGGTGAAGTAGGCGTGAAACAGAGCAAGCTCTAAGGCGAACTGTTTGCCTTCACTTTGTGCCCACATTAAAAGCTGGTGGGCTTTGCGCGTGTTATAGATTCGTGAGTCGTCATTGAAGTTGAACTCAAACCCTACCTCGTTACCTAGATTGGTCAGAGTTTCTCTCGCTGAGATACTGGCTTCTGTCGTTGTGCCATACTTTTCAGCTAGGTGTTCTCGCAGATTTTGTCCTTCGTCTCCCATCGCTGGGTTTAGCTCAAAAGGGTGCCACTGTATATCGGCTTCAACTTCATCGCTCAGAGCGGCAAGTGCGTGCTCTAAACGTTTGTAGCCAATAATGCACCATGGGCAAACGACATCAGAAACAATATCAATTCGAATTTTGTTCATACTTCAATCCTTGTACAACTCAGATGAAAGTATAGCGCTGTCCTCAATGAGATTTTACTAAATACCTCACTATTTAGACAATCTACGCCTAAAAGCTACTACGTAAAAAAAGAGTTTAAGGGGGAAGAGCTTAGTGTGAATGCTTTGTTAGGATGGTAATCAGTGTTCACTATAGATACTCAAGTGGCTTTGCGATAAGAACTGAAAAGTAGAAATGAAGGGTATTTGGGTATCGTTATAGTGTTATGAATCTTGTAAAGGAAATCGTGATGAACTGTTCTCACGCAACTGATGTGATCTTACACGCGTTTGACTGGCCATATGACATGGTTGAACAAAGAGCGCGCCAGATCCATCAAGCGGGCTACAAGTACGTACTCGTTTCACCACCAATGAAATCATTAAAAAGGGAAACAGGTACCAAGTGGTGGCAACGCTATCAACCTCAAGATTATCGAGTGATCGATAATCAACTTGGTAATACTGAAACATTTAAAAGCATGCTGGAGACTCTATCGTCTTATGGTGTGGGTGTATACGCCGATGTGGTGTTCAACCATATGGCGAATGAATCGTCGATAAGGACAGATCTAAAGTATCCAAATGCCTCTGACATGCTCGATTACCAACAATCTGCTGATTACTATCAGAACCAGCGTTTGTTTGGAGATTTAAATGAGCCCATTTTCGATCATGACGATTTTGTCGAAGCGTTTGGAATTGAAGACTGGGAAGATCGCTGGCAAGTGCAAAATGGTCGTATCACTGGCGGTCCGACTGATCCAGGCTTACCAACGTTAAGGGTTTGCTCACACGTTATCGAGCAGCAGCAAGCTTATCTTAAAGCGCTTAAAGGTATGGGAGTCAAAGGGTTTCGCATTGACGCCGCTAAACACATGACCTTAGAGCATCTAAAACAGGTTTGGACGGAAGAGATCTGCCAAGATATTCATATCTTCGGTGAAATTATTACCAGCGGTGGTGCAACGCAGCCTGAGTACGAGTTGTTCTTGCAGCCCTATCTTGCTGAAACGCGATTGGGTGCCTATGACTTCCCGTTGTTTCAGACAATGCATGATGCGCTGCAAGTCGACGGTAGCTTAAAAAGCTTGGTCGACCCATATTGCTTCGGGCAAGCGCTGTCGGAATCGCGGGCAATTACGTTTGCCATTACCCACGATATTCCTAACAACGATGTTTTCGCAAACTTAGTCATGAGCGAAGACCAAGAGTGGCTAGGGTATTGTTACTTACTCGGGAGAGATGGCGGAGTACCACTGATATACACGGATCTTGATACTAGTGGGATCGTTAATACAGACAAGCAGCCACGCTGGGTCGATGCCTGGAAAGATGAAAAAATGATCGCCGCTATCGATTTTCATAATCGTATGCATGGTTCTCAAATGAAGATTGTTGAGGCTTCAGACGATCTATTGGTCTTTAGCCGCGGCAAAGAAGGTTTGGTGATTATTAACAAATCTAAACGCTCACAAACCATAGAGTTTAAAGCGAACTCAGATTGGATGGATTTGCTATCGCTTGATAGTTTTGCGCCACAAAACGGGCAGTGTAGCGCGGTGGTAGAGCCTAATACGGCAATGATGTTAGTAGCAATTTAAAGCAAAAGAGGCGCACTTAAATCGAGTGCGCCTCTTGATTCTAACGTTGTTCTAAACGGTAAATTTATTCAAGATAGAGTCCTGCTCTCGAATGTTTTCTGTTTGTGCTTGCATAGCAATGTTGGCATTCTCAGCGGCATCGGCGACTTGAGTTGAAAGATCTTTGATCTTCACAGTGTTACCATTAATTTCCTCAGCAACCAAGCTTTGTTCCTCTGCCGCAGAAGCGATTTGGATATTCATATCGCTGATCTGCTGAATCGCATCACGGATGCGCTCCAGAGCGACATTGGCCTCTTGAGCTCGCTCAACGGCACTGGTGGCGGTGCTCTTACTCATGTTCATCGCATTTGAAACAGAGCTTGCACCCGCTTGAAGCTGTTCAATCATATTACGAATCTCGGTGGTAGACTCCTGAGTACGTTGTGCCAAGGTTCGAACCTCATCCGCAACCACTGCGAACCCTCGACCAGATTCACCTGCACGCGCTGCCTCAATAGCAGCGTTAAGGGCGAGTAGGTTGGTTTGATCGGCGATGTCGTTAATCACCTTCAAGATGGTTTCAATATTATCAGTCGCGGATTCTAAGACTTTCACCTCTTCAACGGCTTCGTCGATTTTTTGTGATAAGTTGTCGATCGCGTGAGTGGTTTCACTGACAACCGCTGTACCTGTGCTAGTAGCTTCATCGGCTTCACGAGCGGCTGCAGCGGCACCTTGAGCATTATTGGCGACATCCCCAGAGGTGGTAGCCATTTCATGCATGGCGGTAGCGAGCTGCTCTAATTCGTGCAATTGGTCTTGCATTGCGGAAGCGGACTCTTGCAGCCCCATAGAGGTCATTTCTGATCCACGTAATATCTCTTCCCCAATCGCTTTCGATTGCGTGATCAGTTGCTGTAAGGTTCCTGTGAACTCATTAAACCCTGAAGCCAGAGTCGAGAATTCTTGATCGGTGTTGGTATCGAGTCGTTTGGTTAAATCACCTTGACCTGTCGCGACATCCTGAATGGCATCACCTAAAGTATCTAGTGGGCGCATCAAGGTCTTAATCAGAATAAGTAGAATCACAATACTAATCACTAAGGCGATAATGGTGTAGATAATTGAGCTATTGCGAAGATCGGCTAATGATTGATACGCCACTTCTTCGTCTAGTACCACACCAATGTACCAGTCTTCACCTGGCACTTTAGAAAAGTCGAGTGTGTAGGCTTTGCCGTCAATCATAGCTTGTTGTGGATCATCTTGGATGGGTGCATTGCCCAAGAAGTCTGACATAGGTTTACCGTTCAACTCAGTGGTTGGATGGGCAATGGTGGTACCATCACCGGCGACAATAAACACATAGCCTGCGTTGAACAGTTGCACTTTGTTCACGACTTCAGCCAGTGCTGCAAGACTCACGTCATAAAATATCGCACCTATAAACTGGCCGTTCTCTCGGACTGGAGTGGCAATTGAAACCAATATTTCACCTGTGGCTGAGTCGGCGTAAGGGGCGGTAATAACGAGCTTTCCTGAGTTTTTAGCGTCAATGTACCAAGGTCTTACCCTTGGGTCCCAAGTAGGTCCGGGATTCCAAGAAGGATCATTGTTTATATTTGAACCATCACTCTCAAAGCCAAGGCCTGCCAATAAAAAGGTGTCTTTAACGATAGGGCGGGTAATGACAGAAGTGACAGCGTCAGGAGATAGGTCAACTTCGAGCATGCTGGTGGCGTACTCAGCGATGGCTTTACGTCCATTGATTTCTGCGGCGGTAGTGTTTCGAACGCCGTCTACGATTTCCGTAACGCTTGAGGTTACTTGCGTCTTAATTTCGTTTTTAACGGTGTGATATTGTTGCAAGGTTAGAAGGGTGACAGTCGCTAAAAGCAAGACAGACGAAGCGGCCACAATCTTATGGCTGAATTTCATTTCACAATCCTCTTCTATAAATAAAGCAGTTACTTATAGATTTATAGTTATGAAATGGGCATTCAGCCAGTAAATTCTAGAACTTTTATGTTATTTCACGACCTAGGATTGTTTGTTCAAGACTTGCCAGTAAAGCATCATTGCCATCAAACAAAGATTCAACAACCATCGGGCGTTTCTTACCGGATTGCATCTGCTTGTTGGCTTCTCGGACTCGCAGTACTAACTTGAGTTCATTGGAAAGCGAGGACTCTTTATCGGCTTGCCACTGATTAATCTGCTTTGTGTATCGAGTCTCTTTTAGCTCAGGCTTTAGCGTCGTGAGTTCGCTTTGTACGACTTTAAGCAGGTCTATTTGACGCTCGTAGTAGCCATTGAGACTTTCTAGACGGTTCAACAGCGCTGACAGGAGCTCCCCTGCTTGGATATAACCACCCTGTTTAGGAAATGCGGCTACAACGCGAGAAGAAACACTGACAGAATTAACGATGGTATTGGGCGTGTAAGTGAGCGAGGTAAGTGTGTCAAACGGTAGCCAGAACGACTGACCTGCTTCCACGGCATATTCCAATTTTCCAAGTTTGACTAACACCAAGCCTTGCTTAACGCTGATAAGTTGATGCTTTAACGACTTCTTACGCGGTGTACATATAAGAAATTCATTGAGTTCTGAATGAAAAGATATAGCGTGGTGCATGGGGGCAATCTCTAATTTCGGGGCGCTAAGATTAACGTTTCTTGGAAAAAAAGCCAACTTTGTGCAAGTTATAGCGCAAATTCGAATAATTAGTCTGGTCTGACCTTAGCGAATCTGAGAGAACTATAGCTGCCAAGAACGGTTTCTATGCGTAGAATAGTCCCGCTTTTTACCTAATGTATAAAATAATGACGACAAACACAGACCCATTTATTGAAATTCGTCCTTACAACGATGACGAAATTCCGGCGGCAATTGACCGCTTAGTTAACGATGAAGAATTCATCAGTGCGATTTTACAGCACCGCTTTTCTAACCATGCAGGTTGGTTTAAGACCTTAATGTCTCCAATGGTTAAGATCTACCTTAAGATGAAATGGTCAAAACTGAACTCAGTTGAGACGATTCAATTAGAAGTAAAGAAGTATCTTGATCAAACGCTTAAAACCACGACTAAAGGTGTCACTTACAGCGGGCTAGAAAATCTAGATCCTGAGCAAGCGTATCTTTTTGTTTCTAATCACCGTGATATCGCGATGGATCCGGCACTTGTTAACTATGGTCTGTTCCAAAGCGGTCATAAAACCGTGCGCATTGCGATTGGTGATAACCTACTGAAAAAGCCTTGCGCGACAGAGCTAATGAAGCTCAACAAAAGCTTTATTGTTAAGCGCTCGGCAAAAGGCCCGCGTGAAATGATGAAGGCATTAGGAACGCTGTCTGGCTACATCAAGCATTCGCTAGAAACTGGCCATTCAATTTGGATTGCACAAAAAGAAGGTCGCGCGAAAGATGGCAACGACTTTACTGATCCGGCGATCCTAAAAATGTTTCATGTGGAAGGGCGCAAACAAAAGCTTTCATTCCCTGAGTACATTAAATCTTTGAAAATTGTGCCAGTTGCCATCTCTTATGAGAATGACCCTTGTGATATTGCCAAAGCGATTGAACTGCACGCTAAAGATTCGGTAGGAAGCTACGAGAAAGGCGAGTTCGAAGATATCGAAAGTATTATCCAAGGCATCGTGGGTGAAAAAGGTCATGTGCATGTCGCGTTTGGTGATGTGATTGACCAAGACTTCGAAACGCCAGAAGCATTAGCCGAAGAGATTGATCGTCAAGTACATGCAAACTACAAGTTGTTCCCAATTAATCAGCTTGCAGCAGGTAACGAAGATGTCGGTGAAGATGTGAAAGCGACATTGGCTGACAAACTCAATTTATTACCGCAAGACGCGCAGCCATTTTTAGTGGCCAGTTACGCGAATCCGGTCAAGAATCGCCCTTAGACAAAAGAATAGAAAATAGCCTCTCAATCGAGAGGCTATTTTGTTTTTACGTTAATCGTAAATGGTTGGTATTGGTTGACGCTTATGCTGAGTCACTTTGTAGATGTGAACTAAGCGTTCGGTCACTTCAGCAGATACGGGTTTACCCTCTAAGAAATCATCAATCTGTTCATAGGTAAGGTTAAGCGCATCTTCGTCCGCTTTTTGTGGGTCTAGCTCTTCTAAATCCGCGGTAGGCACCTTCTTGACCAACAACTCTGGCGCACCTAGAGTCGCAGCGACTTCACGCACTTGGCGTTTGCTTAGACCAAACAGAGGAGCAAGGTCACAGGCACCGTCGCCAAATTTGGTGTAGAAGCCAGTAATGTTTTCGGCAGAATGGTCAGTACCAATCACTAAACCACCGACATAACCCGCGATTTCGTATTGAGCGACCATTCGCGCACGGGCTTTAACATTCCCTTTTACAAAATCGACTTTGGCTTTATCTTCAGGAAGTAGCCCAGTCCCTTCTAGCGCTGTGTGGCTTGCCGCGTGAAGGCCATCGACACCTGCTTTAATATTAACGGAAACCGAATGAGACGGCTGAATAAACTGAAGAGCAAGCTGTGCTTCATCTTCGTCTTTCTGTTCGCCATAAGGCAGTCGAACTGCGATAAATTGGTAGCCACCTTTAGACTCTTCATTTAATTGGTCAACAGCTAGCTGCGCTAATCGACCACACGTTGTTGAGTCAACACCACCACTGATACCGAGAACCAGAGATTTGCATCCTGATTCTTGAAGTTTTCGCTTAATAAAGTCGACACGACGTGTTATCTCAAAATGAGGATCGATCGACGGCAGAACGCGCATTTCATCGCGAATCAACTGTTCCATTATGTTTCCTTCCTGCAAGCAATGTAGTTTAAAATTGGGCAATAAAGTTGGTAGCCTTAACAGGTCTACCTCAGCAAGGCATATTTATGCTGAAGTGAACGTGTTAAAGTCACGTGCCTATATCATACCGCAATCAAGGAATTAGAAAACTGTGATCACGGTTTTCAACAAAGAGTAAATGAATAAAATGAGCAAAATTGCTGTATTTGGAAGCGCTTTTAACCCACCAAGCCTGGGCCATAAAAGCGTGATTGAGTCTTTAACCCATTTTGATCGAGTTCTTTTGCTGCCAAGCATTGCTCACGCATGGGGTAAACAGATGTTGGACTACAATGCACGATGCGAGCTGGTTGACGCTTTTATTGAAGACTTACAAGTGAAGAACGTAGAGCGATCTACGATTGAAGAGTCTCTCTATTCACCGAAAAGCAGTGTAACGACTTATGCCGTACTTGAAGCATTAGAGGCTAAGTACCCAGACAGCGAACTCACCTTTGTTATGGGGCCAGATAACCTGCTTAGCTTTGCTAAATTTTATAAAGCGGAAGAGATCGTCAATCGTTGGTCTCTATTATGCTGCCCTGAGAAAGTACAAGTGAGAAGTACGGATATTCGCAACGGACTTAAACAAGGCAGTGATGTCTCAACGTTGGTTACACCAAAAGTATTACGCAAATTGCGCGAAAAGGAGTATTATTAAATAGGACTTCGTTCTATATATTTGAGGTGTGAATGTTTAGATGTGGAATGATATGTGTGATGTTATCGTTCTCGCCACTTGCTGCGGCTTGCGAGCTGTACCAAGAGGATGTGTCTGCGCATTCGTTAATGCTTGAAGGCGTAAGTCCGTCGTGTACAACAATCTTCGATTTGGAGATTGACGACACTGTATCCCATCAAGCTTTTATGGATCTAACTCTCGCAGAGAAAACCGATCACTCTTCCTATTGGTCAGATTGGCTACTGGGTAACGAGACCAATCCACTGATTTCAAACAATGCTTCGTCTAACTACTTTGGGGTTGGAGTTTGGGTACCCAATGAGTTGGAAGATAAACTCAAAGAAATGAACACCGAAAACTGGATCAGGAGCCATGGTGTGCAGCTGAGTCTTGGTTTTGGCGATATGGATGCAGGTACACCACGCATGCGGCTCGACTACCGTTGGCACGAACAGTATGACGGCGACTTCATGATGCAGGTCGAAGTACCTTTCTAACTAAGCATCAGCTTACCTGTCCTATCTAGAACCTATCCGTTAGACACTTGCTGCTGCTGGGCTATGCGTTCAAAGTTTTGATTGATGATGTTTTGCGGTTTATCAGGCTTTGAGAAGTAGTAACCCTGAATCTGACTACACCCCATATCATAAAGCTTATCTAGTGCTTCTTGATCCTCAACACCTTCCGCAACCAAAGAGAGGTTCAATTGCTTGGCAAGTTGGACGATAAGCCACACCACTCGCTCGGCGGTTTCATTGGTATGCATATTGCGAATAAAGGTCGCGTCTATCTTGATGCAGTCGATTGGGTAGCTATGGATATAATTCAGACTTGAATATCCAGTACCAAAGTCATCGAGCGCCACTTTAAAGCCAAGAAACCTCAGCTTGTTGAGTATCTTTTTCACTTCCTCAGTTTGCGATAGCAGCACCGTCTCTGTCAGCTCGATGGTGAACTCATCGGGTTTAAAACCATAGTGCTTTATGGTGTCGAGTAGGTGCTGTAAGTAGCGACTCGAATTGTGCAGTTCGTGCGCCGAGCAATTGAGGCTCAGACGAACGCCATGCCCCAATCCTTTTTCCAGTGCTAACTTGGCTTTACAGGCTAACTCTACGATGTGCTCACCCAGCTCGACAATAAGGCCAGATTGTTCTGCGGCATCAATGAACTCTAGCGGCGAAATTGTCCCAAGAGCATGGCTTTGCCAACGGGCGAGCACTTCAAAATACTCCCATTGATTATTGTCACGTTCAACAATCGGCTGCACCGCAACATAAAGTTCGCTATCACTAATCGACTCTTTAGCGAGCTCTGTTCTGAGTGCATCGATGATTAGGGCTTTGCGATAGTATTGGGCGCTTAGATGGGTATCGTAACATTGCACGTGCACATGACGAGACTGCTTACAATCCTTCAAAGCTAAACTGGCATTAAGAATAATTTGGTCGGCGGATAGGCTTTGGTTGTTGTTTTTTGCCAAGCCAATGCTCGCTGTGAACTTAATTTTGTGCGAAGGATCTTGGTAACCCTTTTCTAGACTTTTGATGATGGTATAGCAAACTTTAAAAGGATCGCTAGCTTGGGTAATAAAGGCAAACTCATCCCCAGCAATTCGAAAGGCGAATTGCTCGTCTTTTATTGCTTCCTTGATGGTATTGGCAACAAACTTTATCAGTTGATCGCCAATATAGTTACCATATAAATCATTAATCGATTTGAAGTTATCAATGTCCAAATAGGCGAGCGTAAAGGGAATGTTTTGCGTTTGGCTCAGTCTCTCAAGCTTATCTGAGAGATAACTTCTGTTAAGTAGCCCAGTGAGATTGTCGTGGGATACTTCATAACTGAGTTGATCAACCAGTGTCTCCGAACGTGCCGTTAGCCATTTCGACTTAAGGTTGTGAGTGACAATATTGGCAAACAGCTTGTGGTTGTATATAAGCTCCTCTCTGGTATTGGGGTCTAAAGCGCGAGTATAAGCAGAGAGCAAGATTCCTAGAACCTCACCATTACTGGTTTTAAGGGGAATTGCCAGATACGACTCGATATCATGTTCAGAAATATATTGTTCGTTAGGGTGTAACGTTTTAGCATCCGAATCGCAGACGATGTAGTCCTGATTAGACTTAATCACAAAGGTGCAAGTGCTGTGAGTCAGCGGCGCGAGATAATCGTCGCGCTGCAGCTTTACTCCGCTAGAAGAGGCGAGGAGCGTTGATCGGTTGGTGAACTGATCAAGCTCTATAATACATGTACAAAATGAGTTCGAGTATTGCTGAAGCTCCAACGTAGCTTTATTAAGTAGATCTTGCCCATCGAGGCTAAGTGTATCGTTAATCGTCTCGACGCTTAACGAGTTATTCACTGACGTTGTCCTAACCATATTGGTAACTCACTGTTATTGTGATTTATATCACTTAATTCTCAATCTAGTTACTCATTAAATATGGTATGTGTAGCATATTAATGCAAATGCCAAATATAGGATATATGTTCGGTAAATATAGCTTATTGTTGGTTAGAAAGGCGCTCTTTAAGATAGTCTAAAAACAGTTTAGTACGTGTATGCTGATAGTCGAGTTTTGGGTAGTAGGCATAAACCGTTGCTTCATCGGCAGTTATATCTGGCAGAATGCGTTGCAATGCTCCGAGCTTAAGATCTTCTTTGATCATCACATCGTTGGTGAGCAGAAGCCCCATCCCACTTTTTGCGGCATAAAAAAGCGCTTCAGGGTTAGACGTAGCGAAGTTGCCATTGAGCAAAATCTTATGCCCATTGGTCAAAGAAATCTCTCGTTGGGTTCTTTCTCCCCATACCAACATGTTGTGTTGAGTAAGCTCTCTAAAGCTTTGCGGCTCGCCAAATTGCTCAATATAACTCGGTGACGCATAGAAACCGGCTCGGTGTTCAAAAAGGGGAGTGGCTTTAAAGCTCAGCGAGTTGAGCTGTTCTATTTCACGGCTGATAAACAGATCCAAACTCAATGTTGGTAATTGACCGGGAGTAGTTGTGATCAGTTGAATGCGAATGTCAGGGTACATCTGCAAAAAGTCGTTTAAGTACTGAACAAGAAATTTTGAGCCCACGGCCAGAGTTGCGCCTATTTTCAGCAATCCGGCAGGCGTTTGAGATACCGAGCGTGTTTCGTCAACTATCGATTGCCAACCATCAAGTTGCACCTTAGCACGTTCATAAAATAAGGCGCCGGCTTCAGTTTGCGTGACGGAGCGAGTCGTGCGTTTTAGCAACTGCACACCGATGCGCTCTTCTAGCCAATGGATGCGTTTACTGATCGCTGAGCTGGTGGTGTTGAGCGTTCTTGCCGCGCCGTTAAAACTGCCTTCATCAACGACACGAATATAACTCTGCACACTTTGAATCCAATCCATAATGCCACCTTATTGTTTCTTTTTGGGAATTAATCACTTTCCATATCGATATATTATCATTGAATAGTGGCTAATTTAAACTCGCTTTATTGTCGGATTTAATGAGGAGCTACTATGAAAAAAACACCTATTTTGTTAGCAATGATGATCATCGCGACGGGACAAGTTGGTGTCAGTATCTATCTTCCCTCATTGCCGATGATCAGTAACAGTCTGAATGTAGGGCAAGCTGACGTACAACTTTTAGTCACCGTTTTTCTCGTCGCTTTTGGTCTATCTCAACTCTTCTACGGCCCTTTGTCTGATGCCATTGGTCGCCGTCCGGTATTTATCCTCGGGCAGGGGATCTATTTAGCTGCCACTGTCATGTGCGTTACTTTCACCGATAACCTAACCGTGCTGATTATTGGTCGCTTTTTGCAAGGTTTAGGGGCGGGTAGTGCTTCGGTTCTTGGTCGAAGCGTGCTGCGAGATAGCTACGAAGGTTCACAGTTAACTAAAGCGTTATCTTATATTTCTATTACGGCTTCTATTATGCCGATCATCGCGCCAGTCATGGGGGGCTGGATAGCTTTCTATTTGGGCTGGGAAGCGGTGTTTATGTTCGTACTGTTCTATCTAATCGCCATCTTTACTTTGGGGTATTTCGTTCTCCCAGAAACTATGACCTATGGAAAGACACAATTTAGCTTGGTGAGTGTGATTAAAAACTATGGCAGCTTAATGACCAATAAGCAGGTGATCTCTAGTGCAAGTTATAACTGGGTGACCTACCTAACGAGTGTTGTGTCGTTATCTGTCATGCCGTTTATATTGCAGCATCAGCTTGGTCTCACGGCGGCAGAATATGGCTCGGTTATGATCATACCGTCAGCCGGCTTAATGATGGGGAGCTTACTGCTTAATGTGGTGAACCGCTATTTAGATACCAAGCAGATCTTGTCTTTGGCTATTTCGACGATGATGGTTGCTGGGCTGTGGTTATTGGTTAGCGAAGTCACTCTGTTTAATCTCGTGTGGGCATTTACCTTACTGACGATTGCCCAAGGTCTTGCGACACCGCTTTCGATTAGCATGCTGCTTGAACCACATAAACGACAGGCGGGCTCAGTGTCTGCATTGTCAGGGGCGGTACAAATGTGTTTGTCGGGGGCATTTGGTGGCTACTTGGTCGAGCACTGGGTACAAAGCCAAATGAGCATGGGAGTTTTCTATCTCATCTCAGCAACTACGATGGGTTTGGTTCTAATATCTTCGAAAAAGCTTCTCGTCACTCAGCAAAAGTTTGCTTGATTGCGCGTTGGGTATACAATGCCCGCAAATTTCTATGTTGAGACTGAATCAATGGAACTTAAAGATTTTGAAACGCTAGTTAAGTCGCTATGTGACAAAGAGAATCTACCGCAAGCTCTAGAAGTACTGAAAGAAAGCGAAGATCAAGAAGTAGCTGAAGCTGCTCAATCACTAACTGGGCAATTTGCCTTGGCAGAAGTCGATGGCGCTAAGCGTATCTATCACGTAACTGTTCAGGTCAATGAACAAGGTGAAGAGCAAGAGTTTGTTGAGCATGTGATGGATGAAGGCGATGACGTGATTCGTTTTGTTGCTTGGTTCTTTGATGTCATGTTTGATGTGAAGCGCAAAGATACCTATCAGGTAGCCGGAAAAACCTATCAACAACCAAAACGCGCTTAGTGGTTAAATTTAATGTGATTTAGATCTTGTTTTTAATCTAATTGTGATTAAAATCACGCTCCTTACTTTGAGGAGATAATCATGAATCACGAATTAGGCAACGCATATCTAGGTCAGATGATCGCAAAGCAAGCCATGCAAGATGCTCTTTATGGCAAGCCTAAAGCGAAGAAGACTTCTTTTATCAAACGTATGATGAAAAAAGTAATCAGCGCGTAGTTGAAAAGGATTTTATGAGTGAGGCGATCGAAGCTGTCTGGCTCATCAAAACAAAGCCCCGCTGCAATCAGCGGGGCTTTGTCGTTTTTGCTTGGTAGAAAGGTTACAGAGAAACCACGTTGTCTGGCACTGTGCTTAGCCCTTTCTCTTCAATCCAAGCGGAGAGGTTGTCGGCACCACCAATGTAATGACCATCCAGCCAGATTTGAGGAACGGTAACCGGCGTCTTCTCACCAATGATAGCTTTTACTTCAGGGATCATTCGATAAAGGGCAGCACTATCTTTAACGACATCGTAGTATTGGTATTCAATGCCCGCTTCGTCTAGGATCTTTTTCGCTTTGACACAGTAAGGGCAAGTTGCCTTACCATAAACAATGTTGCCTTTTAGAGTATCGCGCTTAGTCCATTCTTGAATAATAGATTGCACGAGCACACCACGGTTTAGCGCTTCCCCTTGGCTTACCACTTTGCCTTCGACCATCAGAATGGGCGCGTGCCATGCACCTACTTTCAAGGGTTCCCACCAGTGAGATAACCAATCTTTCACTTCAAGCTCGACTGGGATACCGGCAAGTTCATTTTCGAATGTGTCGGTAAGGATATCTTTGGTCAGAGTACACTCCCCGCAAGGAATGTTGACTTTGAATGGTCCCCAACTGCCAGCCCAGCGGTAAAGTGTTAATTTGATTGGTTGTGTCATAGAGGTTTCTCCGTTAAAAGCTATGACTAATTAGAACGGTCTAGCTTGAAATTTCTTTCAACTTTTTCGGCTTTTTTGCTTCCCATTGGGTAATGAAAGCCACAGAAGCGATAATGATCGCCGCGCCAAGCCAAAGCCTCCCCGGTGGTACCCAGCCGAAGACCATCCAACCCGCTAATACATTTAATGGCAGTTTCGCGTGATCAAAGGGTTGAACAAACGAAGCATCGGCGACGGAATATGCTTTAACAATAGCCCACTGCGCCAGCGCTGTCATCGCGCCTGCCCCAATCAATATTAGCCATAATGTTCCACCTGTTGGCAGCTGCCAGTCTGGTAGAGCGAGCAAAATGTTAAACGGTGTAATTAGTATGAGTAGGTAGACAACCATAGTTGATGGAGAGTCTTGTGAAGAAAGCTTTTTCACCATCAGCGCGTAACAGGCCCAAAAGAACGCTGCACCGACAGGAAGAAGCGTCGCCCAACTAAAATCGTCCGCCCAAGGTTCTAAAATGATCATGGCACCAATAAAGCCAGTGACGGTAGCACCCCAACGAGCCACGCCTACTTTCTCTTTAAGGAATAATCCAGAGCCGATCGTCGCAAATAATGGCGAAGTCATAAGTAGGGCGATGCCTTGCCAAATCGGTACAGGGTAGGCAAGGGCCCATAACCACAGCTGGATACCTATCACCGCTAAGAAGACGCGTAAAATATGCAATCCTAGATTCTGCGTGCGCAGTGACTGCCTAATACCTAGTGTTTTTAAATAGGGCAGAATAACCACAAGTGCGATTGCATATTGAATCAGGGCAACCGTCGTCGAAGAAAGACCGTAATTGATACTCGCCACTTGAGCCAAGCTATTTACGATGGCAAAAGCCAGTCCTGCGCTTAACATCCAACTAGCGCCTTGAAGAGGGTGGTGGTTTTGGGTGCTCATGATATAAGTGTCTGAAAAATAGATAAGCTGAATCATACGATGTTATTTAGCTCAGGTCACCTGACGAATTTGAGCGTGTTGGACAAACGATTCGAATGATTCAGCAAAATTTGGTGCAGGTTTACTTTTTATTTAAGGTGTAAACCGACACGACGACAAGAACAAGCCCCAGTGCATGCCAGATCGTAAACACTTCATCGAGTACCACGACCGCCATTCCAGCGGTAATTCCTGGGCCTATATTACTTGTTAGGCTCAAGGTCGTTGGTGTCAGCCTTGCCATCGCGGCAGCGACCAAATACGAAGGCAACACAGTACAGAATATGCCAAGTAGTACACCAGTTACGATTAGCTCTTGGCTCCAAGTCGCAATATCGGCGCCGCTCAACGCTAAGTGAACCAAAATAGCCACCCCGGCGCTCCCCATACCAATACTTGTAAACAGTGAGCTACCAAGGTGGCCGATAAGTGGCTTGCTCCATACGAGATAAAACGCGAACACCAGTGCTGAACCTATAGCGAGTAAGCTGCCAAGAAGCACGGATTGACCTAGAGTGTTAAAGTCATGAACAACAATAAAACTGATCCCTAGGTAACCAATCAACGCAGAGACGATGACGGTGCGGCTTGGTTTTTGCTGATACAAGGCCCAACTGATCAGCACGACAAAAGTAGGAAACAAGAAGATCAATAATCGTTCTAGCTGGGCGGTAATAAACTCCAGCGCGGCAATATCAAGGAAGCTTGCAACGTAGTAGCCCATCACACCAATAGCAGCAGCTTTAAAGGCATGTTGTTTAACTTTACTTCGGTTTTCAGATTTTGTGCAAAGGTAAACGAGCATAAGTAGGTAGAGTGGAAGAGAGCTAAACGCCCGCAGAGTCATAATAGAGGTTGCGTCGCCACCATATTGGTAGGCAACTTTGACCAAAACGGGTTTTATCGAAAAAAGAATGCAACCTGCTAGCGCAAGCAAGATTCCAACTTGAGAGATGGGTGAGCTTGAGGAGGGGGCGACGTGTGCTTCTTCAGTCATGTTTCTCGTATCCTTACTTTAAAGAGTGGAGGGCTACGAGAAAAGTGGTGTTCTGGCTACGTTTCTCGCAGCCAGACAGGAGGTTATCTACCGGCTACAGGCATTGAGGAGAAGGAGCCAAAGGTAGGTAAACGTGAATGTCATAATTATTCCTATGTGATGAGTTTTTAGACTATCGACATATGCTTTAGATTGCAATCAACAAATTATGCAGATTGTAGCTTAGTTTCAATTTGGCCTAATGCTCTTTGGTACATAGACCAAGCGCATATGCCCGCTAGGATATTGCCGCCGAATGCGCCCCAAAACAGACCTTGAATCCCTCCTAGCTGCGCACCTAACCACAAGCAAGGTAGGAAAAAGGCAAACAGACGTAGAGCTGAGATAGTCAGGGCGGTATAGGATTTGCCAAGTGCGTTTGAAATTGAAACCATCAGCATGCAGATGCCCAAAGGCCCCAAGCTAAATGGTACGATCATCAGGTGGTAGTTTAGGATGGTTTCTACTTCTGCTTCGCTGGTCATTAGTAATGCGAGCCAATCAGAGGTAAGTAAGGTGATCGCCGCGATAACGATTTGAAAACCGATAACGAATTTACACGCAATCACCACAAGTTTACGAATGTCGGCCAAATTGTTCCCACCGAGTAGCTTACCAACCATAGGCGGCATTGACATGGTCAGGGCAAGCACCGAGACAATCGCAAAGAATTCATAGCGAGACCCGAGTGCCCATGCTGCAACGGCTGCTGTGCCGTAGCTAGCGAGGAGCTTTGTGGCTAACATCGATGAGAGTGGCGGCAGCAATTGACTGATCATTGCTGGGCCCATGATGTTACCAATCGAGCGCACGCTTTTAACCGCATTCAAATCGCTCCAATCGAAACTCATCCAATGCTTACGCGTCACCTTAGGTGCGACAATCAAAATACCGATACCAAAGGCCAAAATGGTGGCAATAGCCGCTCCGTTGATCCCCATATCTAGAGTGAAAATAAAGATAGGATCGAGGATTAAGTTGAGAAGGCTGGTGACCATCATCATGGTGCCAGGCAACATGGTATTACCGTTGGCACGACATACGCTGTAAAGGAAATAGAGCACTGCACCCACCCAAGCACTGACTAGCCAGTAAATCCAATAGCTATCAATGATAGGAAGAACACTATCCGGAGCACTAAGAAGAGACAGAATCGGTTCACGCAGCAGATAAATAATGACTGAAAATAGCGCGACACCAATACTTCCCATCGCAATCACGAGGCCACCGAGTTGTTTAGCATAGCGCTCTTGATTTGCTCCAATGGCTTTGGCAATCACAGCGGTTGTCGCGATACCCAGACCAACCTGAATACCGATGATCACCATCTGAATTGGCAGGGTAAAACCTTGTGCCGCAAGAGGCAGAATACCCAACTGACCGATGAACGCACTATCTACCAATTGGAAACTCATAATAGACAACACGCCAAAGAGCATTGGCCAGGTCATTTTGAATAGCTGTTGCCCCAGCGAAGGGGATGTTTCTTGTGTCGTTACAGTCATAATTGAGCTTAGTTTATTTCACCAGTTGTAATACCAACCAGAATAAATATCTGGTCATTCTTGCTAGTTAAAATCGCTGATAGCATCGTTATAGATTTTGTAGGTAGGTCAACTAGCTAGCTGCAATCTATGCCTTGCTCTGAGCGATTTTCCCTGCGCAATTATCTGGTCATCTATTTATCCTGATTGGTATAAAGACAAACCGAGGCTTGATGCCTCGGTTTTCATTCAAGTTACTGTTACATCGTTACTGCGGTGTAAGAATTCAAGTCTAAATCTAGAAAAACAGGAAAATTACTCTTCTTTAAACTCATCCGCATACCCTTTGGGAGGAGGAGTCCAGCCTCGTTCTCCACCTTCATGGCGGTCGCTGCGGTCAGCTTGTATCGCCAGTTTGATTTGCTCTTCAAGGTGCATAAACAGTTTACGATAGTTATTATCAAAGCGTTCACCTTCAGAGTCATCTTCCCAAGCTTGGTACAGGATGTCAGACTTTTTGTCTTCAACGCGTTTATACGCTGATTTTTGCTGCTCTACAGTAAATGGATGGTAGTTCAAAGAACGCATCGCGTGTGCACCGAGTTCTAAAGCTGAGTGATAAGTCTCAAGTTCGACAATATCAGCCCCAGATTGTCTCAGTAGATAGCCATGGCCGCGGTCAAAGGCGCGCGCTAACACCTTCACTTTCGGATAGGTATGTTTCACGTACTTGGTCAGCTCAACGCTTGTGTCTGGATTGTCGATAGCGATAACGATCATCGCCGCGTCTTCAATCCCTGCGGTATGGAGTAAGTCAGGTCTGCTAGCATCACCAAAGTAGGCTTTAGTATTGATTTGTCGCATAACATCAACTTGCGCCGCTTGTTGATCAAGGACGACCGTTTTAATCCCGTTGGCAACCAATAGGCGGTTAACAATCTGACCAAAGCGCCCAATCCCCGCAATAATCACAGTGCCTTGCTCTTCAATGGTATCGGCTTCTTGATCATTCGATTGCTGTTCAAAGCGCGGTAAGATCACCTTATCGAATAGAATGAACAGTCCCGGTGTAAGGAACATAGACAGCGCTACAACGAGCGAAAGCGTTTGAGCGATATCTTGCGGAATAACATGGTTTTGCACGGTAAAGCTAAGCAGCACAAATCCAAATTCACCCGCTTGAGCAAGACTGAGAGTAAACAGCCAACGGTCACTATTCTTGATGCGGAAAATAAATGCTAGAGCATAGAGGACGAGTGCTTTGAGCAGCATGACTCCAATCGTCAAGCCAATGATAAGCGCAAAGTCATTGAATAAAATGCCGAAATTGATGCCTGCGCCAACAGTGATAAAGAATAGCCCAAGCAGAAGCCCTTTAAATGGATCGATATTAGACTCAAGCTCATGGCGGAACTCACTGTTGGCAAGCACGACACCCGCCAAGAATGTGCCTAGTGCCGGAGAAAGCCCGACTAAGCTCATTAATGCCGCTATCCCTACTACTAACATCAGCGCTGTAGCGGTAAATATTTCTCGTAGGCCTGAGCTGGCGACGAAACGAAACAGAGGGCGACTTAAGAAGTGGCCGCCAATGACTAATCCCACTATAGAAGCGATGATGACCAAACCATAGGCCCAGCCTGGTAGGCCTGCGACTAAACTTAACTCTTCATGGTGGTCTGCGGCGTTGCCCACGGCATTTTGCGCCTGTTCGACTAACTCGGGCAAAGCAAGTAGCGGAATAAACGCCAGCATCGGAATAACGGCGATATCTTGGAATAGCAGAACAGAAAATGCGTTCTGTCCGCCTTCAGTTTTCGTTAAGCCTTTTTCATTAAAAGTTTGTAGAACGATCGCAGTTGATGAAAGCGCAAAGATTAAGCCTATTGCTAACGCTATCGTCCACGGCTGCTCGAAGTATAGAGCAATGGCCATAACAACTGCGGTTGTACCGCCAACTTGCAGGCCTCCAAGGCCCAATAGACGGTTACGCATCGACCATAGCATCTTAGGTTCTAGCTCAAGACCGACTAAGAACAGCATCATCACAACACCAAACTCAGCGAAGTGTTGAATGGTTGTGGTTTCTTCGCCTACTAGCCCAATAATCGGGCCGATAATGACGCCCGCGATGAGATAACCAAGAACCGAACCTAACCCTAATCGTTTGGCGATAGGCACAGCAATCACAGCCGCTACGAGGTAAATAAAGGCTTGGAGAAAGTAACCTGTCATGCTTAGTCCTCTTTCACTAATGTGGCGAGATAATGATTGAGTTTTTCTGGTTTACTCGCTTGTTCGAAATCTATCTCGTTGGCGACGAGTTTGGTTAGCAAGCTTGACCAGTTTTCAACGTGCGATTTCACTCGTCCATCTTCTTGAGCAGTACGCGCACCAAACAGTGCAAAGGGTGCGAGGTATTGCATGCCTGTTAGCGTTGCCATTTGCTCCAACGGATGGAGCAACTCGCGAATCGTAAAGTGGTTGTAGCCATCGGTTTGGTAGGCATCCGCTTTACCTCCTGCAGAGAGAGAGCAGAGGAACTTTTTGCCATGTAGCGCAGTGCCGTCATGTCCGTAGGCGAACCCATATTCTAGAACCAGATCTTGCCACTCTTTTAAAATGGCAGGCGTTGAGTACCAGTAGAGGGGAAACTGGAAAATGATCACATCATGGTCAGTTAACCTTTGCTGCTCTTTATCTATGTTGATGTGATAGGTCGGGTACTCATGGTAAAGATCGACAACCGTAACGCCTTCAACCTTTTTTGCTGCTTTAAAGAGGTGTTGATTCACTTCAGAGCGTTGAGGTGAAGGGTGAGCGTAAAGGACAAGAACTTTGTTTTCAGACATAGACTATCTCGCTGATTGGAAGGCCATTTCTCGAAATTGGGCACAGAAACTAATTGTTACACAGTGATTGTATTTACGCCACTAATGCGATCTATTGGTGAAATGGAGCAAACGCTTGTTCTAAATCATGCAGGTGCTCAACGATCAAAGAGGCGTGCGCCGAAAATTCTGTAGGCTTGCCATGTGTTAGTAAACAAGAGGGCATTTCTGCATTAAAGGCAGCTTGCAAGTCATACAGATAATCACCGACATACAGGATTTGATGACGTTCTAAGTTCCACTCATCTGCGAGAGATACCAATGAATCGGGAGCAGGTTTGGGGGGAAAATGCTCTCGGGTGATGATACGCGGGATTTTGAGTTCGTTGTGAGAGACTTTTTGCTCTGCGGCTTGGGCACAGTTGCGCGTAATAATGGCAGTTAAGAGCTGATTAGAGTGGATAAACTCAATCAGAGACTGGCATCCGGGCATAGGGTGTGATGAATTGGCGTCATCTAACTCATGCTGGAGAATTAGCTCGTTGGCTTGTTGAGAGGTTTGCTCACAGTCCAACTGGTCGACAAAAGAGAGCAAGTCTTTATCGAGCGGGCAGCCGATTTGCTCTCTTAGCCAACGGAAGTCCATGTCAGAACTCACCAGAGTATTATCCAAATCAAAAACAATGGCTTTGATATCGCGAATATTCAATGGTACATGTGACATAGACAATCCTTCTGTTTATGCGAACTCTTTCTCCAAGTACGCGACAATATCCGAAGACTCATACATCCATTGTACGTCTCCGTCCTTTTCAATTCTTAGACAAGGGACTTTTACTTTTCCACCACCTACTTCAAGTTCTGAGCGGTGCGTCTGATCGTTCTTAGCATCACGAAGGTCAAATTTAACCGATTGACGCTTCATTGCTCGGCGCACTTTTACACAGAACGGACACGCTTCAAACTGATACAGTGCAAGTGACTGTGCTTTGGTGTCTACCTCTTGCTGGGCTTCGCTTGAGCGCTTAACCCCTTTTGGTGAGAAGACAAAGTTGAGCAGTAGGATAACGCGTCCTAAAAACCAGCGGATAAACTTCATAACAATCCTATTTATATAATTCTAACTTCAGATGACATTTACGTTACGCATTGTAACCGAGATGTGATCATTCTTGAATCCTAAAAGCTCAGCCAAGTTTTACCTGATGTTTCTTGGTAACCTCGATACCAAGGCGTTTAGCCAAACGAGTCAGGTTGGCGCGATCGGTTTTTAGTGTACGTGCCGCTTTGGCCCAATTAAACTCCGCCTCGGTTAAGGCCGAAACGATCATTTTGCGTTGATACTCTTCAGTGGCTTCGCGTAGACCCAATGAGATGTCTAACTCCACGCTGGCATTGGGGGAGTCCAGCGCCGTATCGTTGCCCGAAACAATAGACTGCAGTTCACCGATATCTTCGATTGATACCGTAATCAGTTTACCATTTTTACCGCGAGCTCGTGCTTTGAGTGCTGCTCGATTGATGACGTGTTCAAGTTCACGGACATTGCCCGGCCAGTTGTAGCGAGAAAGAACAAGCTGAGCGTCTTTACCTAGCTTGATCTGGACAATACCGAGCTTACGTCTTGCTTGCTCCAGAAAATAGCCGGCGAGCAAAACAATATCGCCATTTCTTTCACGAAGTGCTGGGACGGTAATTGGGTAGACGCTTAAGCGGTGGTAGAGATCTGAGCGGAAATGCCCTTCAGAGACTTCTTCTTTGAGATCTCGGTTAGTGGCGGCTAAAACGCGGACGTCGATGGTTTCTACCTTGTCTTGCCCGACCGGTTGGATTTCATTGTTTTGCAGTGCACGCAGAATCTTGCTTTGTGCCGCGAGAGGAAGCTCACCAATCTCATCTAAGAAAAGTGTTCCGCCATCGGCTAAGGCAAACTTACCTAAACGAGATTTATCGGCACCCGTAAAGGCGCCTTTAACGTGCCCGAACAGTTCACTTTCGACCAAATTTTCGGGAATAGCGGCACAGTTTACATAGACCAAGGGCTGTTTTTTACGTGGTGATAGATGATGCAGGCTACGGGCGACAAGCTCTTTGCCGACACCGGTTTCACCATGAATCAAAATATTGAAACTGGATGGAGCGACGACCTCAATGTCGGCCTTCAAAGCTTGCATCGCGACGCTATCACCAATGATATCCCCTCCATCACGATCCCAAGCGTCCTCATTAAGCTCTTCAAAGCGTTGTTGGGTTTGCTTTGCTTGTTGTTCTAGTTGGCTTACCGTGAGCGCGACTTTTAGTGTAGAAGCCGCAATAGCCGAGAGTGCGTCTAGGCTGCGAGTTGGAAACTGCTCAAACACGCCTGGCGTTAAACTATCAAGAGTTAAGACGCCAAGCAGTTTGTCGGCATAGAGTAAAGGTAAGCCCATACACGAGTGCATCGGTAAATCGCCTTCGTAATCGAGGAGCAAATTATCAAACGGATCAGGAAGATCGCTATCGGCGTCAAATCTTACCGCGGTTTTCGACTCACAGATTCGGGCAAATCGTGGATGTTCGTCTATCTTAAAACGACGACCTAATGTGTCACGGGTTAAACCCTGCAGAGCCAAAGGGACTAATGTGTCTCCTTGGCGTGACAGTAGCGCGACACTGTCACACTGAATCGATTTACGAATGGCATCAAGCAGGTTGTTGAATCTATCTTGATCGTTGTCTCCGCGAGCGAGACCGATCGTCATATCAATGAGGGTTGAAACAGAGATATCTTGCATAAAATTACCAACAGCGAGGGTAGGAGAAACCCAGTTTGAATCGGATGTTGCTAAATTAATCACACTGAATGCGGTATTGCAACCCATTAATGTCAATTTGACCTATTTCAAAAGTGTCGTAATGACTTTTTCTAAGCAAAAATAGCAATAAAACTAGCAGTTTAAAGGGATTCTGAAGTTGGCACACTTCGTGCTGTTAAGGGGTATAAAAAACTTAAATATAACTAACTATAACTACTGAGGAGTAAGTCCTAATGCTTAACAACCAACATATCGAAGTCGTAAAGAGCACTATTCCACTTCTAGAGTCTGCAGGCCCGGCGTTGACTCAGCATTTTTACCAAAGAATGTTTAGCCACAACCCAGAGCTAAAAGACATCTTTAACATGACCCACCAAAAAACAGGGCGTCAAAGTGTGGCTCTTTTCGAAGCGGTTGCGGCTTATGCGAAAAACATTGAGAACCTAGAAGCGCTGACTTCTGCGGTTGAACGTATTGCTCACAAACATACTAGCTTTAACATCCAAGCGGAGCACTACCAAATTGTTGGTCATCATCTAATTGAAACACTACGTGAACTGGCGACAGAAGCTTTCACTCCAGAAGTGGAAGAAGCGTGGACCGCTGCGTACCTTTTCCTTGCTCAGGTATTCATCGATCGCGAGGGCGAATTATATCTACAACGTAAGCAAGCCGTGGGTGGTTGGCAAAACGCACGTGGATTTGTCGTTAAGTCGAAAAAGGCAGAATCAGAGTTAGTGACAAGCTTTGTGCTAGAGCCAGAAGATGGTGGTGCAGTGTTGGATTACCAACCAGGTCAATACATTGGTATTGAGCTAAAGCCGAGCCAAGGAGATTACAACGAAATTCGTCAGTACTCTTTGTCTCAAAAGCCGAATGGCAACGATTACCGAATCTCAGTGAAACGCGAAGTCGGAAAACATAAAGGCTTGGTGTCTAACTTCCTCCATGACGAAGTCAATGAAGGCGATAGAGTGAGTCTTTATGCTCCGGCGGGTGACTTCTATTACCAAGAAAAGCAGCAACCAGTGGTGCTTATTTCGGCGGGTGTTGGTGCAACTCCGATTCAATCTATGATGCAGACCCTCGCTTCACAAGGTAAGAAAGATGTGAGTGTTCTTTACGCATGCAACGACCAAAAGCAACACACATTCAAAGATGAAACCGCGCAGCTTGTAGAGCAGAACAACTGGAAGCGTTTCACTTGGTACTTAAATGAAGCAAGTGCTGACTTTTCTGGTGAGCTAGATTTGAACCTAGTCGCGAAGGAGCTACCCCTTGGCAGCGCAGATTTCTATCTATGTGGTCCAGTGGGCTTTATGGAATCAGTGGTACGTCAATTGGAAGCGCTAGGTGTTGACCGCGACCGAATTCATTACGAAGTGTTTGGCCCTCATACTTACCTATAATCTGAGCAATATTAAAAAGGCCCTCATTTCGAGGGCCTTTCGATTTTGGTTCATCACTACGCGGTGCTGTCACCGTTAGACTAGCTGAATAACTTCTTAAGCCAAGTGATAGGGGTAAATGATCCCGAAGCTTGAATAGGGGAGCGCTCTGAGCCGTGATAGTAGCTCGACAAAAACTCTGTTCTCAGCGACTGAACATCTAGTTTATTAACCGAAGATATTAGCTCAGCACTGTTTTGTGCATGATCATTAGCGAGACTAAAATCGAGCCTTAAATAACCCTGGACATACAACCATAGATGAGTGCAAAGGATCAGTTGATCCATTCCTTGCTCTTCAAACTTTCCCGCGTGGTCTTGACCTAAATTGTCATGGAATGCTTGATGCATTGCCTGCATAGACGCAGCGTTAGATTGCACGTAACTGCTCGCTTCAACGTGGGCCTTAGTCAGAATGCCAAGTAGGTGACTAGAAACAGGGCTTTCCGGTTTGTTTTGTCGCGCTTTTTCAAACAAACGTGAGTGTGCCTGACAAAACAAATCCCAAGCTTTAGATAGAGCAACCAATGACGGCAGAGAGTCTGCTTTTATCGCTTTGAGTTGCAGCTCCAAATCAGTCATTCGACTGTAAGCTCTCTAGAGAAATCTCAAATGACCCTTTGTCAGAGTCAACAAACAAGCTATCGCCAGTGATCATCACTGATAGATCCATACTGCGTTCGACAACCTCTGACAGTGCTTCGATACCGTTCCAGTCAAAGCGGTAGATGCTCGCATCATATTGGTGGACTTTATTTTTGGTTTGCTCCCACCAAACATCGGACTTACTGTTAAAAGAGAAGACATCCACTTTCTTAGCCAAGCGACAAGACTTCTTAATGCGATCAAGGGATGGCTCTCCGATATCAACCCAAAGTTGAATTTGGTCGTCGAGAGACTTGACCCAAAGATCCGGCTCTTCAGTGGTTGATAAGCCTTTTGTTAGCGCAAGCTCCGGCTGCCATTTAACACAGAAGGCCAAAATGCGCGCCATCATTCGTGGCACTGTTTCTGATGGGTGCTGTGCGACAGTAAGCTGTGAAGAGTCGTACAAGTCGCGGTTGGTGTCGGAAAGAGAAATTCGGAATTTATAAATAGTGGGTTTAAGAGCCATGAGCCTTACTTATAGTCAAAAAAATAGCCAGCGTAATGCTGGCTATTGTAAATCTTTAGTACTAGACAATTAAAGTACTTTAATTTGCTCAGCTTGTGGGCCTTTTTGACCTTGAGATACTACGAACTCAACTTTTTGGCCTTCAACTAGAGTACGGAAACCGTCGCCAGTGATTGCTGAGAAGTGTGCGAAAACGTCTGGGCCGTTTTCTTGCTGGATGAAACCAAAGCCTTTAGTTTCGTTGAACCATTTAACTGTACCAGTAACAGTGTTAGACATAATGTATATCCTTGATAAACCTTGTAAAAGCCATACGGCACCGATAGCGTGGAAAAGGAGATTGCTATTGCGTACGACGTTGCGGTAGATATTCAAGTAATCCAACGAAACGGCGAAATTAAACAAGAACCGTTTTCTAGCTGCGATCCAGTCTAAAGCGAAGTGCAACTAAGTCAATAAAAATAAGGAGCTTTGTACAGTTTAATATCGTGTTTTCACTAGAAATTTGCGCTAGGTATAGTTTCGAAAATATTACTGATTAGCGTATAAATAGTGTAACATTCGTTTGGCTAGTAGATTGTATCGTTTTACTATTCTCTGGCTAATATTTAATCATTTATTGTGGAGGCCGTATGGCTAAGAACAAACCTAAAGGTGGCATCGAAGAGGTTAGCCTCATCCATGATGTCGAGATGGGTAGAGGTCAAGTAAAAGACAATGCTCTAAGGGCGATGGTAACCAGTAAGCTCTACAGAGCCAAGGTAGAGAAAGCGAAAAAAGGCAAAGGGAGTTATCAGCGCAACATGAAACACAAGGGTAAAGAGCCCTATTCAAAAGCCGCTTAACAAGCGAAGTTTGAATAGGGCTTTTTTATTACCTGACGACAAACTACCTTTCTATCTTAGGTGAATAGATAGAGTACGCGGTGATTTGGCCTGCGACGATGGCTGAGAACATAAACAGTGCGGAAAGGCCAATACTCGGAATCGGCAACACTGACTGCTCAAACACTGATTGACTCGCACTAACTAACACTCGGCTTCCTGGTACTAGAATGATGATCCCTTGCACGATGTATATCGAACCAGTGAGATCCATTTTTTTAGCCACCCAAGTGCCATACAAAGTAATCAGTACTGTTGTAACCCAAGTGCCAACGACCCAACCACTCTCAAAGCCTAGATAAAATGGCCCCCACATGCCCAGAGCGGCAACAGGCAAACCAAGCAATATATCGGTAGGGCGTGCATTGAAGATGATGCCAAGTGAGATTGAGATTAGGAACAAACCGGAAATATGCAGCCATACAGGCACTTCATTAATGTACTCAATAGACGCAGCTTGTCCCCAGATGGCCTCACCAATATTGAGCCCCATAACAATACCGACAAATAGCTTGATAAGCGTCAGCGCACTTTGGCCCAATAGACTTGTGCCTGAAACAAGATCATTAAACGCAAGACACTCTAGTGAGTTAGCAATGGAAAGTCCGGGAACAAAGAGAACGATTGCCGCGATACACAAAGCCCAAACGGGGACAGCAGCCCCTGTACTTGCGAACCAAGCAACCAGCATCCCAGTGATAAGCGCAGCAATAAACTCAACCGCTATTGAACGGCGAGCCTTGCATATTTGTTGAGCCCCCCAAACCATAAACCCAAGCAAGACTGAAAACAAAACCGCATCTAGCGTACTGCCCACGAGCATGAGGTAGGCTGGTGGAATTCCCATATTAGCTAGCGCAATGACCCACTTAGGGTAACCCACTGGCTCGGGTACCGGTTCGCTGCTTGGCTGGTTGATTCTGATGATGGTATTGGCAAGCAAACTTAAGTTAATAGATGCTGGCTGGTGGCGCTTCATCACAACCGCATTATTGTCATCAGGAAACTGATAATTAACCGTCGTTGGGGTAGCTTGGATCATAACATCCACCCCATGTTTACGAGCATAAAACTGAGTGTATTTTTCTAGTTTGTATGGCGCACAGCCGCTACGGTGAAGAGTATCGCCGATCTCGACTATCTTCTTAATTCGGTACTGGGAAGGCATGGTATGTGATACGTATAAATTTGTGACGCAAAGGTACCAAAGCCCTAGTGCTGAGACGAGACACAATGCAGTGAACAGTGGTTAAGCTCACACAAATAAGTTCACCCTGAATGTTGTACTGCGTCGATTTTCGAAAACTAAGTTTTTGAACCCATAGGTTTGTCAATTCAGTTGCACATTTAGTGTTTTCATTCACATATATCAAAATAATTTAAACTGTAACAAATGTTATTTGACTGTAACATTTAAAAGTGAATCTTATAGGGTTTCTGCTTAACACTAAGTAAATAAAGAAACCTTAAGAAATAGTCATTTAACAAGTTATTTACATATGGGATTGCTATGAATTTTGTGTAATAAATAGACAAAAATACAGCTTGAATTTAATACCAGATGGGCGAAAATATACGCAAAATGAGTTTGCAGAAATGAAAGGAAGCTTTTTCTAGTTTTAAGAGCGAGGCAAAATATGAAACTATTTATTATCTTCATGGTGTCGATTTCCGCAGGTGTCGCGTCAGCAGACCACCTTCATTCATTCTTGCTTGGTCTTTACATTTCTACTCTTGCGGTAGGTAGCTGCTACTGGTTTGCATTCCGCAGTAGTCGTTTCCCGCAACTAGCACTTCTGCTATTGCTTTGTGGTCTATTCTCTAAAATCGCAGTGACAGTTGCGGGCGTATCTTGGGGAATCTCGCAAGACCTCATTAGTTCACCACTAGTGTTCTCACTCTCGTACTTGTTCTTCTCTATCGTCGCAAGCTACGTTTGGTTTGTTTACCGCGAGAAGCTAATGGCAAGAAAGAAAGCACGCGAAGAGCTAAAAGCCGCTTAATAGAAAACTAAGCCAAAAGATTACAAAACCAGCGTTTCGGCGCTGGTTTTTCTGTATCTAATTCCGTCATCTGGGTAAATATTTACCAAAATTCCTACTGAATAGTAACGATTGATGTCAAAGCTACTGATTCTATTGCAAGGTTGTCTATACTGAGGTCGTTACTCAATCATTTAAAGTGAGACGTCGCATATCATGACCACGCGTTTTCTAAAATTCACAGCGCTTCTTTCGACATTTTCTCTTTCGTTTGGTGCATTTGCCGCACCTACCATTATTCCTGATCCTCCAACATTAGGCGCCAAAGGGTATATCTTGATTGATTACCATACTGGTGCTGTGTTGGTGGAGAAAAATGCGGACAAGAAGCTTAACCCAGCGAGCTTAACCAAGCTGATGACGGCTTACGTAGCCGGCCAAGAAGTGAAAAGCGGTAATATTTCTCTCGACGATCAAGTTCGTATTAGCCGTAAAGCTTGGGCAAAGAACTTCCCTGACTCTTCAAAAATGTTTATCGAAGTAGGGACAGATGTTCCACTTATCGATTTGTACCGTGGTTTGATTGTTCAATCCGGCAATGATGCCAGTGTGGCTATTGCTGAGCACGTAGCGGGTAGTGAAGGCGCATTCGTTAGCCTAATGAATAGCTGGTCGCAAAAGCTTGGTCTTGATAACACCGGATACTCCAATCCACATGGTTTAGACAGCGACGGCTTGTATTCAACACCGCATGATATCGCTCTGCTTAGCCAAGCTATCATTCGTGATTTACCTGACATCTATTCGCTGTATAGTGAAACTTCTTACACCTACAACGGCATTACCCAATACAACCGCAATGGCCTGCTTAGAGATAGAAGCCTAAACGTTGATGGTATGAAAACCGGTTATACAAGTGGGGCAGGCTATAGCTTGGCGACATCGGCAACCAGTGGTGACATGCGTTTAATTTCGGTGGTGATGGGCTCTAGCAGTACCAAAAGCCGTGAGTCAGAAAGCAAACAATTACTGAGCTACGGTTTCAGGTTCTTTGATACCGTTTCTCCATCCAAAGTGACAGATACGTTAGCTGAAGCAAAAGTGTGGATGGGTAGTGAAGACCTCGTTCCTGTTGGCGTTGATAAACAAGTGTTGATTACCTTACCAAAAGGTGATGCGAGCAAGCTTAAAGCCGAGATTGAATACAATGGCGAGTTGGTGGCACCCATCAGTCAGGGAGATGCTGTCGGGCAGGTGATCTACAGTATTGATGGCGAAGAGGTCGCAAGCGCAACATTGGTTGCTCAGCAAGATGTTGAAGAGGGCGGTCTGTTCAAGAAGTTGTTTGATTGGTTTAAACGCCTAATCTCAGGTTGGTTTTAACTATACCTAAAATAAACAAGAGGATGCACTGGGCATCCTCTTTTTGTATATAAACGACTTACAGCTTGTTCCAAGCTGATTGCCAGTGAGAACCAACTCCTGGTTCGTACTGCGTCGCCGATGGTGACCACTGTACACAGTAACCTGAGTATGGGAACTCTTTACACTGATAAACCGCACCATCACTGGCTAATACTTTAGTTCCCGCTGTGTAGCTTTCTAATCCTTGTGGGAAAACAAAGTCGTAGTCGCCAGGTGGCGGCGTTTGATCTTCTACTAGGTGGAAATCTAGCGTGTTTTGGTCAATCACTTTACCTTGGTCATCTTTAGTGACAGCCACTAACATATGATGCCCTGGCTCAGACTTAGATAGAGTCATCGTCGTGTTTTCAACCTCACCGTCTTTCAGCGCCTTCGAGTAAGAAGCTAATGGTTCGCGATGGTGGTTGTAGACAGTCAACTCAGTCGTTAAGTCGCCTGTGGCGGTTAGTGTCAGATCAAGCTCTGTCGGTGACTCGCCAATCACGTATTCTGACTGTAGCCCTACAACATCAAGGTCGTAATCCGGCTCTGGTGTTTCAAATTTATAGCCGATTTCAACGCTGTTTAGTCCTGACCCTGCCTTTAGGTAGACTGGGTTGGTTCCATAAACAGGGGTAAATTCGCCTTGGTCATTAAGCTGACCGGCACGAATTTGGCTTTGCTCTTGGTTAATCTTACTCGCGAGAGCATAAGACCAGTTGGTTGCTTTACCTTGTTCGCTGTTTTGAATTACGAGTTCTGTGCTGTAAGACGAGTTCTCACCGCTGCTGTCAAACACTCGGGTATAAACCGTATCGCCAACACTCAGATCGAGCGTAGGGTTGATTTGACCGCCTTGACTCCAATCAGGAATCACTGGACCGTCACCATCGAATTTCACGTCGATAACATTGTAGAACGAAGCTGCCGTATCGCCTACATCCCAAACAGCAAGGATCACTTGATAACCTTCTCGCTCAGGAACGTTACAAAGGTGGCTAACACGTTTTGGTGGCTGAACCATTCCCCCATCGACAACACAGAAAGGCGTGAGGTCAAATGAACTGCGCGCGAGGGGCTGATTAGGGTTCCAATCTGCTTTGGTGATGTAGTATTTCCAGTCTTTAGTGACGTGATTGGCAGTGAAAGTCCACTCAAAGTACTGAGAGCCCGACTTGATAGGTCGTTTAACCCATCGGTCTGCGGTTTGCTCATCCAGTGCCGCTGCTAGTGAGGTTTGAGCACTGGCAATTTTACCGTCTTGTGGGCCTGTTTCAGGGAAACCATCTGGCCCTTCTACACTCTGCGGTTCATATTGAATAGCGCCACAGTTGGTGTTCTTTTCGTTTGTGTCACTGGTTGGGAACTTACAAAGTGCCGCACGGCTTTCAGCAACACCATTTTCGTACGCTGAAACGTACCCATGGCCGAAGCTGGCACCGCTTACACTAAGTAAAGCTAACGCAATGAGTGATTTGTTTGGGAGTTTGTTCATCATTTGTCCTTATCTATGGATAACAAAAAAGATGACACTCCGGCACGCGAAACATCTAGCGAGACTCGCTAAATGGCAACCCCGCTATCATAGACATGAGATGTCGACAGACCGGTGGCTTTGCGTCCTAACCTTTCGGATAGTTTGCCTGAAGTGCAGCCTATACTTGCGCAATATATTGTTAGATTACAAAGTAATGAGTTTTGTATAAGCAGGCGAAATGTAGCTAACGCCAATCAGAAAAGCTAAGCCCAAAACTTAAATGTGGAATGATAATCTCGATCTGAATTTCTTGTCGCAAATTAACTTGCTAATTACATATTGACTAATTTGTTAACCTATTGAAATTAAATAACTAAGCGGTGTTAATGATGTATTTTATGAATGGTTAGGGTGTGGTTTATTTTTGTCTCGTCCTGTCTGTAGCTGACGTTTAGCAGACAAAGCTTTGACTTTCACTTACCAAGCTCTGACAACCTCAAGTACCAAAACAACGACAATCCACCCCAAAATGTTATACAAGGAATCACGATGGAATTTACCGACAAAGATAGAGAGGCGCTCTACCAAATCTGGATGTCGAAAAAATCGAAAATGCGACTCACTCAGATGGAATTTGCCAAAAAGCTTGGCATGAATCAGCTCAGCTTTTCTCGCGTTTTAAGAGGTGAAACACCGCTTACTATGTCTTTCGTGAGCCATTTTTGTCGACTTCTTCATTTAGAACCTAAAAATGTGGTTCCAAGCCTGAAAGAAACCAATGAACATGGTCCAAAGGTGGTGTACCTGCAAAGTCGCATGAGTGTCGATGGTGAAATTCAAAATGCCTACATTGAAGGCAATCAAGTGATCGTTGAGTACGCGCACACGGTACATCCTTCTTGATCCCAATATAACCAATTTGAATAGAATACAATTGGACATCTAAATATCATATGGTATAGCATTCTGGTTTCAAATATAAATTAGAGTGCTTTACATGAAATCTTTCAAGGTCTTGCTTTTAATCGTGGTGAGCGTATTCGTGGTTGGATGTGCTGGTGGGCCTGTTCAACGCGCCACTAAATTTACCAGTTATGAGGACTTTCGAGCAGGGCCTGAAGGCGGTGTCGATTTAGTATGGGCTCGAATTGGTCTAAGAGACGCAAAACGATTAAGCGAAAAGCTTGACGAGTATGATTCGGTAGTGATTGACCAAGTGTTTGTCGTTACAGAAGAAAGCACCCTAGATAAAGAAGAAATCCAAGAACTGACAGATTACATGGTCGCTCGTCTGACCGAGAAAATCTCTCTCCATAAACAAGTTGTCTCAGAGCCGACAGGAAATACTCTGCGCTTGAGTATCGCATTGAGTAATGTTGAAACTCCGAATCCAGTACTGGCGGTTACGAGCAGCGTATTGCCATTTGGGTTAGCCATCTCAACCATCTCCAAAGTCACCACTGGCGAGCATACCAATGTGGGTAGTGCCAGTGTTGAGTTGCTTGTTAGTGATGCGCAGGACGGTACACCACTGTTTGCCGCCATTGACAGAGAGGCAGGAAACAAAGACTTTTCTACGATGATTGACTCGCTTGATGATGCGAAAGACGCGATTAACTATTGGGTAGAGCGATTAGGTGTTACTCTACAAGGCTGGGAACAGCCATAGAAAACCTTAGCAATGCTTGAAAAAGAAAATCTAATTAAACTTGCACGAATGCAAATGCCGTTTGGTAAGTACGCTGGTCGCGTGCTTATCGACTTACCAGAAGAGTACTTACTTTGGTTTGATAAAAAGGGCTTTCCGAATGGGGAGCTAGGCGATCTTCTCAAGCTATGCTTAGCGCTAAAGATCGAAGGATTAGATAGCGTGGTTAAGCCCTTAAAGCGCATGTAACCTTCCACAATCGCTCCCTATATTTAATTTAAAGACGTACTATGAATTTTGATATCGATGCACTGAGACATCACCAACTGGTCGAAGACGGTCAACTAGAGGGTTGTTACATTCATCAACCTGCTCAAGGTAGTCAGCAAGATGACAAAGCCGTTTTGGCAGAACGCCAAGCGCTAGAAAAGATGGGATATAAGGTAGTACAGGTTGAGGCTAAAGGCAGAACAACAACGTTTGCCGAGGCGATGCAAAAGTTTGCGAAAAAGAGTGGTCATCAGGCCATCTAATCAGCGAACGAAGCTAATGTTGCATCCTTAAACTCCTTCAAGATAGCTCCTGTCTTATAAAAAGAGTCAGACCGAAAGGCTGACTCTTTTTACTTTATTCCTTGCTAGGGCTATTCGCCGATTTCAACTTACAGAATAACTGTTAGCCTATTCGGGTAATAAAGGTTTGCTCGTCATCCACAAACGCCACATAGCCACCGTGATAGATAAACACCCGGCCGCGACCCTCAACGATGCAGGCAAGCTGAGGGTTTAGATCTTCTTCGATGTTCTTGCTTTGAAATGTGCCCGTATCAGTGATGACGCCATTGAGTGAAGGCAAGTATCCATATGTACGCTTGGCTTGATCAATCAGACTCAATTCACTGGTGATAGAGAAGCAAGAGGGGATTGCGCCAGCGTCTTCGATAAATATAGGTTTCAGCTCTTCAAAAGCGGTAATCACTAGCCAGTCGATGCCGTTAACATGATGGATAAACATAGGGTTTCTCGGTAATTCTGATGCGCAGATTGTATCACTATCAGGGGAGAACCCAATAGAAGGTTAGATTTTAAGGGCGAGGATATCCTCTATCTATGCTTAAAAAAAACTTATAGTCTTAGGCTGATAGCCTCAGAAAACAATGTGACACCTCGTAGAATGCCGACGTTAAAACGTCGGCTTTTGTTTGTACAAATCTACTGGGTGGTGGCGGTTAAGAAGTTGGAAAAGCTTGCCCAAGACTTACGATCGGCATCTTCGCGATACCTAGGGCTGCCAAAAACCGTAAAGGCGTGTGGGGCTCCGCTGTAGGTAATCATTTCGTGTTTTACGTTAGCCGTTTCTAGCTGTTCGGCTAATGAGGCGAATTGGGACATTGGAATCGCGCTATCTGCCGTGCCGTGGAGCACTAGAATAGGAGCAGTCGTTTGTGAGTAAGATTGTCCATCTGGCGTGCTGAGGCCACCGTGGAAGGTAACAAACCCTTTGGCATTCATTCCTGCTCGTGCAGATTCCAGGACAGCAGCGCCACCAAAGCAGTATCCCATCACGACGACATTCTCGGCGTTTCCTCCCAAAGAGGCCGCAAAATCGAGGCTACCTTGCATTAATGCACGAAGCTTCTCTCGATCTTTATAGAGTTCTCCGGTGTGTTGTTTCTTATCTTTCACTTCTGTTGGACGGACACCTTTGCCAAATAGATCAGCAGCAAAAACGTTATAGCCCATCTCATTGAGCATCTGCGCTCTTTTCATTTCGTAATCGGTAAGCCCATCCCAATCGTGGATAAGCAGAACGAGAGGAGCGTTATCACTCACTTTAGCCCAGTAGCCCTCGTAGTCACTACCTTTTACATTGTAAATTTTGCTTTCACCTGCCTGAACGAGCGAGGTTAATAAAAGAAGAATAAGCCCAATTGTTGATTTCATAGAACACCTCCGTTGTCGTAGAAGTGTAGTACGCAATTAGAAACTAAAGGGTACAAAAAAGCCTCCCGAAGGAGGCTTGATCTGTAAGGAAAAGAGTTGAATTACATCGCAGCTTCAAAAATCGCTGAGATCTCTTCATGTGTTGCTTGTTTAGGGTTAGTAAAGCCACATGCGTCTTTGAGAGCATTGTCGGCTAGTACTGGAATGTCTTCAGATTTTGCACCTAACTCTTGGATACCTGCTGGAATACCCACATCTTTCGCAAGTGCCACAATGGCATCGATAGCCGCTTCAGCACCTTGCTCAGCGTTCAATCCTTCTACTTCAACGCCCATTGCTTTCGCTACGTCGCGTAGACGTTCAGGGCAAACCTGTGCGTTGTAGCGTTGAACGTGTGGAAGAAGAATTGCGTTACATACACCGTGCGGTAGGTCGTAGAATCCGCCTAACTGGTGCGCCATTGCGTGAACATAACCTAGAGAAGCATTGTTAAATGCCATACCTGCCATGAACTGGGCATAAGCCATCTGTTCGCGAGCTTCGATGTCGTCACCATTTTCTACGGCTTTACGTAGGTGTGCTTGAATAAGCTCGATTGCTTTAATCGCTACCGCGTCAGTGATAGGTGTCGCTGCGATTGACACATAGGCTTCTACAGCGTGAGTCAATGCGTCCATACCGGTTGCGGCTGTAAGTGAAGCAGGTTTAGCCAGCATCAGTTCAGGATCATTAACCGAAATCAGTGGCGTTGTGTGCTTATCAACAATAGCCATCTTAATGTGGCGCTCTTCGTCTGTGATGATACAGAAGCGCGTCATTTCAGATGCAGTACCTGCAGTAGTGTTGATTGCGATAAGTGGCAGCATTGGTTTCGCTGATTGGTCAACGCCTTCGTAGTCACCGATTTTGCCTCCGTTTGCAGCAACCAAAGCGATACCTTTAGCGCAGTCGTGTGGAGAGCCGCCGCCTAGAGAAATGACAAAGTCACACTCGTTGTCGGCAAGCAGTGTCAAACCATCATTTACGTTGCTGATTGTTGGGTTTGGTTGAGTGCCATCAAATACTACAGTCTCAACATCACGTTCAGACAACATGTCTTGTACTTGCTTAACCATACCAATTTGGCTAAGAATTTTGTCTGTAACGATAAGACCTTTTTTGAAGCCTTGAGATTGGATGCTATCAGCAGCATCTTTTAGGCAGCCTGCGCCCATTAGGTTTACTGTAGGGATGAAAAATGCACTTGTCATTGGATTGCTCCATATTCTTATAGATTTAAAAACTGCATTTAGATTCGCATAACTATCCGATCAAAAATCTTGATCTTAGACAATTAACCCACCCAAAAGGGGTAGATTTGGCTGCGAAATGTGAAGTTAATCTAGTTGCATATTTATCGTATATAAACTTGTTAAATATTAGTGGGTTAGCGCAATCGTTTTCTCAACAGTAATTGGGGTTAAATAAGATTCATATTGCTTCATGAAAACTAAAAAGCCCCTATCCACAGAACATGGATAGGGGCCATAACATAAGATAACTATGCGAGTTTTACTAAGCGCTCAACGAGCTTGTCGATACCACTTGCCGCTTGTGAAATATTCTCGGCCAGCATATAGGCAGGCGTTGATAGCACTAGATTTTGTTCGTCTACGACAATATCGCTGACATCGCAATTGACGTGTTCACCACCCAAAGCGTTAAACGCGGCAGCGGTTGCTTCGTCGTTACCTATCGTGCCTTTCACTCCTTGACCGTAAATCATTGGAATAATAGTAGGCGCAATACATAAGTATCCAGCGGGCTTGTTGGCTTGAGCGAAGGCGCGACATGCAGAAGCAACATGAGTGTTGATACTGCACTCAGCGCCACTCACGGCAAAATCAGTCAGGTTTTTTGCTGCACCGAACCCGCCAGGTACCAGTAAAGCATCATATTCCTCGACATTTAGCTTCGCGACATCTTCAATATTGCCGCGTGCAATACGCGCCGCTTCGACAAGAACATTGCGTTGCTCATCCATTTCTTCTCCTGTCTTGTGATTAATGACATGGAGTTGATCAATATTAGGAGCAAAGCAATGCCATGAAGCACCTTGCTTTTCTACTGCGTGTAGAGCGAGTACGGATTCGTGAATTTCTGCGCCATCGAATACTCCCGAGCCACTGAGAATAACTGCAATCTTTTTCATTTTATGTTCCCTTATAAACGTGCGCTAATAGGGTAGTAAAAATTGCTTGTTAGTGACCTGATGAGCCTCTCATTCTTCCAGTTCAAGTTCAGGAGTTGGTTCAGATTCACGTTCTAGTTCTGGGCTATCCTCATGATCTTCTTCAGAATAGTTTTTTACGACGAACGGGATAAGCATGACACTAGATGGGAAAAATCGTTTCATTTCGAATGTCTCCTAGAACAGCAGGTATATGGCTATTCTGAACGGATGACAGCCGTTAAAAATTGTCTTACATCATTAACTGGCTGAGAAACTTTACCAAAGTAAATTTATGAGCTTAGTGTCACATTTGGCTATTTAAGGTAGTAACCCTTCATCCCAATAGGGTGTTTCTGTTCCCAATCGTTGGTTGATGAAATCAATAAAGGCTCTAACCTTGTGAGGCATGTGTTTCTTTTCGGGGAATACAGCATAGACGGCATGGCTTGGTAAAGCGTAGTCTGACAAAACGACTTGTAAGTTACCTGCCGCGATATCTTTCCCTGCAATAAAGGTAGGAAGGTTTGCAATGCCACTTCCTCCCAGAACCGCCCGACGTATCGCTTCACTATTGTTGACTACCAAGCGACCTTTAGGAATGACTTTGAATTCGTTTCCCGCAGAGTGAAGTGACCATTCAGAACCACCGCGATAATAGCTGTATTGCAAACAACTGTGCTTGGAGAGATCGCTAGGTTTACTCGGCAAGCCATGCAGAGATAAATAACCGGGTGCCGCGCAAAGGACGCTTCTACAGGGCGCTAGACGTTTTGCAACCAAGTTAGAAAGGGGTAAATCACCGATTCGAATCCCAACATCAAATCTCTCCGCGACAAGATCCACCATGCGATCTTCTAAGTTAAGGTCAATTTCGACATCTGGATAGAGGGCTAAAAAGTCAGAAATGAGTGGGGCAATGTGTAATACACCAAATGACATCGGCGCTGTTACTTTGAGTGTGCCTCTTGGGTTACCTTGGAGCTCAGTGACCGCATCAATCCCTTGTTGTGCTAGTGAGAGCGATTGGACAACATAATCGTAATAGCGCTGACCCGCTTCGGTTAGGCTAAGTTTGCGCGTAGTACGGTTAATGAGTCGAATGCCTAGCTCATCTTCTAATTGAGTAATTCGCTTGCTTACCGCCGATTTGGTGATATTAAGCTTGCTGGCTGCGGTAGAAAAACTGCCACTTTCAATCACTGAAACAAAGATAGGAATCGCAGAAAAAGCTTGCATTGGTTGAGCTCCAGTAAACAATAAGTTTCTTTGTGAGGGTATTATCATCTAAAAGAAAACAATTTACACTAGCAGCGAGAATTTGAGGAGATAATAATGAAGTACGATTGGATCTTATTTGATGCTGACGAAACCCTGTTTCATTTTGATGCCTTTAAAGGGATGCAGCTGATGTTCTCTCGTAAAGGAATTGACTTCACGCAAGGCGACTTTGAACACTATCAGAAGGTCAACAAGCCGCTGTGGGTCGATTATCAAAATGGCGCAATTACCGCGCACGAGTTAAAGCATACTCGATTCAAAGAGTGGGCAGATAAGCTAGAAACGACAACGTCAGAACTAAACTCTTCATTCCTTGAAGCCATGGCGGATATTTGCACGGTTTTACCCGGCGCGAAAGAGTTGATGGAAGCGATTCATGGCAAAGCAAAAATGGGCATCATCACCAACGGCTTTACTGATCTTCAGGCGATTAGACTCGAAAAAACCGGGATGAGCCAGTATTTCGAACATGTCATCATTTCCGAGGAAGTCGGAGTGGCGAAACCCGATACAGCGATTTTCAGTCACGCACTAGAGAAAATGGGCATGCCTTGCAAAAGTAAGGTGTTGATGGTGGGGGATAACCAGCACTCCGATATCTTGGGTGGCCTTAACTTTGGTATTGAAACATGTTGGCTGAATAGCGGCGGTATGGAACAAGATCATTCGATTTCGCCGCATTACACGGTAAGCTCATTGCATCAATTAAAAGAGATATTGATTGCTTAGTGAGTGATCCTAAAACGCTTGACGCCAGTACTTAGTACTAAAGTTTGTATTAAGGGATGTGAAGATGTCGGTACTGGGAAAAATTGTTGATCTCGATGAAGGTCATGGTTACGGCTTTATCAAGCAGGAAAACGAAGACGACAAAGTGTTCTTTCACGTGAGAGATATCGCTGTCTCCTCTATTGAACCACATATTAATGAGTTGGTAGAGTTTGATGTGGAATCGGACCTCAATGGATGTAGGTTAGCGCTGAATATCTCTCCAACTCTAATGAAGTAACCGCATTTAAGCATCTGGAGCGTGTTGTCTAATGTAGTATTCGAGGCATTTCTCTGCTGAAGTCTCGAATACTTCATCAAGAATATTGAGCTTTTCGATACGATCAATTCGAAAATGACGATAGTCACCTCTTAACTCACACCAAGCAACTAGGGTCCAAATTTTACCCCAAAATATTTGCCCAAGTGGCTGTAATCTACGAACGGTTTTATTACCATTCTGGTCGCTGTAATCAATTTCGATTTTTAACTTGGCATCAGTGGCATGACGGAGCATTTTGCTGCGCGTTGCATCTTTTGTAGAAGTGTGAATTTCTGGCACGAATATCGGAAAGCTCTCAATCTGTTTCTTCAGCCTATCGGGAAGGACAGAGAGTATCTTGGTCGAGGCCGATTTCGATGCGTTGGCGAGTTCATCATCGGACCAAGCGCGCACCATTCGCATACCGAGTTCTAGCGCGATCATTTCTTGATCGGTAAACATCAAAGGCGGCAGATGAGAATCAGCCTGTAGCAAATAGCCAACCCCAGCTTCCCCTTGTATCGGAACACCTGAATTGAGTAATGATTGGATATCTCGGTAGATGGTTCTTTCGCTTACTTCCATCTGCTCGGCAAGATGAGAAGCCGTGACAGCATAACGCTTTGAGCGCATTAGGGTTAAAAGTTCAAACAGCCGTTCTGATTTACTCACTTGTCTTCCTAACATTAGAAGTGGTCAAACAAAGGAAAGTAGGGAGCCTTACTCGCTCCCCCCAACTATTGACTCGTTGCTATTGGTATTTTGCCGCTAGGTCACTCATCATGATTGTCTGATGTTGCATGATGACAGACTCTGGGTCAATTAAAGCCATAAGCGGTTTACAGTCTTCACTCGCCATAAATTGCTCACCAGCTGCTTTTGCATTATCCATTGAGTCCCAATACACCACGTCTGTCCAAGTGCCTGAATCTTGGTCAAAGCTTAACGAGCGATATTCAAATCCGTTTAACGACGACACAAATTTCTGGCTCTGCTCACTTGCTGAAACGAGCTGCTCTGAAGTTGCATTCTCTAGTAATTTGAAGCGAACGATTTCGATGACACTTTTCATAATGAAATTCCTTGTTTTGTGTTGTTTAGGTTCGAGTTAAGAATATGGGAGCGGTGTGTCAGAACCTGTCAGGAGTGTTTCACTTCAAAAAAATGCGAGAAAATAGCGAAAATATGCGCACGGTAGAATATGTGTGCTATAGGTAATTAAATAAAGTCTATAACGATTATTACTACATTTAATGTTGTTGCTAGGAAGAGGAAAACTATGTCCATTCAAGGAACGATCGCTCATTGGGATCAGAACAAAGGGTTTGGGTATATTGCTGTTGAGAATCAAGACACTCAAATACGATTTCATATCAGTGACTTGGCGAACGCTTCGCAAATTCCGAGTGTCAGTGAGCCTGTGGTATTCAGGTTAGGGGCCGACAGTAATGGCATGATGCGAGCGATAGAAATTGAAAGGCCTGTGGTATTTAACTTCTCTTTGGCGATAGCGATTTGGTTTTGTAGTGCTCTTGTTGGCAGCGTCGTTCTTCTCGACTTTCCCTTAGTTGCTTGCCTATTTTACCTTGCAGCCAGCACCGTCACTTACACTGTGTACGCATTTGATAAACATGCCAAGCTAACAGGCACGTGGCGTGTCCCTGAAATAACCTTCCATCTGCTCAACTTACTGGGTGGTTGGGTTGGTGCCTTGTTCGCTCAGTCATTTATGCATCACAAGTATCATGATATTGGCTTTAAGTTTTTATTCTGGACGACGTTGGTACTCAATATTCTGTTCTATTGTTGGTTGAATACGGATCAAGGTGCGTTAATGCTTCATGAGTTTGTGTATCAATATCGAGTGTTATAGCGCTTAACTTCCAATATTGAAAAAGGGCTCTGTTGAGCCCTTTTTGCTGTCTTGAGGTTAACAGTGCTACGGTCGTTCACCCGCTGCCAATCTGCGCTCGATATCGGCAACCACTTGTGGAAAGTCAGCAATGGTATCTATTAGGTAGTGTGGTGAGCTCTTGATGAGCTTCGCACGTGCTTTTTCTCGTGCGGCATCAAGGGTTGATTTATCTGCCGCTTGGTACTCTTCAAATGTTAGACCCGCCTCGTTACCAGAAAGCAGCAGGCCAACGGTCCACATCCCCGCGTTATGACCTTCGTCGATACCCGGTGCGGCATCATCAACCTTGATACAGGCATTAACATCGGTCACGTTAAGCTCAATGACGTTCTTGAGTGCCATAAAAGGTGCAGGACGACCACCCTGAGGAAGATCATCTGTTGCGACTACATAATCGGGCTTGTAGCCGTAGTCCGCCGCAACAGGAATCAGTACGTCCATCACCTGACGAGGGTACCCAGAACAAGAACCAATCTTAATGCCTTTGTCTTTGAGATCGTTTACCACTTCAATTGCATTCAGGATGGGCTCAGCGTGGTCTGCGACTTTTGCTTTTTGCAAAGGCATAAACGCCGCGTAGATAGCGTCAATGTCTTCGCTAGTCATCGAGCGACCAAATTTGTCATTCCAACGCTTATCTACCGCAGGGATGCGACCAACGGCTTGGATGTGGTCCCATTTACCCAGCCCCATTGGTTCACGAGCTTCTTCAAGATCGATATCGAAATCAAATCCTTGTTTGAATGCTTCAACAAAGATGCTGGTTGGTGCAAATGAGCCAAAATCGACGATAGTGCCTGCCCAGTCAAAGATAACAGCCTGAATTGGTGAGTTTTTCATGTTGAATCCTTTTTGTTTGCTAAAGTGCCAAGTCATTGCTTTTAAAGCACTTTAGATAAATTAAGTGTTTAATAGTAGTTAAAGTCTTTGCACACTTTGGCGATCGCTTCTTCGAAGATGGCCAAGGCTTCCGTCAATTGTTCGCGAGTGATGATTAGCGGTGGGCTAAGTTGGATCACATTGCCTTGTGACACCTTAAAGCTCATACCATGGTTGAGGCATTGGTAGAGCACGGCTTCGGCTTCGTCATAGGCGCGCTGCTTGCTCTCATGGTCGGTGACCAGTTCAATTCCCCAAAGCATGCCGATGCCGCGCACATCACCAATTATTGGGTATTTGGCTTTCATCTCTAGCAGCTTGTCACGCATGAACTGACTGTCGGCTTTGGCTTTGTCTAGCAAGTCGTCTTGCTCTATCGCTTCCATGGTTGCCAGCGCCGCCGCGCAGCCGATTGGGCTTTTCTCATGGGTGTAATGTCCCATGGAGATTTGCTCAGCGGTATTGTATTTATCTTTGGTGACCATAGCTGCGATAGGCACTAAGCCTCCGCCTAAACCTTTCCCAATGCACAGAATGTCTGGCTCAATATCGTAAGCTTGATAGGTAAACCATTCGCCACTGCGACCCATTCCGTTGGGAATGTCGTCGATGATCAGCATGACATTGTGCTTATCACAGATTTCACGGATGCGTTTCCAGTAGGCTTTACTTGGCACTTGTACATCGGTGTTGCGAACTGCTTCGGCTATAAACGCCCCGAAACCGCCTTCTTTCTCTATTACGTACTCAAGGTAGTCAGCGTAATGCACGTCACTGCCGTCTGGTGATGGAAGGGCGCCTCGGTAAGATACGGCTGGTGGGATGCGCTCCACACCCGCCATAAGTGGGCCCATACCTTGACGAAAGCAGGCTTCACCACCAACAGAGATAGCATCCAGTGACGCACCATGGAAAGAGTCCCATAAGGAGACGACTTTGTAATTGCCTGTGATATGACGCGCCAGTTTTAGCGCCATACCAACGGCGGATGTGCCACCCGGTGCAAACAACACACGATTCAACTCACCACCACAGATTTGCGTTAGCTTTTCAGCACATTCAATTGCAGTTTGGTTAGTAAAGCGGCGTGGTGAAAACGGCAACTTGGCAATTTGCTCTTGCACACGTTTAATCACGTGTGGATGTCCGTAACCCAACTGATGAACATTATTGCCATGGAAATCCATGTACTTTTTGCCGGTAGCATCTTGGATGTAGATGCCTTCTACTGCTTCCAAGGTATCTAAGCAAGGCGTTGACATGGCTTGATGAAGAAACACATCCGAATCACGCTTCAACAATGCTTGCGTGCGTTCGTCGTCCATCGATGCATTCCAAGCTTGGCGCGCTGGTGTCGTGTTGACATCACCTTCGCTGCGGAAATGGGTCGGTTTGATATTCTGAGTCATAACGCTCTCTCAATCAGAAGGTTGCTTTACGCAACTTGCCAGTACATTGCTTTTTCAATTGCACCGATTAAGCGCTCAATATCTGCTGGGTAAACTTCGCCAATGTTGCCGATACGGAAGCAATCTGCGTTCGATACCTTACCCGGATAAATCACAAAACCTTGTTCCTTCAAACGGGTGTAGAACTCTTTGAACTGGTAGTCACTGTGCGTTGGAGAGTAGAAGGAGGTGATGATTGGTGAATGAAGCTCATCATTCAGTAGCGGCTCAAAACCAAGAGAGCGCATACCCGCAACCAGTGTTTTCTGGTTAGTCTGGTAACGGTTGTGACGCGCTTCGACACCGCCTTCTTGCTCAAGCTCTAACAAAGCTTGGTAGAACGCGCGAACCGTGTGCGTTGGAGACGTGAAACGCCATTTACCGTGGTTCGCTTCCATACAATGCCATTGGTCGTATAGATCAAGGCTTAAAGAGCGTGCTTGACCTTGGCATTTTTCCAGCTCAGTTTGTTTTGCGATTACAAAGCCAAAACCCGGTACGCCTTGAATACATTTGTTTGCAGAGCTGATCATAAAGTCGACATTGAGCTTTGCGATATCGATAGGAATCCCACCAAAGCTCGACATTGCATCGAGAATCACCACTTTACCGTGCGCTTTTGCCATCGACGCAAAATCTTCAATTGGGTTAAGCATGCCTGTTGTGGTTTCGCAGTGAACAATCGCTACATGGGTAATGGTAGGATCCGATGCCAATGCAGTTTCCACCTCGTTCAAGTGTGGCTGTGATGTTTCGCCAGGGGAAACTACATGGCATGGAATATTTAGATACTCAGCAATTTGAGCGATACGTGCGCCGTATGCGCCGTTGTCAACAACCATCAATTTGCCATTTTTGCCAATCGCGCTGCCAATCGTCGCTTCTACAGATGCGGTACCACTGCCTTGCATCAGTACGCTAGTGTAGCCATCTTGCTTTGTTGCGAGTTTCACCAGCTTAGTGCGGATCACTTCAACGATCTCTTTGTTGTAGTCATCATCCCAAGTACACCAATCTTTAAGCATGGCTTCACGAACGGTTTCAGATGTCGATAAAGGACCCGGAGTCAGCAGTAGGTATTCGTTTTTCATCTCGATTTCCATTTTAACTATATTTGGTCTACACCAGAATTTGGATTTACTTTAGCAAGAGGAAAAAACAACAGTAAAGGTCAGAAAGTCGAATTTAACAAAACTTTCATATGAAAAATTCGTCGGAAAAATTGCGCGCAGTTTTTCGTCAATTCTTTAAAAAAGTGCCATTTTTTGTTCATAGAATCGTAATAAAGCGCTTTTAGGGTGTATTACGTCAACTGGTACAGACCAATGCTAATTCGGCAAGGTTTAACAAACGTAATAGTCTTAATTGGAGAAGATGATGAAAAACCGTTTGATGAAAGGATCGCTAGCTGCACTTGTTTCTCTGCTGGCAACAAACGCAATGGCAGCACAGGAAGTGACGGTTTACACGGCTTTCGAAACTGACATTCTGGCAAAGTACAAAAATGCTTTCGAAAAAGAAAACCCTGATATCAAAATCAAATGGGTTCGTGATTCAACAGGCATCATGACTGCTAAGCTACTTGCAGAAAAAAACAACCCACGTGCTGAAGTTGTTTGGGGTCTGGCAGGTTCTTCGATGGCGTTACTAAAAGAAGAAGGTCTTCTACAGCCATACACGCCTAAAGGTCTGGATCAGCTAAATGCGAGTTTGAATGACCCGCAATCAAACCAAGCTTGGTTTGGTAACGACGCGTTCTTTAACGCGGTATGTTTTAATGAAGCGGTTGCTAAGCAGCTGAATCTGCCAAAGCCGACGTCTTGGCAAGATCTGACTAAACCTGTATACAAAGGTCATATCGCAATGCCTAACCCAGCTTCTTCAGGGACTGGCTATATGCAAGTTTCAGCTTGGCTGCAGAATATGGGTGAAGATAAAGCGTGGAACTACATGCGCGATCTTGATAAGAACATCGCACACTACACGCATTCCGGTTCTAAGCCATGTGTACAAGCGGGCATGGGTGAAGTTGCGATTGGTATTTCAATGGCAAGCCGTGGCGCTAAGCTAAAAACACAAGGTGCTCCTTTAGCGGTGATTACACCTAAAGGCATCGGTTGGGAATCAGAAGCGGTCGGCTTAGTGAAAGAGTCTGACGCAGCTAAGCGCGTAGTTGATTGGTCTATTTCGAAAGCAGCCAATGAGCTTTATATAGAGATGTACCCAGTGGTTGGTCATAAAGATGTGAAAGCAACTGTGTCTAACTTCCCGAATGTAGAAGCGAATATGGCTAAGATGGACTTTGCTCAGATGGGCAGCAAGCGAGCGGATATCCTAGCGGCTTGGTCGGCGAAATTTGACGCTAAATCAGAGCCTAAATCATAAGCTGATTGCGGATTCAGATAACAAAGGAGAGCAAGGTTGCTCTCCTTTTTGCTTTTCAGGGAAGTTAAGGGCAGATTAAGATAACTGGATAACTGGATAACTGGATAACTGGATAACTGGATAACTGGATAACTGGATAACTGGAGGGCAAGGAAAGCATCATGAGAGTAGAAAGAGTTACAGCAGAGCAAACACTCGCGTTGAGGCATGCGGTGTTATGGCCGACAAAGAGCTTGGAGTTTTGTCGCGTGGCAGAAGATGAATTTGGCTTTCATTATGGAGGCTTTATCGGAGATCAGTTAGTTGGTGTCGCATCGGTCTTTGTTGAGCAAGATGAAGCTCGACTACGCAAATTTGCTGTTTTGCCTGAGTATCAAGGGCAGGGTATAGGCTCAATGATGTTGGAAACCATGTTGAGCGAAGTACGAGATTGTCGGGCGACACTTTTTTGGTGTGATGCACGTGAATCAGCAATGGGTATTTATCTCAAATTCGGTATGAGTAAACAAGGTGAGCGCTTTTACAAAGGGGAAATTCCGTACTTTAAAATGTCTCTTGAGTTGTGAGCTTTAGGGTGTAGATTGACCTCGCTAATTGTTCGGTTACAGACAATAGGCTAACCGAGTGAATTCATTTTATTGTCATCTTTGCTCTATAAATTTGTCATGCCGTTGAAACAAACCAGATTTAAGGTTGGTATATACCATTTGGAGAGTGTGTTATGTCAACTAACCAACCTTACTTACAAATTGAAAATGTAGTGAAGCAATTTGGCCAGTTCACTGCGTTAAAGCAAATTTCACTGGCAATAGAGAAGGGCGAGTTTGTCTGCTTTCTTGGCCCTTCTGGCTGCGGCAAAACGACCCTACTACGAGCTATCGCTGGACTTGATCTACCGACTTCAGGTGGCATCTATCAAAACGGACAAGAGACAACCTTCCTCCCTCCGGAAAAACGCGATTTTGGTATTGTTTTTCAATCGTATGCGCTATTTCCAAACCTTACTGTGCAAGAGAACATTGCCATGGGATTGAAGAACCAAGGGATGACCAATCAACAAGCCTTAGAAAAGGTTGATTATTGGCTTGATATGATTGGTTTACCGACTTCTGGTGAGAAATACCCTAACCAATTGTCTGGTGGTCAGCAGCAGCGTGTTGCCCTTGCGAGAGCGTTAGCCTTGTCCCCAGGGTTATTGCTTCTTGATGAACCTCTCTCTGCACTTGATGCCAAAGTTCGTGTTCACCTAAGAGATGAGATTTGCAAACTTCAGCGCAAACTGGGTATTACCACAATCATGGTGACTCATGACCAAGATGAAGCGCTGTCTATGGCTGACAGAATCGTTGTGATGAATCATGGCGTCATTGAGCAAGTGGGCACGCCACAAGAGATCTATCAACACCCTGCTACTCGTTTTGTTGCTGAGTTTGTTGGCAGCATGAATTTTATTTCTGCCTCAGCAGCGACTGATACTCAACTACGTATCGCTGAGTCGCTGATTCCCGCTCCTGTTATTGAAAACAAGCAAGTAGTAAGAGGGGATTGCTTTGATCTGGCAATACGTCCAGAAAGCATCCGTTTTGCCGAGCAATTTAATAATGCTCTACCTGTGAAGATCCGAGACAGAGAGTTCCTTGGTGCGTTTTATCGCTTTGAATGTGAACTTCAGCATGACAAACAAGCCGCGCCGATCTTTATCGATGTTGCTGGCGAAGTGGTCACCGAGCAGAAGCTGCGTATTGGCGATATTCGATACATTCAGTTCTCAAAACAGGGGGTACGTGCATACCCAACCTTAAGCCCGAATGGCACTAAAGCAATTGCGGCTTAAGGTATCACTAATGGAAAGCAGAACTATGTACAACTCTGGAGTTAACTCTCGCTCATTGCGTCCTTCATCCCTTTTGCACAGGGTCAGTAAAGATAACCTAGTGCTATTTGGCTTATTGGCATTCCTATTTTCAGCGCTAACAATTTTTATTGTGATGCCTCTATGGGCGATGCTGACAAAAAGTGTTCAGAACAACAGTGGCGAATTTGTTGGGCTGGAGAACTTCGCTACCTATTTTGCCAATGGCAGCCTTTGGTACTCTGTTGGCAACACATTTACATTAGGGCTTCTTGTGACTGCCGTTGTAGGCGTACTCGCTTTTGGTTATGCCTACGCACTGACGAGATCGTGCATGCCAATGAAAGGAATGTTTCACATGCTGGGTACAGCTCCTATTTTGGCACCGTCGCTGCTTCCTGCAATCAGTCTTATCTTTTTGTTTGGTAATCAAGGTATCGCTAAAGAGATGTTGGGCGGTCAATCAGTCTACGGCTTGGTAGGCATCTCGCTAGGTCTCATCTTTTGGACCTTCCCTCATGCCCTGATGATACTTACCACCTCACTGAGAACCTCGGATGCGAGATTGTATGAAGCGGCGCGAGCTTTAAAAACGTCACCGTTCAAGACTTTCTTTGTCGTCACTCTTCCGGCTGCTAAGTACGGACTGATCAGTACCTTGATTGTCGTGTTCACTCTGGTTGTGTGTGATTTTGGTGTACCTAAAGTGATCGGCGGGAATTACAACGTTCTGGCGACAGATATTTTCAAGCAAGTCGTCGGGCAGCAAAACTTCTCCATGGGTGCGGTGACCAGTATTTTGCTGTTAATGCCTGCCTTGCTCGCGTTTGTTGCAGACCGCTGGGTACAAAAGAAACAAAAAAGCCTATTTGATACTCGCTCTGTCCCTTACCAACCTGAGCCTAATAAAGTCAGAGACGGGATCTGTTTTGCCTATTGTTTGGTGATTTCTTCCGCAGTGATTGTGGTACTTGGGATGGCAGTATATGGCTCATTGGTGACCTTCTGGCCTTGGAACAAGGCGCTAACGCTGAACAATTACAACTTTGCTGAAATGAGTACCTATGGTTGGTCTCCATACTTTAACTCGCTAACACTCGCAACATGGACAGCCATAATTGGTACAGCAATTATTTTTGTTGGAGCGTACTGTATTGAGAAAGGGCGGGCGTTTGCGCCGGTTAGACAAGCCATGCAAATGCTCAGCGTTGTTCCTATGGCAGTACCGGGAATGGTGTTGGGGCTAGGGTATATCTTTTATTTTAATGATGCCAACAACCCACTCAGCGTTTTATATGGCGGCATGGCGTTTCTTGTTATCAACACCGTGGTTCACTATTACACCGTAGGCCATATGACAGCGGTAACCGCACTTAAGCAAATTCCGAGCGAAATTGAAGCGACAGCAGCTTCGGTAAAGCTACCTCAGTATAAGTTGTTTTTTAAGGTGACACTGCCAGTTTGCGTTCCAGCGACTCTTGATATCGCTACCTATTTGTTTATTAATGCATTAACCACCACTTCTGCGGTAGTATTTATCTACTCTACGGAAACTATCCCTGCTTCTGTGTCAGTATTAAATATGGATGATGCAGGACAGACAGGTGCAGCCGCAGCGATGGCAGTGATGATCATGATCTCTGCTGCTGTCGCTAAGTTGGCACACATGACGTTAGGCAAATGGCTAGAAAACAAAACGCAAGCATGGCGTAAAAGGTAAGGACAAGGGTGCAGTACGTAAAAATTAAAGATTCGATTGTTGAGCAAATTGAATCAGGCATGTTATCGCCAAGGCAGAAATTGCCAGCAGAAAGGAAGCTTGCAGAGTCGTTTGATACCACAAGAGTCACACTCAGAGAGGCGTTATCCTTGCTTGAAGCAGAAGGGCGAATCTACCGAGAAGACAGACGTGGTTGGTTTATATCGCCACTGCCACTTAAGTACGATCCGACGCAGACTCTCAACTTTACCAATATGGCGACCGCGCAGCAGCGCACACCAAAGACGGAGTTGATTGCAGCAAAAGGTATTCTTGCCAATAAGCAAGCGGCTAGTTTACTTGGGTTACAGCCATTTTCTGATGTGTATCGAGTAGATAGAGTACGATACCTAGAAGAGCGCCCAGTGGTGTATGTCACTAACTATATTCGTCCTGAGTTGTTTCCAAATCTTCTCGATTTTGATTTGTCGAAGTCTTTAACTGACATTTATCGCGAACATTATGGTGTTGTTTACGAAAAGATTCGCTACCGAATTAGTACCAGCACATTGCTCGGTGAGACAGCACAAGCATTGCGAGCGACGTCTGGGACACCAGCGATGGTCGTTGAACGAGTTAACTACAATCAAAATGGCGAGTTGATTGACTGCGATATCGAATACTGGCGACATGATGCAATCAGCATTGAGTCCGTCGCTCAGCTTCAACGTTAATCTCACTTCTTTATTTAGGCTTCTGCGTTGTAACCAGAAGCCTTTTATTTCTTCAAGTTTAAGGAATGACTATGTCAGTATGGGCGATATGTTTGGTTGTCGTATCGGCATTTCTGCATGCAGGCTGGAATCTTCTAAGCAAAAGTAACAAATCTTCAGGAACGGCATTTTTCTTATCCAGTAGTGCTGCCGCTTCGATCGTACTTGCGCCATACGTAATTTGGTATCTCAATTATGTCGGTATCACGAATATTCCAACAACGTTTTGGTGGATGCTACTTGTGAGTGGCGTCGCTCAGTTTATCTATCTGATTGGTTTAGGTAACGCCTATAAGCATGGTGATATTGGCGTGATTTATCCTATTGCGCGTGCGCTTCCAGTGCTTATGGTTGGCGTGGGCACCGCTTTACTGGGATACCAGTTAACCACGCTTGTGTGGGTAGGCTTCGTGTTAATCACCTTTGGTTGTCTGTTAGTGCCTTTGAGTTCTTTACGAGAGTTACGTTTTAGTGACTACCTCAATATTGGTGTGTTATGGGCGGTGATTGCTGCCGTAGGCACCACAGGCTACTCCATTTTGGATAAAGAGGCTTTAGGGATTGTTGACCTTGAACTCTCATCTATTATCTCTAATCTGCATTCAGCGATTTTCTATCTGGGTATCCAGTTCTGGACAATATTCTTAGTCATTACCATCTATGTCTTGGCAACACGTCAATGGAAGGAGTTTTCTGAGGCGTGGAGCATCAAGAAGCCTTCCGCAATGGCTGGGATTATGATGGCCACCACTTATGGTTTGGTGCTATACGCGATGACAATGACCGAGAATGTCAGTTATGTTGTGGCGCTAAGGCAGCTAAGTATTGTGTTTGGTATGATTTTCGGTGTGATTTTATTAGGTGAGCGCTTCGCTCTAACCCGAAGTTTAGGCACCTTCTTGATTTTCGTTGGACTGGTATTGACAGTTATCTGATAGAAAAAGACCAATTAATGTCAAAAAGTTCACCAAATTTATATGATATTTTCCACTTGTATTATAACGAATCACTCTAAAGTGTTATCTCGGCTTTCTTTCTTTGTTTTCGAATCGAACTAATAAAGTGTTGAGTTAAATATCTTTTTTCTAAGCTGCATATTGTGAACCAATTTAACCCCACTTTTAATGTAAGAAAGCGAATTACACTTATTTCAAATTATTCGAATAACAAGTGCAATTATTTCTAATTCATTCTGGTCTTCTGTTACGTACTATTTGGTTACTCGGGCAGCGGAATAAAGCTCGATTTTTAGAACCATTTATTAGGTAAGTAAGTATAGGTAGCTAAGGAGTCAGTTATGATTAAAGTAGTGAGTTTAGCAAGTGTTATGTTGTTTAGTTCAGTAGCTTTGGCTGGTGTAGGTGGTGCATACAACACCGTAATCCAAAGTGAAACTATGAATGGCGATGCAGTTGGTTCAAAAGAAGCAGCATTAGCAGCAGGTAAAACCATGATTATGGAAATTAACGATAAATCTCCATATGAGTTAAGTAAAGCTGTATCTTACTCAACTAATGACCTTGTTGACGTTAATTCATTTGAGTTGAGAAATTCACACGTAACAGTGAATGAAATTGTTACCAGTGAAGGTGAAATTGCTTTCCAACCTGTAATTAATGTCAGCTACGAATTTAGAGCTCGCGATAGAGACTAATTCTTTTATTTCAGTTTTTGCTAGCAAATAATAAAAAACCCAAGCTCAACGCTTGGGTTTTTACTTTATTTGAATGCGGAGACGATTAGCTTTCCGCTTCAACCATTTCAGGTTGTTCATCAGCGCGAGCTGCTTCTAGCATCTTACGAATAATCACAGAGGCAACAAGAGCAATCGCTACCATCACAACAGCAAGAACAGTTAGTAGTTGGAAGTAGTCGCCATAAACTGTTTGAACAATTTCTTGCGTGATCTCTTGGCCTTTCTCTAAAGCGATAGAGGTAGAGAATACTGCACCTACGATACCACTTAGTGCCATTGCAACAGAGAATAGTGATACAGAGAAACCTTCGATGTGCTTAGGGGCAACCGAAAGGATAAACGCAACCACAAGGCTACCGACAATAACTTCTGCGAATGCTTGGAAGAAGTGGATCGCTAGGAAGACTTCAGGGCGAATAACTACATCTTCACCGATGTTCATGACTGCCATGGTCAGGATACCAAACGCAATCGCTGTAAAGATAAAGGCAAAACCGATCTTAGTTGCCGTAGAGAAATTGATGCCTTTCTTCTCAAGAGAGGAGAAGGTCATAGCAATAACAGGGCCAGCAACAATACACCATAGTGGGTTCATTGCCATGGATGCTTCTGGGGCAATTGGGATCAGGTTGAATAGATCACCACGCATTGTATTGATCGTTACCATGGTCATTGATGTCATCATCTGACCGTAGTAAACGAAGAAACATGTCGTTAGCACTGTCATGATTAGGATGGTACCCATCTTCAGCGCGTCTGACTTGCCTGACTTAAACATCAACGAGATGAAGTACAAGATCGCAGCGGCACCGATGGCGTAAACAATGTTCTGACCAATATCCATGTTAGAGAACATGAAGAATACTAAGCCAACCATTGCAACTGAAACCGTTAGGAATGCTGCCCAGTTTTTAGCGCTGACTGGCTCTTGATCGATCTCAGCGGCTGCACCCACAAGTTGTTTATTGAAGATAACAAGTACTGCAAATGCGAAGGCTGCCATGACCGCTGATAGTGTGAAGCTTCCGTGGAAACCGATTACTAGCACGAACATTGGGAACAGGTATTGGCCTAACAAGGCGCCAACGTTGTTGACTGAGTAGTTTACCGGGTAGCCATTCTCGAAGTCCTCTTCTGAAGCAAAGGTGCGTTTGTAAAGACTTGGGTAAGAAGGAGACATTAAGCCACGTGCGTAACTTGCGAGTGCGATACCTGCTAAGCTCATTGGGATGTTAGTTGTTGACGCGCCCAATACTAGCAAGGTGTATCCAGTAGCGAATGCACCATAAGCAATGGTGAGTGAGCGGTATGCGCCAAGAAATTTGTCGACAATAAAGCCGCCAGCAATAGCGAAAAGTGGGCCGATGGATGAAAACGCTCCGACAACCATCATGGTGTCGGCTTCGCTATACCCTAGATCTTCTAAGAAAAAACGGGTCAGGATAACCATCACACCATAGAATGATAAGCCAAACATCGCTTGGCAGAACATCATTGATTTATTGAGTTTATTCCACATAATATTCTCTTTTTGTTGATATAACACAGAGTTAACATCTGATTATTTTATCATTTGTGCTATGTTATAAATTGAAACAATTATCGCAGAATTACTTTTCTATGCACGATTTTTTCTCAACTTCGCATAAATTTTTGTAATGAGTTTGATCCAAAACGTTTGCGTGGGATATTTTTGATAAATATTCCATGCGATAAAGTGTTCTAAAGAGATTTTTAACTACTAAGAACTGTGCTAGCCTCCTGCATTGCTACGTAAATGTATAAGGAATGTAAGCATGAAGATTTTTAGTAATTTCGATAGTGGCAGCATCGAAGTCGTAAGCATCGAGAACAAAGATCAGATTCAACTCAAGATTCCCAATGACAATCAGTCAGAGTTTTATCAATGGTTTCACTTTCGCCTAGAGACTCAAGCAGAGCAGTCTCATACTATTCAATTGCTAGATCTAAAGAACTCGGCCTACCCAGAAGGTTGGAGCGGTTATGATGTTGTCGCATCTTATGACCGTGAAGAGTGGTTCCGTATTCCAGCAGAGTTTGATGGTGATACGCTAACATTCAACGTTATCCCTGAGCGTGGTTCTATCTATTTCGCTTACTTTGCTCCTTATACGTATGATCGTCACCTTGATTTGCTTCACATGGCGCAGAGTGCTCATCACTGTCAACTTGAAACTCTGGGTAGCACGTTAGATGGCAACGATATGAGCCTACTAACGTTTGGTGAGCCAGAAGAAGGTAAGAAGAAGATCTGGTTAATTGCGCGCCAGCACCCAGGTGAAACCATGGCAGAGTGGTTTATGGAAGGCTTTATTCAACGTCTGTTGGATGAAGACGATACTACGGCTCGTGCAGTGCTCGAAAATGCAGTGCTTTATGTTGTGCCAAATATGAACCCAGATGGCGCAATTCGCGGTCATCTGCGCTGCAATGCGATTGGGGTGAATCTAAACCGTGAATGGCAGTCTCCAACAATGGAACGCAGCCCGGAAGTCTATTTGGTGCGAGAGCGCATGCTAGAAACGGGTGTTGATATGTTCTTAGATATCCACGGTGACGAAGCGATTCCTTTCAACTTTGTTGCAGGTTCTGAAGGCATTCCATCTTATGATGAGCGTTTGGCAAAGCTAGAAACGGCATTCAAACAAGTGCTTCATACGGTGACGCCAGAATTTCAAGACGAGCATGGTTACGATAAAGATGAACCGGGTAAAGCGAACTTGACCGTTGGATCTAACTGGGTGGGTGAGCAGTTCAAGTGTTTGTCTTACACCGTTGAGATGCCATTTAAAGATAATAACGATTACCCAGACCCGCTTTACGGTTGGTCACCAGAGCGTAGCGTTAAGTTTGGTCACGATATGCTAACGGCAACCTTTGCTATGGTCGATAAGATTTAATTCACTCAAATTAGCTCAAAAGACCTTAGGATAAAGGCGCGGTGAATTCCGCGCCTTTTGCGTTAGTAAAGCTTACGCTCAGCGTAACAAATCCTCGCTGTGCGTCTGGATCAAGGCGCGATACATTTTCTTCAGAGACAAAATGAAGGAAATGAACATGTCATCTCATCTATCTTATTGGTTCAAACAAGCGCTAGAAATGGAGCAGCCACTCGATACTCAAACTCTCACTACGGACATTTCAGCCGATGTGGCGATCGTTGGAGGAGGTTATACAGGGCTTTGGACTGCTATTATGCTCAAAGAGCAACAACCTCAGCTTGATATCGTAGTCATAGATAAAGGGTTGTGTGGCAGTGGAGCTTCTGGTGCTAACGGTGGCTGTATGCTGACATGGTCAACCAAGTATCCAACGCTCAAGCGCCTGTTTGGTGAAGAGCAGGCTAAATGGCTGGTGGAAGAGTCTGAGCAGGCTGTGTATGACATTGAGCAATTCTGTCTTGAGCACAATATCGATGCGCATCTTTATCGCAGTGGCACTTACTATACCGCGACTAACTCTGCCCAACAGGGGCAAATGAAGCCTGTCGTTGAGCGACTGGAGCAACTCGCTTGCAACAGTTGGAATGTCTGTTCAGAACAAGAACTCCGTTCCTCATCTGGCTCGAAGCAACACCTTGAAGGTTATTATTCTCCTGCTGCTGGCAGTGTGCAACCTGCGCTGCTAGTACGAGGTTTGCGTCGGGTGGCGATTGAGCTTGGAATCAAGGTCTACGAAAACAGCGCGATGGAGAAGATTGATTTTGGTGAGCCTGCGGTGGTGCATACTCTGCAAGGAAAGATCTACGCAGATAAGGTTGTGTTGGGTTTAAATGCTTGGATGGTGGAGCATTTTAAGCAATTCAAACGCAGTATTGTTGTCGTCTCATCAGACATGGTGATCACCGATCCGATTGAAAAGCAGCTAGAACAAAGTGGATTGAAAAAGGGGGCTGCTGTCGTCGATTCTCGGATTTTTGTTCACTATTACCGAGATACCCGAGACGGGCGTTTAATGCTAGGGAAAGGGGGCAATCAGTTCTCGTTTGCTAATCGCGTTGACCCTATGTTTAACAAACAAAGCCGATATGTCGATTTGCTCTCGCGCTCTTTTGCTCATCTGTTTCCAGAGCTTAACCAGTCTAAGTTTGCTTACAGTTGGACAGGAGGCTCTGATCGCTCTGTGACAGGCTTACCTTTCTTTGGCAACTTAGGCGGGCAGCAAAACATATTCTATGGCTTCGGCTACTCCGGTAATGGGGTTGCTCAAACCCGAGTGGGTGCCAAGATTCTTACCTCTCTGGTGTTAGAACGAAAAGATGTTTGGTCACAATGTGGTTTAGCACAAGGCCCATTAGGTCACTTTCCGCCAGAGCCGATTCGTTGGCTAGGTGCGATGATGGTGAGAAATGCTGTGCGCAGGAAAGAAGATGCTGAAGACAGGGAAGAGAAACCAAACCTGCTAGATAAATGGTTAGCTAAGTTTGCAGGTGCAGCAGGTAAAGCAGACAAGGTGACTTAACGCCACTGTCATATTTTGTTGGCAAGATGGGCGCTTGTCTAATTAAAGCGCTCATCATTGCCTCTTGCTCTATGCCTCATAACGCCCCCACACAACACTCGCACCGATTTTTACCGCCACTCAATGCGTTGAAGGCGTTTGAGTCTGCCGCTAGGCTACAAAGTCTGACCAAGGCCGCTGAAGAATTGAATGTCACTCGCGCTGCGGTGAGCCAACAGGTCAAGCAGCTTGAACACTACTTAGAGGCAACCTTATTCGAACGCAGTGGGTCTAAGCTGACACTCACGGATGATGCGCAATATTACCTGCCTCTTTTAACACAGATGTTTGACTCACTCTCAGTTGGAACAGAGCAGCTCTTTGAGCGCAAGAGACGGAACTTACTCACACTTAATGTTGCGCAAAGCTTCTGTCATCAGTGGCTTATTCCGAGACTTTCTGAGTTTAAGCGTCTTAACCCAGATTTAGAACTTAAGATTGCCACCACATCCAATCCTTACCCAAATACCAGCCAAACCGCTGATGTTGAAATCATCAACGGCATGTTACCGAAACAGAGCCAACTTACAGAAATGCTTACTGAAGAACATTGGGTTCTAGTCGCATCACCGAGTTACTTAAAGCAACACGGCAAAATGGAGTTAGATCATATTGCTGAGGCTGAAAAAATCTCAACCTCGGGGTATAGAGAAAATTGGAACTACTGGTTTAATCAAGTCGGCTATTGCCATGACTGGGTGAAACCAAAGCTCCATTTTGACCACTCACTTCTTGCGGTGGAAGCGGCGGTATGCGGTTTGGGTATTTTGTTGGTCAAAGATGTGTTGGTCGAAGATCAATTAAAGCAGGGCGAGCTGATAAAAGTTGCAGAGTGGAAGGTCCCTTGTGAAACGAACCATTATATTCTGTGCCATAACCCATCTAACTCAATGGCTATCGAGTTTTTCGATTGGTTAAGGCACAGTTTTAATTAGCTCAGGTAAAGTAGCTTAAGCCGTTTACTCGCAAGGTGGAGCCATATGGATAACCGCTAGGCCGCCTAAAGACGTTTCGCGATATTTTTTATTCATGTCTTTACCGGTTTGATACATGGTCGCGATGACTTTATCGAGCGAGATAAGACACTTACTGGTACGCTTAAGCGCCATACGTGAAGCATTGATCGCTTTCATCGCACCCATTGCATTACGCTCGATACAGGGAACTTGAACTAGCCCACCGATTGGATCACAGGTCATACCTAGTGAATGCTCCATCGCAATTTCTGCCGCAATACAGATTTGCTCGTTACTACCACCACGAAGCGCGGTTAAGCCTGCTGCCGCCATAGATGACGAGACGCCCACTTCCCCCTGACAGCCGACTTCTGCGCCAGAGATTGAAGCATTGGTCTTGTACAAAATGCCAATGGCACCTGCGACAGCAAGGAAGTCTTTAAGCTGTTTTGTATCAAGCTCTTTGATAAAGCGGTGGTAATACATGAGTACCGCAGGAATTACGCCCGCCGCGCCGTTGGTCGGAGAGGTCACCACTTGTCCACCGGCAGCGTTCTCTTCACTGACAGCGAAAGCGAATAAGTTGATCCAATCCATGATTTCCATTGGATCGTTTTCTACCGCAGCATTCGCTTCCAATTTCTTAAGTAAGTTAGGCGCTCGCCTTGTGACGTTAAGACCACCTTCTAAGATGCCCTCGGTCTCGAAGCCACGCTGCATACACAAAGACATCACTTTCCAGATTTGTTCTGCCTTGCGTGTGATTTCATCTTCATTAAAAAAGTTTACTTCATTTTTTAGAATCATACCGCCGAGGCTAAGGCCGTTTGTCTCGGCCATTTCTAGCATCTCGTCTGCGCTTGTAAATGGGAATGGAACATCAACGCTGTTGGCGCTACCACCTTCTTCGAGCTCTTTGGCTGTAGCAATAAATCCACCGCCAATAGAGTAGTAGGTTTCTAAAGCTAACTGATTGCCGAGCGAGTCATAGGCAGTAATCGTCATGCCATTTTCATGCAGAGGAAGGTTATCACTATGGAATAAGATGTCGCTCTCATAGCTAAAATCGATGGTGTGAGCACCCGCAAGGATCAGATGACCTTCCTGTATAGTGGTGGCAAGCGCTTGTTTGGCACTGGCCATTTTAATTGTGTCGGGCTTGTTGCCTAGTAATCCTAAGATCACTGCTCTGTCCGTGTGGTGTCCTTTGCCTGTCAGTGACAGAGAACCATAAAGATCGACTTGGACACGGCTGACTTTGGTTATGGATGAAGCGAGAAGGCGCGTAAAATGATAACCTGCGAGCATCGGCCCGTTGGTATGAGAGCTTGAAGGTCCAACCCCCACTTTGAAAATATCAAATATCGACAGCATATACTTTACTTCCTGTTGTAGTGGCCTGTGTTTCAGGCTCTTTTATTTACAAGTATGGCACGCAAGTGGAGATAACGTCTTGCATGCGGGATGTTAACAAAATATTAACCTCTGATAAGCTAACGACAAAGTGAATGCTTGTACAGTTTATGTGTAACTCAGTAGGAATAATTGAGACATGGATAAATAATGAACATAATTAATGTGGTGCTCGTCCTAGGTAAGCGCTTATTCAACAATGCGCTTACGCTTGAGGGCAGAACAAGGGTCGAAGCATTAACGACAGCCATACAAAGCCTTCAGCTTGAGCTGAGCGCGATTATATTCTGTGGTGGGGCGACGGATGGGCAAACGCAAACAGAAGCTCAGGCTATGTTTGATTACTTTAAGCTTTGTTATGAGGGCGAACTGCCTCCGCACATTATTCTTGAAGACACGTCCACTAACACTATCGAGAACATCCAAAATGCCGCAGACAAATTGATATCGAGTCAGTTGTGTAACAGTCGTCAGGAAGTTAACGTCCAGTTTGTCTCGAATGATTACCATCTAAAAAGGATATTCGAAATACAAACCTTGATGGATGAGCAGGGTTTACTTCGTACGTTGAAAAGTCGCTGTGCAGAGAGTGGCTTAAAGCTCAATATCCCTATGTCTCTTGCTGCACATGTTTCTGTGCCGTATCCACACATTAACTTATTGGGGCAAATATTCTTGCGTCTGGATGAGCTCACGACTTATAGGGTCTATTTAGAGGGAGTGAAGAGCGAGACATTTTCCAGGTCTGTCGAGCAAGTCAGGCGACAGCCTTATCAAATCGCGATTGCGGCAATTCAAGAGCTTAAACAACTTTTGTCTGAGTACAATGAGGTGAAAACCTTAGCACTGATCGAAAATGCAGTGGAGAAGACAAGTCCTTCAGCAACACCAATGGAAGTGGTAGAACAGCTACGAATATTGGACCAGTGCTTAACTAGCCTCAATCGACAATACGATCCAGAGCGGCAAGGTATGTCAAAGCTCTGAGGCGCTATGGATTACGAGGAAAGAGGGCGACAGAATGTCTCTCTTTCCCCGCTGAGCCAGTCTATTGCTCTTTATGGTTTTGGCGGTAGTAATCCCACTCTTCAACGCGTTCGCCATTTGGTAGTTGGCAGTATGTGACACGTTCTTCATTCTCGGTCACTGTCTCAAGTTCACCACCTTGCTGCACACAATACACTGCGGCTGGATTAGCCATTGAAGTGTATTCTTTTACTTCATATTCATCAGGCTCATTGGCACAACCTGCTAGAACGGCAACACTGGCAGCAACTATAGCAAAACACGTTTTCTTCATAATAAAACCTATATTGAATCAATTAGTAGCATATCGAGTATAGAGCAAGGAACGAAAAACTCTGTCTAGAGTTTGTTAAAAGGTTAGTGATGTCTAAAATTAAAAGGAGTTATACAACAAAGCTATAGGTAGCAGCCTAGTACGTTCGTATTACGTATCCTTTAATAAAAAGACGAAGCATAGGAAGTGCCAGATGTCGGAGCAAAAATATCGACTTGTTACGCGAAGCGACTTTGATGGTCTAGTGTGTGCAGTACTGTTAAAGCAATTGGATCTTATCGACGACATTAAGTTCGTTCACCCAAAAGACATGCAAGATGGGGTCATTGAGATAACCTCCAATGATATTGTAACTAACTTGCCTTATGTGAAGCAGGCGCATCTTGTATTTGATCACCACCTATCGGAATTATTGCGCAATCCAGAAAGGTATGAAAATCATATTATCGACCCAGATGCTCCTTCTGCGGCTCGGGTGGTTTGGGAGCACTATGGGGGGAGAGAGGTTTTTCCAGCCGAATGGGAAGATATGATGGAGGCGGTCGATAAGGGTGACTCGGCTCAGTTTAATCGAGATGAAGTTCTGGACTCGACGGGTTGGAATCTATTGAATTTCCTGATGGATGCGCGAACTGGCCTTGGCCGCTTTCGAGAGTTTCGCATTTCCAATTATGCGTTGATGATGGATTTGATTGAGTATTGCAAAAATCATTCAATTGATGAGTTGCTTGATCTTCCTGATGTCAAAGAACGAATTGATTTGTATCGAGAGCATGAAAATTTGTTCAAGGAGCAGATCCAGCGTTGTGCGACGGTGTATGACAACCTCATCTTTCTCGATCTAACCGAAGAAGAGGTCATATACGCTGGCAATCGATTTATCATCTATGCGCTATACCCCCAATGTAATATATCTATCCATAAAATGTGGGGTTTCCAAAAACAAAACACGGTGTTTGCTACCGGGAAGTCTATTTTTGATCGTAGCTCTAAAACTAATGTGGGCGAGTTAATGCTCAAGTATGGTGGCGGTGGGCATAAGGCGGCGGGTACGTGTCAGATTGATAACGACAAAGCGGAGATGGTTCAACAAGAGCTAATCAGAGCAATCACTAGCGACGGTTAAAACGAAAAGGCCCGATATGGGCCTTTTTAGTATTCTCTTTAGCCTATATCGGCATCACGCGATTTCGACCTAACTCTTTCGCTTCATAAAGAAGTTTATCAGCTCGTTCAATGAGAGATTCGGCAGATTCTCCCGGTTGCAGCTCAGCAACCCCCATCGAAATAGTAATGTTTCCAACTTGTTGAGCAGTGCGGCGATCTTTAATCGAAAGCTTCTCGACCGCTCGTCGCAAGCTCTCACCAAACTGGCGGGCAATACGTAGCGTTTTATTTGGCACAATAAGCGCGAACTCTTCGCCACCAAAACGGTAGGCTTGAATCCCTTCACGGCAACTTAGCTGAAGTCTGCGCGCAATGCCTTTGATTACCGTATCGCCAAACAAATGCCCGTAGGTATCGTTGAACGACTTGAAGTGGTCAATGTCAGCAAGAATCAAACACATCTTCTGTTCAGAGCGAGCTAACGTGCTAATGTCATTATCAAACGCACGACGGTTGTATAAGCTCGTTAACGCATCAAATAGCGCATCTTGTTGAACTTCTGCCAACTGAGCCTTGAGCAAGCTAATCTCTTTACTCGCGGTTTCTAGCTGATTATTGAGAAAGCGGGTTGAATGCCTGATTTCACGTGACTCAGCAACCAGTTGACGAATCACTGTCATGACTTCGTCCATAGACATCGCTTGATCTTCGACGCGCTCAAGGTTGTCAAAGCTTTTGTCTATCATCTGTGAAAATTCAGACGTGTCCGAGAGAGTGTCGCTCATCGAGCTTGCGACTTCATTGACAAGAATTTCGATATTGTTGCGAAGGTCGCGCATATCTGTTTCGGAGCGACTGGCAACATAGTTTATATAAAGTTGTTCACCTGCGGCTGGGGGACAGATGCCGTAATTTTCAACGATACTATCTAGCTCGCGATTTAATTGAGGAATCGCATTATCCACGTAGGTATACCAAAGAGCGTAGTTGGCAGGGGTCGCCGCTACGTGGTTTTTCATCATTAGTGGGACGGCTCTTTTAAGGTTGTCCGTCGATTTTTTGAAGTCGTCTGTCATTTGTTAGGAGTATTCTTATCTCGACACCTTTATACATTAAGAGTAGCGGATTTCTAATCTAGATGTATGTTTTGTATCACTTTAGAATGATTCATTAATCATATATATGAACTTTAGCACAAGTCTATGTTCATACTGATAAAAAACAGGCTCGACCAATGAGCCATCAGGATTTTTAAAATTTCTATGGCACTAAACACCCAGTGGTGTATCTTCACGCACATTGCCTGATTCAAGCTTACTAGCACCGCGTAACATCGCCTGAATCAAATCACCAGCATTAAACTTTTCGAGTGCCTCATGTGCGCCAACCTGTTGAGCGCGGTCAACACAGATTTCACTTGAAAGTGAAGTATGCAAAATAACGTAGCTGTTTTTAAGTTCGGGATCGTTTTGAGTTTCAAACGCGAGCTCATAGCCATCTAGGCCGGGCATCTCTATATCACTGACTAACAAATCAACAGGACGGTTGGCTGACGCTTCGCTGCGCATCAGATCAAGCGCATCTAAACCGTTATTACATATCTGATACGAGATATTGATGCTATCTAGTGCATCGGACAGCTGTTTACGTGCAATAGAGGAGTCATCAACCAATAAGATATTCAGCGCTTTAAGTCTTTCACGCTCAATGTCGGTAAGCATTGGGATGTTAGTCGACTCATACTGCGGATAAATTTTTGATAGCAGCAACTCGACATCCAACATCTGAACAATTTGCTCTTCAAAGCGAGTAATACCGGTAACGAACACGTTTGACCCCGCACTTTCAGGCGCAGATTCGATCGATTTCCAATCACACTCGATGATCTTTTCAATTGAGCGCACCATAAAGGCGACCACAGTACGTAAGCAGTCCGTAACGATTAAGTAGCACGAGTCGTACTCTTCAGGCTGAATTGGGCGAAAACCAATCGCAGCGGGCATGTTAATCACTGGAATGGTCTTATCACGAATTGTGACGGTTCCAATTACGTGATGATGAGAGTACGGGATTTGAGTTGTCGGTTGAAACGGCACAATTTCTCTGACTTTCAGAGTACCAATAGCAAACAACTGCTTACTGTTGGTTAAAGTAAACATCAACATGCCTTGTGATTGATTTGCCTTACTCACTCGTTTTGCCATGGGGTTCTCGTATGTGCGACCATTTTTATAAATGGTAACGGATTTACCCCGATGATCAATGGATGCAAATCAATTTTGCCTTTAAACGCCGATAAGATAGCCACTCATCCTTTGATAACTTAAATGCTTGGGTGAAGATCCCATTTTATTCGGGTACAATTCGCGCAAACTCAGTCATTTTTAGAGGCACCATCATGGCTAACACAGCAGCAGCTCTGCACATTCTGGTAAAGCATAAAGAGCAAGCGGAAGATATTATTAAGCAGCTTAAGAAAGGCGCTAAATTTCAAACTCTCGCCAAGAAGTACTCAACGTGCCCATCGGGCAAAAAGGGTGGTGACTTAGGTGAGTTTCGCAAAGGCCAGATGGTTCCACAGTTCGACAAAGTTTGCTTCTCTGGTGAAACACTAGTACCTCACCTAGTGAAAACTAAATTCGGTTGGCATGTGGTTAAAGTGCTTTATCGTACCTAATCAGTTTGTGCTGATTTAGAGATTGAAAAATGGCCAAGGTAACTACCTTGGCCATTTTGTTCGCGCTTAGTTTGCTTTTGGAGTGAACGTTTGGGTGCTGCGGTCTTGCTCCGCAACAGCTTCAATCTTCTTACCGTTTGCTGCTAGGTCACGAACGTAGTCAATAAAGGTCTCTGTGTAGAGCTTTAACGTGTTTTCGTATTTCGACTTATCAGCCGAGACTTCACCAAAGGCAATGTAGCCATCTTTACCACCCGCGATGTAATCATTGGTCACGACAATCAGCTCTCTGTTGTCGCTCAATTTAGACCAACTGCCATCACCTTTAGCTTTGACCTCTACATTGTGAACGCGCTGCCCTTCTGGTCGGTTAAAGTCGACGTCATATCGAATACCCGCTGCGTAAGGGTAAGCACCATCTGAGCCTTTAGCGCTGTTATCAACATACTCTGCGTAAGCTTTGTCCACGGCTTGGTTAAGTACCTTCTTAACTTCTGCTCCGGTCATTTGTAGGTTCACCATGGTGTTGCTAAATGGCAGCACTTTTGTGGCTCCCGCTACGGTGAACTTACCTTGAGGAATGTTTGCACGTGCGCCACCGCCGTTTTGAATCGCAACATCGGCGCGTTTGGTTTGGGCTAAGAACGCTTGCGCGACAAGGTCGGCCACTTGAGAGCCGTGAAGGTTAGTGTGTGTATCGCAGCCGTCTGCACCATTGTGTTTTTGCTGACCAGGGACACGCTCGTAACACAGTAGCTCAGAAGATTGTGCAATCTCTTGATCCTTCATAACATCAAGCTTTTGCGTAAAAGCGGATAAGGTTTGTTGTGTTGCCGCGTCGGGTTTAACTTGAATAAGATTAGGCTGGGCTTCTACATCAGCCAACACTGCGGCCAACTCGGCACCTTTAAGTGTCTGCTTTTTACCGTTTTCGTCTTTGCGTTTGAACTCGGAACCGATCAATAGATGCGGTGTACCATTACAAGCTGCGACCTTGCCGTTGCCATCAAATGAAACCGATAGCTCGCCAAGAATTTGTGAATATTGCCAAGCTTGAGCGACACACACTTGATCGCCATCTTTGTTCTTCATTAGTGTTGGGTAAGCCCCTTCACTCTTTAAGCCGACAGCAGCGAAATCGCCCAATAGAGTGTGTGAGTCACCGCCGATGATCACATCCACATCGATGAGTGCTTGTGCAAGTTGAAGATCGTTCGAGTATTGGTAGTGGGTCAATAAAACGATATTCGACACCCCTTTAGCAACCAGTTCATCGATGTATTTTTGCGCCGTTTCAACTTCGTTCAAGAACTGCGTGGTTTCGTCTGGGTTCGATGAGTTCATGGTCTTGTCAGCAATATCAATACCGACGATACCAATCTGATGCTCACCATATTGTTTTACCGTGTATGGCTTAAAGTAGTCGTTGGCAGAGTTCATTGCGAGAGGAGAGACGCCTTGCTTTGGAATCACGTTAGCTGCGAGCACTTCTGTCTCTTTTGAGCACTCACCTTCATTCATCCAATCTAAGAACTGTGCTAACCCTGCATCACCATCATCAAATTCATGGTTGCCGAGTGCAAAAGCGTCAAAGCAAGCGTGATTCATCATCGCCGCATCCGCTTCACCTTTAAATAGCGCGTAGTAAAGCGTGCCAGAGATAGCATCACCAGCATGAAGCTTTAATACATTCTCGTTTGCTTCTGTACGCTGATTTAGCGCGGTGATCAGTGCCGGAAATCCACCGACTTCAGTATAAGTCGATTGACCCGCAAGTTTGAGTTTCTGTGTGGAAGGCTCTAGATGAGAGTGATGATCGTTGATATGTAAAATTGTTAGGTCGAATGGTGTTTCATTCGAAGTTTGTGTTGTACACCCTGAAGCAACCACTGCTGACAGGAAGGCTAGTGCCAATGGGCTATATTTCATTGTTCGTCCCTATAAATGAGTGCATGAGAAGCAAGGGCGTGTTGACCTTTCGAGCTGATTTTTGCAGCAGTTTGTGGGTTGTTTATGCAAGGCAGAGGCTTTGAATCGTAGTTGCTCTACCTGATAAGCCGATAACGCAGCAGAAATGAGCCACAAACGCTGCCCGAAGGGTTCGGCTAAAAGCGTTTTACTCTTTGTTGAGAGGTGTTTTGCTTAGAATGACTAGGCGACAAACCTCTCGCCGCGATTAAAACGCTTTTATCTCGAACAAAATTTAACCGCGAAAGGTCAACACGCCCTAAGCTTACAATTATAGGATTTATATGAAATTCATCTTATCTTACATGCAATAATGCGAATGATATCGTTTGGTAATGTTATAACGTATCAATAATCGTGATGTTCATCATTATTCGACTTTATAGCTTGTACTACTGACTAGCAAAATAGGCGGCAATATCTTTGAGATCTTGGTCATTGAGGCGAGAAAGCTGCGCTTTCATCATATCTGCTAACGCGCCTTTGCGATTACCATCTTGATAATCTTTCATGGATTGATACAGATATTGGGCATTTTGGCCTTTTAGATGCGGATAAGCAGGGTTGGGTGCAATGCCATCAGAACCATGGCAAAACACGCAACTTGGTGCTTTGACTTTTCCAAGTTCAGGATTGCCGAAATCGTTGTTTGCTAATGCGACATAAGGGAGAGCTAATAGCAGCAGAAGGGTGCGTTTCATAGATACATCTCGAACAATATGACTACGCAAAAGAATAAAGCTTCCCCTAGGGGGAAGCTCAAGTGAGATTATTTGATGTATTGCGCAAGTTTACTCAGTAATAGGTCGATATCAGCGCTTGAAACGTCTTTGTGCGTCACGAAACGAATCGGGTTACCCGGTGATACAGTGATTCCATCCTCAGCTAACTGTTCCGCAATCTTGTTGATTTGGATACTGTCATCCAATTTAGCAAAGACGATATTAGTTTGAACGAAATCAGGGTTGACATGGAATCCGTCTAATTCGCTTAGTCCTAGTGCTAACTTCTTCGCATTTTGATGATCAACATTCAGTTGCGTGACTTGTTCAGTCAATGCCAGTTTACCTGCTGCTGCCAAAATGCCAGCTTGGCGCATACCGCCACCTACCATTTTACGTAGCCTGCGAGCTTTGGCGATAAAGGCTTTGCTACCAAGAAGGAGAGAGCCGATAGGCGCACACAAACCTTTTGATAAACAAATCGTCATCGAATCGAAGTGCTGAGCAATCTCTTTGACGTCTACATCAAGCGCGACGGCGGCGTTATAAACGCGAGCGCCATCTAGGTGAAGTGACAAGTTATGTTGATTGACGAATTCTCTTGCTTCTGCCAAGTACGAGAGTGGTAGCACCTTGCCATTAATGGTGTTTTCTAAGCTTAATAACTTAGTGCGGGCAAAGTGTGAATCGTCAGGCTTAATGGCTGCTTTGAGTTTCGCAAAATCTAACGTGCCATCTGGGTTATTCTCGATCGGTTGAGGCTGGATTGAGCCTAACACCGCAGCGCCTCCAGCTTCGTACTTATAGTTGTGGGCTTGTTGACCACATAGATATTCATCGCCGCGTTCACAGTGAGCCATAAGACCGAGCAAGTTAGCTTGAGTGCCAGAAGTCGTAAAGAGCGCCGCTTCAAATCCGTGTCGCTCGGCTGCCCATTGCTCTAGTTCGTTTACGGTTGGGTCGTCACCATACACATCATCGCCTACAAGTGCTTCGGCCATTGCTTTGCGCATTGCCTCGGTAGGCTTAGTTACCGTATCTGAACGAAAATCCATAATCTTGTCTCCTATATATATCCACACAGCTTTGCTTTGCTTAAACACGCGATAGTTTTCGCATCGGTGATCTCACCATCAATGATTTTTTGTTCGAGTTGTTCTACTGATAATGAGAGTACGTCGATGACTTCATCTTCATCGCATTGGTAACGTTTGGTTTGGGTTAACTGTTTTGCAACGAACAGATATTGGATTTCGTCACAAAAACCCGCAAGAGGCGTTACTTGTCCTAGAGATACCATGCTTTTAGCGCTGTAACCAGTCTCTTCTTCAAGCTCTCGGTGCGCGCAGAGCTCAATCGGCTCGTCTGATTCCAATGTTCCGGCTGGTAGCTCCAATAACCACTTCTTAAGAGATGGGCGGTATTGATTGATAACAATGATGTGACCATTTTCATCAATAGGCAAAATCACCGCTGCACCAGGGTGAGATATCGTCGTATGCGCGATTTTTTTACCGTTGGGCAGGAGGATTGATTCTTCGATGAGAGAGATGCGTTTCCATGAATGGATCGTCTTAGTTGTGTTTTCCATTTGATTCTTATTGTTAGTCCTAGCTTAAGACAGGAGTTACCTTACAGCCTCATTCCCCGTAGATAAAGCGCATTCTCGTCGATATCTCACAAAATCCCATACGCTATAGGTGATAGAACTCTCAAAAGTGCAAACATTGTTTTCAACGAGTTACGCAAAAACTGCATCTGATATAAAGATTTGTCCAAACTTCAAATTACACTTGTAACAGAGTGATAACAAATGTATAAAATTATACATACATGCCATCAGGTTAACCTTAGGAGAGCGCGAAATGATTAGCCCAAATCGAGTGTCTCACTCACAAAAAGCGTTGCTCTCAGAACGAATCAATAAATTGGCGCAAGCCTTATCTGACGGTGTCTATGAGCGTGAAGAAACCATCAAACTTTGTTTACTCGCAGCTTTGGCGGGTGAAAGTGTTTTCTTATTAGGCCCTCCGGGGATCGCAAAAAGCCTTATTGCAAAGCGCCTTATCCAAGCTTTTGATAACTCCTCTTACTTTGAATATTTAATGACCCGCTTCTCTACTCCAGAAGAAGTGTTTGGTCCGCTTAGCATTCAAGAACTCAAAGATAATGGTCGCTATGTACGTTTAACAGAGGGCTACTTGCCAACGGCGCAAGTAGTTTTTCTTGATGAGATCTGGAAAGCAGGTCCAGCAATTCTTAATACGCTGTTAACGGTTGTTAACGAAAAGACGTTTAAAAACGGTAGCGATATTGAACGTGTACCAATGAGGCTGCTGGTCTCTGCATCTAACGAACTGCCAGATGAAGATAGTGGCCTAGAAGCCTTATATGACCGTATGTTGGTGCGTGTGTTCGTCAACCGAATTCAAAATAAGCAGAACTTCAAATCTATGCTGACGGTGGGTACTGCGCAAGAAGCCAAGATTCCAGAAGGCTTGGCGATCACAGATGAAGAGTACCATCAGTGGCAATCTGAAATCGAACAGCTTGAACTGTCTGATGAAGTCTTTGAAAAGTTGTACGAGCTGAAGAGTCTGCTAGAGAGCGCTGCCACGGCAGCCAGTGGTGTTGAAGCAGAAGACAGCGATATGTATGTCTCTGACCGCCGATGGAAGAAGGCAGTGAAGTTGCTTAAAGCGAGCGCCTATTTTAATGGTCGTGATTCCATCAATCCGCTTGATCTTTTGTTACTGCAAGATTGCTTGTGGAACAGCCCAGAGTCACGCGACGTGGTTCGTAGCGTGATTAAGCAGTTTGCTCTCAACCATGCGTTTGATCAGCAAGATGTAGAACAGCAAATCACTCTCTGCCGTGAAGAGTTAAGTGACATTCAGGATGAACTCGAATCTGAACTGAGTGTGATGCTGTCGATGGAGTCTACGACGGGGCTTTTGAAAAAGCAGCAAATCAATAGTTACGACATCTCTGATGCGAAAAGCTACAAGGTCGGCAGTACGTTTGATCTTGTGAAACTTGTCCTGCTGCAAAGCAATATGTCTGTCACTGAATCAGAGAAGGGCGATAGCCGTTGGGTATACGTTCCTAAGAATGAGTTGGAGCGTGTCATCAAAGAGGGGCATGGTGACGTTTATGGTTACGTTAACCAAAACACCAACATGTGCCGCTTTAGGTTCGATGTCGATGCTGCTAACAATCTCGTGATCAAAGATATTGCTAATCGTGGTGTGCTGGTGTCTATCGTGACTGAAAAAGGTTTAGACGCGTCGCTATTCCAAGAGTGGTTTACCAAATCAGAGCAAGCAATGGCGCAGCTAGAACTTGCTGAGCATCACTTGCGTAAAGTTCGCTCTGATTTCCACGGCGCCTTACCGCACGGCTTCATTGAGCAAGAACTGCCGAGAGCGATGGAAGCGAGCTTGCAGAACCTTCAGCATGTGTTGGAATCGACCAAAACCGAATGCGAACGTACGGTTTTCCGCTTTAAGCACTTAGACGAGTTCTTCTCTTAAGGGGCCAATATGTTAGGAGCAGACGGTTTAAACTTAGCGCTAGCCATTGCTGAATCAGGAATCATTGATACAGCAGTGAATGACCTAATGGCTCGCTCGCAAGTAATGGCGATGGCAGAAAACCGAGGGGTAAAAACCTCGGTGAAAAACCATCTGCTTAAATGGCGCGGCAGTGTGAAAAAGCGTATCACCAAAGTATGTGAAACAGAGCGTTTTCAGCAAGAGCTCGCTCTGTATCAAGAGGTGATCCACTGGGATGAAGCGCGATTCTTCAAAGAAATTCCGGAAGTTCTGAAAAAACTAGAGTGGCACTCTGCTTTTTACCTACAAGCGCGTCGACTGCTAGAAAAGAACAAAGGGTTGAGCAACCCAATGTTCCCGCATTACTTCTGTGACCAATGGTATCAAAGCCTGTCTGATGCGATTCGACAAGCGCAGGTTTCTGAACTTGAAGCCAACAAAGAAAAGCTTCTTAAAGATCTCTATCAGCGCATGGAAACCATGAAGAGCATGGATAGAGTGACAGAAGAAGGTGACGAAGGCAGTGTTGGCCGTCTGTGGGATATGGCTTCAGCGAAATTGAGTCAATCTGATCTAACGGTTATGAAGCGCCATGCAGAGTTTTTAAAGAAAAACAAAGGGCTGCAAGAGATCAGTGAAAAGCTCGGTCGAATGGCGAGCCAAGTGAACGATCCTGATCTTAATCGTGCACCTGTTGAAGAGCCGCAAATGGTCGAAGAAAAGGCCGATGAAGCGACCGACGATATTGTCGGTATTCATGAAAGCGACGACCTGAATAAGCTACTACCGAACGAAACCATGTTTTTGGCATACCCTGAACTTGAGGTGGTGTTCTATAAACACCTCGTCGATAAGCGGTTAATGAACTATCGCATGCAGGGTAAATCGAGAACCTTACGTAAGGTTCGTGCTCAGCAGCCAGATAACCAAGATGCAGAGGTTGAAAAGGGACCTTTCATTATTTGTGTCGACGCATCTGGTTCTATGACCGGCTTTCCAGAGCAGTGTGCCAAGGCGATGGCTTATGCGCTAATGCAGATTGCTCTGGCCGAAGACCGTGACTGTTACGTTATGCTGTTCTCAACGGAACAGATTACTTATGAACTGACTAAGCAAGACGGATTGCGCGAAGCGAGTGATTTCTTAAGCTACAACTTCCACGGTGGTACAGATATAGGCCCCGTGATCATGAAGTCAATTGACTTGATGTGTGGTGATAAATACAAGAATGCGGATCTAGTGGTGATTTCTGACTTTATTGCACCTAAGCAGTCAGATGAAATGATCGCAAAAGTGGACGAGTTAAAAGCGCGTAAAAACCGTTTTCATGCCATTAGCTTGTCGAAGTATGGTAACCCAGAGTTGATGGCGATGTTTGACCATAGTTGGGCGTATCATCCTAACCTAGTCGGACGCCTAATGAAGAAATGGTAGCGTGCTACCATTTCTTGTTTTCTTAGCTCTGTATATGCTCCGCCAAAGTATTGCCCTTGTACTCTGACTTGAACCATCCCTTAGACTGCAGTTTGGGAATCAAGTGGTCAAAGAACAACTCTACACTGTGAATAGAGCCAGCGGGCACCGCAATTATCCCGTCCGCAGCGCCTAGTTTAATTCTCTCGACGATCTCGTTAAACGCCTCTTCTACCGTCCCGACAATAAGCCAATGGGAAGCTCCAATGACTTCAGGGCGAGAAAGTAGCGTCTTGAGGGTAGGAGATTCGCGCTTTATATAACGGGTCAGTAGATTAGCATGCGTTTGACTGGCTGCAGTAAACCCCTTGGGAAGCATCTCATAGTGGATCACTTCATCGAGGTCGGTAGTGGAAAAGTCGATACCTAGATTTTTCTCCAGATAGCTAAAGTACCTCGCTTTATCAATATCTTTATGAGCAGACTCAAACAGCTGGTAAGCCTCTTCTTTGCTATCTGCTAAGTAGAGGGCAACGCCGGGTAATACCTTGAGTTGGTGTGGTTGGCGACCATGAGCAATACAGCGTTTAGCCAAGTCTTGTTTGAGCTCTAACCCCGCTTCGATATCTGGGGTGGCGGCAAACATCACATCGGCAACTCTGGCGGCGAAATCGCGCCCTGAATCAGAGGCACCCGCTTGGAAAAAAGGCATACGACCTGTTGGATGACTTGGAATATTCAGCGGGCCTTGCACATAAAAATGTTCACCGTGGTGATCGATGTTGTCGATATAGGTTAAGTCTGCGAACTGGCCTGTCTTTTTGTCAGCTTTGACGGATTCGTAAGGATAGCTTTGCCATAGTTTAGTCACAACGTCGACAAATTCAGACGCTTTATGATAGCGCTCCTGCGATGTCGGCATCTCACCCAATCCAAAGTTTTCATTTCCTCCCAGCGCCGTGACTATGTTCCAGCCTGCGCGACCTTGGCTTAACCAACTCAGTGATTGCAGTTGCCGAGCGGCGATATAGGGCGGGGTAAATGTGGTTGAGATAGTAGAGACAAGACCAATTTTTTTGGTATGACTTGCCACAGAAGCAATCAAAGGGGTAGGGTCGAAGCCAGAAAACCCCGCTTCATACTGAACGGCTTCTTTGGCGAGAAACAAGGTATCTGGAGAGAACATAAAATCGAGTTTGGCTCGCTCAGCTCGTTGGGCGAGAGCGATATATTGATCAATGTCGAAAATGTGTTCGACGCCGCTGTCTTGGCGTCTCCATGCTGAACGAGTTAGCCAACTCATCGCCAGAGCCATGCCGATACAGATTTCGTGAGAGTCTTTCATTGCTAGCTCCTAATGACTCTCATGCAAAACGTCTTTAACGTCGCTAATCATACGCCTTGTCGCGGTCACACCACCCAATGAGAGATACCAAGCATCCATATCGACAAACTTGATATGACCATTTTGGTAAGCTTTGGTGCCATTGACTAACGCGTTGTTAAACTCATCTTTCGTACGGCTTGAAAGCTTGTTGCGTAGTTTGTCGGAATCGAAGACAAATAAGTATTCTGGGTTGTTCTGACTAATAAACTCGAACGAAATAGCATCGCCGTGTCGTTTCGGTTTTAAGCCTTCTGCAGAGGGTAAAAAACCAAAATCAACGTAGATAGAAGCAAAGCGTGATTTTTCAGAAAACGCAGTAATGTTGCCTCCGATACTCATCACGGTTAATGCTTTTGCAGGGTTTGCGGTGTTGTGCTGTTTGATGGATTTAAATTCATCGTTGAGAAGCGCAATCTCTGATTCAACTTTCTCCTCAATATCAAAAAGCTGCGCTAGGTTACGCCACTGCTGCTTGGTGCTTTGCCAATAGCTCCCGCTTTCTGCCGGAGAGATAACAATCGTCGGCGCGATTTCTGACAGCTCTTTGTATTTGGCAGCGATTCGAGGGCCAATGAGAATGACATCGGGCTTTACTGTGTAGATGTTTTCAAAATCGGGTTCAAACAAAGTGCCCGCAGAATGATAAGGCGGATTGGTATATTTACTGAGGTAGTCGGGTAAATAGTCTTGTGAAGTGGCAACAGGCTCGATACCAAAATGGTCGAGCATATCGATGATGCCAACGCCAATAGCAACAACGCGTTCGGGGTTGTCTTGTACGGTCGTCTGTCCTAAATCGTGATTGATAGTTACCTGTTTGGCGTGAACCGAAGCAGAGACTACAGCCAAGATCAGTAAACCTAAGTATCTGTTAATCATGTACATATTCGTCCTTGTGTAATACCAATCGGAATAAGTCTCTGAAAATTTACTTATCCCGATTGAAATAATGGAGCGACTACTCGCTCCGTTATCGTTTTAGAAGAAAAGCTCGACTGAGGCGCCGATCATGCGCGGCTTCTGCTTAAGTGGCTGATCCGGTGAAGGGGCATAACTAACGAGCGTCTCCTTGTCTGAATCAAACAGATTGGTTGCAAACAAGCTTGCTTTGCCATGTTCAAATAGGTAGGAAACTTGAGCGTTAGCGGTCCAATATGGGTCGATCTTAATCTCAGGATCATTGTCTAGATCTGAGAAGTACTCGCCAGTGTAGATCGCATTGGCAGAGGCCTCGATATTGTCCGTTACGTTATAAAGGGCACCAAAGTTAGCACTAAGCCTCGGCGCTCTAGGGAGTTCCTTGTCTTGACCACCCGCGCTAGCCGTTTGCGTGTACTCGGTTTTGAGTAGACCAAGATTGGTAAACAATTCTAACTGATAGGTTGGCAACCAGCGCGCACCCAGTTCAGCACCATAGGTATGAGCTGAGTTAAGGTTTTGGACAATCACGTAACCGTCGTCACGTAGCTGCTGTACCTGCATATCGTCGTACTGATTGAAGAAGATATTAGAAGTCAGCTCTACAGTATTGTTGAGCAGTCCATGTCGCGTATAAAGTTCGTAGTTCCAGACGAACTCCTCTTTGTAATCGTAGGTGAGGAAACCTGCTTGAGGGATTTTGGCGTTGAAGCTGAGTCCCGCTCCACCGTTGTTGTAGCCTTTGGCAACATTAAAGCCGATCGTATGGTTAGACGTCGGTTTGTAAGCAATATCAAATTTTGGCAAGAAGACCGAAGTGCTTTCATCATAGTCGAGTTTGTGAAGTTCCACCTTTCTCTTCTTATGCTCTTTTTCAAATCGACCAGCAAGCGTAACAAAGAGTTGTGGAGTCACAGAATAAGTGACTTCAGCAAATGCAGATTGTGTCTCCTTCTCGTCAGTCATTGGGCTTGTGCCCCTGCTGTTTGTGAATGCTTCGTCTTGAGAGGCTTTAAAATAGCGAGCGCCGATAAGAGCTGTCAACTTGTCATCATCGGACTGGTATCGTAGTAGTGGCTCGATGTGGAATTCATCACCATCGGTTACGAAATCAGCTTGATGGCCTGTTGGGTCGGTAATACGATCGTAGTCGAATTTGCTTACGATGAGTTTATTTTCAAACGTCCACTGGTCTGCGAACTGCCATTCAATATCCCAGATACCGCTAGTGGCGCTAGTCTCATAAACCGCTCGTTTGGCTGCAAACGTATCGCCGATGACGTTTTCATTTTGCGGTGCACGCGTATCCATATAGTCAATGGCTAGAACACTTTTGAATCCAGCAAGAGAGGAAGGTTCAAATAGGAGTTTGGCTCTTGCTGAAGTTGACTCTATCTTTCGTGTATCGCCTGCAGGGGAGTAGTTTTCGAGATCAATATGACTTTTCTGTTTTTGTTGGTCGACGCTTAGACGAAACGCAAGTTGGTCTTGAACTATTGGAGCGTTGATCATTGCGGCGGTTTGTGTGTAATTCTGCTCAGCAACGCCACCTTTAACGCGCGTTTCAAATTCGTGGGTGGGATCGTTTGTTTTGATGACGATTGCCCCTGCGGATGCGTTTCGCCCTTGGATATAGCTTTGAGGGCCTAAATGAGCCTCAACTTGCTGAACGTCCCACAGTGAGCGGGGGCCAAAAGCGATCTCCGAATAAGTCAGCGAACGTCCATCCATAGATAAATTAAGTCGCGTTGATGTGCCAGCAAAACTGGCTATACCCCCAACCGATGGCCCTGAACCATCAATACCACGTACCGAAGGTAAGCTGTTGCCCAAGCCGGGATCGACCATATTTGGTGTAAGCTTTATCAAATCACTGACATGTGTTGCCCCTGGCGTCGAATCAATTTTGTCTTGGTCGAAAACTTGAACGCTAGAAGCGGTGTCATAAAGGGAACGTTCAATTTTTTCACCGATAACCGTCACAACATCGAGTGTGGTTGTCTCGGGGGATGTTTGTTCGTCTGCGATAGCTAAAGGGCTAAATAGAAGAGTAGAGACTGCTGAAGCTAGAATCGTCTTCCTTGGTTGATTAACGGCTGCGGCATGGTAACGCTTAAAGGCCATGAGTAAATCTCCGTATCTTTTCTTGGGGAAAGCGTGAAGCAGTCCAAGGTAAGAATACGCATTGGCTGATTCACTTATATTTTTCGAGAGGGAGATATAGCATGGCGCTAATTTTTAATGCAAATGAGAATGGTTATTAATTAAGTGCAAAGAGTTATGCAAAAAAAGCAAAGCCAGTTATGGCAAGGGATTGAGAGCACCCTGCGTGGGTGCTCTTAAAGGCTGAATTAGATTAGTATGCCAGAGGCATTTCGTTGGATGGGTCTTTTTTTCGGTACACGCGAATCAAACCAACTAACGCCAATACCGACATAATGAGCATCAGCGCGCCCAGTGGCATTTGATCAGGGGCTGGGATTAATGAAGCACCAAGAGTGGCTAAACCTGCGCCTAGGTTTTGCATTCCTCCTAGTACCGCGCCACCTGTGCCCGCGTGGTAAGGTAATGGAGACAGTGCTCCCGTGGTTGCAGCAGGAAACAAAATACCCGCACCTAAGAAGTAAATGGTCGCGCCACCAATTAAGCTTAGCGCGTTAGTATCTCCAAGCAGACCAGGCAGTAAGATCACCAATGACCCTAACATGATCGCCACTAGTCCTACCGTTAGAGCGCCTTTCTCGTTACGTTTACTGGCAATATAGCTTGATAGCGCAGCACCTACCAAATACCCAGGAATTGGCAGTACAAATAGCAGACTTACTGTTGTTGCCGGAAGTTGTAAAACCCCGCCGAGTAGAACACCCGCAGCTGCTTCAAAAATCGCAATACCAGAGAAGGTTGCTACCAAGCAGATCAAATAGCCTTGAAAGCGACGATCTGACAAAACATAACGATAACTGCTAGTAACTTTTTCATAGCGACGTTTTTCACGCGGTAATGTCTCCATAAAGCTGGTCATCATAGTAATGACAACGGCAATACCAAACAGAGCCAAGAACAAGTAGCTAGAGCGCCAGCCAAATGCTTCGGTCAGGTAGCCGCCAAGTACGGGTGCAATCAATGGTGAGAAAATCACACACATGCTGATTAGGCTGTTTACTTTATGCAGCTCTGCGCCTTCAAATAGATCGCGAGTCAATGTACGTGACATTGCACCACCACACCCAATACCAAGACCTTGGATAAAGCTACCCGCTAGAAACCAGTCATAGCTATGAGCGAACAAAGCAACGATGGTGCCGACAATATAAATCAGCAAGCCAACAACGATGATCGGCTTACGTCCAAGTCTGTCTGAGAGAGGCCCATAGATAAACTGCGAGAATCCATAAGGGATCAAGTAGCACGCCATCACAGCTTGCAGCGCAGCAGGCGTCACCAAAAACTCACTCGCCATATGGCCTATGGAAGGCACATACATGGTTTGAGTCATTTGACCAACAGCAGTCAAAATTGCGATCAGGAAGGTTAACTTAATCACTTGTGAAGACGCAGACATTTCTACAACACCTAAATTCAAAGCGCAAAAAACACTAACTTTGAGCAAACAAAGCTAATCATTAAAATAAACAAAGGGAACTTTCAGGCGCGAGATATTAGAGTGACTTGGAGAGTCTGGCAATTGAAAAGTGTGATCTTAAGCAAGATAAAAATTTTAATTATGGATTAGAAAAACTTATCCATATTTATATGCTGTCAAAGCTGCCTTTTATGCAGATGGCAGCTTCGATAAACACTTGCGGCATAAGCAAGTATCGGTTTTTGGCAGATCTGAAGTATCGCGTTTTTCAATCTCAAAACACCAGCAAGTTGACTTACCTTGGCTGATATCACATTGAGCAGGCTGATGGCATGAAGGGCAATTATGCGTGGAGGTTTTACCGCTAAGATTTGCCATTACTTGATCGCGCTCTTGATCAGAAAGATGACGCCAATTAACAATTTCATCCATGGTGCGATGGCATCCACTACAGATCCCTTCGTTATTTTTACAGGCAGCGATACAAGGTGTTTTCAATATCTGATTCCACTAAAGCTAGGTAAGTGCAGGACTATACCGAGTTAACAGCGCAACATCAAAAATAACCACTTGATTAGATCACTTAGCACCCGATTTAAATGATGGAGGCTGATACTGAAGCGAGGTGTCTTTTTTCATCAGGATGTTGCTTGCAATTAAACTCCCGACACAAATAAGACTCAGTGCTAGCCAACTTAATGGTGAAGGGTGTTCATTGAAAACAGGTATCGCAAGTAGAGTGGCTACTGCTGGGGTTGCTGCGCCAAACGCGGCGGTGCGTTCAGCCCCTAACACTGATATAGCGTGAAGGTAAGTAAAGGCAGCGATTAGGCCTGCTCCAACGCCTTGCAGCATGATGTGTCCACCTAGCTCTCTCCATGGCCACTCAGTAGGGTTGTGTTGGTAAAGGTAACTGTCGAGCACACCAGTAAAAATAAGGCCGCACAGAACGATCATGGACATTAGAGAGATAAGTCCAGAAGCCGCTAAAGGGTTTAGGTTGGATACGCGGGCACAAATAGTGAAAATTGCCCACATAGCGCTGCCGATAAGAAACAGCATCTGACCTTGCAGTAAATCAGAATGAGCATTGCCGACACTTTGCATCAGAAAGGTGACGATGCCACCAACCACAAGGGCTAATCCAAAAAGTCGGTGAGAACTGAGTGGCTGCTTAAAAAGCAACACTGCTATACCGGAAACAAAAAGAGGGAGTGTACCAGGGATAAGAGCGCTGCCATCTGAGACCGGAGCGAATTGCATCCCTGTTCCGGCGACAAGCAGATACGGTAAGCCGCTACCAATGAACATACCGAGCAGATAGCGTTTAGGAACCGCAACGATTGCTTCTCTGGCTTTGTAAACGAGGGGGAGCAACACAACACAGGGAATGATAAAGCGCGTGAGCGCGATATCTGCTGTGAGCAGTTCTGAGTGCGCTCCACTTCTCAGTGATAGGAAGAAACCAGACCAAAGTAATAGCGTGGCAATCATTGCCAAATATCCAGAAAGCATATCCATATGTGACCAAAATTAAACTTGTGAATATTATGAGACGTAACGGGAGGTTAAATCTGGCAATATTCATTACAATATTGAGTAATATTGGCTGAATCAGTCAAATATCTTGGAAAATTGGCTAGAAAGAGGCGCAAAGGTTATGGATCGAATTGATAAGCAGATCTTACGTTTGCTTCAGCAAGACGCTCGTCAGTCTACGGCAGATATTGCAGATAAGGTTGGTTTGTCTGCATCACCTTGCGCGAGAAGAATTAAGCGACTTGAAGAGTCTGGAATCATTGCTAATTATCGTGCAAGCCTAAACAAAGATCTTATCGGTGTAGGTATGACGGTGTTTGTTGAGGTGAGCTTAAACAACCACCAAGCGTCGAGTATTGATGATTTTGAGCAAGCGGTACAAGAGATGGATGAAGTGATAAGTTGCCATGTAGTCTCAGGAGCGTATGACTATCTTTTAGAAGTAGTCAGTCATGATTTAGCAGGGTATGAATCTTTCACTCGTAAGTTGCAGCGTTTAGAAAACGTTAAAGACATTCATACTCATCTGGCGATTCGCCAAGTCAAAGGGGGGAGTGAGCTGCCAATCTTTAGCGGAGGTTAGCACGCCCAGATATTTCAATTTCCCGTTGTTCAAATTGCGCTGACATAGAGGGCGTATAGTATGAGACCTTGTCACGCCCTAAACGTTTAGCTTCGTATAAAGCTAGGTCAGCGCGTTTCATCCATTCGCGTGTTTCAGTAAAAGGTTCGGATTCAGCGACGCCAACGCTGATGGTTATCCCCGTAGAGTTAGCATGGACAGTATGCCTGATTTCTTTGGCGATATAGTTCATGATCTCTTCAGTAAGCAGCCGATCCTTACCATGCAAGATAAGAAGAAACTCGTCTCCACCTAAGCGGAAAAGCTTATCTGACGGCCCCATATAGCGATTGAAAGTTTTGACAATCAGCATTAGCACCCTGTCTCCCACATCATGACCATAACGGTCATTGATGTACTTGAATCGATCAACATCCACGATGGCTATGGTGGAGGTGGAGTAGTGTTCAATCGCGTCTTCAAGGGAACTACTGAGTTCGTGTCGGTTAAATGCACCAGTCATAGGGTCACGAACGAGCAAGTTGTGCATGTCAGCTTGCAGTTTTCGTACTGCTCCAACGACGACATGAACCAAGATGGCAGTTACGATCAAAGAAATGACGTACCGAGCGGTAATCCCATAATCAACATGGAGTGTTGCCGCGTAACCGGAAGCAATGATGATAATCGCGTTAGAAATGATGGCTTCGCGCTTCGGCAGAAGAAAAATGATGCCGATAACGACTGGGTAAAGCCAATAGGTCCCCAATGTACCGAAAATGGCAACGGTTAGGATTGCCGAGATGATGAGTAGTGAAAGCGGTAGGTAATAACTAAAAAAAGTCTGCTTATTGTAAACAATGGCAGTGACTTCGAGTAGTAGCGATATTTCAAAGGCGAGCAGCACAATACCTAGCATCAACTCACCGATGATTATGTTCTTAATGCCGAGTGGTACGAACACGAGTAGCGTTATTGTGGCGATAACTTTTAGCAACTGTTTTTGTTGCGTTAAGTCGAGTATCGCCTCGTCATGTTGCTTATGTAATGTATCACTCTTACCCATTACATCCTCTCTGACTGCTAGTTAGAGTTTATTATTGTTGTTTCAATAAACGTATGCTCAAAGCAGGATGAAAGCAAATTTCTGGGTGGTTATTCAGGCTTAGTAATGCTACCTAACTCAAGGACTGGGGCTACATCAATATCTTCTGCATTCATCATTGAAGAGATACGTTGAACCGAAGAGAGCATAAGCGACTGTTCCCACTCTTCTAAACGCTGGAACTTGGTAATAAAGCTTTGCTGTAGCGGGGTTGGCGCTTCAAGCAACAGCGCTTGACCTTTCTCAGTCAGATGAGCGTGCACTTTACGTTTGTCTTTCACACTGCGCACACGTTGCACAAGCCCATTGCGCTCTAAGCGATCGAGTATGGTGGTTGCCGTCGCTTGGCTCATGTTGGTGTGGTCCGAAAGTTGGCGAATGGTCACTTCACCAAGCTCTTTAATCGAACGCATCAGGATAAGTTGAGGGCCAGTAAGACCAGACTCTTTACTGAGTTTTTTTGAGTGTAGATCGATCGCTCGGATGATTTGGCGAATCGAGACCAGAACTTCTTCGTGCTTTTCCAATGCGTTTCCTTGGTTGGTCGAGAGTTGGTAGAAAAAAGTAGGCGAAAAATACCTGAAAAAATCGACGAAAAAAAGTCTCAATTATCACAATTTTTCACACTGTTTTTGCCCTCTGTCGTTTAAGGTTTAGTGTACTTATTTAGTGTTCAAACAGTATTGAATTTTGAGTGTAACCTAAATTGGTTATTATCCCATCGTTCAAGTCGCCATTTTCTTGAATTGTGGCTAAAAAACAGCTTATTACTGGCACAATACGACAAGAAGCGTACAATATTGAGAGCTGTATCAGGTTGTATTGTTATAAAAATCAATTTTAACTCTAATGATTTGAGTGTGAATACTGATACACATTAAGGATCAGATGCTAGAGAGGAATGATGACTAAAGGCATAGATAAGTACAGTATCGACAGTACCGACTATACGATCGGACAAGATAATGTACAGAAATGGGGATTCGACGTGCACAATCCAGTGTTTGGATGGAGTGCAGGTCTGATTGCAGTATTTTTAATTGCTGTTCTGGTTATGGATGCTGAGTCTGCTAAAGCGACTCTGGATGGAATTAAGTGGCAGATAATCGGCGGCTTTGACTGGCTGTTTATCTGGTCAGGTAACATCTTCGTTATTTTCTGCTTAGCCTTGATTGTTTCGCCACTAGGTAAGATTCGCCTAGGTGGAACTGACGCAACGGCTGACTACTCTTACCTTTCTTGGCTTTCAATGCTGTTTGCTGCTGGTATGGGGATCGGCTTGATGTTCTGGAGTGTTGCAGAACCTGTAGCTTACTTTACTGGCTGGTATGAAACCCCGCTTGGCGTTGAAGCGAATACACCGGAAGCGGCGAAACTCGCACTAGGTGCGACAATGTACCACTGGGGTCTACACCCATGGGCTATTTATGGTGTTGTGGCATTATCGCTAGCTTTCTTCGCTTACAATAAAGGTTTACCACTTTCTATTCGTTCAATTTTCTATCCAATTCTGGGCGATCGCGCTTGGGGCTGGGCAGGCCATATTGTTGATATTCTAGCTGTATTGGCTACCTTGTTTGGCTTGGCAACATCGCTAGGTTTAGGTGCTCAACAAGCGGCAAGTGGTATTCACCATGTGTTTGGAATTGAGTCTGGTCTAGGGCTACAAATCGTCGTTATCACAGTGGTGACTTTGCTTGCGGTTGTTTCAGTACTTCGCGGTATTGATGGTGGTGTAAAGGTCATCAGTAACATCAACATGATTGTTGCCTTCCTACTGCTGATTTTGGTTGCGCTGATTGGCTACGCAATAGTTGTCGGTAACATTGGTACGACACTAATGGCTTACTTGGAAAACTTAGTACCATTAAGTAACCCTCACGGCCGTGAAGATGAAGCTTGGTTCCAAGGCTGGACAGTATTCTACTGGGCTTGGTGGATTTCTTGGTCACCATTCGTGGGCATGTTTATCGCACGTGTATCTAAAGGTCGTACAGTACGTGAATTTATCACGGCAGTATTGCTAGTTCCAACTGCAGTGACACTACTTTGGATGTCGACGTTTGGTGGTATGGCAATTGACCAAGTGATTAACGGTGTGGGTGAGTTAGGCTCTGAAGGCCTAACAGATGTATCACTGGCTATGTTCCAAATGTTCGATGTACTTCCTTTTGGTTCGATCCTATCTATCATTGCTGTAATCCTTGTTCTGGTATTCTTTATTACTTCATCGGATTCAGGTTCGTTGGTGATCGATAGTATTACCGCTGGTGGTAAGGTGGATGCACCTGTGATTCAGCGTGTATTCTGGGCCTTCATGGAAGGTGCGATTGCGGTAGCTCTACTATGGATTGGTGGTTCTGAGGCGGTTCAAGCGCTTCAAGCGGGGGCTATTTCAACAGCCTTGCCATTTACCTTCGTATTGCTATTGATGTGTGTCAGCTTGCTAATGGGTATGCGTACCGAGAAGCGATAAGCACAGCAATCAAATGAAAAAAGGGACGAACATCGTCCCTTTTTTAATCCGAGCTAGGAATAGACTAAATCCATAGTTGGCTGATAGGCAGGCTTCTATCGTAGTTATGGGCAATTTGCGCTTGCAGAAGTTCAGCTGTCGCCACCGCATCGGTCAATGCATGGTGTGGCGTGTAGAGGGGTAGACCATACCGAGAGCGACTAGCTCCAAGTCTTACCGATTCAGGCTTTCTCCCTCGTATCTTATTTAAAATCCCGCCACTGGCTTTTTGCTGCAACTGAGTTTCGATGTGCATGGTATCGACAACTGGAAACTCAATGCCTTCTTTGATGCGTGCATTAAGCGCTTTATCAAAAAACTCACGCTCAATTCGCTGGTAATGAACCACCATGATCTTACCTGCCATCTGGGCAAGTATCTCTTCATAAACGCCAATCAGATCTGGTGCGTCTAACACATCGGTGTGGGTAATCCCGTGTATGACGACTGACTCTTCTGCTAACTGCTTGCGAGGTTTTACGGTCCAGTGCTGCGCTTGATTGATAAAAATGCGATTGAGATTAAATGGCACAGTACCTATGGTAATGATGTCATCCTCGTCGGAATCAAGCCCGGTGGTTTCAAAGTCCATAGCAAGAAAGGTGACCTCTTCAAGCGGAGTCGAAGGGGCAGGGACTCCCGCTTGATAATATTGCTTTAAAGCATCGTTCTGGGCGACCTCCAACTTACGGCTGAACTTGGTTTGCCAATCAATAGAGGGTGGAGTCATCATTTTTTTCAGCATAGCCACCTCACTTAAAGTTGTTGCTCGCTTGGTAACGGAACTTTAAGAAGTTTTGCGCGTTACTCAGGATTTGGAATGCGTCTTTCAAATTACGGCGCTCAAAATCTGACAAATTTTCCGGCTCGATGTTGTTATCAGGATCAATCTTGTTTTCAACGTCTAGGGCTTGGTGGCGAATCCGCACCATAGAGATAAACTCAAGTGCATCACTCAAGTCACGAGCTTTGCCTTTAGGCAGAATACCCGCCTCGTGAATATCATCTAGTCGCTCAAAAGAGTTCTTAGAGCGAGAGCCGACGGCAAGCGCATGTACACGAATCAAATCCGCCAATGGCGCTGTACCACGACGTTTGAGGTTGATGGAGTTCTTATGCTGGCCATCTTTCTCCATCACGAAGTCTTTAAAGAAGCCGAGCGGAGGAGTGCGGTTCATTGCATTGCGGGCTAAACAGGCAAGGAAGCGATTATTCTTACGTGAACGGCGCACAATAAACCCGTTGAGGTGTTCAGCCCATTTTAGGCGGCCATAGACGCCATCAAGGTCAAAGAATATCGAGGCGTTAAGTAGGGCTTTAGGGTTTGGATCATCAATCCAATCGGCAAAACACTCCTCCCACTCGGAACGAGTCATGCGCCAATCGGGATTGGTTGCCATAATGTCGCCAGTACAGTAGGTGTAACCGCATTTGTCTAAGCCGTCACAGACAATTTTTGCTAGCTGAGCAAAGTAACTGTCGTGTTGCTCTTTGACAAAGGTGTTATCAAGAATGATGGCATTGTCTTGGTCAGTGACCAGCAGTTGTTCGTCTCGACCCATCGAGCCGAGTGCAACAAAGCAGTATGGTACCGGTGGTTCACCAAGCTCTTCTTCAGCGAGTTCAATGATTCGCTGCTTAAAGCTTCGCCCAATTACTGACATCGCGCTTCCCACCATATGTGAGTTGGCGTCTTCATTCACCAAACGCACGAAGCTGTCTTTTACCTGCTCAGAGAGGGTAGAAAGTTCTTCAATTGATTGTTGCTGGAAGATGGTACTCACCAGTAACAGAGAGTTTTGAGATTCGTAGCGGACAATATCTGTGGCCTCGATGATACCAATCGGCTGCTTATCCTTTAGCACAGGAAGGTGATGAACGTTATAACGCAGCATCGTCAGCATGGCTTCATACACATAAGCGTTGTGGTCGAGTGAAATCACCTCTGTGGTCATCACCGTTGACACGTCATCACTTGGATCTAGCCCCTGAGCGAGTACGCGAGTACATAAGTCTCGGTCGGTAATGATGCCAACCAGCGGGTTGTTATCACCTTCGTCATCTTGTGCAATATCTGGGTCGATGATGAGTAGTGAAGATACGTTTTCTTCCGCCATTTTGATTGCCGCGTTCTGAATCGTTTCAGACATTGGAATGGTTGGCGCTTCACTGGTAAGCAGGGTTCTTACTTTGGATGTCGTCAGGTCGTTTTGTTCACTGCTATTAGAGACGGTTTGACGCAAACGCGCGGTATCTTCTACCTCAACGAAATCAGCGAAGGTTTCATGCTCGTCATAGAGTTCTTGGAAGACTGCCTCAGGAATACAGTAGAGCAGAGTATCTTTTATCGCTTTGGCAGGGAAACGCACTTTGTTGTTTGTCAGTAGACCCATCTGACCAAACAAGGACCCTTCATCAAGACGATTGTAGAGCTCGCCTTTGCGTCGATAAACTTCAACCACACCACTTCGTACCATATAGAGATCGTGGATTTCATCGCCGAAGTGGATGATAGGCGTATCTTCACGGTAGTAAGAAATCTCAACGTGTTTGGTGACATAGTTGAGTACATCGTCTTCGAGTTCGTCAAAAGGTGGGTGTTGGGATAGGAAATTTTTAATTTCCAATAACTCTGCTTCCATGAAAACATCCGGTCTGTTCGAGTAATGTTTCAATGGTACATGATCTTGTGGTGGACTGCATGACTTGTCGAGATTGCGCTAAAGAAAAGAGGCTAAGTTTTAATCACTTAGCCTCTTCGAGAATTCGTTGGTCAATCGCGGTTAGCTTAAGCCAATAATATTGCCTTCGTCATCGAGATCGAGATTCATAAACGCAGGCTTCTCTGGTAAGCCCGGCATTGTCATTACATTGCCACAAAGCGCATAAACAAAGCCCGCACCCGCACACAGTCTCAGTTCGCGGATTGGAACATCAAAGCCAGAAGGCGCGCCTTTGATGCTGCCATTGGTAGAAATAGATAGCGGCGTTTTCGCAAGGCAAACCGCTAAGTCATCAAAGCCGTGTTGTTTTAACTCATCAAGTTGTTTTCTTGCTTGGTAGCTCAATGTAACCCCACAAGCGCCATAACCGGCTTCAGCAACAGCCATCAGTTTTTCTTCGGTTGTCTGGCTAAATTGGTACAGAGGTTTGAAGTGGGCAGTTTTGTCACATTGTGCGATGACTTTCTCTGCTAACTCTACTGTGCCGTCACCTCCTTTGGCAAAGCCTTCACTGATAGCGACTTCGACATCATTTGGTAACGCTTCAATCATAGCTTTTAGCGCTTGAAGTTCTTGGTCACTATCTTGCGGGAAGCGGTTGATCGCAACGACCGCAGGCACACCGTACTTGTTGACGTTGTTAATATGCCATTTTAGGTTTTCGAAGCCTGCAATGAGGGCGCTCTCGTCATTTTCAAATAGCGAATCAGGTATCGCTTGACCTGGTTTTAGGTCGTAGTGCCCGGAGTTCGCTTTGAGGCCACGCATTGTAGCCACTATCACCGCACAATCAGGTGATTTACCAGACATTTGAGCTTTGATATTACACGCTTTCTCAAACCCCATATCTGAACCAAACCCGCCCTCAGTCACAGTGTAATCACACAGTTTTGTCGCGATGTTGTCAGCGATTATCGATGAGTTACCGTGAGCAATATTGGCAAACGGACCTGCGTGAATAAGCGTTGGAACGCCTTCTAAGGTTTGCATCAAGGTTGGCTCAATCGCTTCTTTCATGCTGACTGCCATGGCACCCGCGACCTGCAAATCTTCCGTGGTGATAGGTTTGCCTTCGATGTCGTAAGCAACAACTATACGGCTAATGCGAGCGCGAAGGTCTTTTAAATCAGAAGCTAGAGCAAGAATCGCCATCAGCTCGGAAGCGGCTGAAATATCAAATCCATCTTGGCGTTCGAAGCCATTAATCGTTTTGTTGGCTTCATTCTGACCGACAGTAACCATACGAAGTGCTCGGTCGTTGTGGTCCATGACACGCTTCCAGACAACGCGCTGAGGGTCGATTTTGAGGGCAGTCAAACCACTGCGCTGTTCAAAGTCTTTATAGCCTTGACGTTGCTCGTGATAGATACGCGCATCTATGGCCGCTGCGGCTAAGTTGTGCGCTGCGGTAACCGCATGAATATCACCTGTAAGGTGCAGGTTTAGCTCTTCCATTGGAGCCACCTGAGAGTAACCGCCGCCCGCCGCGCCACCTTTGACACCAAATACAGGGCCCATTGAAGGTTGGCGTATACATGCCATGACTGAACGTTTGAGTTTGGCAACGCCCTGAGACAGGCCAATCGTCGTCACTGTTTTACCTTCGCCAAGTGGCGTTGGCGTAATCGCGGTAACCAGAATAAGCTTGCCAGTTGAGTTTTCCTGCAGACGTTTGAGACTGTGCAAACTTACTTTAGCCTTGTGCTTTCCTTGGCTATGGAATTCGTTGGCATGCAAACCGGCACGCTCAGCAACTTGAGAAATTGGGTGTAGTTTTGTCTCGCGACAGATCTCAATATCAGACAGCATAAAACCCTCAAAATAGACACATAAAAAGTGAGGCAATCGTTTGCGTGCAAATAATAGCGATTAAATTTGCTTTGTAAAGCTCTGATTGTAGGAGAGTGGATTATACGTGTGCCATGGGCGATGGGCAAAAGAAAGCCCCATGTAAATTACGATGGGGCGTTTTCGTTAGTACCAGTCATCTTCAGGGATTATTTTCCCTTCAGGAGCATAAGGATCATCATCAAACGGATGTTCAGCCTTGTTTCTAAGGCTATCAAGCTGATGTTCAAGCATCTGTACGGTGTCGTAGTCACCTTCTGAGCAGGCAACATAAATTTGTTGTTCTAAAGCTCTAATGCTGTCATTGATACCCATAGTCACCTCCCTGAGCGTGTCATGCGCAGTTGAACGGTTCTACCTATTCTCAAATCTATTGTAGTCAAGCAGGCCAAATTCGATAGGTTGATCCTCTTGGTACCATGCGTGAATTCTGTCGCTAAACGGCCAGAATTGGTCAGAACTACGACGAATTGCAAAGGTATCCAACAGCTTAACGTAATCTTCTTCGCTCGAAATATTTTTCAACATTTCGACCAGTTTTGGCACTTGCTGTTCTTTAAGTGATAGATACGCAGCAGGGTAGCTGCCGATCACTCCACGAACCAAAGTAAGATCATCATTGGCCGGATCGCGGTTACTTTCTTCATCAAATAGACTGGAAATGTTGGTATGAGCATTATTGTGCAGCAAGGTGTAGAGCTGATCTTTACCGCTATCAGACTCAATCATTAACATCATTATCTGAGGCAGATAGATAAGCCCTTTGCCTTTGATATTATCGATACTGCGTAGCAATTGCTCATTTTCCAGTTTCATTCCCGTTTGCTCGATTTTGAAGCGGTTAGTCAGTACTGGAGCAAGTTGAGTCTGCAAAATATCATAGAGCTCAGCTTTTGGATCGTCTGTCTGATACGGCACTTGTGTCGGTTGATCAAACGGCTTAACGTTACGTTGTAAGAAGTCACTAAGCTGAGTACTTTGGTCTTTGTACCAGCTTGAGTGTTCTTTATGGCGCATCTCTCTAGGAAGGAGGGCAACGAAGTTACTTTCGCCTTCTAGGCGTAAGAAATCCATAAACATTCGCGTCATTAACTGATGGCCGAAGTTACCGTAAACATCGAACCCAGCCACTAGTAAATAGTGGATACGTTCGATGAGAGCATAATCTAGTACCCAAGCTGTTTTTGGGGGAGTGCCGACTAAGCCCTGAACAACAGAAGCACTATCAAAGTGCCTGAATACCGTAAGGGCTGCATTCTGATTGGTTCCTTCTCCCGTCCAAATGACATCGGTGGTTAGATGTTTACCGCCTTCAAACCACTGATTGATAAAGTCAGACTTTGCTTGTAAATAACGCGCTTGCTGCCTTGAATAAGATACCCAGTTCGTCACGGGTAAGGTATTGCTTTCAAGTTCACCAGGCAGTTTTAAGTTGTCTGCTTGCGTGCGATAAAACTCGTTCACTTCAGGAATATCTGCTTTGTCTGGGTCGAGGAAGAACACCCAGAAGCGGTCATTGATAACATTTAGCGCCAATTGCCCACGACACACTGGTCCTTTGATGAAGGCATTAATCGTGTTCTGGGAATTGTCGAGCATAAACTTGAAGCGCGCTTTAACTGGAATATCAATAAATGCTGTCATAGGGTTTGCGGCGATATCTGGGGTATAGCCAGGTAGCTTCGCAACATCATAATCCGCGTCGATAAACCACTCTTTCCAATCATTGATTCGCTCTTCATTCAAGGCAAATGGCATGTGAGTTTTATCAACAATGGTGCCTTGCTCTGGAATCAAGCGGTAATAAACGCGAGAAACGCCCGGCTCATCATACGGTCGACGAGTCGCAATGCGCTTCACTGGTTGGCCTGGTGGAGTCGCTGAGCGCACTAAGGTAAAAAAGCGTGGCTGCTGTTCGTTTAAGTCGGAAAAGTATAAGTGCGACAAAAACAGATGTTCGTAGATGTAACGAGCAGCAAGCTGAACCTTACGAGAACTTTTGTTGAGCAATGTTTCGTATTCGATCACTAGCTGTGCTTGCTCTGGCGTTAAAGGCAGCGGCTGATTCATTATCGCACCATCTTGTAGCCAACTGATCAGCGTGGAGTATTCGTTGGAAGCGAGGTTTGGCATCCCATAAGGCATACCCCAAGTCGGGTAGTCCTGTAAGTACTGGTCATACTCTTCAATCGTCGGACAAACTTGAGAGCGGTCAATTGAAAAATCGAACCCTTCGAGTTGAGTTTGATCTGGTAGCGGGTGAGCCTCTTTTTGTATCAGCATGCGAGCAATCAGTCCGGCTTCTAAGTTGGCGGTTGGATTTTGTACGCGTTCATTGAGGACTGGGCTAAAACCAAGATCGCGCCATTCTTGAGTAGTTTGAGCATCTTCAAATAGTCGATGAGGTGTGGCTGCTGTTAGGCGAGTCCCTTGATAGATGAGTTCTTTACTTGAACCGCGATCGATTCCTTCAACAGAGGACATCTTGAGTTGACATGGGGCGTCGTAACAAGCGTGGCAGACAACACAGCGTTTATCGATAATGGGCTTAACTTCGGTAAGGAAGAAATCACTTTCTGCGCTATTCACATCAGTGCGGCGCTCCTGCACGTTAGGCTCGCCAAATAACTGGTCGTAATTTAGCCCAGCATAAGTGGCACAGCCAGCGAACGTTAATACCACTGCCATCATCAAAAATGTACGTAAATTCATCTGGATACTTGTACTGATTATTCAATGGACTAATTGCAGCAGATGGCTTCAATAATGGCAAATAATACTTTTGCCCAATTGACAAAAATGACAAAGAAAATGATTAGTTTTAGGTTACGGGCTGTCGTATTTCGCTCCTGATTAAATCAACAACGACTCGCACCGCAATACCGATAAATGAATTCAAATTTCAATAGTATTGACTGAAAGTATTTAAAAATGTTTAATGTAATACAATTTAGTTTTGTGAGTTGAGTAATTGTGAGTGTTGATAATCTTTCCCCTAATTCTATTGATATAATCGCCAAGGAAGATGGTCGTATACCTGAAATGCCAAGTATAGTTTCATATAAAAGTAAGCACTTTAAAATGTTACTTGAAAACTCTGACAATGAAACGATTGAACAGGTGAGAAAAGAGTTTAATACCGCCTGTGATGAGTTGATTGAGGTTAATAGTGAAGCTGTACTGGAAGTAGCTTATCAGTTACTCAAAGATGCTGGAATCAGTAAAGAGTATCTGTTTGATAAAATTGAACAGAGTGAGAAAAAACTGGGAGCTTATAAAATTCGCAAAGGTGATCAGTGCTTTGAGGTTCGAACAATCGGTCGAATCACAGAAGAGTTGGCGGCCTTTCTGGCGGAAAACAAACTCACTCGTAAAGGGGTGATTGCCCACTTAAAGCAAACCGGTGAAACTGTGTACGAGATCGCTGATTAGTGACATGTAGGTGAGTTGTCCCAAGTCTTAAACAATCGACTAGGGTACTTAATCTCTACCTTATGGAGAAATCCGTTTCTTTTGCTCCTTTCTCATCGGTTACTGATGAATCCACGACTGAAAAGTGGAGAATACTCGGTCACTTAACTATGCTCGGATAATACTAAAGGTATAACCGACCAGCTTTTTGGGCATAGTTATGATCGAAAGCGAGACGATAAGCATTACCTGGATTCTGTTGTGTACTGCATTAGTTCTTCTGATGCAGCCGGGTTTTACTTGCTTTGAAAGTGGTCTGGTTCGTAACAAAAACAACATCAATGTCTCGCTGAAAAATGTTGCCGACTTCTGTGTCAGCGGCCTGTTTTATTGGTTAATCGGCTTTGGCTTTATGTATGGGGAAAGCTGGAACGGATGGATCGGAACGGACTTGTTTGTCTTGTCAGAGCAAACCGTGCCACTGCTTCTTGCCTTCTTTCTATTTCAAATGATGTTTTGTGGTACCGCTGCAACCATTCTCTCCGGCGCGGTGGCCGAACGGATGCGGTTCTCAGGTTACCTAATCAGCTCATTAATTACCGCGACCTTGTTGTTTCCTGTCGTCGGTCATTGGATTTGGAATGGCACCCACATTAAGTCGACAGGAATGGGTTGGCTCGCCGAGCGCGGTTTCATTGATTTTGCGGGCTCTACAGTGGTTCATTCTGTTGGTGGATGGATTGCTCTGGTCGCTATTGTTGTTGTCGGTGCGCGCTTAGGTCGCTTTGCCGAAGATGGCAAGCCAAGAGAAATGTACAGCCAAAACTTACCCCTTTCTGCACTTGGCACCTTTCTACTTTTCATTGGTTGGTTCGGGTTCAATGGCGGCAGCGTAATTCACCCCGATCAAAATCTAGCCAAGATATTTTCCAATACGGCGATATCAGCCTGTACCGGTGGCTTTAGTGCTTTGCTGTTGTCGTGGAATATACATTCCATGCGAGGTACGCGTTACATATTAAATGGGCTTTTAGCTGGCCTTGTCTCTATCTCTGCCAGTGCCAATATTGCTAACTTAGCAGGTGCCGTTGCTATTGGCGCAGTTGGCGGATGTATTAGTGTGATACTGGTAAGCTTATTAGAGAAGCTAAGACTTGATGACGTGGTGTCAGCCGTCCCGGTTCACTTGGGTGGCGGAGTGTGGGGCACTCTTGCAGTCGCGCTGTTTGCGCCAATAGAGCAGCTCAATGCTGGTAGTCGAATTGATCAGCTATTAATCCAACTGACGGGTATCGCATCTACTGCTGTCTGGGTGGTTGGGGTGAGCTATCCACTACTTAAGCTCATCAACCATTTTCATCCTCTCCGCGTGTCGGCTCAAACCGAAACCATAGGGCTTAACTTTGGCGAACATGGTATGAAGGATGAGCTGATCGATTTGATGGAACAGTTTGATCGTGTCGTCAAAAACCATGATGAAGAGAAGCACCTTGAAGTTGACCACGGCTCAAGTTATTCCAATCTTTCTATGACCTATAACTATTTGCTGGATAGCACCAACAAGCATTTTCGTAAAAAAGAGCAAGAGTTGTTGCGCATGGCGAGCCTAGACCCACTAACAGGGATAGCGAACCGCAGAGTTTATGAACAGGCGATGGAAAATACCATGAGCCAGAGTCATGAGAGTGACGAAGATTTTGCTTTGCTGATTTTGGATATTGATTATTTCAAGCAGTATAACGACCACTATGGGCATCAACTTGGTGACTACTGCTTACAAAATATTTGTCAGGCATTGAGCCGAATTACCAGTCGCAAAAGAGATGTATTCGCACGAATAGGGGGAGAAGAGTTTGCTTTTATTCTGCGTAACACCACGATTGAAGAGGCTAAAAAAGTTGCCGAAGCATTGCGCAATGAGGTTGAGAAACTAGAAATACCTCATGCTCATGCCGATTGTGACTTTGTTACTGTGAGTATTGGTGGCGCTTTGTGGGACGGACGAATCAACTTGCCTCACACCGCTTTGTTTGACGAAGCGGATCGAGCGCTATTTAAAGCTAAGTCAAAAGGGCGAAATCAAGTGATGTTCTTCTCTGAGTTTGCTGAGTAAAGAGCCAGCAGTGGATACTGGCTGGCTCTTTAGTGATGGATTAATTCAACACGGCGTTTACGTCATCAATCATAAATTGTGTCGCCTGAATACCGCTGGCTGAGATGTACCAAGCATGCGGGTTAAGATAGTGGATGTGGCCATTCTTAGCGGCTCCCGTTTGCGCTACCAAAGGGTTATTGAGCTTTTTAAAGGCTTCACCAGAATCACGTCCAATGGCTTGATCTCTATCGAGGATTAGCAAGTAGGGTGGATTGGCGTTTGCAATAAACTCGTAGCTAATCAAATCACCGTGAGTTTTATTTTCCTCATTAACGGTAACTTCTGAAAAACCGAAAAGCTTATACAAAGCACTGTAGCGAGATTGCGCGCCGAACACGGTCAACTTGCCCCCATTGGTCATGACTAACATGATTTGATGTGCCGGGGTTGTCTTCGCTTTAATAGCATCAATCTGCTGTTGCTTTTCCGCGATAACTTTTTCTACTTGGTCACTCTTTTCAAAGATCTTACCCAGCATGCGCCATGCTTCTTGTGTGGTTGCCCAGTAGTTACCAGGGTCAGCCATAAACACCACGGTTGGTGCAATTTTTGTCAGTTCTGAGTAAGACTCTGAGCTGCGGTTACTGGCAATGATTAAGTCTGGTTTCAGGGTGTAAATCGTCTCAAAGTCCGGTTCAAACAAAGAACCGACAGCAGGGTATTTACTGCTTTGATACTTATGTAGATACTGCGGCATTGGCGCTTTTACCACGCCAACGGGCTCGATGTTTAAACTATCAAGTACATCTAAGGTATCCATGCCTAAAACGATAACCCTTTGAGGGTTAGACTCAAGCGTTGTTTGACCCATTGGGTGTTCAACCGTGATCGTTTCAGCACCCACCAAAGGGCTAAAGATAGCGAAGCCGATGATCGCGAGTAATTGTTTTATCGAATCCATTCCAAGCTCCTAAAATGCGTAGCTAACATTAAAGCGGAAGTCACGACCTGCATTGGCGTAACCTTTTGCCACAGGGCTTCCGATGTATTCGTGGTAAGAACCATGATCGAGGTAGTACTTATCAAACACGTTTTTAACCGATACGGTGAGAATGAGTTCCTCGTCGCTGAGTGGACGCCATTGAGCGTATAGGTCGTGGACATCGTAACCCGGCTTCTCTGGGTTTACCTTAGGATCGGCGACATCGGTGAGCTTTTCTACCAAGGTGACATGCCAGCCAAACTCAAGGTTTTCATTCCAAAGGTAGTTAAGATCTAACAGCCAAGTATCGCCAACAGACGTACCCAAGGTCATGTTATCGTCACTCAAAGGTTTTCCATTAAGCTCTGGCTTTGATTGGTTGTAGCTTAACGTGGCAAAAAAGCTCTCTAGTGTTAGCCCGACGTTTGCGGTTACCCCTGAGGTTTCGAGTTTGCCTGCATTAACATACTTACGCACGCTGTAATCGAACGCGACAACATCATCGATAGTGGTGTCGAAGACAGTCACACCCGCTCTGAACATATCGTTGGCAAACTTGACACCATATTCAATGTTTTTCGCTCGCTCTGGGCCACGTGCCGGAGAGTTTTCGTTAGAGCCCAATATGAAGTTTTCTTTAACTTGCTGTCCTCGGAAGGCTTCAGCATAGCCAGCAAAGACGCTTAGGCCATTGTCGAAGCGGTAATTCGCAGAAACGTTCGGGCTGAAATCGCTCGATTCGAAGTTCTGATCTAGGTTGTCATCGAGTTCATACCAGTCGTATCTTGCACCAGCAGATAGCAACAGTGATTCGGTTACATTCCAATCATCTTGAAGGAATAAGCCGTACACAGTGCCTTTTTCCGTGTAGGTATTGGTTGAGCCTTTTAACTTGTTCTTATCTTGCTTGTAATCAGCACCGACAATTAGGGAGTTGTTTGCCCATGTTGCGGTGTTGAAGACTTTGCCGCCGAAGGTGTTAATTGTTCCCTCACTGGTTCCCCATCTTGGGTGGTCTATGTGAGCAATACGGTTTTCCGTGGTGTACACCGTTGTGTCGATCTTGATGAGATCACCCTCTGTATAGACGTGATTGGCGGTGATAGTCTGTCTGTCCGCTTCCTGTTTAAGAGGTTCGTTTTTAATACTTGGCTGGAAGTGGGGACGGTTTAAGCGCGTACTGTCGTCATCACGATAGTCATAGGCGAGTGAGATATAGTGATGACTGTTGATGTTGCCAGATAACTTCAGTAAAGCGACTTTTTGTTCTGACTTGGTATAAGGCTGCTCTTCACCGTGACCATCAACGATATTATCTGTATCTTGGTAGCCAAACGAAGCCAGAAGCCCTAGGTTTTCTGAAACCTCACCATACAGGCTTGCTGACCCTTTATAACCTTTGTTGTTCGTGTAGTAGCCCCCTTTTACTTGAGCGCCAAATGTGTCGCCAGAAGAGAGTAGGTCATGGGCGTCCTTGGTTTTAAACTGAATCGCACCACCTAACGCACCCGGGCCATTTGTCGCACGCCCAGCACCCGCACTCACATCAACTTGCTTAAGTAACTCGGGTTCGACAGAAAGGCGACCTTGGTGGTGGAAAAGATTGCCTGACTGCTCGGCACCATCAATAGAGATATTGAGCATGGTATCTTCTAGACCACGAACATAGATCTTTTGTGAGATTCCGGAAGATCCGCCGACTTTAACTTCTGCGTCTTTACGGAAGATATCGTTGAGGTCTTGGGCTTGTTGCTTTGCTAAATCATCTGCTGTGATTGTTGCATCAACGCCTAGGGTTTTCTGACCTAAGACTTCTATGGTCTCTATTGTGTCATCGGCTACAGCAAAGTTTGTAGCGAGTAATAGTGCGATAGGGCTTAACTTGAATACGGTATCCATCTGACCGTAACCTCCACTGGTAATGAGAATTATTATCGAGAAGGATTTTGCGGTTATTGATTGAGTGAGTAAATGAGTTTTACAACTGTTACAAATGAGCTCGGCTTACTAGTTGATGAGGCGGGTAGAGGAATTAACTCTACCCAAGTAAACGAGATTAGCTGGGTAGTACAATCACCATATCAAGTCCCGGAGAAGGTTTGTTCCTTGCTTCGATCGAGCCTTTGACTGCTTCTATATGTCGCTTAGCGAGAGCTAAACCAACACCGAAGCCTTTACGCGAACCCATGTCATTGTCTGCTTTAAAGAAAGGCCGGAAGATTTTGCTAGTTAACATAGGGTCTAGTCCCGGGCCACTATCAGAGATAATCAGCTTGAAGTGCTCGCTTGTCGCACTGCCAATGATGTTAAGGCTTTCGCCTTCTGGAGTGTATCTCAGGCCATTGCGGATGATGTTTTCAATAGCTTGAGCTAATGCACGTTGATTTGAATGCTGCAGCTCAACTTGCTCTGGCAACTGTAAGCAGATCTGCTTGTTTGGGTATTCAAACTGAGCATCTTCAACAATTGCCTCGATGAGTTCGATCACATCGAAGGTTTCATTGGTTAACTCCGGTCGTTCGTTTTCTAGCCAAGCTAAAGTGAGAGTATCTTCAGCCAGTTGCCGCATTGCTTTGGTTTCTGAGCGGATCCTTTTCACCATCTCACTTGTGTCAATTTGATTCTCAACACAATCCGTTGCCATTTCGACACGTGCCAACGGCGTACGGATTTCATGGGACATTTCCGCGATCAAATTACGATTGTGCTCAATAACATTAGAGGTGCGCTCTGCCATCATATCGAAGGTTTTTGCTATCTGGCTGAGCTCATCATTACCAAGCTTAAAGCGGTCAGCGATACGGGCATCGTAGTTGCCTTGGCTAAATTCAGACGTCGCTTTGTGGAAGTGACGTAAGGGCCTCATGATGTAGCGATAAATATAGATAGTCAGCGCGAGCAAGGCCGTGAATGGAAGTATGAAACGGAAGAACCAAAATGCGTGTGACATATAAGTCCCCGGTCTCATTCTATCTGGAAGGATGACCAGAAAATGATAGTTAAATGGGTCTAGTCCGACTTCCATGATTGGGTTTTCAGGGAAGTAAAGGTGGATCTTCCATTCAACATTGCGTCCGATACCATAGCCTGACCAAAAACGTTGGTTAAGTGGATTACCTGCTACCACGTCAACTTGAGAGCGAAGCACCGTCGCCCATGTATTTTCTTTAATGGATAGTTGTTCTAGCCATGAGTTGAGCTCGTCGTGTTTCCCTTGTGACAACAAGTCTTGGACATGCGCACCCCAATCGAGGATCTCTTGCTGGTGAGATTTATCAATGTAGCTCATCTTTTCATTCGAAAGAATGGCAGCGCTATGCAGCAATGAAAAGAACATGACACCGCCAAGAGCGAGAACAATAAACAATCGCCAAAATAGTAGTTTTTTCATCTTACTAAGTAGCCTTTTCCGTGGACAGTTTGAATGCGATCGTGCGGCATACCCATTGCCGTTAAGGTTTTGCGAACTCGGCTTAAATGCATATCTAGGCTGCGATCATAAGGGCTGAACTCACGCTCTAGAACCATTTGATATAGGTAGGGTTTACTTTGAACCACTCCGTGATTTTGTACGAGAGTCCACAGTAGTTTGAATTGGATTGGTGTCAGCGTCACTTTGTTTGCATCTTGTACGCTTACTTCATATTCGTGGCGATCGAGTTTGAGCTCATGATGTTCAAGGTAGCGGTTAGAGCTAGGAGAAGAGTTGTAACCTGAGCGACGCAAAATAGCATCGATGCGTAAGCTCACTTCAGTGAAATTACACGGCTTGCTGATATAGTCATCTGCGCCAAATTGCAGGCCACGAATACGATGTTCCTCGGCACCAAAAGCCGTGAGCATGATAACGGGGGTATTGGAATGCGCTCGAATATAATTAAGCAGACCAAACCCATCAACCTCAGGAAGGTTAACGTCAAGAATGATAAGGTCGAACTGACTTTGACTCAATGCTGACAGTGCTTTAGCGCCACACATAAGATTAGTCACACTATAAGAGCGACTTTTCAGAAGGGCAGTGAGTTGCTTGTTAAGAAGTTCATCGTCTTCCACTAGCAGAATCGAGGGGGCGCTGGCACTCGTTGTATGAGTTATCTCGCTACTGTCAAATGAAGACGAGTTAACGCTGCCATCAAACATAACAAACTCCTTTTATTGATAATGCTAATTATTATCAATAAAAGAAGGGGTAGATGCAATCCTATTGCATACTAATCATTAACAAGAAGCTGAGATTGTATAAGTGTTCGTTATTCTTGCGACACGTAGCATGCAGCAAATGGAACCTTAAGTTCAATAAAGTGCTTAAACCAACGCCATTGATTATCTTGCAGCTTATCTCCGGGACCTTTGACTTCAACCCATTCAAACTGACCTTGTTTGAAGAGAATGAGATCAGGCATGCCACTACGGTAGAGTTTGGGATCTTTTAGCATCACTTTAAACAGGCACAGCGCCATATGGTTTGGAATGTGCTTGATGCAAGCCTCTAGCAGTTCTAGATCAAAGCCAGCCCAGTGGATAAATGGGTTCGCCAAGCCATATTTCTGGTGGTAAGTGGTGACAAGAGCGTTTAGTCCATCACGCTCTAGAGTGTGGATCACATGGTCAATCAAAGCTTGACGCTTGATGGCAAAATCGGCGTGATACAAATCCAACGGGCGATGTTGATAGCGGTTAATAAAAGCACCTTCTATCGGAGCGAATACCACATCCCAGAATGCCAAGCCAAACAAGCCATTGAGCAAGAGGTTCTCGGCATAGAACACCTGATAACCAAGCTGCTCAAAATGCGATTTTACTGCGAGTTCTACTCGCTGCTGAGAAAGATCTAAATCTAAGTGGTATTCGTGAATATCTGGCTTTTTCTCTCTTGGGACTCGAAGCCCTTGTTTGCGTTTAAGCCTTTGTTCAAGCTTGTGCGCAGTTTCTAACTCTGCCACATCCACAGGCTGGAGTAATATTTCAGTGACAACGTCACTCATTTCATCAATATTATCGAGTTTATCGTGGACTCGCGCTTGACGCTCGCGCGATGGTGGAAGGGAAGTTTTCGCAAACCATTCTAGGCACTCTTCTAGTTTTCCTAGCCGCTCTAGATCTCTCGACATATCGTTGATCAAGTGCTGACGCTTACGTTCTATATAGTTATGACTGAATGGGTGCTCTATTTCGCCCAGCAGAGCCAATAAGCTAGATGCGTCTTTCCTATCGGAGTCTATATAACGGTCATGTAAATCGGAAAGGTGTAGTAACTGGTTAAGCTCAGTCCGTGAGGAAAAGAATCGGCGCTCATCGCTAAGCTGATAGTTTTCAAATTGATGCAGACCTAAATCATCAAGAACAAACTGACTCAGATCTTGGTGTGTGTTAGCGAAAAACAGGGCGAGTAAGACATCAATAACCTCAGATTGCTTAAGTCTGATTACTACAAAGTTAATGTCATCAAAACGGGTAAATGGTCCCTGAACGATCTGGTTTAACAACACCTCCTTGCGAGCTGTCTTATTCGAGAAGGTAAACAATGAGCACAGCTCGGGCTTTGTTAGTAACTCAGAGGCAAGCGTTAAAGCACAAATATCATGGTTAATGGTAATGAAGTCGCCGAGTTGCAGAGACTCTAGACAAGGTGTGATATCGCCGATTTCAGGGTAGTTTAATCTATCAGAGCGAAACCACTCACCTTTGCGAGATAGTAGTCGAACAAGCAAACATTGAGAGTTTTTGTCTAGCTGCTTGAAACTGCGTAGCCAGTTGAGTTCACTTTCAGTTAGCAGATCAGGATACCAGTCTAAAGCATGAGTAATTAGCTTGGTGAAATTATGAAGATAATAGTCAGGGGCAAGTTCGATAGGATCAGGCATAACGGCTAGATACAAAAAAGGCTTAACCCTAAGGTTAAGCCTTTTCGCTAGTAATTCAATCTATTAAGCGTTTTTAAGCTCAGCTACTTTCGCTTCAGATAGCGGGCGAGTAATGAAAGCAAGTACGATACAAACTGCCATCATCACTGCTGAAATAGTGTACGCAAGACCATAGCCTTCACCGTTAGTCATTGAGAAGCCAACAACTGCTGCACCGATTGCACCACCAATACCCCATGCTGTGTAAAGTACACCGTAGTTAGTACCGTAGTTCTTCAGGCCGTAGAACTCAGCGGTTAGGGTAGGGAATACTGCTAGAAGAGTACCGTAACCTACTGCAGCAATAGCTGTACCAATGATTAGCGTGAACTCAGAGTTGAAGGTTGCAAACAGAACCATGTTGATGCCCTGAAGAACGAACGCTAGAAGTAGAGTACGAACGCCACCGATTTTATCAGCTAGCATACCAGCAGCAACACGACCGCCTGAGTTAAATACCGCTAGGATAGACGCTAGGTAAACCGCGTTTGGTAGGTTTGCCTGAACACTTGCTATAGTCGTGATGTTACCGATGATCATAAGACCAACAGAAGCTGCGAACGCGTACATGATCCATAGCGAGTAAAACTGAGGCGTTTTAAGCATAGCTTTCCAAGTTAGGTCGTCAGACTTCTTAACCACTTTTGGAGCTTGGCCTTCTTTTACTTTTGGTTCAGCAGGCGTGTAATCTGCTGGTGGGTTGCTGATGGTTGCAGCTAAAGGTACAGCGATAGCAAGGACACCAACACCAAGAATCATAAAGCTGGTTTGGATACCCATGCTTGTAATTAGTGCAGAAGTCACCGGCGCTAAGTAGATAGCCGCTAGACCAAAGCCTGCCGCGATAATGCCGTTAACCATACCTTTCTTAGACGCGTGGAACCACTTCATTGCAGAAGGAGAAAGACATGCATAGCCAAAACCGATACCTGCACCAGTAATAACACCAAAAGTGATGTTCAGCATAAGTGGTGAATCAACGAAGCCAGATGCGATCATACCTAGACCTGTTAGCACAGTACCTAGGATAAGGATCAAGCGAGGGCCCATACGGTCTTGCAGGATACCAGCAACCAGAAGACAGATAGAGAAAGTGATCGTTGCTGTTGCGTAAGGCGCTGAAGCTTCAGCTGCGCTCCAACCTGACTCGGTCACTAATGCCTTGTTGAATACACTCCAAGCATACAGGATGCCAAGACAAAGGTTGATACAGAATCCCGCTAGCAGGATGCGCATAGCTTTATCAATCTTGCTCATTTTTCTTCTCGTTTTTCCTCGAAAGAGGATCGGTTAACAGTTCAATTACTCAAATTAAGTTTGCGTTTATCAACATAAAGCGCAATGGGCGCGAATTATAACCAAATTTAGTGTGATTGGAATCTCTTTTTTAACAGATTAAGTAATTAATTTTGAGAAGTTAAATATGTGTAATCAATCGATACTGATGTTCACAATTTAATAATATGTTTTGGTGTGAAACCATTTGGAAAGAGAGTGAAAGGAAGCGGGTTAGAGATATGAAAAGGCTCTCCCGATTTACGGGAGAGCTTGAGACTTAGCTTTTCGCTTTGATAGCGGAATTTGGTTGCTCAACTTCAGTTAAAAGCCCTTTGATTAAGCTTATACAACCCAGAATTAAAATAATGGTAAACGGAAGTGCAGCAATAATGGTGATAGATTGCAGTGCTTGAATGGATTGAGTACCGCCAATCCACAGCATTACCATAGCGATTGAACCTGCAATAAGTGCCCACACCACTTTCTGTTTTAGTGGAACTTCTAGTTTACCACCCGCAGTCATGCTATCGATTACGATTGAGCCTGAGTCTAGCGTGGTAACAAAGAAGACGACAATCAGCGCGACGGCGAGAACCGACAGCACGTTGCCCAATGAGTACGCATCAAGCATGTAGAACAAGCTTAACGATACATCTGAAATACCTTGTTCAATACCAAGTAGACCAACGTGGTTGATAATCTGATCAATCGCCACGCCGCCAAATACAGACATCCAAGCTGTTGTTACTAGGGTAGGAATAATCATCACGCAGACAAGAAACTCGCGTACTGTGCGTCCTTTAGAAATACGCGCAACGAACATGCCGAAGAATGGCGCGTAAGCAACCCACCAAGCCCAGTAGAATACAGTCCAGCCATGTAACCATGTTGTGTCTTCACGACCACTAGTCTGGCTGAGTGGGATAATGTTCTTCACGTAACCAACAACCGCTGTGTAGGTTGAATCCAGAACCGTAGTGAAGTTAAGTACCGCGATAAACCCAAGGAAAACAAAGGCAATGATCATGTTCAGATTACTTAGCAGTTTCACGCCGCCATCCATTCCGCGTAATACTGAAATGATCGCTAATCCCATGATCAACACAATGATTGATTGCTGAAGGTATAAGCTGTTTTCAAAACCAAACACATGGCTGATCCCGCTCGCTGCTTGCGAGCCACCTAAGCCTAGTGACGTTGCAAGGCCAAACAAGGTGACTAGAACAGTCATCACGTCGATTACATCTCCAATCTTGCCCCAAACTTTATCACCTAAAAGTGGGTAAAAGACTGAACGCATCGAAAGTGGTAGGCCCTTGTTATAAACGAAGTATGCTAGGCACAGTGCCGCCATACCGTATATTGCCCAAGCATGAAGACCCCAGTGGAATACGGTTGCACCGAGCGCAAGTTCGCGGCCTTCAGGTGTGTAGGCGTCAACATTCAGTGGTGTACCAAACCAGTTGGTATAGAAAGCGGTAGGTTCAGCCACACCCCAGAAAATAAGTCCGATTCCCATGCCGGCTGCAAACAGCATCGCAATCCAAGACAAGGTCGAATAATCGGCGGTTGCTTTATCACCGCCCAAACGAATCTTACCTAAAGGTGAGAACGCAATGACAACTGAGAATAGAAGTAGCAGGTTGGCTCCCCACATGAAAAGGAAGTCAAAGTTTGAAAGTACCGCCCCTTTTACGGAATCAATGGCGGCTTTAGCGTCTGCTGGCGAAAGTGCGAGCAAGGTGACGATGAAAAGGATAGATAGACCAACAGAGACAGTAAATACTGTGTTGTGAACGTCCATACCCCATTTGTTAATGTTATCTTGGCCGACTTGATAGTCGGTTGAATCAATACTGTACTTTTTCGATTTATAATCCATAAATTATGATTTTATCTACTCATGTCCGTGAGCAGAAAGACCAACTCCATATCTTTTTACTACTTGATTAGCTTGCTCTAATCACCAAAACGATGACAAAAATTGCATTTAAAAAGAACAACTTCGGCAGTTAGCGTAATCCCCAAGATGCGGATTCTATCACATTTTCGATGTTCATTCAGGAGAGGAGAGAGTAGAGGGGGCACCTAAGCGGGAAGGAAAGGACAAAGTACGGAATAATTGCACTTTGCCCAAAACCTAAAATTAAGCTTAATTACCGATTAGAGCTGGGATACCCGGTAGTTGACCGACAAAAGCGAGCGAGCCAACGCAAATGATAAATGCTAGACCCGGAATAAGGTACTTATCTTTTGGTGATAAAGACTTCGCACGCTCGTGGTCGCCAATTAGCCCCATGTTATCGAGTAGCATGGTTGTCGCCCAGCCAAAGACCGGGTTCACAAACGCGCAAGCAAAGATACAGATACCAGCGCTGAGTGAATCTTTATGTTTGTGAATCATCTGCATGCCCGCTTCAAGTAGCGGTAGGAAAACACCAACAATAAGTGCAACGCGCAGAACAGGCTCCCACATCGCTAAGTCCATCGGGTAGCCGATAACCGACGCAGCGATACACATTAAGCCAGTCAACAAAGCACCACCCGGGATAGGGCGCTTAGCAATCGCCGCAGGAATCATGTAAGTCCCCCACGATGAGGCTAAGTTACCACCACCTAAAAGTGCGCCGACACCTTGGCGAACTGACGCGCCAACCATAGTATCGTCAACGTCCATTAAGACGCCTTTGGCCTCTTTCGGGTAGTTTAGCTCTTGGAATACGCGGTGGCCTAGGTAGTCAGGTGACCACATAGCGACGGCAAGCAGCGCAAAAGGTGTTACCGCGATAAAGTGTTCTAGATTAGGCCAACCTAATTGCCAACCTGTGTCTTCGCCCCACCAGTAGAATGGACTAAAGTGTGGGAGGCCAGGTTCTGTTGTAAACGAGAAATCAGCACCCATAACGTACGCTACGATACCTGCAAGCGCTGAACATAGAGGGATGGCTAACCAACGTTTATTGATTTTGGCGAGATAAGCATAAACCATCACAGTCACACCGATAACGGCAAAAGATATGTAGCCCTGATCGCTACTTGCAGCCCAAGCTTCAGTTTTGTTGATTTGACCAATCAAACCGACCGCGCCTAGGTAAATCAATAAGCCTCCTCGCACACCGACCCCTGTTAAGGTCATGAGCTTGGAACCCCCTTTAGTAAAGGCAAGGATCAAACCAAAGGCACAGACCATTAAGCCAAGCGCTAATGGATGCCCGCCCGCAGCAGCGATAAGCGGTATCAACGGGATCATTGGCCCATGAGTCCCGGCTAGGTTAGCGTTTGGATTTAAAATGGCTGAAAAAAGGATAACAAACAGAGCACCTGCAATGAGCAGTTCGTAACGAACGTTTTCTGCAACAAATTCAGGTGATAAACCAAACTGAGCGGCAAAAGCAGCGACCATTGCCGTCACCATTACCACTTTACCTATGGTCGCAGCTAGGGCTGGAACCCAGTCTTCTATTTCAATACTGTAATCACGTGAGGGTAAGTGAATACCCCAGCGGCGAAAACTCATGATCTTTAGATCATGGTTGAGAAACTCTTCTCGGCTCTCAAATTCATGCGCCTTTTTACGCATATCCCTGTAAAAGGTTTTACTAGTGTTAGACATTTCGTCTTCCTTTGTTATGAGACGAAGTTGAACCATGTCAATTAGCTCTCCACTTACACTTGGTATACTGACCTTCGATCAGTACGAGACGACATCCCAGACGCTACCAAGAACCTTATCTATTTGAAAAGGTGGGAAAAACATGAACTCACTTCGTTGATGACGACAAGATAACTCTTGGGCACCTTGTCAAAAATCGAGTCAAAACATTGGCCTCATACTAAGAAAGGGGTATTTGATAATTATTGATTTCGATTAAGTAAATTTTCGAAGATATAGTTACGCTGATTGAGTTTTAATAAAAATGCTACGTATCGCACATTTTTGATTTATTTATCAATATGCAAGGAAATGACTAAAATCCGATGAAAATTTCTGAACACGCGAATCGAACAGAGCGCTTATATGGACTACGTGCTGAAGATATTCATCGTTGGATAGACGGCTTTTTTGATTTCAATGGCGAAGGTCACCATGAAACCATGGCCAGAGAGCTGGAGTTCGACCCTTATTCTCATCGACGATTTCGCCATTGCAAAGAAGCGCTCTCTGAAGCCATTCAGGAGTTTGGCGATAAATATACAAGCCAGCAGATTAAAGATGTTTTTGAAACTCATGTGCGTGACGATTACCACGGTTATTTGCCTTCTAAAGCTGACTTTGAGAATGGCTCATTCACTGCCAAGTACCATGATGTCAATCATCAAGATGAGCTTGGTGATGTACTCGATGAGCGAGAGCTTGAAGATTACTTCACGGGGGTAAGTGCCCAGCAAACTGATCATCAATCGACATTAAGCCGATTTAGCTTACGTATTGTTTTACCGACAATCACTGCCATCATTTTGTTTGTGACTGCGATTATCTATGTGATCTTGCCCTTGGTGGAAAACTCCATGGTCAACCAGAAACAGCTGATGCTCAAGGAGCTCACTTCCACGGCAGTCAGTGTGGTCGACCGATACATCAAACTAGAGCGAAGCGGCAAGCTAAGTCGGGAAGAAGCCCAGTCTAAAGCGGCGATGGACATTAAGTCGATGAGGTATGGCGCTGAAAATAAAGATTATTTCTTTATCACTGATATGCATCCAAGAATGATCATGCATCCTTATCGCCATGATCTAACCAACAAAGATTTAACTCACTATTATGAGAATGATGATTCACGCTTTCCAATTTTTGTAGAGTTAGTCAATCTAGTTAAGAGCTCTCATGAAGGGTATTTAGAATACCTTTGGCAATGGAAAGACGACGCGACAATTACTGCTCCAAAGATGACTTATGTTGAAGGGGTAGAAGAGTGGCAGTGGGTTGTTGGGACTGGTGTGTATTTACAGGACGTGCAGCAAGAGATTGATAAGCTAGAAAGCACCCTTTATCGAGTGTTTGTATTGATTACTCTAGGTTTGGCGCTGATTTTGTTCTACGTTATCGCCCAATCAAAAGTGATTGAGAGAAGAAAGAAACGCGCTGAACATGCTCTAAATGAGGCTAAGAACCGCTATAAGGCATTGGTTGAGTCTTCCAATGAAGGATATATTTTAGAAGCAGATGGCAAGATTATTTTCTCTAACTCTCGCCTTCATCAACTACTTGGCTACACAGATACTGAACTCAAGTCTCAAACGATTTGGCAGGAACTATTCTCTAGTGCGGCACATAACAAAAACGTCATAGAACATTTACTAGAGTTATTTAGCCACCAAACAGAGCCTGCGGAGTTTGAAGCTCAGATCGTCACAAAGAGCGGTCGCGAGATAGACATTATTTTAAGTACCTCTCGAATCTTCCTATCAGAGAAGTTAGGCCATGTTATCTCTTTTCGTCCTATCGTTCGCAAAGTGTATGGCGCGAGCTTTGGTTCAGTAAATCCAAGTACGGACTATCAAAAAACCAGTGCAAGTATCGTTTTAGACATTGAGCATGGAGAAAGTCATAGCCATGTTATTGAATCTCTCAACCGATTGACCGATTTGATTCGCGAGATGATTGCCGCAGGTGCGCGTCCCGATCACTTAAGAAGGCTGATTGGCAGTACCTACGATGCGGCGATTGGTCGCTTTATCGAACTGACCATTCAAGAAATAGGGGAGCCGCCTGTACCTTTCTCTTTTTTATCGTTTGGCAGCAACGCTCGCCATGACATGACTCTATTTTCCGATCAGGACAATGCGATTGTATTCGAGACCCCCGATGAGCAAGATCTAAAGGCCACTCGTCGCTATTTTCTTCACTTAGCAGAAAAGGTTTGTGCCATGCTCAATCAGGCTGGTTACAGCTATTGCGACGGCTTGATAATGGCCTCTAACCATCAATGGTGTTTGAGCGAGAAGGAGTGGCAAAGCAATTTTGACCAGTGGGTTCAGCAAGCGACTCCTGACGGCATATTGGAACTGAACGTATTCTTTGATATCCGCTCAACCTATGGTGATACCCGATTAGCGGATGGGATTCAGTCTCATATTCAGAAGCTACTATCGAATCAACCAGAGTTTCTTAGCATATACGCACAAAACTGCCTTGCGCATTCTATTCCTCTCAACGATGAAAATATGCTGGTTACAGAGCAACATGAAGGGCGTGAAGCCATCAACCTTAAAGATTGCCTACGGCCAATGGAGATCTTTTGTCGTCTCTACGCCCTCAAACATGACATCCGAGAAAGTAACACGGTTGAAAGGTTAAAAGGGCTCCATGCTGCGCAAGAAATTGATGCCAAAACCTATAGAGAAATGGTGTATATCTTCGATCATATCTGGCATCTCCGCTTTATGAATCAAATCATAGAATACAGCGATTTAAGGCAAATCAATGACATGTTAACGGTCGATGACTTAACGCTGTTAGAGCAACAGAACCTTAAAAATGTCGTCAGCCGTATTTCAATGTTTCACCAAAAGGTGAAGCATGACTTTGGATTGGCTACATAGTGGTGTAGTTAGGCCCGCCACCTTCTGGGGGAACCCAGGTGATGTTCTGCGAAGGATCTTTTATGTCGCAGGTTTTGCAGTGTAAACAGTTCGCTGCGTTTATCTGTAGCTTACGCTGACCTTCTACTTCAATGATTTCATACACCCCAGCAGGGCAATAGCGCTGACTGGGTTCGTCAAATAAGGTTGTATGATGAGTCACAGGCAGCTGCTGATCGGCGAGCAGTAAGTGGCAAGGTTGGTTCTCTTCATGAAAGGTAGACGAAAGGAAAACGGAAGAGGTTTTGTCGAAACTCAAAACGCCATCAGGTTTAGCGTAGTGGATAGGCTTACAGCGAGATAACTCATGCATCGCTACATAGTCAGCTTGTTGGTCGCTAATATCCCAACTGGATTGTCCGTTGGTTAGTTTATGCCAGACATTTTGTTCCAACAGTGACAGCGCCCCTCCTAATAGGGAGCCATATTTATGAATCGTGCCGGGGAAATTACGGGTTTGGTTGAGCTCTTGGTATAGCCAAGAATCTAGGAACAACGCTTGGTAATCCGCTTCCATTTGGTCTTTTTCAATGGCGTCAAATGCGGCTTGTGCTGCCAGAAGCCCAGATTTCATTGCGGTGTGACAACCTTTGATTTTGGCCGAGTTGAGCGTGCCAGCGTCGCAACCAATTAAAAGTCCACCAGCAAATTGCTGCTTAGGAAGCGAGAGCAAGCCGCCTTTGGCAATGGCGCGAGCACCATAAGCGATTCTTTCGGCTCCTTGCAGAAAGTGGACAAAACGTGGGTGGTGTTTAAGCCTTTGGAACTCATCAAAAGGGCTCAGGTAAGGATTGTGGTAGTTGAGGTCAGTGATCAAGCCTACCGCAATCAGGTTATCCTCAAGATGATACAAAAAGCCTCCGCCCGTCGAGTCAGACTCACTCAAAGGCCAGCCAGTAGAATGAACCACTAAACCGGGACTGTATCTTTCATCACCTTCAGGCAGTGTCCAAACTTCTTTAATACCCAAGGCGTAGTGTTGTGGCTGACAATCACGGTCAAGGTTGAAATGTTTGATTAGGCTTTTCCCTAGACTACCTCGCGCGCCTTCAGCAAAGATGGTTTGTTTGGCGTTGAGTTGTATGCCCGCTTGGAAGGTGTTTTTCTGCTCTCCATTTTTATCTAAGCCCATGTCGACAGTGATAATGCCTGTCACGGCGCCATTGTCGTCAAAGCAGACTTCTTTTGCGGGAAAGCCGGGAAAGACCTCAACGCCTAGGCTTTCAGCTTGCTCTGCTAACCAGCGGCACAGCTTACTTAAGCTAATCACGTAATTCTGGTTACTGTTTCTCATCGCGAGTGGAGTGAATAACTCGGGTATCTGGACATGATTTTGCGCGGTGGTGAGATACAGAAACTCATCTTGCGAGACGGGGGTAGTCACTGGTGCACCTAGTTCACGCCAGTCTGGGAAGAGTTCATCGAGAGCCGATGTTTCAAACGCCGCCCCAGAGAGTATGTGCGCTCCAACTTCGGGGCCTTTTTCTACCACGCAAATAGAAAGAGGTTTCTCTTGTTGCTGAGATAGTTGTGCAAGCCGACATGCAGCTGAAAGCCCGGCAGGGCCCGCGCCGACAATCACTACATCAAAATCCATGCTTTCTCTTTCCATTGTGTTCAACCTTCCATTTTAAAAATGTTGATTGCATTAAATATAGTTACAGTTGACGTAAACGTAAACTTTACTAAGCTCAAACTACATACATTGTTCTTGGAGAGAGTAATGAAAGTATTGGTAGCGATTAAGCGTGTAATTGACCCGTATACAAAAGTTAGGATAAAGGCCGACGAGTCTGGTGTTGAGACAGACAACGTAAAAATGACCATTAATCCATTTTGCGAAATAGCCGTTGAAGAAGCGATTCGACTTAAAGAAAGTGGTGCTGCGAGTGAAGTCGTCGTGGTTTCAATTGGTTCGGCTGTGTGTCAGGAGCAGCTCAGAAGCGCGCTGGCTCTTGGGGCAGATAGAGCGATTCACCTTGATACCGAAAAAACGTGCCAACCACTTGTCGTCGCCAAACTACTTAAAGCTATTGCGCTGCAAGAGGAGGCACAACTGATACTGTTGGGTAAGCAATCGATCGATAATGACAACAATCAGGTCGCGCAAATGTTGGCCGCGCTTATGACCTGTCCTCAGGCAACATTCGCGTCGAACATACAGATTGAAAGTGATAAAGCGATTGTGACGCGAGAGATTGATGGTGGCTTAGAGACACTACAAATATCGTTACCTGCTGTTGTAAGTACCGACCTGAGATTAAATGAGCCGAGATATGCGTCACTGCCTAATATTATGAAAGCGAAGAAAAAACCATTAGATGTCGTCGAGGCGGAGTCTCTTGGAATCGAGATTAAATCTTCGCAGCAGACGCTGCAAGTCTTTGCACCACCGAAGCGAAAAGCAGGCGTTATGGTCGCTAGTGTTACTGAGCTTGTCGACAAACTTAAAAATGAAGCGAAAGTGATTGAATAGGGGATAGCAATGAGTGAAATCAAAGTCTTAGTGTTAGCACAGCACGATAACCAGACCCCGAGCGCAGATTTTTTATCCACGTTATCGGCGGCAAAATCGATCATTGATTCAGCAGGGAGCGGTTCGGTCGATGCTCTGGTTGTGGGCTGTCACTGTGACAATGTTGCCCAGTTGATTAAGCAGTCGTCCTTGCTAGAACGCGTCCTTGTCGCTGATAACGCATGCTACGAAGATATGCTTGCAGAGAACCTTGCTGAAGTCGTCAAGCAAGTAGGCGTTGAATACAGCCACGTATTAGCGCCAGCCAATACTTTCGGTAAAGACGTCTTACCAAGAGTGGCCGCGCTGCTCGATGTTGAAATGCTGTCAGACGTGATGGCAATAGAAAGCGTTGATACGGTAGTACGTCCTATCTATGCGGGTAACGCATTAGCCAGAGTACGCTCAGAAGACGTGATAAAAGTGATGACGATACGCTCAACGGCTTTCGATAAAATGCCATTGGATGATGGTGGTTCAGCTCAACTAGTAACCCTTGATACTCATATCGCTAGCCAAGGTACTCAATTGGTAAGCCGAGAAAGCGCGCAGTGTGACCGACCTGAATTGTCTAGCGCAAACGTGGTGATCTCTGGTGGCCGAGGGTTGGGCAGTAAAGAGAATTTCGCCTTAGTTGAAAAGTTGGCCGATAAACTCGGTGGTGCAATTGGCGCTTCACGAGCGGCGGTTGATGCAGGATTCGTTACTAACGATCTACAGGTAGGGCAAACGGGTAAGATTGTTGCACCAAACTTGTATATCGCGGTGGGAATATCTGGGGCAATTCAGCACTTAGCAGGTATGAAGGATTCGAAAGTCATTGTCGCGATTAACAGTGACCCCGATGCCGCTATTTTCGAGATAGCAGATTACGGGCTAGTGGGAGATCTGTTTGAGATTCTTCCAGAGCTAATTGAATCAGTTTAGTGTTCCGGCGTGCGGATAATACAGGTAAAACACTGATAACTTAATTGTTTAGTTCATAAAGTGCATAAAGAATATAAGCGGTACTTTAAAACATAAAGATTACTGTTACCGCTTTTAATCTATCGATAACATCTTCTTAATAAGTTGCAAAAATAACAATAAGCAAGTTAAAAAGGAAGTACGATGTTTGCCGAGAGATTCACTCTACAAACCCGCCTAATTTTGGCGGTCATTTTGCCATGTTTGGCATTAGGGTTAGTGGGAATTGCTAGCCTTAACAGTATGCAAGGGATTCAAAATCAGTCTGAAAAGCTCTATTCCAATACCTCTTCCCCGATGCGCGCCATGGCAGAGGTTGCTTCTCGAATTCCGCGTATGCGCGTCGGAATCGACATGATGCTACTTCAAGATAGCTCGCTGCGTGATGAGAAGGGTGTGTTGACTCGCGTTAAAGAAACGCGCTTAGAAGATATCCCTGAAATGCGTCAAGCCATTCAGTATGCGGTTGAAGCGCAGGTGATTCCTGAACAGAAAGCTGAAGTGGAAGCGCTACTCAAAGAGTTTGAACGCATGGTGAGTCAAGAGTTAAACCCTATGTTGGCTGCGTTTGAGAATGGCGATATGGAGACCGCGCGTCAAATCTACAAATCGAAGTACGCGAAAACTTATGGTGTATTACGTAAGCATGCTAATAGGATCCTAGATGCTCTTTTGGTTCAGGCCGAAACTCAGTTCAAAGTTAGCAACGCAAGTTACGAGTCTGGTCAGAATCGATTGTTCTTGATTATCGGATTGGGCGTTCTAATTTCGGGTGCTTTCTCGGTCATTATCATATCCAGTCTAAAAAAACGTGTTGCTTACCTTCAGTCATCTATGTCTACGGCAGCGCAAGAGATGTCATTGGATACACGTATTGATTTGAAGGGCAAAGATGAACTAGCTGGTATCGCTGGGAGCTTTAATGACTTCATAAGCCGTGTGCATGAGTCTATTCAAAATGTGGCGATGAATTCCCAAGAGCTCGCCACAACGGCTCAACAAGTGTCAGACCACGCAGCACTGACACAAGGGCATTGTACCTCACAGCGTGACAGAACGACTCAGGTTGCGACGGCGATTCATCAGCTAGGTGCGACCGTAGAAGAAGTCGCCTCAAATGCATCGCAAGCCGCGCAAGTCGCGAAACAAGCGACCGAACAGGCCCAAAGTGGTGGTGAAGTGGTTGATGGTGCCTCAACGCAAATTGATAGCTTAAGACAAGATCTAGAGCAAGCAACAGACGTTGTTGAGTCGTTAGCCGTGCAAGTTGAAGACATCAGTTCAATTTTGGATACCATTCGAGGTATATCTGAGCAAACCAACTTACTGGCACTCAATGCGGCCATTGAAGCAGCGCGAGCAGGCGAGCAAGGAAGAGGGTTTGCCGTTGTTGCTGATGAAGTGCGTAAGCTAGCCAGCCTATCTGCTGATTCAACCGAAGAAATTCAAGGTGTGATAAATCGCCTCCAAGAAGAGTCGACCAAAGCGGTTAGTGCGATGAGTAATGGGCGAGACCAAAGCGCAATTGTGGTGGATAAAGCAGCCGAAGCTAACTCGTCGCTAAAACAGATCAGTGCGCATATCTCGCATATTAGCGATCAGAATATCCAAGTGGCGACAGCGACAGAAGAGCAGTCTAGCGTGGTTGGAGAGATTAACCGCAATGTTGAAGACATTAACTTGCTCACTGAAGAGACAGCGAATGTGGCTCAGCAACTCAACTCTAGCAGTAGTCATTTAAAACAGCTCTCTGGGCAGCTTGACACGCTGGTGGGTAACTTTAAACTCTAATATGAAAGCGAAAAGGGAGCACAAGGCGTGCTCCCTTTAATTTTATAGCTAACAGACCCAAGTTAACCTTTGGGCTTCTGCAAATGTTCGACCAGCTTCTTAGTAAACCTCGCCGCTTCGCCACCTGTACAAGCTCGGTGGTCAAACGTGATCGATAGAGGCATGACTTTAACCGAAACCGGCTTGTCATCTTTCATCACAACACGGTCGATAATGCGCCCCGCACCCACGATGGCTACTTGTGGCGGAGATACGACCGGAGTGGCAAATATGCCCGCAATTGCGCCAAAGTTAGACAAGGTTATCGTCGCATTTTGGAGGCTTTCTCGACCAATCTTACGCTCTCTGATCCCCTTGACGGTTTCATCGAGCCACTGACGAACTTGATTGCCTTCAAATTCATCTGCGTGTTTAAGAACTGGCACATAAAGCCCATGACTACTGTCAACGGCAATACCAATATTGACTCTACTGTGTACGCAGCGCGTCATGGTTTCTGCATCAAACCATGCATTGAGTGCTGGTTCTTCTTGGCAGGCATAGACGACCGCTTTAATCAGTCGGCCAGAGATATCTTCATTTGCTAGCCAGTCGCCTAAGTTTGCTTCCTCGGATATGGTCACCGCAGCAACATGATGATGAGACTCCGACATAGTTGACACCATGGTTCTGCGCGCACCTTTGAGCACTTCAGTCCCTGGGCTTTGTTTACGAGCCTCGTTATAAATATCGCTATCGTTGATCATGCCGTTAGGGCCAGTCCCTTTGACTGTCTTGAGTTCTACACCCAGCTTTTTGGCTAGCAGACGAGCTGAGGGAAGTGCTGTGATGAGTTCATCGGCGGAAGGGTTATGTGTGCTACCAATCCAAAAATCATCCACATCGACATGATGAGCCGCTTGCGAGACGTTACCAACCACAGTTGCGGCATCTTGTTGTTTTGCCTGACTCACCGTCGAGCCGACCAATTCAGGTTGCTCTTCTATTTCTAGGAGTAGAGCGCCAATATTGATCACATCGCCTGCCTCGCCATGGCGACTGACGACAACACCAGAGTAGGGAGCAGGGACTTCGACCACAGCTTTGGCGGTTTCTACGGTTAACACAACTTGATCGAGCTCGACAGAGTCACCGACTTTAATGTGCCATTCAACGATTTCAGACTCGGCTAATCCTTCGCCTAGGTCAGGTAATAAGAAGCTTTTCATTTCCAACCCTCCACCAATTCTCGCGCAGCTAGCACGATATCTTGCTCTTGAATCATGAAGTAATCTTCATTGCGGTAATAAGGCATGATGGTATCCATTCCTGTGACTCTCCGTGGTGGCGCTTTGAGTAAACACATGGCGTGTTCGGCAGTTCGAGCGAGAATTTCAGCGCCTACGCCACACGTGCGACTTGCTTCGTGAACGACCAACAACCTACCCGTTTTCTCTAATGATCTTAGGATGGTGTCCATGTCGATGGGTTTTATTGACGCTAGATCAATGACTTCAGCTTCAATTCCTTGAGTCGAGAGCGTTTGCGCTGCTTGCAATGATTCAACGACGCACGCGCCCCAAGTCACTAAGGTAATGTCTCGCCCTTTGCGTAAGGTAAAGCAAGTATCGAGTGGAAGAGCTTCTCCGCTATCAACAACCTCAGACTTAACGGTGCGGTAGATACGTTTGGGTTCGAAAAACATGACAGGATCGTTGCTACGAATAGAAGCGAGAAGCAATCCATAAGCTCGTTGCGGCGAAGATGGGATCACCACTTTAAAGCCAGCTGTATGGGCAAATAAAGCTTCGACGCTTTCAGAGTGATGCTCTGGTGCGTGAATGCCCCCACCGAAAGGAGCTCTGAAAACTGCAGGGCAAGTTAATCGTCCGCGTGTGCGGTTGCGCATTCTCGCGGCATGGCACATCAAGTGCTCCAAGGCAGGGAATACGAATCCTTGAAACTGAAACTCAGCGACGGGCCGTAAACCTTGGCTCGCCATCCCGACAGCGACACCGCCAATGAGCGCTTCTGCGAGCGGGGAGTCGATAACTCGTCTTAAGCCAAACTTCTCTTTTAGCCCAACGGTAGCACGGAATACTCCACCGTTATCGCCAACATCCTCACCAAGAACAATCACGCTTTGGTCTTTGTTCATCTCATGATGCAGTGCAAGGTTGACTGCTTCTACTAACGTCAACTCAGCCATGTTTGCCTCCTTGCATGCGCATTGCTTTGTTGATCAATAAATCTCGCTGCTGGTTTAACTCAGCAGGTGCGTGTTCATAAAGATAATCAAATGCACTTTCCGGAGCCTGTGGTGGAAGGTTCATGTAGTGGTCGACGGCAATCTCGACTTGCTCTTTACACGCTAACAACCAGGTCTCTTCTTGGGCGTCACTCCAAGCACCTTGATTGATTAAGAAGGCTTTCAACCGTTTAATTGGTTCGAACTGCCAAGCTTGATTAAGCTCATCATCACTACGATAGCGGCTTGCGTCATCAGCGGTTGTATGGTCACTGAGTCGATAGCTCACCGCCTCAATTAGGGTAGGCCCTTTACCTTTTCTTGCTCTATCTAATGCGGCAAGTACGGTGTCATAGACCGCAACCACATCGTTGCCATCGACGGTCACGCCATGAATGCCAGCGCCTTTTGCTTTGTCAGATAAAAACTCAGCAGCGGATTGAAGAGTTCTTGGGACAGAAATTGCCCACTGGTTGTTATTCACCACAAATACCAGTGGTAAATTCCAAGTACCGGCACAGTTGATACTTTCTAGGAAATCCCCTTTTGATGTCGCGCCATCACCACAGGTGACTAAAGCAGCGTGGTGTTGGTTCTCGATTTTTAGCGCAGCAGCGACACCGACCGCGTGTGTACACTGAGTAGCAATGGGCACACAGAAGGGTAAGTCTCGACAATGTTCTGGAGCCTCACCATTGGCTGGCGTTACGTGAAAGTCGCTTCCTCTCTCATCACCTCCCCAATATTGGAGGTTTTTCTCCATCGGGATACCACGGACCCACATTGCGGGCATATCACGGTAATAGGGAATAAACACATCGCTTGGATGCATGGCATGGCCAATGGCAACGCCATAAGCTTCCGAACCTAAGTGAGAAGGGTAGGTACCGAGTTTGCCCGTTCGTTGTAGGGCAACCGCTTTGTTGTCATAGGTACGGGTGAGAACCATATCCTTATAAAAGGCGGTTAACGTCGTTAAGTCTGCCCAAGCTGGCAACTGGTTTATTGATACACCTTCGTGGTCAATAAAGCGCAGCATGGGTAGTGTCTGAACATTCATTACTATCTCCTTTTTGTTTCGCAGAGATGGATCGCACCAAAGAGAAACGATGTATGACTCAGCGACCATGTTTCGGTCATGAAGAGCCAAGATAGATACTTAAATTTCATACAACTTGTTGGCAATAACTAAAACAACCTACTGAGTTTTCGATTCGTTGCGCTTTATTAAGCTGCAAACTTGAGTTAAACCAGAGATCAATTTCGAGAATTGCACTTAAAGATAAGTGTAACCAAAATGTTAAATTTTGCTTGTTGGGTGTTTGTTTGAAGAGTAAAGCTGAGCTTACAGTCGGGAGCTAGGTGGAGAAAAATGCCAGTTTTAAACAGCGGCGTGGTGAAAAACTAGACAATTATACTTAGGTTGAAATACTTGGTGGAATATTGGTTTGCAAATTCAGAAATAGAAAAATGTGTAAATGAGTGTCTCTAAAATGAAAAAACAGCAGACCGAAGCCTGCTGTTATTCATCGTTATTTACATTTCGAACTAGTCTGGTTGTTCAGCCAAGTTTTGTTTTTGCTGTACCTTGTAGACCTTGCCTGCGTTAAAGCGTTCTAGGTAGTCTGCTAGGTCGCGCTTCACTTCCGGAACTAGGATGTATAGACCTACAATGTTCACAAGAGCCATTGCAAAGATCATCGCGTCAGAGAAGTCGATAACTGGGCCTAAGTTCATTGCTGCACCAATGACAACAAAGATACAGAATTTCACTTTAAAGATAAGCTCGGCTGTTTTGCTCTCACCGAATAGGTAAGTCCAAGCTTTCAGGCCGTAGTATGACCAAGAGATCATGGTAGAGAAAGCGAACAGTACCACAGCAATTGCAAGGATATATGGGAACCAGCTAATTGCGCTACCGAATGCAGCAGACGTTAGCTCTACACCAGCAAGGCCGGTATCCGTGTCTAGGTAACCAGTAATGATGATAACTAGGGCAGTCATCGTACAGATAACCACGGTATCAATGAACGGTTCTAGTAGAGATACGAAACCTTCAGACATTGGCTCTTTGGTTTTTACTGCTGAGTGAGCAATTGCTGCCGAACCAACACCCGCCTCGTTCGAGAACGCTGCACGTTTGAAGCCTTGGATAAGCACACCGATCACACCACCCGCAATACCTTCACCGGTGAACGCACCGTTAAAGATAGCGCTAAATGCATCATCAATGCGGTCGAAGTTCATTAGGATAATGATAAGAGCAGCACCGACATAAATCGTCGCCATGAACGGAACCACTTTCTCCGTTACCTTAGCGATAGATTTAATACCACCGATGATAACGATACCCACGATCACCGCTAGGATTAGACCGAATAGCCAACCTTTGTCTGCGAAGAATGACGCATCGCCACCAGTTACGCCGACAACCTGCTTGAACGCTTGGTTAGCTTGGAACATGTTACCGCCACCAAGAGAACCACCGATTGCAAATACCGAGAACAGAACCGCTAGGGTACGGCCAAATGCTGCGTTACCGCGTTTAGCCAGACCTTTGCTTAGGTAGTACATAGGACCACCAGAAACAGAGCCGTCTGGGTTGGTGTTACGATACTTCACACCCAGTGCACACTCTACAAACTTACTGGACATACCGAGTAGGCCAGCAAGAATCATCCAGAATGTCGCACCAGCACCACCGATTGAAACCGCAACGGCCACACCAGCGATGTTACCCAAACCAACGGTACCTGAAAGTGCAGTGGTTAGAGCTTGGAAGTGAGAAACCTCACCCTCTTCTTTTGCTTTAGGATCAGAGAACTTGCCTGATACAAGTTGAACCGCGTGCTTAAAGCCGCGAACGTTAATGAAGCCTAAGTAGAAAGTAAAAAAGCTAGCTGCAACAACTAACCAAAGAACAATCCACGGCACCTGTACGTCAGTAAAAGGGAACGGAATAGTCGAAAAGATCATTCCTACAAAAGGGTTAACGATAGGTGCAACGACTTCGTTGATTTTGTCATCCAAACTGGATGCTGCAGCGCTACCTGCAAATAGACTCGCCAATACGGCTAGCGAAATACGCTTTGTCATGCTTTTCCTGCCTGTAAATAGGTGTTTATATGAATAATATTTATATGATGTTGTGTTTTGTTACATTTATGTAACGTTTGCTATTATTCACTTTATAAATACCTAAGCAACATCTTTGGCGGAAAATATGATCCAGCAAACAATTCTGATTTTTACTAACTTTATGCGACCATTTTGAACTTATTCACTGGTTTTTGATGAAATATAGGTGAAATAGACAATTAATATCTTAGCGAATTAGTCGGATATTTGGCGTTATCTATAAATATATAAAACTGTATGATTACTAATTGACCAGTAAAACATGACGGATTATGTGGTGATTTTAGATGAAAATGGTGAATATGCGCGGTTTGTGCATTAAAATTCATGAGGTGAATGGTTTGTTGTTATTTGATAAATAAGTAAGGTTAATTTCAGTTTGTAAAGGCAAAGACGTCGCGCGTATTCCGTCACTTCGCTGTCATATTAGAGAGGTAACTTACGCCAGCAGAAATTCTAATCGATGTTATTCAGACGATTAGATGGGTTACGTAGGTAAAAGAACTCAGAAGAAAATGGCAAAGAGAACGCACGAATTAGATGAAGTGATCATCAGTGAACTACAAAGTCATGGCTATATAAAAAGTGAAGCGGAAGCCTACTTAAAGCGACACGTTTACAACTTAAATAAAAGTGAAGTGGCTACCATCAAAAATTACGCAGAACACTTTGGATTGAGCGCGAAAGAAAAGCTGATTGAAGACATACTCGAACTGCGACGAGAAAGTATCTTGCTAAAACTTACGGAACAGGCCTCTTGTGTGTAATGTGTTTAGAAACATTGTCTTTTGGTTTGCGCGTGAGTGAAAGGCAAACTCACTCAAACTTGCAACTGATGCTTGTTATGCAAGTAGGACAAATCTTATAAGGCAAACAACCCTTAGTGTTGTAATAAATTGAAGCCACAACAAATGGTAGGGGTGTAGGTGATACCCTATATAAAACAGAAACTTAACACGGTTAGCTTTGTGTAAAATCTCCACCTATCTAGATTGCATTTAATGAAATCAGGAGTACGATGCGCGCCATCCAAATATAAGTGGTGGTAATCATGAAATCTAACGCATTAAAAATTGCAATCGTAACGGCTCTTGGTCTTTCTTCTTTAACAGGCTGTATGGGTCAAATGGCGACAACTGGTATCGTTTCAAAATTCAACTTAGAAGTGGTAGATAATCGCTACGGTCGTGCTGGGATGTTCATCCTACTTTCTCCTGTTTATGGTATTGCAGGTGCGGCTGACTTATTTGTTATCAACTCAATTGAATTCTGGACTGGGAAAAATCCAGTATCGGGTAAATCACCAGCAGTTGTTGACACTCCAACCAAGAATTACATCAAAGTAAACGACAAGTTGGACAACTCTCTAAAAGAAGTGCCTTTAGCGAGCAACTCAGAAATTGATCATGCGACAATGAACCAGATCGATGCCGACACTCTGCAAATGGATGTCACGTACGCTAATGGCTCAAAACAAACGCTTCGTGGTGAAAGATTAGCTAAAGGTGTCGCGTTCTATTTAGACAATCAGTATGTCACAACGGTTTCAAACATTGAGCTAACAGACTACGTTGCTTCTGCGCATATCTAAAACGTCGCTATAAACTTCGTAGTTACAACAGATTAAATCCCCGCCAGCCGGGGATTTTTACATTTTTCGTCAGGGGAATAATACGAAAGTTTATAATTTTACTGATACATATATTTAACAATAATATCCAAAACGCTATAGTAAGGATTGAACAAACTATAGGAGTTAAAGGATGAAACTCACGATATCAGGGAAGTTACAGCTGAGTTTTCTGTCGCTTGCAGTACTTTTTATCGTTTCCGCGTTCTTTATTTATCGCAGCTTAATCACCGTTGAAACCCATACCGCATCGCTATTAAACCGAGATCTGCCAACTGTTGATGCAGGACGTTCTATTCAACAATCCATCCACGCTACCGTCTCGTCCCTGAGAGCCTACATGTTGTTAGGAGGTGATGAAGCAACAGGGGAAGCTGAAAAAGCGAAACTCGATCAGTCGCTTCTGGTAGTGGATGAATCATTGCCTAAGCTAGAGCCTCTACTCACTGAAGAAAATTATCAACAAATCCTTTCCCAGTGGACCTTGGTTGCTCAGTCACTCAATGATATTGCTGAACTTAGCCATACCGATGAAAACCTTCCGGCTCACTCACTATTTATTAACGAAGCCGCACCGATTGCTGAAGTCGCACTCGATCAGCTTCAGGGTCTAATTAATGATGAAGCGGGTAACAAAGAAGGGGGGGAGCGTAAGCGATTGTTTAGGCTCTACGCCGACAGTTATACCTCTTTAGCTAATGCATTATCTTCTATGCGTGACTTTCTCCTTTATGGAAAGCAGGAACATTTAGATAAATACCAAGATTTTCTCAAGGCGCATGCTAAGTCAGTCAAAGAGATTGATTCTAAAGTTGCCTTGTTATCGAGTAGTGACCAAGGGTTATGGGATCTGTTCAAAGAGATGCAACAGCTCTATTTCCCTTTAGCTGATCAGGTGGTTGAATTACGCCGCTCAAGTGATTGGAATATCGCTAACCAAAAAATGGCCAATGAATTAGTGCCAGCGGTGACTGCATTAGACTCTAATCTTGACTCAATCATTAATCAGCAGCAGTCCGTTGCAGATCAAAGCGGTCAGGGAATCTTTAATTCAGTGACGAGCGTAATCTCACTATTGGTGGCTTCAATTGCTATTGTGGTGATTGTCGCTGCAACAACGGCGCACTTTATGGGTAAGAGCATTGGTCGCCGAGTTAAGACGATTTCTAAACGCGCACAATCGATCGCCAATGGTGACGTTTCACAATCTGCTTTGCCAATTGAAGGTAGTGATGAGTTGGCAAGTTTAACTCGCTCAATTAACAAGATGAATGATGAACTGGCCGCCATTGTTAAGGGTGTGAGCAATAAGGCTTCAACGGTAAGCGACAGTATGAACGCCTTACTTGATGCTAACGCGAAAACGGTACATCAGGTCGAAAGCCAGAAATCTACGATGGAGCTAGTAGGGCATCAAGTGACGGATGTCAGCCATTCTGCAACTGATACTGCCACACAGGCCGAGCAATCAGCGAGCAAACTATCTGAGTCTCGGGCACAGATAGAACTGGGCTCTCAAGCACTCGACCTCAACAAGACCACGGTGGGCTTACTGCATGCCACGATTGAAAAAGCCAGTGAACAGGTCGACGCGTTGAGCAAAGAGAGCGAAGCTATAGGCCGAGTGACCGAAGTGATTGAAGGACTTGCTGAACAGACAAACTTGCTTGCTCTTAATGCCGCGATAGAGGCAGCGCGAGCAGGCGAATATGGACGAGGTTTTGCTGTGGTGGCAGATGAAGTGCGCCTACTTGCTACTCGAACAACCGAATCCACAACTGAAATCAATAACATAGTGAATGCAATCCAATCGTCAACGGCGGCTGTTGTTGGTGAAATTGATAAGAGTAAGTCTCTCGCAGAAGAGGGGGCTAACCATACGGAGCAAGCATACGGCACGTTAAGCTCGACGACACAACAGATCGAAGAACTGAACCAACAGATGCAAGATCTATTGAGCTCGGCGCAGCAGCAGTCTCAAGCAACTGATGAAATCCAATTGCTGATGAATAAGGTGATTGAATCCGTTGAAGGGGTCGCTGATATATCGCAATTCTCTTCTGAAATCTCGAATCAAGTTCGAGGGCAAGTTGATGAATTGAACGGGGAAATGAGCCGTTTTCAGATTTCTTAATCAGTGTTGAAAACTTATCGAGTGATCTCTCATTCTTCAACCAGAGAGAGACCATCAAATCGAAGGATCATCTATACCTAATATATCAATAACATAAAGCTCAATAATCGATTTATTGAGCTTACTTTTTTAGGGACAACAGTGCTTCGAATCTTACTTAGCCTATTGGCTGTTCTAGCTTGTATTTCGGCAAATGCTGAGCCACTCGACAAGCTCGTTATTGCTAATTCTAAGGCATGGAAACCTTTCTCATTTATCAACCATAAGGGCGATCCTGACGGTATTCTCGTTGACTACTGGCGAGAGTATGGACGCAAGAATAACGTCGAAATAGAATTTCTGTTACTTGATTGGCAAGCATCTCTCGATGCGGTTCGAGATGGGCAAGCGGATATTCATGCCGGTTTATTATGGTCTGAGCAACGTGACAGTTATTTGGACTATGCCCCCGAAATTCTCTCGATTGACACCCAGATGTACATTGGTCAGGCGTTGATAGGCACTAACCTTGATGCTTTTATGCTCGGTGAACATCAACATTTGGTTGGCGTTGTGGCTGGTGGTTATGAAGAGGAATTCACAAGGCGCCATTTCCCCAATTTGAATCTAATTAGCTATTCTAATAACCAATTGATGATAGAAGCGGCATTTAGTGGAGAGCTCGATGCCTTTGTTGCCGATTTGCAAGTGGCTAATTTTTATCTGTTTAGCAGTGATGAACCTCAGCGTTTTATTGGTGTAAGGCACCTTTATTCCGGGAACTTACGCGCAGCGGTGAGTGAAGGGAACACCGCGCTACAACAGCAAATAACACGTGGCATCAATGAATTCGGCAATGATGAGAAGCAGCAGATCTTTAACCGCTGGATGTATGTCAGTACCGTCTATCCCGACTATCTTGTCCCAGTCGCAGCCTTGGTTATTGGCATTGTTACCTTGAGCTATATCATCGCTCTCAAACTTACGGTGAAAGTCAGAACCAATGCCCTAGAGCAGGCCAACTTAGAGCTTAAAACGCTCTCAGAAACGGACCAACTCACAGAGCTCAGTAATCGGCGTCATTTTGTTAATGAGTTTCAACAAAGGCTGAAAGAAGGGGGATCGATGAGCGTGATGATTTTTGATATCGACGACTTTAAACAGATTAACGATAGCTATGGTCATCAAAGCGGAGACATTATTATCAAAAGCGTCGCACATGCGGCGAGTAACATTCTACCTGAACACCATTTGATTGGCCGGATCGGAGGAGAGGAGTTTGCTATTTTTCTTTGTGGCGAGACTTACGAAGCGTCAGTTGTCGTTGCTGAGCAAGTATGTGCCGCTGTGCGTAAGGTTAAACTGCTGGAAGATAGCGAACGCAAAGTCTCGGTCAGCTTAGGCTGTGCTTACTACCCGAGCACAGACTTAAACCCATCACTATCTGATGCCGACCACCTGATGTACCAATCTAAAACCAATGGCAAAGATCGCGTGACCGCCAAAGTGTTCAGTTAGGCTTGAGTGAGCGTAAAAACATCAACCAAACACTAAAGTGATGCTAACTTCACCACTTAACCTGAATATTGAAAGAAAACACTTTTCTTTTCAGTTATCTGTGGCATATTGAATTTGTCTTCACGATGATGCGTGCATCGTATAATGGCTATTACCTCAGCCTTCCAAGCTGATGATGCGGGTTCGATTCCCGCTGCACGCTCCAAGCCTTTTTAGGCTATCTCATCTCGATGCGTACTTCGTATAATGGCTATTACCTCAGCCTTCCAAGCTGATGATGCGGGTTCGATTCCCGCAGTACGCTCCAAAATCTCTTCGATTTACCTTATTAATGCTGGGTCAAACACGGTTGAGCGGTTTCTTCCCGATTGTTTCGAGAAATAGAGTGATTTATCGGCATGCTCTAACCAAGTCAAATGGCTAGTTTGGTAAGGCGATAATTCGCATATGCCGAGGCTGATGGTGTATTTCACTGAATGATGCTCACAGTCAACGCTCGCTTGCTCAATACGTTTACGTAGTCGTTCAGTAAAATAGAGAGCTTGAGCGGCGCAGGTTCCCGGTAGCAGTACAGTGAACTCTTCACCGCCATATCTACCACAGACATCAGAGCCGCGAGAGGCTTTTCTCAGTTCACTCGCAGTGTGGCGAATGACTTCATCACCGACTGTGTGCCCGTAGGTGTCATTTACTCGCTTGAAGTGGTCGATATCAAATATAACCAGAGATGAACTCGCTCCCGTCACTTGGCAATGTTCGAACTCTTTTTGTAAGCAACTTTCCCAATGCGCTCGGTTAAATAGCTTAGTGAGACCATCAGTTCTGCTCAGGTCAGACAGCTTTTGATTGGAATCAGTAAGGTGAATTTTGTTTTTTGCTATGTCACTGACATCATTGATGATGATACTTACATGTGACACCTCACCGTTAACAGAGGTGAGAGGAGAGAAGGTGATGTTCTGGCGCATCTCCTTCAGGCCGTTAGATATTGGACTGAAGTTTTTGAATTTGAACAGAAATGGGCGATCTTCCCAGCAAGAGAAGCCGCGGCTATTCAACGTAAATGCCGTACTGACTTTGCTGCGAAGCCAGAGTTCAGGCAAGTCATCGACCGCGTCAAAAAGGGTTTTACCGAGAATCTTTTCGGCACTGATTCCGCTATAAGATTGCATAAAGGTGTTCCAGACACAGACCTTGTATTCTCGATCAATGACGATCAGCCCTGCATCTAAATCGCCAAGGATTTGCATTACCCAATGTAAGTCGCCGATATCTGTGGAGTTCACAATACACTCTCCAAAATGTCTTCAATTGCATTCAAAGATTCATAATCCATCAAGAAAATGATGTCGCAGGCGATATCTAGATTCTCCGCTTTGTAAACGAACTCTATGGTAAAAATATCCTGCTCATAGTCTTTCAGAAATTGGTCGCAACCCAGTGAAACTTGCAACAGCTCTTTTTCTAAAACGATCGGTTGGCGCAGCGAAATTGCAATGTCTAGTTGTTTACTGAAAGAGTTGAGAAATGATGAGACCAACAAATTGGATAGATCGAGAATCACCTCATTGACTGAGCTGCTAAGGGCGTCATCGTCTGAGCGAGCGAGCAGCTCAAATCCAGAGCCATGCAGGCAGACTAAAGCTTCACCATTAATACCGTTGCCAACGAATCGTTGTGAGACAGCACGAGATTCAGAATTGTTAACGATATCTTGAACCGTCATAGTCAGTTCGGACTGATGTAATGAAGCCACGTTAGGTAGGGGCATCTCGATAAAACGACCCATTTGCTGAGCAATTAATGAAGCACTCGCCCCTAGCGCAACGTTACTCATTTCACGAATCGCCGCCATTAAATCGATGGGTTTGCTACTTTGCTGGTTTGGTCTGACGTCGGTATTTCTTAAAGGTAATCGATAGTGGTCAAATAGTGCGATTAAATCGGAGGTGACAAAAGGCTTCTCGATAAAGTGCTGGGCACCTAAATCCATACATCGAGATTTGGCCTCTGACTGAATGTCACCTGAAACCACTACCACTTGAGTAGGGTACGGGCTCACAGGCATTGAAGCTAGTACCTCAAAACCATCCATCACGGGCATGGTGAGGTCTAAGAAAAGCAGATCAATATTGTGAGCTAACATAACTTCGAGCGCTTCTTTGCCGTGCTCAGCCTGATGAATGGTGATATTGGTTGAGGGAGCAATTCTGCCGATGATTGATTTTCGGGCAATAACCGAGTCGTCACACACTAATATGTTCATTGTTGTAATTCGATAGCCTGTTACAAAGCGCCACTTAGATTGCAAAAGCGAAACTAAATTAATACTGTGACTTTGGTTCAAGTAATTTAACGATAATTAACACAGTTATCTCAATGAATTCACGTGCTTTTTAGAAAGCAGACCGGAAAATTGGAGGTTCGGCACAGAATTATTGAAATGAAACGGGGTGAGCCGCTAGCGAGACTTTTGATGTCGGTTGTTTATTTAGCTGCTGACAAATCATCCATGCCGTTTGGGTCACTTTAGCTAAATTTACCCCAGTGGAGATACCTAACCCTTGGCAAAGATAAAGTACATCTTCTGTGGCGACATTGCCCGCTGCCCCTTTCGCATAGGGACATCCACCTAATCCTGCGACGCTTGAATCAATGGTTGATACGCCCATGAGCAGTGCTTGGTATAAGTTGGCCAGCGCCTGTCCATAAGTATCATGAAAATGAGCAGCGACATGCGAAGGAGAGGTGGTCGAGAACACCGCCTCTAGGACATGGGCGACTTTTAAAGGAGTGCCTGTGCCTACCGTATCGCCAAGGGAAACTTCATAGCAGCCCATATCCAACATTTCCTGAGCAATATCCGCGACTTGTTTGGGAACGGTTGCCCCGTCGTAAGGGCAATCAATGATACAAGATAGGTAACCTCGAACGGGCAGATTATGCTTTGATGCCAACTCTATAACGTCTTCAAATCGCTCTAAACTCTGCGAAATCGAGCAGTTAATATTACGTTGGCAAAAACCTTCTGATGCCGCAGTGAATACCGCAACCTGATCCACACCACACTCAAGGGCTGATTCTAAACCACGAACATTGGGCGTTAAGGCCGAATAAATAATAGGGTGTTGGCGATTGATAGTCGCGAACACCTCACGGGAGTTGGCCATTTGCGGTATTTTAGATTCGGAAACAAAAGCGCCGGATTCAATATGAGTAAGGCCAGTTTGAGAGAGTTGATCAATCAACGCGACCTTAACATTAAGCGGGAGTGTAGCTTCATTCTGCAATCCGTCTCGGGGGCCGACCTCAACGATATTCACGGATTTGGGAAGCTTAATGTGTTGGCTCATTGCTTTACTCCGAATTCCATTTAGGAGCGCGTTTTTCGAGAAAGGCTGACAAACCTTCTTGCCCTTGGGGTGAGACGCGAATATTGGCAATCAGCTCGCTGGTGCAGCTTTTCATCGACTCATCAATTGGCGCCTGATAGCAATGATGGCAGAGTTTTTTGGCTTCGACCAAAGCTTGAGGGCTGTGTTTTAGTAGCGGTGCAATCCATTCGCATGCTTGCTCTTTTAGTTGGTCAGAATTTGATAGCTGATGAACGATATTGAGTGACTGAGCGGTGTAAGCATCGATTTTTTCCGCGGAAAGCATATAGCGGCGAGCATTTCTAACGCCAATGGTGCGAATCACGTAGGGGCCTATGGTTGCTGGGACAAGCCCCAACTTCACTTCGCTTAAACAAAACAGTGCGCTCTCATGCGCAATAACCATGTCACAGCAGCAGACTAGGCCAAGTGCCCCACCAAATGCGCTCCCCTGAACCACTGCCACACTTGGGTGAGGGAAACGATCTAACTTATCGAGCAAAGTGGCCAGCTGAAAAGCATCAAGTTGATTTTCTTGCTGACTCTTTGCCGCCATTGAACGCATCCATTCTATGTCAGCACCTGCAGAGAAATGTTTGCCATTGCCTGAAAGGATCAGCGCTCGGACACGAGTGTCTGACGATAAGGCATCTAAGTGAGCGATTAACTGCGAAATAAGCTCAGCGTTGAAGGCATTTGCGCTACTTGGGCGATTAAGTGCCAAGTGAGCAATACCGTTTTCCACTAGATGTACTAGAACATCACTTTTTTTGGTTATACGGCTGTTGCGGCTCATGTCGTCACATCCTAAATATTCCAAATTGGCTATCTTCAACGGGCGCATTGAGAGCAATACGCAGTGCATGGGCTAAAACATTGCGGGTCTCTTTCGGGTCGATAATGCCATCGTCCCACAGCCTAGCGCTGGCGTAGTAGGGGTGTCCTTGGGTTTCATACAAATCAAGGATCTCTTCGCGGAAGGCTTGTTCTTCTTGCGCTTGCCACTCTTTCCCTTGTCTTTGCATAACCTGGCCTTTTACTTGGGTGAGTACCCCAGCGGCTTGCTCGCCTCCCATGACAGAGATACGAGCATTAGGCCACATCCACATCATTGTGGGTTCATAAGCTCGGCCACACATTCCGTAGTTACCTGCACCATAGGAACCGCCAATTATGATGGTGAACTTTGGAACATCCGCACATGCGACTGCCATAACGAGTTTGGCACCATTTTTGGCGATGCCCCCTTCTTCCACTCTTTTACCGACCATAAAACCAGTGATGTTTTGTAAAAATAGTAGCGGTATCTTTCGTTTGGCGCACAGCTCGATAAAGTGCGCCCCTTTTTGCGCTGACTCAGAAAACAGGATGCCATTGTTAGCCACAATGCCGATTAACTGACCTTCTATCTTGGCGAAGCCACATACCAAAGTGGTGCCAAATAGCGCTTTAAACTCGTCAAACTCAGAGCCATCAACGACTCGGGCGATGATCTCTCTGACATCAAAAGACAATCGCAAATTGTCGTTAACTACACCGTAAATCTCTTCTGCAGCATAACGAGGCGGAGCAAAATCATTAAGCGATTGGCTCAATTCACAGGGTAGGTTGGCGTTTGAAACAGCCTCTCGCGCTAGCAGCATTGCGTGATGCTCATTTTCGGCATAGTAGTCGGCAACCCCAGATTTCCGGCAGTGTACATCTGCTCCCCCTAACTCTTCTTCGGTGACCACTTCACCTGTGGCGGCTTTGACAAGTGGTGGGCCTGCTAAAAAGATAGTGCCTTGTTGTTTCACCATGATTGCAACATCGGACATCGCGGGAATATAAGCGCCGCCAGCGGTACAAAGACCTAGTACCACAGCAATCTGCGGGATACCTTGTGCTGACATGCGCGCTTGATTAAAGAAAATTCGTCCAAAATGTTCTTTATCGGCGAAGACTTCTGCCTGATGAGGTAAGTTGGCTCCTCCAGAGTCGACGAGATAGACACAAGGCAGTTTGCAGCGCTTGGCAATTTCTTGTGCTCTGAGGTGCTTTTTAACCGTTAGGGGGTAGTAGGTTCCTCCTTTTACCGAAGGATCGTTGGCGATCACCATGCATTGGTGACCATTGATTTGTCCTACACCCGCCACAACCCCGGCGCATGGTACGTTGTCGTCATAGACTTGCCAGGCAGCGAACTGACCAACTTCCAGAAACTGACTGTTTTCATCAAGTAACATTGTGATACGTTCACGAACGGGAAGTTTACCTTTTCGGCGTTGATGTTCGAGCGCTTTTTCCCCGCCGCCAAGCTTGATTGTGTCGATATCAGTTTGCAGCTTTGTTACAAGCGATTCCATTGCGGCGAAGTTGTCCGCATAGAGCTGGGCATCTTTTTTAATTTTGGTTTTTATCGCTGGCATGGTGACCTCATTAACGAGTTTCTTCGAATAGTTCGCGACCAATGAGCATACGGCGGATCTCAGACGTGCCAGCTCCAATCTCATACAGTTTTGCGTCTCTCAGTAGGCGCCCTGCTGGGAACTCATTGATATAGCCATTTCCGCCTAGAAGTTGAATGGCATCGAGGGCGATTTGGGTAGCGAGTTCAGCACAATAGAGGATTACACCGGCGGCATCTTTTCGGCTTGCATGGCCTCTATCGCAGGCTCCAGCGACGGCATATAAGTAGGCGCGCGCTGCATTGGTTCGCGTGTACATGTCTGCGACTTTAGCTTGAACCAGTTGGAACTCACCGATCGATTGACCGAACTGTTTACGGTCGTGGATATAAGGTATGACAAGATCTAAACAGGCTTGCATGATCCCAAGGGGTCCTGCGGCAAGCACAACCCTTTCGTAGTCAAGCCCGCTCATTAACACTTTCACGCCATGATTAACTTCGCCCAAAACGTTTTCTAAGGGCACTTGGCAGTTTTCAAATACTAGCTCGCAGGTATTTGAGCCACGCATGCCTAGCTTATCGAGCTTTTGTGCGTGGCTGAATCCGTGAAAGGTTTTCTCGACAATGAACGCTGTGATGCCATGTGAGCCTTTGTTAGGTTCGGTCTTAGCGTAAACCACCAAAACATCTGCATCAGGGCCGTTTGTAATCCACATTTTTGAGCCATTAAGTAGATAGTGGTCGCCTTTTAACTCGGCTTTAAGCTGCATGCTCACCACGTCTGAGCCAGCATTGGGTTCACTCATTGCCAGAGCACCGATATGAGTCCCTTCGATAAGCTTAGGCAGGTATTGAGTACGTTGAGCCTCGTTGCCATTACGAAATATCTGGTTAACGCATAAGTTTGAGTGAGCCCCATAACTCAGAGCGACAGAAGCAGAGGCGCGACTGATCTCTTCCATCGCAATGACATGAGCAAGGTAGCCCATTTCTGCGCCACCGTACTGTTCGCTGACGGTCACACCCAGTAAACCCATACTACCTAGCTCGGGCCACAGCTGATTAGGGAAACTATTGGAGCGATCTATCTCTGCTGCGAGAGGCGCTATGTGTTGTTGGGCGAATCCACACACATGTTCACGTAGAAGATTGATGGATTCATCTAACCCAAAATTAAGAGGGATGTATTGTGATAGCATAACGCCTCCAAGCGAACGGTTTTTAGCTTATCGATTCCAAAATCACCGTTTCCATAATTATCATTTCCAAAACTACTGTTTCAAAAAGCTCGAAGACGTTTGTGCTTATCTAGCTGGTTTGACTCGCCTCTAATGCCTGTTCACATCGTTCGCGAGCAAGGTTGAGATCACTCAGCATATTGTTAATGTCATCGAGTTGGCGCATCAGCACCGCTTCTTTTTCATCAATGATTTTCAGCATTTCAGTTAACTGAGTATCACCTTGATGAGTATCGTAAAGTTCAAATAGTTCACGTATTTCTGCCAGAGAAAACCCTAGCCGCTTACCGCGCAGAATTAACTTCAGTCGGGTTCTATCTCGCCTGTTGTAGATGCGCATACTGCCTTTACGCTCGGGCTGGATGAGTCCCTCATCTTCGTAAAAACGGATGCTACGTGTCGTGATGTCGAATTCTTTGGCGAGATCGCTAATCTTATATTTTTCCACTGAGACTCTATTCCTAGTTATCTAAATTCTTGGCTTGATGGCTGATTCTAAAAAGGTTGAATCAAATAGTTTGCAAATTAGTTTGTTTTGTTTCTTTACGTTTACGTAAATGTTAGTGCTATGCTTACGTAAACGTCAAGAAATTAAGTTAGGCCGATTTAATAGAGAGATAGAGCGGTAATTAGATTGGTCATCAAGACAAACACTCACCAATGAGTAACAGAGCTACGTCAGAGAGGGCGGCGCAATGGAGCAAAAAGAAATTTGGATAGTGTCAGCGAAACGGACTCCCATGGGAAAGTTTCAAGGTTTATTGGCTGATTACTCTTCGCCACAGCTAGGCGCACTGGCGATAAAAGGTGCGCTTGAACAGGTTGAATTATCACCTTACGAAGTGGATGAAGTCTATATGGGTTGCGTGCTGCCTGCCGGGTGTGGTCAAGCGCCTACCAGACAAGCGGCTTTGGGCGGTGGTCTTGAGCAAAGTACCCCCTGTACCACAGTAAACAAAGTATGTGGCTCTGGAATGAAGTCGGTGATGCTGGCACATGATCTAATCAAATTGGGCTCGATTCAATGCGCGGTTGCTGGTGGTATGGAGAGCATGACAAACGCCCCTTACCTAATGAAAGAATCTCGTAGCGGCATGCGAATGGGGCATAAAACCACTTATGACCACATGTTCTTAGATGGACTGCAAGATGCCTATGAGGGCGAACTTATGGGTGTTTACGGCCAACAAATTGCCGATCAACTGGCGTTCACACGTGAGCAAATGGATGAATGGGCAACGCAATCTGTTCATCGAGCTCTTGCAGCGGATAAACAGAACATGTTTGGTGATGAGCTAGTTCCGCTTACGCTCAAAAGCGGTGAGACACTAAGCTATGACGAGCAGCCACGTTCTATCGACTCTAATAAAATTCCCAAGCTGAAGCCCGTCTTTGCTAAAGAGGGTTCAATCACCGCAGCCAACTCTAGTGCGATATCTGACGGCGCTGCTGCTTTGATCTTGATGGAGTCTGAAAAGGCAAGTCGTCTTGAAATGAAACCTCTCGCGATCATCAAAGCGCATTCCACACACGCACGTAAACCTTCGGAGTTTACGGTTGCGCCTGTCTACGCGATCGAACAATTACTCTCGGCCTTAGATTGGGAGACTGAAGACGTCGATTTGTGGGAAATCAATGAAGCCTTTGCTGTCGTTACTCAGATCGCGGTTAAGGAGCTTCAACTTGATAGTAGCAAAGTCAACATTAAAGGCGGAGCGTGTGCATTGGGGCATCCGATTGGGGCGAGCGGGGCGAGAATTTTGACGACTCTGATTTATAGCCTCAGACAGCTTCAGGCGTATGGCATTGATGGGGATGCTACTAGGCGTAAGCCTATGAAAGGGGTCGCGGCAATTTGTATTGGTGGTGGTGAAGCAACAGCAATTGCCATCGAGATTCCAGTTTAAGAGCAAAAATACGGAAAGGAAAACACAATGACACAGACAGTCTCTTTGTTCGTCGGGGGTGAGTTTTGCCAATCTCAATCTAGTCGGTGGATCGACGTGACTAACCCAGCAACCAACGAAGTAATTGCAAAGCTTCCATGCGCTACCGAAGATGAAATGGAGCGCGCGATTGTTAACGCTGAAACCGTCTTTCATCAATGGAAGAATGTGGCGGTGTCGGAGCGTGCTAGGGTCATGCTGAGATATCAGCATTTGTTGAAAGAGCACCATGATGAAATTGCTGAAATTTTATCGAAAGAGACAGGTAAAACCACGGTTGATGCCAAAGGGGATGTCTGGCGAGGGATTGAGGTTGTTGAACAGGCCGGAAATATCGCCAGCAATATGATGGGAGAAACGGTTGAGAACGTCGCGACTGACATTGACTCCTATTCACTGATTCAGCCTCTAGGTGTGTGTTGTGGTATCACGCCTTTTAACTTTCCTGCAATGATTCCATTGTGGATGTTTCCGCTCGCCATTGCAGCGGGAAACACCTTTGTTCTTAAGCCATCCGAACAAGTTCCTTTGACGGCGATGCGTTTGGCTCAATTATTTGAACAAGCGGGCGCACCAAAAGGCGTTCTACAGATTATTCATGGTGGTAAAGAGCAGGTGGACTATCTGCTTGAACACCCAGTCATCAAGGCCGTCTCGTTTGTTGGCTCGGTAAACGTCGCTCAGTACATTTATCATACGGGCACGGCTAACAATAAACGTGTTCAAGCGTTTGCGGGGGCTAAAAATCATATGGTTGTGATGCCAGATGCAAACAAAGCTCAAGTCATCAACAACTTAGTCGGCTCCTCGGTGGGGGCGGCAGGGCAGCGCTGTATGGCGATTTCTGTCGCGGTTTTCGTGGGCAGTTCTAAAGAGTGGATCGGTGACCTTGCCTCTGAAATGGCGAAGGTTAAACCTGGCGCTTGGAATGACGAACAAGCAGGATATGGCCCCCTTATTAGTCAGCAAGCGAAGCAACGTGTTATGAGCCTCATTGAGGAAGGTAAGGCACAAGGTGCTAAATGCGAACTGGATGGGACGAATTGTACGGTTGAAGGTTTACCTGATGGAAACTGGCTCGCTCCAACGCTGTTTAGCGGCGTGACGACTGATATGTCCATCTATCAACAAGAGATATTCGGCCCTGTGTTGGTGTGTTTAGAAGTTGAGACGTTGGAAGAGGCAATCGAGCTGATAAACAACAACCCATATGGTAATGGCACATCAATATTTACTGCCAACGGCGCCGCTGCGAGAAAATACCAACATGAGATTCTGGTGGGCCAAGTCGGGATCAACGTGCCGATTCCAGTGCCGTTGCCTTTTTTCTCATTTACCGGCTGGCGAGGCAGCTTCTATGGCGATCTTCACGCCTATGGTAAGCAAGCAGTGCGCTTCTACACGGAAACCAAAACAGTTACAGCGCGTTGGTTTGATGATGATATTCCATCTGGGCCGAATATGACGATTCAGCTTCGATAAAGGGGGAGGTATGGACTTCGAACTCAATGAAGATCAAAGAGCGTTTACCGACACCGCAATGCAGTTTGCAAGAGAAAAGTTAGCGCCCAATGCAGCAGAGTGGGACGAGCAGCAAATCTTCCCTAAAGAGGTGCTGAGAGAAGCCGGGGAGCTTGGTTTTCTTAGTCTTTACACCCCTGAAGAGCAAGGCGGCTTAGGTCTGAGCCGATTAGATGCTTCGATCATTTTTGAGCAGCTTGCTATGGGCTGTACATCGACCACGGCGTTTATGACTATCCATAACATGGTGACTTGGATGGTGGGAAGCTTTGCCAGCGACAAAGTAAAACAAGATATATGTCCCAAGCTAATAACAGGTGAATGGCTAGGCTCCTACTGCTTAACGGAGCCAAACGCTGGATCAGATGCCGCCTCTCTGACCACAACCGCCAAACTCACTGAAGATGGCTATGTCATCAACGGAGCCAAAGTATTCATATCTGGCGCGGGTGAAACCGACGTGTTGGTGGTGATGGCGAGAACAGGGAGTGAAGGCGCAAAAGGTGTATCTGCCTTTGTGGTGCCTGCCAATATCGAAGGTATTGGCTATGGGCGAAAAGAACCCAAAATGGGCTGGAACTCTCAACCAACGCGTAGCATTACGTTTGAGAACGTTGTTATTCCGAGGGACTACTTACTGGGTGAGGAAGGACAAGGCTTTGTCTTTGCTATGAAAGGGCTTGATGGCGGGCGAATAAACATCGCAACTTGTTCTGTTGGCACTGCCCAACAAGCGCTCAATCAGGCAATCCAATATGTCAATGAGCGTAAGCAGTTCGGCAAAACGATCGGCAGTTTTCAGGCACTGCAATTTAAGCTCGCGGACATGGCGACTGAGTTAGTCGCTGCTCGTCAATTGGTGCGATTAGCGGCAAGCAAACTCGATAGTGGTGATCCCGAAGCAACGACATACTGCGCCATGGCGAAACGTTTTGCCACTGATGTGGGCTTTAAGGTTTGTGATCAGGCACTTCAGCTCTATGGAGGCTATGGTTATATCAAAGAGTACCCATTAGAGCGCCATTTCAGGGATGTAAGAGTTCATCAGATTTTGGAAGGCACTAACGAGATCATGCGCGTTATTGTTGCAAGACGTCTTCTTAGCGAAGGCTCAGAAATACTCTAAGGAAAGAGATTATGTCACAGCAATCAGTTAATCCTATCGAACACAAGATACATAACCATGTCGTTGTATTGACGATGAATAACCCGCCTGCCAACACTTGGACAAAACAGAGCTTGAATCAGCTTAAACACTTGGTGATTGAGCTTAACAACAATATGGATGTCTATGCTCTGGTTATTACCGGCCAAGGAGAGAAGTTTTTCTCTGCGGGAGCTGATCTGAATCTTTTTGCCTCCGGAGACACAAGTGTAGCCGCGGATATGGCGCGCGCCTTTGGGGAAGCCTTTGAGACCTTGAGTGCTTTTCGTGGCGTTTCCATTGCCGCCATAAATGGTTATGCGATGGGAGGTGGGCTAGAAGTTGCGCTCGCCTGCGATATTCGCATCGCAGAGAAACAAGCTAAGTTAGCTTTGCCTGAAGCGAAAGTGGGCTTGTTGCCTTGTGCTGGCGGAACACAAAACTTAACTGGATTGGTTGGAGAAGGCTGGGCGAAGCGAATCATTTTGTGCGGTGAACAAGTGAGTGCCGATAAAGCGTTTGATATCCGTTTGGTTGAAGAGGTCGTGGAGCAGGGGCAAGCACTTGAAGCTGCAATTCAACTAGCAGAAATGGTGGCCAACCAATCTCCACCTGCCGTCTCTGCTTGCAAGACACTGATTCAGACTACGCGCTCGAATCCTATTTCTTACGGATTAGTCAAAGAGCGAGAGCTATTTATTCACCTATTTGATACCGAAGATCAGACTGAGGGCGTAAATGCCTTCCTAGAAAAACGTCGCCCAGAATGGAAAAACAAATAGGTTCAGGAGGAAGCTATATGAGTGATTTAGTCCATTTTGCGGAGCTGCCCTGTAGTGACAGTGAGCATAAAATCGCCGTTGCCACCTTAGACAACGCCCCCTCTTTAAATGCGCTATCAATCGATATGTTGGCAAGCTTAAAGCACCAATTGGACATTTGGCACGAGGATGATGCCATTGTATGTGTGTTGCTTGAAGGCGCTGGAGAGAAAGCGTTTTGTGCAGGTGGTGATGTTCGCACCATGTACAATGTGATGAGCGGCTCGACCGAAGAGCAGATTCAAGACTTTTGTTCGCACTTTTTTACTGTCGAGTATCAGTGCGATTATCTTATTCATACTTACTGTAAACCTATTATTGCATGGGGGCAGGGAATCGTAATGGGCGGTGGTATGGGGCTTTACATGGGTTCTAGCCATAAGGTAGTGACTCCAGATTCTCGCCTTGCCATGCCCGAAATTAGTATTGGCCTATATCCTGATGTGGGCGCAACCTGGTTTTTAAATCGCCTCGATAGCGGTGTTGGCTTGTTTCTCGGACTGACCGGAATGATGGTGACCGCTACGGATGCAGTCTCGCTTCACTTAGCTGACCATATGGCGTTACCTGACCACAAGTCTGTACTTCTTCAGCAGCTACAAATCGCCGATTGGGATTGCGTCGATGATGCCTATGAGGTGGTGACTGAAATGCTCGAATCGTTCGAAGCTGAGGTCAATGAGCATAAACCTGAAGCGCAGATCTTGCCTTATCTCAATCATATTCAATCCGCTTGCCATGCAGATAGTGCTTTGCAGGTGGTCGACAACATTCAAGCATTGTCGATTGGCGAAAAGTGGTTAGAGACCGCTAAGGCGAATCTAGCAAATGGTAGTTCGGTCACTGCGCATATTTGCTATCGCCAAATGACCCAGTACAGCCAGTTATCACTTGCCGACTGTTTCCGTCTTGAACTTAACCTGTCTGTTCGCAGTGCTCTACTCGGAGAGTTTAGAGAAGGCGTTCGTGCGCGATTAATCGATAAAGATGGTAATCCTAAATGGCGCTATAAAAATGTGGCTGAAGTTGAAGACAAGGTGATCGACAGTTTGTTTACTTCTCTTTGGTCAGAGGAAAAACACCCACTGTCGCAGTTAGGGCATTACTAGGTTGATAAAAGAAAAATCGGAGAAACGTCATGGAAACTATCGCATTTATTGGGCTAGGCAACATGGGTGCACCTATGGCAACCAATCTAGTCAACGCAGGTTTTAATGTTCAGGTGTATGACTTAGTCGACAGTCTAACGAGGCCGCTTGCAGAGGTTGGCGCGAAAGTATGTGGTTCACTTGAGAGTGCGGTTGATCAAGCTGATGTGGTCATCAGCATGCTGCCAGCAGGAGAGCACGTTAAATCTGTGTACTTGGATGGTCAGGGTAAAGAAGGTCTACTCAGTCATATAAAGCCAGGAACGTTAATCATTGACTCATCAACCATTGACCCAGAGTCGGCGCGTTTAGTCGGGCAAGCGGCGGATGAAAAGGGTGTGTTTTTTACTGATGCGCCGGTATCCGGTGGGGTTGCGGGAGCAAAAGCAGGTACGCTGACCTTTATTGTTGGCGGAAGTGATGAGGCGTTCCACAAAGCAGAGAAAGTGCTGCAACATATGGGAAAAAATACCTTCCATGCCGGTCAAACTGGTAGCGGTCAAATGGGCAAAATATGCAATAACTTGATGCTCGGTATTTTAATGTCAGGGACTTGTGAAGCGCTCAACTTAGGTATTGATAATGGGCTAGACCCTAAAGTGCTATCAAACATCATGCTACAGAGCTCTGGTCGAAACTGGGCATTGGAACTTTACAATCCGTGCCCAGGAGTAATGGAAAATGCACCGGCATCAAATCAGTACCAACCGGGTTTTATGAGCAAGCTGATGCTAAAAGATCTTGGCCTAGGATTAGAAGCCGCCTCTAAGAGTCAATCCTCCGTTCCTATGGGCTCATTAGCGCGAAACTTGTATGCATTTCATAACATGAATGGTAATGCTGAGCTCGATTTCTCTAGCTTGTTTGAGTTCTATCAATCGAACAACGATAAGTAAAAGGAGCTTGCTATGGAGTTAAAAGAAAGCGTGATTGCAATCACTGGCGCAGGGCAAGGTTTGGGGCAAATGATGGCTGTGACGTTAGCGCACGCTGGCGCTGAAATGGCCCTTATCGATGTAAATGAACAAGCTTTGAGGCACACTCAAGAACAATGTCATATGCTTGGTGTTAAGGCGTTGACTTATCGAGCCGATGTGACCAATGAAGATGAAGTAGAGCAGGTGTTTAGTGACATTGTCACTGACTTTGGTCATATAGATGGCTTAGTCAACAATGCGGGTATTTTACGAGATGGTCTGCTAGTGAAAGTCAAAGATGGCGAAATCTCAAAGATGTCACTCGAACAGTTTAACTCCGTGATAAACGTAAACCTTAACGGGACGTTTCTCTGCGGGCGAGAAGCAGCGTTAAATATGATTAAAACTGAGCGCAAGGGCGTGATTATCAATATATCCAGTGTCGCTCGCGCGGGAAACATAGGCCAAACTAATTATGCCGCTTCAAAAGCAGCAGTGGCGACTCTAGCGACAACATGGGCGAAAGAGCTTGCAAGGTTTGGCATTCGGGCTGCGGCGATAGCGCCGGGCGTGATAGAGACCCCGATGGCGGCGCAAATGAAACCGGAAGCGATCGCCCGATTAGAGTCTATGATTCCTGTTGGGCGAATGGGAGAAACTGCAGAGATAGCAAATACGGTTAAATTTATCTTCGAAAACGACTATATAAACGGTCGTATAATTGAGGTTGATGGTGGGATAAGAATGTAGGGTTATTTATGTATATGCAACAAGTGTAAAAATATGCCTCTAAATAGTTAGATTTAGAATATTTTCGACAACTAATCGAAAAGTTTAAATTTTGTGCTTACACTTATAGAACAGCATGCATATACAAATAATAACTCGGCTTATTAGAGATACTTCATCTGGAAGAAATGTATTACTAAAGCGTTGGTTGGCGAGTTTCCTCTAAATAAACAGGCAGATACGGAATATCTGTGAGGGGTTGTCGTTATGAAAATTGCAACGAAGATAGTGTTGGCTTCAACGCTATTGTGCACCTTGGCGGTTGTCGCAACCGGTGTCATTGTCGGATGGCGTTCTTCAGGACTTTCTGAACAAGCGTTATTTGAACGGGCAACCAGTCAATTGATTTCCGTTCGTGAAATTAAGAAAAATGAAATTGAAAGTTATTTCAAACACATAAGTGGTCAAGTCGTAACGACCGCCAATTCTGTTGGGGTCAAAGATGCGATGGGAGCTTTTAGTGAGGCGTTCAAGTCATACCCAATAGAGCAAGTCTCTCAAAGCGACATCGGGCGGTTACAATCTTATTACCAAGCAAATTTTGGCGCGACCTATAAAGGGGCAAATGGCGGAGCATCGGCCAATGAAATGCAAAAGCTCAATGCATTATCCCCCCTTAGTAAAGCGCTTCAAGCTCGTTATATCGGTACAAACCCTAACCCTCTTGGTGAAAAACACAATTTAATGAGTGACTCTTTGGGTACCGAATATGATTCTGTCCATGCTACGTATCATCCAAGTATCAAAGGATTCTTAGAAGAGTTTGGTTATTACGATATTTTCTTAGTCGATGTTGAAGGTAATATCGTTTATTCAGTATTTAAAGAGCTAGACTATGCAACTAATTTAAATTCTGGCCCTTATGCGAATAGTGGTATTGCCAAAGCATTTAAAAACGCAATGAATTTGTCAGCTAATCAATATCACTTAGAAGATTTTTATCCTTATTACCCCTCTTACGAAGCAGCCGCTTCTTTTATTGCCACTCCAGTAAAAAATGCGAACCAAACATTGGGTGTGTTGATCTTCCAAATGCCTGTTGATGAAATCAATCGAATCATGACTTTCAACAGCAATTGGAGTTTTGCAGGCTTAGGGGAAAGTGGCGAGACTTACTTAGTTGGACAAGATGGATTACTCCGTAGCGAATCCCGATTCTTAATGGAAAACCCTGACAGCTATTTCGCGGCATTGAAGGAAGCGGGTGTTTCTCAGTCAGTGTTGGCCCAAATTGAAGGCAAGTCTTCAGCGATTGGCCGTCAACCTGTCGCAACTGCAACCTCAAAGGCGGCCCTCAGAGGCCAAAGTGGATCTGACATTGTCACCGATTATCGTGGCGTAGAAGTGCTTTCTGCTTACTCTCCGGTCAATGTCGCAGGGTTAACTTGGGGTATTGTGACTGACATTGACAAAGAGGAGGCTTTGGAAGATCTAGAGACTTTAATTAGCTCTCTGTTCATGACTGTAATCAGTAGTATTGTCGTAGTGGTTGCGGTAGCGATGTTTATTTCTTATCTACTCGGTAACAGCATTGCTAAACCGATCAAGCTTGCTAGTGAGAAAGTACAGTGGATTGGCAAAAACAATGATCTGACCCAACGTCTAGAGGAGTCTGGTAAAGATGAAATGACCGATTTAGCTATCTCACTCAATTCGTTGTTTGCTCATCTACAAGATATCATTGGTCAGTTTGCACAAACCACCAATAACCTTAACAGCAATACCCAGAGCATGGCGGGCAACATGAACAGTACCCGTGAATCGGTTGCTGACCAAAATCATAGAACTGAGTCGGTAGCGACTGCGGTGAATGAGATGAGCGCTTCGATTGCCGAGGTAGCACAATTCGCGACGCGAGCAGCAGAGTTTGTTAAAAATGCCAATGATACCGGCAGTGAAGGTGTTCAGGTTGGTCAGAACTTAGGCAGTGAAATCTCTCGTTTAGACGCAGAGATGAAAACCGCAGTCGATGCGATCCAAAGGCTGCATACTGAAACTAACTCGATTGCCGAAGTGCTCGATGTTATTCAAGGTATCGCAGAGCAAACCAATCTACTAGCGCTGAATGCTGCGATAGAGGCGGCAAGGGCCGGTGAGCAAGGTCGTGGCTTTGCGGTCGTTGCGGATGAAGTTCGCTCTCTTGCGGGTCGAACGCAGTCTTCTACTGAAGAAATTCGTGAAAAAATTGAATCACTTCAGCGCGAAACTCAAAGTGTGTCTCAGAGTATAGAGAGCGCAAATAACACGGTGTCTGAGGGTGTCACCACCTGTGATAAAAACACTGAGATGCTCGAGCAAATTGTGACTATGCTTAATGACCTAAATGAGATGAACGTACAAATCGCAGCTGCTACTGAGGAACAAAAGGCTGTAACTGACGAGATAAGTGGCAGTATTACTTCTATTGCAGATGCCTCTTCAGCGGTATCGGTTCAAGTGCAAGATGTCGATGATGTGCTTCAAGGTTTGTCTAGCGAAGCTGATCGATTGAATGCGGAAGTGTCGCAATTTAAATATTAATAGTGTCCTCGCAGCAAAAGCTCTTTCATCGCGAAAGAGCTTTTTTTATTTCAATCTATGTCTTAGACTCGATCCAAATTTTATGGAGTATATATCACATGGATCTGAAGCAATTTCTCGACAACCTTTCTCAATCGCCTGAATCGGTGCAATTTGAAGATACTATGGCGGTCATTGAAGCAAACTATGAGTTCACGCCAACCGCGTTTGTTAACGGAGAGACCTTAAACGATGCAAACCAGAATAATGGCTCATGCAAAATCTTTGCGTTTGGCCTTCTAAACCAATTAGACCCTTCATCAACACTGGCATGTTTTGGCAAGTTTTATCGAGAAGATGTCTTAGGCAATCCTGATGGTCAAGATCACGCCAACATCCGTAATTTTATTCAGTTTGGCTGGCAAGGCATCAGATTTGAAGGTGATGCACTTATTTCTAAATAGCAGATAAAGGAGCCTAGTGCTCCTTTTTAATTGGAGCGTTTGATATGAACAATTCAGATTTGGCTAAGTATTTAGACAGTTTTAAATGTGCAGAGTCAGGTTATCCGTTTGGTCCCGATGCTTTAGTATATAAAGTGAAAGGCAAGATGTTTGCGATACTTGCCGAGCGTGAAGGGCGTGAGTACGTGACGGTGAAAGTCGTTCCTGAAGATGGAGAAGTCCTCACCTCTCAGTTTAACGATATTACTCCCGGCTATCACACCAACAAGCGCCATTGGGTAACGGTTTACTACCCTGGTGATGTCGAAGATGGGCTTGTACAAGATCTTTGCGAGCGCTCATACGAACTGGTGGCAAAGAAGCTTCCAAAGGCCGATAGAGTTGAGTTGGGCATTAGTTAATGAACTGCTGGTGGAACGAGGGTGCAGGAAAATTCACCTTGATTGCTCGAACTCGCATCATGTTGCTTTAAAACTCAGCAAACAAACGGATTAATTCGATTTTTGTTTGACTCTCTAAGCTCAATCCGTAGAGTATGCATCGAACGCAGCGGTGGGTAACTAAAGCGTTGGAAAGAAGGGCGCGTTGGCAGAGTGGCTATGCAGCGGATTGCAAATCCGTGGACCTCGGTTCGACTCCGGGACGCGCCTCCATTCTTTTCTCGGGTACGGCAACAGCAATATCCGAATGTGAAAGCTCAGATGTTAAAGCATCAATACTAGACCAGCGAAAGCTGGTTTTTTTGTCTCTGGAGCAAGTAAACCTTTCTAGATGAGGCTGACACAGCGCACAAGTGTGACTCTAGGAACTGCATTCTGTCTCCATTCTCCTTACAATATTCTTCTCTCCAGGTTAGTAGTGAAGACGCATGAGAAATACCGACGACTATATTATTTTCTACCATTTGGTTGAGCTGGGCTCATTTAGTGCAGCTGCAAGACACATGGAATTGACCAAGTCGGTTGTCAGTAAGCGTATCGCTAAACTTGAGCAAGATATCGGCGTTCAACTCCTTTACCGAACGACTCGAACCCTCAAACTGACAGAGTCTGGGCAAGCCTTTTTTGAACATGCGAGAAGTGTTTATCAAGCTGTAGCAATGGCTGAGGAATCGATTGTTGGCTTAGGTAAGAGCTTATCCGGCAACATTAAGATTACCGTTCCTATCATATCCGGTGAGTTGATCTTACCTACTGTTATCGCTGAATTTAACCAAGAATACCCAGATATCAACATTGATATGGAGCTGGATAATCGTTTTGTGGATATCGTCAATGAGCGTTTTGATTTAGCCATTCGCACAGGGGTTCTTCCTGATTCAAGCCTCATCGCGCGCAAGTTGGTCGATGCCAATTGGATTGTTTGCGCCTCACCCAAGTACATAGCGAAAAATGGTAAGCCTAAAACGCCAAAAGAACTCACAAAACACAATTGTTTAGCTTATGCCTATCAGGAGACGGGAGCGAGAGAGTGGGCGTTTAAAAACGGTGACGATGTCTATCAAGTCAAAGTGGATGGCAATCTGTGTACTAATAACTCTTCAGCCCTACGTAACGTTGCTTTGTTGGGGCAGGGAATCATTTACGTACCTCGTGTGTTGGTTTATGAAGATTTACAGCAAGGTCGGTTGATTCAACTGTTCAAAGAGGAGACGGCAAAGTGCCTCGGTATCTATGCGGTCTACCCATATACTCGCCAACAGCCTGAAAAAATTAAGCTTTTCATTGAGCATTTGTATCAGTGCTTTCAAGAGCGCAGCTATCAATTTTAGTCGAAAGAGCCCTTTTGCTTAACGAAATCTAGCCTAGAACACTTTTTCAAACTTACGACTTGAGTTTCTATTAGGTGCTTCTTTGTTGAGAGTCTTGGCTTGTCACAATAATCCAACACTCTTGTGATGTTTTTAGTTCGATTTGTTGCTGGCTGTGTCTAGGTATTGTAGGCATTTTTCTGTGCATAAATTCTTTTAAAACAGAGGGTTTATACGCAGAGTCTGATTTACTCGATTCTCAATCTGAATCTGTTTGTTAACATTTTAATTTTGTATTGTTTCTTTATGGAAACGATATTTTTCTTTGTTGATATTTGTCTTTTAAAAATATTAACTATTTGAAATTATTTAAAAAATAAACATTAGAGTTATTGTGGCTGTCACAGGGTTCACTTACGGTCATGGACGTAAAGAATTGGACTGCTTATATTGATCGGGCACAATAATTAGAGATACGGATATGAAACAGAAGCAGCTGATTGACGCATTTACCGCGATCGTAGGAGAAGAGAACGTCCTTACCGATCAAGTTAAAAACAAGTACTACCGCAGCGGTTTTCGCTCCGGAAGCGGTACTGCTCTAGCCGTTGTTTTTCCCAATACACTTGTTGAACAATGGAAGATTATTGAACAATGCGTTGAGAACAATTGCATTATTATTATGCAGGCTGCGAAAACGGGACTGACCGAAGGTTCTGCACCAAGCGGTAATGATTATGACCGCGATGTCGTCGTCATCAACATTACCAAAATGAAGCAAATCTACCTCATTGACGGTGGCAAACAAGCAATCTGTCTTCCAGGCGCTAGTCTTCATTCTCTAGAAAAAGAGTTAAGAGCAGTCAATCGAGCGCCACATTCAGTGATTGGTTCTTCTTCTCTGGGGGCGACAGTCGTTGGCGGCATTGCAAACAACTCCGGTGGCGCATTAGTAAAACGCGGCCCTGCTTACACTGAGCTAGCCATTTTTGCTCAGGTCGATAAAAAGGGACAACTTCACCTTGTCAATCACCTTGGGATCGATGGCCTTGGGCCGACACCAGAAGAAATTTTGCAAAACCTCCAAGATGGAAACTTTGACCCTGCTAATGTCATTCATGACGAGCGTATGGCATCAGACAAAGAATATGATGAGCGCGTTCGTGATGTAACTTCAGATATTCCTTCGCGTTTCAATGCAGATGAACGTCGTTTGTTTGAGGCAAGCGGCTGTGCTGGCAAATTAGGTGTATTTGCAGTGCGCGTGGACAGCTACCCAATCCCGCAAAAAGAACAAATCTTCTATTTGGGTACCAATGATCCGAATAAACTGACCAAACTAAGAAAAGACTTCCTGACTCAGTTCGAAAACCTGCCAGAAATGGGGGAGTATCTTCACCGTGATATCTTTAACATGGCAGAGAAGTACGGCAAAGATGTGTTCTTATCGATTGATAAGTTGGGTACAGATAATTTACCTAAGATGTTTTCATTGAAAGCGAAAGTGGAAAACTTCTTAGAGCGCGTGCCTTTAGTCAGTAAATATCTCCCAGATACGATTTTGTATTACGCGAGCAAGTTGTTCCCTCAACACTTGCCACAACGCATGTTGGAGTACCGTGACAAGTACGAGCATCACCTTGTGCTTAAAATGAGTGATGGTGGTATCGCAGAAGCGCAAAAGTATCTGCAAGAAGTGTGGGCGGTAGAGCCTGACAGTGACTTCTTTGAATGTACTCCGGATGAAGGGAAGAAAGCCTATTTGCATCGCTTTGCAGCAGCAGGGGCGGCTATTCGTTATGAAACGATCCACCGAAACGAGGTTGAAGATATCGTTGCGCTCGATATTGCATTAAGACGAAATGACGAAGAGTGGTTAGAAACCTTGCCGGAGGAAGTGAGCCAAAACTTGGTTAAGTCGCTCTATTATGGACACTTTATGTGTTACGTGTTCCACCAAGACTATATTTTCAAGAAAGGCACTGACACCAAGCGAATGAAAAAGCTGATGTTGGAGCATCTAAACAGCCGAGGAGCAAAATACCCCGCAGAGCATAACGTTGGGCACTTGTATGAGGCAGAAAATTCGTTGCAAAAGTTTTATCACCAGTTAGATCCTACCAATACCTTTAACCCAGGTATCGGTAAAATGGACCGTTATAAACGTAACTGTAATTGCTGTGCTTAAGCGATGAATATCGTAAGAGCCACATTCTAAGTGGCTCTTTCTATTTGAAGTGGCGTTGAAGTTTTGATCGAATTGCTTAACTGGCAAACGTTAAGTTGTCTTTTTAACCAGTTGAATCAAAATGAATAAATTTCTTGTTGACCTTGAATCTCAATCCGTTAAAGTACACCTCGTTCTCACGGCATAGGTCGTTAGAACAGGTGGTGTTACCATCGCATCATTGCGTTGCCCTGGTGGTGGAATTGGTAGACACAAGGGATTTAAAATCCCTCGGCGTTCGCGCTGTGCCGGTTCAAGTCCGGCCCGGGGCACCATCTACTTTTCTGGCTAGAGCCGGTTAGGTAAAAAAGCAAAATTTGAGGCGCGTTGGCAGAGTGGCTATGCAGCGGATTGCAAATCCGTGGACCTCGGTTCGACTCCGGGACGCGCCTCCATTCTCTTAAGAGAAAGTAACCAGCTTAGGCTGGTTTTTTTATGCCTGTTACTTAGCTTTCACACAAATCCACATACGCAACGCCATTTTTTCCGCCTTTCTTGACTCTATACATCGCAGAGTCCGCTTTCTCGTAAATTTCATCAAAACGATATTGAGTTCCCGAGAACAGACAGACACCAATACTAAAACCGATTTTGGCATATGGGGAGTCCGGCTGAATTTCTGGTGTGACATGAGCAAGTAGGGTATCGCAAAACTCCTGAATCTGATTTTGATTGTGGATGTGACTTAACATAACAAACTCGTCTCCACCCAGCCTTGCTACGATCGAACCCGGAATAGCGTTACGTTCTAAACTCCCTGCGATTTGTATTAACAACCGATCCCCAGCTTGGTGACCCAGTTGATCATTGACGGATTTAAAGTTGTCGATATCAATAAAGATAAGCGCAGAGTAGTTAGAGCTGCTGAGTTGGGTATGAGTTAAGTAAGATTGTTCAAAGGCGCTTCTGTTTAGTAGCCCAGTCAGAGGGTCACTATTGGCGAGCTTAGCGAGCTGTTGTTCATAACGTTTCTCTTGGGTGATATCGACGTGTGTCCCCATCATTCGCAGTGGTTTGCCATTCGAGTCAAACTCGACGACTCTTCCTCTGTCTGAGACCCAACTGTCACTACCATCCTTGTGAATCATTCTATGAACGACTTCATAGAGATCGGTTTTGCCTGCTAAATGGTCCTCAAATGCGCCCACAGCCAAATCGTAATCTTCAGGGTGTAGTTTACTTTTCCAAGTCTCGACGGTGGCCGTCAGCTCGTTAGACTGGTACCCAAGCATCTTCCCCCATTCCATATTAAAGATTGTCAGGGTTCCAGAAGGTACATGCTGCTCCCATAAACAAAGCCCCGTACCATCCAATGCCAAGTTGAGTTTTTCTTGTAGTCGATCTTTATCCTTTTGTAGTGATTCAACTTGAGCTTTCAGCTCTGCGATCTGCTTTTGGTATTCTTCCATGAATATCACCTGTCTTTCAGATATCAACCAGGTGAATGTGACTATACGAAATTCGTGGAGAGATTTCTAACTAGAAAACGGTATTGCTTGGTGTTTTGCTCACGCTAGGGAAGAGCAACAAGATGCAAAATTAGCCTCTAATGCACAGGCTTGGTGCAACTTGTGCTTTGCTATGTTAGTAACTCATTGAATATATGAAGAAAACGATCTGGCACTTTATTTGCTGCAGCTATTTAGCCTGATATACAAGGGCAACAAATACATATAACAACGTCACAGGCGAAGAAGCCTCCTCCACTTTTAAGGTGGAGGAGGTTTTTTGTTTCAAGGAGTAAGTGATGACAAGGGAATGTACAAAAACGGCCTGCCCATATTGTGGAGTGGGATGCGGTGTGGAAGTGAATCAACTGGGCATAGAAGGGGATAAGGCGCACCCCGCAAATCAAGGGGCTTTATGTGTTAAAGGTTCCGCGTTAGCTCAGAGCTTAGACATGCCTTCGCGATTGCTGTATCCAAAGTTGGATGGCAAAGAGATAAGTTGGGAGCGAGCAACGGAGGTGATCGCGACTGCTTATAGTGAAGCGATTCAAAACCATGGCGCAGATTCCACGGCAATGTATGTTTCAGGTCAGTTACTTACTGAAGACTATTACGTAGCCAATAAGTTTATGAAGGGCGTGGTAGGCAGCGCGAACATCGACACCAATTCACGGCTATGTATGTCTTCTGCCGTTGTGGCTCACAACCGTGCGTTTGGAGAAGATGTCGTCCCTGTTAACTATGACGACATAGATGATGCGGAGCTAATTGTGATATGCGGAGCGAATACCGCATGGACACACCCCGTTTTGTTCAGACGCATTCAACAGGCTCGAGAACGTAACCCTGAATTGAGGCTAGTGGTGATTGATCCGCGCGAAACAGTGACGGCCCAGCAATCCGACTTACATCTATCTATCCCTAATGACGGTGATATTGCGCTGTTTAATGGACTGCTGCGTTACTGTGTTGAAAGTGGCTCTCTAGACGAGTCCTATATTGAGTCCCATACTTCTGGATTCGGCGCGTTAGTTGATCTCGTCATGAGCAAAGAATTCGGTATAGAAGCGCTGTGTGAGCAACTAGAGCTGAGCCAAGAGCAACTAAAAACCTTCTATCGCTGGTTCGCCACGACCAGAAAAACCATCACTCTGTTTTGCCAAGGAGTAAACCAATCCCAATACGGTGCAGACAAGGCCAACACCATTATTAATGCTCACCTCGCGACGGGTAAGATTGGCATTCAGGGGGCGGGGCCGTTTTCTATTACTGGTCAGCCGAACGCCATGGGAGGGAGAGAAGTCGGTGGGCTAGCGAATCAGCTAGCAATCCATAGAGGGTTTGACCCTGAGTCCATAAAGCTTGTCAGTGAGTTTTGGAACACAGATACCCTTGCTCAGCAACCGGGTCTAAAAGCGATTGAGATGTTTGAAGCCGTTGAGCGTGGCGATATTCAAGTGATTTGGATCATGGCGACTAACCCAGTTGTTTCAATGCCTGACAACGCATTTGTAAAACGTGCACTCGAAAAATGTCCCCTCGTTATCGTATCGGATGTGACCGCTGATTCTGATATCGCCAAGTATGCGGATTTGTTGCTCCCAGCCTCAGGTTGGGGGGAAAAGCAAGGTATGGTGACCAACTCAGAACGTATGCTCACTCGCCAAAGGCAGTTTATGTTCGCTAAAGGTGCAGCTAAGCCAGATTGGCAAGCGATCAGTGATGTGGGCGCAAGGCTGTGTGAGTTACAAGGTCGAGAGAATGCCTTCGATTTTGCTCGTGAGGCTGACGTGTTTAGAGAATACGCAGCCATGACTGGATTGAATACACAGAGCTCATTGCTACTTGATCTGTCCGAGTTCGCGAATATCACTGATGAAGAGTACTTAAACTGGCAACCTATTCAGTGGGGAGGAGAAAGACCTTTACACAACGGCCAATTTAGCTTTGCTGATCGTAAAGCGAGGTTTGTCATCCCTGCACTGCCACCAAAACAGCAGGACCAATCATGGTGGTTAAATACTGGCAGACAAAGAGATCAGTGGCATACCATGACTCGTACTGGCTACATTTCCCATCTTGCGGCGACTGAACCTGAACCAAGGGTGTATATGAGCAGTCGTTCTGCAGCTTACATGGACGTTAAATCAGGCCAGTTGGTCGCCTTAGCTAGCTCAGAGACAGAGAGAAAGATTATTGCGAGAGTAGCAATTGATGACGGGTTAGGAAAAAGACAACTGTTTATGTCGATGCACTGGGCAGGAGATTATGGAGGCGAAAGTCAGGTTAATGCTGTGGTAAGCCGCATTGCTGATCCTTCTTCTGGACAACCAGCATTTAAATCCCAACCAGTGGAGTTGTTCCCGGTAAAAGCACAAACTTATGGCCTTTACCTCGGTGAGCGATTTGTTGAGCACGATTTCGTTTACCAATCATTTCAATCTGAAGAGCGAGTTGGCGTCTGGCGTTTTGCAGATAGCCAACGTTATGACAAGTCATTTGCGACAGAGCTAGGTGAAACTCCGCACAAACGCAAAGTCGTTTTAGAGCTTGCTGGTGGCTGGCTAACAGTTTGTTATGACGAAGTGGGTGAAGACAAAATCATTCGATCTCTACTCATGATCTCTCAGCTCCCTATTGAGGTAGATGTGCCAAATCTTGCAGGTTTAATCGGTAAGCCTCTAACTTTTTCAGCATTGCTGTCTGTCTCTAGCCAGCAAGAAGCCAGTGAGTTGATCTGTAGTTGTTTTAGAGTGAGCGATAAGCAGATTCTCCGCGAGTTGGAGAGTGGAGATTGCACAAGCGTTAATCAACTGAAAACTAAACTCAAGTGTGGAACAAACTGCGGCTCATGCTTACCTCAAGTTGAGCGTCTTGTCGCAAGCCACGAACAAACAATACTGATTGCGAAATAGGAGCGTGCTATGAAATTAGACAAGAGAGTCAAAGAGGGTTCGCAATTAGGGCTACGCGGTGCAGGTTTCATTGCTCATCAATATGTAAAACAGCCCAATCTCACTGGTAGTGGCTGTGATTCAGAAGGTGTCAAACGCGGACAGGTGCAACTGGTTGGTGCAGGCCCCAATGACCCAGAGCTGTTGACAGTAAAAGCGCTGAAAGCGATTCAACAGGCAGATGTGATTGTATTTGATCGTCTGGTGAATAGGGAAATTTTGGATTTTGCTGCGGCTAAATGCCAACAAATTTACGTGGGTAAGCGCTGCGGTCAACCGAGCTTAAAGCAAGAAGAAATCAGCCAAATTCTAGTCGAACTGGCGAAATTAGGTAAACGTGTCGTTAGGCTAAAGGGCGGTGACCCCTTCATATTTGGTCGCGGTGGTGAAGAAGGATTGCTACTCGCAAAGCACAAAATTGAGTTTGAGGTAATTCCAGGTATCACAGCCGCGATAGGTTGCGCGGCGTCGTCTTATATCCCTTTAACTCATAGAGAAATCGCCAGAAGCGTTACCTTTGTGACAGGGCAGGTGGTGACAGGAGCGTTACCTGCTTGGTCTGAGCTTGTTAGGGCAGGACAGACTTTGGTTTTTTATATGGGGCTGGAGAAAGCGCAAGAGATTCAGCAAGGACTGATCGCGCAAGGTCTCAATGCAGACTTTCCGCTTGCCATCATTACTCACGGTTGTAGCCGTCAGCAAAAGGTACATGTGTCGTCTCTAGACTCGTTAACTGCTAAAGCGAAAGAGTTAAAAGGGGTCAGCCCAGCATTGATTATCTTAGGCGAAGTCGTCAAACTGCGAGAAGAACTAAACATGACCATAGAGTCAGTGATCTCACAAGAGGAAGTATGAGCTCAATTTTAGAATGTATCCGAACGGTTGGACGAGGAGAGCGAGGACGCAAGCCGCTTACCTTTGATCAAGCATACCAAATCATGGACGAGTATCTTGATGGTCAATGCGGTGACGACCAGATGGCGATGCTACTGATGTTGATTCGAGTACAAAATGAAACCAAACAGGAAATTGCAGGTTTCGTAAAAGCGTTTCAGTCTCGTGTCCCTAGCTTGGGCGCTGATATTGACTGGCCGTGTTATGCGGGTAAACGCAAAAGTGCAGGGCAACCTTGGCACCTGTTAGCAGCTAAGATACTTGCAGACAGTGGCTACAAAGTGCTGTTACATGGTTATCACGATAGGCCCGCTGGACGATTACATGCTGAAGATTACCTTGAAGCCTTTGGTATTGAGGTTGCCCAGTCACCGCAAGAGGCGAAACAACTACTAGAGACTAAACGTATCGCTTATCTACCTCTTAAGCATTTTGCTCCACAAGCTGAAACTATGATTGGCTGGAAGAATCGCTATGGATTGCGTACACCGATCAACACGGTCGTCAGAGCTTTAAACCCGGGAGGCGCAAAACTGGGGTTACGCGGTAGCTTCCATCCAGGCTTCCAACAGCTGCATGCTGAAGTCGAAAGCGAGATAGGATTAACCCGACACGCCGTGGTCTCTTTTAAAGGACAATCTGGCGAATCAGAATATAACCCTAAAGTCAGCCAAACCGTTTGGGTGAGCACACCGACAGGCGTTGAATCGCATTATTGGACTGAACGTATGCTGACTGACATTCCTTTACCTAAAAAGTGCCTGTTTGGTACGACAGAAAATGATCTTAATATGATGGCTAATACAGTGGTTTCGACAATGGCGGCGACACTGTTTGCTGAGTCAAACGATCTAGAAAAGTCATTTGAAAAGGCCTATCTACTCTGGTCTGGTTACTGTGATAATCAGTAAATAGAACAATTGGCACATTCCTTGTTATGTCTGTATTAGATAGAGAGCAAAACAAGGAATGTTCATGCACAAAAATCTCTCCAAAAATCCGCTCATCATTTGCAGTGATCGTGTTGAAGAATTGGCACGATTATCGACGCTGCTCGCTCAAGAATTTGACAACATCATCAGTTGTCAGCTTAATCAGTTTGAACAAATGTTGGACCGAGAACCCAACGCTTATGTCGTTGTGGGCTGGTTGCAACCGAGTGCTGAACTGCGCGTGGTTATTGAAGAATGCCGTGTTAGAAAGCATCCACTCTTGGTGGTGCTGAAGCAACTCGACTCTAATGATATCAGTCGTTTACCGGAAAGAATGGATTATGTCCTTGTTCCGGCAGATACCGAGTTTTGTTTGATTCCGTGGATAGCCAATGCGTGCCAGATTCGCCGTTCAGTGGTTGCTCTTGAAGATGAAATCGAACAGCTTGAGCTGCGATTAGAAGAAAGAAAGATCATTGAGCGAGCAAAAGGGCTACTGATGAAAATGCACCAAGTCGATGAAGATGCGGCTTACAAAGCGATGAGAAAATCAGCGATGCAATCGAGTCAAACCTTGGCGCAAGTGGCGAAAAATCTACTGCAAACTTTAGAGGCGCTAAAATAGCCCAACTACCACTTTGGGGTTATAAGAAAAATTCCGCATTGGTGCGAAGTGCACTATTACTAAGCAAGGTAAAGGCAATATTGAAAAGGGAAAAGGATAAGTATTTGAATATAAAGTGTTAAATAAGTTGGCACGCAACTTGGAATACTTAGATTAGAAACAATCTGTTCAATCGTAACCTTACATTATCAACGGCGGTAATCGACAAGGATGCAATGGCGCTACGACTCTTCGGAGGCGTAGCGCCTTTTTTATTGGAGAAAAGTTATGAAATGGAAGTCAGCAATCAAACGTACGTTGGTGGGTGCAGCGTTAACCACCACCTTTTATGTACCTAGCACCTTAGCCGAGCTGGGTGAGCCAGAACTCGAAGACCTTAAATTTGGCTTTATCAAACTTACCGATATGGCGCCACTCGCTGTTGCCTATGAGAAAGGCTATTTTGAAGACGAAGGCTTGTACGTCACGTTAGAAGCGCAAGCGAACTGGAAAGTCTTGCTCGATAGAGTGATTGACGGTGAGCTTGATGGTGCCCACATGCTGTCAGGTCAACCGTTAGGCGCGACAATTGGCATTGGCACCCAAGCGGAAGTGATTACCGCATTCAGTATGGATCTCAACGGTAATGCGATTACGGTTTCAAACAAAACATGGCAGCAGATGAAACCCAATATTCCGACCGAGGCAGATGGAAAGTTAGTTCACCCAATTAAGGCAGACGCACTTAAACCTGTTGTCGAGAGTTATCTTGATGAAGGTAAACCGTTCAACATGGGAATGGTGTTTCCTGTCTCTACTCACAATTATGAACTGCGTTATTGGCTTGCTGCGGGTGGTATACACCCAGGTTACTACGCGCCCAAGTCAGGTGATAACAGTGGGCAACTCAACGCAGACGTGCTGCTTAGTGTAACTCCACCACCACAAATGCCTGCGACGATGGAAGCGGGAACGATAGAAGGTTACTGCGTTGGTGAACCTTGGAATCAACAGGCAGTATTTAAAGGTATTGGCGCGCCGGTTGTGACTGACTATGAGATCTGGAAAAACAACCCAGAAAAAGTGTTTGGTGTCTCCAAATCGTGGGCAGAAAAATACCCCAATACGCACATTCGTGTGGTGAAAGCGCTTATCCGAGCTGCTCATTGGTTGGACGAGAACAACAACGCCAACCGAGTTGAAGCAGTCAAACTGTTAGCAAAAAGCGAATATGTTGGCGCAGATTTCGAAGTGATAGCGAACTCGATGACAGGGACTTTTGAGTACGAAAAAGGCAATGTCCGAGAGGTGCCAGACTTCAACGTATTCTTCCGTCACAACGCCACTTACCCTTATTACAGTGATGCGATTTGGTATCTGACCCAAATGCGTCGCTGGGGACAAATTCCTGAAGAAAAATCTGATGATTGGTATATGGATGTCGCGAAAGAGGTTTATCGCCCAGATATCTACCAGCAAGCTGCACAAGCGCTGATTGAAGACGGGGTACTCACAAGCAAAGACTTCCCAGATTTTGCCACCGAAGATGGTTTCCGCGCTCCACAAACACATTTTATCGACAACATCGTCTACGACGGCCGTTCGCCTAACGCGTATCTAGAGAAGTTCTCAATCGGTCTTAAAGGCAAAGACAAAGTTTAAAACAAATGGAGGAGGGGCGAGTCCCCTCCAACAAAACAATAACAAGGATGTATAGGAGTTGTTATGTCGAGCAATGTAATCTCACTTATTCCGAGTAAGCAGTTGGTGGCGAACAAGAGCAAAGCTTTTTTGTTACCTGTGATTGGAATCTTGATGTTCTTGATGATGTGGCATTTCAGTGCACGTCAGGTAGAAACTTCACTAGGAACACTTCCGGGCCCGGCTCAAACCTACCAGCAATTCAGCAACTTAGTGGTAGAGCACTGGGATGAAAGAAAAAAAGAAGTCGCCTTTATCGAGCGACAAGAAAAACGTAATGCTGCAAAGCTAGCAAAAAATCCTGATGCTAAGGTCAAGATTAGACCTTACACGGGGAAGCCCACATTCTTTGATCAAATAGTGACTAGCCTAATAACGGTCGCCAGTGGATTTTTATTGGCCACGTTGATTGCTATACCACTAGGTATTGTCCTTGGCTTAAACCAAGGTGTTTATCAGGCATTTAACCCCATTATTCAGTTGCTTAAGCCAGTCTCTCCACTGGCGTGGCTACCGATAGTCACCATGGTGGTGAGCGCAACTTATGTCAGTGATGACCCAATGTTCGCTAAATCTTTTGTTAACTCGTTGCTGACAGTTGCCCTGTGTAGTTTGTGGCCAACGCTGATTAACACGGCCGTTGGCGTCACTAGCGTGGATAAAGATCTTATCAACGTCAGCAAAGTGCTGCAGTTATCTTGGTGGCAACATATCAGAGTCATCGTGCTTCCGTCCGCGATTCCGATGATCTTTACCGGATTGCGCTTATCGCTCGGTATCGCATGGATGGTACTCATTGCCGCAGAGATGTTGGCGCAAAACCCGGGACTAGGAAAGTTTGTTTGGGATGAATTCCAGAATGGCAGCTCGGCTTCATTGGGGCGCATTATGGTGGCAGTCATCACGATTGGTTTCATTGGTTTACTGCTAGACCGAGGCATGTTGCAACTACAGAAGTGGTTGTCTTGGAATAAGCAACAGGCATTGCGATAAAAGGAGTTTCCTATGTCTAAAGCACTACTCGATTTAACTCAGTTGGGGATGAGATTCCCAACTCCGAATGGCGAATTTATCGCCCTAAAAAACGTCAATCTTCAGATTAATAAAGGCGAGTTTATTTCGCTGATTGGACACTCAGGTTGCGGAAAATCGACAGTACTTAATCTAGTGGCGGGTCTTCACCTGCCTACGGATGGCGGAGTGATTGTTGATGGCCGTGAGGTCAGTGGGCCAGGGCCAGAGCGCGCTGTCGTGTTTCAGAATCATTCGTTGTTGCCTTGGTTAACGGTTTATCAAAATGTAGAGCTGGCAGTAAAGCAGATTGCACAAAGCCAGTTGTCTCAAACCACCACTTCTGAACAAAGCTCTAAACAGTGGATCAAAGAGCAGGTCGAACATTATCTCGACTTGATTCAAATGTCTCACGCTGCGGATAAAAAGCCTGATGAAATCTCTGGTGGTATGAAGCAGCGAGTCGGTATTGCCCGCGCGCTTGCCCTTCAACCAAAAGTCCTTTTGATGGATGAACCCTTTGGCGCGCTTGATGCACTAACACGCGCTCATCTGCAAGACTCTCTGATGAAAATCCAAGCCGAGCTGAACAATACCGTCATTATGATTACCCATGATGTGGATGAAGCGGTACTGCTTTCAGACAAGATTGTGATGATGACTAATGGCCCTGCTGCAACCATTGGCGAGGTGTTGGAGATTGATTTGCCCCGCCCACGTAACCGTGTTGCGCTTGCCGATGACCCGCAGTATCAGAAATACCGTCAGTCAGTGCTGCGTTTCTTGTATGAAAAGCAGTCTAAACCCAGTACTCAACCTAAAAGTACCGAGCAGAAAGAGCTCGAAGTACCCGCTAAGACGGCATAAAGGAGTCAGACAATGGAACATGTAGTAATCGTCGGTAACGGTATGGTTGGGCATCACCTTGTTGCTCAGCTTGTTGAACGAGGTGCTCACCTTGAAATGCGTATTACGGTGATTGGTGAAGAGCGTTTTATCGCCTATGACCGAGTTCAACTCTCATCGCTTTTCTCTGGTAACAGCCATCAAGATCTGATGTTAAGCAGTGAAGAGTGGTACAGCAAACATGGCATCGAGCTAATGCTAGGTAGCCAAGTAACCAAAATCGAACGGGACAATAAGCGCTTAGTTTTAGATGAGGACAGTGTCATTGGATACGATCAGCTCGTGCTCGCAACAGGTTCTTATCCATTCGTGCCGCTTATTGAAGGTCACGATAGAGACAGTATTTTCGTTTACCGAACGTTAGATGATCTTTCTGAAATAAAAACAGCGTGTCAGGGCGCGAAAACCGGTGCTGTCATTGGTGGTGGATTACTCGGCTTAGAAGCTGCAAACGCCTTGAAACTGCTGGGGGTGGAAACTCACGTCGTGGAATTCGCGCCGCGTTTGATGCCTGTTCAACTTGATGATGGTGCGGGCTTAGTTCTGAAAGAGAAGATCGAAGAGCTAGGTCTAACGGTTCATACCTCCACAGCAACTGAAAAAATCTGTGATGGTGAAGGCGCAAAACATCGGATGGTGTTTAAAGACGCAGACCCTCTCGAAGTAGACGTCATTGTCTTCTCAGCTGGTATTAGACCGCAAGACGCACTGGCTAGGCAGGCGGGTATCAATATTGGTGAGCGCGGCGGCATTGTCATTGATGATCAATGCCGAACCAGTGATGAGAGCATTTTTGCTATTGGAGAATGTGCGCTTTGGCAAGAGAAGATATTTGGATTGGTGGCTCCGGGTTATACCATGGCTCGCGTTGTAGCCGATAAGCTCGTTGGTCGTGAAAACGCAGGCTTCACCGGTGCAGATATGAGCACCAAGTTGAAGCTACTCGGTGTCGATGTCGCTTCGATTGGTGATGCGCATAAAGCGACGGATGGCGCGCAGGAGATGGTACTGCAAGATGCGGTTGCTGGTGTGTATAAAAAACTCGTGGTTGATGAGAGCGGAACCAAGCTACTAGGCGCCATTCTTGTTGGGGATAACTCAGACTATGACGCTTTACTGCAATGCTATTTAAATGAAACGACCCTTCCTGACCATGCGGCAAACCTACTTTTTGATACGGGAATGCTTAATGGCGAAATGGCAGATACCGCTATTATTTGTTCGTGTCACAACGTGAGTAAAGGTGATCTGGTTAATGCAATACAAGCTGGCGCTCATGATCTTGACACCCTCAAGGCTGAAACCAAGGCAGGCACAGGTTGTGGCGGTTGTAGCAACATGGTGAAAAGTGTCTTAGATGCTCAGCTGACTGCGATGGGTGTCGAAGTGAACAATCATATCTGTGAGCATTTTGAGTTGTCGCGCCAAGAGCTATTCCATATTTGCCAAGTCGAAGAGATTAAAGACTTTGATACATTGATAGAGAAGCACGGTAAAGGTCACGGCTGCGATCTTTGTAAACCCACCGCTGCATCAGTGTTTGCTTCGTTATGGAATGAGCACATCATGGAGCCCCAGCACAGCTCGCTGCAAGATTCTAACGATGCCTTTATGGCAAACCTGCAAAAAGATGGTTCTTACTCGGTTGTTCCTAGAGTGGCGGGGGGAGAAATCACGCCCGACAAGTTGATCGCATTAGGTGAAGTGGCGAAGAAGTATGACCTATACACCAAGATAACGGGTGGTCAGCGTGTTGATTTGTTTGGTGCGCAAGTCGAACAGCTACCGGATATCTGGCAAGCGCTAATTGATGCGGGATTTGAAACCGGCCACGCGTATGGTAAGTCACTCAGAACGGTTAAATCCTGCGTTGGTTCGACTTGGTGTCGCTATGGCGTCGATGACTCGGTTGGCTTAGCAATCGAATTGGAAAATCGTTACAAGGGGCTGCGCGCACCGCACAAAATCAAGTTCGCAGTATCCGGGTGTACCCGTGAATGTGCTGAAGCACAAAGTAAAGATATTGGCGTCATCGCCACTGAGAACGGCTGGAATCTTTATGTGTGTGGTAACGGAGGCATGAGGCCAAGACATGCTGACCTAATTGCCTCTGACCTGTCTAAAGCAGAACTGGTCGCGTTAATTGATCGTGTCTTGATGTTCTACGTTCGAACGGCGGATCGTTTACAAAGAACCTCGGTATGGATGGAAAATCTAGAAGGTGGCTTAGACTACTTAAAACAAGTGGTGATTGAAGACTCACTGAGTATTGCTGATTCGCTTGAAGCTCAGATGCAACATGTTGTTGATACCTACCAATGTGAATGGAAGAGCACGCTCGAAAACAGTGACAAACTGGTTAAGTTCAAACCGTTTATTAATGCAGAAGAAGCTAGCCAAGTTCTTCCTTATCAAAGAGTACGCGGGCAACGCATTCCAGTGAAGGAGGAAGTCTAATGGAAGTCACTGAGAAACTAGAAATATGCAGACTATCGGATCTTTCACCTTACCAAGGTCGAGGCGCTCTGATAGACGGTGAACAAGTTGCAGTGTTCTACATTCCCAATCAAGGTGTTTTCGCTATCCAGAACTGGGATCCAATTGGTAAAGCCTATGTGCTTTGCCGAGGGATAGTCGGGGATATTAATGGTGAATTATGTGTTGCTTCTCCACTTTACAAGCAGCACTTCAATCTCATTACTGGCGTGTGTGTGGAAGAGCCAACAATAAAATTAACGGTTTACCCGGTAGAAGTAGAGCAGGGCGTTGTAACATTATCACTTTAATAGAACCATCGCGCTGATAAAACCGCCGTATTGACGGTATGTTGGTCGATGCGGTGTTCTTTTTAACCATTTGAACAAAAATAGAAATTAATTGATTGACCGGAAAATTTATTCCGTTAAAGTACACCTCGTTCTCGCGACATTGTTTGTGGGAATGATGGTGTACCATCGCTTTTAGCGTTGCCCTGGTGGTGGAATTGGTAGACACAAGGGATTTAAAATCCCTCGGCGTTCGCGCTGTGCCGGTTCAAGTCCGGCCCGGGGCACCATCTACTTTTCTGGCTAAAGCCAGTTAGGTAAAAAGCACAATTTGAGGCGCGTTGGCAGAGTGGCTATGCAGCGGATTGCAAATCCGTGGACCTCGGTTCGACTCCGGGACGCGCCTCCATTCTCTTAAGAGAAAGTAACCAGCTTAGGCTGGTTTTTTTGTATCTGAAATTTGAGCGCGCCTAGATAGACCTCACTAATTTCGAGGTCTATCCGTGCAATCAACAATTTTAGGCGTTAGAAGTAGTAGCGAACGCCACCTTTAATACGGTCTTGGTCCATATCTCCAAATTTGTATCCTTCGATTGAAAAATCGACGGCATTAAACTTACGCTCGTAAGCAAGGTTGGCTGAAAAAGAGTCTGTGAAAAAGTATTCAGCACCGAGTTCTAGGTTGAAATGAACTTTATTGTTGGTCACATCTTTGTCGCCTTTGATGTCTGGATGTGATGAGCCACCATTCAGTTCTAGTTCCGTACGCGTGTATCCAATCCCGGGTTTCGCGTATAAGTTCAGATCGAAGCCTGTGGCATAGCTCATCTTAGCTCCAAGATCGAACGAATAGATTCTAGCGTCATGGAGCTGGTATTCGTAACCTTGAGCACCGCCGCCAATATCGTAATAATTTGAATAGTCTAGAAGGTCGATGTAATCGTGGCTTAAGTTTGCTTCGATAGCCAGCCATTCGTTCACCTTACGTCCAAGCATGATTGAAAGACCTGCGCCGCTATCATCGGCGTTCTTCGCGCCCGAGCTAATTGTCGAGAATGCTGAAACTTCAGAGTCTAGGTCTAGTTTACTTGAATGAGCATCAAAACCAACATACCAGTTGTTTTGTGCAGACACGGCGAAAGAGCCGCTTAGAAGTGCAAGAGCAGCAATAGAGAGTTTAAAATTCATTATTTACATCTTAGTTATGAATGTGTGATCAGTGCGATTGTAATTTTATATAAGCACCTATTGAGGGCGTGAATCTTATGTGGCGTAACAAATTGTGTCAAATTTTATATTCTGTTAATTAATTTTCATAATTAAACCGTAAGGTTTTAGAATAAGAGGTTGCGGAGAGAGTCTTTTTCATGCAGAACAAGGGCTGACTTTCTGCGCCATTTCATAGCGTCGCATCGGCATTACGTCGATGGTTTGTTTCACATGCTCCCAGTCTGTTTGTTTTCCCCAACGTAGCTTTTCTCCACCATCTTTACCGATTAACACTGCGGTGTGAGAGCCAGGCTTAACATCATACATATTGAACAATGCCTTGAGGTTAAACTCATGCTTAACCCATTTAGGCATACTAAAGCCGTCTTCAGTGACCACTAGAGTGATAAGGTCTCTGTCTTGAAGCTCACATTCGTTAATCAGTGTTTCCAACAGAAACTGTTTTACGTGCTCGTCATTGGTAGGGGCAAAGTAGATCACGCTGCGGTGTGACCATTCAGCGGAATAAGAAGGGTAGGCCCAGCTCATGGTTGAGTTGAGTAGCGCAATGGTGAATAGCAGTGCAGCACGCATAACGACAATCCTCCGATGATGGCCTATAAAAATGTGCTTGTTACACATGTTCTACGTTAATTGTAGGTGGTAAGCTCAAGCCTCGGACAAAAATAGACGGAAATTTTGCCATGCGTGCACTGCAATCTGAGCGTTTGACGCTGAGAATGGTTGAGCTTAACGATGCCCCATTTATTCATGAACTCTACAACAGCGAAGACTTCTTGCAGTTTATTGGTGACAAGAACATCCGCAGTGAAAGCGACGCCAGAGTGTACATTGAAGAAAAAATACTGGGCATGCATAGAGAGTTTGGTGTTTGTCTATTGCTAGTGGAAGTCACAGAGAGTGGTGAAAAGATTGGGGTATGTGGCTTAATCAAAAGGCCCGAACTTGACGCTTACGACATCGGTTATGGGTTTATGCCAAGCTCATACGGCAAAGGCTTCGGGTATGAAGCAGGAAAGGCGGTCATCAACTACGCGTGTGAAAACAATAAAATTGAAGATTTGGTCGCGATTACCACTTCTGACAATAAGGGAAGTCGAGCTCTACTATCTAAACTTGGTTTTACCTACGTCAAAGTTCAAGATACGTTGAGTGATACAGTAGACTTACTGTTGTACCAACTGAGTCTGTGCCGAGAGTAACTATGGCTGTTTCAAATATTCTTCGTGGTGAACTGCTGACCGAATTCAAAACGGTTCGTGCAATGATGTTTATTTATTGCCGCGCGCACCATGACACCAAGAATGGGCTGTGCAATGATTGCCAAAGCTTGCTTGAATATGCTGAAACTAAATTAGATCGTTGTCCCTACGGGCAGAGTAAGCCCACCTGTAATCAATGCCCGATTCATTGTTACAAAGCCGAACAGAAAGAGCAGATGCGCCAAGTCATGAGATATTCCGGACCAAGAATGTTGCTGCCGCATCCGATTTTGGCTATTCGCCATCTACTTCATGAACGCAAACCCGTTCCTGAAAAGCCCGAAGCTGGCGCGTCAAACAGACATCAGAGAAAGCTCGAAGAAAAAGGGACGCAATAAGCGTCCCTTAACACGAGTTGGCTGTTATTCCCCAGCAACCGCTTGATGCTTGGTCTTGATGCTCGCGATTAGCATGTAGATACAAGTCGCAAGAAGTGCCGCAAATAGATAGCCCATTAAACCTTGAGAGCCTGCCATAAACCAGTCCGCTGCCACTGGTCCAGCGACAGAGCCAATACTGTAGCTAAACAACATCACCTGAGTGGCAGACACTATGTAGTTAGCATCAAGTTTGTCGCAACCAAGGTTAATCGCGACTGGGTATAGAGCGAAAGTCGCCGTACCTAATAAAAATAGTCCCATTCCCAATGCTTGTAGCCCAGTGACCATTGAGGTGAACGTAATTGCTGCTACGCCTAGTAGACAGAACAGAGCCATAAGTAGGGTGCGCCCAAGGAATTTAGACAACCAAGGTACAATTGGTTGTACAGCCATACCACCTAGAATGACGACCGCCATTAGGCCACCAATATCGCTATGTTCAATGCCACGATTTTGCAGCTCAACTGGCATCAATCCGTAAATTGCACCGAGAGTGAGACCAGAAACCACACAACCAATGATCGCGGCATGATTCAACTTGCTGATCTGCTTTAGTGACAGTGGTGTGCTATGCTCACTTTCCGGTTGGTCGCTGTCACCAAATACAAGTACCACAACCGCGAGTAGCAATAAGGTAACGATAGCGATAAATGGTACACCACCAGAGACGCCGATAGTGCCAATACCTAGCTGACCAATTGCGCTACCACCGTAAAGAGAACCCATATAAAGGCCCAGTCTTTTCGCTCGTGCGCTTTCGTCGCCGTGTAGTAGCCAAGACTCAACAATAACAAACACGCCTGCGACAGCAACACCCGCGATAAAACGAGCAACAAGCCAAACTGTGGCATGAGCGACCATTGGTAAAACCATAATGGTGGTAATAAACGCCACTAAACACCATACAAAGGCATTACGGTGGCCCACTTTTTTAACCAAAGGTTCGATGCCAGCTGCGCCAATCAATAGCCCCGCGTAGAAAACACTGGCGAGCCAACTAGCCAACGATGAATCTAAGTTATACTCAGAAAGCATCAAAGGAATTAAGCTCATCAAATATCCCGACGCGACCGCATAAAGAGCAAGCGCAATAACCGGTACAGAAATGCGAGCTTTTGGAGCAGGTTGAAGGGTATTTTCCAATGTCGTGGCCTCTTTAGTTGTCGTAAAACTGAACAAATTTCGGCGCGACTATGGAGTGAAACAGATGAAAGGTAAAACGAAAACTTTTGACCATGACGATAAAGAATATTTATCGTCATATTGGATGAATAAATCAAAGTAAAAAGCGAGTAAATGTACACATTTTCCCACTTTAAACTAGATAAGTATGAAGGCCTTTATTTGGCTAGAGCTTGATTAAGCCATTGATCAAACTGGCCTTTGGGAAGTGCGCCATTTATTACATCGACTCTTTTGCCATTTTTGAAGACCATAACGGTAGGAATGCTTCTAATTTGATATTTAGCCGCGAGGTTTTGCTGGCTTTCGGTATCAATTTTTACAAATCGAACATCTTTTGTCCTCTCTGCTGCAACGTCAGAAAATACTGGCGCAAACCCAACGCATGGATTACACCACGGGGCCCAGAAATCGACCACAACAGGTGTATCACTGTTTAGTATTGACTCAAAATTGCTCTCAGTTCCTTCTACAGGAGCTCCGTCTAAAAGAAGGCTTTTACATCTTCCACAAGTTGGTGCTTCAGAAATGCGTTCTGATGGCACACGATTAACGCCTGAGCAAGATGGGCAACGCGTGTTGAAGGTAGACATGATATCTCTCTCATTTTCTATTGTTTTATATTTGCCAATAACCTCTATCTTGAAGTCATTTGGGTAGTTGGAGATGACAGTGACTGTCGCTGCTAGTTATACTCTGTTTATACCAAGAGATACAAATAACTAAATTAAAGGCTCTAAATGAAAAATTTCTATGCAGAAATTACTGGTTGGGGAAAATGCCTACCTCCCGCAACGCTTTCCAATGAAGACCTAAGTACTTTTCTAGATACTTCTGATGAGTGGATCCGCACTCGTACCGGAATTGAAAATCGACGCATTAGCCATGTAAACACATCTGATATGGCGACGGTCGCAGCGCAACATGCACTTGCTTGTGCTGGTAAAAGTGCAGATGAGATTGACTTAATTATTCTTGCCACTTGTTCACCCGACTCACTGATTCCAAATGCCGCTTCAAAAGTCGCGCAAAATTTAGGGATTGCAGCGGCGGCTGCGTTTGATTTAAATGCAGCCTGTACAGGCTTTGTCTATGGCTTAGAAACTGCAACTCGCCTAATACAAGCTGGCAATTACAGAAACGCAATTGTGATTGGTGCTGAACGCCTGTCTTTCTTCATCGACTGGACAATGCGTGATACCGCAGTCTTGTTTGGTGACGGCGCTGGTGCGGTTGTCTTAACCAGAACAGAAGAGCAGGTTGGCCTACAAAACGCGCAACTTGGCTGTGATTCTGCAGGGCGAGATATTTTGGCAGTACCCAAGTTTGGTACCTGCATGGACAGGTTTGCCGCTGATAATGGTCATTGGGATTTCAACTTTGTTGGTAAAGAGATCTTCAAGCGCGCAGTAAAAGGTATGGGAGCTGCGGCTCAAAATGTATTGGCGCGTAGTGAGCTTTCTACTGATGATGTTGATGTCGTGATTCCACATCAAGCGAACATCCGTATTATTCAAACCTTGTGCGATCTCTCAGGCATCAGCCAAGATAAGGCTTTTGTGAACATTCAAAAGTATGGCAATACTTCGGCTGCTACTGTGCCAATTGCGCTATGTGAATCGTTAGAGCAGGGCTTCGTTAAGCCGGGTGATAACTTGCTACTTGCTGCATTCGGTGCTGGATTAACTTGGGGGGCTTGCCACCTAAAATGGGGCGAGCGAGTCACGCCGCTAGGTAAGAGCGATGCCCAGCTTCCAGAATGTGAACTATCGGCGTTGGAGCTTGTAAAAGATGCCGTTGAACATTGTAAGAATCGTCCATAACTCGATAATTTAAGTACAAAAGTCGCACACTCGGTGCGACTTTTTATCTCGAACAAAATTTAACCGCAAAAGGTCAACAGACCCTAGAAATACACTGGGCTTACATGAAATTCCTCCACACTTCTGACTGGCACCTCGGTCGTCAATTTCACAATGTTTCTCTTTTAGATGATCAAAAAGTCGTTCTCGAACAGATCATTGAATACATTCAATCCAACCCAGTTGATGCTCTGGTTATCGCGGGAGATGTCTACGATCGCTCGGTTCCTCCCACCGCAGCCATTGAATTGATGAATCAGTTTGTAAGTCGAGTGTGCGGCGAATTAAAGCTGCCGATAATTTTAATCCCAGGCAATCATGACGGAGCAGAGCGCTTAGGCTTTGGCTCTCAGCAAATGGCAGAGTCAGGGCTTCATATCATCGCTAACTTTCAAGATATGCTGACACCGGTTGAGCTGAAAACAGATATGGGTACAGTGCGCTTTTATGGCATGCCTTACAATGACCCGGAGCTTGTGCGCCACCACTTTAAGCAGCCTGTATCTACCCACGATGATGCGCATAAGCTGCTGTGTGATGAGATTATTGCCACGCTTGACCCTAATGCGACCAATGTGCTGATTTCTCACTGCTTTGTTGATGGCGCGATTGAGTCAGAGTCAGAAAGGCCACTGTCTATTGGTGGCTCGGACCGCGTGAGCCACGAACACTTTACTCCGTTTGATTATGTTGCCCTTGGGCATCTTCATCAGCCGCAGAAGAAAGGTGAAGAGTACATCCGTTACTCAGGCTCGTTAATGAAATACAGTTTTTCAGAGCAGCACCAAAAGAAAGGCATGACACTAGTTGAGCTTGATGAATCGGGTTTTAAGTCAGCAACCCATATTGACCTCAGTGCCCCCCACGAAATGCGCATAATCGAAGGGGAGTTGGATGAAATCATTGCCCAAGGTAAAACCGACCCTAACAGCCACGACTATTTACTGGTTCGATTAATGGATAGGCACGCAATCTTAAACCCTATGGAGAAGCTAAGAGCTGTCTACCCAAATGTGTTGCATCTTGAAAAGCCAGGCATGCTGGTGGGCGTTGAACAGCAAATGGCAGCGGCCAAGTTAGCGCGCAGTGAAGTTGATATGTTTCGCGATTTCTTTGCTGAAGCACAAGATAGCCAGCTCAGTGAAGAGCAAGACAAAGCCATCACAGACATCATCAAGCAACTTAGTGAGCAATAGGCCAGATCATGAAACCAATTAAATTAACAATGCAGGCTTTTGGCCCTTTTGCTAAAACAGAACAAATCGATTTTACCCAGTTAGGCTCTAATCCACTTTTTCTTATCAATGGGCCAACGGGCTCCGGAAAAACGTCAATACTCGATGCGATTTGCTTCGCCTTGTATGGCGAAACAACGGGCAATGAGCGTCAGGGCAATCAAATGCGCTGCGACCAAGCTGCAACAAATTTATTGACAGAAGTGACTCTGGAATTTTCCTTAAACGGCAAACAGTATCGAGTTACTCGCGCGCCTGAGCAAGAAGCACCGAAAGCACGTGGTGAAGGTCTGACAACGCGCAAACATACTGCCTCCTTGTATGAAATTACCGATGATGAAGTCCTAATTACAAGTAAAACGGCTCAGGTTAAAAATGAGGTTGCTAACTTACTTGGATTAAATGAAACCCAGTTCCGACAGGTTATGGTGTTGCCTCAGGGCAAGTTCAGGGAGCTGCTGCTCGCTTCATCAAAAGAACGTGAAGCGATTTTTGGTCAGTTATTCCAGACTGACGTGTATAAGAAAATTGAATTTGCGTTGAAAGATAAAGCCAGTGCGATTAGCAAGGCTAAAGATGAATTCGACAATCAAATCCGCGGTGCCTTGCAAGTGGCTGAAGTGTCTACCGAGCAGGAATTGCAAGAGCGATTAATTTATTCTCATAGTGAACTCGAACAAGCGAAAAGCGTTGAGGCGAAGGAGTTAGAGGCTCTCAATCTCGTAAAGAGTGAGCTAAACAAAGCTAAATCGCTCAATGAGTTATTTAACAAACGCGCTTCGACAGTGGCGACTCAGCAATCTCATCTAGAGAACAAGGCGCAGATTAGCGAGCTGGAGTCTAAGCTAAAGCTGGCTAAGAGCGCGAGCCATCTAGAAGTGGCCTACGCTAACATGCAGTCAAGCGTGAAACAGGTAGTAGATCTACAAACCAAGCTAGAGGCTCTACAAGCGCAACATCTAGCAGCAGAAAAGGCTTCCCATCACGAAGAACAGCTACTTAAAAGTGCCGATGAGAACGCACAACAAGTCCCTATGCTCACTGAAGCCTTGTTTAAACTGGATCAGGTTAAAGCAAAACTGATTGAGAAAGCGGAACTAGAGAAAAGCATTGGCGCGTTAAATACCATTCGAATTGATTATGATAAAAAGCTTATCCAATACAATGAGCTTAGGCAGCAACTGCAGAAAGAGGCCGAATCAGGTGCCAGCGGACTTGAACAAGCGCGCAAAGATCTGACTGAGAAATCAAGCTTAGAAGCCGGTCTATTAAGCAATCAGCGTCTGCTTGATGATCTTAATAAGCTTGCCGCCCAAACCGCCGAACTTGCTCGACTACAGAAAATGCTTGTACCACTTACAGAACAAGTCGAGAAGGCGAAAAAAGATGTTGCTGAGAAGCAAAAATACGCCATTGAACAAGAATTGAGTTGGCACAACTCGCAAGCTGCATTCTTGGCTCAAAAGCTGGAAAAAGGCTCGCCGTGCCCTGTGTGTGGTAGCCAAGAGCACCCTTCACCTGCCATGTTTCAAGGTGAGCCTGTTTCTAAAGAGTCGGTGCAAGCCGCACGACAGCAAGAACGCAGTGCGATTGAAGAATTAAACCGACAAACGACGGCACTGGAACAACAGCAAGCGACAATAGTGGCTCAAGACAAGCACATTAAAGAGTTACAGTGCGAGTTAGGTGAAGGCGCTGCTATGAGCGTTGAGCAACTACAGCAAGAGATAGCCCAGCAGAAGGCGAGGTTAGACGTATTAGCGGCGATTGATCTTGATAAGATGGAAAAGACCGTTCAAGAGCTGACTCAACGCTGCACCAATGGTGAAGCAAAAATCAATGAACTGAAATCGTTAATTTCTGCAAATGACTCAGCGATAAGTGTTCAAAACCAGCAACTTGAAAAAGTATCCTCAGTTATTGATCCACAATACATCTCAGTTGATGTGGTCGAGCGCCAATACCTCGGTCAAAAAGCGAACATTACACAGCTCAGTCAGGCGTTAGAAAAGGCTCAACAATCGGCGAAACAGGCGAAATTAGCGCTTGTTGCTATTGAAACGGAAAGAAGCTCAACGACTCAGTTGCTCGAAGATGGAAAAGTACACAGTCAACAAGCGGACAAAGAGTGGCAGTGTCAGCTAGAACTCTCTGTATTAGATTCGCAACAGCAGTTTCTTGAAGCTCGCATAGAGCCGCAACAATATGATCAATGGCAAGCGCAAATAAATGAATATGTTCAGACTGCTACTCAGTTAGAACAGTCTGTTAAAGACCTCAATGAGCAGTTAAATGACATTGAAAAGCCAGATATTGATAAAAAACAAACTGAATTGGATGGCGCAGAGATAAAATACCGCGAATGTCGAGGTTTGTTAGATAGAGTACATTCAGTGACAGAGCGCCTTGAAAAGGTGCAAAAAGATATCAATAGCCTGCATGATAAAAATCAGCGCTTAGAAGCAGAGTACAAGGTCTACGGCACGCTTTATGACGTAGCAAGTGGCAAAACGGGCAGTAGAGTCAGTCTACACAGATTTGTTCTCGGCGTGCTGCTTGATGATGTACTGATTCAAGCCTCTCAACGTTTAAATATGATGAGCAAAGGGCGTTATCAACTGGTCCGTAAGACAGAAGGCTTCAAAGGTGCGGCAGGTCGCGGGCTCGATTTGAGTGTCGAAGATGGCTACACCGGAAAAACGCGTGATGTTGCCACCTTATCTGGTGGAGAGTCGTTCATGGCGGCACTTGCTCTAGCGCTGGGCTTATCTGATGTGGTTCAGTCATACAGTGGCGGCATTAAGCTTGATACTCTGTTTATCGATGAAGGGTTTGGTAGCTTGGACCCAGAGTCGTTGGATTTAGCGATTCAAACACTGATCGATTTGCAACAAGCAGGGCGTATGATTGGCTTAATATCTCATGTTACTGAACTTAAAGAGCAAATGCCTTTAAGAATTGATGTCGAAGCGTCCAGATTGGGTAGCCGTATTCAATTAGTTGGTATGCATGCGTAGAGCAGGCTAAAATTTACATAGTTCACTATGTTGCGTATGCTCAATCTATAACAATGAATTATGTTAAGAGCATCGAATTGATGACAGTTGGCAGGCAACTCTTTTTTGCCTAGCAGATATATTCTTTTAATGGGGGCTTAAGGTGCTTTATTGGTGCTCTAGGCGATAAGGAAGTTGCGCGTAGCGGTTGTAATGCATGAATGTAGTAAAGAAGATTTATCAGTACGCAGATCCCAACCTTGAGTTAGTCGGGTGGATGGGCTTCTTCGGCTTTCCTGCATACTTCTACATTTGGTCTTACATGTACCCGCAGCCCTATGAAAATGGGCCCTTGAGGTTTTTTTGCGCCATGCTGCTGTTAGGGCTGGCGTTAAGAAAATATACGCCTCCTCTACTGAAACGGTATTTGCCTTATTACTACTTGGTGACAATCACCATCTGCCTACCGTTCTTTTTCTCGTTTATGATGTTTATGAATGAATGGTCGACAGTATGGGCAATGTCCTTCATGTCTTCGATCTTTCTTCATGTGTTATTAGTCCATGAGACTCGTATTATGTTGCTGCAGGCAATGGTTGCCATTGTAGCGGCCTACTTGTTTAGCTATGGGCTAGAGCACGCGCCTGCCAAAGTTGAGACTGAAGTGGTCGTCATTTGGCCTTACATTCCGATTTTCTTGTTTACCTATGTGTTCGGTAATTTGTTCTATTTCCGCAACCAAGTGGAGCATGAATCGAAAGTCTCAATTGCCAAATCATTTGGCGCAGGTATCGCTCATGAAATGCGTAATCCGTTAAGCGCGCTTAAAGCATCGGTAGACGTACTCGACTCGTCTTTACCTTCAATCAAGACGATTAAAGGAGACAAGGCAGAGATCGACAAGCATGATATTGAGCGCATGAAAGAGGTGCTTTCAGGAGCGGATGAAGTCATACGCAATGGTAACGAAGCGATAGATTTATTGCTTACCTCCATTGACCAGAGTCGAGTATCACACTCAACGTTTCGATCTTATTCTGTAGAGCAGATTACAAGAGAATCACTGGCAAGTTTCTCTTATCCGAGCGATCACGCTAAAGAAGTGGTGAATTTACATGTCGAAAGTGATTTTGACTACTTTGGTAGCGATACGTTATTGAAGTATGCGCTGTACAACTTGCTAAAGAACTCACTCTATTACCAGAATGGTGAAGAGTTTAAGATTGCGATTTCGATTAGGAGCGATGATGAGTTCAACTATCTCTACTTTGAAGATAACGGAGTAGGGATAGAGAAAGATAAGTTAGAGTTTGTCTTTCAAGATTTCTATACCTCAGGAAAATCCTCAAGCTACGGGCTTGGGTTACCTTTTTGTAAACGTGTCATGCAAGCATTTGGCGGCAGAATAAAATGTGAGTCGGTACTTGGAGAGTGGACACGCTTTACCCTTAAATTTCCTCGATATGAGTCCCCAAAAGTGTCCTCAATAAAACAAGAAATTCTAAGAACCAAATCAATGCTTTATGTTGGTGGTGATGTAGCGGTAAAGCGTAAATTGAATGAGTTTACCTTCTACACAGGTGCGCTGTGTGATGTGGTCGATTTTGAGCAGGCTCGGGGGAAGGAAGAGTTCGAATTTGAGTACGATTTGATACTACTCGATCTAGAGACATGTAATGAGCAAGAGTATCTAATGTTGGAGTCTAAGCTCCACTTTACTGAAGCAAAAATCGTGATGCTTTTCGCTCAAGATGGCCAGTATCACAATCGATTCAGCCGTTTCCTTACATTCTATCCAAAAGAGAAAGCGCAATTTCTGCTTGATGTCACTCAGTCGGTCGATGCGCTTATGTTTGGCAACGTTGAGCCTAATCGAAACCTCATTCCGAAAAAAGCACCTGCCGTGGTTGGTAAGCGTATCTTGATTGCCGATGACAATGAATCGATGAGGCAGTTAACCACTATCTTGCTCAACAAGCAGGGTTACCAAGTTTCTCAGGCCGGAGATGGCAATGAAGTGTTGAGTGTTCTGAGCAGTGAACAGGTTGATTTGATATTGATGGACCTAGAAATGCCAATGCTTAATGGTTTAGAGACAACCACGGTGATTCGCGAGTCAGAGGAAGTCTATGCCAACGTACCGATATTAGGCCACACTGGTGATAATCGAAAAGAAACTTTATCCAAAATTGAACAAGTAGGCATGAATGGATACTTAATTAAGCCTGTCGATAAAGTTAAATTACTTGATAAAGTCGCGGATTATATCTAATCAAAACGGTGTGTTTAAATAATAGCGCCCCTATGTAGAAGGGGCGTTTTTATATTTATACGAAATAAAGTTCGTTATTTTGGTAGGCTTTCTTTGCTACCGATAAAATCTTATCAATATCACTATTAGATAAAGCGCTATTTAAAGATAAACGTAAGATGTTTTTATTATCTGGCGTGGCTGGTGTACAGAAAACAGAACCGAATACGCCGTGGTCTTCAAAAAAATCTCTTACCTTACGTGTATTGGTTTTTTCAGCGGTTTCTAAGCTAATTATCTGAGATTCACTACGAATGTTATAGCCAATATTCGCTAGACCTTCACGGACTTGCTCTGAACACTCCATAAGACGCCTGCGGGATTGATCACTTTCCTTAATGACACTTAATGTGGCATCGATTCTATCTAGCTCGAACGACATCATGGCTGAGCTGAAGATGGAAGGAAATGAAACGTATGGGACTACTTGACCAGTTAAGTTATTACACCATACTGCACCAGCGCGATAAGCAAATGTTTTTGCTAGGCTGGCTGTCATGAAGTCGACTTGATCAGTGAGGCCGAGCTCTTGAAGCAATCCGGCACCTTTAGGGCCGTAAACACCGACCGAGTGGGACTCATCGACCACTATCGCACAATCTAGCTCTTTGGCTAAAGCGACCATTTCCTGAAGCGGTGCAATGGTGCCAATCGTACTGTATATGGAGTCGATTAAAACCACACCTGGACCATTACGTTTGATTAAACGTCTAAGGTGCTTGGCATTGTTATGCATAAAGGGGTGGATATTGGCACCTGCAATGCGAGCCCCTTCCCAAAGTGACATATGGGCAAAGAAGTCGATGTACACATTGGTTTGTGAATCACAGATGGTTTGAAGTAGGCCGATGTTGGCAATCCAACCCGATGGGGCAATGGTACAAGTTTGAAACCCAGTGTATTCTGCAAGATTGTGCTCAACCGTTTTATCTAGTCCATCACTGTGCAAAAACACATTAGACATAAATGCCGTGTCTTTCTTGGAGAGCAATGAATTAACTTGAGCGTCTATGATTTTAGGGTGATGGGTTAGGGCAAGGTAGTCATTGCTTTGCAAAATGATATCACCTGGGTGCGGCTTCTTACCTAAAACTAGGTTTCTACCATTATCTTTTTTATTTATTAGGTCAGAAACATAGTAGTTGATTCGTCTGTCGATAAACTCGGGCAGGCGAGATCGCGTTGTTAACATATTCATAATACATAGCCTTAAGTTATTAGTCGTAAGCGCCAGCTGACTAACTATGTATAAATATGGTTGAATAATAAATCTAATATAAAATGTGATTTTCTTGCGTATACTAACAGATAAAATTATAATCAATGGTATATTGACTAAGAATAATTACCCTGACGGGGATTTATCTTAATAAATAATTCGTTAATTACTTGTCTCTCACACTTTAATTATTACGAGTTTGTTTTATCTCCGAAGTAAAAACTTCCGGCCAATACATTTTTAAATACCCTGCAGCAACCCAAGCGACTAAACCTGTTGCTACCGATAACTCAATCAGTCCAAAGTTATGTAACCAATGCCAATGCGGGTGATTTTCGGCAAAAAATGACGTGAGGCGATGCATGGCAATAGCGCTGATAACTGACGGGAAGGTCACTGCAGCGATTGATGGTTGAAATTGCAGCCTCATCAATCTTATATAGCAAAGGTAAATAAGCAATGTCATGGTGATGGCAATACCTGCTAGAGCGCCAGTTAAGATAGGATCTGGCTGCTCAAAGTTGACCAAATAGGTGGCTAACGTGAGGTTTATTGGTGCAGCCATGATTGCCAGTGTGGGCTTAGCTCTTTTAGGTAACATTCCCTCAAATACCAGTCTATAAAGTACCAATGGCAGCATAAAGAAATAGATGGTGATGCAAATACTCACCAAGGTCTCAGAGAATACCGTGTGACCAAATTGAGTACCTGCGAGAGAGCTGCTAATGACGCCAACTGGATAAAGAAACCAACTTGGTACAATGTTGCTCATCTTGAAGTTCTTCAACTGAAATGTGAAGAATAAGAGCATCATGGTTAGGTGCAAGAGCAATGCGGCAAACCATAATGGGTAGGCAATAATCGGTGAAATTACGGCTAAATAGTCGCATAGGATCAGCAGTGCCATGCTCATTGGTGCCATTAGGCTACCGCTCAGTGGGTGGCGGATGTCGTTCATAAAGGTGCTGTAACTAGTTAGATATTTAACTAGCACGGGAAACAGCAGAATTGCGCCTAAGCCAGCGAGATAAGGTCTAATGACCTCGCCAACTTCTGGGACATAGAGTGCCCATGCATGGCCGAGTCCGATAACACCTAATGCTAATGAGGCCTGTGAAGGCGGGACACTCTGAAATTGAGTAAAGCGTCTCCAGTTCAACGACGTTTTCCTTATACGGCTTTCGGCAATCCTAGATTTAGGAAATTGCCGATATCTTTTACTGATGCGGGGTTAATTGCCGCGATCATAGCAAGCCAAACGGTTGCGACGCAAATCTCATTCGGTATCTGATGGGAGATCTTTCTGTCTCAACTTCTCATTTTTTAGGGTTCGATGAAGCAGTTGACTATAGATTGGCTGTCCACCAAGCAGTTGTGCAAAAATCACCGCGCCTAAACTGGTAATGATGAGAGGAAGTATAAGGTAATAGTTATTGGTCATCTCTATAACTAACAAGATTCCGGTTATCGGAGCGCGAACAGTAGCCGCAAACAAAGCCCCCATTCCAGCAATGGCAAACATGCCGGGAGTAATATTGAGATCCGGTAAAAGACCCTGTGCAATCAAGCCAAACGCATAACCGAATAAAGTGCCTAAAGCCAACATCGGAGCAAAGATACCGCCCGGAGCACCAGAACCAAAACAGATAAGTGTGGTAGCAATACGAGCAACAAATAGCAGGAGAAGTATTTGCGCGCTATAGCCCCCGTTGGTAATCGTTGGGATGAGACCGATCCCGCCACCGGTAACGGAAGGGAAATAGAGCAACATGATTCCAAAGCAGCCACCGATTAAAGATCCAGTGATCAAGTAACGTTTTCTGTCGTTGCGATGAAGTTTCACAAACAGATCTTGAGATAGAGTGACGAGCTGGTTGAAGACGACACCAAATATCCCAAATAGGGCACCTAAAAGAAGAAACAGCCACAGAGTAGGAAGCTCGGGCGCTTCATACTGCGGCATGGTGATCACCGCGTGTTGACCGTTAATGTAGCGAAAGACAATGTTGGCGGAGATAGCCGAAATGATTACTGCTCGAATAGAGATCAAGGAGTAGCGAAACTGAGGGCGCATCTCTTCGACAACAAACATGATGCCTGCCAGCGGAGCATTGAATGCTGCTGCTAAACCGCCTGCAGCACCTGATGCAAGCAGCGAGTGGCGAGTATCATCATCTTTAACTTTGAAGATATCAGTCACCATGCGCCCAATAGCGCCGCCCATTTGTACTGTCGGTCCTTCGCGACCTAAAACCATACCCGAGCCAAGTGCGCCCATACCACCAAAGAATTTAACCGGAATGACGCGCCACCAACGAACTGGGCGGATTCCATCCATCGCACCTTCTATCTCTGGTATACCAGAGCCTGCGGCTTCGGGCGCAAAGCGATGAACGAGGTAATAGCCAATGAAAGCAAGAGCGGCACTAATGAGAAATGCCGCTAACCAAAGAGGTAACACGCCACCGATTTCGTTTTTTAACCAATCCGTACGAGTTTCAGAAACAAAGTGAACCGCGATTTCAAAATAGGTGCCGACCAGTCCGGCAAGAATGCCAACCACCAAAGAAAGCGCCAAGACAGATATAGGCGTTTTATCCTTTGAGAGAAATTGATTTACCGCATCCTTGGGTACTTTGGCGAGTAAGGATTGCTTAAATTTTTCTCTCTTGGTCATGAAAGTGGGACTCCCGTTGAATCGGCATATCGATAGGTGTAGTAAGAATTATACCGCTGAGAAATGCTAACTATAGCAATAAGAATGGAATATTGATTTTCAAATATGAGATGAAAGGACAGGTTGATATTCTGCGAGGATAATTACTGGATGAAAATCACAATATCAGCATAAGCATGGGGGCTACGACCTTGCATAATCACTGATTTGAACCATAGTTAAAAGGTAAGGCAAATTGAATCGACCCGCATGGAGGAAATGTCGCCTTACCTACAATTTGGATGGATTCAACCGTAAAATTGAAAGCCTCGTTTTTTATCAGGTCGCAACATAATGACCTCCTGATTCGCAAACTCACGATTGAGTAACGAGGGATAGGGCGCACTTAATGGTGCGCCTCTTGTCGTTTGGAGGGTGAGTTATTGTTCGAGATTGGAGATTTGTTTTAAAACACCTTCCAGTTGGTCCCAAGGCAGTAGTTGGTTGTCGATCACTTCTAAACGGCTCTCAAACCCTTCTAGAGACATCTCGTTGACCGATACAACGCCATTGCTAACATTGAAAGCAAAACAACCATTTGTGGTATTTAACACCCCTTTAACCCGTTCAGCGGTGAGATCAGAAAGCACAGAAAACAGCTCGTCAAAGTTGAAAACCACTTCCGCACCAAAAATCCATCCACAGCTAAAGTAACCTTGGCCTTTGTTTTCTTTGCGCACATAAGTTTGATCGGGCGCTAGAGCGAACTGAGTTTCTAACTCTGCGTGCTCATGGTGATGCGTGGCGACTTCGGTTGCGACAGAATGCTCACGGCGTGGAGAATCTAATAGTTCGATCGGAAAATTGCCCTGTTTTACTAACTGGCTGAACACTTTTGGTGGCGTTTGATCGGTTACCCAATCATTGAATGCATCAACATCGCTGACATGACACTGATCGACTTTGTTACCAATGACAATATCTGAGATCGCCAGCTGGTCAGTGAAGTTTTGATTTTGCAGGTACTTCTCTTTGGTTAGATTTCTAGGGTCGACTAGACCGATCGTCGCTCTTAAATCGATATAGTCTGAAAACTGACTAGAGGTTAGTGTCGCTAATACTTTATGTGCGTGCCCCAAACCCGTTGGCTCAACAATCAATCTGTCTGGGTTTGTTCTTAAAAGCGCAGTAATCGCGACCGACATAGGGACACCCGCCGCGCAGCACATGCAGCCGCCAGGTACTTCTTTAATTAGAGCACCTTGATCGGTCAACATAGCACCATCGATGCCAATTTCACCAAACTCGTTGACGAGCACTGCCCAGCGTTCGCCTTCAGGTTTTTCTTTAAGAAGATTAAGGATAGCGGTTGTTTTACCCGTGCCTAGGAAACCAGTGATGATATTAGTTGGTATGCTCATCAAAAATACTCTCTTGCTCTTTTTGTTACACTATAACAATAGGCCACAAAAAAGGGCAGTGTAATCACTGCCCTTAGTCAAATTAGCGTTTGTTTTTAAGGTACCGCTTGCGACGTTCTTCTTTCTTCTTCGCTTTCTCTTCTGCTTTTCGCGCTGCTTCTAGTTCAACTTCGATAAGCTCTTGAGTAATCATCTCAGGTAGCTCAAGCGTGATTTGTCCAAGTATTCCGTTACGTAACTCGTGGAGAAGAATTTCCGAACACTTATGCAAGTCTACTCGGCCACCTGAACGCAATGCACCGCGTCTGCGACCAATCTCTTCCATTAGCTCGATATCACTTTCTGGCAGCTCTTCAATCTCATAACGTGCTTGCAAGCGTTGTGGGTAAGCTTTCGCTAGGTACTCAACCGTATAGAAAGCGACTTCATCATATTCCATCGCGGTATCTTTTACTGCGCCAGTGGCAGCAAGGCGGAACCCACTGTGTGGATTTTCAACTTTCGGCCACAGTATTCCCGGTGTGTCAGAAAGCACGATACCATTTTGCAAGTTAATGCGTTGCTGACGACGCGTTACCGCTGGTTGGTTACCAGTGACAGCGATAGTACGACCAGCCAAAGAGTTGATAATGGTCGATTTACCCACATTTGGGATACCCATGATCATGGTGCGAATGTTTTTACCAATTTCTTCACGGTGCGGTGCAAGTTTGCGAACCAACTCCATGATCTTCTGCACTTCTTGTGGCTGAGAGGTGGTAATAGCAATTGCTTTTACGTTGTGTTCTTTCTCAAAATGGTCAATCCAAAGTTGAGTCAATTCAGGATCGGCAAGATCGCGTTTATTAAGCACTTTTACAACTGGCTTATCACCCTTTAACTCAGCAATCATAGGGTTTTCGCTACTAAAAGGGATACGAGCGTCAAGCACCTCAATAATCACATCAATTTGAGGGATCGCTTCAGCAATCTCTTTTTGAGCCTTGTGCATATGGCCCGGAAACCATTGGATAGACATAGAACTAACCTTGAAATTCAAACTTGGCACAATTGTAAGGGGAATTGAGGGAGAGTAAAGGGTAAAGTCAAATTAGAGACTATCTAGAAGACTAAGCGAGCTAATATTAGCTCGCTTTTTCTATTAACACTTTTCAATTTACGCTTGCGCGACTTCTTCACTTGTTGGCAACAGCATAGTTGCAAGTTCAGTAACGGCTTCAACTACCGGTGGGAACAGCTCTTTAGCGACATCAGTTTCGCTGCGCGTTTGAGCCCAACCAAGATAGACGATACCGCGAATTAAGAGGAACCACGGCAGTAACTCTTTTTGTTGCTCAGAAAGTTCCCGTACCGACTTTTATCCGCTAAGAAAGTCTGACACGATGTTATCGCCGAGGTGGGCGCTGCGCAGGAAGTTGTTCATTTTGATCCTAAACGTGAGATAGGGCATTGCGCGGCAACCTTCTCAATTGGCTGAGCCCTTTTTGCAAATAGAGTGAATTTGTCTTAACGTAAGTGTCTTCATTTGACTTGCTGCTTTCTAAATTAAATGTAAGAAAAAATGAATTAGAATAGCAAGTTAGAGGGCATTTACGGAAAAGGTACCGCATGCAAAATCGAGGCATAATCCGCAGAGAAAAATTGCGCGCAGCCGCAAGGCAACTTCTTAACGAGCGCGACATTAGTGAAGTGACTTTCGCTGATATTGCTGCTACGGCAGGTGTACCTAAAAGTTCGTCGTATCACTTTTATGCAAACTGCGATGATCTCTACGCTGAACTAGCAAGCTACTATGGCGTCGAGCTATTGGGCCTGCTCAGTGCAAAACCTGAACGTGACCTTGTCACTAAATGGCACGATATAGTCGATATATTAATCGAGCGCGCGATGCAGTTCTATCGTAGCGAAGCTGCAGCTCGCCAACTGTTTATTTCAGGCAAAACATCGCCAATTATCAAACAAAAAGACCGCTCCAATGACAGTTTAATCGCAAAAGCCCTTTTGGAAATGTTCAATCACTACTTCGACGTTCCAGACTTTGCGATGCGAGATGAAGTGTTCTTTATTTGGGTTGAGCTTGTCGATACGGTGTTTATTGTTTCGCAGATGAAACACGGTGACATTACCGCTGAATACGCAGATGAAGCGAGACGAGTTGCCAAGTCTTATCTAGGTACCTACTTACCAGCCGATTTGCCTCTAAAAGCTGAAGAAGCCTAGATCAACGATTTGAGTGGTAACTGACTAACGGCTACCACTTAAATATGTGTTCGGACAAAAATCTACTTGTCGGTACATCGACTAGTGAAATAGTTCAAAATTTTGCAGTTTGGTTAAATTTATATTTTGTCATAATTTATCTTATTGCTTATATTTCCGTGCTACATAATTAATACAAAAGTACTAGATTGATGTCAGCCCAACCATCTTCCGCACGTGAAACGCTATTAGAAAGCCAAGATCAACTTGTTTCTACCACCGATCTAAAAGGTGTGATCACCTACAGTAACGAAGCCTTTGCTCGTGTTGCTGAATACTCTCAACAAGAATTGTTAGGTCAGCACCACAATATCGTTAGACACGGCGACATGCCGAAGGCTGCTTTCGCTGATATGTGGCGAAACCTAAAGCAAGGAAAGGCGTGGCGTGGCATCGTAAAGAATCGTACTAAGTCAAATGGTTACTATTGGGTTGATGCGTATGTCACTCCCATCTATCAAGATAACGAAATCGTTGGTTATCAGTCGGTACGTGTCAAACCTAAGCGCGAATGGGTCGATATCGCAGATAAAGCTTACAAGGGGCTTCTGAAAGCTGAAAAGTCGGGCAGAGCGTGGTCACTTAAGATCAGTGACACGGTTCGTTATGCGGTGCTTCTTGGTGCTCTAGGCGCGCCATTAGCCTCTAGCGTGATGGGCTTGCAAGGGGTACCGAGTTTTCTGCTGAGTCTGGCGCCAGTCGCGGTGATCTTAGCGTTGTTTAGACAGGAGCTGATCGATACGCCAAAACAACTTAGTAAGCTCCAAACTGAATATGACAGCGTTAGCCGTTTAGTCTTTTCGGGAAGTAAGAAGTTTTCTGTCGCCGACTTCCACCTCAAGCTGTCGTCTGCGCGAATCCGTACAGTACTCGGGCGGATGAGTGATTCGGCTAAACCACTTCAAGATCTTGCCGACAATTTAAGTGCGACTTCTTATCAAGTAACAGAAGCTCTCGACCAACAGACCAAGGATATTCTGCAAGTGCGTGAAGCGACAGAGGAAGTTGAGCTGACCGCCAATGAAGTTTCATCGAGCACGCAAGATGCTCATCAGATAGTCGATGTGACGTTGAAAACCTGTGCCGGTGCAAAACAGAGCATCAATCAAACGCATCACAACCTAACTAACTTAAGTGTACAGGCAGAAAAGGCGACACAGACAACCTACCAGTTGAGTGAGCAAGCTCAAAACGTCAGTAAGATGATGGAAGAAATCGGTGGCATCGCCGAGCAAACCAACCTGTTGGCCCTTAATGCAGCAATTGAAGCGGCGCGAGCGGGTGAACAAGGCCGAGGCTTTGCTGTGGTTGCGGATGAAGTTCGCGCACTTTCTGGGCGCACATCCAATGCGACCGTTCAAATTAAGGACAGCATTGATGCCATGTTGGGCACTATTGAAAGTTGGCAAAAAGATATCTTAGCTAACCAAGAGCAAACCAACGCGTGTAGCGATGTAGCGAGTGTGAGTGCTGAGAAATTGTCTGAGGTGGAAGAACTCATGACGTCGATGAATCATTTAATGCAGTCGGTTGAAAGCTCAGCAAATAAGCAGCGTGAACTGTCGAGTGAAGTGAATTTGCATATTCAATCTATTGCCTCAACCTCAGAGCAAAATCTCGCGGCAACTCGTGCTGTAAAAGAACACTCTAATGAGCTTAAAGAGCAGGTGGACGAGTTCCATCAACTAGCTAAACGCTTTGAAGATAAATCATAATTCGCTCTGATTGAAATCGCCCTCTAACTTAGTGAGGGCGAATTTTTTTGCTTCACAGAAAGAACTTTCCCTACCTATACTTATCCAAGTAGTTGAATTATTAATACTAATTAATACTATAGTTATTAGATTAACTTGGATGACCATGGAAGGAAGAGCATATGAAGATGCTGTCTCGCTTTGTACTTAGTGGATTGATTGCCGCGAGTACAAGCTTTGGGGCTTACGCCGACGTTATAGAAACGACGACTCTGGTTGGGTTTGGAAACGCAAAATACCCAGAAAATTTTGCTCACTTCGATTACGTCAACCCTGATGCGCCCAAATACGGCAAAGTGACATATGGTCAAATGGGGACTTACGATAACTTCAATCGATATGCGTCGCGCGGAGTGGCAGCAGCAGGAAGCGGTCAGCTTTACGATACACTGATGTATTCTCCTAGCGATGAGATTGATGCCTACTATCCGCTGATTGCGAGTAAGGCGCGCTATTCAGATGATTTCATGTGGTTAGAGCTCGACATTAATCCTAAAGCACGATTTCAAGATGGTGAGCCTATTACGGCTCATGATGTCGCCTTTACCTTCGAAAAATTCATGACCGAGGGTGTACCTCAGTACCGCTCTTACTACAAAGCCATTAAATCTGTCACCGCCAAGTCTGATCATGTTGTACGTATAGAGATGTCTGAGCCAGATAGAGAGAAACTGTTTAGTTTCGCTCAGTCCACTCGTGTGCTTCCTAAGCATTTCTGGCAAGACAAAAAATTCTCTGAACCCCTCAATGAGCCACCAGTAGGCAGCAGCGCTTATAAGGTCACCGACTACAAGCCAGGGCAGAGCGTGACCTATACATTAGACAAAGACTATTGGGCCAAAGACCTTCCGGTGAATGTGGGTCGTAATAACTTTGAACAGGTTCAATATGACTACTACCGCGATGACACGGTTATGCTTGAGGCTTTTAAAGCGGGTGAGTTTGATATCCGTATTGAGAGCGAACCGAAATTCTGGGAGAACTCATACACAGGCTCGAACTTTGATAAGGGGTACATCAAAAAAGAAGTCATCCCCCATTCACAGCCTCAGCAAGCTAATGGTTTTGTGTTCAATATTCAAACCGAGGTATTTAAAGATCCTAAAGTTCGAGAAGCTATTACCTACGCACTCGATTTTGAATGGATGAATAAGAACCTTTTCTACAACGAAAACAGCCGTACACGCAGTTACTTTCAGAACACAAATTATGAGTCAGTAGGATTGCCTTCAGACGCTGAAAAAGCGGTATTGGAGCCGATAAAGGATAAGATCCCTCCCCGTGTATTTACCGAAGAGTACCAACCACCTAAAACAGATGGCTCGGGTCGCATTCGTAGCCAAATGCGCACAGCGTTTAAGCTGTTTAAAGAGGCTGGATGGGAGCTGAAAAACAAAGTAATGACCAACACCAAAACCGGTGAAGCGATGAGCTTTGAGCTACTTATCTTTAATCCGAATGTAGAAACTTACGCGATCCCATTTCAGAAGAATCTTAAGTTAATGGGGATTGATATGAAGCTTCGCACGGTGGATCGTACTCAGTACATCAAGCGCCTGCGTGATCGCGATTTTGATATGGTCTCTTCACGTTTCTTTGCCAACGCTTATCCTAGCTCTAGCTTAATGATTGTTTGGAACTCAAAGTTCATTGACTCGACCTACAACACTGCGGGCGTCATTGACCCAGCAGTCGATTACCTGACTCAAGAGATTGCCGATAATCAGCAGAACCCTGATAAGTTACTCGCGTTAGGGCGTGCGTTCGACAGGGTGCTTCAGTGGAACTTCTACATGGTTCCTCAGTGGCATTACAGCAACTACCGCGTCGCGACATGGGACAAGTTTGAGCGACCAGATATTCGACCAGAGTATGACTTAGGTGTCGATACTTGGTGGGTATCTAAAGAGAAAGCTGCCAAGCTTCCAGAAAAACGACGTTAATTGAGGCATTGATGGCTGCATATATTTTTCGACGACTGCTGTTAGTCATACCCACTTTGTGGGCGATTATCACCATTAACTTCTTCATTATTCAGGTGGCTCCGGGTGGGCCAGTTGAACAAGCCATTGCGCAAATGGAGGGGTTAGAGTCTGGTTTGATGAGCCGCTTCACTGGGGGAGGTAACTCAGCTGACACGGCTGTCGTGGAGGAGGCCTCTTCTACGGGCTATAAAGGCTCGCGAGGCTTAGACCCAGAAGTTGTCGAAGAAATTAAAAAGCAGTTCGGCTTTGATAAACCTATCCATGAACGCTATTTCGATATGTTGAAAAACTATGTGACTTTCAACTTCGGCGATAGCTTGTTCAAGGGCGGTAGCGTGATTGATCTAATTGTTGAGCGATTGCCAGTCTCTATCTCCCTTGGTTTATGGAGTACGTTGATCATCTATCTGATTTCAATTCCACTGGGGATTTTGAAAGCGATTCATCATGGCAGTCGATTTGATATTTGGTCTAGCGCAGTCGTCATCGTCGGATATGCGATTCCAGGCTTTTTGTTTGCCATCATCCTGATTATTGTGTTTGCCAGCGGTAACTATTTTAGTTGGTTCCCGCTGCGTGGTTTGGTCTCAAGTAATTTCGAACAGCTCAACTGGTATCAGCAAATCATCGATTACTTTTGGCATTTAGCCTTGCCGATCCTCGCCATGGTTATAGGCGGTTTTGCGACATTAAGTATGCTGACGAAAAACTCCTTCCTTGATGAGATCAACAAGCAATACGTGGTTACCGCGCGAGCAAAAGGACTTGATGAGCGAGACATTCTTTACAAGCACGTTTTCCGCAATGCGATGTTGATTATTATCGCAGGCTTTCCAGCTGCGTTTATCAGCATCTTCTTCACTGGCTCAATGTTGATTGAGGTGATGTTCTCTTTAGAAGGGATCGGCCTGCTCGGCTTTGAGTCAACCATACAACGCGACTATCCAGTCGTGTTCAGCTCACTCTATATCATGACGCTTCTTGGCCTGATTTTGAGCATAATTTCAGACCTTACCTATACCTGGGTAGATCCACGAATTGATTTTGAGGCGCGTTAATGTTGTTGAAAAAAAAGCGAACTAATCCTCTTAATGAAGCGCGTTGGCTCAGGTTTAAAGCCAACAAGCGTGGCTTTTGGTCTATGTGGATTTTCGGGCTGTTGTTCATCGTTAGCTTGTTTGCTGAGCTTATCGCTAATGACAAACCGTTGCTGGTGGAGTTTGATAGCCAGTGGTATTTCCCGATTGCTACTCAGTATGCGGAAACTGAGTTTGGCGGTGAGTTTGAAACCGAGGCAGACTATACCGATCCTTATGTGATCGAGTTAATCGAAGAAAAGGGTTACATCGTCTGGCCGTTAATTCGATTTAGCTACGATACCATTAACTTCAATATCGGCGGTGCTGTGCCTTCACCTCCGGACAATGTCAATTGGCTAGGGACTGATGACAAAGGCCGAGACGTATTGGCGCGGGTCATCTACGGCTTTCGTATTTCGGTCCTGTTTGGCTTTGTTTTAACCATAGTTTCGAGTGTCATAGGTGTGGCAGTCGGCGCTACTCAAGGTTATTACGGTGGCTGGTTAGATTTGTTTGGTCAACGCTTTATCGAAGTGTGGTCGGGTATGCCGACACTTTTCTTGCTCATCATATTATCCAGTTTTGTCGAGCCCAATTTCTGGTGGTTGCTCGGGATTATGGTGGCATTTAGCTGGATGAGCTTGGTTGGGATAGTGCGCGCCGAGTTCTTACGCTGTCGTAACTTTGATTATGTGCGTGCCGCGCAGGCGATGGGTGTGGCAGATAAGCGCATTATGCTGCGTCACATGTTGCCCAATGCTATGGTTGCGTCTCTGACCATGATGCCTTTTATCCTTTCAGGTTCGGTAACAACACTAACTTCCCTAGACTTCTTAGGTTTTGGTTTACCCGCAGGCTCGCCTTCATTGGGTGAGTTACTCGCGCAAGGTAAAGCCAACTTGCAAGCGCCATGGCTTGGTTTTTCGGCATTCCTTGTTCTCTCTGTGATGTTAACTTTGTTGGTGTTTATCGGTGAAGCAGTCCGTGATGCCTTTGACCCTCACCACCAAGGAAGATAGCGATGTCTGAAACTGTACTTACAATTAATGGCTTATCTGTCGGGTTTGGTCGTAAGAGGCAAGTCGAACAGGTGACTAACGAGGTATCACTTTCGATTAAAAAAGGTGAGACGCTTGCCTTAGTGGGTGAAAGTGGCTCTGGTAAATCGGTAACAGCCAACTCGATTCTTAAGCTGCTCCCACAAGGCTCTTCTCACTACCTTTCAGGCAACATTGAGTTTGATGGCATCAATATTCTAGAATGTTCAGAGCGCCAGTTGAGAGGGATCCGCGGCGGAAGAATCGGCATGATTTTTCAAGAGCCAATGGTTTCGCTTAATCCGCTGCACAAGATAGGCAAACAACTGGTTGAAACATTAGCTATCCATAGAGGGATGCGCCAACGAGCTGCAGAAGCACTTGCTGTTGAGTGGTTGGGTAAGGTGGGCATTCGTAACCCTGAACACAAAGTTATGGCATATCCGCATGAACTGTCTGGGGGAGAGAGGCAAAGGGTAATGATTGCCATGGCACTGATTAACGAACCCGAGTTGTTAATCGCAGACGAACCGACGACAGCATTGGATGTCTCAGTACAGGCTCAGATACTCGATCTATTAAAGCAGCTACAACAAGAAATGGGCATGGCAATGCTGTTTATTACTCATGACTTGAGTATTGTAAAACGAATTGCTGATCGTGTATCCGTGATGCAAAACGGTAGTTTGGTTGAAACTGGCAGCTGTGAACAGATATTCAATTCCCCCGTCCATGAGTACACACAAAAGCTGATTAACTCAGACCCAAGGGGCTTGCCTGTCAAAATCAGTGAGCAAGCTTCCTCTTTACTTGATGTGAGTAACTTACGTGTTTGGTTCCCAATTACTGGTGGTATCTTCAAACGAGTGGTATCGCATATTAAAGCCGTCACTAATATGAACTTTGAGTTAAAGAAAGGGCACTCGATAGGTCTGGTGGGCGAGAGTGGTTCGGGTAAATCAACCACGGGAATGGCAATACTGCGTTTGGTCAAATCGGAAGGCTCTATCGCTTATCAAGACAACGAGCTTCAAGGTTTAGATAGAAAGGGTATGTTGCCTTATCGAAGCAAGATGCAGGTAGTGTTTCAAGATCCCTTCTCTGCGTTGAATCCTCGCATGTCGGTAGCGCAAGTGATTGGTGAAGGGTTGCGGGTACATCAGACGCTGAGCGAAGATGAAATAGACCAACGAATCTGCGATGTTATGGCAGAGGTCGACCTAGACCCAGAGACAAGACATCGCTACCCAAATGAGTTTTCTGGCGGACAAAGGCAGCGTATTGCAATCGCGCGGGCGTTAATCCTTAAACCAGAGTTTATTCTGTTAGATGAGCCAACCTCTTCTTTGGACAGGACGGTGCAAGCGCAAGTGCTCGATCTGCTGAAATCACTCCAAGAAAAGTATCAACTTACCTATTTGTTTATCAGTCATGATTTGAATGTAGTGCGCTCGTTGTGCCATTACACAATCGTAATGAAGCAAGGGGAAATCATCGAACAAGGTGAGACTCAGGAGTTGTTTAGTCGCCCGCAACAGCCTTATACGCGGCATCTAGTTAATCTTTCCTCTTTGTAATCACATAAAAACCAGTAGTGGGGTACACTACTGGTTTCAATATGATATTTATTTGGCTTGGTACAACTGGCTTATAAAGTAACGCTGCTGTCCGCTGACCAAGTCTTCTCAAATTCTTTACTTACATCGTACTCATTTAGGTGAGCGACGTGGAAGTTGAGCAAATCAAGATCGTATGATGGCTCTGTGTAGACATTACCTAAGCTGATCGCTTCAACTAGGCGGTCGGCTTGGTCTGCGGCATAGTGGTCGTTACCCAAGCGAGTTTTGCTTTTTAGTTGCTCGCGCAGCTCACTAACGACCATTTCGTATTCAACTTGAGTGAATCCAGCTGCAATCGCACGCTCAATTTCAGATTTCACTACGCTTTCTGTTGTCGACTTTTCATCGGCTGACATCTCCGTAATACGAATTTGTGAAAGCAGGCGGTGATCAAAAAGAACCTCGTTTTCGACAGAGACTTTTGCTTGAGAATTCTGCTGTTCTAGAGCGTTTTGAATGCGATGTTCTAGCATTTTGTTGGCCAAGGTAGTTAACAAGATCTCTTTGCGCTGCAGCTTACTGTCTTGCTCGTCTTGGAGTATTTTAAGCGTGCTTACTGACAAGCCAGTGTCGTTTGTTACGCTTGGCTTGAGATAAGCATTCAGAGTAATCTTGCTTGCTTCATCGGTTTGCTTAGATGTGCCCTTTGCCCATCCAGAAAACTGGCGTTGGATTAGCTTGGTTGTCTGTCTGGTGTTAACCCCACCAGTAACAATAACTGTCACGTTTTGTGGGACATAGAATTTTTGCTTGAACTCGTTGCCGTTTGCATTGGTCGCTAGGCTTTTCTGCATAGCGGCTAAGTTTGCCTCTATCGCACTCGCATCCGCGTGCAAAAGATCTAGGCTAAATACGGTTTGTTCGAGTTCAGTCGTGGCCTTCCAGTCACTGCTTTCTACGGTAGAACGTGCGGCTAGCTTGGCTGTTGAATCCTGATCATTAGTTTGCTGAGCGGTGCCTGAGCCAATCAGGATACGTAGCGAGACTTCATCAGAGCGACGAGTGGTCGGTAGGATAACAAAGCGTAAACCATTGTTTAGCTCAGCAACCATGGTATTGGTTGGCATCTGAATATCAGTATGCTCGAACCATAAGGCTGAGTTAGTTGAAGCTGAAACGACAGGCGAAAAAATTAGCGTTGCAGAGAGAGCTGCACCAATCAAGCTACGTACTGAATAAGACACTTTTTTACTCCAGAGGCAGAAACAACAGTTAGTTCCGTGTCCAGTAATAACGATTTTAGTTACGTTATCAGTGCTTTATCTATCCTTGATTGAGAAGCTAGGCTTCACCAAACACCGTTACCTGTAGCCGTAATTTTGGCGAGGTATATGAACTGGTTTATAAATTTGTGTGAATTCTCTACAACTAAAGTTAATTAGTCAAATGGAATGAGGAATTCGATGAATAAGTCTCGGATGTGAGACGGGGTTATATCTTGGTATAGTGGCTAGCGCTAGCAAGGGAAAGTGGCTTAGAGAACCAATAGCCTTGGAGGTAGGCGGCTCCCATATCAGTGAAGACACGTTGCATTGCGGCGTCTTCGATCCCTTCAATGACAATATCGATATTGTAGGCGTTACACAAATTGGTGATAAATGAGAGATATTCGAACGTGACCGGGTTTTCTAACGAACGCCAAGCAATCGACTTATCAATCTTAATTTGTGACAGCGGCAAATCAAAAAAACTGTTTAAGGAGCTGTAACCGGCGCCAAAGTCATCCAAAGAGAGCTGAAAGCCGAACTGCTTAAGTCGCATTAGCTGCGAAATCGCGTCTTTGTTGTCATCTAGTATGATGGTCTCAGTGAGTTCGAGCACAATTGAGTTCGCATTGACCCCAAACTCTTCGGTAATCTGCTTAACGTTGTCAGGAAACTGTTGACTGAGTAATTGCAGTACCGAAACGTTAACATTCACTTTAATCTCTTCAGTGTGCGTTTGTTGGTACTTGTTGATAAAGCAACACGCTTTTTCAAACACAAAGTAGCCTAATTCGCTTATCAGGCCTTTCTTCTCTGCCACTGAGATGAATTCATCTGGGTAAATCTCTCCTAATGTATCACTACGCCATCGAACTAGGCTCTCAAAACTCGCGACCTTATCTGATTTGCAACAGACAATAGGTTGAAACTTAACCGACAGGTGGCCGTTACGTATGGCATTGCCAAGCTCTTGGTCAATATAGAAGTGTCGATCGATTTGAGTTTTGGTTTTTCCTGCATAAATTCGCACAGAGTGTTCGGAATGCGCTGCAGCAAACTGACAGGTTTGAGCAGCGACACGTACAATTTCGTCGGTGCGACAATGTTCAGAGATGTTTGGGTAAATACCGATACTGATATCGTTGGCAAACAGGAAGTCGAGCGTCCGAATCGCGTCTTTATAGACCTTGGTTATGCGACGAGCGAGCTTGTTTAGAGCGAGTTCATCGAACTCACCGCGAACAATGATGGCGAAGTCGTGAGACTGAATACGGTACATGTCAACGAAGTGCTCGGGAAAGTCTCCGAGTACTTTTGTGAGGCGCGAGAGTAAATTACGCATCATTTGAGCGCCATATAATGACTGATACGAACGCGTAACACCGGGTTGGATGTACATGAGATGGTGCGCTTCTTCGTTCAGCACCTTAAGGTTATCGAGATCCATCGCTAACTTCTGCTCGTTAGCTAATCCAGAAGAGCCATCAGTTAACGATGTTTGCTGAACATAAGACTCCATCAGCTTTCTATCGGAGATATCACGATGGCAGCCAATCATAAATCTTTGGCCATTGACCGTCTTTGTTACGGCTGTGCCCTCAAGCCAAATGTATCGGCCGTTGGTACAACGAATGCGATATTGAGTGACAACGCGAGCACCATCTTGCTGAATATGCTCATCTACTTTTGCTCCGAATGCGATTTGGTCTTGTGGGTGCACAAGGTCAGTCCAGCTCTTTAGATCGGTATGTCCGGAGTCGATGCCAAAACGTGAGTAAAAAGAGGGATTGTAGAAGCAAACATACTCATTTCCCGACATATAGAAGATGCCATCGTTAAGCACATCAATCATATGACGGAAATGATTATCCATAAGATCGTCAAGTTCAGCGCCGGTAAGCCCTAGCACTGCGGATTCAATTTTATCTACCAGTTCATCATCCGTCCCGGATACTAGAGACAGTTTTGGTGGAGACACGACGTTGCCAATTGAATGATCCATTGAAAATCTATATACCTGATAACTCTGTGGTTTATCGTTGTTGTGTGATATTTCTAATTTTATTAATCACTTATTCTGTTAGTAATACAGGAATTGAGTTTTGATCTCTAGCATATCAATTGCATTATTTGTCAGTTGCATAAAAAATATTAACTGTAGCTCACAGAGTGACCAAAGTTGTTGATATATCACTTGATAAACAGACCACGATAACAGGGTATCCCTATGAGCAAAGGTGAAATTTGGCGCATTTTCTGACAACTTTGTGTGATGTTTTTCTAGTAAACATATGATTATAATATTTTATTCACTTTGTATGACGAATACGTTGCCAAGATAGAGCGTATTTACTGCCAGAAAAGTCAACTCACGGAATTGTTATGAAGTCACAGTTGGATCTCAATCTACTCAAGGTACTCCCTTTGTTAGAGAAGCATCGCCAATTAAAGCCAGTTGCTAAAGAGTTAGGTAAAACAGAAAGCGCTGTGAGTAAGTATTTAGCCAAGCTGAGAGAACAACTCGATGACCAGCTTTTTGTCCGTGGTGCTTTCGAGTTTGAGCCGACGGAATATACTCTGAATCTATTACCTAAAATCTCCAAAGGCCTCAATTTGATTGATGAGGCGGTGCAGCCTGCCGACTTTAATCCAATCACTTACGATAAGCCGATCGTCATCGCACTACCAAGTTTGGCGCAATATTTAATTGGTAAACCCTTGCTTTTGGACTTGCTAGAGACGTTTCCCAAAGCAGAAATCCAAATCACCACTTGGTCTGACTCTTCAGTTGAAAAGATTCACGAAGATGGTATTGATATTGGTGTTCAGTACTTTAACGATGAACAGGTTAAAACCATCTACCAGCATCACTTGGGAAGATACAAAGGGGCAATAGTGTGCTCGGATAAGTACCAAGATCGCACACTAGAAGAAAAGCTATCGATGCCTTATGTATTAATGGAAATGAAAGGTTGGCAAGATAAGAAAGCAGTTATCAAGCGGACACTAGAGTCGAATGGTATCAAGATCAACAAAGTGGCGACCGTAGATAATATGACTTGTCTGTTCGAAACCTTAAATGAGCTTGACTGTGCGACACTGTTGCCAGCAGCGAGCCACCTTAAACAACGCACTGACTACAATGTCACCGTGTTGCCTGAACACTTGCAATTAAAACAACCTTTATCAACAGTTGCTAACTATAAATTGGTCAATCATGACAACCCATTGCATAAGCTATTGGTACAGAAACTTAAGCAGCATTTGTTCTAGCCTCAGAAACATCTACATAGACATGTTGTTGGAGGTTCATCAGTTCAACAATGGAATCCACTTTGTATTTTTCGAGGATTCGCGATTTATAAGTACTAATGGTCTTTGAGCTTAACGACAATATTTCTGAGATCTTCTTGTTGCTGTAGCCTTTTACCAAGTAGTTGAACACAACCGTCTCGCGATTTGAAAGCGTGGTGTAACGCTGGCACTTTTCAAAGGTTTTACGTTTATATACCGAGTAACCACTTGCAACACGAGCAATGGCTTCACGGATGACGGGAGTGTCTTCACGCTTGGTGATGTATCCGTTTGCGCCGAGTTTACGTGCCGTTTCTGAGTACATTGGGTGATCGTTGTTTGAAATAAATAGCACTTGGCCTTTATAGCCATAGGCGCGAGCACGTCTTAAAAACTCAAATCCATCTGAGCCTTCTAGCTCTACATCCAATAATACTAAATCAATGCCGTACTTCTTTAATATGTTAATCCCGCATACCACTGTTGAAGCTTGGTACACGCAAGAGTGCATTAATCCATCATAGACAAATTGAGAAATGGCTTCGCGCATTATCGGCTGGCTATCTAGTACTAGAACATTGGTATCTCTGGTCATCACTACTTTCTCTTATTGGTTTATTTGGGACTAATGCGTCCTATGCGTTGTATTGAGATGTGCAATGTAAGGGATTCTCAAAGGAAAAGGGGGAAAGGCAAATTTTCCAGTGTGGAAAGTGTGTCAGGGGAGTGTAAGCCACGTCAGCTAGTTGTTATTTTGTATGTACTTGGACATGATCTTCTCAACGGTTCCATCTATCTGAAGTTGGTCTAAAGTTCGATTAAATTGCTTAACAAAATCTCCTTTGTAAGGGTATTTATCAGGTGATTTGTTGGTAAAGCCTAAGTAGCCCTGTTCGCCGCTTATTGAATTACCTAATGTTAACTGCCAGTTTGGTTTAACCGCGCCTTCTTTAGTCAATAGTTTGATTTCCCAAAGAATGGAGAGCCGATCATTGATGTAGCAGTCAATACGGTTTTTATACAAGTTAAGGAGGTTGGCTCGATTACCTTTGGCTTCTTTTAAGAAGATCTTTCCTTTCTTAACAGCTTCCCAGAATTCTGTTCCTCCAAGAGCAAAGGCTTCATTGATACCGACTGTTAGCCCAAAATAATCAGCAGGCCAGTGTTCTAGCCGTCGATTCTTTACACTATCTGGCTGGCAGTAAACCACGACCTCTTCATTCAAGATCGGAATTGAGTAGGGGGAGATATAAGGGCGCTTATCGATGTAGTAATAAGGAGGGTAAAGTGCAAACCCTTCTCCTACCTCTAGTAGCTTAAGCCCGCGTTTCCATGGGACTAAGGTGATTTTAACGCGATATTTGGGCATCTCTTCAAATACTGCTTGGAGTATCTCTGTGTAAATGCCTTTTGCTTGACCATTTTCTATGTAGCTGTAAGGGGGATAAGCATCGTCACCGTAGATAACAACGTTTGTGGGAGGATGATAAGCCATAGCGGCACTACTTAGCGGTATCAATAACGGCAGCAAAGACCATTTCACGACGTTGAACCTTATTTGTATCTTATACTTATTAATAACTTTAGTTTATTTATAGAGATATTGAGATTAGACTCTCTTTTTTGTTTAAGAAAGACCATAAGGCATCGTATGGACCAAGATTACGAACAGGGTGAAGAGATCGAAATCGAAGCGATTGGAATCGAAGTCTCGTCACAGCCAATAGAGTTGTATAAGGTATTCAAAATAGCCAACCTCGTTGGTGGTGGAGGTGAGGCGAAGCACCTTATTGCTGAAGGTTATGTCGCCGTGAATGGCGAATTGGAAACGCGTAAACGTCGTAAGCTTTACGATGGTGATTTTTTTGAATTTAACCAAGAATACTACGTTGTGGTGTGCGATGCGCCAGTGACAGAGCCTGAAGTAAAAGCTGAGAAGGTAGATAAACCGAGCAAGCCGGCGAATTCTAAAAATCGAAAGCCAGCAAAAGATAAGTCATCGCAACCGAAAAGCAAAGAATCTAATCCTGCCAAGAAGAAGGGCAATGGTCGTTCGACTATCGATTTTTTCTAAAATCTATTCATTTTAAAGGAGCTAACAGAGCTCCTTTATTTTACATCTGTTCTCTAACTCTCTCATTTATTACATAATTCTCAAAAGTGTAAATAACGTAAATTGCAGATGACATTGATACAAATCTAAATGATAATGGATTGCATTAGTAATTATGGAGTCAAACAATGAAGTTGTCTGCACTGGCATTAGCCACAGGATTGTTAGCATTTGGTGCTAACGCGAAAATGGTCGAAATTGAGCATGCACAAGGTACCACAAAATTAGAGTCGAACCCTGAAAGGGTTGTGGTTATTGGTTTGGGCGCGCTAGACACCGTTAAAGCATTTGGAATTGAGCCTGTCGCAGTGTCAACGGTCAGCATGTTTCCTGATTACTTGGCTGAATATCGCGATTACAAATTCATTTCAGCGGGCAGCCTGCACGAGCCAGACTTTGAAACCATCTATACTCAAAAACCTGACCTAATCATTGTCGGTTCTCGCGGCGCAGCGAAGTACAAAGAACTTGCAGAGATCGCCCCAACGATCGTGTTTGCTGCGGATTCAAAAAAAGGTTACTGGGAGAGCACTCAAGAGCAATGGCGTAATCTTGGTGAAGTCTTCGAGAAACAAGATTTTGTTGAGTCTAAGATCGAGCAGCTAGACAAAGAATTCAAATCAATCAGTGCTTCTAATGACAAGAACGATGTTGACGCTCTAACGGTAATGAGTGCGGGTGGTAACATTACGGCGTTTGGCGCGCAATCTCGTTTCTCCGCTATCTACAAAGACTTTGGCTTCAAAGAAACGGTAAAAGGGATCAAAGAGAGCCGTCACGGTGACCTTGTCTCTTATGAGTTCATTCGTGAAAAGAACCCATCAACCTTGCTGGTTATCGACAAAGATATTCTGATCAACAAAGGTAAAGGCAGCACAGTGAAGCGTGATTTCGAAAACGATTTGGTTAAAGCAACTGACGCTTACCAAAACAAGAAGTTAGCTTACTTAGACATCAACGCTTGGTACCTATCTATCGCAGGTATGCGTGCGACAGAGCAGATGATTGAAGATGTTAAATCAGCATCAGCAGTCAACTAACAGAACATAAGAATTATAAAAACTGGCCTCAAGCATTTTTGTGCTTGAGGCTTTTGTGCTAAAGAGAAAAGCAAGTGAAAAAGTTGTTGTTGGCGTTGATAGTATTGAGTATCGCGTCACTGTTTGTTGGAGTGGGGCAGCTAAATCTCGCTTCTTTAATTGCCGGTGATCTAAATAGCTGGCATCTATTCTGGACAAGTCGAATCCCTCGTCTTGTTGCCGTGTTGCTGGCGGGTGCAGGTTTAAGTATCGCTGGTCTGATTATGCAGCAAATTAGCCAAAACCGATTTGCGTCACCGTCGACCTCAGGCACCATCGAATGTGCCATGTTAGGTTATGTATTGAGCCTAGTACTATTCGGTAATGGCGCCCAGTTGTGGCTGATTTTCGGTGTATCTATGGCAGGTACATTGTTGTTTGTTCAGTTTATTAATCGCATCCAATTTAAAAACGCCATTTTTGTTCCTTTAGTGGGGATCATCTTTGGTAACGTCGTAGATTCTTTAGCAACATTCATCGCCTATAAATACGATGCGCTACAAAACCTCTCTAGCTGGACAGTGGCGAACTTCGCTAACTTGTTACAGGGTGACTACGAGTTACTCTACATCGCGATTCCAGTCGCCATTTTCAGTTATCTGTATGCTGCAAGGATCTCTGCGGTAGGGCTAGGTAAAGACTTTGCGACCAACCTCGGTTTGAACTATCAGCAGGTGTTAGTGATTGGTGTATTACTGGTGTCAGTGATGTCTGCGACTGTAGTGATGATTGTCGGTATGCTGCCATTTTTAGGCTTGATAGTACCTAACCTTGTGAGCCGATTCTTTGGTGACAACTTACGTAAAAACATCCCTCTAACTGCCATTCTCGGGGCGCTAATTGTTCTTTGTTGCGACTTGGCAGGACGCCTGATTATTTTCCCTTACGAGATCCCTATTTCTACCATTATCAGTATTCTTGGCGGAGCGGTGTTTATCTTCTTTATTCTTAAGGGGCAAAAGCATGCTTGATAGAACCAAACTTATCGGGCTGGCGATCATTGCACTCGTATTTTGCTTTCTGTTTATTGGTATTGGCCTGAATGCCGACAATTATCAGTATTTCCTGTCGCGTCGAGTACCTAAAGTGCTGGCTATGGTCATTGCGGGTATCGCGATTGGTCAATCAGCATTAGTGTTCCAGACGATTACTCACAACCGCATCCTTACACCAAGTATTATGGGCTTTGACTCCCTATACATGTTTACTCAAGTTTTGGTAGTGGTAATTTTTGGAGGCATGAGCAGCTTTGCCTTGAACGCATACTTCAACTTCAGTTTGTCTGTTGTGGTGATGCTTGGCTTTTCGCTCTTGCTATTTAGTTTCTATTTTAGAGGTGAGCGACAAAACCTGATGGTATTGCTCCTGCTTGGGGTCATCCTAGGGCAGCTGTTTGGTAGCATTTCGTCCTTTTTTGTAATGCTGATGGATCCAAATGACTTCGCGTCTGTTCAAGCGAATATGTTTGCCAGCTTTAACAACGTTAAGGTAGAGCTCGTTTACTACTGCGCTCCATTGTTACTGGCGATCAGTGCTGCTTTATACCGATTACACCGTGTTTTGGATGTGTTTTGGCTAGACAAAGACAACGCAACAAGCCTGGGTGTCGACGTGAAAAAAGTGACGCTGCAAGTCCTTGTATTAAGTGCTGCACTGATCGCGATTTCGACTGCCTTGATTGGCCCAATCATGTTCTTTGGCTTACTGGTCACCAACCTAGCGCGCGAATTGTTTAAGTCCTTCCAGCACCAAGTTCTGCTGGTGGGCGTCTCGTTACTTTCAGTTGCCTCATTACTGAGTGGTCAGTGGATAGTTGAAAACCTATTTGGTTTCTCAACCACGATCAGTGTGGTGATCAACTTCATTGGCGGTATTTACTTCTTAACCATGTTGCTGCGCAACAAAATCGTGTAGGTCTATTATGATTTCAATGAAAAGCCTGACCAAAGTGTTTGGTCAAACCAAAGTGGTGGATAGCGCGAGCGCAGAGTTCGAAAAAGGTAAAGTCACCTCTATTATTGGCCCTAATGGGGCAGGAAAAAGTACCTTACTATCTATGGCGAGCCGCTTAGTTAGTAAGGATCAAGGCGAAGTACTGATTGATTGCAAAGAGCTGAGCCAGTGGGATACGAAAGAGCTGGCGAAAAGATTGGCGGTACTGCGCCAAGCCAATAACATCACCATGCGCTTTACCGTTAGAGAGATGATCGCCTTTGGTCGATTTCCCTATTCACAAGGTAAGCTGACCGATGAAGACCAGACGGTCATCGATAAGGCGATTGAGTATCTTGATTTGGTCGAGATTCAACACAAATATCTCGATGAGTTAAGTGGCGGTCAAAGGCAGCTCTCTTTTATTGCCATGGTTATGGCGCAGGACACCGATTACGTGTTTTTGGATGAGCCACTGAACAATCTCGACATTAAACATTCTTTGCAGATCATGCGCAATGTTGGAAGACTTGCTCATGAGATGAAGAAAACGGTTGTGGTTGTGATTCATGACATTAACTTTGCAGCCTGTTATTCAGACAAAATCATCGCGCTCAAGAAGGGTAAGGTAGTGGCGCAGGGCAGTGTTGAAGAGGTGATTCAGTCTGACATTTTAGAAAGCATTTACGAAACGCCATTCAATATTATTGAAGTGGATGGTAAACGTATGTGCACTTATTATTAAGGCTTAGTCCACAACTGAAAGACCTCCAAATCGGAGGTCTTTTGCTATTAGGATGCGAGAGAGATTACTCATTTTTCGTTAAGTCTTCGATAATTGGGCAGTCACTGCCAGAGTCACCAGGGCAGGCAGAAACCCAACTCTTGAGCTGTTTTTCAATCTCTTTTAATTCTCGAATTTTTAGCTCAACCTCTTTGAGCTTCTCTTTTGCTTTCGCTTTGACTTCACTGCTCTTACGGTTTGGATTAGAGGCTAAATGGACAAACTCTTTGCACTCGACCAGAGAAAACCCGGCATTCTTGGCGCGAGAGATCAGGTTCAGTTGATTGACGTGTTGTTGGGAATACTCCCGGTAACCAGATTCACTGCGCAGTGGGGCAGTGATCAACCCTTTATCTTCATAGAGGCGGATTGATTTGCTTGATAATCCCGTCAGTTTAGAGACAACACCAATATTCATAGCCAAACCTTAAAACAAAATCGAATGCAATACTTCAAATAGGTGCGATCTTTTTACTACTTTTATTCCCAAGTTGAAAGCGCTAGACGTAAAAAAGCCCACCTACAAGAGGTGGGCTGCGCTGAAATTGGTCAGCAGTTTGGACAGCTTGTTAGGGCTTATAGGTAGTAACGAGCACCGATTAGCCACTTGTTATCTGTTTCACGGTTGTTCTTGTCGTTTAGATCGAACTGGTAAGCCGTGTAAGTGATAAACTTAGGCGTAAAGTTGTACTCAGCTTGTAGAGCAAGCTCTTCACGTGCAGTGTCTTTTTCTGAAGACTTAGTTTCTTTACCTTCAACCTTCTCGTAGTTCATGATTAGGTTTAGGCTGTTTTCGAACGCGTAAGATACTAGACCTTCGTATGCTGTGCTCTCTTCAAGTAGAGTAGTACCGCTGTTGTTCATGTTTTCGTTAGATGCGTATACACCAGCAACATAAACGCCTTTACCGTAGGTACCGTACTTAGCAGATACTAGGTGAGATTTTGCTTTCTCTTTCTTCGTTGAAGTTCCTTCAACAAAATCGCCCGTGTTGTATGTGTAGCCCAATTGAGCACCCGCGATAGCATAAGTTAGAGCTGCTTGTACGCGATCATCATACTTGAAGCCACCAGTTACAGTGTTGCTATCATCACGAGTTAAGTCATCGTTAGTACCTTGCCAACCTAGAGCGAAAGATAGTTCACCAGCTTGGTCAAAATCAAAACCGTTGCGGTAGCTCACCATTTTATCTGCACGACCTGTACCTAGCGCACCGTGGTTGTCATAGATAAAGTCGTTAGCGAAAGCGATAGGCATATCAGCAACGCCTGCTACATCGTAGTAAGGTGCCCACTGAGTACCTACTACAGCGCGGCCGTATGAGTCGTGTGAAAGACCAACGTAACCTAGACGAGTAGTAAATGAATTCTCACCACCGTTTAGGTAGTTCAGTGCCCATTCACCTTTAGCGTCAGCAGTGAAGCCATTACCTAGCTCTTGAGTCGCGTTAAAGTTGATACGTGGCGAGTTAGTACCTACGTCAGCATCACCTTTTTCAGAGTCGTTTACGTTTACAGAAACGTGGCCGCCGATAGAAAAAGTTGTGCCGTCGTTGTTGTAAAGTTCAACAGCAAAAGAAGAAGCAGAAACAGATGCGATAGCAACCGCTAGAATCGTTTTTTTCATGATAAAGTCCATATTATTAAGCCTTAATTCGGCTTTCATTGCTCGTGTTTATACGATGAGCAGACTTTAAAACGAAAGTTCACAAAACGGTCACAAAACAAAATAAAATGTTAAAAGAGAAATAATGCATTGTGATTACAATGACTTATGGCTGTAATAATTTGTTACATTAGGTTTTTTTATAAGTACGGTTTATTACTTATAACTAGTGTAAATATTTGATATCTGATGTCTTTGTTGGGTTGATTGAATCTGAGCGGAATTCTCTTTTTGAGTCGCAATCGAAATAGGTGGAATGCCGTACTCTTTCTTAAACGCATTGGTAAAATTCGCGGGGTGATTATAGCCTGCTTCATAGGCTGCTTCGGTAATTGTCACTAAGCCACGCTCCAAATGTTGTTTTGCCACATCAAGTCGACGTCTGCGAATAAAGCCACTGACAGTCACGCCAAGTTGCTGTTTAAATTTGCGTTGCAGATTAGAGCTACTCATGGAGAAATGCTCAGCGACGAGGTCAACCGATAATGGATCGCCCAAGTGCGATTCGATATAACAGACAATATCTTCAACTGGCGAAGGTATTCCGACACTTTTGTCTGTCTCCTTAGAGTTGAAATTCTCCGTTGCCAACTTGCCAAACACTGATTCGATAAGTTGAAATGCAATCGATTCTAGTGCGATCTTTTCCTCGAATGAGTTGGCTTGATAAAGACTCATTGCACGTGTCACTAAACTTTCTATCTCGGGGGTAACATCAAATTGAAGGAAGTTTTTATGGTTGGCGATGAACTGGCTTACCTGACAGTTGCCATTAGTGCGCGCTTGGATCCAATCATGGTTCATCATGATATTGAGTTTGGTCACGCAATTATTTTTAGTGATCTGCCGACGGAAGTTTGTAGGTTGATTGAGATTAACCAAGGTGACTTTTCCGCATTGACTAGAGTCCAGCTTAAACTCTAAGTCGTCGTAGCTAAATCTCAGCTTGCCTTCAAGCAGGACGGTTATGATCACCGAGGAAGGCGCCATAGAAACAACGTTCGAGTCTTGTAACTCAAGACTTCTACATCCATGCATATTGACGCGTTGGGCAACGTTGTAGGAAAGAAACTGCCCTTCAACAAGAGGGGCTTGACCATGTTTAGTCTCACCGACGATGAGCTGCTTTTCTGACTCTTCTACTTTTTGAGTAATGGCTACTTTACGTAATCTATGTGTATTGAGTTCAGCGGTTGGCATATGGCAGTTCCTCATAAGCGGTATGCAGTTTTGCATAAGCTATTAATCTTTTAGTTAATCGATAACAACCATATCATACGTGCGAATTATTATCATTTACATTTAGGGATAGTCGCATGAATAGGGTAACTAATCGCCCCCAAAACCTCTCTTTAATCACGCTTGCTGTGTGTACAGCGCTTAGTAGCGGCGCGCTCGCGCAAGAGGTCACTCACCTTGAAGATGTTGTCGTATGGGGTACTAAGGTTTCGAGTAGCTCAGAATCACTTGGTGCCGGTGATATGTCACTTAAGCAAGCGGATCATATGTCGGATCTTCTGCGTGATGTACCTGGTGTCGATGTGGGCGGTACTCACTCAGTTAACCAACGAATCAACATTCGTGGTCTTGGCGAAACAGACTTAGATATTCGCTTAGATGGGGCTTCTCAACACGCCAATATGTTCCACCACATTGGCAACCTGACGTTAAACCCAGATATTCTCAAGACGGCAGAAATTCAAGTCGGTAACAACTCGGTGACGCAAAATGGTCTTGGTGGTTCGGTTTACTTCGAAACTAAAGACGCCAAAGACCTATTACGCGGAGACGAGAAGTTTGGTACGCGCGTGTATGGCGGTTACGCAAGCAACGCCAGCCAACAAGGCTCTGCGACATTCTATGGTCTGCTGGGTGAGAAGTTTGATTCCATGCTGTATGGCAACTGGGTGTCACGTGACAACTTCAAAGACGGTAACGGGAATAAGACATTTGGTGTCAAAGGTGATACATACAATATTCTAGGTAAGTTAGGCTATGAGCCTTCAGATCTTCACCGATTTGAGCTTGCCTACGACCTCTACCGTGATAGCGGTGATTACAGCCCACGCCCTGATTGGTCAGGCTCGGCAAACAATGAGCGTTCTGGCAAGGAAACGATCCCAACCGATTATGATCGTGATACGGTGACTTTATCTTATGAGCTAAAAGGTGATGTTCATAAAGGTAAGGTGACACTTTATTCCAGCCAAACTGAGATCGTTCGTGATGAGTCGGGTGTGACGAGTCGCTGGCCAGTAGACCGTTTATCGGTAAACCGTGCCGAAAATAAAAATGTTGGTGTCAATGCGAAGTTCCAAAGCGATTACCAAATTGGCCTTTTAGATAGTACCGTGACTTATGGTTTAGACTACATAGACAAAACCAGTAAGAGTATATACGGCGGCGTCGTATTTGCCGACGAATCTGCAATCAATAATGCCTTCTTCGCTGAAAACCAAATGTACATTACCGATTTTTGGTCAGTGACTGCGGGTGTTCGCTACGATGATTACAAGCGCAAAGCCGCAACGGGCACTTCGAATTTTGATGATGTGACTTGGTCACTTGCGACCGAATGGGACGTAACCAATGATTGGACTCTGTTCGCGAGCACAAGAAGCTTGTTTAAAGGCCCAGAACTGCTTGAAACCTTTATTAAGTATCAACCAACAACGCAGCTAGCAAGCGATATTAAAGCCGAAACAGGTCAAAATACGCAGGGCGGCGTTCGCTTTAATAAGCAAGTAAACAGCCATTTCTTTGGAGCGAGTTTAACTGCCTTTAAAACTCAAATAGACGATTACATTGCAGAAGATTATCAACGATCTACTCAAGGCTACCTGATTTACAACAAAGGGGATGTTGAGTTTACTGGGTTCGAACTCAGTGCCACGTACGGATACGAAGCGTTTAATTCTAAATTGTCTTACTCACGCTCTGACAACAAAGATGTGACTAATGGCGGGCCGGTACTCGATGCCAATGATAGAAGCATGGATATCGGTGATAGCATTGCGCTAACTCTAGATTACCAAGCAGACTCTATTGACGTCTTGTTCGGTTGGACATCAATTGTGGTGCTCGAAGAAAACAATGTCCTCGAAGGAAAAGCGGTGAAGGAGGGTTACAACGTACATAACCTTTATGCTCAGTGGATTCCTTCAAATGTCGAAGATCTATCGGTTACGTTCGGAATCGACAACATCTTTGACGAAGCTTATGTATCACATGCCTCTAAAACAGGTGATGCACGAGGCATTATCGCGGATGACTATGAGCCCGGCCGTAACTTCAAGCTGTCAGCCGCATACCAGTTCTAATTTAACGCTTTATTTTATTTGATCCATTTGAACTTTGAACATTTTGCTGTCCTTCGGGGCAGCTTTTTTAGTTTACTTTGGCAAGCTCTGAAATGATTGGCGGGTTATGTAATAAAGTCCAATTAATGGCGCTATGAATTTCCAATGGTGGGCTGTAGTAAAAGCCTTGTATGTAGTCACATCCTTGGCTCTTAAGAATATCGAGCACAGTTTTATCTTCAACACCCTCCGCTACTACGGTGTAGCCAAGACCATGCGCAAGCGATATGGCATTGGCGACGATAGAGCCGTTTCGCTCGTTTTTCTCTAGTTTGTACAAAAACGAACGGTCGATCTTAATTTGGTCAACAGGTAAGTCTCTGAGTAAAGAAAGCGATGAATATCCCGTCCCAAAATCATCTAGGCTGATCTTAAAACCGAGCTTTCGTATATTCTCTAGAAGCTTTTCAGGGCTTCGCAGGCGATTAATCGCGGTGCTCTCGGTGATTTCTAGAACGATACAATCAGTAATCTTGCTATTTTTTTCGATTAGCTCTAGCAGTTTCGCTTCTAACTTGGAGCCCATTAAATCCTTGGCTGATAGATTGACGTGTATAGGATAGTGGATACCTTGGGTTTCAAACGTTTTGATATCTTGTGTAACTTGATCAAGTACCCAAGCAGTAATCGACGTGATTTTGTTACTGTGCTCGGCGATGGGGATGAAATCGATCGGGCTAATGGTCGTTCCATCTTTAGTGATCCAGCGAATCAAGGCTTCATAGCCGCTGACAATGCCATGGACGCTGCACAAGATAGGTTGGTAGTAGATTTGAAACTCATTCTCTTCGAGGGCTTTATCTATGTTGCGGGAAATTTCGAGTTTTCGTCTGGCACCTTGGCTCATAGTGTCGTCGTAAATCGCAAAAGGTCTTCCCGCTTTTTTCGCCCAATACATTGCGATGTCTGACGCGTTGATCATTTGCTCTGCATCAGAGCCATGCAACGGAAACTGACTAATGCCTATGCTCGCGCTGGTGGTGAGTTCAAAACCGTCAACAGAGAAAGGCAAGTGAAGCTCTTGATTAATTCTTTTAGCTGCATGTTTTATGTCTAACTCAGGGCGAAGTGGAGCAATAACGATGAATTCATCACCGCCGATTCGGGCAATAAAATCACCTTTCTCTAATAGTGAGCTAATACGTTGTCCGATTTGTACTAGCAGTTGATCGCCACAAAAATGTCCCATGCCGTCATTGACCTGTTTAAAGTTGACGACATCAAGCAGCATTAGGTCAAAGGGCTTATCGTGCTCAATTAATAGCTCGATTGTTTCTATACAGTGTTTACGGTTCGGCAAATTGGTTAAAGGATCATGCAATGCATTGTACTTTTCTTGTCTGACTAATGTTTTAAGTTGAACTATGGTGGTGAAACTGTAGGAAACGACGGTATAAACGAAAATGCTGCCACAGAAGAGAATCGCGCTTAATCCGAGCAAAATTGGGCTGATTGATTTTTCTGCTAGTAGAGACATCAGCACAAATGAATAGCCAACGACAAAGCTCACAATCAAGCAGTATAGCCAGCGCCAGCCAGCATGTTTGGTCTGCTTACATATCTGAGTCGCAGTTTTTAAGCCCGCTAGAAGCAGGCACAGGCCAATAAGTACCAAACTGATTGCTAATGTAAACAAAACTACCTCTCACCGAGTGGTTGCTAAGTGATGTTTATGCCATTGACGCACTGATTGCATAAGCTCAGGCGTAACTAAAGTGTAGTGCGTTCTGGTTAGTAATAAAATTAACATTAATTTTTTAGTGTGAAATAAATCCACTATTGCGATAGATCAACAAAAGTTTGTTTGATTTGTTTAAAAAGACCAATAAAAGTTGAAAGATTCAAAAAATATTGAATAATGAGCACAACAACAATATAGAAGCGTAACGCTTCAGTTCACAGTCTGAAACAGGAACAAATCCATGTCGAACTCGTTTGTGCTGGTCATTAACTCTGGTAGCTCTTCATTAAAATTTGCTGTAATTGACTCTAAGTCTGGTGACGCAATCGTCAGTGGCTTAGGCGAATGCTTTGGTCTGCCAGAAGCAGTCATTAGCTGGAAATACAACGGCGAAAAAACTGAAGAGGTGATTGATGCGCCTGATAACCACCACCAGCACGCTATTAACCGAATCGTTGCGTTAATGGATACTCTTGGTTTCACTAAAGATTTAGTTGCCGTGGGTCACCGTATCGTTCATGGCGGGGAGAAGTTTACTTCTACAGTTCGTATTAATGACGAAGTACTTACAGAAATTGAGAATCTGTCTGATCTGGCACCGCTCCACAACCCAGCAGGCGCAAAAGGTATTAAGGCTTCTATGCAAGCTTTCCCAAGCCTTCCTCAGTTCGCTGTATTCGATACTGCGTTCCACCAAACTATGCCGCAAAAGGCGTTTACTGGTGCAATCTCTAACGAGCTGTATAAAGAATATGGTATCCGCCGATACGGTTTCCACGGCACTAGCCACTACTTTGTTAGCCGTGAAGCAGCGAAGATGCTAGACAAGAAGGTTGAAGAGTCTAACTTCATCTCTGTTCACCTTGGTAATGGTGCTTCTGTTTGTGCGATTGCAAACGGTGAATCGGTTGACACGTCAATGGGCTTTACTCCTCTTGCTGGTCTAATGATGGGCACTCGCTCTGGCGACTTAGACCCAGGTGTTATCGAGTTTCTAATCAAGAAAGGTTGGACGACTGAGAAAGTCTTTGAAACTCTAAACAAGAAATCAGGTTTCTTGGGTGTTTCTGGCCTAACCTCTGATGCTCGCGGTATTCTTGAAGCGATGGCAGAAGGTCACGAAGGCGCTAAGTTAGCCTTCGAAGTGTTTACCTACCGTGTTGCGAAATACATCGGTTCTTACATGATTCCACTAAACAGCCTAGATGCAGTTATCTTCACAGGTGGCATTGGTGAGAACTCATTAGACATTCGCCGTGAAATTCTAAACAATCTAAAACTGCTAGGTTTTGTTGAAGATGTTAAAGGCAACGAAGAGGCTCGCTTTGGTAACGCAGGCGTTATCGCGACTTCGGAACTGCTTGGCGCAGTGGCAATGGTTATCCCAACTAATGAAGAGTTTGTTATTGCGCAGCAGTCAGTAGAACTTCTGTAATACATCCAAACCATTAGACAAGAGCGAGCCCAAGTGGCTCGCTTTTTTTTTTACTTTCAATTAAATGTTCCGCTTTAGAGTGTTAACTGACTATGCGAATAGTTGGGCAGCACAGTATAAAAGCATGGCTGAAAGCGAATAGTTAATCGCTTTGCCATATGTTTGGAGTTGAGATTGCAATAGCTTTCCAGCAACAGCCCAGCATAGATTGCTTGCTAGTGCGATGATTGCGAGCACCAAGCTTGTACCTACTATCCATTTAATGTCTTGAGTGTATGGCAGCACAAAGGTCGAGATGGAAGTAATGCCATAAAGAAAAATTTTGACGTTAACAAACTGCAAACCGAAGCCTTTTAAGAAACTAATCCCATCAGCATGCTGAGATTTAGTCGCCGTATCACTTGTTGCAATCCCCCAAGCTAACCAAACGATGTAAACAGCACCGACCCAAGTTAGCAAAGGGGTAATAACGGGTAGTAAACCAACCATATGATAGGTAAAGAGCCCGCAAAGTAACATCAAGATTATATAGCCACAGAACATTCCCAAAATCGTCTTGGTCGATTGTTTGAACCCGCGGCTAGTTGCGACACTCATCGATAGAATATTGTTTGGGCCTGGCGTTATTGAAGTAACCAGAGCATAAGTTAAAAAAGCGCCTAAAATGGGTGTCATCTGTATCTCTCCTGTTTTTTTAAACTATACTTCCCCTTTATTGATTGAAAAATTAAATATATTTGAATCAAGACTTCAAAAAACTCGATGTAATTTTGGAAGTGTCGGCATGAACTTAAAACGATTTATTACGCTCAAAACGATTGTAGAAGAAGGCTCGTTTCTTAAAGCTTCGCAGAAGCTTTACTGCACTCAGTCGACGGTCACTTTCCAAATTAAACAACTAGAACAAGATCTCTCCTTGCAGTTGTTTGAGAAAATTGGCCGCAGAATGGTACTCACTCAAGCGGGAAAGAATGTTCTTCCTTACGTGAATGAACTGATAAGGGTAATGGAAAACATTGAGAAAACGGCACGGCATGAGAACTCAGAACCAAGTGGAGAGTTAAGAGTACTGGTCGCTGAAACTCTTCTAGCCTATAAAATGGCTGATATACTGAAAGCGTTTAGAATCAAAGCACCTAAAGTTCGGCTCTCTTTGAAGTCACAGAACTGTTATAACATTCGAGATGCACTGATTGCTGACAAAGCAGATTTAGGTATTTTCTATAGCGTAGGTAATGACGACGCCCTTGAATTACATGAGTTTGACGATGAGCCCTTGGTTTTGGTCGGCTCCACGCTTCTTCAAGAAATCGATTTCCAGCAACGGGAACAACATATTGATCTCGGATTTATCAGTAATGGTTCTATGTGTCTGTTTCGTCATACGTTCGAAAGTGTTATTCAAGAGCGAAGCATAACAATCGACAACATGATCGAGCTAAGCAGCATCAACACCATTAAGAACTGCGTTGAGAGTAATATTGGTATATCTTACCTTCCACGCTTTACCGTTGAAAAGGAGCTGAAAGAGGGGAGTTTACAAGAGCTTGAATTTACTCAATCTGCTCAAATGATTAAGCCTTTATGCGGCTACCATGCCGGTAAATGTGTCACACCCGCGATGAAAATATTTATAGAGTGCATGCGAGATGCGTTCTAGTGCCCAGTTCTTTTGGGTGTTGTTTACCATGAAAGATTATATATTGGTAAACATATGCTTTAACGGTGCGAAGGGCGTAATTTCTACCCAGCATAAAGTCACGAATGTACGCCAAGAACGGCGATTTGTTCATAATGAACACCTGTTTATTTATACATAATTTTTAGTTTGGCAAAGTAAGGCAGGATGTATAGAGATATTCTTGATTTTGCGGATAAGAATTCACAACGCTCAAGCTAAGCAACTGTTAGTTTTCAGATATTTGAGATATGGTTGCAGTTTGATATCAGCAATTGCAGAATTGTTCTGGCTAAGAGCTGCTAGCATTCTACATGGAGGACAAATGGAATTGTGCAAAGCTTCAGAAGAAGCTCACTGGGAGTTAGCCTCGAACATTTTACTTGAAGTTGTCGAACGTTGTAACGCTCGTAATGTACCATTGTGGACTAACGAGCAAGTACAGGTATCTTCACTCAAAAAGTCATACTCTTTAGATGGTTTGTATTTTTTTCAACATAATGGTGTGTTTGTAGGGTGTGTGTTTATATCCTTTGGGCTCGATGACTTTTGGAAAGATTTGCCAACAGATTCAAATAGCATGTTCTTTCACAAGCTAGCAATTACCAATTCTTCTAGCTCTAAGGGACTGGGTTCATTAGCTCTATCTGAAATCCGGTCGCTCGCAGAAAAACTGAACTGTGAATGGCTACGGTGTGACTGTCATGGTGGTAGGGAGCGTCTGCGGAATTTTTATGAACAGTTTGGTTTTGAGTTTGTTGATAGGCAAGTGATGTACGGCTTTGACGTAGCTCGATACCGAATGCTAACAAGTGCTTGAGGTCAGACTGTCAACCTATGGCATTTTTAGTTCGGTTTGAGTTTGGTGATTACGGTGGCCTGTTTGGGTTTAGTGCATTGGCAGCCGCTTAAGCAGGCGTTATAAGCACAACCAAAATTACACATAAGGATATTAATGCAAGAACTTCAAGGTGGGCGCGAAGGTCAGATTTTCCGTTCTGAAAATAAAATTTATCGACCACGTGGTAAGTGGACTTCAACTGTACATCGTTTGTTGTCACATATTGCCGAAAGTGGCTTTAATGCAGCACCTAAGCCTTATGGCTTCGATGATAATGGTAATGAAATTTTGTCTTATGTCGAAGGAGATGTTTTCAATTATCCGCTGAAAGGTAATATTGCTACGAATGAAGCGCTGTCATCTGCTGCTAGACTTCTTCGGTTTTACCATGATGCATCTAGTTCGTTTTTATCAAAACATTCGAACGAATCTCTAAAGTGGATGCTTCCCAGTCGAGAGCCTATAGAGGTTATCTGTCACGGAGATTATGCGCCCTATAATGTTTCGCTTATTGGCTCAGAAACTGTGGGCATTATTGACTTTGATACCGCACATCCAGCACCGAGAGTTTGGGATATTGCTTATGCGGTGTACACCTGGGCTCCATTCAAAACACATGAATATGATGCAATGGGTGACTTAAAATCTCAGTCTATGCGCGCCAAGCAGTTTTGCGATGCTTATGGTTTGCTAGAAAACGATCGTCAGGATTTAGTGAAAGCAATGACAGACCGAGTTCAAGCTTTGGTAGACCATATGCACAACGAAGCAAATAACGGTAATAAGGCTTTCATCGAAAACATTAAAAATGGGCATCATTTGGCTTACCTGTCAGACATCAAATATCTCAGCAGCCATGAGCAGTATATTACCGATGTTATGTTGGGTGAAAAATGCTTATAACAAACTGCTCAAGAGGGGCTATCAACGCGTGATGGTTTTGGTTTAAGTTGAGCTTAAGTGATTACGGTGAAGTCTTTAGGTCATGTGGCAGCGTTGCTCACAACTTAATTGGGCGATATGTGATTAGGAGGTTCCAATGAATAATGCAGTCAAAGAGCGCTTTTATGAATACCCTGAGAATGCTCGTGTTAGGTTAACGGAGCTACGAAATCTAGTCTTTAAAATTGCTTCTGAGTTGGAACTTGGTGAAGTCGATGAAACTCTTAAGTGGGGTGAACCAAGCTACAGTGTAAAAACAGGCAGTCCGCTAAGAATGGACTGGAAGCTCAAATCTCCCAACAATTATTACGTGTTCTTTAATTGCCAGACTAAGCTCATCTATACATTCAGGGAATTGTACGGTGAAGAGCTGGTGTTTCAGGGAAACAGAGCGATAGTTCTATCTTTAGCGAAGCCGATACCAGAAGCAGCAATTAAGTCATGTTTAGAGTTAGCTTTAACCTATCAGCAGAGAAAACATTTACCTCTTTTAGGCGCGTAGAAAAATTCACACAACAAACTGTTTAAGAGTAATTGGTAACGCGCGGCGTTTCTCGTTCCATCGTTGAGTTTTGTGTTTAAGACGTTGTTAGTATGGTTATATTACGTGTTAGTGTTGTGCACCTTAATACGGTGTTTAAGCTTATATCGGATGTAGGTATATATGGAAACGGAGAGATTAAGGTTAGTTCCTCCTTCAATGGAGCTTCAGCCTTTAATGCTAGAAGCAATAGTAGAAAGTCAAAATGAACTCGGAGAGTATTTACCTTGGGTTAAATATGCATTGACTGAATCGGAATCAATAGAGAATACAAAGCAAGCAATTAGTAACTTTGAAAATTTTGAAGGTGAACTGCGTTATTCACTCTTAGATAAAAATACCAACAACTTTGTAGGTGCAATTGGTCTAATCATTCGAGATAAAGACGTCCCTTATTTTGAAATTGGGTATTGGTTACGTAGCTCGTGTGTGGGGCATGGTTTTATGGTGGAAGCGGTTAAAGCACTAGAGAATTACGCATTTTTAGAACTCAAAGCCAATAGAATTGAAATTAAGGCGGCAGAGGAAAATGTTAGGAGTCGAGCAGTTGCAGAGCGATGTGGGTATATTTTTGAGGGCATATTGCGCAATGATCGAAAGCTGCCGTCAGGCCAGTTAAGTAGCACAGCCGTATATTCGAAAATAGGATTATAACGATTTTCAGTAAATCGGACTTCTAATACTCGGCACTTGTGGTTGTTCGGTGGTATAGAGTTTACGGTATTAGCTAAGTGTTGCTAGCTGTTTAGCAGGGCGTTCGGTTTCTTCATTCGCAATAATCTTCTGGTAGCAGTGCGTGGCCCGTGTTTTCAGCAAGATAGGTTAGGGCGTCAATCACTCGAATCGGTGTTAACAGGTTATCTTCATTGCAGTTATCGAGTTCGAATGTCAGGTAGATCTGGTTTTGCTCAACTTTCAGAAACAGGTTTCCTTGAGGTGTTCGATCTTGTGTTAAAGCGAATGTGCCAAGACCGATAAAGTGTGAACAGCTTAGGTTTCTCGTCGCGTAAACATCACATTTCAACTTGTGGGCCAATGCTAAGAAGTCGAGCAGCAAGTTGATCTGCTCATCAGAAACGTCATCAAGTGCTTTTATATGCGGTTCTTTGCAGAAACGTTCTAAATAGCTGATCATTTCGTCGATATCGTTGTTAAATAGCATCATTGCGTGTCCATATTGGCTAGCGTGCGATTGTACCTTTAGCGCACCAGTATCACAAAGCGTTTAGAGCAGAATTAGACTGCGCTGTAATTTTTCGATGAAGCAGGTTTAGTGTGTATGTTGGTTGGCTTAATTTACTTGGAAAGAATATGGATATTCAGAAAGCATCAATTGATGACTTAGATAAGGTGTTAAGCCTTGTTTCAGAAGTGTCGACTATAGACATTCTTCCTTTGTTTAGCGAACAAGGTAAAAAACAGTTTATCGAACGAGTCATTCCCGATTTACATACCGTGTTTGGTGGTGAAAACTTCTTAGCGATTAAAGCTGTATACGATGACCAGTTGCTCGGTTTCGCCGCTTTACGTGATGGAAACTATCTGACTCACCTGTTTGTCTCCAAGCAAGCACAAGGCTCAGGTTTGGGCCGAGATATGCTCAATCATTTGCTGGCTTCAACTGAATCTAAAGAGGTATCGCTGCGCTCTTCGATTAATGCGATGGGCTTTTACTGTCATAATGGTTTTACAGTTAGTGGAGATGAAGGCGAGGTGAATGGAATTCGCTTTGTCCCTATGTCGCTAATTCGTACATAGTATGTCTTCGAGACGTGCTTCTAACCTGTAGCACTTCTACTTCACTATAGATTCAGCGGTGAAGCATTTAATTCAGGCTGATACTTCGGCGCGCCTAAACGCGGAGTTTGATTGTCTCGCTCTCAATGAGTTTACAGCAGTATGCATTTGTATTTATATTCTGCTTCGCAAATCACTCTTTACCATACTTAGGCCTTTTTTAACTGGTGTACATTTTAGCCTCAAACAACGGGCTGATCTTTAAGGAGTAATTATGTATACCAGTAAATATTCTAACTTTTGGAGGCGCTTATTCGCCATTTTTATAGATGGGTTAGTTTTCTTACCATTGCAATGGATTGATGACTATGTGCTTTCTGGAGTGGTTGGCTCAGCAGGTATTTTCGTATGGGGAGTAGGTAGTTCAATATTAGGCATTACATACTATGTCTTTATGCATGCAAAATATGGTCAAACTATTGGTAAGATGGTGGCCAAGGTGAAAGTGCTAGATGTATCTGAAAGCCGTAATTTAACCATTAAGCAATCGTGCCTACGTGATATTGTCCCTATTATCTTGTTTCCAGTCACGATATACGCATACGCTCAAATCGTTTTTTACGGGCAGACTTATGAGAGTTTGGAACAAGGCCTATTGTTTATGTTTATCGGCCTCATGATGTTGGGTTGGGTTCTTTTAGAAACCATTTCCATGCTATTTAACGAGAAAAGACGAGCTATACATGATTACATAGCAGGCTCTGTCGTTGTCAGGACTTTTAAATAACGAATACTTCCAAGGAGGGAATGTGGACAATATCGAGATTAGGCCAGCAAACAAAGGCGATGTAGAAACCATACATCGATTCATAACAGACTTGGCGACGTATGAAAAAATGGAGAGTGAGGTCAAGGCCACTGTCTCGGATATCGAAGCTAGCTTGTTTTCTCCACAATCTACGGCTCATGCCATTATTTGTGAGTTCAAGGGCGAGCCAATTGGCTTCGCGGTTTACTTTTTCAATTATTCTACTTGGCTAGGTAAGAACGGTCTTTATTTGGAAGACTTGTATGTCTCTCCAGAATATCGAGGGATAGGTGGAGGAAAGGAAATTCTCAAATACTTAGCCAATCTAGCTCTGGAGGCAAACTGTGGTCGCTTTGAGTGGTGCGTTTTGGATTGGAATGAACCTGCAATAGATTTTTATAAGTCGATTGGAGCTAGACCTTTAGACGGGTGGAGCATTTACCGTTTGGCTGGTGACGAGTTAGTCGATTTTGCTCGATAACCATCGCGCTGTAATTACCGTATCCGATGATCTACCTATTGAAATTTGGCTTCGCGTCAGTAGTGGTTGTTTCAAATCAACTTAGTGAATAACATGGTACTTAAAATAGTCTGACGACATAAGTGATTGAGTGAAAGCCAAACATGGAGGTGTGGTATGCACAAAAAAATTACCGGTGGTTGCTGCTGTGAAAGTGTTGCTTTTAAAGTGAAGGACGACTTTGGTAAGTTTTATTTCTGTCATTGTGAACAGTGTAGAAAGCTTACCGGTTCGGCTCATGCTTCGAACTTGTTTACCTCTCCTTCGAATATTCAGTGGACGAAAGGGGAAGACAAAATAAAACGTTTTGACCATCCTACTCGATCGTTTTCGAAAGCGTTTTGCATCGAGTGTGGTTCCGGTTTGCCGTATCTGAGTCAAAGTGGGAAGTTTTTAATTGTTCCTGCTGGCTCATTAAATGAAGAACCATCAAAAGAGTTAGATGCACAGATATTCTGTTCTGAGCAGACAAATTGGCATAAAGCCGGTTTACAAGCAGAACAAATGTTAGGTTTCCCTAAGTAGGCACCACAAACGAATGGAGTACAGCAAATGGATTTAAATTCGTTACTATTATTTGTCGTCGCTTGTTTAGCGATCAATATGATCCCCGGGCCCGACGTTATTTACATTGTATCGAATACAATGAAGGGCAAGTTGATAAGTGGGTTGAAGGCGGCACTGGGACTTGGTGTCGGTTACTTTATTCACACACTGGCAGCGTGTTTAGGCTTGTCTGCAATTATCCTTAGCTCTGCGGTTGCCTTTAGCGCGATAAAATGGCTGGGTGCGGCTTACTTAGTATATTTAGGTATTCAGTCACTACGCTCTATGTGGCGTGGTGAAAGCAAAATCATTACTAATACAGATATTGAAAAAGATAAAAGTGTTTTCTCACAAGGGGTAATTGTTAGTGTTCTCAATCCGAAGGTAGCGCTGTTTTTCCTCTCATTTTTACCTCAGTTTATCGAAACATCTAGCAGCTCAGTGTCGCTACAATTGTTAGTGCTCGGTTTATTGTTTAGCGTATTAGCGACACTGTGTAACCTTTTATACGCATCAGTGGGTAGTTGGGTGTTCAGTCGCCCCAATTCTCAGCGATATTCTCGTGTACTCGAAGGAGTCTCGGGGTGCCTGCTTATCGGGCTAGCAGGTAAAGTCGCCATTAGTGAACGCTAGAGTTATAACACTGCCTTGTGACTGACGGATAAACCTTGTCACTTTAACTTGGTGTCTATGGCGAGCTTTTGGAGTGAGAGTTTGCAGGTTGTTAATTAGCAGGAAGCTAGTAGAGGGTATATGAACATTGCGGTATTAACATTTGAAGGATTTAATGAGTTAGATTCCTTCATCGCTTCGAGCATTTTGAATCGAATGAAGGACGCTGGTTGGAATGTTCAGATCACTAGCCCCTCAAAATCGGTCACCTCGATGAATGGGGTGACAGTTCAGTCACAGCAATCTCTAGAATTTGCAAATAGTGCTGATGTCGTGTTGTTTGGGAGTGGCGCTCAAACTCGTAACATTGCGCAGGATCAGGACATTTTATCAAGGCTAAAGCTTGACCCACGAACGCAGATAATTGGTGGCCAATGTTCAGGAACTTTACTGATGTCTGTTCTTGGCTTGTTGCATCAAATCCCCGCTTGTACGGACCTCACGACAAAGCCTTGGGTGATTGAATCAGGCGTGACGGTTTTAGAGCAACCTTTTTATGCACATGGCAATATTGCGACAGCTGGTGGATGTTTGTCTTCTAAATATTTAGCTGCGTGGGTTATTGGCAAGCTATCGGGTAGGGCAAACGTTGAATCAGCGATCCATTACGTTGCACCAGTAGGTGAAAAAGAAAGTACCGTACAGCACTGTATGTCTGTAATTGAAGAGTATCTTTAGAAATACATAGAGCGAATTGACGATTGGTTTCGTCACAAAGCATGTGCATGTATTTTGTCAACTGGGGCGTTTGGTTGTATCGAGAAAGTTAGTATGAGACAGCAATCAGGCGAAGAAATATTGTATAACAAACTGTGTAACCAAAAGATTAATGCGAGTTAATGCGCTAATTCTGAAACAAGGAGTTTATGTTGTTCACGCTTTACTATTATCCAAATAATGCGAGTTTAGCGCCTCATTTTTTGCTTCATCACTTAAATGCAGACTATGAGCTATTGTTAGTCGACAAAAAATCAAACTCTCAAAAATCAGCGGATTATCTACGACTCAATCCTGCAGGGCGAATCCCGACATTGGTTGTGAATGAGCAAGCGATATTCGAAAGTCCTGCTATCTGTATTCATATCTGTGAGCTTCACCCGGAATCAAGCCTCATGCAAGCAATTGGCGATCCTAGTCGACCGCTGTTTTTCCAGTGGCTCGCATTTCTAAACAATACCCTGCAAGCTGAACTCATGGTTCGTTATTACCCGCATCGTCACACTAATGATGAAACGACTATTCCAAACCTTGTTATCGCTCAGGATGAAAGAATTGCCGACGCGCTTTCAATTATCAATGATCAGCTCGCAAAGAATGAGTACTTGTTGGGCGATACGCTAACAGCGTGTGACTACTTCTTATTCATGCTAGCTGAGTGGTCATTGCCAATTGAAAAGTCTCCACTTAGTTTTGCCAATCTAGCCGCCTACTTAAAGCGTTTGTGCGCAAACCCCACCATTAGGGAGGTTTGCACAATTGAAGGTATAGACCTTACGCCATTTGAATCGTACTGATAGGAGGAGGAAGCGTGCTAAGAATCTTAATTTTTGTGCTCGTGGTTAATGGGCTAGCCTCTTTTGCACTGCATGTCAGTGAGCTGCTATTTTCGGTTCCCGAACTGAACTTTGTCAGCGATTACTTTTTCTATGCTCTGCTGATCCAATGGAGCCTGAGTGGCCTCTTTCTGATTGCGAGGCCGGGCAAAGAGCCTTATTTAAGACATAGCCCTAACCCAGCAACAAGAATGGCAGCGTCAATAGCCGATGAACCTAAAGCTAATGACAGTCAGTCAAATTTTGATGTTGGCATTAGCATGTTGCTTTTTCTATCTGGTGCATTCAGTTTGTTGATGTGCATTGTGTTGTAGTGGGAGAGTAATGTGAAAGTAAGGAAAGCATTAAAACAAGATGCAGGTAAACTGCTTGAGCTCATTGTGCTTAAATCTGAGTTCGACCGCAGCATGAAAGGATTTGACGGGCAAATTTCAACGACCATAGAGAAAATCCAGCGTACGTTATTTGGCGAGTCCCCTTTTGCTTATGCCCTGCTATTAGAGGTTGATGAAGAAGTGTTGGGTTTTGCACTGTATCACTATCGTTATTCGTCTTTTAGCGGTGAGCCATCAGTTTGGCTTGATGACTTGCTCATCGTCGGAAGTTCTCGCTCAAAGGGATATGGCGCAGCTCTGATGCATTCTCTTAAAATCGAGGGTGAAAAGTCCTTGGCGTCTCACATCTCATGGACTGCGAGCCCATACAACACCAAAGCACATAAATTCTACGCAAGGCTTGGTGCAGAAATAGAACGAATGGAAGGTAAACGTCCATTCTTCCGCTGGGCTCTTTAGTCATTTTAGTCTCTCTTAATAATCTTTACTGTTTATATATACAGTTAACTTGTATAGTATAGAGCAGTAGTGAAAGAGAGGTTCCTAATGACATTCAAGTACGAAGAAGTAACACCTAGTGCAGCAGAATTTTGCGAACTGCGCGTCGCCGCAGGCTTGTCTGCTAAATCGCTAAAAGCCGCGCAAATAGCATTGCCAAACAGTCTATATGCGATATCAATTCGAAAAGAGGGTTCTTTAATTGCGATGGGCCGAGTCGTCGGTGATGGCGCATGTAATTTCGAGGTAGTCGATGTCGCAGTTAATCCTAACTATCAAGGGATGGGCTTAGGAAAACAAGTGATGGAATATATTGATAAGTATCTCTCTTCAGTAGCGCTTGAGGGCTCATACGTCTCAATGATAGCAGATGAGCCTGCGTTTTATGAAAAACTTGGATATAGGCTCGTGGCACCCTCTTGCCAAGGAATGACGAAAAAATTTAAGCCATGTAACTAAAGAGCAATGCATAGGTTGTGGGGAGAGACTCCCTAAATGGAAAAAGGAAACGTCATGGAATATAAGGTTGTAAAAGATTATCAAGATGCGCCGGATTCTCCTATTCAGGTAGTCGTGGGGGAAGTATTAGACTTCGTTGAAGAGTCTGACCCTAAAGGAGATTGGGCAAATTGGGTACTTTGCCGAGGTAATAACAAACAAGGTTGGGTCCCGAAGCAGATATTGGACATTGATGCGGGAGCAGTAACAGTCTTAGAGGACTATACTGCCGTTGAGCACAGCCTAAAACTTGGCGAGCGAGTGGTGAAGATTTATGAGCTCAATGGTTGGATATGGTGTCGAAAGTTAGATGCTAGTGAGCAAGTTGCTTGGGCTCCATTAAATCATCTTGTATCGATTTAGCGCATTTGCGAAACTCTCTCTATTCGAGAGGGATAAAAAGGCTCATCCAACAAAACAAAAACTTTCAGGTCTTGATCTGCTAAACTTGCGCGCTGACTTAATATCTTAGGAAAACCCAAGATGAGCCAAGAACAACCAAACAACCCGTTGCATGGATTAACCCTAGAAAAGATCCTTGTACGATTGCAAGAACACTACGGATGGGAAGGTTTGGATGAGCGAATTCAAATTAACTGTTTCTACAGTAATCCGTCGATTAAATCTTCTTTGAAGTTTTTACGCAGAACGCAATGGGCGAGAGATAAAGTTGAAGCGCTATACATCGAAACATTTTGTAAATAGCAACAAGACAAGCGTATTGATATGCGCTTGTCTTTTCACCAATTTTTGAACTCTCGCCTTGACCTCAACTAAGCTTGAGGTTTTAAGCTCTCTAATACTGTATCAACAAGGAGAGCGAACATGCAGAACAATTACATTAAACAACTCGCCATTAAATCTTATCAAGAAGACTTAGCCAAAGCGTATTACCAAACAAGAGATCAACGCTTTCACACACCAAGCTTTATTGTTGGAGTTTTTGTCTCAGTTATCTTTTGGCAAATTGGCTGACAAACAACCTATGAAACGGAAGCGCCAACTAGTAAAGCCCTTGATTTAGCCAAGAGCCAAAACCTTTGCGCTGAGTCCATGATATCGATATAAATACTTAATGATTGACGCGTTATATTTGGTATTTTCTATTGAATCTTGGGAGCACGTTGCAATATGGGGAAGTTAAGGTCTTTTACACAGCAAGATTATCCGTTATTGATTGAGTGGATAGACTCAAGTGAGCTGAATTACTTGTGGGGTGGACCCAAGTTTGAGTTCCCTTTAACTCTTGAACAAATCTCCGATCATTGCCTGTCTTCTGAAGTGCTCCCTTTTGTCTTCGAGGTCAATGGGGTAAATGCGGGTTATGTGGAGCTATTTCGAGTTTCAAAATCTCATTTTAGAATATGTCGAGTCTATATTTGCTTCGGCTTTAGAGGGCAAGGTATATCTAAGACTATGTTGACTCAACTTATTGAGTTAGCTCAAGAAAAATATAATGCATCTAAGTTAAGTTTAGTTGTGTTTGAGCAAAACCATGCCGCTAGAAATAGTTATGTATCGTTAGGGTTTCATGTTACTTCGGAACAGTCTGATGTGAGAATGTTTGAAGGTGAGTCCTGGACACTTCTCGGTATGGAGAAACTGCTATAACCAAGCCAGTATGTAACGATTCTTAGAGAAGAGTCTATTTAGAGCTTAACCACTAACATTCAGGAATTAGAATGAGTAAAACAGTTTACGTCGCGGGAAGCTTCAAAAATTTAGCCCGAATGCAGGCCATTCGCTCTCAGCTAATGCGAGAGGGTGTTGAAGTACTAATATCAGAGCCGCAACAGTCGGGCGGCATTGATGGATGCTTAGAACGAATCAAGCAGTCAGATATGATCTACATCCTTAATTTTGAAGGCTATGTAGGAAAAAGTGTGGCTCTAGATATTGGCTATGCCTTAGGGCTAGGAAAGCCTGTGTATGCACTAGAGCCGATATCTGATCCCGATGTATCTCATCTACTCACCAAAATCCTCACTCCGGAAATGATGCTTCAAGAGCTTAAGTAGAGAGGATAGGTTGTCGAGGTTTGACGCCAGGCTATCGAGTTCCTATTAGCTTATGAACTGAGAAGAATTGAAGTTTCGATAAGATGCTGGGAATGATCGATAAACTGAGGGAAGCTAGTCGTCACCAGTTTGAACTTATCATCCAAGCTATCGCATTGGCTCATTTCGGTGAAAGAAGTCACCGCACTCGTGGTATTTTCGCTGATAAAATCTTTTAAAGTGTTTAGATCGATTTTGCTAGCGATTTCAACTTTATTTATCGCCGTGTGGATCATGTCCAATGTGATTGAAGTATTGTTTGCATGCTCATCATTATTAGTTTCACTTAAGTGAATTTTTGTACAGAACATACGACAAGCGAGTTCGATTGGAATTGATTAGTATCAATTTCCAATCAAACAATTCAATATAAAACAGATTGATTAAACACAGATATTGTTAGTTGCTGAGCCATTGGTTTGGTGCTGATGTGCGCTAGTTTGTATAACAAAAAGCTACGAAAGTTCTTCAGACATGCCTTTCAAGTCACATTCGATTTCATACACCAGTTCAGATACTTTGGTCGGGCGCAAGATATATTCATCAGGTACTTGGAAGCGACAAGCCATCATGGTGTTGTACATCTCCCAATGCTTCAATAAGCAAACCTCTAAAGAATCAGTTTCATCGGCCCAAGTTTCTTTCATAAATGGCGTTAAGCTGGCGGCACCATGTGCATACATGATCATTTGCCACTTAATTTCCCATATCTTGATTTGAGCTTCTGGATGCTGCTCGTTGTACTGTTCAGCTAACTGAAAAACAAGTTGTTCAATTTCGCCAGAATTATCAATGAAGTAGTCAAAGAGCGCGTCTTCTTGTCTGACTGCATCGGCGATAAGCTGCATTGGCTGTTTGAATTCGAGCATATGTGCCAATAGTCGAACAGAAAAGTTGTATAGCTTGACGTTTGAACTGACATCCGCGGGCATATGTTGAATGATCGTTCTAATGTACTTTTCCATGTATAGGTGTAAGCCATCACTGATCGCGTACCAAATTTGCTCTTTGCTGCCGAAGTGGTGGCGGATCAAACTATGGGAGACGCCTGCTTTCTCGCTGATGTTTCTTAGTGATACACGCTCATAACCTAACTCACAGAACAGCTCAGTTGCGACACGCATTATCTCGCATTTAGTTTTTTCCGCATCTTGAGCACTTCTTCGGCCTTGCTTTCTTTCAGTCATAATTCTCGTCAATCTCGTGGAACGCTTTCTTTCTACCAGAAATTTCGCTTCATTTCATCAAAGAACACATAAACAGTATAGATCGTTTAATTATTATATTGCACGAGTGGAAAATAAATATTGATCTTGGGCATATTCTTTATATACTGCACAGGTGTGTAATAAACAAAGATGCTCAATCATGAACACATCATCAGAAAAAATAAAACAAGTAACAAAGCTCTTAGTTGTCGGAGCCATCGCAATAGCGGTTGCTGGCTGTAACAAAGCGAACTCTGAAATCAACGAACCAGTGGTGAAACCCGTAAAGCTGGTGGAAGTGCCAGACTTATCACTTAACCACTACGACACGTTTATCGCGACCATAGACGCGACAGACCGTGCAGCCTTGTCTTTCCAAGTAGCTGGTGAGATAGAAAGCGTAGAAGTACGTATGGGAACGGTAGTGAAAAAGGGACAAGTGTTAGCAAAACTAGACCCTACGGACTACCAACTGGCGTTTGACGCGCGTCTTGCCGAATACAACTTAGCCAAAACTGCCTTTGAGCGCGCAGCTCAACTGCATGACAAAAAGCTAATTAGTGTCGATACGTTTGACCAAAATGAAACTCAATTTAAGGCAGCGCAGGCAGCATTAGAGCAAGCAAAAACGGATCTCGATTACACACAAATTGTTGCGCCTTTTGATGGCGTTGTTTCCATTACCTTTAGTAAAGAGCACCAAGTTGTCGGTGCAAATCAGCCTGTTCTTAACCTTATCGACAATAGCGTTCTAGATGTTGTGCTGACGGTGCCAGTAAGCTATGCAGAGACATATGGCTTGGACCATATCGCCGATTCGAAATTTCAAGTTGTGATGGATAGTCACAAGCAAATTTCGATGCCAGCGCAATTCAAAGAGATCTCGACCCAACCAGACCCTGATACGAATAGCTACAAAGCGAGCTTGACGTTTAAGCGCCCTGAGCAGCTCAATCTTTTGCCGGGAATGACAGGGCAGGTCAAACTTCTTAACAACCGAGCGTCGGACTCCTTCAAAATTGCACAAGCAGCTTGGGTGTCAAAGCAGCAAGAACAAGGGCAGCTATATCGTTTTGATGCGAGCACTCAAACGCTATCTTTGGTTGACGTAGAGCTAGATAGCTATGGAAACATTATTAGTGGAATTAACAGTGGCGATCTGATCGTTCAAGCAGGCGTCGAAAACCTTTCACCGGGTCAGCAAGTGAAAGCATGGACGAAAGAAGGTGGTATTTAACATGCGTATCAAAACTTTTGCGCTAGCGGCAATCTCAGTCGGCTTGCTATCGGCTTGTACACCCGACTCGACACACCGTGAAGCAAATCCGTTAATGGTAGACACATTTAGCGTTGCCGCCGCATCAGAAAGCCAATATCGCAATTTCAACGGACAGGTAATGCCTGCTGAGTTAACGCCGCTCGCGTTTCGCTTAGATGGGGAAATTGCCTCTATTTTGGTTAAAGAAGGTGACAATGTCACTAAAGGCCAGACGATAGCAATGCTTGATGATGCGAAAACGAAGCAAAAACTAAACGACGCTCAAGCAAAGTATGAACTTGCTCTGAAGCAGGTAAAACGTGGTCAAGAACTGCGTACAAACAAGATGATCTCACGGGCAGAACTCGATGAGTTAACAGCAAACTTCCAACTCGCAGAAGCGAATCTAGGTTCCGCAAAAGCGGCAATGAAATACATGCGTTTGCGTGCGCCTTTTGACGGCGTGGTCTCTTCTGTTGATAAGAAGAAATTTGAGAACGTTTCTCCTGGTGAGCAAGTCATCGCCATCTATCAAGACAATAAAGTATACGTAAAGATAGAAGTGTCTGACTCGGTGTTGGCAATGCTTAACCCGGCAACTAACGCACAGGACTATAAGCCAATGGCGTCTTTTGCTGGTCACAATGGCAGTTACCCAATTGCGTATTATGAGCACACCAGTGAACTTCACCCTCAAAGCCAAACCTATGAACTGTGGTTGCGAATGGCACAAACGGAGCCACCGATTTTGCCTGGTACCAGTGCCAAGGTGTCGGTTGATTTAGTCAAAGCGGGTTTGAACACCTATAAAGCATATCAAGTACCAATGACGGCTATTGATGCTGGCAGACAAAGCCAAGACTTTTATGTTTGGAAGCTTGAACAAGGCGAAGCACATCGTTATCCAGTGACGGTTGACCAGATCACGGGCAGTGGCGCCTTGGTAGGGACTGGCATCGAAAAAGGCGACGTACTGATTAAATCGAACTTAAGAAAATTACGCGACGGTATGAAAATCAAGGGAGCTGAGCTGTGAGCATTGCTGAGTACTCGATAAAAAATAAAGTTATTAGCTGGTTGTTCCTAATCATACTGGCAATTGGCGGTTATACATCTTTCATGGATTTAGGGAGACTAGAAGACCCTGCATTCACGATCAAAGATGCGATGATTATTTCGACTTACCCTGGGGCAACGTCACAGGAAGTGGAGGAAGAGCTAACCTATCCATTGGAGAAAGAGATCCGCAAGCTTCCTTACATCGATAAGATCACATCTACATCTTCTAACGGCATGTCTCAAATCATGGTAAGTATGGAGATGGAATACGGCCCGGACGAGTTACCGCAGATATGGGATGAAATGCGTCGTAAAATCAACGATCTAAGGCCGAATCTTCCTAGTGGCGTAAATTCGGTACAAATCATTGATGATTTTGGTGATGTATACGGCATCATGATCATGCTGACGGGGGATGGCTATGATTACATTGAGCTTAAGCGTTACGCTGACTATCTAAGCCGAGAGTTAGAACTTGTCGATGGGGTTGGTAAAGTAGCCATAGCCGGAGATCAACAAGAGCAGCTATTTGTTGAAGTCTCACTTGAACGTTTGGCAGCGCTTAATCTGGACATGAATACCGTTGTCGGCCTCTTGAGCCAGCAGAACAGTGTTCAATCAGCGGGTGAAGTGATGGTTAATGGTCAGACATTAACGATCCGACCAAACGGAACCATGAGTTCAGAGCAGGAGTTAGAAGAGCTCATCATTCACGGTCGTGATACCGGCAATTTGATTCGCCTTAAAGACGTTGCAACGATTAGTCGTGGCATCCAAGAAAAGCCTTCAAACGTTGTGACATTTAACGGTAAGCCTGCCATTAACCTTGCGATCTCCTTTGGTGCGGGCGTCAACGTCGTCGAGGTAGGTAAAGCCTTAGAAACCGAGCTAGATGCATTAGAAAATATCCGTCCTGCGGGTGTTGAGATTAACTACTTTTACAATCAGTCTGCTGAAGTGGAAAAGTCAGTTGATGACTTCATTGTTAGCTTAGGCCAAGCGGTTGCGATCGTTATCATTGTCTTGTTATTTGCGATGGGGTTACGTAGCGGCATCATCATTGGTGCGGTTCTACTGCTCACTGTAATGGGCACCTTTATCCTAATGAAACAAAATGATGTCGAGCTTCATCGTATTTCATTGGGCGCACTCATCATCGCATTAGGTATGCTAGTTGATAATGCGATTGTTGTTGTAGAGGGCATCTTAGTTGGTCTGAAACGCGGTAAAACGAAGGTTCAGGCTGCGGTAGATATTGTTAAACAAACGCAGTGGCCTTTGCTTGGTGCAACCGTCATTGCTATAACCGCGTTCGCACCTATTGGCCTTTCAGAAGATGCGACGGGCGAATTCATGGGCTCACTATTCTGGGTGCTATGCTATTCACTGTTTTTAAGCTGGATTACAGCACTGACTTTGACGCCATTCTTAGCCGATCTACTGCTCAAAGAAGAGGAGAAGGGTGACGCAACAGAAGAGGTCGATCCTTACAAAGGCATCCTGTTTACCGTTTTTGGCGCTAGCTTAAAATTCGCACTTCGTTTCCGTTGGTTAACCGTAGTAAGTATGGTGGGTTTGCTAGTGGTCGCGGTGGCAGGCTTCGGTATGGTCAAGCAACAGTTCTTCCCACCATCAAACACGCCGATGTTCTATGTCGACATGTGGATGCCAGAAGGGACGGATATTCGCGAGACGATTGAAGAAACCAAGAAAGTTGAGAAGTACATTCGCGAGCAAGAAAATGTTGAGTTTGTATCTACAACAACAGGTCAAGGTTTACAACGTTTTGCGTTAACTTACCAACCGGAGAAGAGTTACGAGGCGTATACTCAGCTACAAGTTCGTACGCATGATCGTGAAACCATGTTTGAGCTATTGGAAGAGTTAGATAAAAACCTTTCAGTGACATTCAATCAACCGACTTTCCAGTTTAAGTTAATGGAATTCGGTCCTTCACCGGCTTCTAAGATTGAAGCTAGGATTACAGGTCCAGATCCTCAAGTGCTACGAGACATCGCGCTACAAGTCGAAGATGTGCTTTTGCAAGATCCCGGCGCTCGAAATGTTCGACACGACTGGCGTGAACGTACGAAAGAATTGGTACCTCAGTTTAATGAATCAAAAGCACGTCGTTTAGGTATCTCTAAAGAGGACTTATCCAATACGCTACAAATGGCCTTTGGCGGCACACCGATTGGTTTGCTTCGTGACGGTACACACATGCTACCAATCATCGCTCGCTTACCTGAGCAAGAGCGTGTGGACTTTGAGTCATTAGCAAACGTCAAGATATGGAGCCCGACTCTACAAAGCTATATCCCAGTAGAGCAAGTTATTGATGGGGTTGCGCTTGATTGGCAAGAGCCACTTATTCAACGTCGAGACAGAAAACGTACGTTGACAGTATTGGCTGACCACGATGTCTTGGGTCATGAAACACCAGCAAGTTTGTTTAGTCGAGTGCGACCTCAAGTAGAAGCATTGGCGCTTCCAGAAGGCTACTCAATTAGCTGGGGTGGTGAATATGAGTCGTCTAAAGACGCTCAAGAGGCGCTGTTCGGTTCATTGCCGATGGGCTACCTATTGATGTTCATTATTACCATGCTGCTATTTAATTCGTTTAGAAAGCCGTTGGTTATTTGGTTCACCGTTCCGCTATCAATCATAGGTGTGTCTATTGGTTTACTTGCGACAGATATGCCGTTTAGCTTCACTGCCTTCTTAGGTCTACTGAGCTTAAGTGGCATGATCCTTAAAAATGGCATTGTATTACTCGACCAAATCAACATTGAACTCAGCTCTGGTAAAGAACCATATCAAGCCGTGTTTGATAGTGCGATTTCACGTGTACGTCCTGTAAGTATGGCAGCATTGACCACTATTTTGGGTATGATACCTCTAGTATTTGATGCATTTTTTGGCTCTATGGCGATAACTATCATGGCCGGTTTAGGCTTTGCTACTGTATTAACGTTGATCGTTGTACCTGTTTTGTTCGCCATCTTCTATCGAATCAAACAATCCACTGCCGGATAATTCATGGACTGAATAACGATTCGCTATTAAGCCAGCCCGGATTATTATCCGGGCTTTTTTGTGCGTTTTTTAAAGCTGTTATTATTGTAATTGTCATTTAATTTCATGCTAAAGGAAGTTGTTTGATTGATACTAAAGTATAATTAAATTATCTATATGAAATATCATTCCATTCAGTGATTTAAATGATTTGATTGATATTATTATTATTTTAAATGCCGTTTTAATTAACCAAAAGTCAATGTCGGTTAGTAACAATATTGTCATATTATCGAACAGATAATGACCGCCAATAGTAATCATTCAATGAGTGATGAAGATTGATGAAACGGGTGAAAATTAGGTTAATGTGAGTAAAAAGAAGGGCTTATAGTTTATTGATTTACCTATCCATAGTGATAATACTTTTTAAAACAACCGCTTAGCTTTGATTAACATATATATAACATTACATTCTATATGAGACATCGTTCAACTTTATGCACTTAAATTCGAAAAGTATTTGAACTGTAATAAATACCGATTAGTTTTGATAATTAAAAGACACAAGAAAAGTCTTATAAATTTTATTAATGACGTTGGTTGGTGCTTAATGGCAAGCACCAATAAAAGAAGATCGTTTGGTTATTTATTGCTGTTAAGAATGGAGTCTCTTAATGAAGAAAATCGCTTTGATCACTGGATCTAAAGGCGGAATTGGTTCTGCTATTACTACTCAACTGGTGAACGATGGTTACCGTGTCATCGCCACTCATTTCACGGGTAAAAAGCAATGTGCTCAAGAATGGTTTAACGAAAAAGGTTTCACTGAAGATCAAGTACGCTTGTTCGAACTTGATGTAACTGATACTGAGCAATGTGCAGAGCGTTTAGCGAGCCTGCTGGTGGAAGAAGGTACGGTTGATGTCGTTATCAACAATGCTGGAATCACGCGAGATGGCACGTTTAAAAAGATGACAGCTACCGCATGGAAAGACGTTATCGAAACGAACCTAAATAGTGTGTTCAATGTTACTCAGCCGCTGTTCTCTGCCATGTGTGAGAAGGGCAATGGTCGAGTTATCAATATCTCTTCAGTTAACGGTATCAAAGGTCAATTCGGACAAACAAATTACTCGGCTGCTAAAGCGGGCATGATTGGTTTCTCCAAAGCGCTTGCAGCGGAAGGTGCACGCTCTGGTGTGACAGTCAATGTTGTTGCTCCTGGCTACACAGGTACACCAATGGTAGAAGAGATGAAACCAGAAGTACTTGAGTCCATCAAAGCTCAGATTCCAATGCGTCGCTTAGCGACTCCAGAGGAAGTGGCTAAATCCGTTTCTTTCTTAGCAAGTGAAGCTGGCGCCTACATTACAGGGGAAACACTCTCTGTAAATGGCGGCTTACACATGCATTAAGGAGAACGGGTCATGGAAAAAGTATTTATTGTTGGTGCTAAACGTACCCCGATCGGCGCTTTTGGCGGTTCGCTGAAAGATATTTCAGCAGGTAATTTGGCTTCAATTGCTATCAAAGCTGCCGTCACTGAAAGTGGCGTGAATGTTGATTCTATCGATGAAGTGATAGTGGGCAATGTAGTTGGGGCTGGTCAAGGTATGGGCGTTGGCCGCCAAGCGGCAATTTACGCTGGTATACCAAACGAAGTTCCGGCGTATTCGCTGAATATGGTGTGTGGTAGCGGAATGAAAACCGTTATGGATGCAGTCAGCCATATCCGCTCTGGTGACGCTCAAGTGGTTGTTGCCGCGGGCGTCGAAGTGATGTCTCAGATTCCATTCACTGTACCTTCAGGTATTCGTGACGGCCATAAAATGGGCAATATGAACCTGACAGACTTGCTGATTAATGACGGCTTAACCGACGTTTACAACCAATACCATATGGGTGTAACGGCGGAAAATGTCGCAAAACAAGTTGGTCTCTCTCGCGAGCAGCAAGATGAATATGCTTTAGCGAGTCAGTTAAAAGCGGTTTCGGCAATTGAAGCTGGAAAGTTCAGAGATGAGATTGTTGCCGTCGATGTGAAAAAACGTCGTGAAACGGTTGTCTTTGATACGGATGAACATCCAAAGCCAGAAGCAACATTAAGCGGATTAGCGAAACTTCGCCCAGCTTTTGACCGTGAAGGTACTGTGACAGCGGGTAATGCGTCAGGCATTAACGACGGTGCGAGTGCAATTATCGTTGCGAGTGAGTCGGCGGTTAAACAGCATGGATTAACTCCAATTGCTGAAATCGTCAGCTACGCTCAGTCGGGCTTAGCGCCGGAAATCATGGGGCTTGGTCCTGTTGAGGCGGTCACTAAAGCGTTAGCAAAAGCTGAGCTTAAAACCGACGATATTGATGTCTATGAGTTGAATGAGGCATTTGCTGCGCAGGCTCTTGGCGTAATTCATCAGTTAGCAGACAAACATCAGGTGTCTGTTTCATCCATTCTCGATAAAGCAAACCCAAATGGTGGGGCAATAGCGTTAGGCCATCCACTTGGCGCATCGGGTAACCGCATTCTTGTTTCATTAATCCATGAATTAAATCGTGGGCAAGGTCAATATGGTGTCGCTTCACTGTGTGTAGGTGGCGGTATGGGCACTGCAGTTGTAATCAAATCAATTAACTAACCCAATTAAACGGACTTAACTTAGGAGTGATACTCATGTACACAGATTTCTTCAAAACATTTACAGATCAAACTGAAAAAGGCCTAGAACCATACGTAAAGTTCAACAAGCTTGTGACGAAGAACGTCGAAGTGCTTACTGAGCTTCAACTAAATGCTATCCGCACTTACAGCGAAATGGGTCTAACGCAAATGAAAGCGGCAAGTGAAGTGAAAGACGTCACGTCATTAACTGCGTTCAATAGCCAGCAGCTAAATGTGCTGACTAAGCTATCTCAACAGATGATGGACGACAGCAACAAGCTGCAATCTATCGCGAAAGAGTTCAAAGATGATGTTGAGCAAATGACATCGGAAAATCTTAAGACAGTGACTCCAGCATAACACTGACTTCTCTGCCGCCGAAAGGCGGCATTTTTCCGATCTTAGGAGTAGCAATATGTTACAACACTTCTTTTCGGACTACCTTGTTAAGCTCCAAGAAACCAATCAAAAATGGTGGGAAGATCTAGAACTCAGCAGGGCAGCCGCGAACTCTCCCCTCAATAAAGCAATGCAAGAGGTTAACTTAGAAGATACAACCAAGCTCTTCGAAAGTGCCGCAAATCAACCCGCTGCATTGCTAAAAATTCAAGCAGACTGGTGGCAGCAGCAGTTACAAATTTGGCAAAACGTTGCACTAACTGCCAATACAGAAGAAATTGTTAAAGCAGAAAAAGGTGATAAACGCTTTGCACACGAAGAGTGGCAAAACGACATCTTCTTCAACTTCATCAAGCAGTCTTATCTTCTATTTAGTAAAACCTACCTAGAGACGATAGAAAGCATCGAGGGTCTGGATGAGAAAAGCAAAGAACGTATCAGCTTCTTCTCCCGTCAGGCGATCAATGCTATGTCTCCAAGTAACTATATCGCCACTAACCCAGAGCTGCTTAAGCTAACGTTAGAGCAAAATGGCGAAAACCTACTCGCTGGTTTAGAGCAGCTGAAAGAAGACGTAGAGTCGAGTGCCGATATCCTTAAGATTCGAATGACCAACAACAACGCATTTAGAATCGGAGAGGATATTGCCAACACGCAAGGTGACGTTGTCTTCCAAAATGAGCTGTTTGAGTTGATTCAATACCGTCCAATGACGGAAAAAGTTAACGCAACACCTCTATTGATCGTGCCTCCGTTTATCAACAAATACTATATTCTTGATTTACGTGAGAAAAACTCAATGGTTCGCTGGCTACTTGAGCAGGGACACGCCGTATTTATGATGTCATGGCGTAACCCTGGCAAAGAGCAGCGTAACGTTGAATTTGGTGACTATGTCACTGATGGCGTCGCAAAAGCTGTATCGGCGATTGAAGACATCACAGGGCAAGATCAAATCAACGCAGCGGGTTACTGCATTGGTGGTACAGTGCTGGCGTCTACGATTGCCTACTACGCGGCGAAGAGAATGAAAAAGCGCATTAAGAGTGCCTCCTTCTTCACTACGCTATTAGATTTTTCTCAGCCTGGAGAAGTTGGCGCGTATATCAACGACACAATCATTAATGCAATTGAAGCTCAGAATAGTGCCAAAGGATATATGGATGGCCGCTCTCTAAGTGTGACCTTCAGTCTTCTGCGTGAAAATAGCCTCTATTGGAACTACTACGTTGATAACTATCTAAAAGGTAACAGTCCAGTCGATTTCGATCTGCTGTATTGGAACAGTGATAGTACCAACGTAGCTGCAGACACTCACAACTTCATGTTACGTGAACTCTACTTAAACAATAAGTTGGTAGAAGACAAGGGCGTGAAAATAGGTGGAGTTTGGATCGACCTGAATAAGATCAAAGTACCGAGTTACTTTATCTCAACCAAGGAAGATCATATCGCACTGTGGCAAGGAACCTATCGTGGCGCACTTAACGTCGGTGGCAACAAGACATTCGTGCTTGGTGAATCTGGTCATATCGCAGGGATCGTCAATCATCCTGCAAAAGGCAAGTATGGTTTCTGGACCAATGATTCTTTGGATGACAATGCCGATGAATGGTTAGCAAACGCAGAGCATACTGAAGGCTCGTGGTGGACACATTGGGATCAATGGTTGCTTGGCTTTAATCCTGATGAGCAAGTTGAACCGTTCAAAGTAGGTAGTGAACAGTTCCCTGTCTTGGGTCCTGCGCCTGGCAATTACGTCAAGCAGGTCTTGCCAATCAAAGAAACAAACTAGACAGTCTCTAATAAGCGAAAGCCCTTAGCTATCCAAAGCTAGGGGCTTTTTTGTTTGTAATACTTTTCGTTATCTGTTTAATTAAATCAATCATACCAATCGCATTACTTAGATGTTCGGCAAGAATGAGCAGATAATTAGTGTGATTGGTATTAAGTCAGTCGAGGGGAAAGGAATGAAAACAATTGGCATAATTGGCGGTATGAGTTGGGAGTCAACCGCGACTTACTACCAGCAATTAAACGAAGGTGTTAAACGTGCTAAAGGTGGGCTGCATTCAGCGAAGATCATTTTAAACAGTGTCGATTTTGCCGAGGTAGAGGCGTTACAACGAAGCGGAGACTGGCAAGCCAACGCAAGCATTCTTTGCCAAGCCGCGCAATCTATTGAAAAGGCAGGGGCTGATTTCATTCTCATCGCGACTAACACCATGCATAAAGTGGCCGAGCAAGTTGAAGAGTCTGTATCAATCCCTTTGCTTCATATCGCCGATGCGACAGGCGTTGAGCTACAGAAGCGCGGCATCACTAAAGTAGGTCTACTTGGCACTGCATTTACGATGGAGCAAGCATTTTACAAGCAAAGACTGACAGATAAGTTTGGCATCGAGGTCGTTGTTCCTAATGGCGTACAGAGGAAGCTTGTTCACGACATCATTTATAACGAGCTTTGCTTAGGAGAGATCAATAGGCGATCGAAAGATGATTATCTCACTATTATTGATGACCTAGCCGCATCGGGAGCACAAGGGGTGATCTTAGGCTGCACTGAGATTGGATTACTTGTAGAGCAAAGCGATACTGAGGTTGCTTTGTTTGACACTGTCGCAATTCACGTTAATGCAGCAGTCGAAGAGGCGCTGAAATGAACCGGAACGTTTGGCTGTTGTCATTATGCCAAGCTCTGCTGATGACCGGAAACATTCTGCTGATCTCAGTGATTGGGCTAGTTGGCAAAACGTTAGCGCCTAGTTCTAGCTTAATTACCTTACCCGTTGCATTACAGTTTCTAGGTCTAATGAGTGCGACCATTCCCGCCTCTCTCATCATGGGGAAACTGGGGAGGAAGAAAGGATTCAGTATAGGTAATCTGGTCGGCATTACAGGTGCTTCGATAGCGACTTACGCATTGTCGCAGCAAAACTTTTCAATGTTTTGTGTTGGAACATTTTTATTGGGGATTGGTATCGGGTTCGGGACCTTGTATCGTTTTGCGGCAATCGAAGTCTGTGACGAGAGTGCAAGACACAGGGCGATTTCTATTTCGATGGCAGGTGGCGTGTTGGCTGCTATGCTAGGGCCAAACCTAGCAGTCTATTCGCAGCAGTGGTCTACTGATGGACTCTACGTTGGTGCGTTCATGTCCCTAATCGTCCTTAATATTATTGCGCTTTGTTTACTGCAAACTATTCGTTTTCCTGCGCCGATTGAGCGGCATCAGCAGGTTGTGTCTGAACCGCTTAGCGAGATTATGAAAGCGCCGAACTTTATGATCTCAGTGTTGGCAGCGATGGTTGCGTATGCGGTGATGAACATTTTGATGACGGCGACACCTCTTGCCATGATAGGTTGTGGTTTTGATTTTAACAAAGCGGCGGGGGTGATTGAGTGGCATGTGCTGGGGATGTTTGTCCCTGCCTTTTTCACCGGTAACCTGATAGAGCGATTTGGCGCAAGAGCAATGATTCTTGCAGGTGGTTTACTGTTTGTTTTGTGTATTGCCATCAATATTCACGGGCAATCAATATGGCACTTTAGCTTGGCCTTGATTCTTTTAGGTGTGGGTTGGAACTTTATGTTCATTGCAGCAACCGGGTTATTCAGTCAATCATACAAGCCCCAGAACAAATCGAAAGCGCAAGCCTTCAACGAGTTCTTTGTGTTCAGCTGTGTAACCGTAACCGCTTTAATGTCTGGCTGGTTAGAGTCAACGGTTGGGTGGCAAACGATGAATGTATACGTATTACCTTTTGTCCTCGCGGTCATTGCTATCTTTGGCCTCAACACCTATCGAGCTAATAAGGCAATCGCGTAAATAAATAGGCTTAAAAACAAAGGCAGAGAAACTAATCTCTACCTTTTTTATTAGAATGGAAACTTGTTTAGTTCTTGTGTAATGATGTTGTCTGCGATGTATTTATGCGCAGCCGTCGTCGGGTGAGTCACGCCCCAAAAAACATATTTATCCGAACCGTGATAAGCACAATCGTTAGTGAAGCTATGGCTGTATAAATAATCGAGAGCCGAGCTGCGATTGATATTTAAACAAGCATCCTTGGCATTAGCGAAACCATGTTCTTCAGGTTTATTAGTCATTGCGTTGAATAAGGTGTTTGCATCGTAGAGCACCACATTCATGCCTTTATTTTTGTATAAATCTGCCTGTTCTTTGATAAAAGCATTAAATGCCACGATTTTTGCACGAACTTTGTCAATTTCTTGCTGCGTCGAGTACTTGAATTGTGGCGCTTTGGTGGCGTCTGGCAATGTCAGCAGGATTAGGTGTTGCGCTCCCGCATCGCGAAGCCTAATAAGAGCGCTGCTTAGATCGGCTTTGACATCAGAGACTTCGCGGTCGTAATTCATGAAGTCATTTAAACCAAACTCAAGCGTAAATAAGGTGTTTTTAGGGTCATAATTCTTGGCCATCTTCATGTAAGTTAGGTATGAAGTGACCTGATCATAAATGCCGGTTAATGCCACGTATTGATTTGTACCCGCAGCGCCACCGACAGCCCAGTTATACAGAGGAACATCTTTAGCTTCAGCTAAATACTCTGTCCATACAAAACCATTTGAGAAGTGTCCTAAGTACCAAGAGTTTGCGTTGGGGAATACCCACTGCGATCCATTAAATAGATTACCAGTGTCAGAAAGGCTATCACCAAACGCGACTAAGCGATTTATCTTACTGTTCGATGTTGTGTCATTTGTCCATATAGAATGGTTGTAAGAAAAGCGGTTGTCCGACGCGTAGTAAAGCATGTCTGCAGTATCATGGTTTACATTGAGTGTTTCTTGGCAGCGTTGTTTAATTTCAGATTGAGGAGTATTGGTGTAGAACATGTTTTTAAATGACACTGACGACCACCAATACCCGTGTACTTTTAGGTAGTCGCCATTTTCATTTAAAGCCCACTCCCATGTTGTTGCTGGGTCGTCATGAGTTTGAGCAGGGCGGTACCAGCATCTAACGTAAGTGTATGTTTGATTGCTTTGAACGGACGCAGCGTATGCCGCTGTGACGGCTTCTGGTGTTGTAGGTTGCTCCGCGGAAAACGCGGGAACAGCAAGCAATGAACTAGCCAATAAAAGTGCATTCTTCATAAAACGTTCTCATAATTGTGGATTAATAGAGTATTAACTCCTCTGACCTGTATCTCATATGAGAATGTGTTGAGTCAAAGAATTGGTTTTATGAATGTTTATAAAGGTGAACTAAGATCAAATTATTTATTATTAAGAATTCACTAAATTATATGTGTTACTTTTATTAGTTCTAATTTAGAAAGTGCAATTTAAGTGATGTTTAAATTAACAAAAGCTAATCTATTTAATTGATATTTTGAAAGTATCAGATTGAAAAATAAACAACAATAGCTCAAGAGTATTTAAATATGTCAATGTGACGTTTTGCCCGTTAATAATAATTATGGCTTTATTGCGAACTGTTAAAGGGAGTAAAAATAGTTGCGAAATCAATGGTTTTTTCGCATTTCATTCCATTAAATAACAGGAAAATAACGTGAATAATAAGATTTTTACAACATCGTTGGTTGCTAGCTCAATTATTGTTTCTATGATGCAATCTAATGTATATGCAGCAGTAGATATTTTGGATATAAAACTACAAGGGCAGAGTTGTGAGGTTGGCTTTAGACCTATTACCTCTGAAGAAGTCATGCCAATTAAATCGGATTTGGTTGGGCAAATGGGCCCTTGGCAAATTACAAATATTGCTAATGGCTATGTCTTGATGGGGTCAGGGTACAATGGAACTATCAAGCAAGACAGGTTAGCAGGTACAACATGGTGTACTTATAATACACCACCAGACCACAGTATCCCGGATTACGCCGCGCTTGTATTGCCTGAAAATGATGAAGCTCATACAGAATGGTATCTAGTCAATAAGAAAGAATTTTACCAACCGCTCGCTCTGCTGGCCCATTATCTTGGCTTTGGTTGGGCAGGTGGTACAGGCAGTAAATACGTCGGCGATGATATGATCACGTCCACTGATGGATTAGGAAATTACGATATTGATGCGGATAATTCAGGCTCTTGTGAAGGCTACCGATGCAACGAACGTTTAAAAATGGATATATCTGGTTTTGAGTATGACATTGATCCGGAAACGTTCAATGCTGGTCAAATTACTCAATCAGATAAAGAACTGATCGGTCGTCGTTCAGAGGTTGTGACCAATGAGTCTGACCTAGAACAACAATATCGAGTGACGTTTAAATACGAGAAATCGACAAATTGGTCCAAAACAGACACTTATGGCTTAAGTCAAAAAGTCTCAACCAAGAACAAGTTTAAGTGGCCTCTTGTGGGTGAAACTGAGTTGTCGATTGAAATTGGCGCCAATCAAAGCTGGGCGACGACCAACGGCGACTCGGAGTCTAAAGGGATCTCCAATACGATTGTTGTTAACGTTGCGCCAAATACTAAGCAAGAAGTTTTTATGGAGGTTTTCCGCTCTTCAATCAGTTACCCGTACACGTTTAACGCTGAGTTAAGCTATGAACTGGCATTAACGGGTTTTATGCGTTGGTCTGGAAATGCTCTGAGTCACCATCCTGATGATCGTCCAACCTATACTGCTAACTGGGTCATTGGCCGTAACGGAGGCAACGATAAAAGCCTCAAGTACCAATATGAGCATCGCAATATTCCGGCAACTTCCAATGAATGGGATTGGCCTTGGTTGCTAAGAGAGTATGGCGCAGACAATGTGAAAAGTTTACTTGGTCAGGTTCTCAGACCAGTACAGACGCAAATTACCGGCGAGTTTTTTGCTGATGCGTCTTTTGGTTCTGATGTGAGATTTGGTAAGACGATTCCTCTAGGAAGTAGAACGAAGCGTTCTGCAGAGTATTCGTTAACAGATGAAGAGTTGGAGCAATATGGTATTAAAAACTTCAGTGTAGAAGTTGTCCCTGTTCCTAAGCTCTAATAAAAAAGCGCGGCTGGTAACAGCCGCGCTAATTGAGTTCCATCTTTACGTGTAGGAGAATATCACCCTAATTAAAATTCAAGGCGATAAACGGTAGTCGTGCCACTAACCTCATTGCCCACAGCGAGTAAATGCTGACCATTACGAGTGAAGTAATGAATTGACTCTGGTCCTAAATCACCAGCCTCAGGGTTGTAGCTTCCATTAACACAATCACCGTCATCAACCTCAGTACAGACAGGTTTTGAAAAATCACGGTTGTTCTTGTAATGAAGAAACATCGGTGAATGTGGGTTGGTCACGTCATAAACCATGATTCCGCCTTGGCGTTCCAAACCGATAAACGCAATTTGACGTCCATTGATCTCTGCTACTTCAATGGCTTCAGGCTCGACACCTTTATCATCACTTCGGCTATCGGCACTGCTATTGCTGTCGTTACTACTATTTAAATGCTCAGGCTGAGTGGCATAGACGATATCGGCAAACTGATCGCCACTGTCAAACACAAGCTGACCATTTTCATCCCAGATAGAAAAAGAGCGAGTACCAAAAGATTGTATGTGCGAATCATCACTCAGCTGACCCTCTGGTTTAATCACTTTTAATCTGCCGAGCTGTTTTTTGTCTTTCAGTGCAGATGATAATGGGTGCGATGACGGCACTTTCAGCTTAGCACCTCTGACTTCATCAGAGTAGGCGATACAAAAGTCCACCTCGGAGCCATATTTGTCGCTGCCGGAGTAGTCATCTCCGTCCCATTTATAACCCTGGTTCTCACAAGTTTTCTGAGTCGTTTTAAAACCGTATTCCCGTCCATCTCCCTCGTTGGCGCTGATCACGTAAGTATTACCATCAACCTGATAGCTGTCTATCGAGTCAGGCATATACAACCCGGTAAGCATTGGATAGGATTGAAAATTTCCTATGACTTTATCTTTGTTAGACGCATCGAGCTTATTGTCTGCCCAATGTTTTTCACCTAGACCTTTGATTCGCTCGATTCGTTTGGTGCTGAGATCAATTTTGGCAAGTGCGTTGTTTTCTTGTAGAGCCACGTACAGATAACCATCATCAGAAAAGCTTAGGTATTCTGGTTCAAGATCTTGCGCGACGCTAGCATTAGGGGCGGATACTCTGACGTCACTATCAAGTTCATGATGACGAGATTGACCTTGATTGAAGTCTCTAAAGCCTATCTGGAACGATTTAGCTTCACCAATCCCTTGGCTTAAATCTATAAGCGTGATGCTGCCTTCTGGGTCAATCGTATAATCGGAGTTTGGCTCACCTTCATTAGCGGTCGCGATGTATTGGCCGTCTTTTGAAAAAGCAACCATATCGGGTAGTGCGCCCGTTTCAAATGTGGTGATGAGCTCTAGACTGTCTGCTCGATACAAAGCCACAAGACCATTTTCTTGTTTAACTGCGTTTTCTATCGCGACCGCAAGTAACCCTTCATAGGCCGCCACGCTATTCGCAGCGCCAATGCGAATGTTGGCGTGAGAAGCGGCGACATTCAAATCAAGTTCAGTCTTTAGAGAAGGCTGGTTGTTTCCATTGAGTGAAAGCACGTCCACACGTTTAGACTGAGCATTAACGACAAACAGTTGATCTGTACAAGTATCAAAGGTGACGATCTCAGCGGCCGACGAATCAAACGGGCTGTTAGATACATAAGACCCAACAAGGGTTAAGCCAGACAAAGAACCTTCAGAACGTTCGATAGATTGCGTAGGCGAGCATTGAACAGAAACATCGTTGGGTTGTTGAGTTGCACAACCGCTGACAATAATTGCGCTGATAGCGAGTGAAGTTGTTGGTAGAGAGCGAGTTAACAAAATATATCCTCCATGAAAAAGTTAGAGAATTCTATGAAGGATATATTTAGTTAGGATGTTGATTTGATGACAGTCTGATAACAGTTATCGGCTTAAAGTTGGGTTGTTAAAAAAGTGGGAGCGATAACGTTTCGGTTGCGAATTTAAAACTGTGAAGAGATCAGCTCTATCAGTTCAGACTCGGTTTCTGGCATTCTTTCTAATTCAACCGCACATGAAGCGCCACCTTTGAGCATGTAAGCACTTGTTGTGCAGTGGTCGTGATGAAACCATTTGCCGTTAATGCAAACGTCAGTATAGCAGCGAGGGTCTTTTTTTAATTCCATTTGATACTTCCTTGTTAATTCTCCGTTAACACAATAACAACATAACCTTACTAAAATTATGGTAAAATGATCTGGATCAATTTTAGTCTACGACTAGACCAAGGTAGTAGTGATCTCGCCTGCAGCAAAAACAAAAGGGGAGCGAAGCTCCCCAAATTTGAATTAATTAGATGTCTGCAAGTTATGGCTAGGCTTGAGCAAATTTGTAAGTGCGGTAACCACCAATGAGATTTCGCGCTTTGTATCCATTATTCACCAATTGGCGGTAAGCAACGTTGCCACGTAACCCAACTTGGCAATAAATGACGATTTCTTTGTCTTTCGGTAGCTCAGTCATACGTTGACGTAGTTGATCGACAGGAATGTTAATTGCGCCTTCGATAAACCCGACATTCTCTAATTCTGCAGGATTGCGAACATCAAGTAGCACTTGGTTATCGCAAAGCGAATCTATTTGATCAAAATGTATTGGGGTCGAGTCACCTTGGATGATGTTTGTGGCAACAAATGCAGCTTGGTTAATCACATCTTTGGCACTGCCGTAAGGTGGCGCATAAGTCAGTTCAAGGTGTTGAAGCTGTTCTACTGTCATGCCTGCTCGCTGTGCAACCGCCATAACATCAATACGTTTATCAACGCCATCTTTACCGATGGCTTGCGCACCAAAGATCTTGCCCGTTTTAGGATCGAACAACATCTTGAACGTTACAATTTCAGCGCCAGGGTAGTAGCTCGCATGGCTTGCTGTGTGAACGTAGACTTTTTCGTAGTCAATGCCTTCACGCTTAAGTTGCTTTTCGTTTTTACCCGTAGATGCCACTGCGAGATCAAAGATCTTACAGATAGCAGTGCCTTGGGTACCTTGATAGGTTTCTTGGCGTCCTAGCATGTTGTCTGCGGCCATACGACCTTGGCGGTTGGCTGGGCCTGCAAGCGGTACTAAAGTTTGTGAACCAGTGACAAAGTCTTTCTCTTCGACTGCGTCACCAACCGCGTAAATACTCGGATCGCTAGTTTGCATCATCTCATTGGTGTAGATACCACCAAGCTCACCAATTTGAAGTCCTGCTTCCTGAGCTAGCTTGGTTTCCGGGCGTACACCAATTGCCATGATCAAAATATCTGTGGTTAAGGTTTCACCATTGTTTAGTGTTAGGTTTAGCTCGCCTTCGATGTGCTGATGTGCCGAATCTTCCCCTGACTCAAGTGAGGCGATATGTTCGTTCGCAACGTACTCAACCGCTTCAAGGGCAACCCCTAGTTTCAAGTCGATGCCTTTTTGCCTAATTTCAGCATGGGCAAAGCCTGCCATTTCGCGATCGACAGGCGTCATCACTTGGTCGGCCATTTCGATTAAGGTGGTTTTGATTCCTAACTGATGAAAAGCTTCCATCATTTCAAGACCAATAAAGCCTCCGCCAACCACGGTTGCATGTTCAGGCTTGTTCATTTGGATGGTATGAATGATGCGATCCATATCAGGAATGTTACGCAGCGAATAAGTGAGTGGGTTATCGATCCCCGGAATTGGTGGAACGACAGGGCCTGCGCCCGGGCTAAGCAATAAAAAGTCGTAGCTTTCTGTATATTCGCTGTTATCGATTAGATTTCGTACAGTAACTGTTTTACTGCTGCGCTCAATAGAGACCACTTCATTCATTACACGCACGTCGACATTAAAGCGCGCTAAGAAGCTTTCGGGAGTTTGTAGAAGTAACTTGCTTCGCTCTTGGATGTCTCCCCCAATATGGTAAGGAAGGCCACAATTTGCGAACGAAACGAATGGACCACGTTCAAACATGATAATTTCGGCATCTTCACTCAAACGGCGTGCACGAGCAGCAGCGGACGCGCCACCAGCTACACCACCAACAATTAAAATCTTAGTCATATCAACCTCTGTTACTTAAACCCGAGCTTCTTTAGTACAACAACCGCAGGGCAGAATCCTGTGAACGCACTCTGAATCAAATTTGCTCCGACGAAAAGTGTCAACCAAACAAAGTTTGAACTGACTGTCATTGTCAGGCCGACTGATAAAATGACCATTCCACCAGCAAGGACTCGAATTGCATTTTCTAATGTCATAACAAAGTATCCGTTTCATACATGCGTTGTTGGGATTTACTATAGAGTTATAAATTAGCAATGTCTAATGTTAATTTGTCTAAATATTAAAAAACTAAATTAGCATTGACTAAATTAAGTTTATAAGTATCATCTAATATAGTTTAGATACTTGGGTGATTGTATGAACGTTGAAATTTCTGATTTAAAAGAGATGCAGAGCAATGCAGTAGAAGCCTCCGAATTACTCAAAGTGATGGCTCATCCGGAAAGACTGATGGTGTTGTGTCAATTGACTCAGGGAGAGGTAGGAGTTGGGGAGCTACAATCGAGTTCTTCTCTTAGCCAGTCTGCTTTTTCCCAGCATCTAACTGTGTTGAGAAAACACAATTTAATCAAAGCGCGTAAAGAGTCTCAGCAGGTTTTCTACTCATTGTCTGATCCACGAGTTGAGACCCTAATTCAAACGTTGCATTACGTATTTTGTGGTAAGTAGTTTTAAGGTGATTGAAGACATGAATATTCCTTGGGATTCTCTAGTTGGGGGAATGTTACTCGGTACTTCTTCGGCAATGCTGCTGTTGATAAACGGCAAGATCGCTGGGATTAGTGGCGTAATCAATGGCTTAGTTAGCCCCAAAGAGGGCGATTATTGGTGGAGATTGCTCTTCGCTATAGGCTTGATTGCTGGTGGAGTGCTCACTGTTTTGTTCACTGGGATTGATGCGCCAGATACAAGCAATACCCCAATGATGGGGATTGTATTAGCTGGTCTGCTTGTTGGAGCAGGAACTCGTCTTGCCAATGGTTGTACAAGTGGACACGGGATATGTGGCATCGGCCGATTGTCGAAACGCTCAATCATCGCCACTTCTATTTTTATGTGTGTAGCCGCTATCACGGTTTACGTGCGACTTCATATACTTGGGTAAGTGACAGATGAAATCGACTGTATTACGTTTAGCTCCGTTATTTAGCGGACTATTGTTTGGTGTAGGAATGACGATGTCAGGTATGATCCAACCACAGAAAGTGGTCGGTTTCCTTGATGTAATGGGTGAATGGGACGCGAGTCTTGCTTTTGTCATGGGTGGGGCTTTGTTAGTGTTTATGCCTTTTTATTGGCTACACATCAAGAAAACCTCAAAGGCGATGGATGGTTCGCTTCTTTCAATCCCAACTCAAACTAACCTTGACGTCAGACTGGTTATTGGCGCAGCCCTGTTCGGATTAGGTTGGGGGATAGCCGGTATTTGCCCTGGACCTGCGGTGACAAGTTTGGCGCTTGGTAATAGTGATATATTGTTATTTTTCAGCTCGATGCTTCTAGGTTCGCTATTCATTAAGGCGTTAGATTCATCAACTGAAAAGTCCGTCTCACCGATTAAAGTGAATTAGTGCGTTAGGAGAACAGAATGAATAGAAGTTCGACCAAGGATGGTGTCGTTCATTCGATAATGAACAGCTTCTTTCCGCCTATTATCATTGTTTTTCTGTTAGCAGTTGGTGCGGTGTCCCTGTGGCTGACGCCTAAAGAAGAAGATCCTCAAATTGTCGTGCCAATGGCGGATGTGTTGATTGAAGCGCCAGGTTTAAGTGCACAACAAGTTGAAAGACAGGTGACTGAACCACTCGAAAAATTGCTCAGCCAAATTGATGGCGTTGAGTACGTTTACTCTTCTTCATCAGATGGCGCCGCACAGGTTATTGTTCGATTCTATGTCGGCGAACCTCGTGAAGATGCGTTGGTTAAGCTATATAACAAACTTTACTCCAATCAAGATCATATTCCTCCTTCCGTCACTCGCTGGTTGGTAAAGCCTGTCGAAATAGATGATGTGCCTATCGTAGTCGCGGCGCTTTATTCCACCGATCCTAAACAGGTAGATAGGCACGATCTCAAGCGTATCGCTGACCAAGCAACTTTGGGCATCAAATCAATACCATCAACAAATGGCGTTCAAGTGATTGGTGGGGAATCTAAGCTCATCAGTGTCGAGTTAGATTCTGTTGCGATGGAAAGCTTTGGAATCACCTTAAGGGATTTAAACTTTGCTTTTGACGTTAGCCACAATAAGCAGCAAGCGGGATCGATTCAGGTTGACGGCAATCGGTATCTGATAGAGTCGGGTCGACTGCTTACCAGTGCTCAGGAGGTTGGTGATCTGGTTGTCGCCGTCGTCAATAACAAACCGGTGTTTTTTCGTGATGTCGCAAAGGTAATTGAGCGTGCAGCGGAGCCTTCTAACGACACTTGGTATATCGATGCAAAACACCAAGTGGAACATCCAGCGGTGTTCATTTCAGTCGCTAAGCAAAAAGGCGCGAATGCGGTAGATGTGGCGAATCAAACGGTTGAGAAGCTCTATGCGTTGCAACAAAATCAGTTTCCGCCTTCTGTCAAAGTCGACATCATCCGAAATTACGGTAAAACAGCGGATGACAAGGTTTCCAATCTAGTCTCAAGTTTAGCCATTTCAGTACTGACGGTTGTTGTGTTTGTCGGCTTGTTTTTAAACTGGCGCAGTGCACTGGTTGTTGGGATTGCGATTCCATTGAGTTACGGGGCGGCATTAGGGCTCGACTTACTGTTTGGTTACACGATCAATCGAGTCACCTTGTTTGCGCTGATTCTGGCTTTGGGTTTGATTGTGGATGACCCAATAGCCAGCATCGACAATATCGAACGATATTTGAAACGCAAAAATCTACCTCGATCAAAGGCAATTGTACTTGCGATGGGAGAAATACGTAGCGCGTTGATAATGTCGACGGTTGCTATCGTCATTGTATTTACGCCAATGTTTTTCATTACAGGGATGATGGGGCCTTATATGGCACCATTGGCTTTTAATGTGCCTGTGAGCGTTGTAGTGAGTACGTTAGTGGCGTTTTTCGTCACGCCTTGGCTTGCTAAAAAGATCCTCAAAGGATCAGCTTCGTCAGGTCAGTATGATTTCGAGTCATCAACGCTCTATCAGGGTTATGCACGTTTACTGACACCGCTGCTTAAAAGCCGTAAAAAAGCTTGGCTTTTTCTGACTATTGTCGCGGGCTTGTTTATTGCTGCGGCACTTTTACCTGCAATGCGACTTGTACCACTGAAGCTTTTACCCTACGACAACAAAAATGAATTTCAGTTGGTGTTAAACATGCCTGAATCCTCAAGCTTTGTTGATACCTCTAATACGCTGCGCGTTTTTTCTGACTATTTGGTGACTGTACCTGAAGTAGAGTCGGTATCTGGCTTTGCAGGTATTGCTTCACCAATGGACTTTAACGGTATGGTGAGGCATTACTTTATGCGTAACCAACCGTATCAGGGCGAGCTACGGATTGTTTTGGCAGAAAAAGACCAACGTTCTATGCAGTCACATGAAATAGTGACTCGACTTCGCAGTGATTTAGAACAGATTGCTCATCGTTTTGATGCATCAATTCAGCTTGTCGAAGTTCCCCCCGGGCCCCCGGTTATCGCAACAATTACCGCGGAAGTCTATGGCAAGGATCATACCTCTTACCAAGAGCTAATGGTGGAGGCACAGCGTGTTGCTGAGCGCCTTTCTATAGAGCCTTTTGTCACAGAAGTTGATACCAGCATTGATGAGCATCTAGAAGCTTGGCAATTTATCGTCGATCAAGAAAAAGCCGCCTTGTCTGGTGTGTCGATACAAGAAGTTAACGAGACCATTGCGGCGGCAAATAACGGCTATGTCATCGGTCAGTTGGGTTCCAATAGAGAGGTTAACCCACTAGCTGTAGAAATTCGTTTGCCTCGGGACCAAAGGGATGATCTTGATAGTCTGTTGCGCCTTTATGTTAGAGGGCAGGCAGGGGTAGTGAAGACCCTCAACAATGGCTCGCTGGTTGACGCGCCACAACCATTAGTACAGTTAGGAGAGATAGGGCGGTTTGAAAAACGCGTTGTACATACGCCGATCTATCATAAGAACCTTAAACCTGTTGTTTATGTTTATGCAGAAACAGCGGGTCGAGTGCCCGGTGAAATCATTGCAGATGTCATAGCCGACCAAAATAGACCGATTGAAAACAACTGGGTTGAATGGAACGAACGTAGTTACCTAAACAACGGTTCAGGTAAGCCTTGGCAGGTTAACGAAGATATCGACGTAGTCTGGAGCGGCGAAGGTGAATGGAAAATTACCGTCGATGTGTTTCGAGACTTAGGTATTGCCTATGGCGCGGCGCTATTTGGTGTGTTTATTGTTATGCTGATTCAAACAAGCCTACCTGCGGTTGCTGGGATCATCATGTTGGCAATTCCCTTAACCGTTATTGGCATCATGCCCGGATTTTGGCTGCTTAACAGTATGAGTCAAGAGATTAACGGTTATCCAAACCCTGCGCTGTTCACTGCGACCGCCATGATTGGTATGATTGCTCTCGCGGGTATTGTAGTGCGCAACTCACTGGTTTTGATTGAGTTTATTCAGCAATCTCTTGCCAGTGGGGAGTCACTACACAAGGCATTAATACAGTCGGGTGCCGTAAGAATGAGGCCGATACTGCTCACTGCCGGAACAACCCTGTTAGGGAACGTCATTATCACGCTAGACCCAATTTTTAACGGCTTAGCGTGGGCGATCATATTCGGGATCGCAGCCTCAACCATCTTCACTTTAATTGTGATTCCAGTCGTTTATAACCTCGCGTATGAGCGAGTTGAAGGGAATGGAATGCTGATACATAACAAAGAATTAAAACACCGAGAAAGCAGGAGAGACGACAATGAATAAGAAAACATGGCTGCTTGGTGGATTACTGTTTAGCGGTTTAGCTGTTTTGTTTTTATATATGGCGGGAGTGTTTACACCAAAACTTCCTGTAGAACGCCAAGTTCGTATGATGAGCGCTCCAAGCTTTGATACCGCTAAGCTTGTCGCAAGTGAAGAAACGATAAAAAGAGAGTTTTCAGGGCGTGTAGTTGCTGAACAAAAAGCGACGGTTGCCTCAAGGTTAACCGCCACCGTCGCCGAAGTTATTGTGAGTGTTGGTGATCAGGTAAAGCAGGGGGATATTCTGATACGCCTAGAGAGCGGAGATCTCGATGCTAAGGTAGAACAGACAGAGCAAGCGCTTGTCTCTGCCCAATCAACGTTAAACAATGCGAGAAAAGAGTATCAACGCGTTAAGGAACTCCTAAGCAGAAAGCTTGTGCCTCAGTCCCAATATGACCAAGCGGAGAATCATCTGCAAACCTCTCAAGCAGCGTTAATGCAAGCTAAAGCGGCCGTTACTGAGGCAGAAACCACTTTTGGCTATAGTGTTATTACTGCTCCTTTTGATGGCATCATTACTCAGAAAACGGCGCATCAAGGGGATACTGCGACACCGGGATCCGCCTTGTTATCTATGTATAACCCGCAATCACTTGTCGTAGAGGCAGATATTGCAGAATCTGTCATGCCTCATATTGAACTGGGTAAAACACTGGCATTAGATTTACCCACTAATGGCATCATCATAGATTCTACTGTGAGTGAAATTACACCGTCAGCAGACGCTGGCTCTCGTAGCTATCTCATTAAATTAGCGTTTGAAACCGAGAAAAAAGTATACCCAGGTAACTTTGCGCGAGTGTCAGTCGAGCTAGGCACACAGCAAGTCGTACGTGTGCCGTTAGAGGCCATCTATCAGGTAGGGCAACTGGATTATGTCAAAGTCGTTCAAGGTGGTGAGGTGCATACACGGTTAGTTCAACTAGGTGAAGATTTCCGTGTACGCAAAGGTCTTGAGGCGGGCGATATCGTGGTACTCAATCCGAGCGATATTTAACCACGAAAGATAAACAGCCCTAATGTACTTGCATGCTCAATGGGCAGTGATCGCTCAGTGTATAATCGAGGACGTCTGACACTGGAAAAACGTTTTGCTCAGGCTTTGCTGTCGTGAGTGCTTCGCTAACAACGATATGATCAATCAATGACCGGAATTGGTGCGTCCTTTTTGGGTTGTTACGCGATTTAACTTTGCACTCAGCCTTGGTCTGTTTTGATGCGAGGCGAGCAGAGGTGCCTTGGGTCATTTCTTTCCATAGCCAGTCGCCTTGGTAACTGAGGTTATGGTTAAAATCGCCCAATATAACGTAAGACTCACCATTCGATTCTCGCTCTTTAATCCAAAGATTTAGGTTTTTGCCTTGTTCTTTTAGCGTTTTACAATCGCGACTATTGCGGTAGGCACCAGAGCAACGTGCTTTCAAATGGACAGACAAAGCATGGACTGAATTAGCACTGTTTGGGTTTAGCACAATATAAGTCGCAAATCTTAGTTTACTGTTGCTATTGCTATCGAGACGGAAATCTTCGCGATTAGAAACGTTTATTCCTTTCTGTACCGCAAATCCTGTGTATTGATTAATCTCGTCAAACTGATGCTTTCTATTACTCGGTAAGCTTCTTTGCGAAAAAAACATTTGATAGTCAGAGCCAATAACGCGCTTTAACGCGACAGGGTCGTTGACCTCTTGAAAGGCGAGGACTTTAGGGGCAATAGAATCAAAATGACGGCTCAAAGCGAGGTAGTCATCTTCGTTTCGCTGTGATGAAGAAAACTGCTCAGAAGGTGTGTCGCTCAACCACTCAATATTCCAAGTCGTATAAATGGAGTCGTTGGCACTAGAGTAAAAAGAGAGCAAACATAACAGAAAAACAAAAAGTGACCACTTTTTAGGGGGTAGCATAGGCTTAACTCAATGAAATATATTGCAGCCTTTATGCTACAAGACATCCCAAAAATGCAAGTAGGATTTGTTGCATTTTTCTAATTTTCATCATTTTCTTTGCAACTGAGATCAGTGCCACTAAGATCGATTTGATCTTGAGCGAGGGTCTAATTTTATTGATCAAAATCAATACTTTCTCCTGTGTCATCTCGTTAAATACGCCACAACATATAGTGTCAGTCAAAAAATAAATCGCCCTATATAGTGTGTTTGTGGATAAGTCTGTGAGTATGCTGGGGTAAGGAGAAAAGGTGAAACCTATCGTAATCAAGCGTGATGGCTCAAGAGCTCCGTTTAGCAGGGATCGTATTCAAGCTGCAGTGGAATCAGCAGCAGAGCACGTTGATAAAGAAATCGCAATTTATGCATTGAATGTAGCACTTGCGGTGGAGCTTCAGCTAAAAGATCACGATGAAGTACACATCAATGACATCCAAACCCGAGTAGAAAATGAGTTAATGCAAGGGCCTTACAAGTCTCTTGCTCGCGCTTATATTGAATACCGACATGATCGTGATATTGCGCGCGAGAAGCAAAGTGCGTTGACTCGCGAGATTGAAGGCTTAATTGAAGAAAGCAATGTTGACTTAATTAACGAAAACGCCAACAAAGACGGAAAGGTTATTCCTACTCAGCGCGATTTATTGGCAGGCATTGTTGCGAAGCACTACGCGAAGACCCACATTTTACCGCGTGATATCGTTCAAGCTCATGAAATGGGTGATATTCACTACCACGATTTAGACTACGCGCCGTTCTTCCCAATGTTTAACTGTATGCTGATTGATCTTAAAGGCATGCTTACTCACGGTTTTAAAATGGGTAATGCCGAGATTGATACGCCAAAATCAATCTCGACAGCGACAGCAGTAACTGCGCAGATTATTGCCCAAGTTGCGAGTCATATTTACGGTGGTACGACGATCAACCGTATTGATGAAGTTCTTGAGCCATACGTGATGACGAGCTATCACAAGCATCTAGAGATTGCTAAAGAGTGGGATATTCCTAACCCTGAAGCCTTTGCAACGGCTCGCACTGAGAAAGAGTGTTATGATGCATTCCAGTCTCTAGAATACGAAGTAAACACACTTCACACAGCAAACGGTCAAACCCCATTTGTCACATTTGGTTTTGGCCTTGGTACAAGCTGGGCTTCACGACTTATTCAACAATCGATCCTGAAGAACCGCATTGCCGGTCTAGGTAAAAACCGCAAAACAGCGGTGTTCCCAAAACTGGTATTTGGCATCAAGGACGGTTTGAACCACAAGTCAGAAGATCCGAACTACGACATTAAGCAACTGGCGCTTGAATGTGCTTCTAAGCGTATGTACCCAGATATTCTTAACTACGACAAAGTGGTTGAAATCACCGGGTCATTTAAAACGCCGATGGGTTGTCGTAGTTTCTTGGGCACATACGAAGAAAATGGCGAGCTTGTCCACGAAGGTCGTAACAACCTAGGTGTCGTGAGTTTAAATCTACCAAGGATTGCAATTGCAGCAAACCGCGACGAAAAGCAGTTCTATAAGTTACTCGATGAGCGTTTAGACCTCGCTCGCCGCGCACTAGAGACGCGCATTTCTCGCCTTGAAAACGTTAAAGCGCGTGTTGCTCCAATTCTTTATATGGAAGGCGCTTGTGGCGTTCGCCTAAAAGCGGATGAGCCAATTGCGAATATCTTTAAGAATGGTCGTGCTTCAATCTCACTCGGTTACATTGGTATCCATGAAACCATTAATGCTCTGTTTGGCGATGAGACGCACGTTTACGATGATTCCGCATTGCGTCAGAAAGCGATCGATGTGGTTAAGTATCTTAAAGACAAAGTGAATCAATGGGCGGAGGAATCAGGTTACGGCTATAGCCTATACGGAACGCCAAGTGAAAACTTGTGTAGCCGATTCTGCCGAATTGATACTAAAGAGTTTGGTGTTATCAAAGGGGTCACAGACAAGGGTTATTACACAAACAGCTTCCACCTTGACGTTGAGAAGAAGGTTAACCCATACGATAAGATCGATTTTGAAATGCCGTATCCGTACATCTCAAGCGGTGGTTTTATCTGTTACGGTGAGTTTCCAAATATGCAGCGTAACATTGAAGCGCTAGAAAACGTTTGGGATTACAGCTACAGCCGCGTTCCGTACTACGGCACCAATACACCGATCGACGAGTGTTATGAGTGTGGTTATAACGGCGAGTTTGATTGTACGAGCAAAGGGTTCACCTGCCCAAGCTGTGGTAATCACGATTCGACCAAAGTTTCAGTTACTCGACGCGTTTGTGGCTACCTAGGCAGTCCAGATGCAAGACCGTTCAACTTCGGCAAGCAAGAAGAAGTGAAACGACGCGTTAAGCACCTGTAATTTTTCACAAGAAATTACCTGTAGTAGAGCCCTAGATGTTAGGGCTCATTTTATTTAAAGAGCGATATCATGAACTACCACCAGTATTATCCAATCGACGTCGTTAACGGACCGGGTACCCGATGTACACTGTTTGTATCAGGTTGCGTTCACCAGTGCCGAGGGTGTTATAACCAATCGACGCAACGATTAGATTCTGGTGTTTTGTTTACCCAAGAGGCAGAAGACCAAATCATAGCGGATCTCAACGATACGCGAATCAAGCGCAGAGGTTTGTCCCTATCTGGTGGCGATCCGCTTCATCCTGCAAACGTACCGCACATCTTAAAATTGGTTAAACGCGTAAGACAAGAATGCCCGGATAAAGATATTTGGGTCTGGACAGGTTATACGTTGGCAGAGTTAAGTGACGAGCAAAGGGAAATTACTCACTACATTGATACGTTAATTGATGGCAAATATGAACAAGACAAACGAGACTTAAACTTAGAGTGGCGCGGGAGCTCTAACCAAGTTATTCATAGTTTTAAGCTGTAATATTGAAAATCAGCCAGTCGATCTCTCTGTTGGAAATGTAAAAGTTAAATAATTGTTAATCTAATTGGTTTTTTATCCTGTTTTGCTCTGACAGGAAGAAATTTTATTTCTAGATCTATCGATTAGATGGTAAGTTGAAGTTCGTTACTTGAATTTCAAAGGGTTGTGACTTTCATGTTCTCTCATTTACCGACTCCTACATTGGATCCTATTCTTTCTTTATCTGTTGCATACCGCAATGATCCACGTGCTGAAAAAGTGGATCTTGGCATTGGGGTATACAAAAACAGCGCTGGCGAAACACCAGTGATGAGAGCAATTTCTCAAGCTCAAGATATCGTTGTCGCTGAGCAAAAAACCAAATCTTATGTTGGCCTAGCAGGCTGCGAAGAGTTTAACCAATCGATGGTTAATCTGCTGCTTGATGGCACTTCTGCCATGGATCGCGTGGCTGCAATTCAAACACCGGGTGCAAGTGGTGCGCTACGCATGCTGGGTGACTTAATGAAAGTGGCTCAGCCTAATACCACAGTCTGGATCTCTAATCCAAGTTATGTCAATCACCGTCCGGTTATGGAAGCCGCTGGCTTAAAAGTAAAACATTACAGCTACTTTAGCCCTGAAACTAAGCAAGTTGATGTCGACAAAATGATGTCAGATCTTGCTCAAGCAGGGCCAGAAGATGTTGTCTTGCTCCACGGTTGTTGTCACAACCCGACAGGTGCTGATATCGATTTTGCTGCTTGGCAAGCGATCACAGAGCTATCTCAGAAAAATGGTTTCATCCCGTTTGTTGATATCGCGTATCAAGGCTTTGGCGATGGACTCGAAGAAGACGCCAAAGGTCTACGCTTTATGGCGGACAACGTCGAAGAAATGCTGATCACGACGTCTTGTTCTAAAAACTTTGGTCTCTACCGCGAACGGACTGGCGCTGCAATTGTGGTTGGTAAATCACAAGGCGACGTGAACAACGCAAAAGGTAAGTTACTGACGCTTGCACGCGCAACTTACACTATGCCACCTGATCACGGTGCAGCATTGGTTAAGACCATTTTGCAAAATCAGCAACTGACCCAAGTTTGGAAGCAAGAGTTAAGTGAAATGCAGCTGCGTCTACTTAATCTTCGTCAGACGTTGTGTAATGAATTGAGAAATAGCCACAATACTTCACAATTCGACTTTATAGAAAGTCACAAAGGTATGTTTACTGTGCTAGGCTTTAGCCAAGACCAGATGACGCAACTCCGTGAAGAATATGGCATTTATGGGGTAGGCGATGGTCGAATCAATATCGCTGGCCTGACTGAAAAGGACATTCCTTACGTAGCCGAAGCGATAATTAAAGTATCTTAAGTGTAATGGGGCTCGTTAAGCCCCATTTTAAGCACTTCTGTTTTGTCGAGTTAGGTGAACAAATGAATAAAACGTGGAAAACACTGATTCCATTTATTTTAAGTGGCGGTTTGATGGCGTGTTCAACCACAGGACAACAGCCCGTCGAGCCAGAGCAGAAGCCTCCTGTCGAGCAACCTAAGGAAGAGGTCGAAAAGCCTAAGGTTGAAGAGCCAAAAGAAGAGGTTGAAAAACCGGCTAAGCCTGAAGAAAAACCACAACCTCCTGTCGTTAAAGAACAACCTAAGAAAGCCCAAGACGGGAAGCTATTCTTAGGCGCTGAAGAGTGGGTTTATATACCTGGCTTAGAAGAAAGCTTCAAAGCGCGTGTCGATACAGGCGCAACCACATCTTCTATCAGTGCTGTAGATATCGTTCCATTTGAACGCGACGGTAAAGACTGGGTTAAGTTTAAAATTGAACACGATGGCGTTAAGAGTAAGGAAGTTGCCCTGCCTGTTAAACGTTGGGTTAAGATTCGACAGTCTAGTTCGGAAGACGCACATAAACGTGCTGTGGTAGAAGCTTGGGTTCAATTAGGTGACTTAAAAGACAAGACCGATTTTACTTTGGCGGATAGAACGCATCTTACCTTCCCATTGCTACTTGGGCGTAGCTTTTTCAAAGATGTTGCGGTTGTCGATGTTAGCCAGAAATACATTCAAGACAAATATAAATAGCCTAGGTAAATCACCACTTCTGAAGCCAGCACACGAATAATGTGCTGGTTTTTTTATTGCTAGATCATGTTTTTATCGTTTGCGTCTGTGAATTCTATGCTATTGAGTTACTATTTTTGCGAAAGTAGTCGGACATTGAACATCCCCAACCATTCCCCCTACATACTACAAGTTGAGGATGTGACGTAAATATAATTAGAAAGGAGTCAGATATGAAACACCTGTCGATGGCTATCGTACGCAAAAATGGCAAAGTACTGGTTCAAGAGCGCTATCGAGCAACAAAAGGTATGGTATTCGAGTTTCCTGGTGGAGCGGTTAATGACAATGAATCAGGTACCGATGCCGCCGTACGAGAGCTATACGAAGAGACCCAAATGAAAAGCGTGAAGCACTCAGCGACGTTTAGTGCTATTAACGACTTTGGTGGTCGTATCTATTACGCGATATTCAATGCCAATGAACAACAAGAGCCTCTAGCGTTAGATACAGAGCGACAACAAAAATTCCATTGGATGTCACCAGATGAGATTCCTCTGGATGATTTTTATAAGGCAGATGTTGATTTTATTAAGCGCCACTTGCTGGAAGAACAACGGGTTTAGTCTTTGACTAAAAAGAACAAAGCCAATCAAGTCGAACCTTGATTGGCTTTTTTGTTTTAGAGGTATAAGACTTTAAGATTTGGGTTATTTGATTTCCAATAGCTCGACATCAAAGATAAGCGTAGCCGCTGGTGGAATCGGCCCAGTACCGTTCTTGCCATAAGCCAGTGGGCTAGGGATGTAAAGTCGGAACTTATCACCTACAGACATGTAAGTAAGACCTTCTTGCCAGCCTTTGATTACTTGGCTTAGCTTAAAGCTAATCGGCTCTCCACGCTCTACTGAGCTATCAAATACGGTTCCGTCCAATAATGTGCCATGGTAGTGAACTTTCACTGTGCTCGATGCGGTAGGGCGCTCGCTGCCTTCGCCTTTATGTAGCACTTCATACTGAAGGCCACTTTCAGTCATGACCACGCCTTCTTTCTTCTCATTTTCAAGCAAGAAAGCTTGGCCTGCTGCGAAGTTTGTCTCGCTAGCTTTGTGGTTTGTGTATGTACGATAAATGAAGAATCCCGCTAGTACGAAAATGATAATCGGGAAGACAAATTTAGACATAAATCCTATCCGTTGAATTAAGGTTGAGTAAGTAAGAAATTGATGGTTTCAGCAATACCCGCTGCATCTTGATGACCACTGGTAATAATCTGATATTTACCGTTGACGATAAAGGTCGGTACCGCATTGATTTGACCTTTGGTTGTAATATCATCCGCGATTTGCATTGCTGCGAACAGTTGTTTTTGTTGTTCTTCGTTAAAGTCGTAAGGGCTAACGAGGTCGCGACTGTGGAAAACGAGGTCTAGAGCCGCTTTCTTTTCTGGAAGTGTTGCACCATCTCCCATCTGAGTGGCAGCAAACATCTCGGTCATCATGTCGTGGTCTGGTTTTTTACCTAGTTGCATTTCGGCAGCGTAATAGATCATCGCACCAATTTGAGCGCTCTCATTGAACGTCACATGAACTTTACCAATGCTTTGCCCGGTGAGCTTTTCAATTTCAGGTATTTCGTTTTCCATATGACGGCAGTGGCCGCAGTTCAAAGAGAACACTTCAGTGACTTGAGGAAGTCGGAAAGTTGAAAGATTGGCAGGCAGTTGCTCGTACTGTTTTCCTTCAACAGGTTGAGAGTTTTCAGAGCAACCAACCATTAAAGCTGAAGCGGCGATCATTAAAAGCGACGCAATTTTTTTCATATTGTTTTCTCTATTAGTCGCGAGACAACGTGATTGGTGATTTTGTTGCGTTGACTCGTGAATGATTTGTTCGTTGATTCTACTTGTTCCTATCCAGAAGAGAAACAAAAGTGACAGTGCTTTGAGGGGTAAAACTATTTCTAATCGTGAACTTTGATTATTGCGTGTACGAATTTCACTATAATGACCATAAAAAGAAAAAAAGTTACCGCAGTGGCTAAAGTAACAGCGAGATTGCCGATATAGATTATGTAACGGCATGGAACTCACGGTGAATCAATGAAGTACTTAATCTTTCCTTTAATTCTAGCTCTCTCAGGGTGTGGCAGCTTGCCAGACGATATGACTATGCTAGGAGGAGACCTTCTGGATACCGCGCCTACGTCAGACTTTGAAGTGCGTTATCCAGAGTGGGGAGCTGCGCCAGTCTTGGCCTCTTCAGGTGTCAAAGGGCCGATGGGGCAACAACGTACACAAAGCTATAGCGATCTTCAGAACTTCCTTGTCAGTAATGGCGTTGATTATGAGTTGATTCCGGGCAACCATGTTATGGTCAAGTTGAAAGATACCATCAAGTTCAACACCGGTTCTTCCCATGTCTCTCCGGACTCCAAATACTGGTTGAATATGATGGGGAGTTACCTATCTACTCAGCCAGGAATAGATATCGTTATTGATGGCCACGCAGACAGCACCGGAGCGCCAACGTTCAACGACAAACTCTCGATCAAGCGAGCAACAGCCGTTAAACAGCAATTGGTGAGTAACAATGTCGCGATGGACTCAATCTTTACACGCGGATATGGTGAATACGTCCCGGCTTGTACGAATAAAACCAAAACAGGTAAAGCGTGTAATCGCCGAGTAGAAGTGCTGTTTATTGTCGCGAATAACTAAACTGAACCCATTTCAATGCCTTAAACGCCACGACTTAATCATCGTGGCGTTTTTGTCTTTAAGGGTCAATACGATGTTGATAAAGCAATGTTAGTCAAAGCGGCGAATGTAAAATGAAAGTGAGTCTATAAAAACCACAAATTTTATGATGAAATTCTAAGTTTCTGATTTTACTGGTTATCGTAATGTTAACTATTTGATAACGTTTATCTCAACTATGAGATATTGTTTCCAAAAAAATTAGAATACTAAGGATGTGAAATTACATGGTTAATTTCTCTTTAATCAGCCAAATTGCCAGTGAAAACACAACGATTACATCAAAGCTCGACTCGATCTATGTACACGCTTCAGAGGCTTATTCTTCGCTATCTCGGTTCTCTATTGCTCTAATAGGAGAGAGCAAAGTCTCTAATTACTACGTCAAAGATCGTTTTTCAGATAGTGGGAGCTACGATTTTACCGAACATAGACTGACCGAAGGTTCTTCGTTAACTAGCGTGGCATTAAAGGCAACCGTTCGGGTCATCGACCAACTATCTTCGATGCTTCAAACAGAGCGCATTCAAGAGCTGATTCGATTGGGCCATCGCAGCAGTTATACATTTCCAATATCGTTCAAGGGCAAAACGATCGGGTTCATCTTCATTAATGCAAGTGAAGACGCTTTTTTCTCACGCCAAGATATTGCACGTGATTTTACATTCCTATCTCAAGTGACTTCGAGCCTCTTTGTTCAGCTTTTCGAGAGTCAACGGCACTTTCAGTCGAGCTTAAAACTTGCGTTAAAAATTGGCCATGCGCGGGATCCTGAAACGAAAGAGCATCTAATTCGGATGGGCATGTATAGCGAATTGCTGGCAAGAATTCTCTCCAAGACCATGGAGGAGATAACGCATCAATTTATCCATCGCATTCGGCTATACGCACCGTTTCACGATATTGGTAAGTATATGATTCCAGATGAGATCTTATACAGTGACAAGATCTATACTGCCGAAGAAAGAGCGATTATGAATAATCACACTCTATTTGGTGAAGAGATAATCGATGACGTTGTGGCTCATTGTGAGCAAGAAACTATTTCTAATGCTGAGATTCGTTTTATCAAGAATATCGTTAGACACCACCATGAGCACTACAATGGGGAAGGTTTACCAGATGCACTAGAAAGTGAGGCTATCCCTTTGGAAGCGCGAATTGTCACTCTTGCGGATGTCTTCGATGCGCTGCTCAGTCGTCGAGCATACAAACCTGCTTGGGAACTGGATGATGTGCTGATCTACATACAGGCTAATAAAGGTAGGTTGTTTGATCCTGTCCTTGTCGATGCACTGACAGACAACATTGAAGATTTTACACGGATAAGATTGAGGTACTTGGATGAAGCAGAAGCGACTCAGTCTCTACTTTCTTAAATCGATGTAATAAAAACGCCCCAAACTAGCTCGCTAATTTGGGGCGTTTCAAAATTTCGGTTATTACTTAAGCGGCGCTTTTAACTTGCTCGCTTTTTTTTTCACTTTGCATTTTTGCCAGGAAGTAGACGTTAACGCACGCAATGAAACCGTTAGTCACAACAACAGGCCATGCATCAATCATCAGACCATACGCAGTGAATAGTGCACAACCAATGAAGTTTAATACTCGTAGTCGAACGATGTCTTTCATTGTTAGTGAAATCGCAACCATGATTGACGCTGCGTAACCTAAAATTTCAACCATATCCATAATTTGACCCTCTATAAATTTGCCGACGCTCGTCGGTACCAATTCTTCTCTTCTTGAGATAAGTGAGGAAGCTCCGTGCCTCGAATGGTCTAAATGATTAACTGGTGTGAAATATAACAGGGCTAAATGTGTGATGAAAGCCCCAAAAATAGGAACGGAGAAGGTTAGCGATTACGCAAACGTTTTACGTTGCCTACAGAAATATAATAACCAATTATGTTGGTTAACAGCCGAACTATTATTCGGAAAAAATAAAGCCTACACAGAGGTGTAGGCTTTGATATTGAGGAGTAATAGAATTTACTTCTTCTTACCTTGAATCACTTTGTCTTCTTCAGTTAGCTCGCGAATACGGCGGCTAATGTCGCGGCGCTCTTTAGAAATTTCTGCGCTCTTGATGATGTGGTCATCGACACGATCTTCATAGTCAGCTTTCATGTTTTTAATAATGCCAACGATTTCTTCGTTGCTCATGTCCGCTTTAATGTAATCAAGCAGGTTTTCTAGTAGGTCAACACGCTTACGGTTGTCACGTACTTTCTTTTCATTATCAATAAGCTCACGCTTTAGCTTATTCTTACGACGTGCTTGAGACACGATTTCAAATACACCACTCATAGGTCCCTTTCCTAATTTTCGAATAACTAACAAGGATTAAATCACAACAAACCGCAGGAGAACAGTCCTAAGATCAATCATTACAGTACGTTGACGGTTTTATCGCCAATCTGTTTGCATCTAATTGAGAGTAATGAAACTTCGAGATATGATTCAAGCATGAGAAGCTTATGTGAAATCCAAAAATGCGAATGTCGCAGATCATTATCCCGAAGTGTGAGTCTGAAGAGCAAACTCCGCGAGCAAGCAAGCTAGTGAGTGCTTATAAAAAAGAGCGCACTCGACAAGAAGTGACCGAAGTAGAGCTGAATCGAAGCAAAATAGTGATGATCGATGAGAGCGGAAATATTAAAAAGGTTCCCATCCTCGCCGAACACTAGTGCAGTGTTTGAAAAGAAAGAATAAGGAAATAACATGAATATCGAGCTATCCCCAATAGAGGCACGTGTCATTGGCTGTCTTATCGAGAAAGAAGTCACTACGCCTGACTACTACCCCCTGACACTTAACAGCTTAACGACGGCATGTAATCAAAAAAGTAACCGTGAGCCTGTGATGTCTCTCAGTGACGCGGAAGTGCAAGATGCGGTCGATGCGTTAATTGCTCGTAGACTTGTTAGTGATGAAAGCGGCTTTAACAGTCGTGCGAATAAGTTCCAGCATCGTTTCTGCAACACTGAGTTTGGTGATCTTAAGCTAAGCAAACAAGAAAAAGGCATCGTTTGTTGTTTACTTCTACGTGGAGCACAAACTCCAGGCGAGCTTCGTACGCGCACTAATCGATTAGCTGAGTTCTCTGATGTTAAAGAGCTAGAGTCAGTGCTAGAAGAAATGGCGTCGCGAGAAGAAGGGGCGCTAGTGGTTAAGTTACCTCGTGAAGCAGGTAAACGTGAATCGCGTTATATGCATCTATTCAGCGGTGAAGTTGACATCGAAGCATTAGCGAGCGCAGCACCGGCGCCTGCAGGCAATAGCAGTAGTCGACTTGATGAACTGGAACAAGAAGTGGCAAGCCTTAAGGCGGAACTGTCTGAGTTACGTTCACTTGTTGAGCAACTCACTGAGTAATGTCAGTACAAGAGTCAAATGACCTCAATGCGTGTTCGAATTGGTACGTTTACCTGATTCGAATGCGCAACAATGCACTCTACTGCGGCATTACTACTGATGTTCAACGCCGCTTTAAGCAGCACCAGCAGGGGACAGGTGCCAAAGCACTCAAAGGTAAAGGCCCGCTAAAGCTAGAGTGGTTTAAGCCTGCAGGTGATGATCGCAGTAGCGCTTCTAAGCTTGAATATCAGATCAAACGCCTACCGAAACACAAAAAAGAGCAACTTATTGCTCATCAGCAAGATTTTGTTGTCGATTAATATGAGACTAATTGATTACTAAGCCTACAAAGTTCTGATTTTGTATTAACCTTGATTATGAGTAATAAAAAAGGTTGATACGGATATGAATCAATTAATCAAATTATCAGTAGTGGTTAGTTCGTTAGTTGTAGTCAGTGGAACCTATGCGGCAACCGTCGTTCCAGATGGTCGCGGTAACGGGATGGGTAATACTGGCGTAACAAGTGCGGACTACGTTCTTGCCCCTTTTTATAATCCCGCGCTAGTTTCTGTTCACCGAGATGAAGATGACTTTGGGCTTCTTGTTCCCGCAATAGGAGCAAACTTAAGGGACACGGACGAAAATATCGATACCATCGACAGCCTGCAAGATACCATCAAGTCGTTTGAAAGCGGTGGTAGCACGGACCCAGCGCAAGCTGCGCAGCTTAATAGTTACCTGACACAACTCTCAGACAACAAGCCTTTAGCCGTGACGGGTGGTGCTGCACTCGCTATTGCCTTTCCAATTAACGTGGTATCTGCCAACATATTCTCACGAGGCTATGCTGAAGTCATTGCAGCACCGAAAATCGCTCCGAATAACGGTGATGCCCCCGCTAACGTAAAAACACGCTATGAAGCCTCGAATGTGGATATGATTGCCTTTGGTTACACCGAGTTTGGTATTGCATTAGCAAAACGCTTCTCTTTTCAAGGGCAAGATGTTTCGGTCGGCATTAGTCCTAAGTATCAGCAGTTGCGAACTTACAAGCAAAACATATCGGTCGAGGATTTTGATGTCAGTGACTATGATAAAAGTGAAACCAATAAAAATACCTTTAACCTCGATCTGGGAGCAATTTGGTTCGTTGATAACTACCGCTTAGGCTTTGCTGTTAAAGACCTGTTTTCCAAAGAAATCGATACCTTGGATATAGCAGGAGTCAGTACTTATAAGTTAAACCCGCAAGTCACCGTATCTGGTGCTTACGCCATGGAGTATTTTACGACGACCATCGACTGGGACTTAACCAAGCAAAAACGTTTCACTGAACTTGCTGACGACACGCAATTTCTTCGTTTAGGTATTGAAGGTAATGCATTTGGCTGGGCGCAGTTAAGAGCCGGCTACGAAATGGATATCGAGGATACTTTAGACAACTCGTTTACCTTAGGGGTAGGGATAAGCCCAGGAGATTTGGTGAGTGTCGATCTAGCAGGTAGCTATGCGGGAGATAACCAATTTGGCTTATCTGGGAATTTGTCTTTTACGTTCTAATTAGGATTAGGCATAATTAGAAAAGCCGAGAAAAATTAATAAGTTGCATATTATAAAAGCAATCTCGGCTTACTAATTAAACGAAGTTATATAAAAAGCTAATATAATAAATATATGTTCTGATTGGCTAGATAAAGAGAGAACTAAATGTCTAAAAAAGCAATATTGCCAATACTGGTATTGTGCTCATTTTCAGCTTCGGCTCATACCACGCAGGTCCTGAACGGTTACTGGCAGTATGACGAGTATCTAGAAGCACACCCAACACAGAAAGAACTGACTGAACAGCTCAGTCAAACGGTTAGAAAGTACCCAACCCCTCTTGTGGCGCAACAAACTTCTCCTGTCTCTATATCTGTGGTCTATCCAGGCCAGCAGGTCTCAGACTATTGGAGTCGTAATATAAAGGCGTTCGAGATGCGTCTAGAAAAGCTTGGGGTGGACTACGAAATTAATCAGGTGTTTACGCGTCCTAGTGTCGATGTTAGGCAGCAAAGCTTGTCTCTATTAGAGGCCGTTCAAAATAAGGCTGATTACCTTATTTTCACTCTTGATACCACGCGGCATCGTAAGTTCATCGAGCATGTATTGAGTTCGACGGACACCAAATTGATTCTGCAAAACATCACGACGCCGGTAAGGGCATGGGATGAACAACAACCTTTTATGTACGTGGGATTTGACCATATCAAAGGCACACGCGTTATAGAGGGGTATTACAAGAATATTGTCCCTAAAGATAGCCGCTATTCTGTTCTCTATTTCTCTGAGGGTTATGTTAGTGATGCGCGAGGCGATACTTTTATCGAAGAGATGAGTCACCACGACACGTATAAACTATCTTCCTCGTTTTACACAAAGGCAACACGAGATTCAGGCTATGAAACGGCCAAGATTGCACTTAACCGAGATCCAGATATTCAGTTTATTTACGCTTGTTCAACGGATGTCGCGCTCGGCGCTGCAGATGCACTAGCGGAGTTAGGTCGACAAGATGTTTTGCTTAATGGTTGGGGTGGAGGCACAGCCGAACTAAAAGCGATAGGTGAGGGGGCTTTAAATGTCACCGCTATGCGCATGAATGATGATACGGGTATTGCGATGGCAGAAGCGATCAAATGGGATCTTGAAGGACGTAGTGTACCTCACGTGTACTCAGGCGATTTTGAACTAGTAACAAATAAAGACAGTTCGGCTCGTATCGAGAAGCTTAAGCAACGTGCTTTTAGGTATTCTGATCAATAATGCGACTCACTAAAGAACAAGGCAGAAAGCGCCAGCTAGCGACTATACTGACCAATTCAATTTTTCTTTGTATTGGTGTGTTGATCGTGGTGATAGTGCTTCAGAACTATCAGGTAAATCGCGATGTTGTTGAGCAAGAAGTGGCTCGAACTAAACAACAGACCAAAAGCCTTGTTCAAGAGATCTTTAATCTTAGAATCAAATCTTTAGAGATTACACAAGATAGCTATAGTCGCAACAAACTACTGGTAGAGGGAACTCAGGAAGAAGATACTCGCTCTCTAGATCGCTTTTTCAATAGCATTGATCAGCTCTCACCAGATGTTGCTCCAGATTTTCGTTACATAAGAAGCGGAAACAAGATGATTTGGGATGATGGCAATTATCAGTTTTATGGTATTTCTCCAACCCAAATTGCACATCTAAGCGCAGAGATGATGACGGGGCCAGATTGGCATATTTCACAGACGCCATCATCTCTCGGTGTACGTTATCTAGGTATGCGCCGCACCGCAATTGTCGATATCAATTCAGGTGAGGTTGTCGGTCATCTTTACATCGGGATTGTACTGAATAACAACTTTTCATTGGTGAACGCGATTGCGAAAAGCGGCAATGCCGACGAGATTTTGTTGGCTGTCGGTTCAGAGGTCATTGCGACAAGTACAAAGAACCAAAGCATAAAACACATTGAATGGCTGGAACAGGCTTCAAAATCACTTAATGCAAGTCGTTATATGGTATCTAGAACGGATCTAACTGTGAACAATGTTCCTACGTTTCTTTCCGTTTACACAGTGCAAAGCAACGAGCATGTGATGACTTTTGTGCGCAGTCATTACATTTGGATCACGATTACTGCAATGCTAGTGATTTGCATTGCAGTTTATACACGCGTTTGGTTGGGGAAAAGGGTTTCAAATGAATTACAAAGTTTGATGAACTATACCGATGCAACTATTCAAGAGCAGAAAGTCAGCCAGTTTGTCGGATCTAGCATTGAAGAATTTGACCAAATTGGAAACTCGTTTGAGCGCTCTTTCAAGCGATTGCATGAACAAGAAAAACAATTTACCGAGCTGTTTAATTTTTCCTTGTCACCGATTACCTTGTGGGATGCGAATGGAGATCTCAATCGATTTAATCCCGCAGCTGAAAGGTCATTTCGTCGAGGACAAGCTCAGCAACAGCTTATTGACAGCTTAAAACCCCATATCCGAATGTGCGCTCAAGGGGCGACACTAACAGGCATTAACACCACCATCGCGAATAAGACATTTCGTTGGAACTTATCGCCTATCTCTAGCGACAATCGCATCACTCATATCATGGCGCAGGGGCAAGACATTACCAGCTTTATTGAAGCGGAACGTCAAAGTGAAGCAGCACGTGAGCAGGCTGAAGAGTCGGCACGAGCTCGCGCTGACTTTCTAGCACGAATGAGTCATGAGTTAAGAACGCCGCTAAATGGGATACTCGGCGTATCTCAGTTGCTAAAAGGCAAAATGGAAAACGAACAAGATATCGAACATATGGATATTTTGTGCAACAGCGGTGAACATTTATTAGCAGTGCTGAATGACATTCTTGATTTCTCAAAAATAGAGCAAGGCAAGTTTCATATTGAAAAGAGCGCTTTTAGGCTTATAGAGCTAACCAGTACGGTTGATAAAATATTCAAACCACTCTGTGATAGCAAAGAAGTTGAGTTTGTTGTAGAGAGTAATATTGAAGATGATTTATGGGTGTATAGTGACCAAGTGCGCTTAAATCAGATAATTTTCAATCTTGTTAGCAACGCTGTTAAGTTTACCCATGAGGGCAGCGTTCGAGTCGTTCTAAATCGGGAGCGCCGAAATGGTGGCTGTCTATTCTCGATTGATATCGAAGATACCGGTATTGGTATTGAGCAGAAACGCCTTAATGATATTTTTGAACCTTTTGTACAGGCTGAAGCTACTACTACGCGTGAATATGGCGGTAGTGGTTTAGGGCTGGCGATTGTCCACAGTCTAGTTAATCTGATGGAAGGCGAGATAAGCGTCAATAGCGAAGTACGTAAAGGGACCCGTTTCACTGTCAGTGTGCCCCTGCAAATAGGTACTGAAAAAGTGGTGAGTGGAGCAGGGCTTGAGGCTGATCCAGCGACTTTATTTAGTGAAACTCTTCACGTACTTTTGGTGGAAGACAATCACACCAATGCCTTCATTGCTAAAGCTTTCTGTGAAAAGTATGGGATGAAAGTGACTTGGGTAGAAGATGGCATCAATGCCATTGATCTGCTTAAGACAGATACATCAATCGCTCTAGTATTAATGGATAACCAACTGCCTAATTTAGGTGGTATTGAAGCGACCGAAATTATTCGTAATGACTTAGGTTTAAATGTCCCAATTTATGCTTGTACCGCAGATGGTATGCAAGAGACTAAAAATGAGTTCTTACGTGCAGGAGCCAATTATGTGATTGTTAAACCAATCAAAGAGGCGGCATTAAACAAAGCCTTCATCTACTTTAAAGAACATCATTATTCATTGGTGGAATAACAAAATAGGGCGCTACTTATACAAGGAACGCCCTCAATCACTGTTGGCTAACGAGCTAGCTTCTGATGAGCGCGTGAGAAATGACCCGCGCAAAATGCACCGACGATTGAGAGTTCACCAGCCAAGCATAAAACTGCAGCCACTTCCGCTAACGCTTTAGCTTTTCCGTTACCGTGTAACCCCATAATATCTAAACAAGCTTTCTGTGTGGGCAATCCTGTTCCCCCACCAACCGTGCCAACCATCAAGTTAGGCAAAGTGACGGAAGCGTACAGACCACCCTCTTGATTGACTTCCATACGAGTGATACCCACTGCGGACTCTGCGACACAAGCCGCGTCTTGACCGCAGGCAATATAGAACGCCGCCAAGGCATTTGCGTAGTGTGCGTTGACACCAATACCGCCGCTAAGGGCTGAGCCCGTTGTGGTGACTTGGCCAAAACGTGTCATTTTTTCTGGGGTGGTATGGAGGTATTTCTCAACCAGAGCTTTGTCGAGGTGAATCTCTGCCGTCACCTTCTTTCCGCGAACATGGCGCAAGGTATGAGAGTTTGGCTTTTTATCACCAGACAAGTTGCCATCGAGGAACGCTTCTCTTGGCTCAATCGGCGAGTGGTCCAATATGTAGTGGTAAACTTCATTGGTTGCGATCGTCACCATATTTTGACCCGAAGCATCACCGGTATGGTACTCAAACACTAGGTAGACATGGTTACCTTCGATATTGACGTTAATATCGTGCAACTTCCCGTGTGATGTCGTCGACTCAGCAAGATGCTTAAAATGCTCGTACTGAGTTACAACCCAAGCCACAAATTGACCTGCATCGACTAACGAGTCAAACACAAACACGGGAGTGCGCGTTACCCCTTCATTGATTAACATCGCACTTGCACCACCCGCTTGAGTAATCAATTGGGCACCGCGATTGTATGAAGCCACTAGCGCAGCTTCGGTTGTCGCAAGTGGAACAAGATAATCATCATTAGCGTGAAGGCCATTAACTCGCAAAGGCCCAGCGACACCGACTGGCAGCTTCACAGTGCCAATAAAGTGTTCAATGTTCTTATTGTATAACTCAGCATGGGCTAGGGTCTGCCCGTCGAGTAGCAGCTCTTGTTGCGTTAAATGGGCTAGTTTAGACCAGCGTTTAGCAATAGCCTTCTCAGATATATAGGGGCTTGGTGTTAGCCTTAACGAAGAGCGTTCAAAGTGCGGACTGAGTTTTTGTTCTAATGTAGGTCCGTCAGATTCGGGTTGAGTGAAAAGAGTTTTATCTTGGCGAGAAAGATTTAGTTTCGGCATTTCGACTTAAAGCGATAAATTTGCGTGCATTCTAGCGTATGGAGTAGGGAACACAATGGTTGCTTAACGGATTGCTACAATTTCGTCGCTAAACATGAATATCTAACAGTGTCCCAATCATTTCCTGATCTCTTTGAATGACATTCGTACCAATTTTGCTGTACTGCTCAGCGCTGTTCAGTTTGGTCAGAGAATCAATATTTGATGGTGGAGGGGTAACTTTAAACTCTACCTGGTTGAAGTCGTAGGTATTGTCTTTAGGCATAGGTTGGAGTTGCTGATTACGTTGTATTTCATGCGCAGCGTCTTCGGCCATCTTAGATGACATGTCAATGATTTGATAACCAGATTGAACAGAAGAAACAGGCATAAACACCTCCTTAACTTAAGCTTAAGGCGTGATTGCATTTTGAGCAAGTTGTGCTATGAAAATAGGCTCGATATCATTTTTAACTCTTCATCATTCACGACGACTCTATCGTCAGAATCGAGTTTATTGTTGATTTCACCTCTTAGCATTCTTAGTTGCTGAGGAGTGAGTGATTTGAGCTGAGCTCTCATTGCTTCAAACTGTTGTGGAGTCATGTTGTTGCACCTGCTAATCGTTGATGTATCAGATTTATACAGGTAAGAGATGTCTCCTTTCATCGCCTTACTCTCGTACGAATAACCTTACAGATAAGTTTATTTTGACACTGTCGGTTTTTTGTCCGAACAATGTCAGGGCATGTTAAGAGTAAGTAAGCAGCGACGGAAACTTGTGTAATTAAAATATCACGTTTGGCTATTATTCAGTCGACTTATGCGCAACACGCACTGCAAACTTGCTGGCTAGGGAGTGCAATTCTGGCAGCATCCGATAAACCAAATGCAATTGTTGCAAAACCATACGTACAGAACTGTCATCCTCTTCACGCCACTCGGCAAGGCGCTGCTCTAGCACTGGATCGTCAATGTCTGCGGTATCACAGCTATCGCAGTGCTCGTTTAATTGAGTAAACAACACATTTAAGTGCTGGTGGATCACTCTATGAGCATCAAGGATCAACTTATGAGTCTCCTCGTCAGCGATACGTGTTCTGTGTGCGCCCAAGGCAGAGATATAACTCAGAAGGGCGTGGTTTAATGTCAAGAAACGGTAGCTTTCATCAATGGCGGAAACATAACGACCGGGCTCGGCAAGCATATTACTAATTGCTGTTGTTAAGTTCGCATCTTGGTTATGAGCGTTCCGTCTTGACACTCGGTAACTCAAACTGTCTTTTTTACCCACTCGATATTGGCCAATAATCTGACCAAGGTAGTGTTGATTAGCCCCTATAGCGTCGGCCATCACTTTGTGCAGCCGTTTTGACTGCCAATCAGGGAGAATAAAGGTCACTGCCGCAACCGCGAGAATACAACCGACTAAGGTATCAGCAATACGCGGAAGAATAACATCAAAGCCTTGCCCCAACTGGTTAAAACAGAACAGTACTAATACGGTGATAAAGCCAGTCGCATAGCCATAGTTTGCCAGTCTAAATGCGAAGAAGGCGACCCCTGATACGACGACAAGCAGTAATTGGCTCTCTTGCGAGGGGAAGAGGGTTAAGAGCGGTACACCGATAACAATACCTGCGAACGTCCCCAGCACGCGCGCAATCAGTTTTTGCCTTGTGGCACTGTAGTTGGGCTGACAAACAAACAATGTTGTCAGTAGAATCCAGTAACCGCGCTCAATACCAAACAATTGGATAATGCCATAACCAAGGGTCAGTGCAATTGACATTCTCACTGCATGCCTAAACAGCATAGAGTCTTTAGTGAAGTTAGATTTTACTCGCTGCCACATCACCTTTAAGGTGTGCGCCTCTGTATCGTCTAAAACGTCTTCTTCAAGTTTGTTGGTATCTGGGTTATTGACATTACTTAGCTGCTTTTCAACGGTTGCTAAGTTGTTAAACAGGTAACCGAGCTGCGCTAGTAGTGAACGCCATTTCGGATTTTGTTGGTCTTGAAGATAAGTCAGTGAGTTTTGCAGCTCATCAAGCGCATAAACTGAGTCATCGTTATGCTGGTACTCTTTACCGAGTCTTATCGCCTCAGCAATCTCGCGGCACGATGTTGCTTGGTTTTGTAGTAAGTGTTTAAACCGAAACAGAACATCAAAACGCTCAAAATGTTCTGCAAGCTCTTGATAGCGATAGTGAGTCGAACTGATTCGCTCATGAATATCTTGAGCAAGAAAATAAGTATTCAAAAATCGGTCGCTAGCTCCATCTACATGTCCTCGCTTAGAGCGAGTTAAAAACGTTGCTTTGCAAGAGTTAAGAGCATTCACCGTCGCGGCATTGAGTCTTGCTTCTTCAATTCGATGAGGTTGCGGCTTAAGGTTTGAGACGGGATAGAACAGCTGACTCTTTGAATCGAGATAGTTGGCTAGCTGCAAAAACACGTTTGCCAAACTCTGCTGAACAGGCTGCATAGGCCACAGTGCATGCCATACCATCGAAACGAAATAGTACCAAGCTGCACCGGTAAGAAGCATAAGAGGTTGAAACCAGACATTGGTACTTTCATGTGCGCCCAACATGGTATAGATCGCAATGAGCAAAGATCCAAAAGCGATACTGGCGTATCTCGGGCCGATAGCGCCAAGCATGATGAAACCGAACGTCGAAATAAACAATCCGATTGCGAATAGCCAAGGTGTGGCAAACAACATCTCGATAGAAAGTGCAGCAATAGCAAAACAGATCAAAGTTAACGACTGGGACTTTAGTCTTCCTGTGAAACTGTCGTCACTCTCTGCAAGTGCAGCAGCGATAATCCCTAGAATTAAAGGAACGATAAGCGTATTGAGTTGTAAGTACCATGTCGGTATCACCACGCCTAAAAGGGTAACGAGAATAAGAAGGCTATAGTTAAACGTTTTGTTTGCCCAGTAGTGGCGGAGCTGACTATATAAATTCACTATCAGATAACTTTGTATTCGCAAGTGGAGCTAAATTAGCATGGCTTATATGGTAACGACCTGATCTAAATAAAGATACCAGAGAGTTTGCAGATCTTTTGAACAACAAACGGGTTGACCCTATTAAATTGATCAAATTACTGTTTAAAACAAAGACCTTAACGAGAAAATTTGCCGGAAACTTATAAAAAAGGATAGGTAATTAAGTTATGATGCTGATAAGACAGATTATAGGCTAAAAAGAATGCAGCTAACCGCTAACAAGACTGCACAGTTTTTTGTTCAACACGAATACCACCACATCGAAATTACGTCAGATTCACTCATACTCAGTTCGGAATCAAGCGAAGAGCATATCCCGTTCAATGTTTGGAGTGGGCGAGTACAAGTTAAGAATGGCCTCATTTGGGGTGGTTTGATGTTTTTTGCTCATCAGCATGACGGGCAGCAGAGAGCTTGGTTAGTGCAAGGGCTTCCTTTAAGTAAATGTCGTGAGTTTGCCAGATACGCGGTTGCTGCCTATCAACACTGGCATAAGAATCAATGTCAGCAGCTGATCAAATACTTGCCTCAGTGGGAGGAGAGCGTACAACGCTTTCAGATCCAACCTTCGTTTTTGACCCACTCGATGGTTGAAAAGTGGCAAGACCAATTAACAAATGATCTCGAACAAATGGAGATTACGCTAGACGACGCGATGCTGCGCATGCCAAGTCGAATGGCATGTATTGAACCTTGGATTACTCGCTCTGATGCTGAGTTAAGCACGCGAAACGAGCAGTGGATGGAGACAGAGCTTGAGAACTGGCAGGTACTTTTCTCTCAGATAGAATCTTCCCCCCTAAATTACTCGCAGAAGAGAGCCGTCTTACTTAATGATGATAACAACCTTGTCTTAGCTGGGGCGGGTTCTGGCAAGACAAGCGTGCTGACTGCCCGTGTTGCCTACCTACTTCAAAGTCATTTAGCCCGTTCGGAAGAGATTCTAATGCTGGCCTTTGGTCGAGATGCCGCTGAAGAAATGAATCAGCGTTTGAATGACAAAATCGGTTTGAGTGCAGAAGGCATAAAAGTTAATACATTCCATCAATTGGGCTTACAGATACTTAACCAAGTTGAGTCGCAGGGCGTGACTATTTCGCCTTTAGCACTGGATGATAATCAGCGACAAAACTGGTGTATTGACTGGCTGAAAAAGCATTGGATGACCCCAACTAACTTTAAGCGTTGGCAAAAACATCTATCTAAATGGCCTATTGCTTATTTGGCAGGGGACGATGAGTTAGGCAGTCATGTTGAAAACCCAAAACTGATTGCATGGTTGGAAAAGCAGCTAATGCAGCTTTCAGCCACAGGTGCAAGCAAAAAAGAAATTCAGCAGATGCTGGTTGAGCATCCTGAATATACGCGCTTGAACAGTGAGCTTGCCTTAGTTTGGCCTTGTTTCCAAGCTTGGCAGCAACAGCTTAAAGAGCAAGGTCATATCGACTTTAATCTGATGATTACCCGAGCGACGCAATACGTTACAAAAGGCAAGTTTAAGGCACCTTGGCGTTACATTATGGTTGACGAATATCAGGACATCTCACCACAACGTCTTGCCTTGATTGAAGCGCTTTGTCAACAAGAACAAGGCTGCGTTTTATTTGCGGTAGGTGATGATTGGCAATCAATCTACCAGTTTGCAGGCTCAGACGTGGATCTTACGACAGGGTTTGCAGAGCGATTCCCTCACTCGACCGTTCATCACTTAGATACGACTTACCGATTCAATAACCAGATTGGTGAAGTAGCTAATCGATTTGTGCAACAAAACCCTGCTCAATTAGAAAAGCAGTTGAACAGTCATAAAGAGCAAAAATCGAAAGCAGTGACACTGATGCCTATCGCCAACGTTGAAAAGGTGCTTGATCAGCTCAATCGAAACGCCAAAGCGACCCAGAGTGTACTTTTGCTAGGTCGAAATCACTACCACAAGCCTGAACTATTAGCCGATTGGCAAAAACGTTTCGGCTTGCTTAACATTCAATTTATGACTTGTCATGCCAGTAAAGGCAAAGAAGCAGACTTCGTAATTGTACTCAATGTAGATGAAGGTCAGTTTCCGGCCAGAGTGAAAGCTCTGCATATTGATGGGGCATTAACTCAAGCTGACGATCAGTTCCCATATGCTGAAGAAAGACGTCTTTTCTATGTTGCTATGACACGAGCCAAGCGAAAGGTATGGATCACTTATACAGGAAGTGGGTCAAGCTTTATAAAAGAGCTAATCAACGACGACTACCCAATCATCAACCAAAAGTAAGGGAAAGCAATGAGCGGCCAGTTTTGTATCGTTCTGACGACAACAAACAGTCAGGAAAACAGTCAGAGTATTATTAGTGCGGTGCTTGGCAAACAACTTGCAGCGTGTATCCAAACTATGCCAATTGAAAGTCATTATGTTTGGAATGGCTCTCTATGTAGTGACAAAGAAACCTTGCTGATCATGAAAACGAAAAAAGCGTGTTATGCGGAACTTGAGCAAGTTATCGTATCAGAGCATGATTACGAAGTGCCTCAGATTGTTCAAGTTCCGTTCGTTGAAGGGTTTAATCCTTATTTAGCATGGATAGAAGAAAATACTCGATGCTGAACAGTCAGTAATATCAGAGAACAGATTGCGCCAAGCGTATCCATCAACATATCTTTTTGAGCATCCCAAATATCACCTTGTGAGCCTAAGAATGCTATGCCCTCGTCACCACCGGCAAGCGCCGCATACCACCATTCGATGATCTCATATCCTGCTGCTAAGGCCATTATGGCAAACAGCGCGTAGCTTGTTGCTATGCCAAGTCCAAGCTTTTTCTTTCTAACAAGGTACTCTGCAACCGGGTAGGCATAAAGCCCTATCGAGAAGTGCGCTACGCGATCGAAGTTGTTGCGCTCAGAACCAATAAGTTGATTAAACCAGTCGAAAGGGACCTCGGCAAAAGTATACTTCGCGCCAACAGTGTGTAGGCATAGCCAAACAAACATCAATACATAAGCGGTGTTTGAAAATGTATAGCGGCGCGATGCTACCCATATGGTGACGAAAATTAATGCTGCTGGAATGATCTCCGCTAACCAAACCGCGCGTGACATTGGCTCTATAGCTGAAAATATAAAGACGCAGCTATAGGCAATAGAAAGTCCAATCAGTGTCTTTGAATAACCTCGATTCATAGAATCTCTCCTTTGGCTAGAATAGACCTATAATGACATTTAATAAAACACCGTTCAATTATTTTTATTTGGCGACTAAAATCTGCTCGTAGTCACAAAATATGTTGAAACTTAGCCTTTTTGCACACTCTCTACTCAAATGAATGTCACTCATAGCTTATCGTTTGCTTTACTAAATTGTCACAACTACAATCGTTTGCTCACATACATAACTATTAGAAAGTAAAAGTCATGAAACTGGAAACTGTCGATTATCAAGCGGAAAATGCTGCCGAACTGTTTGTTACGTCACTACGTGAAACAGGCTTCGGTGTTTTAAAGAACCACCCAATTCCAAAAGAGCTCGTTGAGTCAATTTACGAGAATTGGTACCAGTTCTTTATGTCTGAGCGTAAAAATGAATTTCATTTTAATGTTGAAACGCAAGACGGCTACTTCCCACCGAGTGTTTCTGAAGTGGCGAAGGGCCACACAGTAAAAGATATCAAAGAGTACTTCCACGTTTACCCTTGGGGACAAATGCCTGAAGAGCTTAAAGAGCAAATCATGGATTACTACAACCGTGCTAACGCATTTGCTGAAGAGCTATTAGGTTGGGTAGAGGCGCATGCGCCTGTAGAAGTACAAGAGAAGTTCTCTGTTGCATTGTCAGAAATGATCAATGGTAGCGACAAAACCTTACTACGTATTCTTCACTACCCACCAATGACAGGTGATGAAGAGCCAGGTGCTATCCGCGCCGCAGCGCACGAAGATATTAACTTACTTACTGTTCTACCAGCTGCAAACGAACCTGGCCTGCAAGTTCTAAGTAAAGAAGGCGACTGGTTAGACGTACCATGTGACTTTGGTAACCTGATCATCAATATCGGTGATATGTTGCAAGAAGCATCAGGCGGTTACTTCCCGTCGACGACGCACCGAGTGATTAACCCGACTGGTGAGCGTCAAGAACAGTCTCGTATCTCGTTGCCATTATTCTTGCACCCAAAACCTGAAGTGGTGCTTTCGGAGCGTCACACTGCAGACAGTTACCTGATGGAACGCCTGCGTGAGCTTGGTGTTATTTAATAAAACACTCAGTAAAGAAAGGGTCGCGAATGCGGCTCTTTTTTTATGGCGCAGGCGACATTTATCAAGCTAGAAACTCGACAAAGAAGGCTTTATGTCTTTTATTGAAGGGGAAGGAGATAAGAGTGTTTATGCAAGAACGACAAGAGCTCACTGCGCAATTTCAGCAATACATGGAAAACCCTTTGCTTTGGCCAATTCTTGAAGTACTTCGGAAAAAGCCGAGCGGATGGAAAGTACATACACTAGCTTCTCATCTCGGAGAACTCGGTTTTATCCCACTGCTTGACGATTCGCCAGAAAAAGATCTATTCAAGCGCAACTTTCTTATCATGAACGCTTTGTACCAGCTACAAGAAACACTCTATCCCGATAAGTGGTTACAGGTAGAGGCGATGAACATTATTTTAATGCCATCTCATCAAGTGCCTGGACATGAAGTTGATCACCACGATCCTCTTAGGGACTACTACATCCATTGGAAGAACTATGAAGCAGAAGAGGGTGAAGTAAAACGTCTTCTCAATGAGTTCTGGACTCGTTACCGTGAGTTTGTCGGAAGTACCAATGGCAAAGAGATGGACCGCGCCAAGGCGCTTAGCTTGTTTGAGTTGCCGCAAGATGCGAGCCAAACTGAGATACGCAAAACATGGCGTAAACTCGCATTAAAATGGCACCCTGATCGAGACAATGGTGATAGTGATAGATTTAGAGTTTTGTGTGAGGCTTGGCATATATTGCGTCACTAGGTAGAGAATGTATAGAAAAGGTCGTGATTAACACGACCTTTTTTAGTTTAGGAAACAATTTATAGGTAGGTTGCCGATGTTGGCGCTACTAAGCTTTCCACATCGAGCCCATCACGCATTAAGCCGTTCTCTATTAAAAACTGGGTATCATTTTTCAGAGCTTGCATGTCGTCTTGACCAAAGTGACCGGCAAGAGCAGACCAATCCGTCAGTTTTTCTGCCTGTTCATTGGATACGCCGTGTTCTGTCGCACCAATTGCGATTGCTTGCTGATAATTAGTTTTAATGTAATTCATCGCTTTGCGTTGAGCTTCAAGGAAGGCTTCAACTAACTGAGGGTTTTCAGAGGCGAACTTATCCGTTGTAGCACTGATTAAAATTGGGTTGATGTAACCATCCGCTGTGGCGAGCACACGAGCACCACCATCTTGAGCTTTAAGAATATAGCTTGAAGTAAGAAGACCAGCGTCGATGCTACCTGCCATTAAAGCATTAAATGCTTTCGGCGTTGCCATATTGATGAATTTTACGTCCGACTGAGTCATGTCATTGGCAGCAAGTTGTGCGACTAGCATCTGTTGTACTACTGTTCCTTTAACACCTGCCACTTTTTTACCGGCTAGATCTTTGATATCCCCTTCAAACTTAGGCGAGGCTACCAGAGAAAAGATTTTGCTTGGTCTTGCGACAGTACCAATCACCTTCAGGCTGTTTCCTTCTCGGTTTGCCATCAGGAAAGAGTTTGTATTCATCACAGAAGCGATGTCAACAGAGCCCGAAGCCATGGCTTTCGCTTGATGAACCCCTGAACTGATCTTGTGCCACTCAACAGTTGCACCATGTTTTGCTAACTCTTGATCTAAGATCCCTTGGTCGCGCATAACCATAAGCTGCAAGTTAAACGGGGTAGGTACGTAAGTTACATTAACAACTTTTTTGGTTTCTGCGAAAGCGATATTACATACTAATGACGCTGCTGCAGCACAAACTGCAATTAGTTTTTTCACTGAGTTCTCCTAATGGTTGAATGATTGCTGGATAATGGTTTGTGTTAGCTGTTCACGAGTTAAACTTGATTGTTTTACGTCGTATTCAAATTTAAATACGCCATTTTCAATCACCAAAATACGATCAGCGAGTGCTACTGCTTCTCGAACATCGTGAGTTATAAAGATAACGCTACATTGTGTTTTCTGATGGATACGTTTTAATTCGGTCTGCATGTTCTGACGGGTCAAAGCATCCAATGCGCTGAAGGGTTCATCCATATACAGAAGATTAGGCTTCCGGCACAAAGAACGGGCTATGGCGACGCGTTGAGCCATCCCACCGCTAAGTTGATTCGGGAAGGCGTCAATTTTGTCGAGTATGCCTGTTAACGTTAACGCGCTTTCAATAGCCTTAAGTGCCTCGTCAGAGTTTCGTAGCTGCTTGTTAAACGCTAATTGAAGGTTTTGTTTGACGGTATACCAAGGTAACAAGCGAGGCTCTTGGAATACGTAACCTGAAACCAAGTTTTCTGCAGCTTGAATTTGCCCACTACAGGCATCATGCATACCTGATAAGCATTTAATCAGCGTACTTTTACCACAACCACTTTTACCTAAGACGGCGACAAATTCTCCCGCTTCGACGCTTAGATTGACGCCTTTAAGGACATAAGATTTCCCTTGTTGCGGATCATCAAATGACTTGGATAAATTAGTGACGGATAGCATGTGCGGTAACCTTCTTAAAGATGAAATCTAAGCAAAAGCCAAGGATGCCAATAACGATGATCCCTGCCATCGCTTTATCGGTTCGCGCCAATTCTTCGGCATCTACAATGAGAAACCCCAAACCTGACGCCGCGGCAATGAGTTCTGCGCCCATCAAGGCACGCCAACTGTATCCAAACCCTAATCTAAGCCCGGTAATGATTTGTGGCAGTGCCGCAGGCAAGCGAATGTGTCTAATGATTTCACTTTGGCTAAGCTCAAGGCTTCGGCCTAGCTCTAGGTATTTCTTATCGACATTTTGTAAGCCGCCATATGCGTTGAGAAACACGGGGAAAAAAGAGGCAAACAAGATGATCATCAACTTTGGCGCTTCACCAATTCCCATCCAAACGATAAATAAAGGGCTGAACGCTAAAGCTGGGATTGCGCGCAGACATTCAAATAGAAATTCGAAGTAATCGTATAGACCTTGAAAGCGAACAAATAGCATGGCGAATGCAATCGCTAATACAGCTGTTGTACCGAACCCAATACCAACTCGATGAAGACTGGCACGTATGTGTTCGGCTAGTTCACCGCTCATCAACATATCCGTGAATGCAGTTACGACCGTAATAGGTGATGGTAAGATGTAGCTACTGATATCACCATAGGTGGTAGCTAAGTGCCATACGGTTACGATAAGGGTAGGGACAACTAGAGACTTTAACCAATAAGTCCGAGAAGATTGAGAACTTAAGTTCATTGATTAAAAATGATAACTATTCTTAGGTGCCACGCACAATAATGAAACTTAAGTTTTATGTCAAACTATAAGTGAGCGTAAATTGGGTGTTGGAGTTGTTTGGGGGAGCCGTATGAGACCAAAGATGAATCTAAGCAAAGAGGGAAACAAAGGTTAACGCGTCATATGTAAAACGGTCGTGGTCCACCATTTATCTTTGAAGAATCGGTCATTAGTGCGTTCGCAATCAATCGACATACCAACACGTTTACAAAGCCTTATCGCCGCTTTGTTGCTAGAGAGTGTCTCGGCGTAGACACGTTTTACATCGAGTTGATTAAACCCATAGTTAATCAAGGCGAGCATCGCTTCTTCAGCAACGCCTTTTCCTTGTCTGTTTCTTACCAAGCCGCAGCCGATTGAGGCTTGGTTTTGTGGTTCTAGCCGTAGCGCTGCAAGACCTAAGTAGTGTCCCGAGAACTTACACTGAATTGCAAGATGGTACTGAATTCGTGGCAACTCTAAAGCTTGTTCAATAAACATATTGGCAAGAAGGGTACTTTTCTCTAACGAGCAATCTTCTTCGCTGTAATAGCGTTGGTATTTAGGATCTTGGCACTGATCGACGTAATGTTTCACGTCTGATGGAGTGAAGTCACGAAGAATGAGATTTGAAGTGGTAATAGTGAAGTTCATAGTCGGTAGAGAAGAAAAGCGCCCAATCAATAGGCGCTTTATACATCAGATTACCGTTTTAACCTCATTTGGAAGGTCGAAACTGAGACTTACGCATGCGATTAAGGGCCGCTAGAACATCAAGTACACGCGGTTTGGCTAAGTCACCTTGATTTGGCATGGTAGTGTACCAATCGTCACTTAAATAGCGCTCAATATCCTTGGCTGGAAGCTTAGACCAACCTGGTTGCTGAGCAAACTGGAACCAAACCCAACCAAGTGCATTAAGCTCATTAGTGGTTTCTAATTGCTCCAAAGCACTTAGGTCTGTGTACTCTTTACCAAACCTCAATGAATCACGCCCTTTGGCGGCGATTCTAAATTTACCTTCGCTCAAAATTTTCTGTAGCGCTGTACAGTTAAATCCTCGTGGGCGGAATGACTCTAGGCTAGACTCACTTTCATTCTGTCTTTGCGTAGGGTGTAATTCGACGACTTGTTTGGCTTTTTCCGTCACATCAATTGCTTGGTAGTCATGCATTTGAATGACTGTGTCAGCAACATCCAAGTAGTCGCCAGAGCCGCCCATAACGACGATAGTTGAAATATCGAGTTGTTCACTAAGCTGAGCAATTCGGTCTACTAAAGGCGTGATTGGTTCATCACCTTTACTCACTAGCGCCTGCATGCGTTCATCTCGAATCATAAAGTTCGTTGCTGAAGTATCTTCATCAATCAAAATGGCCTTAGCGCCGGACTCAATGGACTCCTGTAGCCAAGCGGCTTGTGATGTAGAGCCCGAAGCGTCTTGGGTAGAAAAATCTGAAGTATCCTTACCCATTGGCAGATGGTTGATGTAATTCGATAGATTAAGCGAATGAACGCAGCGGCCATCTTCGGCTTTTATCTTCATCGCAAGCGTATTTGTTACGATACGCTCACGACCATCGCCCGGGATGTGATCGTAAATTGAGCGCTCAATGGCGTTGAGCAAAGTTGATTTGCCGTGAAAGCCACCGCCGACGATTAACGTGATTCCTTTAGGAATACCTAAACCTTTAACTTCTCCACTATTTGGGGTGGTTAAAGTTACTTCAAGTGCTTGAGGAGCAACAAACTCAACGGCCTCTTTCATCGGCGAGTCGCAGTTTCCTGAAATTCGAGGTAAGACTGAACCGTTACCGACAAACGCAAGCAGCCCTTTGCTTTCTAACTGGCTACGTAGCGCTGTCTGATCCTCAATCACTTGGCAGTGCTTGATCAGCGCTTGCTGATCGAGTTCGCGTTCTAATGTCGCTTTGCGAATAAATTTAGGCAGATGGAAGGTAAGTATGTTGTCTGCTTTCTTACCAAGAACTGAACGACCTTCAGCAGGTAAATTGATTCTAAATCGTAACTCTATTCCTTGTTCTGTGAATAGCACAGCAGTGTTATCCAACACAGTTTGGCCTGTCAGTGCAATACTGACGCTTGCTTCTTGCTTGGCAAATTGGGCGAAGCTGCGCGCAATAAAATCACGGGCTGCAATTTGATAAGAAGGGGATGTATCGCGCAGCCAAGCTAATCCTGTAACTGACCAAGGACGAATGGCACGAACACGTGAAGCAGAGGCGTATGGGTCACCCTGAACATAATCAATATGGAATGTATAGTCGCCAAAATCATACTCGCCTTTGAGTTGCTGGTAGGCGTGGTAGTTTTGCTTTTCTATTTTTTTGAGTGTAGCTGAGAGTTGATCCATATTGATCTCTATTGTGGGAACAAGAAAGACGAGGATTATAGAAATCGCTCGTCTCGGAGTAAAGCAATTGTGGATTAACTAAGAATATGAGTACTTAGGAGATAAGTTGTTCTGGTTTAACAGATGCATTTCAAACTCATCATATGGCATGGGTTTACCGTAGAGGAAGCCCTGACCGATGTCGCAACCTTCAGCTAGGATAAAGGACTCATGTTCGCTGTTTTCGATGCCTTCCACCGTGACTTTAAGGTTAAGCTTTTTGGCGATTGAAATAATAGAGCGGACAATTTCTTTGTCATCATCACTGTGAGATAACTGATGAACGAAACTCTTGTCGACCTTGATGGCATCAAATGGAAACTTCTTCAGATAGTTAAACGAGGCATAACCTGTACCAAAGTCGTCAAGTGACAATGTCACGCCAAGTTCGCTAAGAGAAATCAGAGTGTTACGCGCTACAATCTCGTCTGCTATCAAGCCGCTTTCTGTCACCTCTAGCTCTAAGTAGCGCGCAGGCAACTGGTAAGCAACTAACAAGTCTTGCACCTGATTGACAAACTGTGGGCTCTGAAGCTGAACTGCTGAGACATTAACACTGACAACAAAATCGTTGACATGGGTTGCCCATTCAGCCGCTTTTTGTATTGCAGAGCGAAGGACGAAGCTTCCGACCTCGAAAATCAATCCATTTTGTTCGGCTAGGTGGATTAGTGTTTCATTAGAAATATCACCAAGAATAGGGTGTCGCCAACGAAGTAAGGCTTCGGCACCAATCCAGCGGTGGGTCAAAGGAGATACTTTAGGTTGAAAGTAGAGCAATAGATCGTCATTACGCACGGCCTGAAGCAAGTAACTCTCTAGTTGACTGATGTTTTTTTGCGTATCTGAAATGTCTTGAGAATAGAAGCTGAACTTATGCCCAGAGTCTTTACATGACTGCATCGCTTCTGCTGCGTACTTAAGCAACGATTTTGCCGACTGGGTATCATCTGAACTCGCGACGCCAATATAACTGTGAAGATGTAGATGCTCGCCTTCGAGTATAAATTCGGTTTGGCTAACGTCAACGAGTTCGCGACACAAGGTATTGATGTCGTCTTCGTAATGATGCGTTCTGAATACAAACGCGAGGTCCGTTGATGATGGCCTTGCTGTAATGACATTTAACTGTGTGTGCTGCACTAGGCGTTGACGGAACTCCTTAAGGACATCTTCCCAAGCACCATAACCATATTTGGCTTGAATTCGTCGTCCGTTTGTAAATCCTATGTGCAAAAGACCCACTTTAAAATGGTCGTCTAGATGAGCTTCTAAGGGCAAAGTATCGAGCTGTTGCTGTGTTTCAGACTCTAAAGCTCTTCTATTTAAGAAGCCAGTACCTAAGTCGTGCAGTTGCTGATAACGTACTTTACGCTCAGCAGCTCGGCGTTTATCAATTTCTAAGTTGAGAGAATAATTGAGATCAACCAGATCTTGAGTACGAGTACTGACTCTAGATTCAAGCTCTAGATTTAGCTGCTGAAGGTAGTGGTTTTGATAAAGTGTTTTCAGTTGAGCTTCGACAGAATCTCGAAATGAAATCAGCAGTTGCTGGTAAGTATCATCGAAAGGATTTTCTCGATCATCTAGCACACAAATTGTGCCAAACATATCTCCGTTAGGCCAACGTACAGGTAAGCCGCAATAAGCTAACAATCCAAATTTCATATCTGGGTTGTTACACCATTTTTCATCCGCACTGGCGTTGGGTACAACAAGCTGTCTATTTTCATTCACGACAGTTTCACAGTACAAACCTTGGCCTAGAGTTTCACTATCACTGATATGGTAAGGGTGCGTACGGTTATTGTTGGCTGAGAACACTTCAATATGCTCTTTATGTATTCTCATAATCAATGCTGCAGGAACGTTAACTATCTCTGCGAGTAGATTGACGATTGTTTGCCAATTGTCACTCATGTCTTCAGGAATAGTAATCGTCCCTGTATTCAACTTAGACATATTTGATCCCTGTGGGCTAGTGTACCAATCCGAGCATTCCGTGCTCTCTTTAATAATAGTCGTAGAAACAGTCATTGAAACAAAGATTAAGTAATTGACGCAAACTTGAGAGTTAGCATGCATCATGGATCCGGTAAAAAAAAGCCCTAAACGATTGTTTAGGGCTCTGTCTATATGTGCGTCTCAAAAGTGAGATGGTGTTTTTAAACAATAGGTTTATTTGATGTAATTATCAATAGCAATGTCAGTTAAATAGTTAATGTTTTCGTAACCAAATCCGTTCAAATTAAGAAACTCTTGCTTAAACCCAGCGTAGTCACCAAGCTGTTTAAAATTAGATTCATTGATTTGCTCAAGAATTTCACTGACCCGTTGTTGAGTGGTTTGATTGAGTTCCCAGTCATCCATCCGGATCAAGCGTTCGCAATCCAATGGGGGCTGCTCAGCATGATAAAGCTTGGTCGCAAATAAGCGTTGCATTTGCTCGATGCAGCCCTCGTGCGTTCCTTGCTCTTTCATGACTTTGTAGAGCGCAATGATATAAGGGCTAAGTGCAGGAATAAATACGCTCGCTTTGGTCACTAGAGCTTTACATACCGTGGCATAAGCGCCACCGCCATAGTTCGCGAGTTTGAGGTTCAACGAATGGCTAGTTTGGTGCAAATCGATTTTAGCCCTGCCTAGCGTGCCGTCGAGATAAATAGGGTGAGTGCATTCAGGCCCTACGTAGGAAAAAGCAATGGTTTTACAACCTTGTGCAATTGACTCTGAATTGATTAAGGCGTTGATCCAATCTTCCCAATCCTCACCACCCATCACTTTAAGTGTTGATTCTTCTTCCTCTGTTGTTGCTGGTGGTAATGTCGTTTGATGCCATTCATCAGTTTCTAACATCAGAGTGGCTCCGGAGACAGACTCTCCAATCGGTTTTATGGCTGAACGCCACAGTTCACCATTGTCTGGGTTTGGCCTAACACCACTGGCTAGACTGTAAATAACAAGGTCAACTTCACCTTCGAAATAAGTCTCTATCGCTTCAATTACGTCGTCTTTGAGCTGTTTCGAGAAAGCATCGCCGTGAATGTTGATGGCGATTCTATTTTCTTGCTCAGCAGCCTTTTTAAAGTAGTAGTTGTTATAGAACCCAGCAGACCCTGTTCTTTGCTCGGTCGGTGATTTTTCCAATGAGACACTAATGGTGTCTGCGTTAGCTCCACCAAAAGTCAGAGCGATTCTTGCCGCTAGACCAAGACCTGAAGAGCCGCCGATAATGAGTACTCTCTTTGGTCCTTGCTTGATGGGATTAGCAGACTTTACATACGCTATTTGGTTAGATACAGATTGTTCGCAGCCGAGTGGATGGGCACTTCGTGCGACAACACCATCGATGATGGGCTCAATAATCATACAGTCTCCTTTAGCCAACGATTGGCAACTAATCCAAGCTAGCGTAAAGCTTTGTAAAGTTTATTGAGCTAAAGCAATTAGAAGTGATTTATTAACTCATCTGCAACAAAACTAGAAATCCAAGGTTGAGCTTCTGGCTTAGGATGCAAACCGTCGGACATCATCCATTCGGGTTTTATGATGACGCCTTCAAGGAAAAAAGGCAGCAGAGGGACATCAAGGTTTTGTGACACTTTCGGGTAGACAGAGGCGAATGCTTCAGTGTAGCGTTTTCCATAATTTGGCAGAATGTGAATTTGCATAAGTAGTGGCGTTGCATCTGAATCTCTAATCATAGCAATCATTTTAGACAGATTCTTTTGTACGATATCAGTTGGAAAGCCGCGTAATCCATCGTTAGCGCCTAGCTCAATCAGGACATATTCTGGGTTATGTTGTTGGAGCAATTGAGGAAGTCGTGCCAGACCATTGCCTGTCGTATCACCAGAGATGCTGGCGTTGATGACCGAGACTTGTTGACCGCTTTTAGCAAGATCATCCGTAAGAAGAGAAGGCCAAGCCTGTTCGATAGGCATTTGATAACCAGCGCTTAAGCTGTCACCTAAAATCATAAGGGTTTTGCTGTAAGCAGGACTTACAGACAAAAGTAGAAGAACAAGGGAAAGTAGTCGAAACATGCAAACATCCGTAATCAAAGCACAATCATTGTCTAAAGTAGTCTCTACCAAACAAGAGCAATTAACAATCCTTGATGATGTAAATCTAGACATCAAAGAAGGGGAGAGTGTGGCTATCGTCGGAACATCTGGCGCGGGGAAATCGACATTGATGACTCTACTCGCGGGATTAGATACACCGACACAAGGGGAAGTTGATCTGTTAGGTAAACCACTTCACAGTATGACTGATGAAGAGCGTGCGGCTATCCGTAGTGAGTCTGTTGGTTTTGTTTTTCAAAGCTTTCTTCTGATCCCAAGTCTGTCTGCATTAGACAATGTCACCTTACCTTGTCTATTAAAAGGTGAGCCTGAAGACAAGACGCGAGCCATTAGTTTGTTAGAGTCTGTTGGGCTTGGTGGCCGTATCCACCATTCTCCTTCCCAACTTTCGGGTGGTGAGCAGCAACGTGTCGCTTTAGCTCGTGCATTTATGATTCAACCAAAAATTCTCTTTGCAGACGAGCCGACGGGTAATTTAGATCAACAAACCGCATCAACCGTGGTGGAACTGCTGTTTTCTCTGAATAAAGAACATGGCACGACACTCGTTTTGGTTACGCATGACTCAAAATTGGCTGAGCGCTGTGACCGAACCTTTAAAATGAAAGCGGGTAAGTTGGAGGATTAATCATGTCTAATTCAGCTTCGGCTTCTTTGAACAGGCGGCTGGTAAAATGGAGTACAAGTGAGATTAGGCAAGGGCAACTTTGGCCTGTCACTATCGCTTTAATCCTTATCATTGCCTGTATTTTTGCGTTAACAGCCCTTGCAGAACGTATGGAACAGGTGGTTGTTAAGCAAGGTAAACAGGCGTTAACCGCAGATACGGTGTTCATATCATCGAACCCTATTAGTGAATCATTTGAGACGCTAGCTGCGGAAAACGAGTTGACTACATCGACTCAAACCCGATTTGGAACCATGGCGTTTAGTGATAACGGCATGAAACTCATCACGGTTAAAGCGGTCGATAGTCTTTATCCGCTGCAAGGTGAGATGGTACTGTCCGATGACAAGCAGAACTACAGCCACGTTAAACAAGGCGAGCTTTGGCTTGATGAACGTCTATTCTCGCAGCTCGATGTCTCTGTTGGTGACGCGGTCACGCTAGGTGATGCCGATTTCATTGTAACCGGACGTATAATTGAAGAGCCGGGACTGAGTTTCAATCCGTTTCAACAAATGCCTTCCGCTTTTATTCACAGTGATGATATTGACCGAACTGGAGCTGTTCAGTTAGGTAGTCGCGTTCGTTACAGTAAGTTCATCAATGGCGATGAAGGGAATATTGAACGCTTAAAGTCAAATATCGAGTTAACGCCAAGTGATCGCTGGCGAGATCAAAATAGCGCAAGTCGGACTAACGAGGTCTTCCAACGTACCGAGCAATATCTTTCACTGACGGTAGCCATTGTGGTGATCATGGCAGCAACGACCTTAGTGTTAACTTGCCAACACTATGTCACGACCCGACGCAAGACGATCGCAATGCTCAAGAGCTTAGGTGCGAGTAAAAAATGGATTGTGCGTTGGTTGCTGACTCAAGTTTCAATTCTACTTGTCGCCGCAGTCGTACTGGGTGTTTCGTTGGGCGTAGTACTTGAATACCTACTGCGCATCCCATTGGTCGAATTATTGCCCAATCCATTACCTAGCTATGGCTTAAAACCCATCGTTATTTCTGTCATGACCAGTATTCTTATTGCAGTTCCAGCACTTGGAATTCCACTGGTCGGGCTAACCAATGTGAGTGCTGTAAATGTGATGCAGCCACAAGCCGAAACTAATGGCTCAAAGAGCAGATACTGGCTGATTTTAGTACCCATAATTCCGATGCTGTTAGCCTATTATGACAACCTACTCGTATGGATCGTTCTAGGCGGTATTGTCTCGTTGTTCGCAATACTGGCGTTTGTGAGTGTATTGGCAACTCGCGCTCTAGGTAAAGTTCCGTTTAGCGCTGCGCTCAAACTGGCGTTAAGTAGGATCAACCGCTCAACAATCGCGACAGGCATTCAGTTTGGAGCATTAGCGCTCTCTTTAATGTTGCTGTCTACTATGTGGCTCGTTAGAACAGACTTACTGACAGATTGGCAACGTACGCTACCGAAAGATGCTCCCAATGCCTTTGCTTTGAATATCGCCCCTTATGAGAAAGATGCCTATCTAAAGGTTCTTGATGATGCGGGTATTTTACGCTCAGAAGACTACCCAATTATTCGCGGTCGTGTTGCGAACATCAACGGGGTCGATGCGAAAAGTAAAGCCAAGGGTGAAGAGGGCAGCGATGCGTTAAGACGTGAAATTAACTTTACGTTTGCAACGGGTATTCCAGAACATAATGAAGTGTTGTCAGGAGAGTGGACGCCAACCAATGGTGTCTCGGTGGAAGCCGATGTAGCAAACGATTTAGGCTTAAAAATTGGTGATGAACTTGAATTTGTTATCAATAGTATTGAAGTTAAAGCAAAGGTTAACTCTATTAGGCATGTAGAGTGGCGCGATATGAAGCCAAACTTTTACTTCATCTTTACGCCTGATGTCTTAGAGAACATCCCAGCAACCTATTTAGTGAGCTTTAAAGTTGAAGATGAGCATGACGCGCTGTTAAATCAGTTGTCACGCCAGCACCCAACTGTGAGCTTGATGGATATAAGAGTGATGGGAGCGAAGATTCAAGAACTGTTAGGGCAGATAGTCTGGTCAATTACTCTGTTAGCTGGGATAGGCGTTCTATCCGGGTTGCTGTTGATATTCACGTTGCTTCGTCTGAGTTTGGGTCAACGCCAAGAAGAAATTCAACTCTATCGGACGCTAGGAGCCAGCAAAAAGAGGGTTGAGCAAACCATCTGGGCCGAATATGGATTAATGGCACTGGTCGCAGGCGTGATAGCGATTATCGGCTCAGAAATCGTTGTTGGCGCTATTATGGTGTTCGGGTTTGAACTGCAACCACAGATGCATTGGATGCTATGGATACTGCTACCTATTGGTACTTTTTTCACACTTGCTCTAGTTGTGAACAGTTTGATTAAACGCCTCTTAACCCCTATCAATAAAGCGTTTAGCTGATAATACACAGGTCAAGTTATTCAGTTATCCACAAAAACAGTGGATAAAGTTTGGGATAACTTGGCCTGTAGATAACTTTAATTTTCTCGCAGCCCCGATTATGCGTAGCTCGGCAAAGATTTGTTATTCACAAAAGTGATTATTTGTTCCTTCTGCATTTTTGAGTCAAGCAGTTTTTTTCATTTTTTTTTCGAAAAAACGTCATAAATTCTCCATGAAAAATTTGTGATTTTATTCATTTAGTATTACCAGTAAAATGCACTGAGAATGAATGAATTAGCCATATAAATGCTATCTAAAACCCAAACGAAGAGTTCACCAAAAATCGCAATTATTGGCGGTGGTATTGCTGGAGCTACAGCTGCAGTTCACATGGCCGAATTAGGTTTAGATGTCCACCTTATTGAAAAAGGAAATGGGCTGATCAGTGGTCCGCCAATATGTCATCTACATGCTGGTGGAAATTTGTACAGAGAAATCTCTACTGAGCAGTGTATCGAGTTACTTAAGCAATCTATAGATACGGCACGCCTTTATCCACAGACAATCAATCGTCGACCAACTGTCATTGCTGTACCTTATTCTGATGGTGGTAGTCCTGAAGAGTTGTATGAAAGGCTGATTACCATTCAATCTTGCTACGCTGAGCTAGTCGCGGAAGACCTGGCGAACAAAGTGTTGGGCGAGCCTTGTGACTACTACAAATTCTACAGCCGAGAAGATCTAGAAGAACTGATTGAGCAGCAACAGCCATCTCAACCCAAATCTATCGATGAGTGGATGATTCCTTTCGCCAAGCATACTGATTTAGACGCACTTAAGTTCCCAGTTGTTGCAGTTGAGGAGCATGGGTGGAGTGTGTTCCGAATTGCTGCATCTGCGACGTTGGCATTAGAAGCGATTCCTAACTGCACCTTAATGACCAATACGCAGGTCACTGGGGTAGAAGAGCGTGCCGATAGCTGGATGATAGAGTGTGTCAGTCAGGACAATGAGCCGCAGATTTTAGAATTCGATTTTCTTGTCAATGCCTGCGGCTATGAGACTGGCTCTATCGACGATTTAGCAAATAAACCGCGTGAAAGGCTAGTAGAGTTTAAAGCGGCCTATGTGACCAAATGGAGTGAGTGCAATGAGCTTTGGCCTGAAGTGATATTCCACGGACCGAGAGGGACTCCAAATGGAATGGCGCAGCTAACACCTTATCCTGATGGGGTATTTCAGTTACATGGTATGACCAAAGACATAACGCTGTTTGATGATGGTTTGGTGGCGTCTAATCAATCGACATCGCAGCCACATTTACCTTTGCGATTAAAGCGTAAAATACAAATAGGCTGGGATGAAGATGTGATTGTGGAAAGAAGTCGAAAGGCGATTGACCATATGGCTCGCTTTATTCCCGATTACCATCAAGCCAACGAGTATGGCACACCACTTTTTGGTGCGCAGCAGATACCGGGTAGAGACGATACGCTACGAGCCGCAGATGTGACTTTTGAAGGTGAGCATTATGCTAGGGTAGAAGTAGTAAAAGGATCGTCTGCCTATGAAGCGGCTATTAAATTGGTGAAAGAGTGGCGATTACACGATTATCAAGATATCAATATTGAGTCGCTTCATCCGATGATGATGAGCCTATCAGCTGAGATTATAGAAGCAAAAGCACGACAACTCGCAGTAGAGAGAGCTTACCCTGAGCAATTAGCTAAATACTATGGTTGTTTAAGTTAAAGATGGGCGACTTTGTCGCCCTAATAGCCAAAAAATCGAGCCCATTGACCCCAGACGTCTTGTAGCCCCAATAAATCCCCACGAACGAATCTCACTTTTTGTCCTGGTTTTGCTTGCGCTAACCTTGGCAAATCTATGCGAGCTACACAGCCTATTTTCGGATAGCCACCTATGGTTTGCCTGTCATTTAACAGCACGATCGGCTCACCACTTGGTGTGATTTGAATTGAACCAAGAGCAATCCCTTCACTCAAATACTCTTTCTTAGGGGCTTTAACCTTTGAACCAGACAGTCGATATCCCATACGATTGACGAGCTGGCTCACTTCAAATTCTTGGGTATAGAGCGAATCGACGGCGTCACGAGAGAAGTCATTGACTTGGTAGCCCTCAATAACGCGTAGCTCCAATGGCAAGTTATAGTCAGGCTTGTATCTAAATGTCATCTGTACACTGCTAGAGGATATGGCATGTTGGTCGAACGGTAAAATGTCGCCATTTTGTAACGGCGTCCCATGTGTTAAGCCGCCTAATTGGTCTCGTTCTACGGTCGAGGCGCTGCCTAACTGTGTTGGTATACTAAATCCGCCTTTAATTGCTAGGTAGGCACGCAATCCGTTACGAGGAAGGGCGAAGGTTAACGTTTGTCCTTTTAAAGCGCGAAATGTCGACCAATTATCAAGACTTTCACCATCTAACTTGGCATTTAAGTCACCACCGGCGATAGCGAGTTCGCAAGAGTGGTGTATCAAAAATTCAGCTTGGCCCAAGGTGATCTCAAGCGTGGGCATGTTAATGGTATTACCCAACAGATGGTTTGCCCAGCTATAGGCGTAATCATCAACTGGTCCGCCTTGCGCAATACCAAAATGGGCTAAACCAAAGCGACCAAAATCTTGAATAAGAGTCTGCTGACCGGGTTTCACGACTTCTATGTAGTTTTCAATTGTCATTGCCAACCCTCATTGATTTGACCGCCAAGTGCTAAAAACTCTTTCTCACTTATCGCTGTGAACTTAATTTTGGTGCCAATAGTAAAGGGTAGAATTTTTGAGCTTGTTGGGTGATAGAGTTCAACAGGGCAATTGCCAATGATGTTCCAGCCGCCAGGTGTTTCACTTGGGTAGACTGCAGTTTGATTATTAGCAATGGCAACGCTGCCTTTAGGGACTTTTACCCTTGGGGTTGGCTTTCTAGGTCGCCTTATGGCTTCATCAACTTCAGAAAGAAATGCGAACCCTGCGGTAAACCCAATCGCGCCAACGGTGTATTCGGTTTGTGAATGGGCTTTAATGACAGACTCTAAAGATTGACCGGAATCTAAGTATTGTTTGAGGTCAGGGCCTACCGAGAGATCGTAATAGACTGGTAACTCAATGACATCAGGAACATGTGCTTCTGGCATGTTAAGAAGGGCTTGAGTAACTAATTTTTCTAGGTAGGGAACAAACTCGAAAATAGATATACGGTGTGGAAGGTAGTCAACCAGTATCGAATCAAAAGAAGGGGTCACATTCATTACCCAGGCTCCGAGCTGATTGGTGAGGTAATGACTAATCTCACCAATCACCCAAGAAAGGTGATCATTGGGGGCACTGTGAAAGCGAATCAAAATCGAGCACTCGGCAACAGGGTCGATAGAGGTATCTATAATCATGTACTTTGACTCTCCTTATCAAGCAGCGAACGAATCTGTTTGATCATGGCGACGCCTTCTTGATTATCACCGTGAACGCATATGGTATCGGCCTCAAGCGCAATTGAAAATCCATCAATAGTTCGGACTTTGCCATAGCGTGCTATTTGTAATACCTGATTTAAAATGTCTTCGTGGTTGGTTAATACCGCTTTGTCTTGTCCACGTGGAGCTAAGAATCCATTGGCGAGATAACTGCGGTCTGCAAAGGCTTCAAAAAGTAGGGGGACGTCGTAGCGATCGGCGATATCAAGGTAGGGTTGGGTATCAGCAACGGCAAGTGTCATTAGCGGTAAACCAAAGCTTGAAACGGCGTCTACCACTGATTCAAAAATAGTAAGGTCTTTCAGCATATCATTGTAGAGAGCGCCATGAGGTTTAACATAGCTAAGGTCTTTGTTATGGCTATCCGCGAGCCCTTTGATGGCGCCGATTTGATAAATCAACATGTTGGTGATTTCATCAGGAGACAAAACCATACTGCGCCGACCAAAGCCTTGTAGATCAGGGTAGCTAGGATGAGCGCCAACTTGAACGTCGTGTTTGATCGCTAGTTTTATTGTCTCATTCATTACTTGCGGATCGGATGCATGAAACCCGCAAGCGATATTCGCCATGTGGATATGAGGCATCACAGACTCATCGTTGCCCATTTTCCATGCTCCGAAGCTTTCACCCATATCACAATTAAGACAGATCGAACGTTTTTCCATTGACGAAAAATTTCCTTAATTAAATCATTTACTAAGATGTTTCAATTACTTTAGCTAAACAGTGATCAAACTCATTATTTGGTGAATAATTAATAAAAACAGTTCAAATCGCTGCGCTGTCCCTGAACTAAGTGTCTATCGTTTGTAGGGAGTATCCGCTACAAGATAGCTATAACAATGTAACTGTGCACATTTTCCAAACGTCAGTAGTCTAGGAGTGAGATTGATACCATTTAGTCATTTATCTCTAAAGAGTAAGCTATTTGTACCAATAGTTGTTTTTACTGGGATTGTTTTTGTCTTTTCTCAAGGTTATTCCTTGCTTCAATCCTATATCACTCAAAAAGACAACCTCCTAAATCGAGCGGATGTCTTGGCAACAGGTGTCGCGCACAGCCTGCAAACCGTCATTCTTGCTGGTGATAAAAAGACGGCAGAAAGAATACTGGTTGCATTTTCAGCCGATGAAGATGTCGTGCGTGTGAAGCTCTACATGACCAATGGCCAACTGTTCGCGATGTATGAAAAGCAGGGCGCAATCGCACCCGTTCCAACAGAAAAGCAGCGTGCTGAGATCCGCCACAATCGCTATGCCATCAGTGACGAGCACATCTTCTTATTAGTCCCGATTAAAAGTGGCGCAGATGTAATCGCCCATCTGCGTATTACGCTTTCTAAGCAATCACTTAACGCGATTTACGCAGATGCAATGTCCAATAGCATCAACTATTTGATTCTTCTCGCCGTGTCAGCACTTGTACTTTACCTGATGGTAGAGATGTACATTATCAAACCTGTTTATAGGCTCAGCTCTGGAATTTGGTCTTACATAGAGAATAAACGCGAAACACTTAACATTACACATGCGGCAGATGACGAAATAGGTGGATTGATACAAGCGTTCAACACCATGTTAGAAAGGCTTAAAGAGCGAGATAAGCAAGTCACCAATACGCTGACTAAACTAGAACAAGAAAAGGCATTCGCCAATGAAGTAGTAGAGACAGTCAAACACGCGCTAGTGGTGATGAATGCTAATGGTGAAGTGGTCCATTTTAATGCGGCAACCTGTGCCATCTTCCGTCGAACGCCAGGATATTTGAAAGGCACATTACTTGTTGAGTTACTCGGGGTCGGTGGTCAGTTCATCATAGCGGAAGCGATGACAAAGGATGCTGAGATAATAGACAGACAGTTGTGGGTCAAAGATGTGTTTGGTAACCATCAACTGTTGAGTATTGCGACCACGCGACTGAGCAAGGAAGATCAAGTGCTGTTCGCTATTCAAGATGTGACTGAAGCGGATGCTGCTCAGCGCAGGCAGAGACTAGCAGCAGGTGTATTTGAGAATAGCCAGGACGGACTCATTGTCACTAATCCATTCGATAAGATTACGATGGCAAACCCTGCGGTATCGAAGCTTCTCGGTCATTCTCAACAGGCTCTATTAGGCAAACGGCCGGATGAGATATTCGATTGGCAACAGTTTAAATCTTTGATGCCGACGATTAAGAAGGCAGTTAATGAACATGGTCAATGGCAAGGTGAAGTATGGGAGCGTCATAAGCTAGGTCATAAAAAAGTCCCCCTATTTGTTAAAGTATCGCGAATTGCTAGCAGTGAAAATCAAGATGAATATGATTTCGTTTATTTGCTGAGTGATCTTTCAAGCGACAAAGAAATGGAAAGGCTCGATTACCTAGCACATCATGACTCACTCACAGGCTTGGCGAATAGAACGGAGCTCTACCGTGTACTTGAAGCTATGCTTAGATCTGAGCGAAGAAGCTGTTGTGGATTGGCGCTGTTCTATATTGATCTTGATGGGTTTAAATCGGTAAATGACACTTACGGCCACGATGCTGGTGACGAAGTGTTGAAGCAGGTCGCCAAACGACTTGTGTCGATGGCTGATGATAATGATGTGGTGGCTCGACTTTCTGGTGATGAGTTCGTTGTAGTAACAAATTGCATCAATCCAAAATCCATAGATTCGGTAGCATGTATGATCATTGAGTGCTTAGAGAAGCCAATTGATTACAAAGGCGAAGTATTAAAGGTAGGTGCGAGCGTCGGCGTTCAATACACCGAGTACCAAGATGTAAATACCGATAAATTGTTGAAAGCCGCAGACACCGCTATGTATCATGCAAAAACAAGTGGAAAGGGACAATATGTTATCCATCTTGAGAAAAACGAAACAAAAGTCATTTAGCCTCTTTGGCTGAGACGTATTATGAATTAGCATAAGAGCATGTTTTTAAAAGGTTAGCGACATGAAAGTTTTAGTAACTGGTGGAATGGGTTACATAGGCAGCCACACATGTATTCAGATGATTGCAGCGGGAATGACTCCTGTCATTTTCGACAATCTTTACAACAGTAAGCAATCGGTATTAGACCGAATCGAGAAAGTCACAGGAATTAGACCTGAGTTTATCGAAGGCGATATTCGCAACAAGCAACCCCTTGTCGATGTCTTACAAAAGCATGGTGTAGGTGCTGTTATTCATTTTGCTGGATTAAAAGCGGTAGGTGAATCCGTAGAGTTGCCTCTTGAGTATTACGACAACAATGTCAACGGAACCCTAGTACTTGTTAGCGCAATGCGTGAAGCGAATGTCAAAACACTGGTCTTTTCGTCTTCTGCAACGGTATACGGCGACCCTGCTTCAGTCCCTATTCGTGAAGACTTCCCGACAAGCGCAACCAATCCTTATGGTCGCAGTAAGCTTATGGTGGAAGAGTGCTTGACTGACTTCCAAAAGGCTAATCCAGATTGGAGCATCACCTTACTGCGTTATTTTAATCCTGTTGGTTCACACCCATCGGGTGAGTTAGGTGAAGACCCTCAGGGTATTCCAAACAACTTGATGCCGTTTGTTTCTCAAGTAGCGGTAGGGCGCAGAGAGTGTTTGTCTGTATTTGGAGATGACTATCCGACACCTGACGGTACTGGTGTACGTGATTACATCCATGTTATGGATCTATCGGATGGGCATATTGCCGCGTTAAACAAAGTAGGGCATAAGTCAGGTCTGCACATCTATAACCTCGGAACAGGTAACGGCTCTAGTGTTTTAGAAATGGTGAAAGCATTTGAAAAAGCTTCAGGCAAAACCGTTGCTTATAAAGTGGTTGAACGCAGACCTGGTGACATTGCGGAATGTTGGGCAGACCCTGCCAAAGCGAAACAAGACCTAAACTGGCAAGCAGTACGCAGTTTAGAGCAAATGACAGAAGATACTTGGCGTTGGCAATCGAATAACCCTAATGGTTACCCAGAGTAATCTAAAAGAAGAAAGCCACCTTAGTAAAACCAAGGTGGCTTTTTTTATGTTCGATACAAAATAGGCAAAAATTGAACCGAAGCTTACTGGGGGAGACCACTCCCCCTAAATTTATCAGGGCTACTCAGCCTCTTTATCTTTTCCTAGCGACAGTAACCACACCGAAACGGCTGCAACGACTGCAAAGCCAGACAAGATGATGACAGGCATAGCGCTATAGCCAAGAATATGCCAAATAACAGATTCTAATGTACTCATTGTCTATTCTCCTACTGCCAGCCGTCTACGCCATGCATGTCAGGTAGTTTATGCGCGATGCCTTTGTGACAATCTACACATGTTTTTTCACCTGATGCAAGGGCAGTAGAGTGTTGTGCCGAGGCACGCTTGCCTTGTTGCGAGTAATCCATAAAGTCAAACTCGTGACAGTTACGACACTCTAGAGAGTCGTTCTTTTTCATACGCGCCCATTCACGTTCAGCTAGGTGCGCACGTCGAGCTTGAAACTTCTCTGGCGTGTCAATCGTCTTAGTAACAAAGTGTGCAAACAGCTCTTTAGACGCTTGAACTTTACGAACGATCTTGTCTGTCCATTCATGAGGAACGTGACAATCTGAACAGATAGCGCGAACACCTGAACGGTTAGAGTAGTGTATTGTTTCTTGAATCTCAGCAACGATTGGTGCGTGACAGCCAGAACAGAACTCTTCCGTGTTGGTTGCTTCCATACCGGTGTTGAAAGCGCCCCAAAATAGAAGCCCGCCAGCAAAGCCAAGGAACAAAACAACGCCAGCCGCTGCTTTACTTGGGCTTTTGAGTCTGTTCCAAAATGCTTTAAGTATTTTCATAAGTAACCTCTTAATGCTCTTTTTTCACTTACTGAAGCGAATCAACAGCCTCAAAATCATTCTTCACTAAAGGCTTAGCGTCAGTTTGAGGAACGTGACATTGCAGACAGAAGTAACGGCGAGGAGACATATCTGCTAATACAGCATCTTCGCGGTTAACATAGTGGGTTACACTGATCTTAGTTGCACCAGCTTCCTTAGCATTTTTCCAACTGTGGCAGGCTAGGCACTTATTCGCATTAAGAGACACTTCGTAATTACGAATGCTATGTGGAATCAATGGTGGTTGATATACAAAGCTATCAGCTACGATCTGATCTTTAGGGAAGTCTTTAAAATCATCAGCTACGCGTGTCGCTTCAAGTTCACTTGCTCCACGTAGTGATTCTAGACCGCCAATACCGCCTGGGTTTTCGAGTTCAGCTACTGCAGCGCCACTTACTAGAGCACCTACCGATAACAGTGCAATTAGAAATTTTTTCATTATTCATTCTCCGCCTAATGGCTAAATTCTTGATTCTGACCGCCCTAAATAGGGCAGCCAGAGTATTCATAATTAAGCGATCTTAGTGATCTTAACTGGACACTTCTTAAAGTCTGTCTGTTTAGACAGAGGATCAGTCGCATCAAGAATCAGCTTGTTAATCAGAATACGTGCGTCAAAGAATGGTACGAATACCAAGCCTTCAGGTGGACGGTTACGGCCGCGAGTTTCTACGCGAACACGAACTTCACCACGTTTGTTTTCAATAAGAACTTCTTCTCCACGACGAACACCACGAGCTTTGGCATCAGCAGGGTGCATGTAAACCACTGCATCCGGTACCGCTTTGTAAAGCTCAGGTACGCGGCGAGTCATAGTACCTGTGTGCCAGTGCTCAAGAACACGACCAGTACATAGCCACATATCGTACTCAGAATCTGGTGCTTCCGGTGGAGCTTCATAAGGTGCTGAGATAATAAGCGCTTTACCATCTGGCTTACCGTAGAAGTCCCAACCTGAACCCGCTTTCGCATATGGATCTGAGCCTTCTTTGTAGCGCCAAAGCGTCTCTTTACCATCAACAACAGGCCAGCGAAGACCACGAACTTGGTGGTAAACGTCGTATGGTGCTAAGTCGTGACCGTGGCCGCGACCAAACTCAGCGTACTCTTCGAATAAACCTTTTTGAACGTAGTAGCCAAAGTGGTGCGCATCGTCGTTTAGCTCACGTGCTTCTTCGATAGGATATTTGTTGATAACGCCGTTTGCGAATAGCATGTCATACATGGTTTTACCGCGGTATTGAGGCGCCATAGCAAGTTGCTCTTCAGTCCACACTTCTTCCATTTTGAAGCGTTTAGAGAACTCCATGACTTGCCACAAGTCAGACTTGGCCTCGCCGACAGTACCCACTTGTTGATACCAAGCTTGAGTACGACGCTCTGCGTTACCGTAAGCACCTTCTTTTTCAATCCACATTGCTGTCGGAAGGACTAAGTCAGCAGCTTGCGCAGTCGCGGTTGGGTACGGGTCAGAACAAACGATAAAGTTTTCTGGGTTACGGTATCCTGGCAAACGCTCGCCATTGATGTTTGGGCCCGCTTGCATGTTGTTGTTACACATTACCCAGTAAGCGTTTAGCTTACCGTCTTTAAGCATACGGTCTTGAAGTACCGCGTGATAGCCAGGTTTAGGTGGAATAACACCATCTGGGATGTTCCAAATACCTTCAGCGATCTTACGGTGTTTAGGGTTAGCGACGACCATATCGGCAGGTAGACGGTGAGCAAATGTACCCACTTCACGAGCAGTACCACAAGCTGATGGCTGACCAGTTAGCGAGAATGGGCTGTTACCCGGAGTCGCGATTTTACCTGTTAGTAGGTGGATGTTGTAGATCAAGCTATTCATCCACACGCCACGAGTATGTTGGTTCATACCCATAGTCCAAAGAGACATAACTTTAGTGTCTGGATCGGCATATTGCTTAGCAAGTTCGATCAGTTTCTCTTTAGATACACCTGACATTTCAGATGCTTTTTCTAGTGTGTACGGTGCCACTGACTTTTTGTATTCTTCAAATGAGATAGAAGACATTTTACCTGAGTTAGGGTTCGCCGCTGCTTTTTGTAGTGGGTCATCGTCACGCAGGCCGTAACCGATGTCGGTTGCGGTTTGTTTGAAGTTGGTGTGCTTGTTAACGAAGTCCCAGTTAACCGCATCATTTTCAATAATGTAATTTGCAATGAAGTTAGCGATTGCCAAGTCTGTTTGCGGTTCGAAAATGTAGCCTTCGTCAGCCAATTCAAAAGAGCGGTGGTAGTACGTAGAAAGTACATTTACCTTAACGTGAGGGTGGCTTAAACGGCGGTCAGTAATACGAGTCCAAAGTACTGGGTGCATTTCTGCCATGTTAGAACCCCAAAGTACGAACGAATCCGCATTCTCGAAGTCATCATAACAACCCATAGGCTCATCGATACCAAATGTACGCATGAATGCACCTACCGCAGATGCCATACAGTGACGTGCGTTAGGGTCGATGTTGTTTGAACGGAAGCCCGCTTTCATCATTTTCGCAGCAGCATAACCTTCCATTACCGTCCATTGGCCTGAACCAAACATACCAACGCCAGAAGGACCTTGCTTCTTAAGTGCTTCTTTCCACTTATCTGCCATAGTGTCAAAAGCTACATCCCAAGAAACTGGAGTGAAGTCACCGTCTTTAGCGTACTTGCCATCTTTCATACGAAGTAGCGGCTGAGTCAAGCGGTCTTGACCGTACATGATTTTAGACAGGAAGTAGCCCTTGATACAGTTTAGTCCTTTGTTGACAGGTGCTTCAGGGTCACCTTGTGTCGCAACAACTTTGCCGTTTTGCGTACCTACAAGAACTGAACAGCCAGTACCACAGAAACGACAAGGTGCTTTGTCCCATGTGATTTTAGTTTGGTCTGAGCTAGCGATCAGATTCGTAGCAGATGCTGGCAAGGTGATGCCCGCAACTGCTGCCGCTGATGCTGCTGCGTTTGCCTTAACAAACGCTCGTCTTGTCATCTTCATACTTCACCCTCGGTTTGGGAATATTGAGTTCCAGTGTTGTTATTTTGTGATTCGTCGTCGAGACCGGTTTCGATTTGGTGATAAACCAAAGCCGTACTCAACACATTTGGGAGATTATTGATGGTTTCGATCGTGTCGGTGATAAAACCTTGGTTCTCAGTTTCCAATACCACTACGATTTTACCCTCAGGGCTGTCTCCGTAGATCTCAGCATTGTCATACTGCTCAATTTGAGATTTCACTTCACCGAGATGTTCTGGCGAACAATGCACGACTAAGCTCGAAATATGCACTTCGTTCAGTGACATAAACTTCTTCCGTATTAAACTAAATTGCTCACATTGATGGATGAAGTAGGGCAAACTGCTACGCAAGCGCCACATCCTGTACATTCATCAAGTTCTAAATTGGGTTGTGCGACTTTGCCTATTTCTAGTTTGAACTTAATTGCCATGGTGTCACACATATCGCCACAGCTTCGGCATTCGACATTTTGCTTCGCTAAACATGCCTCATTGATTAAGGCTTTAGCATTCCAAGGTGAAGATTGTTCATCGGCAAACAAGGGTTCGGGGCAAACATCAGCGCACTGATAACAGAACGTACATTCACCGCGAGAGAAGTCCACTTGAGGGAAACCACCATCACCTTTAATAATTATATTTGTTTCGCAGGTTTCACTGCATTTGCCACATCGAGTGCACAAGTCAGTGAAATTAGCGCTGTTCACGAGCCAAGGTAGACGAATAGTGTTATCGTCAACGAGACGTTTTGAAAATAGTCGTCTTTTAGTAAGGTCTACCACTCTCTTACCCAAGTTTGTTAGATACTGTTTTTATGGCTAAATAACTGTTCATAACTTGTAATTTATCCTTACATGAATTGTAGTTTTTGACATATTTGTATAAATACCCCCTTGGGGGTAATGCCGACTAAAATTGTTTTAGATCAACAAACTTACGCGTGAGTGATCACATATTGTCGCGGCAATTACTAATAAGCTTAGTATTTAATCGCAGGTTTTCTATTTAAGGTTTGAATGTTCGAGTGTTAAAAAATGTGAAAAGCTCTGTAACCACAACGGTTGCTAAAGCAATGGTGCTAATTTTGCTTTTGTCTGTAACTACGACCGGGTTCGCAATTTTTACTCTAGCTTCAAGTTTGAACGATGCGGAAGCGGTTAATGTTGCGGGTTCGATGCGAATGCAGAGTTACCGACTGGCGCATGATATCCAATCAGAATCGGTCGATTATTCGACGCATATTATTCAGTTTGAACGCTCGATTTACTCTGATTCGATGAAAGCGCTGCAAAACTGGGCGGTCCCTGAAGATATTACCCATGATTACTATCGATTGATCGTTCGTTGGCACGAACTTAAGCATGTACTAAAAGGGCAAGATAGAGAGCGTTATTTGGTACTGGTAGCGGGGTTTGTAAACCAAATTGATTCCTTTGTTTTCAAGCTACAAGACTACTCTGAAAAGAAGCTTATCTCCCTAGCTTGGGTCGGCGGTTTAGGTCTGGGTGGAGTATTGTTGATCAGTATCTTCATCGTCCATTACACCCGTAAGCATATCGTTAAGCCGTTAAACTCATTAGTCATTGCCAGCGAACAAATTCAATCACGTTCATTTAATATAGAGCTAAACATTGATAGTGATAACGAGATGGGGATATTGTCCAAGGCTTTCAATAACATGGCGAAAGATCTTGGGAACCTCTATCGCGGCTTAGAACTGGCGGTCAATGAAAAGACTCAAAAGCTGCAACATGCTAACGACTCACTACGTGTGCTCTATCAATCTTCCCAAGAACTAACGGCTTCGCGAATTACACAAGATAATTTCTCAGCAATTTTAAAGCATATTGTTAGCCTAGAAGGGATTACTTCAGTACGCTTAGAAATCAATGAGCCCGGAGAAAGGCCGATCTTATTGACTGAAGGTAACGGATGTAAGAAATGCACTAAGCAGTGCCAAAGTCAGACATTGTCATTAGATGGCATTGATCTTGGTACCTTGTATTGGAAAGTCTCATTACCGTGCCCAGATCAAGCATTGATTGACAACTTTGTACAGATATTATCCCGTGCGGTATATTACAATCAGGCTCAAAGGCAAGCGGAGCAGTTATTGGTGATGGAAGAGCGTGCCACAATTGCACGAGAGCTGCATGACTCGCTCGCTCAGGCGCTTTCGTATTTAAAAATACAAGTTTCTATCTTAAAACGAGGTATGAAAAAGCTTCCTGAAACGCCGGAGCTTGCTAAGACAACGCCTGTCCTTGCCGAGCTTGATACAGGTTTGTCTGCTGCGTACACCCAGCTTAGAGAGCTACTGACGACATTTAGACTGTCAATTAAAGAAGGCAGCTTTGGTTCAGCGCTTCACACGATGACAGAGCAACTCTCTGATCAAACAGACGCTGAAATTAAATTAACCAATGAGCTCTCTTCAATCGAGCTCGATACTAATCAGCAAGTGCATTTGCTGCAACTGATTCGTGAGGCCACAACTAATGCGATCAAGCATGCGAACGCCAAGATAATAACAATAGAGTGCAACGAAAGTGATACCCATATCAAAGTCGCGGTTCGAGATGACGGCATAGGCTTTGACTCAACCACGGAAAAAGCCAATCATTACGGTTTAAGCATCATGCAAGAGCGGGCTTCTAGGCTAAATGGTGAGTTGAGTATTTCCGCAAATCCTAATCAAGGTTGCGAAGTATATTTAGAGTATCCAAAGATAAAGGATTCAAACATTGACAGAGTGTAGAGTTTTATTGGTCGACGACCATCCATTGATGCGCCGCGGTATCAACCAATTATTGAGTTTTGAAGATGAATTTAACGTAGTCGCAGAAGCCAGTAACGGGGCAGAAGCAGTCGCTCAAAATCATGAACATAAGCCAGACTTAATCTTACTTGACCTGAACATGAAAGGGATGTCGGGTTTAGATACTTTAAACGCGCTGCGCGCCGATGACTGTGATGCGACGATTGTTATTTTGACCGTCTCTGATAGCCCTGCAGATATCGAAGCGATTGTTCAGGCAGGTGCAGACGGATACTTGTTGAAAGATACTGAGCCAGACGAGCTAATTGAGCTACTAAAATCCTCATTACAAGGTAACAAATCGTACAGTAAAGAAGTCGCCAAATACTTAGCAGATAGAGAAAACAGCACAACCGTGTTTGACGAACTCACTGACCGTGAGATGCAGATCCTCAAAGAAGTCGCTAAAGGGCTTAGAAACAAGCAAATCGCCGATACTCTGTTTATCTCTGAATCTACCGTTAAGGTCCATATGAAGAGTCTACTCAAAAAGCTACAGGTTCCTTCACGTACAGCGGCAACCGTGCTCTATCTTGAGCGATACGGTGAAATTAAATAGCATCATACTCATTACAAAAAAGGGCGCTCAGATGAGCGCCCTTGTCGTATATAGATTTCGGAATTTATGCTGACATTGGTACTAGTACTAGCGTGCCAATGATAACGGTTGCTAAACCGCAAAGTACGGGTACAGAGGTACGTTTTACTACTTCAAATGGGCTGATTTTCGCCATGCCAGACGTCGCAACAATAACACCTGATACTGGTGAAATGGTACGACCCAAGTTAGACGCCTGTAGCATTGGGATAATCAAGAATGCTGGATTTAGCCCCATTTTAGCTGCCAGAGAAGGCGCTAGCTCAACGAATGCATAGAAAGGTGCATTACCTGAACCTGTCGCGATAGCTGCCGCAACGGTTAAGCCTGTAAGGATAAGCATTAGTGCAATACCGCCTGCGCCTGCTGTCTCAGCAAGGTGAAGTAGGTTATCGATAGCACCAATAGACATCAAGCCCTGCGCAAACACACCTGCCGCAACCAATAACATTACAACGCCTTTGAAAGCATCTGCCATACCTTGGTAGCAAGATTCTAGATCTTCGAGTGTTTTTTGTCCGTCAAAACGCTTAACTACAAAGTTAACCAAGGCACCAATAAAGATTGAAAGAACAACGATGGTGTAGATGTCTAAAGATAGACCAGGGATGGTGCGACCGTTAAACAAGAAAACACCGATGATTGGTAGAAACGGCAGTACCGCATAAAACGCTGGTGCATTCACTTCAATCTCTGAAACGTCTACGCGTTCCATCGGAGAGTTGTCTTTCTTATCAAGATATTTGTTCCAAAAGAAAGCAGCTGCAGACATAACAATAATCGCACAGATCGATACAGGAAGTACGGTTTGAACCGCAAATACGTCTAGCGCTAGGCCTGACTTCTCTGCTGCGATAACTACGTCACCAGATGTAGGTGAAAGGATAATGGCAGCTGGTGAAGCACAGACGGCAACTGCGGCAGGGCGCGAAATACCCATTGCCGTCATCATAGGGAATAGCGTTGCCATCAAAAGAACACCCAGACCTGTTGCTGAACTTACTGCAAGAGACATCAAACAGGCTACGATGTAGGCAGCAACGAGCAAAACGTAAGGAGATTTGATGAAGGATAGTGGCTTAGAAAACTGTTTTACTACAACATTGTTAGCGCCAATATGCGTCATGTAAGAAGCAAAGCCACAAAGTAGCATGATTTGCATACCTAGGCCGCCACCGCGGTACTGAAGCATGTATTTAACGTACTCAAGCGCATCAGTGAACATGTTACCTGTTGATGCGACCTTAGCAGGAAGCACTGTGTGTCCGATTAAGCCAGTAAGGATGAGCAGTAACACACCTGCGGTCAAAAGTACGCCAGCGGGTTTGTAGCCTTTAACAATGAAATAGCCCACTGCAACAGTGACGACTAAGCCAATTAAGAGCTCCAGCATAGAAATCTCCTCAAGATATTAAAAATATAAACAAACTGTTTCAAACTATGTAAAGGAATGTACAGAATTCTATGCTGTGGCACGAGCGATAGTTAAGCATCTGATGATCTAGAACAAAAAATCAATAATAGTATTAATAGTCGTACAAGATCGTGTAGTTAATTCGTTTTTAAGATGTAAATATCTATGGTGGGTGAGCGTTTAGAACTATTAACTAGATCATATATAGATAAAACGAATGGTTGAGTCGGTGATTTATCGAAAAGATTGGCGATAGACGATACTTGGGTCGCCTAACGAGCTAAAATCGTTAGTTTCATCGTCATAAATTGCGGACAGTGGTTGTGGCATTGCAAGATAGTAACCTTGGAATAGGTCGACATCGAGTGCGCGCATTGACTCTAGCTGCTGTTTTGTTTCTATTCCTTCTACCACGACCTTAGAGCCAAGCTTTTTAGCCAGTCTAATGCCCGACATTAGCGGAAATGGTTCGCCTGCCATGAAGGAGAGTAGCAATGAGCGGTCAAGCTTAATGATATCGGGCTTCAACTGCTCAGCGCGTTGGCGGTTAGAAGCGTTAACACCGAAATCATCGACGGCAATATTAAACTCACACTCTGAAAGCTTTTCCATCGCTAATCTGAGATTCTCTTCATTAGACGCGTCTAGCTCGACAACTTCCATGACGAGTTGCGAATTGGCAATATTGAGTGCTTGTAAGCGTTGGGAAAGTAAACTGGAATCAATGTTTTCGAGCGCAAGGTATTCACCAGCAGACGGTAAGACGTTAAGAAACAGTTTCAGATGACGATGTTTGGAGCGTGCAAAGTTCCTGATATGGATGACTCGGCTTAGGCGCTCGACATTAATTTTATCGTCAAAGTTGACGCTCTCATTATGAAAAAAATGATCTGGTCGAATGGTGCCCTTTACAGAGTCCTGAATCCTTACCAGAGCTTCAACACCAATGATGTTGTCTGAGTAATCGACAATGGGTTGAAAAACGCTATTGAGTGTCAGACTCTTGTAAGTACCAATGTATTGAGAATCCTCATTTATCGAAAGGCAATCCACAAACTGTTGCTTAGTGGAGAGAATCATACGTACTACCGACCTCTAGTGTGTAAACAAATTATTCCGCATGGGATAGTGCAAAGTTTTGACATAATATTGACATAGGCACATTGCTGTCAATGGTTGTTTACTTCTAGATGGCTAAAGTTTTGAACTAGGCTCAAAATCGAACTATACACTGTTAACTACCAGTAAGTTTTAATAGGTGTAATATCAATAACGTCAAATGCTATTGATCCAAGTTATATTATTTTGAGGCGTAAAAAAACACCGCTTTCATTGTCCAGTTCGATTTTTGGGCGAAGCTCTCATCAACGTTCATCAAAGAAATCTTTGTTGCGAATATATTTAGACATTAAGTGGTACGAGAAGGGCCGCATGATCCAGGATATTATTGATAGTGATAGCCTTCGCCATGTCGGTGTATTCTCGTGTATTTTGCCATTGTACAACCACAACATTTTACCAACGTGAGAATAGATGACAGGTATGGGAGGTAAGAAAGTGACGATATCTAAGTCGCAGCAAATACGGTATGTCTTGTGACAAAGAAGGTAGTGACGGCTAAACTGAGAACCTCCAATTGCAGGTTGGCCAAAGGTAACAACCCGTTTAACGCTTTTAGGGCTTTGCCTTTCAAGCTTATCGGCAAGCACGCAGCCTAACGCTCCACCTGAAGAGTGTCCTGTAAACGTGATTCGCTTACCGTCAGACACTAATTTATCGAGCGTCGTAAACAGTTTGTCGATTACGCTAGTGCCTAATGATTCATCATTTCGGTTAGGTAGGCTCTCTTGGCGGAGTAAAAAGTAATACCCAGCATGGATAGAGTAAGGGAGGTCTAACTGCTGGCCACTGCGCCGCCATAATGCGAGATTTAGCAGCCAGTCATAAGGATTGTGAGAGCCTTTGATAACGACAATTGCCTCTTCTTTATCTTCATGCCAGAGTACGCGAATCATAGGTTGACCAAAACGATTGCAGATAACGCGTTGTCCCCTGGCTGAAAAACCATACTGGGTTTGACGAAGGGCTGGTTGGTAAGCAAGGTTACATAAGACGGCATACCTTTCATATTGATAACGCTTTAATGCCTTCACGCGACTCTCTTTGGTAGACACTATACCTTTACTAGTATGATAGAAAACCGTGAACCTGTTGTGACATTGCGATTGAATTAACTCAATTGGATAACCGAATATAGCTGAATGTACTTTCTAACAAGCTGTTTATCGGTCGCTCTTTTTAATGGGTGAGTAAATTTCACAAAGTAGGGGCTGATGTTGAAATGTTGCTCCAGAGACTGGGCGAGTAGCGATTCGCTTTCATAAAGCGTAATGCCTTGAATACGGTATTCGTCAATCTCATCGGGTAGTTGCCCAGTCCACCAATGAAGTAACTCACGGCTTTGCTTATTGCGGGTAATCCAGTGATCAGTCAACAGGAGTAAAAGATCATTGGGCTGAACAGCATATCCGTATTCTTCTTGCCACTGAGCGATCGTTCTAAACAGTTTTTTTCTACATGATGGCCCGGCACTGACTAGGTGAGAGGTGAGTACCCATACCGTTCCAATTTCAGAACTAACTCGATAGTGGTGTGGGAAATCGGCACTCGGATTACTGTCTAAAGGCTTATAGTCGTAATCATGCCCAAACTCTGTGAGCGTGCGTGATAATCGTCGAGCAAATGCTAACCCCAAGTGATGTTCACTCATACCCTTATTATGAATGGTCGGATAGTGCTTTTCACACAACGCCATACAGTCGGCTTGAAATTCATTAACACTTTGAACCAGCACATCCAATAACAAGATCCATCTCTCCATAATGAGCAATATGCGACACTAGCCTAACACGCGCTCGTTAACTTTCGTTACACTTAATCGGCAAAATCATATGGGACTTGAAGGGTTTATGTCTAAGATTGAATTTACATCACAACAAAAGCAGGCGATGTCGAGAGAACTTCAAAGCTATATAGAAGAAGAGCTCGATATAGAAATAGGTCAGTTTGATGCTGACTTTCTTTTTGATTTTATTGTTAGCAAGTTTGGTGCTGCTTTTTACAATAAAGGTCTTTCCGATGCGCAGTCTATTATTGAAAGGAAAATTATTGATATCGCAGATGAAATCTATGAAATAGAACAAGAAAGTGAGTTTTAAAGTTCCTTCAAAATTTTCGAACGACTTAATCAAGCTAAAGACATTTCGCTTATGTAAAGAATGGTAAATAATCTGTTGCAAGAAAGATGAGATATGTACTCTGAATTAAAACAAGAGTCATTAACTTTTAGGACTGTCAGATGAAATCGGAAGTAAAAAACTACAACTTGGTCGCGAGAGGGGTTCATTGGGTCTCTGCATTAGTGATTATAGGTTTGTTTGCTGTAGGTCTATGGATGGTTGATTTGTCTTACTACAGTGAATGGTACCGCACAGCACCTCATTGGCATAAATCCATTGGTTTGTTATTGGCGGGATTAACCCTATTTAGACTCTTTTGGAAAATAGTGACGGCGTCACCTAAAGTTGAAGGGGCAGCCTATGAGGTCATCGGTGCTAAACTTGCTCACTTAGGAATGTACGCGATACTTTTGGCACTCTTTGCCTCGGGGTATTTAATCTCTACTGAAGATGGACGAGGCATCGATGTATTCACTTGGTTTACAGTACCAAGCTTAGGTGCCTTGTTTGAAAACCAAGCTGACATCGCAGGTCAAGTTCACTTTTACGCTGCTTGGTCACTGATTATTATTGCTGCAGTGCATGCTATTGCGGCTTTGAAACACCACTTTATTAATAAAGACAACACGCTACGCAAAATGATAGGAGCTTCAAAATGAAAAAAACGTTATTTGCTACCGGATTAGCAATGGTAATGGCATTACCATTTGGTGCAAGCGCGGCGGATTACATGATCGATACAAAAGGTGCTCATGCTTCGGTTAACTTTAAAGTTAGTCACTTAGGCTACAGCTTCATTCAAGGTCGTTTTAACACATTTGATGGCGAATTCTCTTACGACCCAGCCAATGTTGCAGCATCAAAAGTAACGGTTAATGTAGATACGACAAGCCTAGACTCAAACCATGCAGAGCGTGACAAGCACATTCGTAGCTCCGACTTTATTGATGCGTCTAAGTACTCAACTGCGACATTCACTAGTACAAGTGTTGTCGACAAAGGCAATGGTAAGCTTGAAGTTAATGGCGACCTAAACCTACATGGTGTAACTAAGCCAATTACTATTGATGCGACCTTCATTGGTGCAGGTCAAGACCCTTGGGGTGGTGAACGTGCTGGTTTCTTAGGCTCAACTCGCCTAGAACTTGCAGACTTCAATATCCCAGTGATGGGTGCGTCAAGCTACGTTGATATGGAACTACACGTAGAAGGTATCAAGAAGTAATCCATTTACTGCTTAACGACAAAATAGCCCCCAACTTGCGTTGGGGGCTTTTTGGTCAAGCGACTTATTTCCTAACCAAAATTCTAGCCGTATCGTTGATCGTTGCTAGGTTTTATCTCTATGCTGATTCAAGTTCGCGTTGTTCTACGGCACTCACGCGCTCACCATAGATAGGGCGAAGAGCAACTAATACATGTTCACGTGCAATCACACCAACTAATGCGCCGTTATCTAACACTGGCAGCACATGCGGTTTACTTACCTTCATTGCTTTTGCGCGCTCTTCTAAAGAAAGTGTCGTGAATTGAGTGGCAATCCCCATGCTAGTCGTTGGGTAAAGCTGCTCTTTATCAATGCATAAGAACTCAGCAATGTCGACCAACTTGTCATTAGCATCGATAGCAACTACGTCGCGCGACATAATATCGACCACTTTCTGGTCTTGAGCTGGAATGTAATCTTGGCACCAAAGATCTACCATGACGTCATGAGCTGAGAAGAACCCAACTAATCGGCCTTCAACGTCACAAACCGGTGCACTGACTTGATGGTTGTCTAGTAGAGTATCGATCGCCACTGACGTTGGCATTTCTGCACGTAGTACTAGAGGTTGCTGGTTCATAATTGCTGATGCAGTAATGTTGCTGTTCATAGTGATTTCCTTAGCCGAATTAATCTGAGTTGTTGTAGTGATTGCGTGTACATTTGCCGCTTTTAACTGTGGGCGACGATAGATTCCCCAGTTAGCCAATCCGACGAGTACAGAGCCGCCGACGATGTTTCCTAATGTGACAGGAATAAGGTTGGCGAAGACAAATTGTTGAATGTTGAGGTCAGCATATTGAGTGGATGCGACTCCGATTTGTTGCCAGAAACTTTCAGGTGCGAAGTTCTGAATAACGATACCCAGTGGCACCATGAACATGTTGGCGACGCAGTGTTCAAAACCACTAGAAACAAACATGGCAACAGGCATGATGGTCATCGCAGCTTTTGTCATCGCATTGGCACTGCTGAAAGTGAGCCAAATAGCCAAACAAACAAGTAAGTTACACAGAACGCCCAGAGCAAAAGCCTGAACAGGCGTGTGATGTAATTTATGCTGCGCGATGTTTAAAGCATTGAGACCCCACTGACCGTGATCCATTTGATACAGGCCAGCAGCAGAAACGATAACGAGTAGCAACATGGCTCCAATAAAGTTACCAAGGTAAACTTTGCCCCAAATAGAAAGCATCTTGCTAAAGCTAATTTGTTTGTTCGCCCATGAAATGCTTGATAGGACGGAACTGGTAAACAGCTCTCCACCGCAAATCACAATAAGAATAAGTCCCATGCTAAAAGCGAGCCCGCCCGCTAAGCGACTTAATCCCCATCCAGCTTCGGCACTACCCGTTGTGACCGTAATGTAGAACAAAAACGCGAGACCGATGAATGCGCCTGCCATAATGGCAAGACTTAACGTCATTCCGCTGCTTTTCTTTGCTTTACTGAGAGCAAATTTTTCAGCTTCAGCCATCATCTCGATGGGCGAAAAGTATTGATTATTCGTTTGTGCTGACGCCATACCCACTCCCAAATGCAAATTTCATATAAACCTCCTTACAAATTCAGCGACGTCATGTTCGCTGCCAAATCAGAATAGGAAACTGACTACTACAGGTAAAATTGATAATTTTTAAAAACCACATCAAAAATATTGATAAGGAAATTTTGATAGGTAAAATGAAACGACTTGCTTATTGGGAAGTACAATTTGCGAGAGATCAGAGTGTTACAGAGAACAACTCAATAAAGGATACAAGGATAGGAGCGCTATGCGATATTCATTAAAACAGCTCGCAGTTTTTGATGCTGTTGCTGATACGGGAAGTGTAAGTATGGCCGCCGATAAGCTTGCGTTAACGCAATCGGCGACCAGTATGTCGCTCGCTCAACTTGAAAAGATGCTTGGCCGGCCGTTGTTTGAAAGGCAAGGTAAGCAAATGGCGCTAACGCATTGGGGAATGTGGTTACGGCCAAAAGCAAAACGTTTGCTCCAGGACGCTCAGCAAATCGAAATGGGGTTTTATGAGCAACACTTATTAAGTGGGCATTTAAAGCTAGGCGCAAGCCAGACCCCAGCGGAACACTTAGTACCAGACCTTATCAGTATTATTGATAACTCATTTCCAGAGATGCGTATTTCACTCAAAGTGAAAAGTACTGACAGCGTTTTACAGGGTGTACTTGACTATAAATATGATATTGGGATTATCGAAGGTCGCTGTGACGACAACCGATTAAACCAAGAGGTGTGGTGTCGAGATCATTTGACGGTAGTTGCCGCGGCCCATCACCCATTTGCACGCCACGAAACCGTAAGCCTTGCGCAGCTTGAACAAGCACGTTGGGTCTTAAGAGAGCATGGTAGTGGCACAAGAATGATATTTGATAGTTCTATTCACCACCTTATTGAAGACTTAGATGTTTGGCGTGAGTATGAACACGTTCCTGTCTTGCGTAGCATGGTCGAAAATGGCCAGTATCTTACTTGTTTACCGTATCTTGATGTTGAACGCTCTATCGAAAGTGGTCAGTTAGTGGCTCTTAATGTTCCTGAGCTTACGATGGAACGAACGCTCTCATTTGTATGGCGAGCTGATATGGTCGAAAACCCTCTAGTAGAATGTATTAAGAGAGAGGGGGCACGAATGATGAAAGGGAAACCATCAGTCCTCTAGTATTTACTAAAACTGTTGAAATATCGATTGCATCACAATAACTATGATCTATTGAATTGTTGTTACTTTAATAGTGTGATCAAAGTATTACTTATGGGGCGATATTTTACCTATTATGCGCACTTGTACTTTTGATGTGTGAAACCACACACTGAGCGAGGCGTAATGAGCACTCTTGTCGCAATTTCACTGACTACCGGTATCTTATCTGGACTATGGGGATGGGTCGCTATCTCCTTAGGGCTGCTATCTTGGGCGGGTTTCTTAGGCTGTACCAGCTATTTTGCTTCACCAAATGATGGTTTAAAAGGGCTATCAGTAAGTTTGATAACGAATATGAGTGGTGTATTTTGGGCGATGGTGATTATTCATGCTTCGCAATTTGCCTCGCTTGAGATCCTTGGCTATGTCATTACAGCTGTTGTTGCGTTCTTCATGTGCGTGCAAGCTAAGCAATCTTGGTTAGGCTACATTCCGGGCACTTTCATTGGTTCATGTGCGACTTTCGCAGCAGATGGTAATTGGAAGCTCGTAATTCCTTCGCTGATTTTAGGCGGTATTTTTGGTTACCTAATGAAAGCGAGTGGAATGTGGGTTCATCAAAAGTCGACTCAATCTCAGGCTAATGGACGTTTACAGACGCGCTCTTAGCCTTTGATGCTCATCCTAGCGACATTACCGAAGTTGTTTAGGATTACCCCCGATTGATTTGTATCAGCAGCATTTTTGATACGCGGCATCTATTGTATAGATGCCGCTTTTTTATGTGTTACCGTTAGCCATAGTTACGACACGTTTTAACGTCCAACGAAGTAAGAGTGGTATTCCTTCAACACCTTGATTCTCACAGTACGAGACAATCGCTAGAGCAAGGTCTGGTTTAGCGAACTTCTTAAGCACTCTAGTCACGACTTTTTTGGCGGGGATTGGGTGGTCTAATGGAATACGCACCATGTTTTTAAAAAATGGTTCAAATCCATTGTTATATAAGTAGTGTTCGATATCTCGATCGGGCAATTCAGTGAGTCGGTGCCTCTGTTGATCGTTATCTAGCTGTGCCTTCACCGCTGCGGCATATTTCTTACCCGCCGCGTCTCCATCAGTTACCACGTGCCAATCGATACCAAATGCTTTTGCTACTTTAATGAGAGACTTTAACCCCGATTGGGCAAATTCAATGATTTGTACGCCCTCAGCAGCAAGGTTGTAGCCACATTGATTTGCCAACTCATTAAACAACCAGACTTCCGTTTCGCCCTCAACCAGCAACCAACAGCGGGCAAATAGCGCACCAGAACGATGGAATCGAATATGAAAGCCTATGCGTCTTAACTCGTCTTTACCAAGACCTTGGTCGGGAATGTACTTGGTGATTGTTCGGTCAGATAGACGAACAAGGCGGCGAATACTGGCAAGTGGCACTTGGCCAAGTAATTCGCCACTATTTGTGGTGAGTATCTTCTGCATAGGTAGCAGCTGCAATAAACCCCATGCGCGTGCTAAATGGGTCGGGTGGAGTCGACCTTCAGGATCTTCAATGATCAATAGAGGTCGGGCACAACGCCTCAATGTGGTTGGCCCTTTGGCTTGCAGATACGCGTTTAGTAAGCCCATAAACAGTAAGCGTGTCTGCTTGTCTTTGGTTTCTTCGACAACTTGAGAAATACTCTTTGAGCCAGGTGAAGCATTAAAGAAAATACCGTCTCGTTGTTTTCGTAGGTTCTTGCGTGAGTTGGATTTAAACGAGAAATAGTGCTCGACCAAGGCATTCATTGAGTTAAGGCTACTGCGCATCTCACCTTTATTAACATGGCCGGGGATCGCCATTAATCGGCGACAAGTATTATCAATTCGCTTCTCTACACGTGCATTAACGTCTTTGGCATCAGCGATGGGGCGCTCGAATCGTCTTGAATCACGTAGTCTAATTACTGGGTGTAGCGTCATTAACTCTTGCGCAAGCTTCTCAGAGTGATGAAGAGGGATCGGGTTACCATCTAAATCGAGGAAGGTGTAGTTAGTTTTGATATCATATTGATCTCTAGAGGCGCTTAGACGATAGATGATTCGGTTTGTTCCTTGTGGGTCTTGTACCCATATTGGTTTTATCTTCCTATATCGACCAGAATTGATTTCGTTCTTATCTGTCGACACGAGACTAAGCACGATTTGTAGGTGTTGACTTTGCGGGTGGGCGATCGAGTAATCAACATGAAAATCAGTTAACTCGAAGCTGTAAGGAATACCTTCAGGGGGAAGGGCAACAGATAATGCGTCTAATAACGACGATTTGCCCCAGGTGTTCTCACCGATAAGCGTGGTTAATTCATCAAATGCAATAGAAAGACGTTTTATGCCGCGAAAACCAGATATTTCTATTCGCTCTAGCTTCATAGAGTGGCTCCATTACGCTGTAGTTAAATTAAGCATAATCGAAAACTTGTGTGTCAGCAGACGTTTAGGTCACAATCCAAAGCATAATTTCGTTTGTGATTAACTCTTAATCAATAATGACAAACCTCTCAGAAAATCATGTATATAGAACGCCATATTTAAAATAAGTGTGAAATATAATGATTCTGTCATATGGAATGCGGTAGGATAATGTGAAAAGAGAGAGAAGATATGACAGATAAAAACAATAAAACAACTAAATTAAGATTAGCTCACATAAACGACACCCATTCCTATTTCGAACCCACTTCATTGCAACTAACCATTGATGTCGACGGTCAAGTGCTTTCGCCTTTTGTCAGTGCTGGTGGCTTTGCTCGTATAAAGACACGTACTAACCAGCTGCGAAGTGAGGCGCAAGAAAGAGGCTCAGAGTTCTTATTTTTACATGCCGGTGATTGTTTCCAAGGTACACTCTATTTCTCCCTATTTAAAGGGGAAGCCAACGCCACTATGCTCAATGAGCTGCAAATAGATGCCATGGCTCTCGGAAATCACGAGTTAGATATGGGTAATGAACCCGTCGCGCAATTTGCCAAGCAAATCAATTTTCCATTGCTTGCGGGCAACTGGGATCTGAGCAAGGAACTGCGTGATAAAACGTATCGACTATCAGATAACCCAGCCATCGTTAGTTTCGACTCGCAAAACAAATCTGCCAATTGGATAGAGAAACAGGTTGGCGATGACAGCGTCGCTATATTCTCATTAGCTTTAGATAAGATGGCAGATATCTCAAACCCAGATTGGGATACGCCTTTTATTAATTCGATTGAAACCGCCAAGAATACGGTAGAACAGATCCATAAAGCAGGGATTAACAAAATCATTTTGCTCAGTCATATGGGCTACGAGGCGGATATGGAACTGCCAAAGCATGTTGATGGGATCAGCGTTATTGTCGGTGGGCATAGTCATAGGTTACAGGGTGACTTTAGTCAGTTAGGCCTTGCTAAAGAAGATGAGTACGGAATTAAAGTGAACCAAACTCATGTTGTTCAAGCGGGATTCCACGCGTTGTCAATTGGCCATTGTGACTTAGAGTTCGATGCGCAAGGGGCCTTGGTCTCGTTTAAAGGTCAAAATGATTTATTACTAGGGCGAAGATTGTTCATCGATGCAAGCATGAACGAAACTCATAATGAAGTTCCTTACCACGTTGCGAGAAGTTTTATAGATAATCACCCGAATGTGGTTGTGTGTAAAAAAGACATCTCCGTTCAAAATATTCTCAACGATAAATACACCACGCAAGTACGTGAATTACAGCGCAAGATCATCGCGAAAGCGGATAGAAAACTGCGTCATATACGAGTGCCTGATGAACAAGGTGCCAGTGAACTCGCGCCTCTTGTCGCTGAATCTTTTACTTACACAATGAAGCAATGCGGGTTTAACGTTGATTTTGCGATTCATAATGCGGGCGGTGTAAGAAATTCAGTTAACCCTGGCAATATCTCAGTAGCGGATGTTGCCGGTAAGTTGCTGCCTTTTGCCGTTCCTATCGGTGTATACACGATTAAAGGTCAATACTTGCCGCTTATCCTTGAAGGCGCGTTAGATAATGCGCTCAATAATGGTATAGAAGGGACAGGAGACGGCTCTTATCCTTACACTCATAATCTACGCTTTGAATATCAACCGTCAAACCCTAAAGGTCAGCGAGTCACCCACCTTGAGCTGAAAAGCGAAGCTGGAGAATGGCAAAAATTGGATTGCGAGCGCCTCTATATGGGAACATCGTCCGCTTATACCATGAAGGGCAAAGAAGGCTATGAAGCTATCAGCAATATGGAAGACGAAGGTGTCGTCACGACTCATTCTATGGCTGATTGCTTTATCAACTTACTCACAGATCAACCAGAAGTATTAAACCGTGACGTGAGTGATGTGATTATCCAACGATGGCATAAAGGTTGCTAAATACTCCATGGGTTCGTGCTACGAATAAATAGTACTCAAAGGAGGGTATTATGTGGAGTAAAGATTGGATAGATGTTGCCGTCGTCGTTAGCTGGGTTAGCGTGTGGTCTGCACTGGTCTACTTTATTCCTGTTGGTGGAGTATAAGGCCATAAAGGTCAATGTTACCGTCACAAGTATCACCGCAGGAACGCAGTGGAAAAGGAGCAAATAATTTGCTCCTTTTTGATTTTAATTATGGACTCACTCTCAATTTAGGAATAGTATTCGCCATGTTTGGGGAGTAGTCGCCTCTGGTTTACTTATCGTCATCTCGTTAGACGTAGTTCTATCCGGTAAGTATAAGTATTGCTGATAATCACTATCAGGCAGTATTTCGACGAGACCAACGTAATCAAATGCTACACCAGTGCTTATAAGCATTGGGGTAGAGTGTTTGTTTGCGGTAGGGATCGTCACAATTCAACATATCCGATCCCTCCGCCTCTGGAGGATTTATGACCCCAATTACTTACTTTAGTTTCGGCATACTGACACTAGTCCTTGTTGCGCTTGATATATGGCAAACGCGCGGTGGACAAATCACGATCAAGAAAGCAGCGGTTTGGAGCGTATTTTGGTTCGCTTTGGCGTTTTTGTTTGCAGCTACCATCTACTTATTCTGGGATTTCTACGCACCGGGTAGTGAGTACACGGCTGAGAAAGCAACCGTTTCATTTATCACTGGCTATTTGTTAGAAAAATCGTTGAGTGTCGATAACCTGTTCGTGTTCGCGATTATTTTCCATCAGTATGCAGTTCCTGAACACTTACGCCCACGTGCTTTGCTATGGGGTGTGATAGGTGCGCTGATCTTACGTGCGATAATGATTGCTGTAGGAGCTCAATTGCTTGCTCAGTACCACTGGGTACTATACGTGTTTGCGTTGTTCCTTATCTGGACAGGTATTCAGCTTGCGAGAGATAAAGGGGATGAGGAAATCAACCCACTACCTGAACGACTCATTCGCCGTTTTATTCCGGTAAGTGAAAGCTATAGAGGCAACGCTCTAACAATCGTAGAGCAGGGCAAACGTATTGCGACTCCAATGTTCATTGTGATTGCGGTTATCGCGTTTATGGATGTCATGTTCGCGCTTGATTCAATTCCAGCAATATTTGCGGTAACAAGAGAGCCGTTCTTAGTGCTAGCAGCTAACGTATTTGCATTGCTGGGTTTACGCTCTCTGTACTTCGTTTTACAAGGTATGATGGATAAGTTTATCTATCTTAAACCAGCTCTGTCTTTCATCATGGTTTTCATCGGTATCAAGATGATGCTTGTTGGTTCAGAGTGGGAAATCCCGACGGTCGTCTCTTTATTGGTTCTGCTAACGACGATGACAATTGCGGTTATCGCATCTGTTATAAATCAGAGAAATGAGTCAATGAAAACTAATGTAGTTGTTGATAAATAAACTAATAATCTAAAACTGACTAGCCGCTACTAAAACCAAATATGTTGTAAAATATTTGTGATCTTAGGGCGGCTTTTTTATTGCCTAAAAAATAATAATTCAGAAAGACCAGACTTTAATGAAATACTATTCACTCCGCATGCATAATGGACGAGGTGGGTTGTTAATGGCTTGTTTTATAAGAATAACTAATCCGAAAAGACAAAAATAGTCATTTTTTGAGCAGTAAATTATTGCTTAATATTGCCGCATCAAAACGAATTAAACAGTTTATAGAGAGGCAATCATGGCACAAGCAATGCAAATCGGTAACATCGAAGCTCCTATCTCTATGGATAAAAAAACCTACGCGGTTTCTTTCAAAGGATTGATTGCACACCTATTAGATATTCTTTTCACTGACAACAGTGAACCTCGCGCTCACTATGCGAGTGATCTATCGGGTCATATGCAGAAAGATATTGGTCTTTATCGTTAATTGCGATTTCAGATTTCACTAAAACGCTGGCAGAACGCTAGCGTTTTTTTTTTGCTTTCAGGAAATTAAATCGAACATCAGGCGGTCAATCTCTTCAGATAAGTAAAAGTATCACAGAAAGGAATTGATGATGACCGCTTTGATCGCTCTCTCCGTTGTATCTACCGTATCCGCGGGCCAAATCTGGGTTAACGAAGGACAGCCAGCTCAGGTAGTAGAACTGTTTACCTCTGAAGGGTGTTCTAGCTGCCCACCAGCAGACAAATACATCTCTAAATTTGAAAATAATAGTGGCTTGTGGGACGAGTTTATCCCTGTGGTTTATCACGTAGATTATTGGGATTATCTCGGATGGAAAGATAAGTTTGCTAAGCCAGAGTTCTCCCAATTACAACGCCTGTATAACGCTTATGATGTAGTGGGAAGTGTTTACACTCCCGGTTTTGTCGTCGACGGTAAAGAGTGGCGAGGCTTTTTCAATTGGGTAAATAGGAAGTTGCCTGAAAACGAGCAAACTGCGGCAAAACGCTTGACCTTAGTAAGAAAGGATAATGCTTTCCAACTGAAGTATGACGATGATTCTACGCTAGATGCGACAATCATTTTTCTTTCAAACAATCAAACCACTCAAATTAGAGCAGGTGAAAATCGTGGAAAAACATTAGAGCATGATTTTATCGCAGTAAGCCGATCACAAGCTCGCTCTTCAGAAGGCCATTGGACTTTTACTTATGAAGGGAATTTAAGCGATATTGACGCCGTAGCTGCTTGGATTACTCCAGTCGGAAGTTTTAATCGTATTCAGACGGTTGCTGGCAAGATAGAGTAACTTTCACTAGAACACGTACAAGATCATAATTCTCATATTTGAGGCACATTGTTGTAATCCTACAGATAATCGGCCATCTACTGCTACAAAGTGCCACTTTCCTCACTCTATGTGCCACATGAGTGTAATGTTCCGATCGAATTCAGCCTTAGCTATGTGAGATTCAATCCAAAAACAGTTCTACTCCTTTTTGTCTACGCCTATGAGAGAGGTTTTATAGGATGAGGTGAGATTTTGATATCCAAATATAACGTAAACCTGAGGTTTTGTGACTTTATTTCAACAAGTTTGACCTTAGAACGTGAATTTAAAATGGATATAAAAATGAACATCAAACCAACCAAACTCAGCATCGCCATGGCGTCGCTTGGGCTACTAGCTGGCTGTAATGATCAGCTAGAAGTACAAGTGATGGATGGCTACATTGAAAAAGCCGAAGTCTGGCTAGACGTAAATGGAAACTACAAGCAAGATGGCGATGAGCCTTCGTCTATCACAGACGAGAAAGGCTATGCGGTACTTGATATCAGTGGGCTCTCTAAGCGTGATAGAAACGCGCACCTGATTGCGAAAGTAAAACGAGGGGAGTCGATTGATAGCGATATTCCCGGCGTAACAGCAGCACGTGAGTATGTTATGCTCGCTCCAGCGGAGTACAGTTACATTACGCCACTGTCGACTTATGTATCGCTACAAATGATGGATGGGAAAAGTGAAAAGAGAGCACTGAAAAAACTCCGTCGTCAGTTAAAGCAGCCCCATCTCGATCTAGATTCCGATTACATTGAAAATGGCAATGCGCTTGTAGCAAGAAGTGCGAAAGCCCTAAGTCAAATCTTACCTGACTCTATTGAAGAGCAAACTTTAGAGCCACTTTTAGACACAATAGAGCAGGGTACAAAGGCCTTAGGTGAAGAAAAGAAACGCGGTAACCGAACACTAGAAGGCATAACACTGGCACTGAATGGCGGTAATCCAATAGTGACTTTGGACTCAGATGGCGATGGCGTTGCAGACAGCGTAGATGCTTTCCCCCACGATATTCAAGAGTCCGTTGATAGTGACAATGATGGAATTGGTGACCATCGTGATACAGACGATGACAATGATGGATTCTCAGACCAAGTGGAGCGTGAATTAGGCACCAATCCTTACAGCGCTTCTAGTCAACCTGCCGATCTTGATGGAGACAAAATCCCAGACAGTCTAGACCCTGACATCGATGGCGATGGTTGGAGCAATGTTGACGAAGAACGTCTGGGAAGCAATCCCTACTCAGCAGAAAGTAAGCCAAGTGATTATGATGGAGATGGGATTGCAGATTCAGAAGACACGGATATTGATGGTGATGGTGCGCCTAATAACAGTGATGCATTTCCAAAGGATAGACTTGAAAGTAAAGACACTAACGGCGATGGTCTAGGGGACTTTGCATCAAGTGATGATGATGGAGACGGGATACCTGATTCCATCGACCCTAACCCTAAGAGCCCCGATAATACGTCTACCGAACCTGCGCCAACGTATCAAGAAGCGGTTATCTATTACAAGCGCGAAGACGGCAATTACGCCGATTGGGGACTGCATCTTTGGAACAATGGAAGCTGTGATGCAGTAAGTGATGATGCGTTGAATGGTGTCGATTGGGCGAACCCGCTTGCTTGGAAGGAAATTGACCCTGAGTTCGGCGCTAAATTTGTTGTATCCCTTAAAGATGCGCACGGCACATGTATGAACTTTATCGTGCATAAAGGCAATGATAAGGCATTGGGTGGTGACGATCTTAAACTTGAATTTACCAAAGGCAACACACTCTATACCACTCACGGTAGTTCAACTCTTAAGTATTCTCCTAACGAACAAACGGTTGTTGAACTTTCTGGCGCTGCAGCACACTGGTTAGATCTAAATAATTTAGCTTGGTTTGATCATTCACAAGCGAAAAGTTACCAGCTTTGGTCTACCTCAGCGGGAGCGGGTGATATAACCAAACCTGAGATGTTTACTAAACGTGATCTAGGGCTAGCAGGCGTAGTCGATAATGCCAAATTTCCACACCTTAAAGGTCGAGTTCAGTTCAATCTGGCTGTAACCGCGGACGAGGCGAAGGCATTACTTAAGCAGCAATTAATTGCCGTTGCTCTTGATGAACAAGGCAAACCTTTGGTCGCGACACGCATTCAGATTCCTGGAGTGATAGATACGCTATACACCAGTGGACCAAACGATGCCGATGAAGCGAAGCTCGGGAGTTGGATTGACGGTGATACAGCTAATTTCGCGGTTTGGGCACCAACAGCTCAAGATGTGGAGCTTTATCTATACGATAGTGACAAAGCGCTTGTGCAAGCGTCACCGATTAAGATGACGTTGAACTCAGACACAGGTGTATGGGGTTACCAAGGCAGCTCTTCATTAGAAAATATCTTCTACCGTTATCGCGTCAAAACCTACCACCCGAAAACGGATCACGTTGAATGGATGATGAGTACCGATCCTTACTCACTTTCTCTGAGTACAGATAGCTTACATTCTCAACTTGTGGACTTAAATTCTGCGCAAACTAAGCCAAACGGATGGGATTCGCACGATGTCCCGGTATTGCAAAATCCAGAAGACCATATCATCTACGAATTGCACATTCGTGATTTCAGCGTTAGTGACAAGCATGGCACGCCTGAAAGGAACGGTAAGTATACCGCTTTCTTAGAAGATGAGCGTGACAGCGTTAAGCAACTCAAGTCGTTGAAGGAGTCTGGTTTAACAACGATTCACTTGTTGCCAAGCTATGACCTTGCTTCTATTCCGGAACAGGAATCTAAAACGGTCAACCTAAATGATACGGTGGGTAAACTATGTTCAGTCAATCCTAAAGCGAAATTGTGTGAAGATGGAACCAGCCACAGTTCGACGATCTTTTCCCTCCTAGAAAAGACCGATCCTAATACCGGTGAGGCACAAGCCCTTCTTGCTGACATCAGGCCACTTGATGGTTTCAACTGGGGCTACGATCCGTTTCACTACAGTGCGCCGGAAGGTAGCTACGCAGTGTCAAAAGACGGCACAAACCGTATTCGTGAATATCGAGAAATGGTCAAAAAACTGCATGAAATGGGATTCCGCGTGGTTCAAGACGTGGTGTATAACCATACGTATTCATCCGGTCTTTACGACAAATCTGTGCTCGATAAAACCGTTCCGGGTTACTACCACCGCCTAAACCCGATTACCGGGGCGGTAGAAAATTCGACTTGTTGTGATAACACAGCATCAGAAAACCGCATGTTTGAAAAGCTAGTTGCAGATAGCGTAATGATGTGGGCTCAAGACTACAAGATTGATGGTTTCCGTTTTGATTTAATGGGCCACTTGATGAAGTCGAGCATGCTGCATGTTTATGATAAGACGAAACAAGTTGACCCAGACACTTGGTTCTATGGTGAAGGTTGGAACTTTGGTGAAGTTGCAAATGGTCAACGTGGTGAAAACGCAACACAATGGCCAATGGCGGGCACAGGAATCGGCACCTATAACGATAGGCTTCGTGATGGAGTGCGCGGTGGCGGTCCTTTCGATAGTGGCGATGCACTGCTGAAGACTCCTGGCTTTGCAAACGCTGGAGACAGGTTTGATGATGCATTGAAGTCGAAAATGGATCTAATCCGTTATGGCATGACAGGTAACCTACAAAATTACCCTCTTGAAACCTATAGTGGCAGCGTAGTGTATGGCAAAGACTACCAATATGGTGGTCAAGGCGCAGCCTATACTTTAGACCCTCAAGAGTCGATCAACTATGTCTCTAAGCATGATAACCAGACCTTGTGGGACTTTAACCAATATAAAGCGTCTGCAGATATGACGGCAGAGCAACGAGCTCGAATGCAGATTGTTGGTTTGTCGACGGTGATGCTCGGTCAAGGCGTACCATTCCTTCATATGGGCTCAGAACTACTTCGCTCTAAATCAATGGAGCGTGATAGTTACGACAGTGGTGATTGGTATAACAAGGTTGATTTCAGCAAACAAACGAATAACTGGAATATCGGCTTACCAAGAGCAGACAAAGACCAAGCTAACTGGAATGCGATTAAATCTATCATCAGCAACCCAAATACCGTTGCGTCGGCTAAAGATATCGAATGGACAGACAGTGCGTTTAAAGCATTATTGCAAGTTCGTTCTTCAACGCCTCTTCTCAAGCTAGTTTCTGAAAAAGAGGTGGTCGATCGCGTACGATTCCACAATACGGGAAGCAACGCCTTACCGGGCTTAATTGCTATGTCAGTTAACGATGGTATTTCTGTAGGTGCTGATCTCGATAGCAACAATGATGCATTAATGGTCGTAATCAATGCCAATACTTCTGAGCAAACCCTCAAAGTAGCTGGGGCAAAAGATTTTGTTCTACATGATGCGTTGAGAAATTCAAATGATCCTATCGTTAAACAAGCGACGTTCGCCAACGAGAACTTTACGGTTCCTCCACTGACCGCAGCTGTATTTGTCTTGCCGCAGAGTGGAGGTCAAGGTGAAGGACTCGTTGTTGATAACAAGCCAGTTGATGTCGCGCCTTATGGGACGACCAAGGTGTATGTACGCGGCTCTATGAACGGTTGGAACACGAGTAGTGAAATGCAGTACAAAGGCGATGGTGTTTATACATTTAATGGGTATCTAACGCCTGGTGTGTATGAGTTTAAGATTGCTTCGTCAGATTGGAGCACACTTAACCTTGGCTTTGGTTCATTCTCGGTTGCCAATGGCTCTATAACGCTTGAAGATGCGGGTAATGGAAACATTAAGGTTACGGTCACTAACCAAGGTGTTTATGACTTTAGTCTAAATGCGAAAGATAAGTCATCTTTAGTTGTTACCGTGAAAGATACTGGTCTCGATTACGGATGTTATAGCGATAACAACACGGCCTGTGATCTACGCATTTATCAAGTCATGGTTGAATCCTTTGTTGATGGAGATTCGAATCATGACTATGGCGTAGGTTACGGAAACTCTCATCATAAAGGGGATCTTCAAGGAATCATTAACAGCCTTGATTATATTAAGAGCCTAAACATGAATGCGCTTTGGTTAACGCCAGTGTTTGATTCATGTGCCGGTCAAGGTGGTGATGATAAGCTCGATGCGACGGGCTACTTTGCCTGTGACTTCTTTAATGTAGACCCTAAATTCGGCACCAACGAGAAGCTAAAAGAGCTCATTGATACCGCTCATGCGAAAGGGCTGTATGTGTTCTTAGACGGTGTGTTTGGTCATACTCATATTAGTGGTGCTAAACCGTCACCGACCGGTAAAGTGCCAAGTTTGAGAAAGGAATCAGGTTATCCAGGCCAATATGTTGTCTATCCGAACGCTGACAGTGAAGCCTTCTTCACTGAAGTCGCTACATACTGGATTAAAGAGTATGGCATTGATGGCTGGAGACTGGACCAAGCTTACCAAGTCCCGCTTGATAGCTGGCGCAATATCCGAACGGCTGTTGAAAAAGCATCGATGGAAAATGTTATCGCAGGTAAGAAATGGGGCACTCTGGGTTACATGGTAGGTGAAGCATGGAGCAGTGCGGATGAAATTACTCGTACTGTCTATGGTAGCGATGCCAAACCAGGGCTTTCATCAGCGTTTAATTTCCCGCTTCGTTATGGTTTAGTTCAGGCGCTTGCTGTTGAAGAGTCTGGAGCTAAGAGTAATGCACGTGCACTCGACGCAGATTGGAACTCAAGAACAAAAGCGCCTTATCATGCAATGCCAAACTTAATGATTGGTAACCACGATCTGGTTCGTTTTGGTGATCTGATCCAACGTGGAGGGCTGAATAATTACTTCCCACGCCATAAAGCGGCATACAGTTTCTTAGCAGCGTACTCAGGGCCAATTACTTTCTACTATGGAGAGGAAATTGGTGATGAAGTTGAAAACTTTGCAGCGAAAGTTACTTCTGATTGCGTTACGCAGGGCATGTGCGATGACCACGTTGCTCGCTCAAGTGCAAAAGTGGAAGGAGTGACATCAACAACACTTAACGCAGAGCAGAGTGATCTGAAAGCTTACGTCGCTAAGCTAATGAAAGCTCGAAGCGAACATCCAGCGCTATACAATGGTGAGCGAAGAAACCTTTGGCTAGACGATACGTTATACGCGGATCTTAAAGTCAATGGCGATCAGCAGATCATCTATGTATTGAATACGGGAGAGAGCCAACGAACGCTAAACGTCGATTTATCACGTGTTAAATCCGCAACAGAGTTTGTTGATCTAATGACAGGTGAAACTATCAATGTTCAGTCTGTCAATGGAGCTGTTGAAGTTCCTCCATTGACTGGTAGATTGCTTCTTCTCAAGTAACAATCAACTCCTAACAAAAAAGGCGCTCAATAGAGCGCCTTTCTTATTTCGAAGCTTATCTAATTACTTCTTACGGCAGTATTCAGCGATAACGTACATAGATTGGCCGCCGTTCGCTTTACCAGAAACTAGCTTAGGATCGTCGCCAATGCTGATGCCACGGATAACAGTGCCTTGCTTGATGACTTGGTTAGTACCTTTAACTGGTAGGTCTTTGATAACCGTTACGTCGTCACCTTTTTTAAGTTCAACGCCGTTGCAATCGAATGGTTTGTCGTCTGCAGACATGCCAGTCATTGCCCAGTTCATTTGCTCTTCTTCCATGTACATCATATCTAGTGCGTCTTGTGCCCAGCTTTCTGTGTTTAGGCGAGTAAGCTGACGCCATGCAGTAACTTGAACTGCAGGAACTTGGCTCCACATGCTATCGTTTAGACAACGCCAGTGATTGATGTCTGTTGGTTCTTCGATCTCACCAAGACACTTGTCACAAACCATGATTCCGTAATCCACTGTCACATGGCTGTGAGGGGGAACAGCGTATGCCGTTAATGGTGCATCAGCAGCACATAATTCACATTTTGATTGGCAGCGTTCTAGCATAGTTGCTTCAGAAGACATAATGGACTCACATTTTATAGGTGTTAATAACGCCGGCTATTATCCACTTTATCTGTCAAAAATAAAGCGTAATCCGAATACAAATCGATAAATCAACGAATTCTTACTTTTCATAAGAAATTTGAACAACATAATTCGAACAATCAATGCTTTATAGATAGTGACAATGTCACATTAATAGCAATTCCTTTACCTATCTAGTCTAGATTGGCATAATCAGACTCGTTGTTATATCAATTTAGTAGGTTAGACATTGGAATTATTATCAATCGAGTTTTTGGGTAAACCACTTAGACTCGAAGGCTCTATGGCGGGTTGGCAACAGCTGTTTTGGAACAATCAACTCGTGTCTCAGCTTGATGCTAATGCTGACCGTGGTGAAAAATCCTACCATGAGTTTACTCTGCTCAATGGTGAGCAAGAGCTGTCATGTAAACTAGAAACTAATCTGATATGGCAACCATTTGTCTTAGAGTATGTTGCTACAGTCGATAGCCAAGTCATTGAGCAAGGAAGTCGCAATACTAAGGACATAGAAAAGCAAACACCGTTTACTAAGCCGGAACCAGAAAGAAAGTTTAGCCTTATTGGTCTTTTATCGCTTGGGATGAAAGCGCTTAAGAGTGCAAAGCTGATTAAAGTAGTGCTTGCGTCGGCGAGCTTAGCGGCGTATTCATGGTTGTTTTCTTTTCAATTTGCGTTGGCTTTGATTGCGTGTTTGGTCTTTCATGAATATGGCCATGTTCGCGCGATGAAGTACTTCGGTATGAAGACAAAAGGCATCTACTTGGTGCCGTTTCTTGGTGGGTTAGCTTTAAGCGACGAAAAGATAAATACCCGTTGGCAAGATGTCGTCATTTCGATCATGGGGCCGATGTTTGGATTAATTCTGTCTGTCATCTTGCTCATTGCTTACTTGATCACTGGCGAGATGTTTTTTGCAGGGTTAGCGGTATTTAATGCATTTCTAAATCTATTCAACTTACTACCGATATTGCCACTCGACGGCGGGCATGTATTAAAGAGTATCAGTTTCTCGATGAACAGTGTGGCGGGAATAGTTTTGTGTACCGCAGCGGCCGCTGGTGGCGTGGTGTTAAGCTACTCACTAGGGCTTACATTGTTTGGTTTCCTGCTTATCATGGGCATGCTGGAAATCGTGATTGAGTGGAGAGGAAGACATCATAGCCACTTACTTCCACTCGATAGATACGGTCAAGCTGTCGCTGCAGTTTGGTACATTGGGCTTGTTGCTTCATTGATTGGAATTATTTGGTTCTTTGCTTCAACTGGCGATCAATTGTTAAGCTTACCACTGCTTATATTAGGCACATAAATTAAAGACAAAGGGAGCATTTTTGCTCCCTTTGTTAATGTCTAAATACAGTTCGGGCGCTTTACATTGTTTTCGGGTAATGTCTGTATCTTAGCGGATAGATCCTGAATACGAGTTCCATGAGAAGGGTGCGTTGAGAGCAGTTCAGGCGGTTGAGCCCCCCCAGAAGCCTTAGCCATGTTTTTCCAAAGATCGACACTCTGGTTAGGATCAAAGCCAGACTTCGCCATCAATTCTAACCCCACAATATCCGCTTCCGATTCTTGAGTTCTACCGTAGGGCATTAAAACACCATATTGTACGCCTAATCCAAGCGCTGCCATGGTTGCTCCTCGATACTGTGCATATTCGGAAGAACCGAGCGCAATATTGGTCAGTTGAAGTCCGGCATTGGCAATTTGAGATTGAGACAGTCGTTCGTTGCTGTGATCAGCGAGGACATGTGCGATTTCATGGCCAATAACGGTCGCTAACTGGTCCTGAGTAACCGCTACTTTAAGTAAACCGGTATAGACACCAATCTTGCCGCCTGGTAACGCGAACGCATTGACTTGATCACTATCAAACACGACGACTTCCCAGCTATCAAATCCTGGTTGTTTCGGGACATGTTGAGTAATCGAATCTGTTACGCACTGAACATAAGCATTTGTCTTAGCGTCAGAGCTAATCTTGAGTTCTTTCTTCATTTGCTCGAACGATTGGGCACCCAAGCTACTCATATCTGAATCTGAAAAAAGAAGCAGTTGGTTACGACCTGTTGGGGAAGAAGTACAGGCTGTCATTGCCATTGCGGCAGTGAGAGTGACGAATTTAAACCACGTTTGCATTGAATTCTCCGTTTCAATCGCAATATTAAACTTACTATTTAGCTATACACATCATAGCATTAGCGTACAATTCTTGGTAATCACATTCAGTAGTGGAATGCATAATGACAATCTGGAAAAAATCGATCAGCCTTGAAGCCCTTAATAAGACGTCAGAAAATACTTTGATAGATCACCTAAACATTATTTATACCGAGGTAGGTGATGATTTTATAACGGCCACTATGCCTGTTTGTTCGTTTACTCACCAACCGCTTGGTATGCTGCACGGTGGTGCGTCTGTTGTCTTGGCCGAAACGCTTGGCTCAGTTGCGGCTAATTTCTGTGTCCCAAAAGGAAGTTACTGTGTGGGCCTCGACATTAATGCCAACCATGTACGTTCAATGAGAAGCGGCACCGTTATTGGTACAGCTAAGCCCATTCATTTAGGGGTATCCACTCAAGTATGGCAAATTAATATTACCGATGAGCGTGAACGTTTGGTGTGTACGAGTCGGTTGACCATCGCTGTTAAACATAAAAAATCTGCGTCGTCAGACAAAGGACTATAACGATGATGATTCCTTTTAAAAGCGGAAAAATCATTGTGACTAACCACGAAGTGGTGGTAAAGCTTTCCGGTGAGCACATGGTGACGCTTCAAGCGCAAACCGATGCTATCACTCTGATTGGGAGAGGGGCGAATGTTATTGCCGCTAACGGCAGCGAAACCAAGTGGTCGATAAAATTGGACAATGAACAACAAATCCAACAGATTGCCGAGCAAATCGGCAGCCAAGTCCAATAATCGTGTTTTTATCTTGATTCGAGAATATTAAATGAGGAAACTTAGAGCTAGGTTAACTAGTATGAGATTTCCTCTTTATGAGCAGCCCAAGACTTAGAGTTCAGTTTGAAACCTTGTTTGAGCATTACAAGGGGCAAGATTGCGGTGTCCAGCTTGAAGATATCACCGAGATACTGTTTTGTACTCGTCGTAACGCTCGAATTGTTCTGAATAAAATGGAAGAAGAAGGGTGGTTGGAATGGCACCCAGCTCCCGGTCGAGGAAAGTTATCTCAGTTAATCTTTAAGCGTAGCCGAGCTGATGTCAGCGAAAATCTAGCGCGCCGATATCTTGAAGAAGGGAAGATTGGCCAAGCGCTAAAAGTATTAGATCAAGATACGGCAAAACTTGCTCAAGTGGTTGAAAGCTATCTTGGCATTGTTCATCAAGAAGGCCAGCAAGTTGTCAGGCTGCCATATTACCGTGCACTTTCTACGTTAAATCCTACGTTGCCGATTCGCCGTTCTGAGCTGCATATCGTCCAGCAGATTTTCAGTGGTTTAACTTACATCGATGACAGTGAAGAACTTCAACCTGATCTGGCCCATTCATGGGAAATGCTCACTCCTCGTCATTGGCGGTTTTACATTCGCCCGAGTGTTAGGTTTCACAATGGAGACTTGCTCACTTCTCAAACGGTCGTTGATAACTTATTGGCACTTCAACAGAAGAAGCTGTTTTCACATATCGCAGACGTGAGCTCTCCAAGTCACTTAATCGTTGATGTAAAACTTTCACGCGATGATTATCAATTGGCGCTATTGCTTTCTGAATCTTGCGCGAAAATTATGTTGCCGCAAGAGAATAGAGCTGAGGATTATGATCTATTCCCTGTTGGTACAGGGCCTTACCGAGTCATTCAAAACGACAATAAACGCCTCGTTTTACAAGCCTTTGACGGTTACTTTGGTTTTAGGCCCCTGTTAGATCGAATCGAAGTGTGGGTGATTGATGACCTACATTCGTCGATGATTTTCCCGAGCTTATCTAAACCCCTTAAGCCTGAAGTGGCCAACTATGCCGATAGCGTAGACCTCGATCCGGGTTGCACCTATTTACTACTCAACCGAAAAAATGGACTAGCGGCGGCCAATGATTGGGCGAATTACTTCACCCAGAAGTTGGGCACATTAAATTTATTCCAGCATCTACCTCAAGAGAAAATCGTCGAACTAGGTGTACTTCCGGCGCATGGTTTAAAGCCAGGTTGGTATCACCATACAAGGCATGGTTATACGTCACCACCTTCCTATCGTTCAGTCACTATTGCTTACCACGGTCAGCACCCAATGTTCCCAACCTTGGTCAAATGTATTGAAGGCTTGCTTAAAGAGGATGGATTGAGCGTTAACTTTATTAACTATGACTTGACCGTTGAAGATACTTCAGAAGTGGACATTTGGGTTAAACCGATGGGAATCACCACAAACAGGGATGATTCACTAGCAGGGTGGCTACTCAATAATAGCGATATTGAGGCACTTAGCCGTGAAGAGGATTTCGAACATTGGACTAAAGTCGTACAAGAGTGGCAAGCAACACAAAATGCTAGTTTCCCTGCACAAGAGCTTGGAAAATCTTTAGTAGAAAAGATGCAGCTCATTCCCATGTTTCACTGTTGGTTAGGGGTGAGTAAAGACCATTGTGGTTCGTTACAAAATGCGAAATGTAATGCGCTTGGATGGTTTGATTTCAGCAAAGTTTGGGTCAAACCTGAAATAGCTGAGGCAACAAATTCGCATCAAGAGGAAGGGTAGTGGCGAAACCTAATAAGAAACAACCGTCTAAAACGGTCGAGATTTACTGCGCAAAATGTAAAATCCAGTTATTTAAGTACAGAAAAGGGGGCAAAGGGTCTCTTGTGAAATGTTTTAAGGAAAGAATTGTTTCTGATTACACCGAACAGCCCTGTATTTGCCCTCAGTGCGGTGGTGAATTTGCCCGAGAGACTTTGATTAGAGGCACTCCTGCTTACAAAATAATCGGTGGCAAAGTTACTATGAAATAGCTTCGCATTAGAACAATTCTCTAAACCATTTTATAAACTAATTGATTAGTAAGATTGTAGAAAATAGACATCACGACGCAATATTTGATCTCAATCGATATAAAACGTAAAAATCTCGTTAAGGGGTATCATTGTTTTTTAATGGTGTTAGAATAGCCGCAGTTTCTTTTCGGTTTTTCCAACTTTACTTTAGGGGTTTGTAATGGAGCTAGGTCTTATCATCACTTTCATCGTTGCAGCAGCTGTAATGGTTAAGAAAGAGATGGCAGCAGCTAAATAATCGGTCTATTCATACCATTTTTTCTATAATTTTTGATGAATATACCCAAGAAAGCTCCTAGTTTAGGGGCTTTTTTATTACCTTTAACTTGCTGATATTTATGATTTAAGTAGGTGATTAACTAAAAAAAGCCAGCTTGATAGCTGGCTTTGGTTTTAAAGTTCTAAATTAGAATTGGTAATCTAGGCTCACACCCCAGTTTCGACCCGGTTGAGAGTAGTAGTCCATGTTTGAAACACTAGATTTACCTGATAAGTCATCATATAAATGATATTTCTTATCTAGAGCATTAAACAGACCTGCTCGCAATGTTAAATCTTGCATTGGACGGTAGTAAGCAGTTAGGTCAACGACGGTATATCCATTAACATCAACGTTTTCTACAGAATTGCCCATTCGATCGGTCATTGACGTCCAATCTGTCTTAGCAGCAACCATAGTAATGTTCATAACACCACCATATGTTTGGTTAGGGTTATCGTAGCCCATACCGACAATAGAAGTGAGTGGAGCAACGCTGTTAATCGCTTCACCAGTTTTCTTGTCCTTACCTTCAGAGTATGCAATAGATAGTTTGGTATATGTACCTTCTGGTAAGTCAAAAGCCTTGTCCATAAGCAGGGTACTAGATAGTTCGGCACCGTAGATTTCTACTTTGTCTAAATTCTTGTTGGTGTAGATAGTCTTAGAACCATTAGAGCCCGTAGCAACAGTTTCGATAAAGTTATCGTATTGGTTGAAGTAAGTGGCTAGCTCAAAGCGACCAAACTCATTGTTGCCTCTAAAGCCCACTTCGTAAGAAATGCTGCTTTCGGCTTTTAGATCCGGATTAGGTTCAACTATCGCACCCTCATCATACAAGTAGTACAAGTCATACACGGTTGGCGCTTTAAAGCCTGTACTGATCTTAGCGAATGTAGAGAACTTGTCAGTCAGGTGGTACACAGTACCAATATTACCTGTAATGGCAGAATCGCTGTTCTTAGATACCGTGTTTGTGTAGCTAGGCGTTTGCTCTGGATTTGACTCAAATGAATCGAATCGCAAGCCGCCTGTAACAACCAGTTTTTCATCCATTAGGAAGACATTGTCTTGTACGAAAGCACCCCATTGCGTAAGAGTCGCGTTCGGACTTGTACCTTTAGTGCTCGGTGCAGACGTACCTGAGTCAAGGAAGTAATCAGTATTACTCAGCTCGAAGTCATTTTTAATATAGCTCAGGCCATAAGTCACTTCGTGTGTTGAAGAGTCATTCTCGATGATTTTGTTCAACTGTGAGTTAAACTGGATTGAATTGTCTTGCGTATCGCGAACACGGACTCGTTTGCCTTTAGCATCTGTAGTATCGCCATTATCATTAACGGATTGTGAATCTTGGTAAGATAAAGACCAGTTTAGCTGATCGGCGATAGCAGCATTAAGCATCCACTCATGTTCCAATGTCACACGAGTTCGTTTGTTATTGTCGTCATTGAAAGCGTTACTGTAGTTATAAGGTGGAGTCGACGATAGCTTTTCTAGATCCGTTTCTTCGTACTTGAAGTCATGATGCTCGACTGTTAGTCCCAAGCGATGTTGTTCATTTAACTGGTAGTAAGCTTTTGCTAGAAGGTTTTGAACTTTCTTGTCTGCTGGATTGGCTGCACCACGATCATCACCTTCAATATCGGCTCCGTCGCCATGCTTTTTAGTCTCATTTCCGTCTGCGTAGGTAAGCATTAACAGCGTTTCTAGCTTGTCTCTGCGCATTGCCCACGTTCCGGTCGTTTTGAATGTCTCATCAGCAGATGTGTAGCCAGTTTTAATGCCAAAACGGTGTTCATCGCCATCAGTGATGAGGATATCGTCCGGATTCTTAGTACGTAGCAGTACAGTACCACCAAGTGCATCAGAACCATATAAGGATGACGATGCGCCTTTATTGACTTCGATGCTATGAAGCGTATCGATTTCAAATGTGTTTTGATGTTTTGCCTGAGTACCGCCACCAGAGTTGTAAGGTACAGGTTGCTGAACGTCATCAACCATAACTTTAATTCGGCTTTGTTCCATACCACGGATGTTGAATCCTGAAATACCAAAACGGCCTGAACCTTGAGCATTAACACCAGGAGTATATTTAAGCGCTTGTTTTACATCTGTCGAAAGGGTGTTATCGATATCTTCAGATGAAACGGTTTCGATAGAAGAGCTAACATCGGCTTTACTTTGTTCAGTACGAGTCGCTGAAACAACAACTTCGTCGAAGAGGGCATATTCTTCGGCATGAGCAGTTGACGCAAGGGCCAAAACAATTGAAGCTGACAGGAAAGTTTTCTTATACATTTTATAATTACCTTTGATCCATATAGGTTTTCTTTGAACGAACGGCATTCTATTGGATCTAAATGATAATTACTATTGTTTGCATTTCGAAAAGTGGTGGTTTTTTTGCTCTACCCGTATGCGAACTTGAATAAAATTCAAATATTACAAGTGCTTAAACATTTTGTTTACATTTGTAAAGGTTCACTTTGTCAATTAATAGTGTGATAATGATCACTATGTCGTTAATTGTTATTAATAAGGATGATAATATTGCAGAGCCCAATAACACTTGAAGCGCTACATATATTAGATGCGATTGACCGGCGTGGAAGCTTTGCTGCTGCGGCAAACGAACTCGATAGGGCACCGTCTTCACTGAGCTATCAAATTCAGAAGCTCGAACAAGATCTCGATATTATGATCTTTGATCGCTCTGGGCACAAAGCTAATTTTACGGAAGCAGGTAAACTGATTCTTGAACGAGGAAGGGACATACTGCTAGCAACAGACAAGCTTGTAAATGATGCAAGTGTACTGGCCAATGGGTGGGAACTGGATATTACACTCGCCTTTGATGGTATTATCCCAGTTGCTAATTTCTTCAACCTTGTTAATGACTTAAGTAATGTCAGTTCAACAAGGATTAAGCTCCAAGAAGAAATACTCGCAGGCTGCTGGGAAGCGTTAAGTTCAGGGCGAGCAGATTTATTGGTCTGTCCAAGAATGGAAACGCTACCTCAAGATGTAAAAGCTGAAACCATTGGTGAAATGGAAATGATCTGGGTAGCAGCGACGGATCATTACGTACATAAACGCAGTGGGGTATTCGACGAAAAAGCGCGTGAAAAATATCGCGTTATTGCAATAGCGGATACGGCCCGCGAGCAGCCAGCAATCAGCGTCAACATAACTCAAAGACAACCGAGACTAACCGTGACCAACTTTTCAGCAAAAGTAGAGGCGCTAAAGACAGGCTTAGGTATCGGTACCTTGCCAAAAGAGTTAGCAACTCAACTTATTGCGAGCGGTGACTTAAAGCAGATAACCGACACCGAATCTCAACCGATTGAGATCATCTTAGCTTGGAAACGTAATAAAATTGGTGAAGCTAAGTCTTGGTGTATTCAATACTTAATCAAGCATTTTAAAGCGACATCTAAGATTTAAACCAAGTAAAACAAAAGGGAGCTTATCGCTCCCTTCTAGTTTAGAAACCTAGCCTTGCACACCACCTTGCTGCTGTGCTTGTTTTACTAAAGCCTGACGTTGAGTTTCCTGTTCGTTTTCCACTTTATGTTCCTTATTCATCCCACGTTCTTCTTGTTGTGGAACAAAAACAAAGTACTTATTAATAGTCATCGAAAGAACCTCTATTTTACAGTTGTAACCATCCAGGTTAGACAATTCACCTAATCGTCATCGCTTGATGAAGATTCCATGTTGTAGGTTTCAAAAAATAGAGGATGTTAACTTAGTTAACATCCTCCATAACAGCTTAATTATAGAAGTAGACTCAGGTATTAATAAACCTCAGTCTCATCCTTTCAGCTAATTCTTACACGTCGTAGGTAGTAGAAGCCGTGTCGCCGCCTGTACCAGTCCAGTTAGTGTGGAAGAATTCACCACGAGGACGGTCAGTACGCTCGTAAGTGTGAGCGCCGAAGTAGTCACGCTGCGCTTGAAGCAGGTTAGCTGGTAGACGTGCAGTTGTGTAACCGTCTAGGAAAGATAGCGCAGAAATCGTACATGGCATTGGGATGCCAGACTCTAGAGATTTCGCTGCTACTTTACGCCATGCAGCTAGGCTGCCTTGTAGGATGTTTTTGAAGTACTCGTCTGAACCTAGGAACGCGATGTCTGGGTTTGCTTCGTACGCATCACGGATGTTGCCTAGGAACGCAGAGCGGATGATACAACCACCACGCCACATAAGTGCTACGTTACCGTAGTTTAGATCCCAGCCATTCTCGTTAGATGCTTCGCGCATTAGCATAAAACCTTGAGCGTAAGAGATAATCTTAGAAGCAAGTAGTGCTTGACGAAGTGCATCAACCCATTCTTTCTTATCGCCTTCAACTGGCGTGATTGTCTTACCGAATAGAGATTCAGCTTCAACACGTTGATCTTTAAGAGCAGACAGACAACGAGAGAATACAGACTCAGAGATAAGCGTTAGTGGAATACCTAGGTCTAGCGCGTTGATGCCTGTCCATTTACCGGTACCTTTTTGGCCAGCAGTGTCTAGGATCTTCTCTACTAGTGGCTCACCGTCTTCATCTTTGTAGCCAAGGATGTCTGCAGTGATTTCAACAAGGTAGCTATCTAGCTCAGTCTTGTTCCAATCAGCGAATACGGCTTGCATTTCGTCAGCTGACATACCAAGACCATCTTTCATGAACTGGTAAGCTTCAGTGATAAGTTGCATGTCACCGTATTCGATGCCGTTGTGTACCATCTTAACAAAGTGACCAGCACCGTCGTTACCAACCCAATCACAACAAGGTTCGCCAGCGTCAGTTTTTGCAGAGATACCTTGGAAGATAGGCTTAACCGCTTCCCAAGCTTCAGCTGCGCCGCCTGGCATGATTGAAGGGCCAAAACGTGCACCTTCTTCACCACCAGAGACACCAGTACCGATGAAGTGAATACCTTTTTCACGACAATGTGCTACGCGACGGTTTGTGTCAGGGTAGTTAGTGTTACCACCGTCAATGATGATGTCACCTTCGTCTAGAAGCGGGATTAGATTGTCAATAAACGTATCAACAACTGCGCCAGCACGTACCATTAGCATTACTTTACGTGGCGTTTCTAGCTTCTCAACTAACTCTTCTAGAGAGTATGCGCCAACGATGTTAGTGCCTTTTGCAGGGCCTTCTAGGAACTCGTCTACTTTCGCAGCAGTACGGTTATGAGCAACAACTTTGAAGCCGTTGTCGTTCATGTTTAGGATAAGGTTTTGACCCATTACTGCTAGGCCAATTACACCGATATCACCTTTCATTATTTCTCTCCAATTTTCCTATTTGGACGCTCGCACTAAGCGATTTTTGCTGCTGCGTCTGAATCTAAGTACCATTCCGTCTCACCAGCTTTAGACTGGATTTTAGCTGCAGGGTAAGGCAGCTCACTCGCTGGAGTGGTATGAATTTCGTTTACGATATCAACTTTACCCGCACCAAGTACAAGGTAGCTGATACGTTTCGCGGATTCTAATACCTTAGCGGTTTTAGATACGCGGATTTGACCTGATTCTGGATGAGAAGCTAATACTGATAAGTTCTCATCTTGATAGTCTGTTTGGCCTGGGAATAGCGAAGCCGTGTGGCCGTCAGCGCCAACACCAAGAAGTATCCAATCGAATACTGGTGTTCCATTTTCAGCAGGGATTACAGATGCCATTTCTTTAGCAAAACGCTCAGCTTCAACTTTTGGCTCATCTTCACCACGAATACGGTGAATGTTCTCTGCAGGTAGATTAACTTGGCTGAACAGTAGTGCGTTAGCTTCACCGTAGTTGCTTTCAGCATCATCAGGGGCAACACAACGCTCGTCTCCCCACCAAAAGTGTAGGTTGTTCCATTGAATGCCTTCGGCATAAGGTGCCTGCGCTAAAAGTTTAAACAGCATCTTTGGTGTGCTGCCACCAGACAGTGAAATGTGAACAGGGCGGTCAAGCTCGCTGAACGCTTTCATATCATTAGCTAGGCTTTCTACAACTTGGTCAGCTGTTTGAAAAATCTTGTGATTGATCATAGTTCGCAATAATCCGTATCTGTTAGGTTTTTACATGGGAATCGCCATGCACGATCGTCACGTTGTAACAAATCGTCAGACTCTTTTGGTCCCCACGTACCACAAGCGTATCCAAATAGGGCTTGCGGGTCTTGTTTGAAGTCTAGAATCGGTTGAACGTACTTCCAACACGCTTCAACAGCATCGCTACGTGCAAACAACGTTGCATCGCCATTTAGTGCATCAAGTAGAAGACGCTCGTATGCCGTTAGCATTTGCGTTTCTTGTAGAGACGCGTAGTGGAAGTTCATTTTCACTTCTTTAGCATTAAAGCCTGCGCCAGGCTCTTTAAGGCCAAAGCTCATCTGAATCCCTTCATCTGGTTGAATGCGGATAATCAATTTGTTTTCCGGAGCATTCTGGCCAAATACTGGGTGAGGTGTTTGCTTAAAGTGGATGACAACTTCAGTTACGCGAGTCGGCAGACGTTTACCTGTGCGTACGTAGAATGGTACGCCGTTCCAACGCCAGTTGTTAATGTACGCCTTAAGGCCGACATAAGTTTCTGTACGAGAGTCTTCAGCAACACCAGGCTCATCACGGTAACTTGGTAGGAACTCGCCACGAACGTCAGATTCTGTGTATTGACCCAACACAAGGTTGTTTCGTAAATCATCTTCTTCTAGCGGTTTCAAACACTGAAGGACTTTAACGACTTCATCACGCATAGAATCAGCGTTGATCTGTGCAGGTGGCTCCATGCCAACCATTGCTAGAACCTGTAGCAAGTGGTTTTGGAACATGTCACGAACCGCACCAGAACCGTCGTAATATCCACCACGTTCTTCAACACCAAGGAATTCAGCACCAGTGATTTCTACATAATCAATGAAGTTGCGGTTCCAAAGAGGTTCGAACATTGCGTTAGAGAAGCGGAATACAAGAAGGTTTTGTACCGTTTCTTTACCTAGGTAGTGGTCAATGCGATAGATCTGATGTTCTTGGAAGTGATCATGGATCTCTTTATCTAGTTTTTGTGCAGACGCAAGATCATAACCAAATGGCTTTTCAATGATCAGGCGCTTCCAACCGTCTTCTTCGCTGTTTAGTCCATGAGCGGCAAGGCTTGCCGGGATGACACTATAAAGGCTAGGAGGTGTAGCTAAATAGAATAGGGTGTTACGTTGTTCGAAACTGTACTGCTCAGATAGCTGGTTAAGACGGGTTGATAGCTTAGCGTAGTCGGCAGTATCTGAAGTATTGATGGCTTGGTAATGCAGATGATTAATAAAAGCATCAAGAGTAGCTGGCTCTGTTTTCTCCATTTCTTGGAGTGAACGCTTTAGCTTTTCTCGGTAAGAGTCATCACTGTACTCAGTTCGGCTTACACCTAAAATGGCGAAGTTTTTTGGTAGCTGTTTGTTTGAGTAAAGGTGATATAAAGCAGGGATCAACTTGCGATAGGTTAAGTCGCCCGAAGCACCAAAAATAACGATGCTGCTGTTTTCTGGTATTACCATCATCTTTCCCTTAGAAACGAGGTAGTTAGCATGTGCCTAAGTTGTTGGCACTAAAGTTTGCCAACGGTATCAACGACACCTCAAATTATAAAATAGGTCGTACCTATTGTATTGATAGGCAAAACCAAAAATTCATGCCATTTGAATTATTAATTGCAACTGGTTTAGTAACAAGTCACGGTGATATTCACAGACGGCAGCGTATTGTCTATGACTATTTGACATACATCAACCTTTGAGAAGGCAATCGATTAAATATTGACTAGTGGTTAACGTAAGTTGTTGAAAATAAATGGTGTAGCAAATTTATACGGTATGGCTCTAAATTAGAGCTAACATTCCAATATAGCTGTAACTGGTAGGATCAGAAGTGCGACTTGATAAAGGTTTTTACTCTCCTCATGTGATCCTCGCGATCGATAGCGGTTATTTGTGAGTTATCGAGGAATCGCTGCGCATACTCTTGGTCGATCGATTGCTCAAGGAAAATTAAATAAAGCTTAGGATCAATATGACCACTGGTCGCCATATCAGTCATGATTTCAATGGACTCGGAAAGTGTTTTCGCCTTTTTGTATGGCCTGTCACTTGAAGTGAGCGCTTCAAAGACATCGGCTATTGCCATGACTCTTGCCGGTAGAGACAGTTCTTCTTCGTATAACCCCTTAGGATATCCGCGACCATCTATCCGTTCATGGTGCCCGCCAGCGATTTCAGGCACGTTTTTCAAATGTTCTGGGTAAGGTAACCGCTTGAGCATCATTATGGTTTGAATGATGTGATCATTGATAATAAAGCGCTCTTCTGAGTTTAAGGTACCGCGCTCGATCGATAAGTTGTACAGTTCGCCACGGTTGTATTTCAAATCACTGGGTTTTAGCACGAACTCTTCCTGCCAGAAATCTTGAGGCTTGCCATTAATATCCCAGTGAATTTGATGAACCTGCTTATCCGATAGCAGTGTTTCTTCTACTGGAAGAGGTTGTGTAGACGCACATCGCGCTTTCTCTACCCATGAAACACCAACTTGGTCGTCCAAAGTTCTTGTCCATTTGTACTGGCTGATGGTGTTTAGGCGGGCGAGGGCTTCTTTACTCATCGATTCACCGCCAAGATTACATTCACCGATGAATGCGAAGTCGTCATCTAGTTGTTGTTGTTTCTGTTTTAAAGCGTCCTTAAGCTGCTGTTTGTCTCCACCATTGGCAACGCCTTGCCAATATTCGACCTCAGCCTGTGATTTCAACAACTCGAACCGCATGCGTACTTCATGAATACGGTCATAGATGGTTTCTAATTTGGTGGCTTTATCGATAACGTATTCTGGCGTGGTAACCTTGCCGCAATCATGCAGCCACGCAGCCAAATGTAATTCTTCCCACTGTTCTTTTGACATGTTGAAGAGTGGGAAATGAGTGTCGTCATCAACTGCGGCCTGCACAAGCATTTTGGTTAACTCAGGAACGCGTTGACAGTGACTTCCTGTGTAGGGTGATTTGGTATCAATCGCAGAAGCGATCAGTTCGACAAACGCATTAAGCATCTCTTTTTGTTGCTCAATTCGGTCGATATTCTCTTTGGCGATTTCAGCAAAACTCAACAGCTCTTTTAGGAAGGCATGTTTGTCTGCTTGCGCTTGAGTGATTGTTCGTTCATACCCTAAAAGTAAAATTCCGACTAATTGATTATCACGGTTGTGCAAAGGAAACAGGTAAACATCCGAATTAAAGAGGGATTCTCTATAGTTTGCTAGCGCATTGTCTTCGCGGTTTAAGTGGACGATTTCGCCTTTGGCGAGGTCAGTACTAACCCATGCGGTATGTGCTACGAGCTCGTTAACATCTATTTTGAATGGAATGATGGCGTGGTTTGCAGCGACGGTATAGCCACTCTCTTTTTCGTCTTTAATATAAAGTACGATCGTTTCTGCTCTTGTGACTAAGAAGCTTTGGTGTGCGATGGTTTTTGCCAAAACTGAAAAGTCAGTATTACTAGCTGTGTCCCTTAATAGTCTCAATAGATCATAAAGAGTATGCTCCATGAGCTCTATCGATTCAGTCAGGTTTGCGACTTCTTTAATTACGCTCTTCGAGTAACGTGTCTTCTTGAAATCAAAACGAGCAATATTATCGGTTTGGCGCATTAATGCATGTAACGGATTGGCTAAGCGTCTTGCTACGAGCCAAACAATAACAAAGCTCATGAGTAGCATGGCAAGGGCGACGCTGACTTGTTTGTCCCTCATTGAAAGCAGAGTAGCGAGCAGATCGTCTTGAGGCGTCGCCTCTGCAAGTAGCAAACGTGTCTGCTTGTTAAGGTTCACAGGCGTTAATGTTACCGACCATTTTTTGTTGTCGGCTTCAACCGTTTCGTAAATGATTTGGCTTGAACTGCGATTAATTACACCTTCGAAAACAGTGCCTTTTAAAGCATCTGAAGTGATTTCGCCATCCGTTTCTGTCACGCCATCCAGATTATGCCGAGCCAATACCTTAAATTGGTTGTCAAACAAGACAAGTTTGGTGTTTTCAGAGTAGCCCATCTGACTGATCTGGTCGGAAAGTGAAGTAAGGGTGAAATCCGCTCCAACTACTTTGGTACCGTCGGGTGATCTACGTGACAATGTCACGCCATTGGTTTTAAGGAAGTAAAAAAAATATGGCTCTGTTAGCCTAATAACGCCATCTTTGTCAGCGTTGATAAACCACGGCCTCACTCTAGGGTCGAACTTATTATCTTTAGTTTTACGGTGACCTAAACTGCGGTAGGCACCATCTAAAAAGTAAAACTCGTTTAAGCCAGAAACACGCGTGGTATTAATCATCAGTGATGCTTTGTTTGGGGCGTCAAACCTCTCACGATCGGCATTGGTTCTTAATGCTCTAACCAAAGTAAAATCACCAGACTCATTAGCATAGTAGAGTGCTACGACGCCCGGATTTCGTTGGAAGATGGTTTGCAGTGAAGTTAAAAATCGGATGTGCCTAACAGGCGATTTGTGGCTATCGATGGCTTGGCTCAGCGACATAAAATCGAGAGTGGTTAATATCGGTCCAGCTTTGACCTGAAATGTGGATTCAAGCTTGCGGCTGTTCTCTTGGCTTAGTTCTTTTGCACTGCCAGTAAGCAGTTCTTGCGCATGTTTATAGCTAATAGCAATCAGTACCGAGCCTACTAATGTAGTCAGAACAAGAAACAGAGTAGTGATATGAATACTTAAAGAATAACGGCGTTTTTTCATAGCTCGACCATAAGCATGACACCTAATAAGTATCGAACAATTCCTGAATCCTGCAAAATTTCAAGATCTGTCATCTAAATTCAATAACGTAAACAAGTGCACGAATTACAAGCAAGAAGCTAATTTGGCTGATAACATAACAGGCAACTATCACTATCTATATAGAACTATGAACCTCGTTATCGACACCCACACCCACACATACGCCAGTGGTCACGCCTACAGCACTTTGATAGAAAACGCTCGTATGGCGAAAGAAAATGGTCTAGATATGTTCTGCACAACCGATCATGCCGAATCAATGCCAGGGGCTCCGCACTATTGGTTTTTTTCCAACCAACGTGTCTTACCAAGGTTCATCGAAGGTGTTGCGGTAATCCGAGGCGTAGAGTCAAACATTCTTAATACGGAAGGGGAAGTGGATGTCCATCCGACTTCTTATAAAAGCCTCGATTGGGTGATAGCTAGCTTTCATGAGCCTGTATTCAAACCAAGTGATAAACAGTCCCATACGCTCGCTCTACTGAACACGATTAAGAGTGGCAAGGTAGATGCACTTGGCCACCTAGGTAATCCAAACTTCGATTTTGATTATGAGCCAGTGTTGAGATGTGCGAAAGAGCATAACGTCGCCATAGAAATTAATAACACCACCTTAAAAGGCAATAGTCGCTTAGGAAGTGTTGAACGTTGTGCCGAGATTGCAAAGCTCGGTAAAGAGATTGGGGTTTACTTCACAACAGGCAGTGACGCTCACTTTTGCCAGGACGTAGGCAACCTTTCAAAAGTCTCTGATCTTTTAGATAAAGTCGGGGTGGATAACTCTCAAGTCATTACGCATAGTGTAAAGCAATTTTTAGCGTTCTTGGCGCGTCGAGGTCATTCAACCATTTCTGAGTATCAGCATTTATAAGTTGATACAATATTCGCTTCTAGTGTGCTGAGTAAATTCAGTACACTTCCTGTTCCTAGTCCCACACACAAGAAAAATATAATGAGAAAGTTAATCCCAGTTTTAGCCCTAGCCATGTCAGCACAAGCTTTTGCCAGCGATTTTGATCTTAAAGCGGCAATGAAGCAGATGAAAGTAGAGTTTAAACATGCCGCTGAAGCCACTGAAGTCAGTGATATGAAGTCTGCTGTTAATAACCTTTCTGAGTTAGTTGAGCAGTCTAAGCGCGGTAACTACCCACCAGAAAAATTTGATATCTATTTCGAGGGCTTTAGTAAGCTTTCCGTTGCGCTTGATTCCGTTGAGAAGAAACTCGATTCGGGCGATCTAGAAGCGGCAAAAGCTGAGCTAAAAACCGTCGATGACCTTCGAGTGGAATACCACGATAAACGTAACCCAAGTATTTGGAGCAAGCTGTTCGGCTAATAAGTCAGCAAATTTCGAATGGGCAATGCTAATACCATGATCTTTGTTAGGTTTTTTAGCGAGCCTTACTGAGTTTGTTAGTAAAAGGTTATATATTTACTCTCAATTAATTGAGAGTGACTATGATACGGACATCAAGCTTCAAGCGAACTATGCTAATCGCAAGTGCCCTAAGTTGGGTGCTTGTGACTTTGATGCCTGTAATCAACGCTCATGGTGCCAGTGCAGGCGTTTGGGCGACACTTTGTACGATCAATGGCTTTGAGCTAGTTCAAGTCGAAGAGGGAAAGGTTGAAACTCAGCACAGTAAGCCTTGTCCATTTAGTCACTTCTCAAGTTTCCACCAAGACACACTTCCAACACCCACTCACTCTAGAAGAACATCGATAGCGACATTCGACTCGTACGCTTATTTGGCTCTAAGTGAACGATTTCAGCTCGCTATTCCCCGAGCTCCGCCTACATTACTTCTATATAACTTCACATAAATCAAATAACAAAGGCTAGGGCAATTGACCCTATAAGCCACTTCGTAAAGTAAAGCTCAGCACTAACGACTCGAATTTGTTTCGAGATTTTTGCTGTGCGCTCAAAAAAGGAAATTGTAATGTTGGGTAGTCAGTCTCAGACTCAACCTAAGGGATCACTACGTTCATCTCAAAGTGACGATTCAAATAAAGTTAAAGCAAAAGCACGCTATTTTCTCACCTGGCGTTGGCACTTTTATGCCGGTCTTTTCGTTATCCCATTTATGCTCATGTTAAGTCTTACTGGGCTTGTGATGCTATTTGATGACGAAATTGAACAAGCAAGATACAGTGAGATCATCACAGTTGCTCCGCAGGCGCAAACTCTACCACCTTCCATTCAACTGCGTTCGGTCAAGCAAAAGTATCCCGACTCGCAAGTCACACAATTTGTAGCTTCTGAATCAAGTACAAAAGCGAATAGATTTAACGTCAGACATCAAGATGGTAAGTCTGTTTTAGTGACAGTCAATCCATACTCCGGTGAAGTTTTGGGTGAAATCGATCGCAGTGACAGTTGGTATCAACTTGCGAATGATATTCATGGAACATTGTTGATTGGTAACTGGGGAGATTACTTGATTGAAGTGTCTGCGAGTTTAGGCATTCTGCTGTTGGTGAGCGGAATTTACCTCTGGTTGCCAAAAGATAACGCCACTAAGGCGGGTTTTCTCAAAGTACGTATGCGCAGCGGTTCACGTATTCTAATGCGAGATCTTCACGCCAATTTAGGGGGAACACTTTCAATCGTTTTACTGCTATTTCTAATTTCAGGTCTCGCATGGGCAGGGGTATGGGGCGCGAAAATGGTTCAAGGCTGGAACACATTTCCTACCTATTACACATGGGGTGAGAAACCGGAATCTACTTTAATTCACTCAGACTTAAATCACGGTAGCGAGGAAGAAATGCCTTGGAACTTAGAACTCGCTGCAGTGCCTGAATCGCAAGGGCATCATGGAGGGCATCACGAGCATCATTCTGATCAACCTTTTGATACATCACAGAGTGTCGGAATCGATAGCATAGTACGCAGAGCGACATCACTCGGCTTCACCCAATTTAAAGTCTATTTACCTCAATCTGAGACTGGCGTTTACACGGTATCTGCTAACTCAATGGCGGGTGATGTTACTGACCCAAGAAAAGATAGGACCACCCACTTTGACCAATACACTGGAGAAGTGCTCGTTGATGTAACTTGGGATGACTACAATGTTGTCGCTAAGCTTATGGCTGCTGGGGTTTCACTTCACCAAGGTGATTTAAGCATTGTAAATAAGCTGCTGAATGTCTTCTTCTGTTTAGCGTTTATCGTTATTTCAGTTACTGGGGCTTTGATGTGGTGGGTGCGTCGCCCGACCAATCAGAATAAGTTGGGGGTACCAGCCCGTTTCGAACAAGACGGTATTTGGAAGGTTGGCGCCGCAACCATAATATTGGTGAGCGTTCTTTTCCCTTTGGCTGGCGTGACCATCATTAGCGTATTAATCCTAGATACATTGTTGGTAAAAAGAAGTCCAAAATTGAAAGCCTATTTGTCATAAACAACAAGCCCCGAAATCGGGGCTTGTTCTTATTTTGCGCTCAGTTGTTTTGTCATGTAATCGATAAATCCACGCAATCGGGCTGGCATGTATTTGTTTTGCGGATATTGCATGGCGATCGCGCCATGATAATTGCTTTTTATCGTCCAATCAGCAAGTACAGGAATCACTTCGTTGTTTTCAATTGCCTCTGAGACAACAAAGTCATGAAAAATGCCGATACCTAGCGCATTTTTAACGCCCGTCAATCGCATCTGTGAATGGTTGACCGCGTAACGACCTGAGACTCCCACTGAGTGATACTCGTCTTCTTTGAAGAAATCCCATATATGATCGCTGTCTGTTTCTGCGAGATAGAGGCAATCGTGTTCAGTCAGTTCCGTTGGGTGTTTAGGCATCCCGCGTTTGGCAATGTAGTCGGGGCTGGCACAAAGAACTAAGTTGGTTTTACTGACCTCTTTTAGAACCAAGTTCTCGTCAGGCTTATCCGTCAGTTTAAATGCAACATCAATCCCATCTCGGATTAGATCGATTTCACCATCTGCCGCGCGCAGTTTTAGCTGTATTTCAGGGTACTTTTGTAAAAACGGCACAACATGGGGCTGTAATACTGAGTTTAAGAATGCTTCAGGCGCTGCAACTGTTAACGCTCCAGACATATCTTGATGGTCTGTCGTCGAGAGTTCTACTGCTCGCTTTGCTGCATCAACCATCACTAAAGCCTGGTCATATACCTGTTGACCAGAGTGGGTGATAATCAGCTTACGCGTAGTACGCTCGAACAATTTGACGGAAAGGGATGTCTCTAGTCGCGTAACCAATTTGCTTAGTGCTGAAGGGGTCACATCGAGAATCTTAGCTGCAGCAGTAAAACTCCCTTCATCAACGATCAGAATAAAACTCGCTAGATCGGGAAGTAGCGCAATCAACTTCGTATTCTTCATTTCAATGGCTTCAAATAACTATTTATAGCCATTTTATACCCTATAAATGTGACGGTCATCATTAAAAGTCGTTATTTGTGCCTTAGATTCAATAATGTTTTTCCAACTAACGGGATAATGAAAAACACGTGCTTGAATTACACTTACAACATCAGATTTTGGCTCTAGCAATCGGCTAGAGCCCGACAATAAGTAAAATAACTAGGAAGGAATTTGAAATGTCTTCTGCATTCTACGAACAGATTCAAACCCAAATTGAAGAAGTAAAGGCTGAAGGTCTTTACAAGTCAGAGCGTGTAATCACGTCTCAGCAGCAAGCGGCTGTTAAGATCTCTACTGGTGAAGAAGTGCTTAACTTCTGTGCAAACAACTATCTTGGTCTAGCGAATCACCCAGAGCTAATTGAAGCGGGTAAGCAGGGCATGGACGTGCACGGTTTTGGTATGGCTTCTGTTCGTTTTATCTGTGGTACTCAAGACATCCATAAAGAACTAGAACAAAAACTGTCAAAGTTCCTAGGTAAAGAAGATACTATCCTTTACACCTCTTGTTTCGACGCGAACGCAGGTCTGTTTGAAACCATTCTAGGTAAAGAAGATGCGATCATTTCTGACGCTCTTAACCACGCTTCAATCATTGATGGTGTTCGTCTGTGTAAAGCAATGCGCTTCCGCTACTCGAACAACAACATGGAAGAGCTAGAGCAGCAACTTATCGCGGCTAAAGAAGCGGGTGCTCGTCATATTCTTATCGTGACTGACGGTGTGTTCTCTATGGACGGTGTGGTAGCAAACCTACCAGCTATCTGTGACCTTGCAGATAAGTACGGCGCATTGACTATGGTTGATGATTCTCACGCTGTTGGTTTTATGGGCAAAACTGGCGCGGGCACACACGAATACCATGATGTTGTTGACCGCATCGACATTATTACAGGTACGCTAGGTAAAGCGATGGGCGGCGCTTCAGGTGGTTACACATCTGGTAAGGCAGAAGTTATCGATTGGTTACGTCAACGCTCGCGTCCTTACTTGTTCTCGAACTCAGTTGCTCCGGCAATTGTTAATGCTTCTATCCGCGTTCTAGACCTACTAGAGCAAAGTGGTGACCTACGTGACCAACTATGGGAAAACGCAGCGCATTTCCGTACGCGTATGGAAGCGGCAGGCTTCACTATGGGTGGTGCAGACCACGCAATCATTCCAATTATGCTTGGCGACGCTAAAGCAGCCGCTGAGTTTGCAGAGCGTGCTCTTGAAAAAGGTATCTACGTTATTGGGTTCTCATTCCCAGTCGTACCAAAAGGTCAAGCTCGTATCCGTACACAAATGTCAGCAGCACACTCACGTGAGCAGCTAGACCGAGCGATCGATGCATTTATCGAAGTAGGTCGTGACATGGAGATCATCAAATAATGAAAATCAAAGCACTATCAAAACTTAAGCCTGAAGAAGGCATCTGGATGACAGAAGTGGACAAGCCTGAGCTTGGTCACAATGATCTTCTTATCCGTATTAAGAAAACGGCGATTTGTGGTACTGACGTACACATCTATAACTGGGATGAGTGGTCGCAAAACACAATCCCTGTGCCTATGGTTGTCGGCCATGAATACGTGGGTGAAGTGGTAGGCATTGGCCAAGAAGTTCGTGGTTTTGAAATTGGTGACCGCGTATCAGGTGAAGGTCACATTACCTGTGGTCACTGTCGTAACTGTCGTGGTGGTCGTACACACTTATGTCGCAATACGGTCGGTGTAGGTGTTAACCGTGAAGGTGCATTCGCTGAGTATCTTGTTATTCCAGCTTTTAACGCATTTAAGATCCCAGAAGGTATCTCTGACGATTTAGCCTCTATCTTCGACCCGTTTGGTAACGCTGTTCATACGGCACTGTCTTTTGATCTTGTTGGCGAAGACGTATTAATTACCGGCGCTGGTCCTATCGGTATCATGGCGGCAGCAGTCGCTAAACACGTGGGTGCTCGTCACGTTGTCATTACTGACGTTAACGAATACCGATTAGATCTAGCTCGTAAGATGGGCGTGACTCGCGCAGTAAACGTTGCTGAGCAAAAACTTGAAGACGTTATGGAAGAGCTTGGCATGACAGAAGGCTTTGATGTTGGTCTTGAAATGTCTGGCGTACCTTCTGCGTTCAACTCGATGCTTAAAACAATGAATCACGGTGGCCGTATCGCACTACTAGGTATTCCACCATCAGATATGGGTATCGATTGGAACCAAGTAATCTTCAAAGGTTTGGTGATCAAAGGCATCTATGGTCGTGAAATGTTTGAGACATGGTACAAGATGGCTTCACTAATCCAGTCAGGTCTAGATCTAACGCCAATTATCACTCACCACTTTAAGATTGATGATTTCCAACAAGGCTTTGATGCTATGCGTAGCGGTAAGTCTGGAAAAGTTATCCTAGATTGGGAGTAGGGAAATACTTAGTTAATTGAGGCTTGTGCTAGTTAACTGGTTGCCGGTTATCCGGACAGTGAATAGTAAAATTGCCTTGATTTGCACTTAGAAATACCCCAAGAACTGTGTGACGCCTCGACTAATTTCGAGGCGTCTTTTTTGTATCCAGCAATTAGGCCTTGTAGATTTTACTTTTTCTAGTTAACGGATGATTCGAATAAGGAACTTAATCACATCACCATGTGAGTTGAATAATTTGCATAATCAAATCATAATATGAGTTGAATAAGGCAATTTTCAAATCAAGGTGTTGTTATGTGGATCTGGGAGCAAACAAATTGGCCTCATTTTTGTTGGGATGAAGCGGTCGTAGATCCGTTGCTTAGGAAGACGCGACTAAACCAAGGTATCTTACTGGGTAGGATGACTAGCCAGCCTCAAGATCAGAACAAAAGTATGCTTGATACCTTGTTAGCCAACATAGTCCATTCTAGTGCGATTGAAGGTGAAAAGCTGAATGCATTTTCAGTTCGTTCTTCGCTCGCGAACAAACTCGGTTTGACAGAAGAGCGACCTTTCCCAACGACAGAGCAAACAGATGGGCTTGCCGAGATTATGCTTGATGCTGTCGATAACCTTGATGCACCTCTTACTATAGAAAGAATCCTACATTGGCACGATAGGCTTTTCCCTGAAGGTTACACGCTGTTCAACCCCGTTGTTGGCGGTCAACTCAGAGGGACTGCACCTATGCAGGTAGTGTCTGGACGAATCGATAGACCAGTTGTTCATTTTGAAGCACCGGGGCGAGAGAGGCTTGATACGGAGCTCGACCAGTTCCTGGCATGGTTCAATCATTCAAAGCAAAACACGACTTTGGATCCATTGCTTCGAGCGGCCATCACACACCTGTGGTTTGTTACTCTGCACCCACTCGATGATGGCAATGGGCGAATCACGCGTTTGTTAACCGATCTGGCTCTAGCTCAAGCGGATCAGCAATCAGTTCGTTTCTATGCGATGTCAGTAGGTATATTGGCGAATCGAAAAAGCTACTATCAAATTCTAAAAAAAACGCAGAAGGGCGATGTCGATATTACCGACTGGGTAGTATGGTTTCTTGACGTCTTGAATGAAACCTTCGATGAAGTCTTAAAAGAGATCCAACAAACGGTATTTAAAACCAATTTCTGGCGAGACGTAGATCAGACTCAATTGACGTCAGAGCAAGCAAAGGTTCTTAATCGAATGCTTGATCGTGACTTTGTTGATGGTATTAATACCTCTCAATATCACAAAGTAGCGAAAGTCAGTAAACCAACAGCGACTCGACATTTGACTGCATTAGTAGAGCAGGGATGTTTAGTAAAATCAGGTGCCGGACGTAGCACTCGATATATGCTTGCCAAGCAAAGTTAAAATAGCGTCAACTCTCATAACAATCTGTTGATATTTATGTAGATTTCAATTCCTTTGCACCTGCTTCCAACTATTGTAGGTAATCATAGTTTTCTATCTGTTCATGGCATTTCTCACCAACGTATTATGACCGTCAACGTTAGTGACCTATAGGAATAAAAATGAACAAAACACTATTATCAATTGGCTTAGCAACAGCATTATTCGGTACTACAGCTCATTCTGCGCAATGGAGTTATGAAGGAGATACAGGACCAGAGCACTGGGGGGAGTTTGGTGCAGAGTGCCAATCTGGAAAGAATCAAAGCCCAATCGACGTTAAAGATGAAGTTACGGCAAACATCGCAGAGTTAAATTTAGATTATTCAGGAAAGGTCACTGCATTGACCAACAATGGACATACGCTACAAGGCGTGGTCGAAGGAGATAATACTTTCACTGTTGATGGCAAGGCGTTTAACCTCGTTCAGTTTCACTTTCATACACCATCAGAAAACCTAATCAAGAGCCAAAGTTTCCCGCTCGAAGCTCATTTCGTAAACGCGGATAGTAATGGCAACCTAGCAGTACTGGCTGTTATGTATAACACGTCTCCAACTAACAATAGTGAAATCGCCACTCTATTAGAGACGTTACCAAAGTCAGGTGAAACGGTTTCTTTGAATCATTCTATTAAAATAGCGGATATGATCCCCGATACCGAGCATTACTATCGCTTTAACGGCTCGCTAACAACGCCGCCATGCTCGGAAGGCGTGCGCTGGTTCGTTTTGAAACAAGCACAGACACTAAGTCAGGAGCAAACGAAACTATTTAAACAAGTAATGGGGAAAAACAATCGGCCTATTCAAGCACAAAACGCTCGTGTAGTGCTAGAAAACGAATAGTAAAAACTCATAGCGCCAGCAACTATTCTGGCGCTAAATATTATTGAACAGGATTTCTAATCTAAACGTCATTTTTGCTTCACCTTCTCTTTGTGTATCTTCTTCACGATTCCAGTTGTACTCAGGGATCAACTCGTAAAACAGCCAAGTGCGCCATACATTCTGTCGATAAGTCACGGAGACGTGAGTATTGGTAATGTAATGAAAAGGTCGGTTAGTTCCGGTGGTACTTAATTGATAGCTAAGAGCCTGATGGTCGGAAACATGCTGATAGAGTGTAAACCCTGTACCCACTTCCCAACCTTTGATATCGCTTTCCCACTGAGCGTAGTTGCTCCAGCGAAGCAAAAAATCGCGGTTGATTAAATAATCTAAATCAATATCGGTAGATTCACCCGTTACGCTTTTTTTCTGATACAACTTCTGAGTAACGCGCAGTAACCATTCATCATTGATAGGGTATGTATATCGAAAACGTCCTTCGATACCAGGTCTTGCATTGACCTTAACGTTGAAACTATAGCGTTCTTTACTTAGCCAATCGTATCTAAGACCAAACGTATTTTCGGCATCTTCGCTCGATTGCGGGAACAAGTCGAATAAATCATCTTCTTCATCCGATTCGAAAACAACCTTAAGTCGTTTGGTTACCTTAGGTAAGTGAAAGCGCGCTTTGAATCGAGTCTTAAACTTATAGCCTTCACCCTCTACATAAGAGAAATCATTTCTCCAACGAACAGTACTGCCAGCACGTGCGTCTTGGTCTACTCGCTCATCAACGAAAAAACTATCAAACCAAATAGCAGGTTCACAAAGCTTAGTATTCACATAGTTAAAAGCGGAGTCGAGGATCTCTGCGCTATCTGGCTGATTATGGCAATCGGAGTAATCGATTTCTCCATCGGCGTACGTTGCAGCAGACAAGAAGGTCGAGAATAGAACTAAATAACGCAATTCATTAATACATTCTGAGGCTTAGAGTTTGAGTATGTCTAAAACACATTCAAATGGTCAATGTTTTAACGAATCCAAGTGAGAGTTTTATAACGCCAACCGTAAAATGGTTGGCGGTTTGGTTAAGAACTTTGTGCTATCTGCGAGTATTGGCGTAGCAGATCGGTCAGTGTGGTTACCCATTCAAGAGCATTCTGTGGTGCCTGCTTGACTATGATTTCTACGTGGTTGCAGTGTGTCTCAAGTGGGATCGCTCGTTCAAGATGAAAAGAAACCGAGTAGAAATGCCACAATAACAGACGTTGCATACGTTGGATGTTTTGCTCTTTGCTTTCCGACGCTTCAAATAAAGCAGGGAGCTCACTAAGCGCGATTGCACTCATGCGCAACATCGCATCAAACTGGGCTTCTTGAAGCTTGTCTTCGTCTTCTGCCTCATCTAAATCAAAAGTGAAAAGCTCAGTCATAGATTCTTCTGGTACCAAACGGTGAACCATTCTCAAGCTAAGTTCTTCTAACTCTTCTCGTGGCATTTGAGATAAGCAGTGATAAGTGTAATCGCGTTGCATGCTAGTAGTCTGGCAAAAGTAAATGGGGAGGTATTCTAACGCTTTCAACAATAATTACTACTCGAAAACCCTATACAAAAAAGCCCCGCCAGATCAGCGGGGCAATATTCGTTGTGTTTGCTAGTAGCCATTGACGTTGTTAGAGAATTTATTGTCGTTACCAAAAAGTACGTTAAGAATTCTTACTTAAAATTAGATGCTTTACCTAGAAGCGCAAACATTATGATTAGATTTGTAATGTATATTGACTTATTTTGTGATCTTAGTTCAATGTTTTATAGCAATTGTGTTCATATAGTCCGGCGAACAAAATAATTCGAATCAACGAATCAATCGCTGATCACTCATTAGTTTGGTTACTGAGTGAACGGTTGAACGTTTGCGTAAAAATATGTGATGAATATCTCATATCGGGCGCTATACTTTCCGCCCGGTTGAGAGTAACAGCTCTACCAATACAAGCCGTCACAAGGAATAGTGAATGACCCCACGGACCGGACCAGCTACCTATTCAATGCTTGTAGAGGTAATCTTTAATGAATGTTTTGTTTGGCTTAATCGGTGTCATCGCATTATTGCTATGTGCGGTTTTACTGTCTGAAAGTCGTAAATCAATTAACTGGAAAACAGTGTCACGCGCGCTGTTACTTCAAGTCGGTTTCGCCGCTCTGGTTCTTTACTTCCCGTGGGGGCAAGCCGCTCTGACGAGTCTAAGTAGTGGTGTTTCTAGCTTACTGGGCTTTGCTGACGAAGGTATTGGCTTCTTGTTCGGTGACCTTGCCAATACTGGCTTTATCTTCGCGGTTCGCGTTCTTCCTATTATCATCTTCTTCAGCGCTCTTATCTCTGCGCTTTATTACCTAGGCATAATGCAGAAAGTCATCGAGTTTATCGGTGGTGGTATCCAAAAGTTCCTAGGGACAAGTAAAGCTGAATCTCTTGTAGCGACGGGTAACATATTCCTTTCTCAGGGCGAGTCTCCACTTCTTGTTCGTCCATTCCTTTCTAGAATGACTCGTTCTGAACTATTTGCGGTAATGGCAGGTGGTATGGCGTCAGTCGCCGGTAGTGTACTCGGTGGATACGCAGGTTTAGGCGTAGAACTGAAATACCTGATTGCTGCTAGTTTTATGGCCGCACCGGGTAGTTTAATGATGGCAAAAATCATCGTTCCTGAACGTGAAACACCTATCGACCAATCCGATATTGAGATGGACAAAGCGCAAGAGAGCAATGTGATTGATGCGCTTGCAAGCGGTGCGATGAACGGTATGAAGGTGGCTGTCGCTGTTGGTACCATGCTGATCGCGTTTGTTAGTGTTATAGCAATGGTTAACACGGGCCTTGAGAGCTTAGGCGAAGTAGCTGGATTTACTGGTGTGACTCTTCAAGCGCTATTTGGTTACCTATTTTCTCCGCTTGCTTGGTTAATTGGCGTTCCTTCAAATGAAGTGTTGATGGCAGGATCGTACATCGGCCAAAAGATTGTAATGAATGAATTTGTTGCCTTTATTGACTTCGTTGAACATAAAGCGATGCTGTCTGAATATACTCAGGTCATTGTCACTTTCGCACTATGTGGCTTCGCTAATATTGGTTCGATCGCCATTCAGCTCGGTTCTATTGGCGTGATTGCCCCAGAGCGCCGTGCTGAGGTTGCTAATCTAGGTATTAAGGCTGTACTGGCCGGTACTTTAGCTAACCTGATGAGCGCATGTTTAGCAGGGATCTTTATCTTGCTTTAATTCGCATCATTTCGCTTAAAAACCGAATAGGAGACTATTCGGTTTTTTTATACCCAAAATCCGCAAACTTAAAATGACATCATGTATGGCACTGATTGCTTAAAACCTGATTTATAGCAAAATTTTCCAAACTAGAAGGCGTAGGATGTTCTAAGTTCAACGTTTTTAGTGTCAGAATTATAAGAGATCTTGCTATGAATGAATTAGTTCAACGCTTTTTGCGCTATGTGGCTTTTAACACCCAATCAAACCCAGCAAATACAGCTTGCCCGAGCAGTGAAGGGCAACTGACGTTTGCTCAGTTTTTAAAGAGGGAGCTTGAAGAGCTCGGTTTAGCGGATATTTCACTAGACCAGAATGGTTATTTGATGGCAAGGCTACCAAGCAATGTTGACTATGCTGTCCCTGCTATCGGGTTTATTGCCCATATGGATACGGCACCTGACGCGTCTGGTGAAAATGTGAAACCACAGATCATTGACGACTACCAAGGCGGTGACATCGCATTAGGTAAGGGGGATGAAGTTCTTTCTCCGATACAGTACCCAGATCTCCATAAACTGCATGGTCACAATTTAATCACAACCGATGGCACGACACTTCTCGGTGCTGACAACAAAGCAGGGATCGCAGAGATCCTCTCAGCTATTTCAGATCTAATTAGCAATCCTGATATTCCACACGGGGATATTTGTATTGGGTTCACACCTGATGAAGAAATTGGCCGTGGCGCAAACCTGTTTAATGTAGAGAGGTTCGGCGCAGAATGGGCATACACTATTGATGGTGGTCCGGTTGGCGAACTCGAATACGAAAACTTTAACGCCACCAGCGCTGATGTTATTTGTTATGGCGTCAATGTTCACCCGGGAACAGCCAAAAACAAAATGATTAATTCTATGAACATTGCCGCGCAATTTCAGTTGATGATGCCTGCAGAAGAGACGCCAGAATGTACTGAAGGCTATGAAGGTTTCTACCATCTAAAATCGGCAGAGATGTCCGTTGCGAGAAGTGAACTTGGCTATATCATTCGAGATTTTGATCGCGATGCTCAAGAAAAGCGCAAGCAATTCATGATTGATAAAGTGGCAGAGCTCAATGAAAAGCTTGAACATGGACGTGTAGAACTCAAACTGACTGACAGCTATTTCAATATGAGAGAACAAGTTGAGCCATTCCCTCATGTGATTGAATTGGCAAAAGAGGCCATGATTGCCTGTGACGTTGAACCACAAATCAAACCAATACGTGGCGGGACAGACGGTGCAAGGCTCTCGTTTATGGGGTTACCTTGCCCTAACATATTTACAGGTGGCTACAATTTCCATGGTATTCATGAGTTCATTTCAATTGAAGGTATGGAGCAAGCGGTGAAAGTTATTGTGACTCTTGCAGAGAAAACAGCGCTTAAATACAAATAAACACCTAACGTAAACCTGATATTTCATTGAAAATCATATACATTTATTAATATAGATTACTTCAGTGGATTTCAGGATGAAAAAACTCCTTTTGATCATTACGCATTGTGCGTGTATTGGATTGGGCTTCGCTCTTGGCATTTATGCGTTGCCCATCCTTATTCAACCTACATCTCCAAGCATGAGTGACGTGCAAACCGTTACTAACAACGCAATTTATAACGCCTCATTTCAGAAAGACCGCAAGGACAGTGACTTTCTCCACTGGGGTGAGGGTTCTGTCTCGATCAGTGCAGACAAAGTGGCCTTTGTTGGTGAGTTGGCTCCAGGGCCAGATTATAAACTGTACTTTTCACCAACGTTTGTAGAAACAGAGGCAGATTTTAATGCTCAAAAGCAGACGATGGTGCAGGTTGGGGAAGTAAAGAGCTTCGATCGATTTACCGTAAATCTTCCTCAAGATTTTGCTATTCAGGACTACAACACGGTTATTGTCTGGTGCGAGACTTTTGGCGAGTTCATTACCTCAGCGCGTTATAAATAACTCAAATTTGTCTAGGTTCAGAACATCTATTGCAATATTGCATCGCGATACTAGATCTCTCATAAGATGTGTGGGAAGTTAGCTCTTACGCATGTAAAACTACAAAAAACAAACTAAACATAGGGGCTTTTGCCCCTTTTCAATAATAGGAGCAGAGCGTGGAGAAAGTACAAGCCGTAATCGATTTTCTTCTAACTCACAAACTCGTTTTCACCGCGTTAATCGTTATTCTGATCTCAATTATTCGCCGAATGGTGCTTTCCATGATTCGTGGAGATGTGGCATTTGTGTCAGAAGAACAACGCAGTTGGATGTCACGAACAAAGAATGGCACCTTTATCACTACCGTGCTTCTGCTGTTCATTCTGTGGCAATCAGAGATTAATGAATTTGCACTTTCAGTGACTGCTATCGCTGTTGCAATCGTCGTCGCTTCAAAAGAGATTATTCTTTGTTTCACAGGATCGATTCAACGTGCGAGCTCGCGTTCATTCCGTATTGGCGATTGGATTGAAGTCGGGAAAATCTGTGGTGAAGTCATCGAGCACAACATGATGGCAACGGTCATCCAAGAAATCGATTTGCATCACGGCCAGTATCATTACACGGGTAAAACGGCGACGTTGCCAAACAGCATGTTTTTTACCTATCCAGTAAAAAACCTCAACTTTATGAAGCGCTATGTGTACCACGATTTTTCTATCGTTGTACCTGAATTTGTTAATCTTTATCCTTTGATCCCGACGATGCTAGAAAAGATCGATGGACACACAAGTTACTTTCATGAAGTGGCAACGCGCTACAACACGGTGATTGAAAAGCACGCAGGTGTCGATTTACCGGGCGCAGAACCTCACATTCATATTACTAGCGGTAGCACAGGTGAACAGATTGTTCACTTTATGCTGTTCTGCCCAACGGATAAGGCAACACATCTAGAACAAGAAATTCGTGCGGACTTTATGCAAATCTATGAGGAGCGATTTTCAAACGAAAAGGAACTAGAAAAAGTATAAGACAATGTCAGGAGGATAAATGATTAAGCAAGTAGGGAACACACCAATACAATCCAAACATAAGGCGAGTTGCCACTGCGGTGCGGTTGAATTGGAGCTGAGCCTACCAAATGGAATTGAGAAGCCCCGCCGCTGTGATTGCTCTATATGCCGAAGAAAGGGAGCTATTGTCGCGTCGGTTAAGTTAGATGGTATTCGCGTTCTCAAAGGTGAAGATAAGCTTAAGCTGTATCAATTTAATACCAACACGGCTAAACATTACTTTTGTTCGAACTGTGGGATTTACACCCACCATCAAAGGCGCTCATTCCCTGACGAATATGGCTTTAATGTCGGCTGTTTAGAAGGAGTCAATCCTTTTGATTTAGGTGACATTGTCACGCATGATGGCGTAAATCATCCTGCAGACCGTTAAGTTCCGAAGGGCAATTACCTAAATCAATCACCATACTTCTTGATACTTATTGTTTGTCGTCACGGTTAATTTTCTAATTAGAACTTTGTGTAAGAAAGGAGTATGGTGCCCTCAATTGCCGATATGAGCTTAGTGGTCTATCACTGAGGGATCAAACACAGCAAAAGGATACAATCACATCATTAAGGAATCGCTGTGTTTCAGGCAACATATACGCATCAATAAGCGTCATGTAATTTGAACCAATTGGCTTATTTCCTTAATGAACGAAAATGTCATCTATCCTTTTGCTATCCCAAAAGAAACTAACAGGCTATTCCACGACAAACTACACCCAAAACTTAATGCAAGTAGGGTCTTGCTACGTCAGGGGGAAGACCTACGCGCCTACCAGCATATTAAACAGCTTCAACAATCCGGCGAGTTCATTCTCTACTATCAACCACAAATGAACATAGAGAGAAATTGCATAACGTCACTCGAAGCTCTAATCAGACATAAAGCGTCGACAGGGGTAATTACGCCACCGACATTTTTACAAAGCTTTGCAAAGTTGGGGCTAATACCCGAAGTTGATACATGGGTAATTAAAAGAGCACTACAGGAAGTCTCTTCCTTAGCACAGAATCCAGAATTTAAGATATCGATTAATGTCTCGCCGCAAACCTTCCTAATTAAAGGATTTGCAGACACCGTTCTTTCGATGATTATCCAAAGTAACCTTCAGTATCACCAAGTTGAACTGGAGATCACTGAAGATGTACTGATTCAAGACGCAAACCAGATGCGGAAAGTGTTCACCCAACTAAAGCGTGCCGGATTAAGCATCGCACTAGATGACTTTGGGGCAGGGTATTCCTCTATTGGAAACCTAATTAACTACGAGTATGACAAGGTTAAAATTGACCGCTCATTAGTGACCAACATTGGTCATAAAAATGGTCGAGAAATGTTCCGTCTTACCACTGATTTGGTCAGACTCTCTGGTGCGGAGATTACCGTCGAAGGGGTAGAAACAAACGAGGAACTAGAGTTCATCTCTAGCTTGGGGATAAAGTCGATACAAGGCTACTACTTTTACAAGCCGATGCCGTTCGACCAAGTGTGTTCACAGTTTACGTTCTGCAAATGAAGTAAAGCCAAGACTAGACGTTGGATAAACTAGTCTTGGCAAGATTCTAAACTAAGCGTAATACTTGTTCTTCATTCTTAGCGCTACGTTAACAAGTGCAATCAGAACGGGAACTTCAATCAGTGGGCCAATCACACCTGCAAAGGCTTGGTCGGAGTTAAGACCGAATACCGCAATACTCACCGCAATCGCCAACTCAAAGTTGTTACCCGTTGCGGTGAACGCAATAGAGGCATTCTTATCATATTCAATGCCCATTTTTTTACCGACAAAGAAGCTCACAAAGAACATAACGATAAAGTAGATCGCCAATGGAATCGCCACTCGAACCACATCCATCGGCAGTTCGAAAATCATTTCACCTTTTAAACTGAACATCAGAACAATAGTAGCCAGCAAAGCGATCAAGGTTATCGGTGAGATACGTGGAAGAAACACCTCGTTATACCATTGTTCTCCCTTTAACTTAGTTAACCATTTACGACTGAGAAAACCAGCTAAAAACGGTATACCAAGATAGATCAAAACGCTTTCAGCAATGTCTATCATCGAGATATCGACATCAAACCCTTGGTAGCCAAGTATCGGTGGAAGAACGGTAATGAATAGCCAGGCCATAAAACTGTATGTCACGATTTGGAATGCGCTGTTTAACGCAACCAGAGCTGCTCCGTACTCTTTGTTTCCGCCACCGATATCATTCCAAACAAGTACCATTGCAATGCACCTTGCTAAACCAATAAGAATGATACCGACCATGTACCCTGGTTTATCGCCTAGGAATACCAGAGCAAGGACAAACATTAGGATAGGGCCAACAATCCAGTTCATAAACAAAGACAACTGAATTGCCTTTTTGTCTTTTCGAACCTTACCTAACAAGCCATAGTTAACCTTCGCCAATGGCGGATACATCATTAAGATCAAGCCAATAGCGAGTGGGATATTTGTACTTCCTACTGACATAGATTCATTCCACTCTGCCACTTGAGGGAAAGCGACGCCAATAGCAATACCCACTGCCATAGCGACAAAAATCCATACCGTGAGGTAACGATCTAAAAAGGACATATTGTTTGCCGCCGATGTTGCTGTGCGGTTTGTTGCGACTTGTTGATTCATTGCAACGCTCTCTTTCGTTTATCGTCGAATTACGATTTAAAAAGGTTAAAAAATGGGAAGATACTCTCTTCCCGTATATGTACTTGCTAAACTAACAACTAACTAAATATCGATGCGTAACGATTCGAAAACTGTTCAATTTCCGCTTTATCAACGCGATAGCAGACTTTAGGTGGTATTGATTCCGCGCTAATAAATCCTGCCTGTTTAAGGATTCGTAGATGCTCAGATACGGTAGACTGTGCCAAGCCTAGCTCTGAAACTAAATCGCTGTTTAAACAACCACCTAACTTCTCTAAATTCAAAAGAATTTTTACGATACGTACGCGAGCAGGGTGAGACAAAGCTTTCGCTTGTGTGGCGAACTTCTGTTCTAGCGCCAGATCTTGCTCTGAAGATTCGAAAGCTTTTGTATTAGCGCTGCTGCACGGATTAGACATTTTCTACTCACTCCATAGTCTATCGTCGAATTACGATTAATAATACTCCGACAAATTTCATCACGCAAGATAAATACCAAAGAGTTTCTGAACGAAAAGCTCAAGTCGCCCAAGGCGAGCGACTCAATTATAAACAACCGAGGCTAGTTGAGGGGGAGTACCATATCTGCAGTTCCATCTTCAAACTGCACATCTAATTTAAATCCGAGCCCTTGAGCCAGCATGAGCATACCGCGGTTAGTTGGCATCGTCATACCTGACATCTGCTTAGTTCCTTTATGCTGACAATACTCGATGATCTTCTTCATTAGCACCTTACCTAAACCGTTACCTTTAAGATCAGACCGAATAAGAATCGCAAACTCGGCATCGGTGTTGTCTGGGTTAATCAGCGCTCTCGATACACCAATAATTGGGCTTCCCACACGACTCTGGCTAACGGCAACAAAGGCCATCTCACGGTCGTAATCTATCTGAGTGAGGTTGGCAAGTGCCTCATGATTGAACTCGCCGACATCGGTAAAGAATCGTTTATAAAGGTCTTCCTTAGATACATTATGGATAAAGTCGGCGTGGTGTGGCTCATCTTCAGGGAGAATCGGCCTTAACAATACTTCTTCTCCATCTTTCAGCGTGATGAGCTGCTCGTATTCAACCGGATAAGGGCGTATAGCGAGACGTTGCTGCGCATCTCCCTCATATTTTTTAAGAATCAAATCTGCATCGAGAATGGTAAATTCGGAACCATTAGCCAGTACTGGATGTATATCCAGCTCATATACCTGAGGGCAATCAACCACCATTTGAGATACCCGAACAAGCAGCTCGGACAAGCCATGAATGTCCATAGGCTCCGGTAATTTTTGTGGGCGAATCTTACCGCTCTTAATCGCGCGTACGATCAAATAACGAGCTAACGCCATATTTAATGGTGGAAGCGCAGATGCTGCATCAATTGATTCATCCCATTCAGAACCACCTTGACCAATAAGAATCACAGGACCAAAAGTTTCGTCTGTTTTGACTTTGATTCGAATCTCTTCGCCACCTGCTAACTTCGCCATCCCTTGGACTAGCAGCCCGTGAATATTAGCCGACGGGTAGGAGAGCTTGGTTCGATCCAGTATCGCCTCAGAAGCACTGGCGACTTCATTGCTATTACGTAAGTTGAGCATGACACCTTGAACATCGGATTTATGCGCAATATCAGGCGAACGAAGTTTAACAGCCACGGGATAACCGATTTGCTCAGCAACATGGACGGCTTCACTTGAGTCTGATGCAATCCAAGTTGGCAGCACTTTAAAGTTGAAGTGGCGTAAAAAGGTACCAATTTGGTGCGTATCTAAAGACACTGTGTTTACATCCAGTAGTTTGGTTTCAATCCATTTTTTGGCTTCGTTGAGCTCTGCAATATGCACAGGTTCTGCAGTCGTTGGAGTCTCCATCAGTTGCTTTTGGTTTCGTCTGTACTCGACCAAGTGCATGAAGGCAACCACGGCACTTTCTGGTGTTCGATAGGTAGGGATACCTGCTTGAGTAAAAATATCTCGCGCGGGTTTCGCGGTTAATTCTCCAGACCAGTTGGTTAAAAAATTGAAACGCCTATGCCGAGGATGCGATTTAATCGCTTCAACGATGGCACTCGCCGTTTGCTCTGAATGCGCCACCGCTGATGGGCTATGCATGATAAGAATGGCGTCGGCACAATCAGCATCCATCACAGCATTAAGTGTATTGACGTAGCGTTTTTCGTCCGCATCGCCGACCATATCAATAGGGTTATTGTAGCTCCAACTGGCAGGTAAAATCTCACTTAGTTTTCCAATAGATTCGTCTGACAAATCGGCAAGTTTACCGCCACGCTGGAGAAGAGTGTCGACGGCCATAATCGCAGGGCCACCACCATTAGTAATAATCGCTAGTCTTTCTCCTCGGAGCGGTACCGAATGAGTCAGTGTTTCTACTGCGGCGAAAAGCTCATGTGAATTGTTTACTCTGAGCATACCTGTTCGGCGGATGGCTGAGTCATAGATAATATCTAACGTGTCGTCGCCACCTGTATGTGCTCTTGCAGCAATTCTGCCTGCAGATGTTTTCCCACCTTTCAAAACCAAAATACGTCGATTGCGTGACGCCGCCCGAGCTGCTGACATAAAGCGACGCGCATCTTTGATCGTATCGACATAAAGAAGGATCGCCTCTGTGTGAGAGTCGGTACATAGGTGATCTAGCAAGTCAGCGAAGTCGATATCAAGGGCATTTCCCAACGATACGAAGGCAGAAAAGCCAATGTTTTTATCGTTTGCCCAATCGAGAATCGTAGTACACATCGCCGCAGATTGAGAGATAAAAGCTATCTTGCCTTTGATGGCAGTAACGGGAGAGAAAGAAGCGTTAAAGTTTACCCAAGGGAGAATCAAACCTAAGCTATTAGGCCCAAGAACTCGCATTCCATTATCTCTAGCAACCGATAAGCAAGCGTCTTGAATGCTTTCGCCTTGTTCGTTAGCAAAGTGCATATCCGCCGATAGAACAATCACGGCTTTTACTTTCTTTTCAGCTAACTGTTCGAATATCTTCTCGTTGTATTTCGCGTGAGTACACAAGATGGCGACATCGGGCACAATCGGCAGCTGCTCAATTGAAGAGTAGGCGAGCACACCACACACGGAAGAATATTTGGGTGTCACGGGCATAATCGCGCCTTCAAACCCACCATGCAGTAAGTTCTTCATAACGATATTGCCAGCACGCATTGGTTTGGTAGAAGCGCCGATAACAGCAACGGATTGTGGTCTCAACAGATGGGTAAGGTGGCTCATTGCAAGGCTCCTAAAGGGGCGACAGGTATAATCGTAACCAACAAAGGACTCTAATACTTAGCATTTTTGATGTTGTTTTAATCAGATCACTGAGGTACGAGCGAAGTTTGTGCCATGTGTCACAGAGTATTGATATATAATTAAAATGTTGGGTTGATTATAAGTCTATCTAACGGCATGATTTACAGTAATTTCTAGTTAAGGCATTTGAATAATTCATGAAAAAAATAGCAATAGTTGGCTTATCAGTGGTGCTTTCTGCATGTGTTTCGAGCGATTATGTGACAGACGTGAGCTCAGAAAGCTATCGTGAGGATTACAAAACGGCAAAGGTTGAGCAACCTGTCGTAACTCAGCAAGGAATGACTAACGGCATCTCTGAAGATAACGTTGCTAAGGTCGTGAATACCGCACCTGCTCAGCAGAGCCAAACCGTGAAGATGCAAGCTAAGCCTAAACCGGCTGTTGCTATTATTCCGCCGACTGCCAAACAGCAGGCGATGAACCCACGTTACGGCTTCACCATTCAGGTAGTGGCAGTAGGTTCACAAACTAAAGTGGATCACTTTGCGCGTAAACTACCTCGCGAAGACAACCAGCCAGTTTGGGAAAACTATAAAGTTGTGAACGGTACTAAATGGTATACGATTCTTTACGGTGACTACGCGACACGTACAGAAGCAAAAGCAGCGATTTCAGAACTACCTGCAGAATTCCGCACGCTTAAGCCGTTCGTTAAAAGTATTGATGACATTAAGAACTCACAATACCCAACGCTTAACAAGCTAAACTAATTGAAAGAGAAGGGGCATCAGCCCCTTTTTTATTGCCTATATTTTCTTCACTCAGCCGACAAAACGGATTTTTGTCTGGTAAAACCGTGTAACTCATAGCGGTTTTTATTATCATGGTCTGAGATTCTCCCTGTTGTCACACGGAAAGATTTTTAATGACAAATACGACTATTCTTCTCCTTTGCGGTGGTGGTTCTTCAGAACATGAAGTCTCACTTGTTTCCGCCGATTTCTTGCAGTCTCAATTAGAATCAACTCAAGGCTTTAATGTTGTTCGCATTGAAATGAAAGCAGATGGTTGGTTCACCAATGACGGTGAGCTTGCTTATCTTGATACCAATGCGGGCACAATAAATACGGATTCAAGTTCAACCAAATTAGATTTTGTAATTCCATGTATTCATGGATTCCCAGGTGAAACGGGTGATATCCAATCTATGCTAGAGCTATCAGGTATTCCTTATTTAGGTTGCGGCCCAGAGGCGAGCACTAATAGCTTTAACAAAATTACCTCTAAGCTTTGGTATGACGCACTAGGCATCCCTAATACTCCTTACATTTTCTTGTCTGAGAACAATCAAGATGCCTACGTGCGTAGTGAAACTGCGTTTAAAGAGTGGGGCTCTGTGTTCGTCAAAGCGGCTAGACAGGGTTCTTCTGTAGGTTGTTACAAGGTAACAGATATTTCGCAACTACAGAAAGCACTTGATGATGCATTCGGTTATTCAGATCAAGTATTGGTCGAACAAGCTGTGAAACCGAGAGAGCTTGAAGTGGCGGCGTATGAGTACGAAGGTAAACTTCACATATCTAAGCCTGGTGAAATCATCGCACCAGAAGACGCTTTCTATAGCTACGAAGAAAAGTACAGTACTTCGAGCCATTCAGTAACCAAGGTAGAGGCATCAGATCTCAGCCAAAAGCAGCTTGAAGTCATCCGTCAAAGTTCAGAAAAAGTATTTACTCAGATGCGCTTACGTCATCTATCTCGCATCGACTTCTTCTTAACACCTGATGGGAAAATTTACCTAAATGAAGTTAACACCTTCCCAGGAATGACTCCAATATCGATGTTCCCGAAAATGCTAGAGCATAATGGACACTCGTTTGCCGACTTCTTGGCAAACTGTGTTAAAACTTCGCTCTAATCCCACGGTTTAAAGCTTTTATAAACCATGCGTTCAAGTGCTGCTTGAGATTGATTCCCTATATATTGATAGGGCATAGCAGCACTTTTCCACCTCCCAAAGCGTTGAATATCTTTGACTTTCATACCTTGAGAAGCGAGCTCATTTGCCGCACCTACTCGCAATGATAGCCCAGAGAACTTAACATCTAGCTTCAGCTTATCGCTGGCCGAGCGCAAAATACGATAAATTGACGAATCGTTAAGCGCCTCATCACTTATATTGCCGTGTTTGTCTATTGCGTTAAAGAGCGCACCATTATGAACACCGCGTACAATCAACCATCGATTTAAAATCTCACAGGCTTCGTCTGATAAACGATACTCTTCGTTGCCTATCAAAACACTAACAACGGTGTCATTAAAACAAACGCTTTTAAATTCTAGATCTCGTAGTTCGGAACGTTTAAGCATGCACTCGAACATAAGATGATATATCGCTAGGTTTCTAACATCTCTGACATGCTTAGAAGGCGTAAGTAGATTTGTTAGCGATTCCAAATGCTGTCTATTGAAAGAAGTCGTTGATTTCGCGTCGGATTTTTTATCAATTCTCAGTAACGCAAGTAAGTTTCGAACGGAAATGTTAGACGTAGGGTCTGGTAAGTTTAACGTTTTGTGGAACAAACCCAATGTTACACTGTAGCGTTTAATGGTTGAATACTTCCTTTGCTTAGACTCTTTCTCTAAGAACAAACGTACTGCGGTGGATGCTGCGGGTAGGGAATTCACACCTTTTTGCGAACAAAATTCGTTAAATAGATTCCAATCTTTGCGCATAGCTAATAGAGAATTGCGGGCGTACTCACCGTTCAATAATTCATTTACCTCTTCGATAGTTATATTGTTTAATAACTTATTAACGAATTGTTTTCTCTCATCTTCACATGTGACGACGCGAACATTTTTCCGCATTTTAACGCACCATAACCACGAAACGTATGATAAATATACTTGATAATGAGAGATTTACAATTATTATTAAACTATCAGAATACAAAGATAATAATGACTATGGCTGCTGCAACTTACCGAGGTTTCACCCTCAAATCTGCTGGAAATTCGACTGAAGTTTGGCAAGTACAAATCAAACAACACGTGTTGTCAGGAAGTATGGCAGCCGTGAAGAAGAGCATCGATTGGTTTTGTGATACGGCAACAATCATTGATCCTAAAGAATTCAACTCTCTGGCAAACAAAAAGAAAGCGGATGGACAACCCGCACAAGAGAATTTTCATGGCTTCACCATCAAAAATGACACAGGAGAAGCCAACACTTGGTACTGCTTCTTTAATGGCAGGCTAATCAAAGGCGGAAAGCTTGCTATTCAGAAGCACATAGAGGCATACTTGGTCGCTAAGCAAAAAGCTGAACAGCAACAGAAGAAGTAAAACTGTATGACTCTTGTATATAGCACTGACGTAGGTCGCATCAAACCTGAAGAAGAAAAGCCTCAACGCGAAAAAGGCGATGGCATTGTACGTATTCAACGCCAAACTAAAGGACGCAAAGGTAAAGGCGTTTCTATCGTTACTGGGCTCGATTTAGATGATGCGCCACTTAAACTATTAGCCGCAGAACTTAAAAAAGTTTGTGGCTGCGGTGGCTCAGTCAAAGACGGCACAATTGAAATTCAAGGTGATGCACGTGACAAGATCAAAGCGCACCTTGAAAAGAAAGGCCACACAGTAAAACTCGCTGGCGGCTAAACCAATAAACAGTGAGTTAATCTCTGATTATCGAACTGATTATTAGGTATTTTATGGTAAATCTAGTTATGTTGAATTTCACAGCTTAAACTAGAAAACGATAGAGTAGAGAAGAAAGGACAACAGCTGTCCTTTCTTAATACCAAACATTATTTAACATAACGTACATAATGCGAACTTAGCAGCTTCTAATTTAGTTAAAACTAAAGTTCCGCAAATCATTGAAATACTTGATAAACCTAGCCCGTTAAACTTTTTTGCAATGCTATTCCATAGTGTTTGCGCCTCGTAGGTTTTTGCTTTATCTGCGGCTAAATACACTAATACCATTTCTTTATCCATGCCGATTTGTTCAGCTATAAAAAGCGCTTCATTTTCAGTTAGATAGCGTTCGCCTTTTCTTATTGCTGACATCTTTTGGCGGCTTATCCCTAAATCATGGGCGATTTGCTTATCTTGTATATATCTTTTCTTCTCTTTGTACGTGTCTAGCAGTTCGTTTATATACATTTTTGAACTTCCTTTGATGACATTAATGATGTGAGTTTAGCTTATAAGTCCACATTTTAGTGGCTTTACAGTCCACAAAAAAGTGGCTTTAATGTCCACAAATTCGTGTACTAGACCGCTTCGGTCGCTCCCTAAGCTTCTGGGGCGGTCGCTCGGACAACTTTAGGGGGTTGTGATGAAAATGATTAAATTGGATAACGCTGTGATTCTAGATACTGAGACGACGGGTCTGGATTCTAATGCGCGTATTGTTGAAATCTCGATTATTTGTGCATCTACGGGCGACGTATTGGTTAATCAATTGGTTAACCCACTGTGTGAAATTCCAAACGAAGCATATCAAGTTCACGGTATTGGTCATGCTGATGTAGCTGATAAGCCAACCTTCGATACTGTCTGGAATGACATCAAATCCTTTCTTTTTGACCGTGAAGTTATCATCTACAACTTTGATTATGACTACCGCTTAATCGCTCAATCTCTCTCTGATTTTGATTATCCGCTATTGAATCTCTCGCACATGATAAAGGGTCAATGTGCAATGGAATGGTACGCCGAGTTCTTTGGTGATTGGAATGATTATCACGGTAACTACAAATGGCAATCATTGGTCAATGCCTGTCAGCAACAAGGTATTGAAACCGCGGGATTAGTGGCACACCGTGCGTTGGGTGATTGCGAAATGACTCGTCGCCTTATCACTGTAGTGAACAAGCAGATTGAGGCGAACCAATGAGCTTTTCAAACAAGCCTGACCGCAAAAACCCTGTCTACTTTGAGCACCATGCCGATGGTTACTGGTGCTCGATTGACGGTCTACCGGAATACTTCAAAACCAAACATGAAATGTATCTCTATGCGTGTGAGTCAGACCGTGAACTGATTGAAATTACGCACGAAAACGAATCTGAACTACGCGCCAATGGTGCTTTTGAGCGAGTGTTTCACGATGAATAAGACCGTGATTGACTACGTGAGTTTTTCTGGCTCACCTCTCCTACTTGAGCGCTGTAAAGACATGGCGAAACAACGCTTTGCACTAGAGCAAATCAATGAGTTTGAGTCTCAAAACGTCGTCGCTATTGCTCAACGTGAGAAAACCAAGATTGCTCATTTTGGGGAAAACCTTGCTCAGGTGCTTGGCTGTATCGAGTCTGAGGACTTTGCTAATAAGGATTTGTACTTTGCGGCTCTGGATAAGGAGCTTATCAATGCGGATGTACGCATAGATACCGATGTGTCTTTTAACGAATGTTATCAACGTCTTATTAGCAATATCGGCATCGATATGCTGGACACGCTTTGTCATGGCGAAATCGAATCGTTTCTAGAGGTGTTGGCTGACGAAATCAGCTACGAGCAAAACGAATGGACACTTGAACGTCGAGGTGGTTTTTCAGGATACCGTTATTCTGCAAAGCTTCTTTGCAATGGCACACAAGCTGGATTAGTCGCTTGGGGTGCAGCTAACTTCGGTTACTACGTGTCGTTTTCTGGTAAAGGCTGCGAAGCCATTAACATGGAAGCCCTGCACAAGGCACTAAAGCAAATGGTTGGTGCAAAACTGACTCGGGTGGATATTGCCCTTGATGACTTACAGGGTAACGTTTCTATCGAAGACATCAAAGATAAGTACCTTGATGGTCAATTTATTACTCGTGGCACGCCCCCTAGTGCCGGAGAATTTCGTGGCTATCAAAGTATGTCACCACAAGACCGTAAGAAATGCGGCTTTGTACCGGATGCAGGTCATACCTTTTATGTCGGTGCGCGTGAGAACGGCAAAGTGTTCCGCGCCTATGATAAAGCCGCGCAAATGAAATGCGAACAGTATCCCAACTGGAACCGCTTCGAAGTTCAGATTGGCAATCGCTATCGAGTCATACCTTTAGATATTCTGGTTGACCCTGACCCGTACTTTGCAGGTTCGTACCCTGCCCTTGCCTCTCTGATTGATGATGTCGAGCCTATCGCTATCTCGACCACCAAAATCAAATTTATGACCTCGTTTGAAAACGCGGTTAAACACGCTCGCGTCCAGTACGGCAAATTGGTCAACGCCATGCGCCAACTGTATCGACGACGATAAACAGATACTCGAAACCCTGACGAAGGGACTCGAACTCAACGACATCCCCGACCGGATTAACTTTCCAGTCGGTCGGGACTTACATCTAGAAAAAACTGGAGAAATACCATGCCATTAACCGTAATCGTCATCGGGTGTGAACACTCGCAAGGTCTATCAAAAAAAGATGACCGTCCATACAACTTCGCTCAAGTGAACTATCTAGCCACTAACGAAGGTTGGAGGTCTGAAAAAGGCGAATGTCAGGCAGTCGGTCTGGACAAGAAACAAATCGCCATGAATCCAAATCCATCACTGGTTATGGCATTCAAAGAATTGGAAAGCCAATTCCCAATGATGTGTGAGCTGCACTTGGATGCAGACCCGCAGAATCCTGCGCGAAACATCGTAGTCGATATCAAGCCAATCAAAGGCTAATCCATGTCTATTTGTGTCGCAATCGTCAAAGGGGTTATCACTCAATCTACGGTCAATGATTGTGAATTGATGGTGCTCTCTAAGGACGAGGTGACTCAACTGGTGAATAGTCAGTTTGATTATTCATTGTTTCAGTTTGACCAGTCTCTGTACCAACTGCTGTTAGGTCAGTTTCTGGTTACGTTCATCGTCGGTCATGTACTTGGCCGCGTTATTAAATATCTCGGAAAAAAATAGGTAACAGTATGAAATACATGAACATTGTAAAAAAAGTCGCTCAAAATCGTTACGCTCAAGCAGGTGTTGCTCTGACTCTGTCTAGCTCTGCAATGGCGGCTGACGACAACTCAACGGCTATCACATCAGCAATCAATGCAGGTAAAGCATTGGTTCAAACCACCACTTCTGGCGTTATTGCGCTTGCTGCCCTTGGCTTTGGTGTTGGCATGGTGGTGACTTGGTTAGCTAAACGCTAATGCTTGTCTCTGTTGGGTTAGCGTCCGTCATGGCCTTGTGCTTTTGTTATGGGGTTTATACGGGCGTGATATCAGGTTAGAGGGGGCTTCGGCCTCCTTTTTTATAGGTCTGATTAGATGAATATCTTTCGTTTCCTTTTTCTTGCATCGTTTCTATTCGCTTTTTCGTCTCATGCTTTTGTTATGAATAATTTTGACTCGTCTGTACATGCCAATTCTGAGAAAGCAGCACAAGCATGGTTAAGTAAGTTTCCTTCTGGCTGTTCTATGTCTTCCGGTTATTACTATACGTATAGTTTGAAGGGAACAACGCCAGATAGCTTTACCTACTTCAGAACTCGTTGGGGTGATTCTGAGTGTAAAGTCTTTCTTAAAAACTTTGAAAGTAAAGTCGGCCTAACAGTTCTTGCTTCATGCCCTGAAGGTCAACAAATGGATCTTGTAACAGGTAAGTGTAAAGCGGTTGACCCTGACAGTGGAGACGGTGATGGTTCCGGTGGTGGTGATGGTTCCGGTGGTGGTGATGGTTCCGGTGGTGGTGACGGTTCCGGCGGTGGTGACGGTTCCGGCGGTGGTGATGGTTCCGGCGGTGGTGACGGTAACACTTGTCCTGTCGGTCAGAAAAAAGACTTAGAAGGTAACTGTATTTGTAATGATGGTTCTAAGCCTAATGCACTTGGTGTGTGTGAAGATTATTGTACTTCAGATGAGTTTAATCAGCTCAAACGCAATAAGATGATTCTTTGTACCAATAAGCGCGGAAAATTCTCTTACAGTTGTAAATCTCGTAGTGATGTAACTTGGCAATGTGATGAAACTGGGGGTGGTAAACCAGACCCTGACCCTGACCCAAAACCAGACCCTGACCCTGACCCTGATAAACCTAGTGGTAACGAAGATGTTGTTGCAGCGATTGATGGGATGAAGACCGATTCAAACACTCGATTGGATACCTTGAGCGGCAAGTTAGATGACATCAAAAAGTCAAACGAGGATAAGTCCGACAAACTGAAAAAGTCGGTCGATGATGCGTCTAAAAAAAGCGAAACCTCGCTTAAAAATATTGATAACTCAGTGGGCAAGGTAACGAATGCTGTTAATGGTCTCGGTAATAATATTGATGGCAATTCAGCAAAGGAGATTAGCAGATTGAATGCCATTAAGAATGCGATCGAATCTCTTAAAACGAGTGGTAAAACGTTCAAGGAACCGGAAGCGCCTGAGTTAACCGATAAGCTTAAAGATGGGCTGTCAGGGCTCGAAAAGGATATTAAAGATATCGAGTCAGATATCGAAACTCGCCTATCTAAATCACCTTTCAACATGGGTGAAATGCACTTCAATAATGGCTCTTACAAAGGGTCGCATTTTGTTCTGGATAATCACGGTCGCAATGTGTCTGTTGATTTTAGTCTGATGGAAAAAATAGGTCCTCATATCGATTTGATACGGGGTGTGATTATTTTGGTGGCTACTTTGATTGGTGCGCTAATTGTGCTTAGTTCTGGTCGCGTGTCTTAGGGGGAACGATGGATTATATCTATACAGTGATTGAGTTCTTAGCAGGTATAGGGAGTGATGTTAAGCACTTCTTGTTTTCTATTCCTGACATGATCATGAATGTTTTTGCTTACGCTTGGTTGTGGTTGATTAAGCTCTATCTTTATCTTGAGCTATCAATGATTAAGCTTGCGTTCAAAGTGGCAACGATGCTGCTCAAAGATTACGAAGTGTATACGGTGCTTAATGGGGCGTTTAATCAACTGTCTCCAGATTTGCGTCATGTGTGTTATGCCATTGGCATTGTCGATGCAATTCGCATCATTATCGATGCGGCTGCTACGGCGTTCGTGCTTCGTGTTATGGGGTGGTAATCATGGCAGTTTATTTTCGACATGGCTCTAACGGGGCGTATAAATCCGCCTATGTGGTTTGGTTTGAGATTGTGCCAGCTCTTCGTGCTGGTCGTGTAGTGGTCACGAATATTGAGGGGCTTAAACCTCTTGAATCTCTTGAGAGAATTCTCGGTGAAAAGTTTCCTGTCAGTGCGCGGCTTATCCGGATATTCAGTCGTAAGATGCAAGGCATTGAACTTTGGCAAAACTGGTTTAACTGGATGCCTGTTAACTCTCTGGTTGTGATAGATGAATGTCAGGATATCTTTGCGCCTGAAGTGGGCTTTAAACGTGAGAAGTCGTTAAAACGTCCCTTAGAGGATTTTTTAGAGCATCTTCCAGATGGTCATGCTGATTTGTTTTACGAACGTTGGACAATGGCAGATACGTCCAATCTGGATGAAGGTGATACGGATGATACTGGCGAGACGCAACTCGATGACCAGGGGCGCTTATTGTATCCCGATAATTTCTACGGGGCGTTTATGCGTCACCGTAAATATCAATGGGATGTCATTCTACTGACACCGGATTACACCTCGATACCCAAGTGGATGCAAGGCTGTGCGACCGATGCATTTTCTCACACCTCGACCGATACGTTTTTCCGTAAGCGTCGCCCACGTATCTACAACCACCGCCCCAAATCAACCAAGACGGCTCCTAGTACGAAACAGGACTTAGCAGCTTGTACGAATAAAAAGATTCCTGTTGATGTATTTGCTCTTTATCAATCGACGGGTACAGGTGGATTCAACGAATCAAAAGCAGATATCACGATCTTAAAATCACCTAAGTTTATCGCGGTGGTTGTTATTGGCCTGTTGGCTCTAGGTAATTTTGTAAGGGAAGCGTATGCGTTATATAGCAGCAATTCTGATGATACGACTGAAGCAGTTAGTGAGGAAGTTAGCGCCAGTTCATCGAGCGGTGAGAATGGCTCTCGCGTATCTGTGGATGAAAACCAAGGCAATACGAAAAGTAGTGTTAGCGTGGCTTCTGGCAATGGTAGTGCTCAAAGTAATTTTGAAGTTGTTATTGATAGTGTGAACCCGTTTTATCAGTACTTTCCGGTATTCAACAATGCGGAGTCAGTGTACCTGACCAGTGTTCTTAAGGTGCGTGACCATGATGAGTTCACCTCCTTTGATTATCGATTCCGTATTGATAAACAAGAAGGCAGTTATTACATCAGTTCTACGGTGTTAAGACGTTATGGTTATCAGTTTGAGGTTATCGACGATTGCTTAATCCAAGTGGAGTTAGAAAACACATTACGTATGCTGACGTGTCCACCGATTCAACAAGTGACTGCATCAAGTGATGAGGCGCTGTCAGAACGAGCTGATGACCTTGAGCAAATCGATATATTCAAACTAACAGATAATGATAAGGAAGCGTAAATATGACAAATGAACAGTTAATGGTGTTTATCGAGGCATTCAATCAAGCGATATTGTTTTATGTGTTTATCGGTGTTTTTGTTGGTTTGGCAATGTATGACTCGATTTCTTGGATGTTGTCTAAGGCAGTCGGCAAGCTAAAGCCCCGCAGGGATAAGGAATTGCGAAGCGATGACGAAGCACCAAGCCACTCGACCGACTCAAATTAGAATGCTCTATCAACTGGCGCGGTCAGCCTTCGCTGACGCTTGAGATAAAAACACCCCTCCTTCTTGCCAGAATATCCCTCGCAGAGACCTGTCACAACAAAGGGGCTTAACGCCCCTGCAACCCACATAAATAGCCACACACGCTATGCGCAGTCGCGAAGACTGAGCAGCGAGCATAGCAGTGTGGGCGTTCCTATTGCTCAAAGCAAATCAATCGAGTGTCGAGATTGATTCCCCTTTCTCTACGTTCTGCAAACGTAGTGCGCCAGTGTTTGAGCGTCAGCGAGTCGACCCCGTATAGTAATACGGGGTGAAAGTCTAACTCCTACGAAACTATTCTTTTGTGATTTCTATATATGTCAAAGCCGTAACATAGAAAAATACGAGGAAAGTGCTAAAGGCTGTGTTTATCATCTCACTGCCGATGATTAATGAATCTCCAACATCAAATAGTGGTTCCGTTATGCCGATATTAACTGACCATGAATATGCAATTTCCAAAACAACAAATGCAAATGATAACTTGTAGATATGCAGCATTATGCTAATGCCGTTTCGATTATTTAGTCTTTTGTAAGAAAACAGAATTACTAAAGGGACTAGTAAAAGCAGAATGTCGAATATAAGCAAAACTGACCTCGATTGATGTCGATAAGTTACTAATTAGTATATTCTATTATTGTTTTAAATCCTTTTTAATTTGCTCAATGCTCTGGCTAGTTTAAGCAGACGAGTCGACGTTAGCACTTCCAATTCTGAATTAATCTCAAGCAACCCTATCCCTGCAAGAAGCTGTTGTGGGGTAATGTGTTGCCCAGTTGGAAGCTCTAGATAGTTTCTATGCATCATGAAACCTTTCCATTCTTCAGCATGAGATAGCTCTAGTCTTTTGTGCATTCTCATAAGCCTTTTGCACTCTTTTGGGATAGGGCTGCCATTATCCCAACTTTTGACAGTACTCACACTTTTAAAACAAAGTTGTGCGACTTCTTCTACACTTAAGCCGCACTCAAATTCACGAAAAATGTAATTCTTTCTCATTTTTCGATAATGCATCATACAAATCCTTATGATCAAAGGATTCTATATGTAATTGATATGAAACCTCATTCAACATAAAGTCGCATAATGCGTACTTAGCAATAGCTTCGCTAGGGCTGCCAATCCACATCACCAAGCCACCACAAGCCATTGATATTCCTTGTAAACCGCGCCCGTTAAACTTTTTTGCAATGCTTTCCCACATCGCTTTGATGTCGGGATTATCGTTGCGGTCAGCGTGACAACCTAGTAATGCAAGCTCTGGGTCTATTCCTGCATTCTCAGCAAGAAAAACTGCTTCTGCATCAGATATATAGCGACGACCTTTGCGCATTTCACTAATCCTAGATGCCTTAACATTCAGGTCATGCGCTATTTGTTTGTCTTGTAAGTAGTTTTGAGCCTTTTTATAGGCATCTAATAACTGACTTTGGTACATGGCAATTCCTCCTTTAACTCGATTCTAGCTCATTAGTTACGAATTTTCGTATCTTGCAGTTACGATTTTCCGTAATTAGACTTACGAAAAATCGTAATTCAATTAGCCCGTTTGGAGAATTCCATGAGCTTCGCTTCGAAACCCACTCGCAAAAATCCTGTGTACTTTGAACACCACTCGGATGGCTTCTGGTGTTCGATTGATGGCATGCCTGAATACTTCAAAACCAAACACGAAATGTACCTCTATGCGTGTGAGTCCGACCGTGAACTGATTGAAATTACTCACGAAAACGAATCTGAACTGCGTGCCAATGGCGCTTTTGACCGAGTATTTCACGATGAATAAGACTGTCATTGACTACGTGAGCTTCTCCGGTTCGCCTTTACTGCTTGAGCGCTGTAAAGACATGGCGAAACAACGCTTTGCTTTAGAGCAAATCAATGAGTTTGAATCTCAAAATGTGGTTGCGATTGCTCAACGTGAACAAACCAAGATTGCTCACTTTGGGGAAAACCTTGCTCAAGTGCTTGGCTGTATTGAGTCTGAAGACTTTGCTAATAAGGATTTGTACTTTGCGGCTCTGGATAAGGAGCTCATCAATGCCGATGTGCGCATTGATACCGATGTGTCCTTTAATGAATGTTATCAACGTCTTATTAGCAATATCGGCATCGATATGTTGGACACCCTTTGTCATGGCGAAATCGAATCGTTTCTAGAGGTGTTAGCAGACGAAATCAGCTACGAGCAAAACGAATGGACACTTGAACGTCGCGGTGGTTTTTCTGGTTATCGATACTCGGCAAAACTGCTGTGCAATGGCACTCAAGCTGGATTAGTCGCTTGGGGTGCGGCGAACTTCGGTTATTACGTGTCGTTTTCCGGTAAAGGCTGCGAGGCTGTGAACATGGAAGCGCTTTATAAAGCACTACAGCAAATGGTTGGCGCCAAATTGACGCGTGTGGATATTGCCCTTGATGACTTACAGGGTAACGTTTCTATCGAAGACATCAAAGATAAGTACCTTGATGGTCAATTTATTACTCGTGGCACGCCCCCTAGTGCCGGTGAATTTCGTGGCTATCAAAGTATGTCACCACAAGACCGCAAGAAATGCGGCTTTGTACCGGATGCAGGTCATACCTTTTATGTTGGTGCGCGTGAGAACGGCAAGGTATTCCGCGCCTACGATAAAGCCGCGCAGATGAAGTGCGAACAGTATCCCAACTGGAACCGTTTTGAAGTTCAGATTGGCAACCGTTACAGGGTCATTCCTCTTGAGGTGTTAATCGACCCTGACCCGTACTTTGCAGGCTCTTACCCTGCCCTTGCCTCTCTGATTGATGATGTCGAGCCTATCGCTATCTCGACCACCAAAATCAAATTTATGACCTCGTTTGAAAACGCGGTTAAACACGCTCGTGTTCAGTACGGCAAATTGGTCAACGCCATGCGCCAACTGTACGACGACGATAAACAGATACTCGAAACCCTGACTAAGGGACTCGAACTCAACGACATCCCCGACCGGATTAACTTTCCAGTCGGTCGGGACTTACATCTAGAAAAAACTGGAGAAATACCATGCCATTAACCGTAATCGTCATCGGGTGTGAACACTCGCAAGGTCTATCAAAAAAAGATGACCGTCCGTATAACTTCGCTCAAGTGAACTATCTAGCCACTAACGAAGGTTGGAAGTCTGAAAAAGGCGAATGTCAGGCAGTCGGTCTGGACAAGAAACAAATCGCGATGAATCCAAATCCATCACTGGTGATGGCATTCAAAGAATTAGAAAACCAATTCCCAATGATGTGTGAGCTGCACTTGGATGCAGACCCGCAGAACCCTGCGCGAAACATCGTGGTCGATATCAAGCCAGTCAAAGGCTAAACCGTGTCTGTTTGTGTCGCTATCACTCACGGTTTACTCGCAAAGTCCACTGATGGAACGTGCGATTACCTTTTACTAACCAAGGTGGAAGCGGCTCAACTGGTCGAAAATGGGCAAGTTAGCTTGTCCTTCTTTCAATTTGACCCTGCGCTGTACGAATTCTTTTTAGGTCACTTACTACTGACCTTCATAGGTGGTCACGTTCTGGGTCGCGTCATTAAATATCTAGGTAAAAAATAAAGGTAACACTATGAAATTCTACAACTTTGCTAAACAAACTGTTCAAAATCGTTACGCTCAAATGGGTGTGCTTCTTACTATGTCTGGCTCTGCACTGGCTGACGCTACCGCTAATGAAACGGCAATCACAGCAGCTATCACAGGCGGTAAAAAACTGGTTGAGATGACCACAACAGGCATCATCGGTCTTGCGGCTCTGGGCTTCGGTCTGGGTATGGTCGTTTCTTGGCTAGGACGTAAGTAATGGTGGTCTCTGTTGGTATGGCGTCCGTGATGGGACTGGTGTTTTGCTACGGGGTCTATACGGGCGTCATATCAGGATAAGGGGCTAAATCAGCCCCTTTTTTTATAGGTGCACTTATGCGATTTGCTATCAATTTTCTGCTTGGCGTTTTGCTGTTAATGACGCTGATGCTCTCTGTTCCTAGCCATGCTCAACAATGTGAATTCGGATTTAAACCGGATGGAACATGCCGCAATGTCTGTGAATACCTGAGTGCTCAGTCAGGCACGCGTACTATGTCATGGGATGCTTACATTTGGGGGCAAGACCCTAAGGCTGCATGTGTTGGCGATGGTTTAGAAAATCGCTGTGCTATGTCCGTTGCAGGTAGCCAGGCATGTGTTGGACTTGGTGAAAATGGTTCAACGATTGTAGGTACAAGGTGTACAGGCAAATGGAAATATACAGGGGCAACGTGCAGTGGTCCTGACTTTTCCGGTGGCACTGTTCCGTCTGTTCCAGACCCTGACCCTGAACCCAAACCGCCGCCGATTCCAGACAACAATCACACATCCATTCCTAATATCAGCGTTGTGGGCTTTGGCACGTTAGGAGCTCAAATCAAAGGTGGTCATAACGCCATTAATAATCAGATTCAACGTGGTTGGGAGCGTTTAGAAAACGTCGCTTATGCAGGTTTAACACAAGACCAAAAGCAACATGACCAAATCCATCGGGATATGGTTCAAACAGGCTCTACTCTGAGCATGTTAACGAGTAGCGTCTCTAATCTCACCGCGGTCATGTCAACACGAAAACAAACCCCTTGGACTGAGAAAACGCTCAAAGAGTTGATTGATGGGATAAAGATTCTTAGTGACTGTACCAAAACAGGAAAAATTATCGACCCGACCAATGGTACAGAAACCCCATGTATAGGGAGTGGCAACGGTAGCGGCTCAGGTGGTGGCGGTAATGGTGGCACAGATTTAACCACAACCAACAAACACCTCTCAGAAATCAGTGATATGACAGGGTTAACAACGGGTCGTATTTTTGGATTGCAGCGCTCAAACGAAATGATGTCTAACTGGATTGGTGAGACGTTGGAAGGGATTAAGGATAGCGGTAAGAAGTTTACCAAGCCTGCTAAACCTGAATTTAAAACACCTTTCAAAGATGGGGTTGAGGGTTTAAAAACGGAGATTACCCAACTCGAAAAAGACATCGAAACTAAGCTCGCTCAATCGCCGCTTAAGATGGGCACCATGAACTTTAGTAGCGGCAGCTACAAGGGCACACAGTTCGATTTAGACCATCATGGTCATCGTATTTCAGTTGGTTTTAACCTGCTAAATACGCTCGCGCCACATCTCGACCTAATCAAAGGGGTCATCATCTTTATCGCCACACTTATGGCGGCTTTCATCGTCTTGAGTTCTGGACGCAACTCATAGGGGGGATCATGGATTACATCTATCAAGTATTAGAGTTTCTTTCAGGTGTGGGCAGTGACGTTAAACACTTCGTGACGGGTATTCCTGAGTTCTTAATGAACATCGTGACTTACTTCTGGTACTTCGCCACTAAGTTCTATCTGACGTTTAAGCTCTGGGGTCTGGAAATGGCTTATAAGGTTGCGACTATGCTCCTCCAAAATTACGAGGTGTACACGGTGCTCAATGCTGCGTTTAACCAAATCTCACCAGACCTACGGGCGATTTGTCATGCCATTGGGATTGTCGACGGGATACGTATTGTTATCGATGCGTTCGCTACGGCTTTTGTGCTTCGAATTATGGGGTCGTAATCATGGCTGTTTACTTTCGTCATGGCTCCAATGGGGCGTATAAATCCGCTTATGCAGTGTGGTTTGAAATCCTTCCTGCTCTGCGTAATGGTCGTTTAGTGATTACGAATATCGAGGGATTACGAAAGCTTGAAAGTATCGAGAAAATTCTGGGTGAAAAGTTTCCTCCAGGGGCGCGTTTGATTCGTGTCTTTTCTCGTAAGTTAACGGGTATTGAGCTGTGGCAGAACTGGTTTAGCTGGATGCCTATTGGGGCTTTGGTGGTGATTGATGAGTGTCAGGATATCTTCACCGCTGATGCCGGATTCAAGAAAGAGAAAACGCACAAGCGCCCTCTTGAGGACTTCTTGCCAAACCTGCCCGATGACTTTGCTGACCTGTTTCATAGCCGTTGGACAAAGGTTGATGAATCGACTTTAGATGATAGTGATATCGACGATACGGGCGAAACACAGCTTGATGATGAGGGACGTTTGCTCTATCCAGACCACTTTTACGGGGCGTTCATGCGTCATCGTAAATATCAATGGGATGTGGTCATGCTTACGCCTGATTGGACATCGATACCGACTTGGTTACGGGGTTGTGCTCAGGAAGCGTATTCCCATCGCTCAACCGATACGTGGTTTCGCAAACGTAAGCCGCGCATTTACAACCATTCCACTAAGGCAACCAAGACGGCTCCAAGTACACGCGAAGACATGGCAAGCACCACCTCAAAGAAAATTCCGGTTGATGTGTTTGCGCTCTATAAGTCCACTGGGACAGGAAAGTTTAACGAGTCTAAATCAGACACCACAATGCTCAAGTCACCGAAGTTCATCTTAGCCATGCTGATTGGTATCGGTGCGGTGTTTAAATTTGTATGGGATGCTTATGCTTTATTTTATGGCGATACTGAAAATCCAACTCAGGAAACTGCTCAAGTTACTGAGTCCAATTCAGATAGCAATACGTCGATTGATAGCCAGAATCTGGATGCGAACACATCGACTACGCAAGGTAGTAATGGCTTGGGTTCTGGCAATGATAGCTATCAAGATAGTGCTCAAATTGCTATTGATGCTGTAAATCCTTTTTATCGACATTTTCCTATCTTCAATCAAGCTCGCTCGGTGTATTTAACCAGTGTGGTTCGACAGCGAATTGAGGGAGACATTACTCTGACCAACTACCGCTTTCGAATTGATAAAGATGATGGTGAATACTATGTCAGCTCCCCTGTCCTGATTGGCTATGGCTATGAGTTCCTTGAGCTTGATGAGTGTCTCATCCAAGTCAAGTTAGGCGACACAACCAAGATGCTGACCTGCCCACCAAGACAAGGACTGGATAAGCCCGATGACTTTACTATCCCCGACCGGACGCAAGAGCTTAAACAAGTCGACATCTTCAATCTCTCTGGCAATAAGGAAGCGTAACCATGAGCCGTAATTCAGAATATGAACAACGCCAAAAAGATAAGGGACTCAAGAAAATCACGCTCTGGGTTCCTGAAGATAGAGATTGTGAGGTGAAACAAGCCGCGCAAATGATGTGCGACAACGAAGATTTAACTATCAACGTGCTTCGAAGTATCGCTACGGGCAAGCTTGTCTCTATGTCTTCCAAATAAGTGCCGTCACTGGTGACGTTTAATTTTCAATAAAAGGAGTGACACAATGACAGATGAACAAGTATTGATGTTTGCGGATGCAATTAGCCAAATGATGGCTATCGATGTGTTTATAGGTGTTACGGCTGGATTTTTGTTTCAAGCTGTTGTCACGGCTTTACTGTCTAAGCCCCGCAGGGATAAGGAATTGCGAAGCGATGACGAAGCACCAAGCCACTCGACAGACTAGAGTTTATGCGCCCTGCTCAACTGGCGCGGTTAGTATGCGCAGATACTTGAGATTGAATACCCCTCCTTCCTGCCAGAATATTCCTGCAAAGACTTACGACAACCAAGGGGCTTAACGCCCCTGCAACTCACATAAAACAGCCACACACGCTATGCGCAGTCGCGAAGACTGAGCAGCGAGCATAGCAGTGTGGGCGTTACTTCATATTGAAGTGCAATCGGTTTGATATTTGAATACCTTTCATGTAGAACATCGACTGACCCAATGAATAGAGCGCAAAATTCAAGGTAAACAGAATGATGAGATACGCTATTTTGTTTTTGTCCCTAGCGTCAAATCTGGCTCATGCGGACATAATCGAAAAGAACAAAAATGAACAATGGAATGTTGAGGGGCTAGCCCACTATATTAGGTCTAAGGAAAACAAACGGTTTTCAGCTAACTTAATAGCCGTCGGCAATAATTCATCCATTGTGGCTTTTCACGAACCCTACACCTACTGCCGCTCTCGCGCAGTCTACAAAAAAGTAAAGATTCAGTACCAATGGGTAAACTACGTTTCGCAATGTATTGGTGGTGACAACTTCTGGATGCCCAACTCGCAGAAAGGCAAAGACTTTGTTAAGCAGGAGTTCTCGCGCAATGCTGACGTAAAGGTTGTCTTTGAAAGTGAAAACTACACGTTCTCAACTAAAAAGTTTGCTTCAGTTAAGCAGCATTGGGAAAGAACAGTCAAAACGAGTGGTAATGCTCTGTAGTCGCACCCCGTATAGTAATACGGGGTGAAAGTCTTATCAAAGTCAAACAAGGTCGTATTCGATTGGCTCAGGGAACAGTAAGTGTAAGTTTTTTGGAGACAGTTTAAACAGAGGTCCCTTTTCTGAAGTTTTTCCAGTTTTACCACTAGTTTTGATCAAATGATCCATAGTAATGATGCCACTTTTTATTAAGGGTAATAGTTGGCTTTGAAGAGGTTTACGCGTGTGTATAACTTTCTTATATAAGAAGTATTCTTTACCTTCATCCATATAACTTTCAGCTTTAATCCAGAAAGTTTCTGCATGTTTTTCTAATAGCCGTTGTCTTAATAGGCTGCCCGGCCAGACCGCTACGAGACCTCTCTCGATATGCCATTCCTCTAATACATCTCCTTCAACATCACATTTAAAATATAAGCCTTGAGAGTTAGGTTTTTCTGACGATATTGTGCAGTAGAGTTTGAAATCATCCTCTTTTGGATACCCGAAAGCATTCAAAATCTCTTTGCTACCTGTAAACGGGCTCTTTTTCCAATCTGCAACTTGAGCAAAAAGGTTCATGCGTGTTTTCGTGTTTCTTCCGGACTTAAGTTCTATACCCTTATAGTCTGGTAACTTGCTTGAATTAGCCTCAAGGCCAAGAAGTGACTCTAGTGTAAATCCAACAGAAGTATCACCCTCTTTCAATGCCACTCTAGGTTCTTTAGCAATAACTTTGAGTTTCTTCAGAAGTTCTTCTGATACACCTAACCTTGAATCAACAATTTCGTTTACTACACGGTAAACAATACCGGACTCATCTTTATAAAGAGACTTTAGATCTATAGCAGAAAGATTTAAAAGATAAGGTACGCCTTCAAGAAAAGTAATCGCAATTGTATGACCTGCACTAGAGTACTTTGGTAAAGAGGTAAACCACATTCTCGGGTCACCCTTTTTAGTTTTCGGTCTGTAAAAACTACCTTTGGACTTAATGAGCGCTTTCTCTGTAACAATGTAAGCTTCTGTCCACTTACCATGTTCTTTAGCACCTAACCCTTGCGCATCATAATCGTGGAAATTTAATTCGGCAAAATAAGCCCGAACTGATTGGGTCGCATCTATGATACTTTTATCGAGAATCGTCTCTGTTGTATAAAATACTGAGAAATCTATACCCTTCTCTACAAGAAACTCTCTGTTTATATTCTCAACATCAGTTTGAAGATCACGTGATGCTTCATTGTCAACATATGCGCAAAGAGCATTCCAAGTTTCAAACGCATGCTCATTGGCTATCAAGTCAAGTGCTACAGCATGTGGGATATCATTCTTACGACGCAGGTCTTTTGCTCTCTGCTTGAGCCTTTTAAGAGAAGGTAATTTATTTGTTGAAATAGGCATTCTGCATTCCACTAATTCATTTACATGAGGAATGCGGCGAGGAATTGTAAACACTACCACCATCAAGTTGTGGTAATGAAACTCATTATCATGCTCTCACTGCAAAATCCTCACGTATGGATTTGGCAAAGAGAACCTGAAGAGGTTTTTAGATTCTATGGGTAAGAATGAAGGCCTCTCTTATCCCGGCCTAGGGGCATATCCTATTCAATCTTTAACCTATAGATCAAGTAATTAAAATTCCCCCTGGACAATCGTTCTCAATTTCACTAGAATCATCACCTATTTTGATTTTTTGGTATTAATGAAGTGAACCACGTTGAATTGTTTGCCGGGTGTGGCGGTTTGTCTCTGGGTCTCGACAAAGCAGGTTTTGACCTAGTGTTAGCGAATGAACTATCACCAATGGCCGCAGAAACATTTGCGTATAATTTTTTTGATGAGGATTTCGAAGATCTAGCAGACAAGAAACAGATGCCTCATAAAGCAATATGGCTCAGTTCAAAATTCAATGAATTAAAACCGAGGTTAAGAGAAAACCCTTTTGAATACCCCCAACTAGGTGGCGAACGGATTGGGTTTAGTGATTTCAAAGCCAATGAGGTCGATAGCTTAAATGGTAAGCTTGTTGTGGGCAGCATCGTAGAATTAAACAATCTTATTGAGTCCAATTCTGAGCTTAAGAAGTTGATCAGCGGCGCATTTGGTCGAGATGGTGGGCTTGACCTCGTATCAGGTGGACCGCCATGTCAGGGTTTTAGTATGGCTGGCAAGCGAGAAAAAGATAGTGACAAGAATAGCCTTCCGTGGGAGTTTGCGAGATTTGTTCAAAACGTAAAGCCAAAAATCGTTTTGCTTGAAAATGTTACTGGGATTTTACGTGCTTTCAAAGACGAAAAAGGAAAGCAATTTCACGCCTGGTATGAAGTATCAAAGGCATTCGCAACCATTGGCTATGTCCCATTATGTTTACACGTAAATGCTAGACATGCAGGTGTTGCTCAAAATAGACCTCGATTTTTGATGATTGCTTTACGCCGAGATATGTTGGACAAATTAGAGAAGCAATTACCAGAAAAGTCTTTCAAGTTGTTCGAGCAGTCCATTAATTTCTACCAACAAGTTCAACTTTCTGGTGGGGATATAGAATTTGGTCATCTTGACGTTATCGACACAATGGCAGAAAGTGGAGCTAACCTAATTAAAGGGACATTTTTGCAGCATCTTTATCAATGCGATGAAGTATCTGTAAGAGAAGCTTTGGATGACTTAAAAACTTCTGACAACGTTGGTAAATCATCATTTGTGGACAAGCTAAATGATACCTTTTCATTCTTAAAGCCACACCCTATAGATATCAACCATGGCCTTCGAAGTAATAGTGAGCTTGTTAAGCGACGCTTTAGAATCTACCAAATACTGCAAGAATTGGACTCTAAATCAATAACAAAAGATGTGTTTTCTGTCCTTAAAGGCACAAAGCAACACATAGAGCCGACTACTTGGGAGGCTATTCGTGAAAGTGAATTTAGATGTGAAAAAGGCGAATTGCTTAAGTTTTCGGATAAAGTTGAGCTTGAAACTTACTTAAAACAACACCCTACAAAGAAACAAACACAAAAGGCACTAGATCCAGATTTACCTGCTCCTGCTGCACTTTCTATACCAGACGATGCTTGCCATTATGACCCTAAAGAGCTGAGGGTTCTTACGGTAAGAGAGATGGCTAGGATACAGTCATTTCCAGACAATTTTGTGTTTAGGTCTAAAGCAACTACTGGGGGGCAAATGCGAAAATTTGAAGTTCCTCAATACACTCAAGTAGGAAATGCTGTGCCACCATTACTGGCTTTAGCTGTCGGCAACAGTATCAAAGAGTTATTGCAATATAAGTAAAATTCGACACGGCACTCTCTAAGAGTGCCGTATTCTTTTATGAAGGCTTTATCTGATTAATAGCTCTAACGTACTTAAGTATTTTAGTTGTAGTCTTGAGTTCAAGTTCTGACTGTATATCAAGTAAAGCTATACCTGCTAGAATTTCTTGGGCACTTACCATTTGGCCAGTAGGTAACTCTAACTTGTCCATATGCATTCTGAAATTTATCCATTCATCGCATTCAGATAAAGGCCTCCCTTTGGCAAGCCGCATTAATCGCTTACACTCTTTTGGGATCTCATTACCATTATCCCAACCTTTGACAACCCTCACACTTTTAAAACAAAGTTTGGCAGTCTCTTCCACAGTTAAACCGCACTCAAATTCACGAAAAACAAAGTTTTTGGTCATTTCGTGATACTTCATGATTCACTCTCTCAAAACCGAAAGAGTTTATAAATCTATAAATTATAGTGATACAAGTTTCATTGAACATAAACACGCATAATGCGCACTAAAGCATCAGAAAAGCCCACCAAATCCAGCCCAGGCTCACACCCAACTTCCGTCAGCTGGTTCACCAACAATTTATGGATCTGCACCAAGCCGCCGCGTTTTTTCACGTCCAACCCGTCACCGTCAAACGTTGGATATTAGGCATCACACCGGTCAATCCACTCGCGGAAAAGCTGCTTAATATTAAAGCCCGCGGTTATCTGCCGCTCGATATTCGCTGGGACGGCTTTCGCGTCCATGAAGAGCGCGCCACGCTCATTACGCCCGATCGGCGCGAGTTTAACCCCAAAGAGCTTGAGAATTTCGTCTACTGGCGCGATGAACATCGTCAGTTGGTCAAATTGTATGGCCGACTGCATAATCCTTGTCCGACGCCACCGGTGCCCAATCTTGCGCCTTTTCGTGGTGGTCGCCGGGTTGAACCGATCCCTTGGGTACCGAGCAAATTAAAATGACGTAACATGACCAACAACAAGCCGGACGTTAAGTCCGGCGAGGTTGCGTGGTTCGGGTTGAATTGGGTTGAGGCGTGTCGTCTAAGGGGATTTTGTAGCGTTCATCCTGCAGCAACACGCTGGCGGTTTTAAGCAACACTTGTTTGACCTGGCCTTGCGATGGCTGCAGCCGTATGCGTCGTCGATTTAACATAATGCTTGGAGCCCTCGTTATTGCGTCAACAAGTCGAGTTCTTCATCGAGCAACATTTCGAACAGCACGTCTTGCTGACGTTCAAACAGACTGTCAAAGGTGGCAAACATCACCGGCACCTCGTGCCAGCTGTCCAACACTTTGTAGCCGTACAAGCCATAATGCGACAGAAACGCTTTGGGCGGGTCAACGAGGTAAACGCCGACACTGTTGGGATACGTCGACAGAAAATACAGCGCAATATAGGTGATCACTGACATCAAGCGCTCAGTCATAGCCTGAGCGGCATGCCCGTTCTCCGGCTCTAGTAACAGCGTATGTTGCCTCCCTACCCGGCTATCGTACACACCAATCAGCAGCCCAGAGCGAGGGGTTTTAAAGCGCAGTACGCCAATATGAAAGGCGCGGCCGGACAAACAGGATAATTTGTAATGATTGAGCCAATCCAAGACGGGGCTATCGTCAGAGACTAAGGAGCGATAACTCTGCTCACTGAGTGAACATACTTTCAATTCAAGATGGGTTTGATTGATGAGATCTTGCAGAAACTGCACATCAATCGACTGACGTTGTACTGGCGTTGTTTTATTCATGGGTCTCGCGCCTTTCATTAAGTGGGTGGTGACGAACAAGGTCGCGAATAAGTTAAGGGCTTTTTCGAGGCTCGCGCGAGAGAAAATCAGGATTAATTAAATGAAATAATGCACCGCTCAGGGAAAATTGATGCGATAACAATAAGATACGAAACTGAATCAAGCAATCTGATTATTTAGTCGTTGTTTCAGTGGTGTTTGTTGGCTTTGTCTGAAATTGGAGTGCCTATGTCAGCTCAATCCTTACTCGTGGAAGTATTAGATAAAGTGTATGGCCGAGTGTCCAGTAAGCTTGAGGCGAATCGTTTGTATAAAGTCCTGGTCCCTGCGCTTCACCAGGCGTTAGAGTCCAACGTGCCTTTATCGGATCCACAAATGACGTTACTGATTGAAGCGATCGCTGATTTACCGCCTTCTGGAGCAAGAGCACGTAATTTCAAGAATAGATATTTAAAAGACCGAGATTCTATGATGAGATTACCCAAAGATCCGGATAGCATTATGTATGGTTATTGGTGGTGATGGTATGAAGTTTCAGTATTTCTATTGTATCTATGTTCTGGCCGTTCTGTATGTGGTCTCAACGTTGTTGGTTCTGGCTGGGGTCGAGATCTACGTTGACGTCACTTCGTTTATGACCGTCTTTGTTCCGTCACTTCTGGTTGGTGTGGGGAGTGTTCTTTACTCTAAAGACAAACTGTTTTCTGCCGTATCGGTTACGGCGCTGGTTTCTGGGGGATTGGGCACTGTGGCCGGCACTATCGCCACCTTTTCCAATGTGTTTGACAGTCAAGCGACGTTTGCAGGTGTCGCAGTCTCACTATTGCCGCTTCTGTACGCCCTCTTCATTATTTTGCTCATGCTCCCGACTTCCCTACGAAAATAGTAAAGGCCGCAAGCGCGGCCTTTATTAGTTGCGATATTCTTTATTAAACTTCTCGTTAGGTGAGTCAAGAAAGAGCTAAGATTTTTGATCTATTCGCATCTTCTATTAATTGTACCCTTTCCAAATAAAGCATCCTTAACGCTCTAAGAGCAATGTCCAAACAACTGTCTCTGCAAACAGTCGCCTCCTGTGGCGTTAATTCCTTTACACCATGCACTAACTTACTTCGTATGTTGTAATGCTCATTGACAAACTTCCGTAACGCTTTTCTTTCGGCATCTGTTTTACCTAACAATTTGGCAATAGAGACCGATATTCTAAAGCTCAGTTCTGCATTACCTCCAAATAGATTTTCCCAAGCAATGATAGTGTCAACGAATCCATCTATTGGGTCTCTTCTTTGATTTATTGCGGATAGAACGCGCCTTATCGCTAACCTAATCTTCGTATCTTCTATCTCTTTTAATCGTTTGCACCAATCAATTACCTCTTCACTTTCTCCATCTTTATCCAAAATATGAAAAGTAACAGGTGATCTTGGCTCAGGATTCCAAGATAGATTTGTCCCTTGACTTATTGGGTCAAAAACCATGGTCCATGCTAACGACATTCCAACTGGAGGGGTTCTTTGGCAGGCTAAAGAAAAGCATAAGGAAACATTTTCTGTTATTTCAGTAAGTCGATTCCTTGCGCCATCTAGTTCTTTCGGCCATTTGTCCTTTTTATCACCATCTCCAAAGTTAACTTTATATGGGTATGAAGACTCTAAGACAAAACCAAGCTTGTAACGTTTCTCATCAATACTTGTTGTAGATGTGTTATTTGGCGCTAGATCAGATATACCTTCGCTAAGCGGGCGAAGAGTACCCCATTCAGTTTTAATCTCCCCCACATCATCCAGCGATATATTATTGAACCCTAAGAATACAGGCACATCCACGATATCTCCATTCATACAACGTCGAATTGTATCAACAGTAAATTCAGCAGCATCAGAAAACGCCTTGAGACTTAGCGCTCCTCTCATTCGCATTAGCTCGAATGAATTCACTACAAGCGTCGCAGGTAAAGTGGCTAGTTGGATTCCACCTCCATGACCTGTTGAGGTCATATATGAACCATACGTTTCTATCTCATTTTTGCCTACTTGAGTGAAAATAGACGAAATAACATCATCTTTCATCAGTGCGTTACAAAGCTCTTTGTATTCGGGAAGAGAATAAATTGTAGAGCTAATATTATTGTGCATTTTATTAAAATAACCTGGCTTGCCAGTTATCTTAATCAGAAACAGAGGATATAACTTTGATGCCACTCTGTTTACTATCCTTACAATTGGATCATCACTATCATATACATCTACAGTCCCACCCATTTGTTCATGCCAAACGTTAAAGATATGCTTGTCATTTACAAAAATATTAGGAAGGTTATGGAAAACTGCGAAATCAACATCCCCATGATCAATACCTTTCATTCGTAGTTGCCTGCAAATATCAATGAATTGCTGAAGTATGCTGGCCTTATCCTCCATGAGTTCAAACTTTGAATTCAGTACATTTTCAGCATCTTCTTCGGAAATGTTCAGAATATATGAAACAATTCTATGACCCATATTTTTCACAAAATGTGGCACATTTACTGTAGGCATTCGGACTCCTCATATTCACCTAACGCCGAATTAAGTAGTGAGTAAGTTTACTACAACACTTCACCATACCACCGTAAACACTAAACCCAACGATAGAATGAAAAATGATAAGCGCTGCGAATCACTCTTCAACAGTTTGTTAGGCAGAAAGTATTTCGTATTCGAAGTCTGACTTAAAGCGATACATTAGGCGGTCTAGCTCCCACCCGTTAAGATCAGCCAGTTTGGCAACTTCGAGTAAGAAAATTTCCTGCTCTTCGTATGTATTAAATGAAAGGCCAAGCAGTTCTGTTATTGACTTAATTCGTATATCGATAGCTATACTACTGTGGAAATCTTCATGATACACGTCCATCATAATGTTGCGTGCGTACTTCTCTCCGATGCCAGGAAATTGCTTCAAAAATTTTATTTTTCCTTCGCGTCCTGAGCAAGATAGCAATTGTGTTTTAGCTGACTCTAGTCCGCCAATGTCCCGTACACGCTCATAGCAACCCAAAATATAATCAGCTTTCTTCTCTGGCATTCTAACTTTAGAAGCATGACAAACAGCTTTAACTGTTTGGGCTCTTCCATTATGGTCTAGCGCGGTAAGCGCTTCATAAGTAATCTTATTGTAATTGTATTTGTTACCAATTAGACCTTTCCATCCTGATGATTTTCCCATTGTTGCAAAACTTTGCAAAAGAAAATGCCAAATAAAGTCAGGACGTTGAAGCTCATGGTGACCCAATTTTAATTTCTCTATATAGCCAACGTGTTGACTATGAATGTCCTTAGCTATTTCGGCTAGTAGCCGCTGTTTACTATTACTCATTTTCTTCCTGTAAAGCCTAACGCCTTGTTAAGGTTTGAGCAACGCAATACAAAAGCCGCACCAAACCACCTTAATCACTAAAATCAACGCATAGTGAAAATGCTACGCGTTGCAAATCCCTCTTAAACAGTTTGTTATATGAATTTTTCGACTCGCTCTTCATCAACTAACCAAACTTTGATGCCTGAGGATCTTATAGGAGTCGCCATACTCTCAATTATTTCTTTGTGAGAGAGGTTATTAGGTAAAGCTATAACTGATTCATGGTCCGGGTTATCTTCCCTAACCTTAAATGCAGCAACTAACGCCATACCAATGTGCGTCTTAACCTGAGACTTGTTGAACTCTTGTCCATATCGCTTAGTCGACTTCTTTGAAGAAGTAGCACCTTTTGCTTCGACAAAATACTTCTTACCGGTTTCCGATACAGCAACAATGTCTATCCCTGTTTGAGTAGTATCTAGTTTCTGGGAGATAGTAAGACCATCCAATTCCAGTTGGCTACATACCAAATCTACAATTTTATTTTCGGTTAACATTTAACCTCCCTGTCAAATTCATATAACGCCCAATTAAGGTGTGAGGCACGCAATACCGAAGCTTCCGCATGCCACCTTAACCACTAAACCTAACGCATAGTAAAAATGCCACGCGTTCCGAATCACTCTTGAACAATTTGTTATAAGGTTACGCACAACGAATGATTACTGTGCCTAACCCATAATCCACTTCACCAAATTGCTTGTTTAAGTGGATGCTTTTTGGCAGTACAAATCGGCTTTCAATTAAATCAAAGTCTATTGGCTTTTTTAAAATACAAAGATAACCAGTAGGATTAGAACTCCACGTATAGTCAGTAAGGACTTCATTCCCACTTTCCAAGAGCAATTCAAGAATTGGATTAAGAATTCTGTATTTGGGACCAATAACCTTATCTGTAAGCTCTATCATCAAATACCTTATAACGCCCTGTTAAGGTGTGAGCAACGCAATACCAATGCCGCCGCATACCACCTTAAACACTAAACGCAACGCATAGTGAAAATGCCACGCGTTGCGAATCACTCTTAAACAGTTTGTTAGTTTTGGACTCAAAGCAGTGTAAATGACAAATTCGTGCCCTTGATATTTTGGGACATAATACAACTCTTAGGCAATGAGATACCAAACTCATTCGCATAGTCGTAAATCTGAATAAATAGTTCATCGTCATCAATTGTTGGATGGATACCAAGACACCACATACTTCTCAGATCGTCTTCAGAACTTTTGACTAACCATACTTTACAAATATCCTCCATCATCCCGCGAATACATGAAGAAACACTTAGGTTTTGTTTTATCTCTAACGCTATATACTGATCAAGCGCAGCGTGTTTTTTACGTATAACAAAGTCGATTAACATATTTTTTCGGTGACGAGCAGATCTGCGATCAATTGAGTACGGAAACTCTCTATCCCACTGGGAAACCAAAATATGGCTATCAATAAATACAGAAAACTCGATTTGAAACCAAATTTCCCAACCAGTTATTTTGTTATCCTCAATGTGTTTAAATCGTTTTTGTATATGTTTTTGTTTGAAAAACTCTTCAACTAACTCTATTACAAAATCAAAATCGCGCTTCATACTGCCAATAATTCCCTCGAAGAAACTAACAATTATTAGCCAGAAAGTTTCTTTTTTTAGTCATAGAGTACTTCTGCTTTTCGCCCTACCATGGCTAACATTGCCCTATTTTCTTCAATCTATCAGTAGCTTAAAATTAGAGCAATCAATCAGTGCGTTAAAGTGCATATCAATTCTGTATAATATGCTTTGAATCAAAATTTGAGTGTTAGAAAAGTAAAAACCGCCCAATGTTGAGCGGTTTTCTTTAGCGTCTACGTTTGGTTTTTCGTCGCTTTCGTGTGGCACTGGCCTTCACGACCCGTCCACCCTTGAGCGTATACCCTTTCTTGAGTTGGCCGTTTTGTTTACGGCCTTTGCACTTACAACATCGTTTAGCCATGAGGATCCTCCAGTTTGCGTATCCGTTGCTCTTGGTCTTGCTGCACTTTCTTTATCCAGTTGATGTCGGTTTTGAGCGCTGCAATCGTCCCCGCGCTTGAGACGACGCCAGTGATTAAAGCAATGAGCATCGCTTCGAGTAGTTCCATCATTGCCCCCTGAATTTTCCTGAGAAGAACTCCAACAGATAGCGAACCATGGCCCGCATGCCAAGGGTATCGATGACGACCGCACCAACCACGTACCAATACGGCTCGGGAATGGCCTGCAGCGCCTCAAAACCTTGTTCGACATAAGGCGCGTAATCAGGGATGAAGGAAAGAATGAGCGGAATAAACACCACAAGCAGGATAAACTCGTCTTTGAAACCACGTTCTCTGATGCTCACTTCATCGAGGCTGCTGGCCTGCTCTTCACCTTTTTGCAATCCACGCACCCTCGCCTGATGTTTCTCCTGGTCAAGTTCGTCTTTGCGCTTCAGGGCTTCCGCTTTATTGCGGTTATACTGCCTATAGGTTTCGAGTCCGCCATTAAACAAGCTGACTATCGCACCAATCATGGGTAGACCTGTGATCTAGTTCGATGTGCGGGCCATCTTTAAGCTAGTTTCAGTCCCAACATACTATTCCAACCAACTATTACTTACTTTTCATTTGCGCTTAGTGACAGCGTCACCACACATGCACGTTCCTTAGTAGGCCCAACATCATAGATACGAACCTTTTTTGTACCTTTTGAAATTCAATTATTAATCCTTAACGAATTAGGGGACGTTCGAGACTGGCTTCAGGTTTTATGAGTTACACGATCACGAGTCAGAATAATGCACTGCATGATAGTAAGCGCTTGCAGACTAGAATTACAATTATGTAATTTTATTACACAATGCAAATAACCACCTTTCCGAGTAGCATAATTAGCTATGCTAAGCTGTTGATTTAAATAAATATAACATAGCCAACACACTTACGGCTGGAGCTTTCACCTTTATTACAAATGACGGTTTGGTTGGAGTTTTATCCTTTTATAGTCGATGTGTGAGTACGGACGAGTAAGCTTGTTGATACATAGTTCTGTTATAGTGCACCAAAACATACAGGCATAAAAAAAGAGCAGTTCCCTGCTCTTCTCTGTATCTTTTGCTAAATTAAATTGTCGCTACTGCTGTTTAGCAGCTTCAGCTCTAATTTCTTCTGCGACCATTTTTATCGCTTGAGCTGTGCTTATACCCTCTGCCATTAACTCTTGGATTTTCTCGACAGCTTTTTGCTGTTCTTCATGGGAAAGTGGTGGTAGATCATCAAACATAAAAAAGGCTCCTAAAACTTTAGGAGCCGACTATATTACGATTTAGTTGTAAGCGCTAGTGCTTCGCTCCCCTATCCGGAACCCAGAATCTTAATAACTTGTCAGGAAGTTAATATATGCGCCCATTGAATTTTCATTAGTGTAGCTAGCACCGATATCCAATTGGAATAAGTTTAGAGGTGACAAGCCAATACCGGCAGTCACAGTGTCATCGAGATTGTCATATGCTAGATTTCGATTCCAACCAGCACGCAGTTTTAGCTGGCGCATGATGTCAATTTCGCCACCGACTCTAAGCATTTGAGAGTTATCTTTGAAATTAGTGAACTTTTCCTCTTCTCTAAGATCGTAATCAACACTTAGAGTCGCGTAGTCAGCAACTAGACCAACACCTACAGTGTATTGAGGGCGCATTTGATAATCAAAAGTCACCGCCTCAAAGGTTCTAGACTGACTTGAGTCCACCCTAGAGGTCACAGTTGTACCAGCAAGTTCTTGGGACTTGATATCACGCGAAACTAAATTCATCGCAGAGAAACCAACCCGCAAAGGACCGTAGAACCATAGGAAACCTGCATCCATATTGAACATGGTTTCGCCTTGTCCATTTTCTCGAACATCCTTTATATCGTAATTGTTTAGATTGGCTCGATAAACGTAAGTGTAAATGCGTTGCAGTTTTGGAGTAATACCAAACGAAATATGTTGACCCAAGAACGTTTGATATTTTGCAAGTGAGATACCTACTTCAGTAACACCCAGACCTACAGCGTCGACTCCACTCAACTCTGCATTGATAGCAGGATTGAGGTTGGGTGTTGCACTGTTGGCACCTGTATATATATCTGTCTGCGCAAAAGACTCGGCATAAGCTTTACCAAATACATTAGCAGCTATGAACTTATTTGGAATAGCAAACGCGACAACACCACCAAATTGAAGATTGGCGACATCTCCTTGCAGGGCATTCAGTGTACTTTCTAGTTCTGAAACATTAGAGTAATCACCACCAACAGCTTGATCAATTAGATCAGACGCCTTTTTAAGGTCATCCACCATCATATGCTCATCGCTATAAGATAAGCCGATACTTGGAGTGATCATTCCATAATCGTCATTACGACGATATATGGCTGTCAGTGCTGGGTTATAGAATGGAGCGGTGAGGAAATTTGCAGAAACTACACCTACTCCGCCCATTGCGTCGCCGCGGGCTTCAATAGCGTAGTTTGCAGCAGAAGCTGAACTGGCTGCAAGTGCAATAGACAATGTAAGAAATTTTATTTTATTTTCCATAATTGTATAAACTTTTTAGTTCCATATGTTTATATCGTTCTATTGTCTATTAACTTTAGTTATTCCTCCACTGAAACATCATAGGTCTTACTAATTATTTGTTGTTGTTCAACAATTATCGGGCCTTGCCACCTTTGGTGGTTAATCGAAACCGCTAAAACATAGCGACCTTTGTCAACAATCCCATTATCTAACGAGGTTGGATAGTCGGAGTCATAGCTTTCGCCCCACACTTGGTTGTAGTTACCATCAATGTAGTCATAGAGTGCAACATCGAGTTTAGGTAACGGACAATTAGGATTTAACAACGCGTTTCTTTCGAGTTTCCATTGAGCTTTCGCATCCCAACGAACCGTCATCTCTGACTTAGGTTCGCCCAATACTAGCCATGAACTCCAAGAAGACTCATCGGCTGCGGTCACATCAATTCTATATAGACCGCTTCGGACTCTGCTATTTAAGTTATAGCGCTTTACGTATTTTTGGGTACCGAGATCGTTAGTCGGTGATGACTGGATGAAAGAGTTATCAGTAGAAAGGTTTTTAGATACCCAACGAGTCAAAGAGATATCTTTTATATCTCTGTTAGATTCAATTTCAACGATCGCACGATACGCATCCCTACCAGGACTTTGTATTTCACTACGGCGAACTGTAACGTTGCTAATCCATTCGGGTAATGAACGGTTGTCTAGACTTTTACCACAATCCACATCTAGGGATTGAAGAAAAAGGTCGTTGAGATGAGGCGTGATCGAACGATTTTTTTCTAATTGCCACACCTCTACAAGCGATGTAAACATCGCTGGTAAATCGTTATTTAACAGATGCCTATGTGCCTGTGTTAAAGGCGAGTTACTTTCAAACCAAGGCACTTGTGCTGCATTTGTTGACGCACTGACCATCAGTGCGCCAATCAATAACTTTGCTCTATCCATTAAGCTTTCATTTTGTAGCCAACGCCACGTAATGTTTCGATTTCTAATCCAGGTAATTTTTGACGAAGCTGAAGTACGTGGGTATCTACAGTACGTGTTGTTGGGAAATGGTTGTAACCCCAAACATGGTCCAATAGCTCATCACGAGTAAAGACTCTGCCAAGATTGCTTGCCAAAAACAGCAGTAAATCAAACTCTGTTCGCGTCAAAGTCACCAACTCATCTTTATAGGTAACTTCACGCGTCGCTTTATCAATCACTAGGCAATCTGTCACGACTTTGTTATCGTCTTGCGCTTCACCTTCTGGCGCTCTTAACTGAGCTCGAATACGTGCGAACAGTTCCGCTTCGGCGAATGGCTTAGTCAGGTAATCATTTGCACCCGCATCTAAACCCATAACTTTGTCTTTAACTGTCACTAACGCCGTCAATAAGATCACTGGAACGTCTTTGATCTTTTTCCACTCAACGAGGTGATCAACGGAATCACCATCTGGTAATTGACGATCAAGTATTACGAGATCTGCTTTGTCCCAGTACTGCGCAACATCCGCAATTGTCTCTGAATGGAAGCACTCATACCCCGCTTGCTCTAAGCTAACCAAAAGACCATCAGCTAAGTTTTTATCATCTTCAACAAGAAGCAGTGTCTGTTTCACAAGGTATCTCCAAAATAAACGCTGTTGGTGGGCCAATTAACGACATTCTACCGCCCATTCGACCAACCATGGATTCCACTATGGTCAAGCCAAGACCAAGGCCACTTTTACTGACAAATGGCTTGCGTAACTGTCGCCAATCTTTTGCTGACAGTTCGCCCTGATCTTGCACTTTAACCGTAATTTTTTGTGTTTCTGTTGTTACATCGAGTACAACAGGCGCAACCCCATATTTAATGGCATTACGGATTAAATTATCTATACAAGTGCCGAGCCAATAGACATTTAGCTTGGCCGCGACATCTTGGTTTACATTGAGCTTAACTTTTCCGCCAAACTCTTCTTCTACTTTAAACTCCAACCACTCTTTTACAGAGGGAACCCAGTCAGTTGCGAGCGGTTTGTTATCAGACTGAAGATAATCTTTACTCGCTTCAGCTAACTGACGTAATCGTCTTGAGTCTTCACATAAACGGCGAAACTCGTCATAAACGGATTCAGGTAAATGCTCAAATTCACGTCTGAACCCTTCAACTGTTAAAGACAAACTAGCAATCGGCGTTCTTAGTTCATGGGTCAAGATTTGCAGGATCAGCATTCTGCTTTTCATCTCTTGACGCTTCGTGTTCCAACGGTACGCAGACCAGCCTAATACTAACAATATGTTGGCAATGACCAGCGCGACCATGCTGATTCGTAAGATGTCTGAATGGTCTTCAACATCCCAACATAAGTTGCCACGTTGTACAAAACAGCTGCTAGACTCTTTTCTTAAGCTAAATGACAGCCCTGCGTCTTCGACAGCTTGTTTCCAAATTCGTTCTGGATAAACTAAATAGTTATCGCTTTTTCTTAGCCACAGTTCGTTACGCTCAATAAACATACTAGAGCCAGAAATCAGCGCGACCATAGTATCTTCGTTCATCCTTTGCAATCGACCTAACAAGGTCGAATCGGATGCTAAAGGACGCTCTTTTATGTGCATGTACTGCTGCAGTTGCTCAATATACTCTGGATAAGTTTGAACATATCTGCTCGCATAGGTTCCACCACCTGGATGAATTAATGCGCTTCTGGCAAACCATTTTTCGCTAAGCTTGTTTCCCTTACACATAGCACGTGTAAACACCAATGGCTCGGTTATAAGAGGACTCAGTGGCAGCTTCCCAGTACAGTTTTGCGCTAGCCTGTATAGCCTTTGCACATCCTTTAAAGGGTATGCTGAGGTCTGCGGTAACATCGATTCCGGAGTAAGAAGCCTTGTTGGATAATCTGACTGCAAACTGCGGATATCATAAGAAACTGTTGCCTGTTCTTGATCGAAAAGATCAACAAATCGGTCAATACGCTCCGGTAAAGACTCTGCAGATGCGCTACCTGAGAGGACCGCAATACCAATCGCGGTCGCTTTAAATGTTGTCTTAATCAATGCAAAAATTCATTAAATCAGTAAGTTATGATTTAGAGTAAAACATTATGGCAAAAATATAAAACTGAAATGTAATATCAATGTCAGAAATGGTACTCACGAAAAGAAAGAAGCCAGCGTTATGCTGGCTTCTGTATAGTGTAATCCGAATCTACAATGCTTTGAAGATAGATTCGACACTCTCTTTTGCATCACCGAATAACATCTGGGTGTTTTCTTTGAAGAACAGTGGGTTTTGCACCCCTGCGTAACCTGTATTCATCGAGCGTTTAAACACGATAACATTCTTCGCATTCCACACCTCAAGTACTGGCATACCAGCAATTGGGCTATTTGGATCGTCTAGAGCCGCAGGGTTCACCGTATCATTCGCACCGATAACCAGTACCGTATCTGTTTCAGAAAGGTCATCGTTGATCTCATCCATTTCAAGCACGATATCATATGGAACTTTAGCTTCTGCAAGCAGAACGTTCATATGACCTGGTAGACGACCCGCCACTGGGTGAATACCAAAACGTACTTCGATACCTTGCGAACGTAATGTCTCTGTGATTTCGTGAACAGGATATTGCGCCTGAGCAACAGCCATACCGTATCCAGGAGTAATCACAACAGATTTTGAGTTTTTCAGAAGCTCAGCAACGTCTTCTGCTGTCGTTTCTCTATGCTCGCCCTGCTCAGCATCAGATGAAATTACGATTTCCTGACCAAAGCCACCAGCAATAACACTGATAAACGAACGGTTCATCGCTTTACACATGATGTAGGAAAGGATCGCACCTGAAGAACCGACAAGTGCACCAGTCACAATCAATAGATCGTTTGCTAGCATGAAGCCTGCCGCCGCTGCAGCCCAACCAGAGTATGAGTTAAGCATTGACACGACCACTGGCATATCTGCCCCACCAATCGAAGCCACTAAGTGGTATCCGAAAGCGAAGGCAATTAAAGTCATTACTATCAAAGCGAACATACTGCCGTCAGCGTTAACGAAATGAAGCATTAACAGCGTCGATACGACGATGGCTGCTAGGTTCATTTTGTGTTTGTGCGGAAGGTTTAAAGGTGAAGATGAAATAATACCGCGCAATTTACCAAAGGCCACAATAGAGCCCGTAAACGTCACTGCACCAATGAATACACCTAAGAACACTTCCACTAAATGGATAACATGTTCAGCGTGCGTTGCCGCTTCAGGCGCATCAATATAGCTGTTGTAACCAACCAGCACTGCTGCCATACCAACAAAGCTGTGAAGAATCGCCACTAGCTCTGGCATTTCAGTCATCTCAACTTTCTTAGCGTAGTGGATACCAATACCACCACCAATGACCATAGCAATGATGATCCAAACAAAGCCTTCAGACTCTGGACCAAAGATCGTCGCGATCAAGGCGATGGTCATACCGGCAATACCGTAGTAGTTACCCGATCTTGCTGATTCTTGCTTAGACAGTCCTGCTAAGCTCAATATAAAGAATAATGCAGCAACAATATAAGCTGCTTGTACTAATCCTGCAGACATTCCCTGTTACTCCTTAGTCTTTACGGAACATTTCAAGCATACGCTTGGTGACGGTGAATCCACCGAAGATGTTGATACTGGCGATCAAGACAGCAATAAAGGACAAGAACGACACAACGCCATTCCCCTGACCAATTTGCAGTAACGCACCTACAACGATAATGCCTGAAATAGCATTAGTGACGGACATAAGTGGAGTATGCAGCGCGTGGGTTACATTCCAAACAACGTAGTAACCAACAACACATGCGAGAACAAATACCGTAAAGTGAGATAAGAAAGCAGCAGGTGCCACAGAAGCAATCCATGCAAATGCGCCTAAACCTACGACTAGAGCCGCAACTTTCTTCGCTGGAGAAGTCGGTTCTTCTTTTTTAGGTTCTGGTTTTGCAGCTGGTTGAGCAGGCTTTTGCTCCGGTTGAGCGGAAACCTGAATTGGAGGCGCTGGCCAAGTAACCTCACCTTCTTTAACTACCGTTACACCGCGTAGCACTACATCTTCGAAGTCGATGTTAATGTTGCCATCTTTCTCTTTCGCTAACAGCTTAAGAAGGTTAACAATATTGGTCGCGTAAAGCTGAGAAGATTGCGTAGGCAAACGACCAACCATGTCGGTATAACCAACGATCTTCACGCCGTTCGATGTTGTGATGACTTTATCTGCAACCGTATATTCACAGTTACCACCATTCGCAGCAGCTAAATCGACGATGACACTACCCGCTTTCATGCTATCAACCATTTCCTTGGTAATGAGCTTTGGAGCTGGTCGTCCTGGGATAAGCGCCGTGGTCACAATGATATCAACGTCTTTAGCTTGTTCAGCATAAAGCTCAGCCGCTTTCTTGTTGAATTCATCGGACATCTCTTTCGCGTAGCCGTCTCCTGAGCCCGAGTCTTCTTTAAAATCGACTTCCAAGAACTCTGCGCCCATAGATTGGACTTGCTCTTTTACTTCTGGGCGAACATCAAACGCACGAACAATCGCACCTAAACTACCCGCAGCACCGATTGCAGCAAGACCAGCAACACCCGCACCTGCAACAAGTACCTTCGCTGGTGGCACTTTACCTGCAGCGGTAATTTGACCGGTAAAGAATCGACCAAATTCATGCGCCGCTTCAACGACCGCACGATAACCAGCGATATTCGCCATTGAAGAAAGTGCATCTAAAGCCTGTGCACGTGAAATACGCGGCACAGCGTCCATTGCCATTACGTTAATGTTTTTACTTGAAAGCTTTTCCATTAACTCTGGGTTTTGTGCTGGCCAGATAAAACTGATTAGGCTGGCACCATCTTTTAACAGAGCAATCTCGTCGTTTTCTTCTGTAGAAAGCGGCGCATTGACCTTGAGGATAAGATCCGACGTCCATACCTCATCTGTGGAAACAATTTTAGCTCCGGCGGATTCAAAAGCAGAGTCATCAAAACTCGCTAATTCACCCGCTCCAGATTCGATATTAACCTCGAAGCCCAATTTTAATAACTGCTCAACCGACTTTGGCGATGCAGCCACTCGCGTTTCTCCGGCGAGTATTTCTTTTGGCACACCAATTTGCATTAGCTATTCCTTGACTATTCGCAACAATGATTGTTCTGTTTTTATCCAACGATTTTAGATACTTCAAGCATTTTGTAACAAAAACACAAAATATCATTACATATAACCGATGGTAATGAACCATTTTGCTTATGTGTTTGTTACCTAACCACACTACACGATAGTGTTAAGAGGTCAAACCAGTAAGCGAAAAATCTCATTAAAACAACTGATTATGTGACATCCACATACTAAAAGAGCCATCAGAATAACGACTAATGGCTCTTAAAATTATGATGTTTGTCAATTTGGAGAGGATCTACTGAAAAATGTTGTCGCCCATCTGGTCTACAAACATTTGCGCTTTCTTGAGCATAAATTCGTTGGCGTCGCTTTCGCTCGGTAGGACATCAGAGCGAATAAAACGGTGTGTCTTCACTTCTTCACCGAACTGCTTGGTAATTCGACCTGCAATTCGATATTGACCACCTTCAGCAAGCGCTTCTTGATAAATTAGATAGCCTTTATACTCGATAGGCTCGACTTCGACTTTAGGTTGTTCTTTTTGACCACCAAACAAGCGAGAAAAAAGTCCCACAAAGTACTCCTTGGTAACGATTAGTTTTTCTTGAGGATTGGTTTTTCAAACCACTCTAGTTCAATGTCGTCGTCAAACATTTGCTGTTTACTAAACACGACAAGAACTTCATCTTTCCTGTTTTTTCTACGATCGTCAACAATCATACTCATTGCGGCCTCAATTGCCGTCGACGCATAGTGCTTCAAAGTGACCAACCTTTCTTCCGGTAAGGCGGATAGAAAATCTATATCATAGCGAATATACACAGGTCGCAATTGAGACAAAGCTAAACAGGCGAGATCAGCAAGTTGCTCATGGTCTAAATTATCAACATACTTGGATTTCGCAAGCTCTTGACCGACTAATGTCTCCATATAGTTATGTACGTCCACACTTATCTGCATATTACTCAACTCCTTGTAGGGACAATTGTTCGTTCTAGTATGTTTCAATTAGTTAACGCTTTCTACGGATTTGCGCATTTCAACGCCAATTTATGACCACTATCTAAACGTGACCCTAATTTTCATCTATAAGTTTAGTAAAAAGCTTGGAAATTCATCAAATAAAAGTATTCTTAACAAGTTACTAATCAATAATAAGACCCATTAGGCTAGGTTGAATGTCGTTTTCTGTAGTCACTACAAACTGGTTCCGTCTTTCACTACCTTTGTTGTTGCTGACGTTTATTGCATTTGGAATGAACAATGTAATTAACCTCACCTATTCAAACCTAGGTATCGTGTCAAAGCTTCCATTTGTACTCTTCGCTATAACTATAGTGCTAGCTGACGCATTTAAACAAAGTCGAATAGCCATGGTCGCCTCAGCGCTTGCTGTTTCCTATTGGGTCATACAAGAAAGGCTCCAATCTCCCCTGTCTTCAGGGACGACCATCCTTGAGTTATCATTGCTCGCAGCCCTGCTGCCTATTGCCCTAATTTTTGTTTACAGTTACAAAGATTCTTCTCTGTTTACTCGCACGTTTGGCTTGTACTTGTTTAAGCTTGCTATGTTGCTGCTATGGTCTTATCTGATATTGACTTACTTCTACGAAGGCGGGTTTGAAAACATCGACGAAACCTTCCTGTTCGTACTGCCACAAATATCCAAGTTGCCTTTTATTCTGGTGGTTTTCCTTACTGCCATGGTGTTGATATTTGCTATCTGTGTCTTGAACAGAAATAGCATCATAGATGTCGTGCTCTACTCAGCAACGCTGTTGTCAGCCGCAACGTTCGTGTTTTTTGATGTCACCTACATCTCTAGTACTCTATTTTCTTTAGCGGGTGTGTTGCTGCTGGTTTACCTGCTCTCTGCAAGCTACGAGCTCGCGTTCATGGATACGCTTACCGAAATACCAGGAAGGCTTGCTCTTGAGTCAGACTTAAAACACCTCGGGCGTAAGTACACCATTGCCATGCTGGATATCGATCACTTCAAATCGTTCAACGATACCTATGGGCATGACACAGGGGATGACGTTTTAAAGCTTGTCGCGACCAAACTTCAACAGGTAGGTGGACGAGCGAAGGTATACCGCTATGGTGGTGAAGAATTCACTGTGCTATTCAAAGGAAAATTAGCTGAAGACACGCGGGATCATTTAGAACTGCTAAGAGGCTCTATCGAGGGCTACGATATGGTGTTGAGAAATCAAGACGCTCGCCCTAAAGATGATAAGCTTGGATCTAAAAAGCGTGGAGCGAAGAAGCAACAAGACTATGTTAACGTCACGATAAGTATTGGTGTTGCCGACAGCTCTGAATCGAACAAAGTCTCCGAAGTCATGAAAGCTGCCGACAATGCTTTATATAAAGCGAAGAAAGCAGGTAGAAACCGAGTCTGTATTAATTAATCGTCACTCGCAACGTACTGGTTTCTTCCGTTGACTTTAGCTTGATACAAACGCTTATCTACCAGTTCATAGAGTTGCTCTATGGTTTCCCGCCCATTTGGGATCAGGTGATACACTCCTTGTGACACTGTCACCAAAGATGACACATCACTGTACTCGTGCGGCAAGTTAGCCGCTTCTATAGATGATTTGATTCGCTCTGCGTTCTTAGTCGCTTTTTCTTGATCGGTATGCCCGAGCAGTACTACAAACTCTTCACCACCATAACGCCCTACGATTTCTCCACTTCTGGTAAACAAATTTGAAAGCGTTGAAGCGATTTCGATTAAGCAGCGGTCGCCTTCAATATGGCCGTAGTTATCGTTGTAGAGTTTAAACCGATCGACGTCGAGCAAAATGAGACTGAGAGGAAGCTGATGACGCCCGTGTAATGAGATCATTTCAGTGAGCTTTTCATCGATATAACGCCTGTTTTTGACTTTGGTTAGTCCGTCTTCTTGTGCTAACTGCGCTAACTCTTCATTCGCTTTTGCTAGAGCGGCGGACTTTTGCTTAAGTTCACGACGCATAAACGCAATACGTTGCATTGCGATAAGCTTTGAATTGAGTACGATCTTATCAACGGGTTTAATCAGGTAATCATCTCCGCCCGCTTCGATCGCACTTGCAATCATTGTCGGTTCGTCGTGACTACTTAAAAAGATAATAGGCACCCAGTCGGGATAGAGTTCTCTGATTTTCGCTGAAACTTCAAATCCATTCATATCTGGCATGGAAATATCAAGCAAAACAAGATCAGGTTCGAACTTAGGGTACATGTCCAAAGCCTCTTGACCTGAGCTGGCCATCTCAACCGTGTGCCCTAGTTGTTTTAACCTTATTGCGAGTTGTATACGCTCCATTTGAACGTCGTCAACCAGCAGGATGTTCATCGAGGAACCCGTTATTTCCACTGTATACTACCACCCTTGAAATCCATTTTTGTCTTAGTCGATTTTAATCATTTAGTTTCATAGATTTAACCCTATAAAATCACTAAGAAATCACATGCTTAACAAAAGCATACTCCACCTTGGTTTAATCATCCATTCGAGGTTGACATTTATCCCTAATTTTTTACGATAGCGCCGATACACACACATTTTAAGAGAATATTATCCATGTCTGACGTTAATCAAACAGAACAGCCAAAAGTAGATCTTGCAGAAGTATCTGCTGAATTGCGCCAAGTAATTGAATTTGATGAAGTTCCAGAAGCAATGCACCTAATGGTAACGTCAATCCATGAAGTTTCTGAAGAAGCTGTTCGTGAATCGTGGAATGAACTGCCAAGCAGTGCGCAAAATGTTCTAGATAATTTTGAACAATTTCACGCTTTAGTATCAGTGAGCCAAGCCTTTGCTGGCTTAAATGTAATGGAAGAGTTTCCGACACTGAACCTTCCAAAAGACATGACTGAAGAGCAAAAAGAAGAATACCGTGCCGAGTTGCTTGACCAAGTACTGCACAACTGTGTTAAAGACATGGTTAAGCAGATCAAAAAAGCACGCCGTGACCCAATTCTAAAACGCGATTTCACAGACGTGTTCGCAAAATAATTAAACGCTAGAAACTTAAACGCCGCATTACGCGGCGTTTTTTAATTGGATACTACGACATCGCGCTGAGTGACACTGACACCTTTGATTTGAACGTAAACCTCCATCCCTTGTTCAAGTTCTAATTCATCCCTCGCCCAAGCGGTAATGGTTGCGACTAGGTGGCAACCTTTAGATAATTCGATTTGCACCGAGACACTGATTCTATCTTGGCTACTCGCATGAGTTTCTATCTTCGACACCTTGCCTTTTAAAACGTTTCGAATGGAAGTCCGCTGAGGCTCATCAAGCATTATAGACACGTCGTTAGCTCTTACTTGCAACCTTACCGGGGAATCAATTTCACCGTCGATCTTTTGCACCCACAGAGAAACGTCGGGCGCAAGTTCAACCTTAGATAAAGCATATTGATTGTTGTGCTCTACCACTCTCGCTTCAAACAATGAGCTCTGTTCTGAGAAAGATTGCCAAGGCTTCATTGCTCGCGACGACCAAACATCTTCAATGGGCCCAGAGACCGCAACCTTACCCTCATCAATCACAACTAAGTGGCTTGCAAGACGTAGCACTTCATTTAAGCTGTGCGAAACATAGATAATTGGGATCTCAACGTTTTGTGATAACTGTTCTAAGAATGGCATCACTTCCCGCTTTCTCGGTAAATCAAGTGACGCAAGAGGCTCATCCATCAATAAGATATCTGGCTTAGACAATAAGGCACGACCAATCGCCACCCGCTGCTTTTCGCCGCCTGAAAGTTGGTGAGGATAGCGTTTTAGCAAAGGCTCTAGCGCCAGCAACTGAACAATCTGCTCAAAGTGCGATTTATCCGAGACGGATACCCCGTAGTTAAGGTTTCGCTCAACCTTGAAATGGGGAAATAGACGCGCATCCTGAAATGCATAACCAACATTACGCAGATGCACTGGAACATCGATTTGATTATCAGAATCAAAAAGCGTCTTGTTGCCGATCGCTATCAAGCCATCATCAGGCTGTTTTAAACCTGCGATAGCGTTAATCAGTGAGGTTTTTCCCGCCCCAGAGCGACCAAAAACGGCGGTAATGCCTTTTTCTGGTAGAGTCAGGTCTATATCGAACTTAACATCGCCCAGCTGTTGTTTATAGCATGCTGTTATTCCCTTCATTGGCTTGCTCCCAATCGACGAGCACTCACCCTAGATAACCACTCTGAGATAAGCATCGACGCAAGTGCTATCGCAATCGAGATGAGACATAGCCTCATTGCTTCTGCTTCAGAGCCTGGCGTTTCAATAAAGGTGTACATTGCCAATGGAATAGTTTGAGTTTCACCAGGAATATTTGAGACAAAGCTGATTGTCGCCCCAAATTCACCTAAGCTTCGCGCAAAAGAAAGCATAGTGCCGGTGATGATCCCTGGGATCGTTAGCGGCAACGTAATAGTGAAGAAGATCTTAATGGGAGAAGCGCCCAGTGTTGCCGCCGCCTGCTCTAAGCGGCCATCAACATTCTCTAAACTCAGCCTTATCGAGCGCACCATTAGTGGAAGTGCGACCACAATGCAGGCCAGCACCGCCCCTTTCCAACTGAAAGAAAACACTAACCCAAAATGCTCATATAACCAGTTACCGACAAAGCCTTGCCTACCCATAGAGATAAGCAGCAAATATCCAATCACCACAGGGGGTAAAACCAAAGGGAGATGAATCACTGAATCCAATAAGCTTTTACCGATAAACTGTTTTCTCGCCAATAACCATGCAAGACCAACCCCTATTGGTATCAGCCAAACAATGGCGAAAAACGCCACCTTTAAACTTAACAGTAATGCCTGATATTCGTAATCGGTTAACAAACTCACCTCTATTCCACTACCTCAGTAAAGCCATACTGTTTAAACACACTTTGAGCTTGTTGACTATGGATAAACTTAACAAACCGCTGTGTCTCTATCTTCTCATTAAGCGGCGCCATCGGATAGACTATGTTTGCATGTGAACTGCTAGGTAATGTCGCCACTACCTCAACCTTATCACTTAGTAACGCATCCGTTTTATAGACAATGCCGAGAGGAGACTCACTTCTTTCGACTAACGTCAGCGCAATACGAACGTTGTTTGTCGGTGCGAGATGCGTTTTCACCTCATCCCAAACACCTAAATTAACTAGCGCCTGTTTGGCGTACATACCTGCTGGTACGGCGTTAGTTTGTCCAATCGCGAGACGATATCCCGCTAACGCGGATATCCAAGACTCCTCTGAATGTACATCCAAGTTATGAAGATGACCTTTAGGAGCAATAGCAACTAAACTATTCGCCGCAATATGTGTGACACCGTCACCCTTAACGATACTCTGCTCAACTAAATAGTCCATCCACTTTTGGTTTGCTGATATGTAGATATCCGCAGGAGCACCTTGCGCCAATTGACGTGCCAACGAAGCGCTTCCACCAAACACGGTTGTCACAGAGGTATCATTCGACTCTTCATACTGCTCGACAAGATCATTGACCACATTGGTCATTGATGAAGCCGCATAAATGCGCAGCGACTCAGAATGAGCATTAAAGCTCACACATGCAAAAAAGGCTAAAAGAGAATGTTTTAAACTGGTCATGGTTGCATTGATTATAATTCAGGCCATAGCTTTTTAAGATCGAGATGCTGCTCTATGGCGTCGGCAATCCTATCAATGGCTTTTTGTTGGTTTAGTTGGTGATCTATCTTCGCCACGTTTTCAACACCCACCCACTTGCAAATGGCGGATACAGCGTCAGCATTATCAAAGATACCATGGAGGTAGGTACCGAGCACTTGATTGCAATCACTGATCGTGCCATCGAGCTGTTTATTTTCCAGCTCAATCAGATGATTCGATGATACATGACTGACTCCGGCATGTATTTCATATCCACTGACGGCAATATCATTACCCTCTAATGTCATCGTGCCACTCACATTGGTTAGTGTTTTGCCTTGCTTAAGTTCGGTCTCTACGCAGAGATGCCCTAGCCCTTGACTAGAGCCCGGATCACTTTCAATTCCGAGAGGATCATGAATCATCGAACCAAGCATCTGATATCCACCACAAATTCCCATCACTTTACCGCCTAACCTAAGGTGTCTATTGATATCTTTATCCCACCCTTGGCTGCGTAGATAGTCAAGATCATTTCGAACTGATTTTGAACCAGGCAGTATGATTAAATCGGCCTCAGATAAGCGTTCCCCTTTACCAACGTATCTTAAGTTGATATCTGGATTGAGTCTGAGCGTATCGAAATCGGTGTGATTACTAATGCGCGGAAATACAGGAACAACCACATTTAGCTTGGCGTTTTCGCTGCTCACTTGCTGGGCATTGATCGCGTCTTCGGCCTCTAAGTCGAAACCATGCAAATAAGGCAAAACCCCAATGACAGGCTTACCGGTTTTCTCTTCTAACCAATCGAGCCCTGGCTCCAAAAGGGAAATATCGCCGCGGAAACGGTTAATAACAAAGCCTTTCACTCGCGCCTGTTCACTTTCAGATAGTAGCGCTAAAGTCCCGTAAAGATGAGCAAATACACCGCCGCGATCAATATCGGCAACAATAATGACAGGAACGTCGGCCTCTTCGGCAAATCCCATGTTTGCGATATCGTTAGCTCTTAGATTGATTTCTGCGGGACTACCTGCACCTTCGATTAATACGGATTCGTATTGTGACTGGAGGATAGAAAAAGATTCCATCACCACTGGCAAGGCCACTTTTTTGTAACTCTGATAGCCAATTGCATCAACCGTCGTAGTTGCCTTCCCCTGAAAAATGACCTGAGCACCCATGTCCGTATTTGGTTTAAGCAAAACTGGATTCATATGAACACTAGATTCAATGTTGGAGGCGAGAGCTTGAACGGCTTGTGCTCGGCCTATCTCGCCCCCATCAGTGGTAACAGCGCTGTTGAGTGCCATATTCTGCGGTTTAAATGGTGCGACTTTAATGTTTCTTCGAGCTAATACGCGGCATAAACCTGCCACTAGAACACTTTTCCCTGCGTCTGAGGTAGTGCCTTGGACCATAAGCGCTTTCAATGTGGATTGCATGAACTATTAATACTTATTCGATTCATAGAGATAAGGCTAATAATAACGGCATTTGGCTAATTTCCTCAACAATATGAATCGAATATGAATCTAACACTCAGCATGGATTCAAAATGGGTCTGTTTTAATAGCACCATCAAACAAACACTGCCTGACATTAGAAAGGAAAACATGATGAAAAAAGTAATTCTTGCTACCGCTGCGACCCTTATCCTTGCGCCTACCTTTGCTTTGGCAAAAGAAGGTCACCATGAAAAAGGGGCTGGAATTCAGTACAGCGGCCCTGTTGAGCTCACTACCGTAGACACTTTATTAGCGGATACCAGTATGTTCACTGAGAAGAATGTTGTTGTTGAAGGTAACCTTCTGCGACAAGTTAAAGGCGACACCTTTATCTTCTCTGATGGCAAAGGTGAGATTCAAGTAGAACTGGATGACGACATTCATATGGCACAACCAATTGATCATACGACAAAAGTACGTCTTTTCGGTGAGTATGAAGGCGGCAACACACCAGAAATTGAAGTTGATCGTATTCAGATTCTATAAATCCCCTGAATTAGTTCTCTGATTAGGCTATGATTTGGCTTGCTTATTGCAAGCCATTTTTATTAGTCAATTTATTGTTGTTAGTCGGAGACTACTTTTGAAAAAACTCATTTTGGCCAGTGCTCTAGCGATTGCAGGAATCAGCACAAGCGCCCAAGCGAACAATTTTAACTATAACTTTTTCGAAGTTCGAACAGCTATTGGACCTGAAATGACGGGTGCAGAGTTTAGTACATTCTTTACCGAAAACTCTCACTTTATTCTCCGTGCAGATACCCAGTTTGATAAAGACTATGATCTCGCTGGTGGTATTGGATTTAATGGCCCAATCAGTCAGTTTGCCGACGTCTACGGCCAGTTACTTGTCCACCAAGTGAAATACACACCAGAAGCCGGTGGCGAAAGTGATACTCAAGCCGAAATTAACGTCGGTGTCCGCCTTTGGTTAACCGATCAAGTTGAAGCAACAGGGCGTATCGGTCGTAATGATGATGCATCTGTTTTCCATGCAGGTGTGCGTTTCCACTCTACACAACAACTTTCCCTTTCAGCGGAAACTCGCAATAATGGCCTTTATGGCCCGCAAGTTACTATGTCGGTTCGATTCCAGTATTAAGCCATCAAGCCAAACATAAAAACTAAGCCCTGTTTATAACAGGGCTTAGTTTTATCTAACAATGATCTTTCTTGGAACTAACTCTACGCCAGCTTGATAGCGTTTTGCAGCTGCATTGAGCGCCAGTTCCATCGCACTGTCAGCAATCAGTTCGAATTGCTGAGGTAGCGAGTTCACTTTCATTGGTAAAAAATCCAACAAACGGTTGTCACCAAATGTCGCAATTTTGATCTTGTTTGCTAATTCCGGTCGTTCCAACAGTACATCCAATACCCCTTCTAACAAGGTATAAGAGGTGGTGACAATAGCATCCGGCACTTTATCCTCTTTACACCAAGCTTCAAGCACTTGTTTACCGTCTTTGCGATTAAAGTGTTCGCCATAACCAACTATACAGGCCACATTTTGCTGTTTTGCCGCGGAAACAAATCCTAACTCACGCTCACGAGATATGTTCAGCTCTGGCAGTGCCCCAATAAGACCAACATTTGTTACATTGTCACCAACAACCGACTGAGTCAGCTCAAAAGCGCCGCCAAAATCCTCACTGATTACACAAGAGAAGTGCTCGTCGTCGAGCGGACGGTCAAGCGCGATGACTGGCGTCCCTTTTGATTTTAACTGCAAGTAGAACTCACTAGCGTCTGGAATCACACTAGCGACGAACAATGCATCAACTTTACGACTGACCAAGGCTTGAACGACGTTTTTCTCTGTTTCAGGTTCATCGTCTGAGCACGCGATTAGAATCTGATACCCTGCCGAACGTGAGTTCTGCTCAAGCAATTTAGCCAATCTTGCATAACTGGTGTTTTCTAGATCGGGAATGATAAGCCCAAATGAACGGCTCTGTCCGGCTCTTAATGTGCTGGCAGCAAGATCAGGGCGGTAATTGTGCTCATTCACCACATCCATCACTTTTCTCTGCGTTTTCTCGCTGATTCTGTACTTTTGAGCTTTACCATTGATCACATAGCTCGCCGTCGTCTTTGAAACCCCAGCAAGCTTTGCTATCTCATCTAGTGTCATATCCACAACCTTTGTTCTGTGCGCCGGATCATAATACTTTATAAATGATCTTACGATGAGTTGAATTATAAGCTGAAACGATTCAGTATAAAAGCTGAAAGGATTCAGCAAGGTCTATAAAGTGAGTGAAATCACTTAATTTCTAGAGTGGTGGTTTTAAGTAGTCACTTTTTATCAGTAAGTTAGACCTGATAACGCTGAACCAATATTTTTTATCTTTTTGCTGAATCGATTCAGTTAAGCAAAAAGACATTGTAAATGAAGACTCGATTAAAAGTTTAAATCCCTTAAGGCTGGAGAAGCACCATGCTTAAGTTAGTGAAAAATGACATCACCCTTTCCCAAAAAGCGACCGATAAGTTTGAAGCGATCAAAAACATTGCACAGGCTCTAACGGAGAAAGGCCTTGTTGAGCAAAGTTATGTTGAAGGCATGTTAAACCGTGAGAAGCAAAACTCAACTTTCTTGGGTAACGGTATTGCGATCCCACATGGTACGACCGACACACGTTCTATGGTCAAAACGACTGGCGTTTCCGTTCATCATTTCCCTAACGGTGTTGAGTGGGGAGATGGCAACAAAGTGTTTGTCGCCATTGGTATCGCGGCTAAATCTGATGAGCACTTGGGCATCCTTAAACAGCTAACAAAAGTTTTGGCTGCTGATGGCGTTGAAGCGCGTTTACGTAGTGCTAAAAGCGAACAGGATATCATTGCCCTACTCAACGGCGATGTTCAATTAGAAGCAGACTTCGATGCTGCACATATTCAACTGAAGTTCCCTGCGAGTGACATGGTGCAAATGAGTGCGGTTGCGGGTGGCCTTCTTAAAAACACAGGTTGTGCAGGTGCAGAATTCGTTGCCGATCTGGTGACCAAAACACCTACACACCTTGGTCAAGGTCTCTGGCTTGTAGGTAGCGATAAGCAAGTAACCCGTACAGGCGTTTCTTTTGTATCCACTGCCAATGATTGTGAGCTTGACGGTGAGAAAGTTCGTGCACTCGTCGCTTTCGCTGCTTGTAACAACGCTCATCAGCCTATTCTCAAGACAATTTCGACACTTGTGTTTAACAACGAACACAGCAAGTTACTGGATGCCACCGCTGAGCAGATTCTAGCGCTATTGAAGGGCGAAGAAGTCGCGACCGACGGCGATGAAACTGGTAATAGCGCCATTTTCAAGATTAAAAATGCACACGGCCTACACGCTCGTCCGGGGGCAATGCTCGTTGCAGAAGCGAAAAAGTTCGAATCAAACATTCGCGTTGCGAATCTCGATGGCGACGGTAAAACCGTTAACGCGAAGAGCCTGATGAAAGTGATTGCGCTCGGTGTTAAACATGGCCACCAGCTTCAGTTCTCTGCAGAAGGTCCAGATGCAGCACAAGCATTAGAATCGATTGGTAAAGCCATTGCTTCTGGTCTAGGTGAAGGTTAAGGAACTTGGTCATGTCTGCATTGAAAACAAATAAAGTCGTTACCATCACGCTAAATCCGGCTCTTGACCTAACAGGTTCATTAGATTCGCTTTCCGTTGGCTCAGTAAGCCTAGTAGAAAAAAGCAACCTACACGCCGCGGGCAAAGGAGTAAACGTTGCCAAGGTCCTTAGTGATCTTGGTGCCGAGGTCACGGTAACTGGTTTTCTTGGTAAAGATAATCCGGAGCTCTTCCATCAGCTATTTGACGATATCCAAGTCAACAATGAGTTTGTAGAGGTGCAAGGTGCTACTCGCATTAATGTCAAACTTGTCGAAGCCGATGGTCAAGTTAGCGACATTAACTTCCCTGGCGTTCACGTAACGAAAGAAGAAATAGATTGCTTTGAGCAAACCCTTTTTAGGCTCGCAGAAACTCACGACTACTTTGTACTCGCCGGCAGCCTTCCGGGCGGTGTTAGCCCTGAGCAATGCGCCGCTTGGATCGAAAAACTGCATCAGCAAGGCAAGAAAGTTTTGTTTGATAGCAGCAAAATGGCATTGCGTGCAGGCATTGAGGCTCAGCCTTGGCTGATCAAACCCAATGATGAAGAACTCAGTGATCTTATTGGTGATCATCTATCAACTCCAGAGCAGTGCCAAACAGCGGCTCAAACGCTAAGCAACAAAGGCATCGCCAATATTGTCGTTTCAATGGGCGCAGACGGAGTAATGTGGCTTAACCAAGGTCAATGGTTACATGCCAAACCGCCACGTATGAATGTGGTCAGCACCGTAGGCGCAGGCGATACGCTTGTCGCGGGCTTGTGCTGGGGTCACATGCAACTCATGCCCAAAGAAGATTTATTACGCTTCGCCACCGCTCTCTCTGCCCTAGCAGTCAGTCAGGTTGGCGTTGGACTTACCAGTCAGGAAGAACTGGATAACATCAAGCTCCAAACACAAGTAAGCGAGCTCTACCCTAATACGAACTTAGACAACAACTAAGGAACAGAAGGTTATCAGTATGAATATTGCCATTATTACAGCTTGTCCAAGTGGTGTTGCAAACAGCATCATTGCGGCAGGTCTACTAGAACAAGCCGCCGCTAAACTAGGATGGAATGCGAAAATTGAATGCCAATCTAGCGTGATTGAATCAACACTGCTTAATGATTCAGACATTCAACAAGCAGAAGTCGTTATCATTGCGGCTAACACTCCGGTCGATACTTCTCGTTTCGTAGGTAAAAAAGTCTATCGAGCTGATATCAGCTCAGTAGCGAAAGATGCATCGGCGTTCTTACAAACTGCCGTCGAAAACGCAGCCATTCTAGAGCAAGCAACGACAGTCGCAGCCCCAACAGAAAATACATCTGCAACTAAGAAGATTGTTGCTATTACCGCATGTCCAACAGGCGTAGCCCATACCTTCATGGCAGCTGAAGCACTTGAAGAAGAAGGCAAACGCCGCGGCCACCAAATCAAAGTGGAAACACGTGGCTCAGTAGGCGCGAAAAACCAACTCACCGACCAAGAAATCGCGGATGCAGATTTGGTCATCATTGCTGCTGATATTGAAGTGCCACTTGACCGATTCAACGGCAAGAAGATGTACCGCACCAAAACCGGTCCGACTCTTAAGAAAACGGCTGAAGAGATGGACAAAGCATTTGAACAAGCCAGCTTATACCAACACACAGGCGCTTCTAATGGCTCTACTGCAACAGAAGAGAAGAAAGGCGCATACAAACATCTTATGACAGGTGTATCTCACATGCTTCCTGTCGTGGTTGCTGGTGGTTTGATCATCGCCCTATCCTTCGTGTTTGGTATCGAAGCCTTTAAAGAAGAAGGTACACTCGCTGCTGCATTGATGACCATTGGTGGAGGCTCAGCGTTCGCTCTAATGATCCCAGTACTTGCGGGCTACATCGCATTCTCTATTGCTGACCGTCCAGGTCTAGCTCCGGGCCTTGTTGGTGGTATGCTAGCTAGCTCAACGGGCGCAGGATTCCTAGGCGGTATCGCAGCAGGCTTCATCGCAGGTTACGCAGCTAAGTTCCTTGCCGATAAGGTATCACTGCCACAATCGATGGAAGCGCTTAAACCAATTCTGATCATCCCATTCGTGGCCACCTTGTTCACGGGTCTTGTAATGATTTACATCGTAGGCGGCCCTGTTTCTGGCATCATGAATGGGCTGACTGATTTCCTCAACAACATGGGCTCTGACAGCGCTGTACTACTAGGTATTATCCTCGGTGCAATGATGTGCTTCGACTTGGGTGGTCCAGTAAACAAAGCCGCTTATGCATTCGGTGTTGGCCTACTTGCTTCGCAAACCTACGCGCCGATGGCCGCTATCATGGCTGCAGGTATGGTTCCAGCGCTTGGTATGGGTCTCGCTACCTTTATTGCTAAGAACAAGTTTGAACAAGGTGAGCGTGAAGCAGGTAAAGCCTCATTCGTGCTTGGTCTGTGCTTTATCTCAGAAGGCGCAATTCCATTCGCTGCGAAAGATCCAATGCGCGTTATTCCAGCATGTATGGCAGGCGGTGCGTTAACAGGTGCCCTATCTATGCTGTTCGGCGCGAAGTTAATGGCTCCTCATGGCGGACTGTTCGTACTACTGATTCCTAACGCAATCACGCCAGTGCTGATGTATTTGGTCGCTATCGCCGCAGGTACAGCGGTGACAGGTTTCACTTACGCTTTCTTAAAGAACAAAGCAGAAGCAAAGCAAGAGACTGCAACTGCTTAAACGTTTCTTGCCAATCCCCCGATAGATGGCAAAAGCACCTCGCAATAGAGGTGCTTTTTTTGTTTCGAGTGACGATACATCATCGCCCAAAATCGTCGGTAATGTGTATAAAAGCCCATTTATTTCTATTCCGACCATATATACGCAATTAATATTCAACCACGCTCACAGTAAGTAGAATGATATCGTAGTATGATTTGTTTTTTTACTGATTAACTTAATAATTAGAATAGTTAAATGTACAAACGTCGTTCCAAAATCGTCTTACAATTTATCGCTGTTTTTTGTGCGCTGTCGTTTGTCCCCTTCCTCTATTTTTACACTCAGCTTTCGCTCGTCGAGCAGCAAACTGAGCAATATGTCGAGCAACTCAACCGTAACAAGCTTGAGTATTCAAAAGTAGAGTTGCAAACATCTCTGCAAAAGATTTCAACATCGCTTCGTTACCTATCAAACAATGGTGTATTAAACCAAGCGATCTTAAATCCCACTCGTGAAAATCTTGATGCTTTAGAAGAGTTTTGGTTGCTTATCGCTAAAACACAAGGCTATTACTCTCAATTACGCTTTATTGACAAAGATGGTATGGAGATTGTTCGTATAAATAGCGGTGAACGGTTTATAGAGATTGTCGAACAAGAACGTTTACAACACAAAGGTGACCGCGATTATTTCGCTTTCGCCAAAACACTAGGTGACCACGATACGGGCAAATTCGGTATTGATCTCGAAATAGAAAACGGTCGTCTAGTGACCCCTTACCAGCCTGCTTACCGCGTCATCTACCCCATTACATTGAATGGCGAACGTAAAGGGTATTTTATTGCAAATCTTGATCTCAGTCGTTTGTATTATGGTCTGGCCTACAAGCGTAATCAGCTCAATTTGCCCATAGTTGCTACGGGAGACGGGTTTTATTTAATGTCGACGAATGGTGAAAAGATTCTAGGTAATTTGGTAAACGCTCACCGTGACTCCAATATTTCGAGCCAATTCCCTAAGCTATGGCGAGCCTTGCAGTTTAGTAAATTCGGCACTGTTAAAGAACGCGATTACTGGATTTCTTTCACTTCAACTGAACTCAATGACGTAGAACACGTTGAAGAGTTAGTCTTTTTTATTAAAACCTCCTTTGATGAAGCTCATGCGTTTACTGACGATGCTCGCCATGATCTCTATATCCAAGCAGCATTTATTCTGATTATTTTATTTCTACTCACCTTCACTTTTGTAACATGGAATCATAACCACGAAAAAAATAGCTTAGATAGCAAGATTGCTCGCGCCGCGATGAACGGTATGTCAGCCGTCGTTATTACCGACCGAAATAACCGTATCATTCAAGTAAACAGTGAGTTCACAAGGATTAGTGGCTACACCTTAGATGATGTAAAAGGTCAACCCCCTTCACTGTTTGCTTCAGGTAAGCATCAACAAGAATTCTATATGAATATGTGGAAGATTCTCGAAGAAAGAGGGCTATGGGAAGGCGAAGTGGTCAATAAGCGTCGCGATGGTTCACTCATCACAGAGATTCTACGCATTCAAACCGTCAAGGACCGTTTTGGTGTCATTCAATTCTATGTCGCCTCTTTTGTTGATATCTCGCATCGAAAAGAACTTGAAGACCGCCTAAGAGAGTTGAGTGAGAAAGATCCTATGACGTCGCTTTGGAATCGCCGTAAGTTCGATAAAGAGATGCAAAATCAAGCAATGCGTGCAAAGCGTTACTCAAATAATGAGCCTGCCACATTAGCCTTGATTGATATTGATCACTTCAAACGCATCAATGACAAGTTTGGCCACGATCGCGGTGATGATGTCATTAAAGACGTTGCGGGTTGCTTATCACACCACTTACGGGAAACCGATGTTATTGCCCGAATTGGTGGCGAAGAGTTCGCTATCATTATGCCTCATACAGACCTAAATGAGGCCGAAATGGTGCTCAACCGGGTTAGAACGGCTATTAATATAGAAAGCGAGCTGAACATCACTGTGAGTGCCGGTGCAACCGAAATTTCAGCGAAGCCTGAAGAGACCTATAAACGTGCAGACATTGCACTCTATGAGTCAAAATCTCTTGGCCGTAATCAAGTCTCTGTCCTTTCTGTCAGCGAAACACATTCAATTGCATAATTTTGGTGCAATGGTTATTTTATATGCACCAAGTTCACACATTTATGGTGCACGCGTTTGCAACAACCCTTATTGGTACGCTGTTTCCTAGTTGGCGCAGATCTTGAACTAACCTTCATATGTCGCTTGTTGCGCTATATGGAGATAGAATCATGCAAGATACCCTTACCGTTATCTTAGCTGGAGGAATGGGCTCACGTTTAAGTCCTCTTACGGATGACCGCGCTAAACCTGCTGTGCCTTTCGGAGGCAAATACCGAATCATTGACTTTACCTTAACCAATTGCCTCCACTCTGGGCTTCGCAAGATATTGGTGCTTACGCAATACAAATCTCACTCATTGCAAAAGCACCTGCGAGATGGATGGTCATTGTTTAACCCTGAGTTGGGCGAATTTATTTCGGTCGTCCCACCTCAGATGCGTGGTAAAGGTAAATGGTATGAAGGCACCGCTGATGCAATCTACCATAATCTGTGGTTATTAGAGCGAAGTGACGCTAAGCACGTTATCGTTTTATCCGGTGATCACATCTATCGCATGGACTATGCTGAAATGCTGAAAGATCATATTGAAAATGGCGCAAAGCTGACCATTGCGTCTATGGATGTCGCGAAAAAAGATGCATCGGCATTCGGTGTTCTTTCTGTTAACGACCAAGGCTTAGTAGAGACTTTCTCTGAAAAACCAGCAGATCCACAATCCATGCCTAACAAACCAGATCGTAGTTTGGCGTCTATGGGTATCTACATATTCGAGATGGAAACGCTTCAGCGAGTACTCCGAGAAGATGCTGACAATGACTTCTCTTCTCATGATTTTGGTAACGACATCATTCCTCGCTTAATCGATGAGCAATGCGTTTATGCTTACAACTTTTGTTCCGATCGAGGCCGTGTTGCGCGAGACTGCTATTGGCGAGATGTAGGAACAATCGATTCGTTTTATCAGGCAAACATGGACTTGTTAGAGCCAATTCCACCGATGAATCTGTATCAACCTAACTGGGGGGTTCGTACTTATGAGCCGCAGCTACCTCCCGCAAGAACAGTCTCTTCTGCCACGGGTAATGAAGGCATATTTATCAATTCGATTATAGCCAATGGTGTGATTAATTCCGGTGGTTCCGTGCAACACTCAGTCATCTCCTCCAATGTACGTATCAACGACAGCGCAACGATAGTAGACAGTATTTTATTTGACGATGTAGAAGTCGGTGAAGGATGTAAGTTGGTTAACTGTATCATTGATAAACATGTTTCAATTCCTGCCTATACTTCAATCGGATTAAATACCATTGAAGATGCTAAACGATTCCACATTTCAGAAAACGGTATCGTCGTTGTGCCTGAAAGCTACAAATTTTAGTCACTATGGGTTCAGCGATTACAACAAGGCCTTGGCGAATTGCCAAGGCCTTCTACTAATCAAGATTCAATTACTGAGGGCAATTAACTTCATCCCAAAACCAGTTTGACTGGGTTGGTGATTCCCATGCTCCCGGGTTATTCTTGGCAACGAAACACTTACCATTGTATGAGTACGTATCTCCATTGACCGCTTGGGTCACGCCTGGCTCCCATACTGATACTGTGCCGGAGTTGCCTCCATTATTGCCACCGTTGTTACCCCCATTATTTCCGCCGTTGTTTGCACCATTAGAGAGGTCTGCTAGCGGTAAATCTGGTTGCTCAAACTTAAATGCGTAATCCACTCCGCCCAGATTTACAGTGTAATTCGCAGGCCCGGAGATAGGTAGGTAGTAGACCATATCAAGATCGTACGTCCCACCGGCAGGCAGCTCTTTCCAACTTGGCAAGCTAAACGCGACTCTGTGCATTGGTCCATCAAGACCACCAATGTTGTTCGCTCTTGTGTGGCCAGACGCGATGACTTTTAATCCGCCACCGGATTGATCTTTAGCATTATCAGGAGCCGAGACTGGGATATCGAATTGGAACTCAGTCCCGCCAGGAATGGCTTGCCCTGTGTTGTTCGTGAAGGTTACTTTAGGGTTGATCGGATAGTTTTGATCACCAACTTTAAAGCCGCCGATCGTCACTGCTATATCAACAGCCTCGGTAGGTATTGCACCTGTTGAAACCTTATTGCCATATGGCGTCGCAGACTTAAACTTATCGTAGATAGCTTTCGTCATCGTGTTACCCATATGATATTCACCCGTTCCATTGACACAGGATTGCTCAGTCAAATCGACAGAGGTACGCTGTCCATTCTCAAGCAGATAACAGTTGTAGTCCCCTGCTAGCTCCCAGAACATAATGCCACCGATCTCTTTGTTAATGACGTAGTCCGCTTTAACAGAAACAGAGGCTTCATCTTCAGTGGAGAGGAAAACATTCTTTTGTGCGTTCCATAACCAAGGAGCAACCGCAACGCTGTCATAGTGTCTTGTATAGGCACCAACCAGTTGATCACTCGGATCATTAACAGGATCTAATCCATAAGCAGCGCTGTATGTACCCCATATCCCCTTCTCTAGATTTTTAGCATGCCACATTGGGCCTGAGCCCGCCCCCATTTCGTTGCCTTGAGGATCTTTATCATGCCACATGTTATCGATGCCCATCGCACCATTACCACAATTGTTCTTCTCGCCTTCCCCTGTTCCTTCAGGGCATTGGGCTTGATTCGGTAAGGCGGCGCGGCCCCAAAGACCATTAGTCCCACCTGTCACATCTTGCCAACCACGAGTGTAGTATGGAACACCAATGTTAATGCGGCCTGCTGGCATCGAACCACGGAAATAGTGGTAAGCCCAGTCGGTGTTCAGGTAGCCAATACCACCGTAGGCAGCCGTACCGTAGACATTCCACTGCGCTAACTCAGAGTCTTCTCCCGTATCGAATAACGCAGCATTGTGTCCTACATGATCATTCCATGCACCATGTAGGTCGTAGGACATGATGTTGACGTAGTCGAGATACTTTGTGACATCAAAGGTTTCCATACCTCGCAATAGATAGCCAGATGATGGAGCCGCAATAGTTAGCATGTAGTGAATACCGTCTTGCGCTGAAGCCGCGTCGAGTTTTTCACGTAAGACTTTCATTAACTCTTGGTAGGAAGCCCACAAATATGGGCGTCTCGGCTCCATAAAGGCTTTATCATAAGGATTTCCCGCACCTGCCATTGACGTCGGATATTCGTAGTCAATATCCAGACCATCGAATTTATAGGTACGCATCATTTCAACGGCTGAAGCGGCGAATTTTTCTATACCTGCGTGGTTAATTGAGCCATCCGCATTGGTTGTCATGGTGTAGAAACCACCATCAGCTACGCGATTGCCATTGGCATCAAAGTGGCCACCTGTTTCAGCCCAGCCCCCAATAGAAATTAGGGTTTTAACTCCATAGCGCTGTTTATAAGTCGCTAGCGCACCAAAGTGCCCTTTGAAGCCCAGTGTCGGGTCAATATCTACCCCTGGCCATTCTTTGCTTGTCGCCGCGTTGTTTGGATCGTTGACATCGCCTAAGTTCACTTTCCCATCAGAACCAATACCAACAAAGGCATAATTAATATGAGTCAGTTGTTCCCATGGAATGTCTTTGACGAGGTATGAGGCTTGTGGGTCATCACCCGCACGCCAACTAGTGAAATATCCGATCACGCGACGCGGGTGATCCGCTCCCATCTGCTCACGACCTTCGCCATCGTAGACGGTACAGTAAGGAACATTCACGCCTTGTGTCTGGTATAAACCGTCTGGACGACAATTAGCAACTGGCGGTACACCGTTAACGACGAGAGTAACAGGCGTTGAATTAGTGCTCGCCCCTAGATTGTCTGTTGCAACGGCATGCACCGCAAGACTGCCAGCTTGCACCGTTGTGTAATTCAAAGTGTAAGGCGCAGTCGCGGCAGTACCAACCAAACTACCACCAACATAAAAGTCGACTTTATCAACTGACCCATCCGCATCTGCGGCATTCGCCGTAAGTGTTACTAGGCTTCCTACATCAACCGAATTGGTAGAAAGCGTGATATCGACTGTAGGTGCAATGTTGTCAGGATTTGCAGAGTCGACATTGATTGTCACGCTACTGACTGTACTCTGAGCGCCTGCATCATCATAAGAAACCGCACTGATTTGGTGGCTACCAACGGTAGCGGTCCAAGTCACACTATATGGAGCCTGTGTCGCTTGTCCAACGACAACGCCATCAACAGAAAACTCCACCTTGGCAACCGTTCCATCTACGTCTGATGCGCTTGCAGATATAGTGACAGCGTCACCTTGTGTAATAACGTCAGAGGCAAGAGGAGACGTAACTGACACCGTAGGAGGCTCATTTCCCCCAGCTGCATCACACGCTCCTAAATGTTGCCAGTGCCCCCATTCTCCAGACGTTTGGGCGGGGTCATTTCCCTGCGTCCAATAATTGGCCTGATAACCCTCGCCCAAGTGTTGAACTTGATCACCCGTGTTATAAATGGTCGCTGAATCCCAAACTCCGAGAGGGTTACAGTCAACTGCGGCATAACTGTTGAATGCCATTAAACATGACGCGCTAAGAGTACTAAGGGTAAATACTCTTCTAGCCGTTCCTGACGTTGATTTATGCATTTCATTTATCCTTAAGTTATTGTTTAAACGCTTTAATTTCTATGTTTATCAATAAAATTAAACACTTAAAATATCGCGTAAAATAACCCTAGATAAGAATACCAAAATGACACGTATTGTTTGGTCAGACTATAAAATGACTCGCAATTTATAGCTTCATATATGCAACAAGCCGACACTTAATTTGCATCAATAACTAGTTTTTATTCGGTTATTGATAAAAAATAAGCCCCTTGATCATCACTGAAAAAGGGGCTTATCACAGAAGATTGACTAGATCTCCTATAGGGAAACGAGAATAATTCGCTTTGTTTTTATAATATTACTCAAACTTGAGTTAAAAAACACTGTAAATTTGTAAAACCTGATTTCCTCTTTTTACAGTTAGCTAACAAGTTTGGCTTTCGGGGTTTCATTAAAGTGGCGTTTAAACTCCCTTGAGAACTGAGAAGTACTGTTATACCCCACTAAACGTGCCGCTTCTCCAACTTTAACCCCCTCTAACTGTATCAACTCCCTCGCCTTATCTAGTCGTACCTTTTTAATGTATTGAATTGGAGAGGCTAAGGTGACACTCCGAAAGGCTTGGTGGAACGCAGAAACACTCATGTTTGCTTGTTCAGCAAGATCTTGCACTGTTACAGAAGCTGTATAGTTCTGATGTAAGTAATCTAGCGCTTTTGCCACACGTGCGTAGTGACCTTCATGGCGCGCAAGATCGAATAATACATGACCTTCTTTGCTCATTAAGGCTCTAAACGCTAACTCCTCCATCAAACTATCGCCTAACACTGCTAGCTCGATAGGATTACAGAGTGCTTTCATCAGCCTTTTGCAGACACCGAGCATATCGTCATCCATCGCCACAGATTTAAGACCGGAACGCACACTGCCATCTGCGCATGGCTTGTAACAGTTCATAGTTTCCAGTTTGTTCACGAGTCGGTGTAATACTTGTGGGTCGATGTCGATACTTAAACCTAGCAAGGGCTCTCCATCGACAGCAATAGCTTCACACTCTAAGGGCATTGGAACGCCGACAACGAGATAGTCATCAGGTCCATATTGAACAGGCTGATTGCCCAGGTAGATGTTCTTTTTACCTTGTCCCAGCACAATAACGCCAGATTGATAGACAAAAGGCCGACGCGTGTTTCCCTGACTACTTCGATAAAAGTAGAGCCCTTCAATTTCTGTTTTAGCAATCCCTTCGAGTTGATCGAAACCTTTCAAATCGACGTATTGCTGCATAAGTTCGGCGAGTGACATTTTTGCTCCGCTAAAATTAACTTTGGAGAAATAGGCATAACATTTGGAGTAATTGGCCTTTATCAAGCCACATTCCACTACTAATATGCATATTAACGATAAAGATTACAATCCATAACTGGAAGCAAGAGGCATAACACGATGCAATTTTCATACGTCAACCCAACCCAGATTCAATTTGGTCAAGGTCAGATTCAAAGCATTCAATCCATCATCCCTACCGAGCAAAAAGTACTTGTTATATACGGTGGTGGCTCAATAAAAAGTAATGGTGTTTATGATCAGGTTTCACAAGCTCTGAGCAACCACACTTGGAGTGAATTTGCTGGCGTAGAGCCAAACCCAACAAAAGAAACACTTGATAAAGCCGTGGCTCTAGTCAAGCAACAAGGTATCGACTTCATACTCGCAGTGGGCGGTGGTTCGGTCATCGATGGCTCAAAATATGTCGCAGCCGCGGCGAAATATGATGGTGATGGTTGGGACATTATGGTTGGCAAACATCAAGTGACTGAAGCCGTGCCGCTCGGTGCCATCCTAACCTTACCGGCTACAGGTTCAGAGTCAAACATGGGAGCTGTAATTACCAAAGCAGAAACTCATGACAAACTGCCGTTCATGACACCGCATGTACAGCCTAAGTTTGCGGTCATGGACCCAGATGTAATGAAAACTCTGCCAGAAAAACAGTTAATCAATGGTATCGTCGATGCATGGGTTCACGTCTGCGAGCAATACTTAACCAACCAACACGGCGCTATGGTTCAAGATGGCTACGCAGAAGCGCTGCTTAAAAACTTAAAAGTGTTAGGTGCTGAATTTGCACAGCGCGACAATGATCAGTGGCGTGCAAACTTGATGTGGACAGCGAACCAAGCTCTCAACGGTCTGATTGGCTCTGGCGTTCCGCAAGATTGGGCAACGCATATGATCGGTCACGAATTTACGGCGCTTTGGGGAGTTGATCACGCGCGTTCACTCGCTATTGTTCAGCCTTCTTTGCTACGTAATCAATTTGCTGTTAAGAAGACAAAACTAGAACAGATGGGTGTTAACGTATTTGGTCTAGAAGCAACAGACGATCTTGCTGAGCAAACCATAGTGGCTATCGAATCTTTCTACCAATCGCTAGGTGTCGCCACACAATTTAGCGAATACGAAGCCGATAAAGAGCAGGCCGTTGATTCTGTTATTAATCAACTGACACAACACGGCATGGTTGCACTGGGTGAAAACCAAGCGATCAACTTAGAGCAAAGCCGTAAGATCCTTGACCTTGCTATTGCGTAAATTCAGCTAAGTTATTAATCTAAAAAGCAGCATTCGCTGCTTTTTTTGTATAAGAAGGATTTATGTGGCTATTAATTACCCTAACGTGCGCAATACACGTATGGAGTATTAACCAAAGCAATCGTTGGATTTTTTATTTATCGAAGCCGACACCGATCTTTCTTATGTCTATTATTGTCTTTGGCAGTCAACAAGCCCAGACAACCTACGCCCTGTGGATTGGCGTTGGCCTAGTCTTATCTTGCATAGGTGACATTTTTTTAATGCACCCAAAAGATAAGTTTATACAAGGTCTTAGCGTTTTTTTACTTGCTCATTTTGCTTATAGCATCGCTTTTTTCAGTGCGGTAGATATGCAAGTTAATGTCTGGATATTGTTAACGCTCCTTGCGATTGGAACGCTGGTCTATCTTCTGTTATTGCCAAACTTAGGCCGTTGGAAACTGCCTATCGCCGTCTATAGCTTAGGAATATTGATGATGGCTTGGGGCACCATCGAGCATTGGAACTCATCTTTAGGCTCTGGGGCGGGTTATGCCGTGTTAGGCGCATTTATTTTCATCGTGTCGGATGTCGTACTAGCAGTGGATCGTTTTCGTAGCCACTCAGCTTACTCACGTCACGTTGTGATGATCACCTATTACACGGCTCAAACCTTGCTGACGTTGTCAGTCGTCGCTTCTTAGGCTGGTACCTGAAAACGATAAATTAAATCATCGTAGTATTTACCGCCTAGCAAATAGGCATCTTTTTCACGTTCCGCTAAGGTAAACCCTGCTTTCTCAAGCACTTTGCATGAAGCAATGTTTCCATCGGTCACAATCGCATTGACCGTTTTAATCGGAAACTCACTAGTAGCATGATCAATCAAGGCAACTAAAGACTCCGTTCCATAGCCTTTACCGTGGAATTCTGGCAGTAATAGATAACCTACTTCAACTTCATCCTTGCTTTGTTCAGAGACACACAAACCAGTCACACCAACAGCATCACCGGATTCTTTCTCCCGAATCACCAGACACAACCAATGGCTGTCAGGCCAGTTCCAAGCGGGTAATCTTGAAGTAAAGCGCTCTCGGATTTGTTCTGTAGACGGTTTATCGAAAGCGTAACGAATCACATCTTCATCTTGATTTAATCGTTCAAACAGCGCCCAATCATCTTCCGTTATTTGAGCCATGGAAAGTTTTTTTGATTCAATTTGGTTCATATCTAATCTAATAATTCTTTCAGTGCATCGTTCGATTGCGAAACAAGCAAAGTTAACCCAGCTTTGTGCTGTTGATAACACTCCAAAGGGGTTGGTGACTTTTCTATCTCCAAGCAAAGATCGTATAAGGAGTCTAAGCCTAAGCTGCCCGCAGAACCTTTTAACTTATGTGCTAACTGTACCGTGTTATGCTGATTCTCTTGTTTAGTAGCGGCATCGAGTTGTTCAAGTATTTCATCAGCACCCTGATTAAACATCATGCTGATTTCTTTCATTTTTTCTCTGCCTAATACTTCCATATCAGCCAGAATAACATTCGGATTAATAATTGACCGTTTTTGCATGCCTATTTCTACATCACAATCATCACTTTGGGCAAGTAACAGAGGCTTCCCTTCTAAACTATTTTGAATTACTTGGCATAATTGATCTTTATCTAATGGTTTAGGTAAGTAACCATCAAAGCCTGCTGCTAAGTAACTTTCAACTTCTTCGTTGTATACGTGCGCAGAGACGGCAATCATTGGTATATCGTTTGTAGTCCCTTGTTCGAGTTGATATGACTTAAATTCTTTGAGTAACTCTGCGCCGTTACAATCGGGGAGATTAATGTCCATCAGCACCAAATCGAACTGCTCTTCTTTATACAAAGAGAAGGCCTTCTCGCCTGTTACCGCAGTATGTACCTCATGGTTCATGCTTTTCAAGAACCCTTCTGCAACCATGCAGTTGACTGGATTATCTTCGACAAGCAAAACCTTAGCCTTGATTCGACAATCGGTGGTCACTTCTAGCTCTTCGAACTCCTGACCTAGTGTCAGCGGGATAGAAAACCAAAAACAGCTACCTTCCCCGACGCTTGAGTCGACAAACAATTGCCCGCCCATTGCTTCAACAATGCGCTTACTGATCGCTAAGCCTAAGCCCGTTCCGCCTTTTGCTCCCATGCCACCAGCTGCTTGGGTAAACGCGTCAAACAAGGTCAGTTGTTCGTCTGCACTGATCCCCACTCCGGTATCGGAAACCTCGAACATGATGTGCTGTGGAGTATCTGGATCAAGCGACACATAAATATCGACATTGCCTTGTTCGGTAAACTTAATCGCGTTACCAACCAGATTATTGAGAACCTGACTGATACGTGTGACATCACCAAACCAGTATTTTTCAACATCGCTTTCGATACAGTATTCAAGCTGCAAGGACTTTTCCTTTGCCCTGCCCAACAGTAGTTGCTTGGTATCATCGACCATGGCAGGAAGATTGAAATCAACTGGGCGAATCTCAAGATGTCCCGCCTCTATTTTTGAGTAATCTAAAACATCGTTGAGAATCGCTAATAATGTCGTACCGCTGCGATTAATCACGTCAACATAGTGAGCTTGGGTACTGTTGAGCCCGGCGTCTTTTAGCAGGCGTGCTGTACCAAGAACGCCATTCATCGGTGTGCGAATTTCATGGCTCATTGTAGCTAAGAATGCGGATTTAGCTCGGCTCGCTTGCTCGGCTTCTTGACGCGCTCTGGCGTGATTCTCTACTTCCTCATTTAAACGGGTATTGGCATTTTGCAGCTGATGTGTTCGCTCAGTCACTAGCTCTTCAAGATGACCTTTGTGTTCTTCCAATTCTCGCTTAGCGGCTGCTTCACTCTCTGCAACCACCTTTAACGCTTTCGCTGTGTTGCGCGCAGTAATAATCGCTTGTCCCATATGGGCCAATTCGTCGCTGCCTCTCACTTTGAGGTCAACTTCAAGCTGCCCTTTGGCAATCGAAAGCAGCGCTGAAGAATACTCTGCGAGTCGTTTAACGACCGAGACATAGACGACTTTCCACACGATAATGACCACTATCAACATACCCAATATTGTGATGATGGTTAGGGTCAACTGTGCGTAATCTAGCGTGGTTTTTAACTCAGCGACAGCGCGTGTCGTTGCAGAGTTTGAATCATCAACAAGCTTGTTTACCGTCGTGTTTAGTGTCGAAAACTGAGTAAGCGTATCTTGCATCAACTGCTGTGCTGAAAGTTCGTTCTCATAACGTTGAGTGAGAACATCAAACACCACTTCTCTTTGTTCTAACTTATCAAGTAAGGCCGTCATCTGAGCGGAACGCGTTGGATCTTCTACCGCTTGAACTCGACGCGTCATAATACTCAAGTTGTTGTTAAATTCTTGGCGTATGGTGCGAATACGATCAATATCAGAGATGGTGCGCGTCTCTTCAATATGGTTAAGCAGCTTAAAAGCGAGTAGATGAAGCTCGTGTAAACGCTCAGCCAAATCGAGATCGACTTCCACTAAAGTGTCGAGCGCCTGATAAGCCTGATCTTTTTTGTTTTTTTCCAGTAGCGCATAGATATGCGTAACGTTAGCTACAGCAATGGTTGACGTGTTTGCGACTTGAGTACGAGTAAGCTGCTCTAGTTCTCTCGCCAGTTTTCTTAGCTCTTGAGTTCTTATCGCAAGATCATCACTAAGAAATAGCCTTCTTTCGACCACAATTCCCAGTTTAGCCAGCGTGTCGATAACACCTTGTACGTCTGATTCCAATCTATCAAGCAATGACGAATCAAACGAATCTGATCCCAACTGTTTTATATGCGTGAGCAAGGTTTCGAGTTGCGAAAAGAGCTCTTTACCTGACTCTTGGCGTTCTGCTTCAGTTTTAGCGTTGGAGAGTGTCTGTACAGAGGAGATAATGCGTGAACTGAGTTCCGAAACCTGACGGGCTTCGATCATTGAAGGGATGGCAGAGTTAACTACGTTACGCTCGGTTTTTGCTACGGACGAAAACCCAAACATACCGATCAGAGCGGATATTAAAACCAGCAGCGCCATGGCCAAAAATGACAGCAACAATTTACGGCCAATACTCGCTTTAGCAAGTAACATTGAGAATCTTCACTTCTTAACTCTTCTATAATGCGCTATATTTTGCAGTGTTTATTCGCCCATTACCAACGAAATGCTGCATGTCTTTGATCTCCGCAATCAAAACACCTAAAACATTGACTACGTCGATACTGCTCACCCTGTTCCTGTTCTCTGCTAGTACCTATGCTGCTCAGCCTCCTCGTATCTGCGCTATCTACCCGCATCTTAAAGATTCCTATTGGCTGTCAGTCAATTACGGCATGGTGGATGAAGCCGACAAACAAGATGTCGATCTTCGAGTTCTGGAAGCAGGCGGTTACCTCAACTTAGACAAGCAACGTGAACATATGGCGTTATGCGTCAAGTGGGGAGCCGACGCAATCATTTTAGGTACAGTAGCGCCCGACCTATTTTACTCTTCACTGAGTTCAGTCTCTTCATCGGTTCCTGTGTTTGCAACTGTCAACAAACTCGTGGTTGATCCACAAAACCAAACGGCTTTAAAAGGGGAAGTTGGCGTCGACTGGTATTGGATGGGCTACTACGTCGGTGATTATCTAAAATCTAAGCACCCCGCAGGCTCTGGGCAAACCAATATTGCCCTATTACCCGGCCCCCAATCCAGTGGTGGTACTAAACCCGTAATCCAAGGGTTTTACTCTGCCATTAAAGGCAGCGACATTCATGTTGTCGACACCTACTGGGCAGACAATGATAAAGAGCTGCAACGCAACCTAGTTCAAAAAGCCATTGATAACAAAAATATTAATTATATAGTAGGAAGCGCAGTCGCGATTGAAGCGGCCATTAGCGAGTTACGTAGCGCGAATAGAGCGGACGATATTGGCCTTGTTTCGACTTATTTAAGTCACGGCGTATACCGAGGCCTATTGAGGAGCAGAGTTGAATTTGCCCCAACGGATAAAATGGTCCTGCAAGGTCGCCTCTCGATTCAGCAAGCCGTGCACTATTTGCGTGGTGAGAACTACAACAAAATTGAAGCGCCGATTATTGAGCCGCTAACACCGAATAATTTGAACCCTGAAGTGATAGCGCAATCTCTATCCCCTTCAGAGTATCGACCAACATTTTACGTATATAACGAAAACAATTAGGAAGTCTAAATGGAAAAAACGACGCGTACCCTGCCTGCACACAAACACGTCGCGCTTGTCGCACATGACAACTGCAAACCTGAGTTACTACGTTGGGTAAAAGAGAATAAAGAAAAGCTACAACGTCACTTTCTCTACGCAACAGGCACCACGGGATCGATGCTGAGCAAAGATACAGGTTTAGCGATTAAGAGTATGATCAGCGGCCCGATGGGCGGTGACCAGCAACTGGGTGCGCTAATCTCTGAAGGCAAGATAGATGTATTGATCTTCTTCTGGGATCCACTTAATGCGGTTCCGCATGACCCAGATGTTAAAGCACTGCTTCGTATCGCAAGTGTGTGGAACATTCCTGTCGCAACAAACCGAGCAACGGCCAAATTCATTATTGAATCTGAACTGATCGAGCAAGAAGTGGATATCGAAATCCCTGACTATGAAGCGTACCTTGCCAATAGAACATAAGTAAAAAATAAATAAAAAGCTCGCGAAATGGCGAGCTTTTATCAAATCTGATTCTTCTACTATCTTCCCAATATATGAAATGCTTCTCAATATTTGTGGATAATTCCATTTATTGAGCAATACAGCGAGCCATTCGACTAAAATGGAATTGTCAGGAAAACAACGCCCAGTTATCCTGTCGACGAACATTACAAAATTAATAATATATTGTTTCTATTGTCGCTGCCGGGAGATTCCCCCATGAATAAAGATGAAATGCTCAACGATGTGCTGTGCTGTCCGTTATGCGGTAGCGAGGAGTACTTGCTGTCTGATAACAACAACATGCTTTGCGCAGAATGTGGGTCCTTTTTTGAAAATGTCACACAACTCACTCCGACTCATGCGCTACTGCATAAAGTAGGTACAATGCCAACAATTTCCCAAACTGCCCCACATTAAAGCATCTCTTCAAGCTCCCGTAGGTGGCTTATTTTTTTCAGATCTAGCGTGTGATGCTTGTTGTTTAACCCGGTTAAATGAACAGTTTGCACGCCAGCTCTCACTCCAGCTTCGAGCCCTTTTGGCGTATCGTCCACATAAATACAATCTTCGAGCTTAAAACCCATGTTCATTGCACTGTAAAGGATAAGATCAGGTTCCGGTTTCCAGCTATTGGTATCAAATGCAGAGAAGATTTTCCCTTTAAAAAACGGTAACAACCCAGTCAACTCAAGGCAGCGCTCGATTTTGTCTCTCGGACCATTAGAAGCCACACAATATTCGACACCATTCTCATTGAGGTAATCCAAAACCTCGAACACCCCTTCCATTGGCTGCAATTGATCTTCAAAAAGCAGGTCGAGCTTTTGACGGTAGACAGGTTCGAGTCGATCGATAGAAACATTAACATTTAGCCTTTGCTTGGTCGCCGCTAATATGTCTGCTAGCTTACCTCCCTCAAAATGACTGACCGCTTCTTCCATCGATAACGAAGCGCCAAAATGGTTAAACGTTTCGCACAACGCTTGGCAGCACAGCCTTTCGCTGTCGACCAAAGTACCATCACAATCAAAAATTACACATTGAGCTTGAGGCTTTGCCATATCACTACCCTCTTAATTTTCTACGAGAAATAATAAGACAGATAGTGATATTTGAAATGACCAGCTTAACATTTCAATGGTTTATAAGGGATTTATAATCAGAAGTTTAAAGCGCATCACCATTTGCAACATTTTAGCTAACCATGATGCGATTCTAGAGGCAGGATAGAAGAATTTAATCTAGCTGAAGATGAGTTTCCGCTAGGTTTCTGTATACATCGCTAACTTTCAACAAACAAGCTATGAGCACTGTCATCATTCATACCTAATTTCACACACAGCGCAGCAACAAAGTCTTGTTTGCTTAGCTGCGCTGACTCGTCTTTGACAACGATATCTGAAATCAGTGAAGCATCTTCACTTTCTGTAACGATCGCTGCTGCAACCGCTTCTCCCGCTTTAAAACCTAAATACAAGCTGCATGGCTCAGAGTAAATAATTTGCGAAAGGAATTCTAAAATCAGATCTTTGTCGGCTTGGTTTTGCCAACGGCGTGCCTGTAACAAGGCAAACATAACGGTTAAACGATGAAAATCAACTAGGAAGATATCATCTTTGCCAAAGATACTCGACTCAGTCGGCACTGACTCTAATTGTTCATATTGGCACGAAGCGACCTTTGCTTTATACAGTGCTAACCCAGCGATACTCTCTTTTGTGGGATATTCAACATCGACTTGTTGATAAAGCCATTCATTTTTGATTTCAGCAATCTTAGGTATCGTCATAACGTCGGTTAGACCTGTACTCGCTTAAGGAAGTTAGGCTGAAGCTTACTAGATAACACCTTGACCTCTCAAGTCTTTTAAAACGTGATTCAGTAAAGTATTCAAAAACCTGATATGCTATCAGTACTCTATTTGCATCTTGTCTCTTTATGCTTAGTGTTATTCATTTTTGAAACGCCAGTAGGCATAGGCCTTTGTCGTTTCTTGAGTGCCCTTGATACTTGAGCCAAAGATTCGGATAACTAAACAATAGCAAGGATTTAGAATGAAAAAACTGCTCACCGCAATGCTTTTAACCGGACTATTAGCGGGTTGTTCTGACAACGAAGTTGGCGATGTTTCGCTTGGCGTTTTTACATTGAAAGACATTAAGATCGAAAACCTAAAAGATGATGTCGTCACAGGTGTTACCTGCCACATTGCTTCTATCGAAGCGGATTTTAGCCTTGCAGACCCAAGCGATAGCTCTATCTCGTGCCGCCAAACGGGTGATATCACCCCAGAAATGATCGCTCAGATTGATAAAAGCAAATCTGGTGAAGTCGTGTTCAAGAAATCAAAAAGTATCTTTTTCAAATCGATGAAGGTTAGACGAATCTACGATGCAGAAAATCAGACGCTTCTTTACCTTTCATACACTACCAAAGAGACCGACGGTAGCTTTAAGCACAGTTTATCGACCGTGCCGCTTTGGGGAACAAAAGCCTACGGTAGTTTTACCAAAGAAAAATAGCTCAATTAAGTGCCAACCACATACGGTTGGCACTTTTTTATGTAATAAATATGAAAGCAATCTTAACTTAATGTGATATTATGCGGGAAAATTTCCAACTCCACTTTAAACATGAAGTTTCCCGGACAGCGCAAATCTAAGCACTACTTTCCAACTCACGCCCGTGATCCACTCGTCAACCAGATGAAACAAACGCCAAAACTCTATCGCCCAATTGTGGTTGGTGTTGGTCAAACAATCGTTGATATTGAAGCCAGAGTCGATGACGAATTTCTCGCGAAATATGACTTGAGTAAAGGACACTCTCTAGTTTTAGAAGAAGCCAAAGCAGATGCTCTGTATGAAGAGCTTGTCGAACGTGAACTGATCACTCACCAATACCCAGGCGATACGATCGGCAACACGCTGCACAACTACTCTGTGCTCGCAGACAGCAAATCAGTATTACTTGGTGTTATGTCGCGTAACATTGAAGTGGGCTCGTTCGCCTACCGTTACCTATGTAGAACTTCTTCTCGTATGAACCTTAACCATTTACAAATGGTTGAAGGCTCAATCGGTCGCTGCTACACCCTAATTTCTGAAAACGGTGAACGTACCTTCGCAATTAACGAAGGCCACATGAATCAGCTGCGCCCTGACAGCATTCCTGAAGATGTGTTTGATAAAGCCTCTGCCCTTGTGGTTTCTTCATACTTAATGCGCGGAAAGCCTGAAGATCCTATGCCTCAAGCTGTTGCTCGCGCAATCGAGATTGCTAAATCGAAGAATGTGCCTGTTGTCCTAACTTTGGGAACGAAATGGGTCATCGAAGGCAATGCAAAGTGGTGGCAAGACTACATTAAGGAAAACATCGCTATCGTCGCGATGAACGAAGAAGAAGGTGAAGCCCTGACTGGTGAAAAAGATCCTCTTCTTGCTGCCGACAAAGCACTGGAGTGGGTAGATGTGGTTCTATGTACCGCTGGTCCGGTTGGTCTTTACATGGCAGGTTACACTGAAGATTCAGTTAAGCGCGAAACCGAATTACCTCTATTGCCAGGTAATATCCCTGAATTCAATAAGTACGAGTTCAGCCGTGCAATGCGTAAATCAGACTGTCAGAATCCAGTAAAAGTGTACTCTCATATTGGCCCGTATCTCGGTGGCCCACTTGAGATCAAAAACACTAACGGCGCTGGTGATGCTGCTCTGTCTGCACTGCTGCATGATATGGCGGCGAACAGCCACCATCAGGTGAATGTACCAAACTCATCAAAACATGATCAGCCGTACCTGACTTACTCTTCACTGTCACAAATTTGTAAGTACGCAAACCGCGTGAGCTATGAAGTGTTAACTCAGCACTCGCCTCGCCTAGCGCGAGCGCTTCCAGAGAGAGAAGATAGCTTAGAAGAAGCTTACTGGGATAGATAAAACTCAAGAGCCGCTAACTTTAGCGGCTCTTTTATTATTCAGAGTAAGGATAAAAAACAAGTTCGTCGCCTTCAACCATCATACAATCCATTTTTGCTGCATGGGCCGCCTGAAGGCCGAGTTTGGTATCTTCAAACACAAGGCAGTTGGCTGGTACTGTGTTCACCAACTCCGCCGCTTGCAAAAAGGTATCGGGATTAGGTTTGTGATTAGTCACATCCGTAGCGGTAACAACAGCATCTAACTTGTCGATTAGTTTGGCTTTGGTCAGTAGCCTAATCGCGCTCTCGCGTTGACTTCCAGTACCAACGGCAAGTTTTTTCTTACCAAAGAAATGGTTAAGAACATTCACCGTACAATCAATCGGCTCCCCATGCTCTTCAAGTGAAGCGAACGCATCCATTTTAAATCGCGATACTTCCTTAGGTTCCAGCGACATACCATGCTTCTTATTGACTTCAGCCGCGATCTTATAGCTTGGCATTCCGCCCAAACTATGTAGCCATCGCTCGCAAAACGGGAAGCCAAAATGCTCAGCGGTCTGCTGCCACGCATTTAAATGTGCAGGCATAGTGTCAATTATAGTACCATCCATATCAAATATGAGAGCTTGATATTTCTCTATGTTTTCAAACATTTATTTCTCTTTATAACTTAACTCGTAACAATGTAGCTAGCAGACAAAACTATGACCACCGTCCTAATTGATATATTTGCGAATAGCAACTAACATCACATTAACTACCTATAAATCAAATTGTTTAACAAATAAGGTAATCTCATGAATATCAAAAATAAACTGTATTCATTGGGTGCTGTCGCCATTTTAGGGGTTGTTTCGGTACTTTTAACCGCAACTCACTTTGCCCAAACCACTTCTGAACTCAATCAAGCAAGTTTATTGGTTGCCAAACTTGAAATTCGACTTCTTAATCTAAGGAGGAACGAGAAAGACTTCTTGCTCCGTAAAGACTTGAAGTATCTCGATAAATTTAACGGCAACATGGACACCTTTTTAAGCCTTGAATCTGAGCTTTCAACCCTGTTGTCGCAACATAACCTTCCTTCAAGTAGCCAACTTAAACAAGATATTCTTAAATATCAAACTGGGTTTAATACTTTAGTTCAAGCGTTTGATCAACGTGGCTTGAAACCTGAAGATAAACTGGTTGGCCGCTACAATGCTGAGCTCGCTGGTATAAAAGAATCTCTCTCAAGTGACGAACTTGTTGAGTTGTTTGAATTTAACAAACAAGTATTGGCTGGTAAATTAGACCCATCACTCATTCCGAGCGATGCCTCTTCCCTTCGATCTTCAGCGCAAGCCTATATAGACCAGAGCACACGTATTGGCCTTAAGTACAACGAAGGTTTACTCGGTGAGACACGCAACTTGTCTCACGCCGTAGAACAACAGTTTAAAGCATTTGCTTCATCACTCAATGAAGAAACAACTGTGACACAAGAGCAGCTAGAAACTTTAAAGTTTGGCGTAACTGGCTTAGCTGTTCTGATCATCTTTGGATTCATTTTCCAAATTTCACGCACAATTAACCAGCAAGTAGCCTCGTTACTTACGGCAATCCAAGAAATTGCTCGTACCAACAATGTTTCCCTACGCGCTAACTTAACTAAAAATGATGAACTCTCAGTTATCGGCAATTACTTTAATCGCTTGTTAGATGAATTTGAGCAGTTAATATCCGGGACCCAATCTAAGTCTGCTGAGTTGTCACAAAGTACCTCTAATATGCACAATGAGCTGCAACACGTTATTGAGCAGTTCCACACTCAAGCTGACCACACCAGTACTATGGCGACCTCTGTCCAAGAGATGGTCTCTACCATCAGCGAGATTTCAGAAAGTACCGCTGTCGCCGTAGAAGGTGTACAACAAGCCTCTGTTAACGCTCAAAATGGTCGTAAAGTCGTTGAAACAACCGTACAAAATATTGATCAGCTTTCATCTATTTTGGGAAATAGCCAAGAGTCGATCAGCGATCTGAACAATCACGTTGATAAGATTGGCGATGCCGTAAACATTATCCAAGAGATCGCCGAGCAGACTAACTTGCTGGCTCTTAACGCGGCTATCGAGGCAGCCCGCGCTGGCGAACAAGGTCGAGGGTTTGCTGTGGTCGCCGATGAAGTACGTGCACTCGCAAGTCGAACTCATCAGTCAACGGAAGAAATCACCAAAGTGGTTACCGCAATTCAGTCTCAGATGTCGCAAGTGGTGACCAATATTGATCAATGTAATGAGCAAGGCTCTCAAACTCTTGAGGCGTCACGTACGCTTGATAGTAGCCTGACTCAAATCATTGATGATATGACCAACATCCAAGCCAACTCTGAACGTATTGCCTCGGCAATTGAAGAGCAAGGCATTGTGATGAACCAAGTGAGTGAATCGATTACCGAGTTGAATACAATCTCTGAAGGAAATATGGGCTCAGCTCAGCAATGTATGACCGAAGTTGATCGTGTCTCTGCGCAAGCTACAGATATGGATAACGCTGTCGCTGAGTTCAAAACGTCTTAATCGGCTCAATTATCGACAATGCCCTAGCCAGTTGGTTAGGGCTTTATTTTTTCTACCGATGAAAATCTCTCTGTCGCGTTCTCATGATACATATCAGCCAAGTACTGGGCGAGTTGGTCACAGTCTATATCACTCGGGATGTAGATATCGTAAACCCTTCGGCGAATTGAAGTATCTGATTCTTGATACAGTAACCACTCTTCTCCTTTTCTTTCTACAGACATTTTATTACCGAACACATTAAAGAAGAATCTCATGCTTACTCTCCAATCTTTAAATGCAAAAAAATCCCCTCGCTAATCAGCTGAGGGGATTTTGAATTTACCAAACGTTACTCGTCATCTAAAGGAATCAGTTTAGTATTGCCACCATGGGCCTTCTCTCGACGACGCTGAACAAATGCGTAGAAGCCCGGAATTAAGAATGTACCTGCTAATAGCACACACAACAGGCCGCCGATCAACGAAATACCGAGTGAGTTTTGGCTTACATGTCCTGCACCTGAAGCGAATATCAGAGGGAAAATACCTAAGATAAACGACCACGACGTCATGTTAACGGCACGGAAACGTAGCTTACCACCTTGAACTGCAGCTTCACCAATAGGGACATCTTTCTCTTCTCGCTCTACCTTGGCGAATTCCACAATCAAGATTGCGTTCTTCGCCGCTAGCGCTATGAGTAAGACGAGACCAATTTGGGCATATAAGTTCAGAGGTGTTCCTGTTAAGTTCAGCGCAAGGAAGGAGCCCAGCGTTGCGATCGGAACAACCAATATGATTGCCAATGGTATGGTCCAACTCTCATACTGCGCCACCATAAACAGGTAAATAAAGATAAGCGCGAGAGCAAAGGCAAATATCGCTTGATTTCCGGCAAGCACCTCTTGGTATGCCATACCTGTCCATTCGTACTGGTAGCCTTGCGGTAGCACTTCAGCAGCGACGCGTTCCATAGCGGCTATAGCATCACCACTTGAGTAACCAGGAGCAGGCTGACCTTGGATCACGGCACTACGGTACATGTTGTATCGCCATGCAACGTCTGGCTCAAAAATTTGCTCATAACTAACCAGCGTACTTAGTGGAATCATTTCACCACTCGCTGAGCGTACATGGAAACGTTCTAGGTCTTCCATACCACGACGGTGTTCTCCATCTGCCTGCATCGTTACGCGGAAGTTCTTACCAAACATAGTGAAATCATTCACATACAGAGAACCTAAGTTACCCTGTAGCGTTTGGAAAACACTTGAAAGCGGAATGCCAAGCTGTTGGACTTTCTCACGGTCAATATCAACATAGTAATGTGGGACATTGGCGCGGAATGTACTAAAGGTAAATGCGATTTCTGGCTGTTTGTTAGCCTCTTCGATCATTTGACCCATGACCATTTCTAGATCGGTTCGGCTGCGACCCAAGCTATCTTCTAAGACAAACTCAAAGCCTGACGCTGCGCCCATACCCGGAACAGCTGGAGCCCCCATCGCAAATACAATCGCTTGAGGTAGCTCTGTCGCCGCAATGGCATTGATACGCTGGCCTATCGCATTGGCAGAGTGCTCACCGTCGAGCGCATTTCGCGTATCCCAATCATGTAGCTTGATAAACAATGATGCGCCATTTGAAGCTGAAGCCCCTGTCATAAATGCATAGCCGTTTGCCACGGTTACACCTTCAACACCTGGCTCATTTTGAACCAACTCTACTAGCTGCTCAGTCACTTCTTCAGTACGGGAAAGAGACGCGGTATCCGGCAGCTGAACGTTAACCAGTAAGATGCCCTTATCTTCTTGAGGAACGAAGGCAGTAGAGGTTGTTTTAGCAAAGAAGCTTACCGCTGCGACGGCCACAATAAAGAAGGTAACTAGAAGCACGCTCTTCTTAACAAGGAAACCTGCCACTTGCCCATAACGAGCGGTTACTTTTTCTAAACCCGCATTAAACGCGGTGAACCAACGAGCTGTGTTGCCACCGCCTTGTTTTAAAACCAGAGAACATAGAGCAGGCGATAGTGTTAACGCATTGATGGATGAGATGACTACCGAAATACAGATTGTTAACGCAAACTGTCTGTACATGATCCCTGTAATGCCCGGCAACATCGCGACTGGCAGGAATACTGCGAGCAAGACTAATGTTGAGGTAATGATTGGCCCTGTTACTTCCTTCATCGCAATCAAAGTTGCCTTTCTCGGACTAATGGAAGGATCCTTGGCCATAGTTGTGTCGACGTTTTCAATCACCAATATGGCGTCATCAACCACAATACCAATGGCTAGAATAAGACCAAACAGGGTTACGGTATTGATGGTGAAGCCAGTGGCTTGCATGATGGCAAACGTACCAATCAAAGACACTGGAATCGCCACGACTGGAATTAGTGTCGCACGCCCACTACCTAGGAAAAGATAGGTAACCGCGATAACTAGCAAGATGGCTTCGATGAGCGTCTTAACGACACCTTTAATCGATTCCGAGACAAACAGCGTTGTGTCATAACTGGTTTCGTACACCATACCTTCTGGGAAGTTGGTGCTTAGCTTCTCAAGCAGTTCCATGACCGCTGCACCACTTTCTAGTGCGTTGGCATCTGACTGCAGAGAAAGCACGACAATTGAAGCATCTTGACCACGGAACTTACCTGTACCGTCGTAGAATTTCTTGCCGAGTTCAACGCGCGCAACATCTTTCAAGTAGACAGTAGAACCATCACTGTTTGCACGTAAAACGACATTTTCAAATTCATCGACGCTTTCCAAGCGGCCTTTGGTTACTAGGTTAAATTGAACCTCTTGCGCACTGCTGTATGGCGCTGCACCCACTCGACCTGCGGCTACCTGAACGTTCTGTTCCGCTAGTGCAGAATAAACATCACTTGTGGTCAGGTTTAGGTTAGCCATTTTTTCAGGATCTAACCAAACACGCATCGCGTATTCGCCACCACCAATAACATTAACGTTACTGATACCTTTAACGCGAGCCAACTGATCTTTAACGTTTAGGTTGATGTAGTTGATAAGGAACTTGTCATCATACTTACCGTCTGGCGAGTAGAAGTTCAACACCATCAACATATCTGGTGACTGTTTCTGAACAGTTACACCGACCATACGCACTTCTTGCGGTAGCTTAGACTCAATCTGCGACACTCGGTTTTGTACGTTAACCTGAGCCATGTCAGGATCAGTACCAACATCAAAAGTCACATTTAAGCTATATGAACCGTCATTAGCGCTTTTAGACGACATGTAGATCATGTTCTCAACGCCGTTAACGGAGGTTTCTATGGGGTCAGCAATGGCCTGTTCAACGACCTCTGCGCTGGCACCTGTATAGTAGGCTGAAACGTTAACCGAAGGAGGGCTGATTTTCGGGTACTCAGCAACTGGTAAGATCATCAAGGAGATCGCACCTGCTAGCGTGAGTATAATTGATATTACCAGCGCGAACTTAGGACGCTGGATAAAGAAGCGACTTAACATTTAGACCTCGTTATTCAGCTGCCGGTTTTTCGTCAAAACGTACAGGAACGCCATTTCGGATACGTTGTAGACCTTGGGTTATCACCTGTTCATCAGCGCTAACGCCACTTTGAACAATAATGCCCTGCTCTAGTTGGCGACCAAGCTCTACGTTTCTTCGCTCTGCCACGTTCCCTTCTGCAACAACCATAACGAAATTGCCTTCAAGGTCGGTTTGCACAGCACGACGCGGAACAATCACCACATCCTGTGCCTCTTTCTCACGTAGTTCCACACGGATATGCTGCCCAGGTAATAGACGATATTCAGGGTTATCAACGACCGCGCGCATCGCGAGTGTGCCCGTGTTGACGTCGATACGGTTACCTAAGAAGTCGAGCCTTCCCAAATGCTCAAAAGGTTGTCCGTTTTCTAAGACGACTTGCACCTCAACCAGATCAACACCGCCTTCACCTTTTACTCTATCCATACCGAGTTCAAGGCGTTCACGCTCACTCACACTAAAGCTGGTGTGGATTGGGTCTAGGCTTACCAGAGTGGTAAGAATTCCTGACTGGGGAGAGACGAGATCACCAGTACTCACTTTACTTTGTGCAATTCGGCCTGAGAATGGGGCTTTGATTTGAGTATAAGAAAGGTTGACTTCAGCCAAATGCATTTGCGCTTTGCCCGCTTCCAATTGCGCTTTAGCACCAAGGAGCGCCGCATTTAGGTTATCGAATTCAGATTGGGAAATACTGCCTTTCGGTAGCAGGTTTTCACCGCGCTTGAAGTCTAGTTCCGCTTTTTTAAGATTCGCTCTCGCTTGAGCAAGCTCTGCTTTAGCGCTGGCTAGTTGCGCTTCAAAAGAAGACGGCTCAATCGTGTAGAGCAGCTGGCCTGCTTCGACCATTTGCCCTTCTTCAAAATGGCGAGACTTAAGATAGCCAGTCACCTGCGCGGTGATGTTGGTATCTTCAACCGCCTCGACACGGCCAATGTAAGATTTACTTTGTTGATGAGAAGTGAATTTCGCTTGCTCGGCGACAACCAATTGTGGCGGAGCTTGATTTTGTCCTTTTGTAGTTTCGCCGCATCCTACGAGAAAAAGCGCACTACTGAGCGCTGTGAAGAGAATTGTTTTTTTCATGAATAAACCGTTAGGTAATTAAAAATGGGCTTATCTAAAACTACCTAACGGCAACAAAGCAAATGTCCGAGAATTATCAGGGAAACAACCTTATTTGTTTCAACCTGTTACAACATCTAACTTAGTGTGAGATTCGACACTGTTTGCCAGATCCTTTCCCGATTTCCATGTATAGACTAACTCTGGAACTTGATTTCCACACGGCGCATTCCACAAGCGCTCGATCTGGCAGTCGCCGCCAAGGTGTTCGTAGAAGTCTACAGCTTGTTTGTTGTCTTTCATTACTTCAAGGTATACACCGTTATCAGGAAAGTATTGTGCGATCCACTTCGCCATTTCTGAAAGCAGTTTGACACCTAACCCGCGTCCTCTATATGAAGGGTCTACATGCAATGCATCAATAATGGTGCCTTTCTCAAAGTCGTGGTTACCGAATGCACAAATAAACCCGCATAGTAAACCGCCTTCTTCAATAAGAAGAACATGTTGGTTGAAGGGAGGATTGATAAGGCGCGTTTGCCAAATAGCCATTCTTTCATCGAGAACTTCGTTCTCAAGAAAGTCTTTGCCCAAAATACCTTGGTAGAACAGCTTCCAGCTCTGAGCATGCAGAGTAGCAATGCGCTCATAGTCGCTATATTCAGCTACTTTTAATTCCATTTATAGTTCCTTATTACTTCCTGTAAGGATTGCTTACCTCTTCATACTATAAAACATTTAACTAAAAGCCAAACATTCTGAAACTAGTTACGCAAGAAATTGAATAATTATCTAGCCAAACCAACGATTACAAACTTAGTTACATATTCGATGCACTAAAGGCGTGAGTTAGACATCAAACTCCTTAATTCCGTTTGACTTACACTTGTACGCTGATATTCTAGCGCACAACTGTTAGCTGAAAGGAAATCACCATGTCGGGCTCTAGCAAACCACCTCTGATTTGGTTAAATGTATTTATCTTCTTATCCTCTTTTATCGTCGCTGTTGCTGTCGTGCCTTGGTATGGCATAACCTCGGGTTACGGCGTCGAGCACCTCGTTTGGTTTTTAGTCGCGTTCTCTTTCTGTAACCTTTCAATCACGGCGGGTTATCATCGCCTTTGGTCCCACAAAACCTATGAAGCTCACTGGTCTTTGCGCTTCCTTTTCGCTTTAGGTGGCGCATTTGCACTCCAAAACAGTGCGCTGCATTGGAGCTCAGATCACCGCATTCACCACAAGCATGTCGATAACAACGACAAAGACCCATATTCAGCGAAACGCGGATTTTGGTTTTCCCACATTGGTTGGATGTTGCGAGAGTACAATGCCAATACTTTTGAGAACTACAGCAACTGCCGTGATTTACAGAAAGACAAAATTGTTATGTGGCAACACAAGTATTACGTACCTTTAGCCATTGCGACTAACTTTGGTATCCCTATCGCGCTTGGATTATTACACGGTGATGTCCTAGGTATGCTTCTGATTGTTGGCGTTTTGAGGTTAGTGCTTAGCCATCATTCGACGTTTTTCATTAACTCTTTGGCGCACATCTGGGGAAGCCAGCCATACACAGACAAGAATACCGCTCGTGATAACGCTGTGCTTGCTGTGTTTACATTCGGCGAGGGTTACCACAACTACCACCATATCTTTGAGAACGACTACCGCAATGGCATCTACTGGTGGCAGTACGATCCTACCAAATGGTTGATCAAATCTTGCTCTTGGTTCGGTCTAACGAAGAAGCTTCGCGTTACGCCTAAGCTAATCATTGAAAAAGCCAAAGCTAAACAATCCCTAAGCACCGCATCGCGAAACATTAATAAACTGCCTAACGCTGCACTGCTTAACGAAGCGTTGAATAAAGAGTTTGAAGCCCTGATGGGTAAGATGTCTGATTACTACGATGTGAAGAAGCAGGTGCTAGAGGCAAAGAAAAATGACCTTGCCCAGAAGTATGAGAAATCGCTACTTAAGCTTCGCTACCAGCAAATGAAGCAAGAGCTTGCCACCCAAAGAAAGAGTTGGGAAAGCATGGTTGCCCAATACGCTTAATATAAAAAACGGAAGCCTCGGCTTCCGTTTTTTATCCCAGTTCTGTTTACTTAATGAAGTCATTTACTATTTTATCTATCTCACCACTTTGCTTCATTTCAGATAGTATCTTGTGATATTCAGCTTTGAAGCTTTCTTTAAAAGGATAACCAGAGCCGTTAGTAACAATGCCTAAGAAACCCTGCTCTGAACTAATGGTTGCGCCTTCAATCACGCTTTGACCATCATACTTGCCTTCATTTTGTAATTTCTTAAGCTCCCACTGTATGGATAAAGCATCATTCATATAGCAATCGATGCGCCCAGCGATTAACTTCAATAGATTCTTAGGCGTCCCTTTGGTTTCAGTTACTTTAATCTGCCCTGCTTTCACTGCTGACCAAAATTCATCGCCACCAGCAGAAAAGCCCGCGTTATTACCGATAGTTAAGCCCATATAATCACCAGGCCAATTTGGCCTAGCAGTGCTTAATACTGACTTTTGGCATACAACAACCAGTTTCTCATCCAAGATTGGTACATCGTATTCCATATAAGGTCTTTGCTCGGGACGTTTATAGGGTGGGTAAAGCGCGAATATTTTACTACCTTCAATTTGAGATAAACCTCGCTTCCAAGGAGTCCCTTTCAAGGTAATGTTATAGTCAGGCATTTTGGCAAAAATGTTTTCTAGAATGACGGTATAAATCCCGGTAAGCCTGCCGCTTTCAACGTAGGAATAAGGTGGGTATGTGTCGTCGCCGTAAACCGTAATATCGGTTTTCGCGACGGCAACACCAGAGAGTAAAAGCGTAGATAATAGTGTCAAAAGTAATCTCATCATAGCCCCCAATGAATCTATGGATAAACCTTTGTGCTATCGCTAAGTAATAGTCTATACGGGGGTTAAGTCAAGATATCGAAACCAAGTACAGTGACAGTCATTGAGTAAAGTAGCACTTTAGTTTATTGATAACTAAGAGATCTTTATTGTGGAATTGCTTTGCAGTATTTTACTTAAGTGCTTCCGGCTTTACCCGACCAAAAGTCTAAACTCGATACAATCGATCGACTTGCCATGCAGCTCCGCATAATCTTGAACGACTTTCACTGGTTGAAACCCATTATTAGTCAGCACTTTCTGCGATGCAGGGTTTTCTAGTGCAGCGTAAGCAAAAACCTTCTTTATCCCTTTTTGTTCGACTAATTTCGTCACTTCGGAAACAGCCCACTTAGCCACACCTTGGTTAGTTGACGCTTTACCAACTCGATAACCCAAATGAGCACTGCGACGCACTGAGTCGAGATTGGTCAGATTGATTCTGCCGATGATTTGGTTATCAAGGCTCTTAATAAGCAGCGGGATCATTTCATTGCATTGATAGTCGAGTAAGAACTCACGGATATGTTGCTGCACACCTTGTATCGAGTAGAAACCCTCTTCGCGTGGCGGGATAAACTCTTCAAACCAAGCTTTGTTGTCTAGTTCAAACTCCAGCAAGGCTTCAGCATCTTTTAATGTAATGAGTGCCAATTTCACTAACGAGTTCCTTGTCATTATTCCTTGATAAAAGAGCTCTGTTGTTATCAACCAGAGCCCTCTTAATTATGCTATTTTCTTTTACCACGATTGGCGTGAATCTTAAGCTTCGCCTTCATTTTGCGCTTGTCTAAGTTACGACCTCTACGACGTGGCGATTTGTCTGGTTCGACTTCTTCGATCAAGCTCGGCTCAAAGCCTTGTAGCCATTCTTGAGGCAGTTTGCTGTCGAGTAAGCGTTCAATTGCTTCGAGTAGGTACTCTTCATCACGGCTCATTAACGATACCGCGAATCCTTCTTTTCCAGCGCGACCAGTTCGACCTATACGGTGAACGTAGTCTTCCGCTTTGTATGGCATATCGAAGTTAACCACCTGCTCAAGCTGCTGAATATCAAGACCACGAGCAGCTACGTCGGTGGCAATAAGTGCTCGAACTTGGCCTGACTTGAAGTCATCCAGTGCTTTCTGACGTGCTCCTTGGCTTTTATCACCATTAATCGAAGCCGCTTTGATACCATCAAGTTTAAGCTCTTTCGCCAGTGCATCGCTCCCTTGCTTGGTTTTAGTAAACACCAGTACTTGTTGCCAATTTCTTGAGCCAATTAAGTACGCCAACAGTTCCGCTTTGCGTTTTTTATCAACCGGATACACCATCTGCTTTACTGTCTCGGCAGTACTATTGGAAGGGGTTACTTGAACTTCTACCGGCTCATTGAGCATTTTATAAGCGATAGTTTTGATTCGTTTATCAAAGGTTGCAGAAAAGAACAGCGTTTGACGATCATCATTACAGCGCTTAAGGATGCGTTTGATATCTGGCATAAAGCCCATATCCAACATTCGGTCTGCTTCATCCAGTACCAAGTATTGCGTTTTGAACAAGTTGATGTTTTTGCAGAACATATGATCGAGCAGACGCCCGGGTGTAGCAATCAGAATATCGCAACCCTCGCTCAGGTTACGAGTCTGTACGTTCATGCTTGTGCCACCGTAGGCAGTAACGATTTTTATTGTCGTCTCTTGCGCATATTGAACTAGGTTATCGTACACCTGTTGAGCTAACTCACGGGTAGGGACAAGGACCAAAGCGAGAACATCGTTGCTTTGCGGATCGCGCTTCACATCGGACGCAAGTAGCTTATGCAATATTGGCAAGCCAAAGGCCGCAGTTTTACCCGTTCCGGTCTGAGCACCAGCAAGGACATCTGCTCCCTCAAGAACATGTGGAATAGCCTGAGCCTGTACTTCGGTTGGTTGGCTAAAACCGAGTTTGTCAGTGGTTTGGGTAAGTGTTGAGCAAAGCCCTAGTGCTTCAAATTGTGTCGACATGCGCGTAGCCTTTAATTGCAAGGCGGATGATTCTATCAAAAACTTTTGCTCGCAGTTAGTACATCAGGGTAGAAGGTGGAGAATGTCTCAACCAAGTGGTCATAATTTCGCTCAATATGGGGAAAACAGTCACTCAACCGTGACATTCTCGGGGATCGAGCAGACATTCGTTGCAAAGCATATTCAATATTGTCTAGATGTTGATAAGACTCCAACCAGCGTCCTTGCCACATCGCAGTGGAGACAAGTAAAAACCGTTCTGGCAGTTCATTGTGGCTGTCGAGAGACACTCGATGCTCTGCTTGTTGGCAAAATTCATTCAGTGAGTTTGAGTGGAACTGACTCCACTGGTTCGCTAAGCAGTGGTCCCAAAACATATCCAAAGCGATACCGGAAAAACGCCTTACTCCATTGGGAAATAAGCCTTTTACTTCGAGAACTTGCTCATGATGGTCTGTGAATGAATCGACATATCGGTGCAGGCGCACGCCTTGAGAAACATAGTTAGGGAACTGAGACTCAGGATTACCTTTTACAAAATCACCCAGCAAGTTGCCGAGTAAATTCGAGTCGCAATGATCTGCAATATGTAAATGGGCGAGATAGTTCAATCGAATAGCCTTGCAATAACGTCTACCTCTTCAATAAAAGCACAAAGCCAGCGCGAATGCACTGGCTCTTTCTGTCGGCTACATTAATAGCAATATCATCGTTGAAGAATTGTTATTTGAAGATTTCTTCTGCGAGTTCTTCAATTGACTGCTCATAGTCTGAGAGCTCAAAGCCAATTTCCATCGCATCTAATAGCTCAAGGCATTCTTCATTTACTGATTGGTCACTCATTCTGACCTCCTTAATAAAAACACTTCTTAAGACCCATAAACAAGTCTCTACTTGAATATGTGGTTCTATTGTTCCTTTTTAAACCACTTATATGACAGTTTTTTGAAAGGGAAAAGTAAATTGTGGCCACGATTTGAAACCAATCCCAAGTAAACGATTACGTCGTGGGCAAATCTCATTCTGTACATAATTATTTACAGTAATGGTAGATTAACTGTACAAAAAGCTTGATTACGTTTGAATTATTTTACACAATCACACTTATGGTAGTTATAAACACCATATTTTGAATATTTATTAGCCTATATAGCTACAAAAGCACATTAAAACGTAAAGATTATTATACAATGACAAAATCAAAGGTATTGGGTAGTACTTTGATCATTGCAGGCACCACCATTGGTGCAGGCATGCTGGCACTGCCACTCGCATCCGCAGGAATCGGTTTCTCTACATCTCTAATGATCATGATCGCATTGTGGGCCCTAATGGCTTACACCGCGCTGTTAATGATTGAAGTCCATCAGCATGCTGAACAAGATGCGACCTTGCATACGTTAGCCAAGCAGTTTCTTGGCACCAAAGGCAAGTGGGTCGCGAGTTTTGCCATGATGTTCTTATTCTATGCCCTGTGTGCTGCGTACATTGCTGGCGGCGGTGCTCAATTTGCTGACCGTATTGCCAGTTTCACCAACATAGAAGTTTCGAACACGACATCTACTTTAATTTTCACCCTAATCGTCGCGTCTGTTGTGACTATTGGCACCGCTACGGTAGATAAAGTGAACAGAGTGCTGTTTTTAGTCAAGATTGTCGCCATGGCAATGGTGCTCACCTTCTTAGCACCAAACGTCACAGAGTCTTACCTTTTGAGCATGCCAGTAGAACAAGGATTGGTAATCGCAGCCATCCCTGTGATCTTTACTTCATTTGGATTCCACGGCAGCATTCCTGCCATTGTGAATTACCTTGATGGTCATACCCCTTCACTACGTAAAGCGATTTTGGTCGGTTCTGCTATCCCTCTAATTATTTATGTGTTTTGGCAAGTGGTAACGCTTGGCGTTGTTAACCAATCTACGTTGCTTGAAAACCAAGGTCTAAGCGCATTAATTTCAACGCTTGCAACAACAGTGCACGCTTCTAACCTAGGCCAAACTATTGGTATTTTCGCCGACTTAGCCCTACTTACCTCTTTCTTGGGTGTTAGTTTAGGCTTGTTTGAATTCTTAGGTGATACCCTGAAGAAGCAAGGAAAAGGCAACTCACGCGCACTGGTTGGTATGATTACTTTCCTTCCTCCAATGGGATTTGCACTCTTCTACCCGCAAGGCTTTATTATGGCGCTTGGTTATGCAGCTATTGCACTTGTCGTTCTCGCAATCTTTTTACCAATATTGATGGTTAAAAAGGCGCGCGCTCAATCTGATTCTGAGCACTATCAGGTGCTTGGTGGTAATCTAGGTCTCGCGGTTGGAAGTACTGTGGGCGTCCTGATCATCGGCGCACAGATTCTTATCACAGCAGGTTTCCTACCCGCTTTAGGATAACCCTTGTTAGTACAACCAAGAAATCTCACAAAGACGCCTTTATTGGCGTCTTTTTTTGATCCCTTTTCAGCGAATATGGATAAAACTTATATCTATTTGGTAATTTTTTGCCGTCTAACCCGTTCTTATTAATCGATAACGAAAACAATCGATGAGGTTGATATGAAAGTGAAGTTTAAGTTTGTCCTATCCGCTCTCGCAGCCGTAGCTGCCCTTGCCTCTTTTGTAGGCACCGCAGAAAGTGACATGCCCAAAACCACAACTTCAAAAGGATACGAAGTTGCCACACTAGCAGGAGGCTGTTTTTGGTGTACAGAGTCAGACCTAGAAAAGTTTAATGGCGTAATAGACGTTGTTTCTGGGTATTCAGGTGGCGATTTACAAAACCCAACCTATAAGCAAGTATCGTCAGGAAAGTCCGGCCATATTGAAGTCATAGAAGTAAAGTATGATCCAAAAGCGGTTAGTTATGAACAGATTCTTGACCAGTTCTTCCGCCATATCGATCCTACGGACAATAAAGGTTCATTTGTCGACCGCGGGCGTCACTATCGACCTGCGATCTTTTATCATAACGATGAACAAAAAATGATCGCTGAGCAGTTTATGGCAGAGATCGATGCATTAGGTATCTTCAAGAAACCATTAAAAACGGAACTGATTAAATTCGAAAAGTTCTGGCCGGCTGAGAATTACCACCAAGACTATTACAAACGCAATAAAGTTCGTTACAACTACTATCGATATGCTTCGGGTCGTGACCAGTATCTTGATGAAATCTTTGGTGATGATCGCGAAGAAAATCCAGTGACATTACGTCAATTGATTGATGAGAAAAATGCTGTCGCCAACATCAAAGCGTACAATAAGCCTTCAGATAAGCAGATCAAGGCGAAGCTGACCGATTTACAGTACTATGTCACTCAGAAAGAAGGGACAGAGCGTGCCTTCAACAATGAATATTGGGATAACAAAGAGGCGGGTATTTACGTTGATATCGTTTCTGGCGAGCCACTATTCTCCTCGACGGATAAATATAAGTCAGGTACAGGTTGGCCGAGTTTTACCAAGCCGATTAATGAGGGTTACATTGTCACTAAAACAGACTATCACCTTCTTTATCCAAGAACTGAAGTCAGAAGCCGCTTTGCTGATTCACACTTGGGTCATGTATTTAAAGACGGCCCTGCGCCAACAGGCCTGCGCTATTGTATGAACTCTGCGGCGATGAAGTTCATCCCTGTTTCTGAGTTAGAAAAAGAAGGCTACGCAGAGTACCTATACTTATTCGACAGTTAATCCATCCAAACGTCGACCAAGGAGCCAATTCCCATCCGGATTGGCTCTTTTCTTATCTAGTCTGACATCAAAGTTATTTATTATTTTTTCTATTTTTATGCAATTTATTTGCTCAATACCCTTTCTCCTATTTGTGAAGACAAGGAGAATCACAATGAGTTTAAATATCAAAGCAGTTACATTAGGAGTGCTCGCGGCTACCTTTGGCGTTACCAATGCTCATGCAAACGCTAACGAGCAGTACTATGATTTTGGTTTTGTCGGCGCGAGCGGCACTTTCGGCCAATCTGTATTTACTGACGGTGATAAGGGGCAAGCCTCAGCAGAACCGAACCTGTTTTATAACGGCAAATATGGCTTTATTGATGGCAGCTTAGTTAACGTTTCCGTTTTGCCGTATCTTGGTATTTCAGGTCAATGGCGATTTTCAGAAGTATCCAACGATTTTGATGACCTACCTAGTGGCATTCAAGATCGCGATGGCAATGGTGAACTGGGTGTGACAATCGGTACGGTGGGTGCGCGATTAACCTTTCTTCATGATGTCACAAGTGAGCACAAAGGCTATGAAGTTCAACTTCACCTAGGTCGCACGTTAGATTTGCCTTTCGACAACTTTACTCTCACCCCATATGTTGAGGTCGACTACCGTGACAAAAAACTCTCACAGCACCTTTATAACGTTAGCCCTCTCGAAGCGAGTCAGTCCCGATTCAGTGCATTTGAAGCTAAGCAATCTTGGGTTTATCAAGCGGGTTTGATTGGTATCTATACCCTTACACCAGATTGGCTTGGCTTAGCTAAGCTTGAGCTACAACATCACGACTCAAATAGCCCGCTCGTGCAGCGCGACTTAGGTTGGGTAGCAAGTCTTGGTGTGGTCTATAAGTTTACTGATTAACGACTAACAAATCTTACTGAATAAAAAATAAAACCCCAGTGGCTTTTCGCCTACTGGGGTTTTAACTATTGCGGCTTTTATTTCATAACTCGGGCTTTAAAGTTACGACCTTTCATTTTACCGGTCTGAAGCTGTTTAAGGGCAGCTTTAACAATGTCATGTTCAACGGCGACATAAGAGACCATTGGCAAAATGTTGATCTTACCGATCTTCTTACCATCGAGCCCCGCTTGCTTAGTCAGTGCGCCTAAGATGTCCCCTGCGCGTACTTTCTGCTTTTTGCCACCCAAGATTTGTATGGTTTGCATCTTAGGATAAAAAGGACGCTCAACTGGTTTTTCAGGCAGTTGTGAAGGCGTAATAGCAATATCCATGTACTCATCGATACGAGCCACACGATACTCTTCTTTCTCACTATAGAAACTAAATGCCACCCCTTTTGAACCTGCGCGACCTGTACGGCCAATACGGTGAACATGCACCTCAGGGTCACGAGATAGCTCAAAGTTAAATACGGCATCAAGGTTGTCAACGTCCAAGCCACGCGCCGCAACGTCTGTTGCAACCAGAATTGAAATACTTTTGTTGGCAAACATAGTTAACGCTTGTTCACGCTCACGTTGCTCCATATCACCATGCAACTCAACCACGCTAAAGCCTCGATGGCTTAGCTCATCAGTCACGTTTTGTACTTCTTTCTTGGTATTACAGAACACCACTGAAGATTCAGGCTTATGAGTCAGCAACAATGTTTCCAGCGCATCATCGCGTACTTCAGTTGTATCTAGCTTGTAGAAACGCTGCTCAATAGTGCTCTTTTGATGCGTCGATTCCACTTTCACCATTTCTGGTTTAACCATCACCTTGGCAGAAAGTGATTCAATATTGTCAGGGAACGTCGCACTAAATAGCAGTGTTTGGCGCTTAGTCGGTGCCACTTCAATGATGGTATCGATCGCTTCTTCAAAACCCATCTCAAGCATTCGGTCAGCTTCATCAAGCACGAGCGTATTGAGTTCATCAAGACTAATACGCCCTTTTGACATATGGTCTAGAATACGACCTGGCGTGCCCACCAAAATATGTGCGCCATGCTCCAACGAGCCAATCTGAGGCCCCATTGGCATTCCACCACATAGTGTAAGAACTTTAATGTTATGAATACCACGCGCTAGGGTACGAATCTCTTTTGCCACTTGATCGGCAAGCTCACGAGTTGGACAAAGAACCAAGGTCTGAACTCGGAAGCGTTGCACGTTTAGGTTGCTCAATAAGCCTAATGAAAACGTCGCTGTCTTACCTGAACCAGTTTTCCCCTGACCAATCACATCTTTGCCCGCCAATACCATTGGTAGAGCCTGCTGTTGAATAGGCGTCATTTGGGTGTAGCCCAAGCTATCGAGTGTTTCTAGCAGTTCGCTACGAAGACCAAGCGTCTTAAATGAAGTCGTCACAATATTAACCTTAGTGGTTTATCGAAAGTGTCTTACTCTCGATTTAAAAAGTAAAAACCGCCTCAATAGAAGCGGTTTTGAATAAGTCGATAACCTAATCGCTGCCCTATCGAATCCCGTGAAGGAACTCGTGTCTTGTTGCCGGATTAGATTTAAAAATGCCGCCTAAAGCAGTCGTGGTTGTTTCGCTAGTTGCGTCCATAACGCCACGCGACTTAACACAGTAATGCGTTGCATCGATTGTTACCGCCACATCATCCGATTCTAGTAGCGTTTGTAGAGCAACCAAAATCTGCTGCGTCATACGTTCTTGAACTTGTGGACGCTGCGCGAAAAAGCGAACAATGCGATTAATTTTCGAAAGACCGATGATCTTACCACGAGGTATGTAAGCTACCGCTGCTCGCCCATCAATCGTTACAAGGTGATGCTCACAAGTACTTGTCACGGTAATATCTTTGACGCGAACCATTTCGCTCACGTCCATTTTGTTTTCGATCACCGTGATTTTAGGGAAGTTTGAATAGTCTAAACCAGAGAAGATTTCATCCACATACATCTTCGCAATACGGTGCGGTGTTTCTTCTAGACTGTCATCGGTAAGGTCAAGCTCTAGTAGAGAGAGAATTTCACGCATATGGTGCTGAATTTTCTCTTTTTTCTCTTCTCGATTGAACTGATTAGGAGCCATTGGCGTCTCTAATCCTCGACGTTCTAGCGCATCTTTTACCAACTTTGCGGATTCGCTAAGACCTGACATACCACTTCCTCTTATTTACCCCTTTAGGATGGCTGACAAGGATACTCGGATTTTTGAATAATTACACCCATATTTTATCGGAGGTCATTATTGCACAAGGCTTTCTGTGGTAGAGTGACCTGATTAGCTAACAATAATAAAAGAGTAGGATTATTTATGGGATGCTGTGACGCACCTGGCTTGATGCCAATCGAAGAAGCGATGGATAAAATGCTATCGCCAATCAAACCTATCCAAACGACCTTGCAACTCCCACTTGCTGAAGCTATTGGTTTTGTCTTAGCAGAAGACATTCTTTCTCCTATTTTTGTCCCTCCTTTTGATAATTCGGCGATGGATGGCTACGCGCTTCGCCTAGCGGACCTTGCAGCAAACAATGTAATGCCTTTGGCTGGAAAGTCTTTTGCAGGACAACCGTTTGATGGTGAATGGCCACAAGGAACATGTATTCGCATTATGACCGGAGCAAAGATTCCAGACGGTTGTGATGCAGTGATTATGCAAGAGAACACCGAAGTACTCGAACAAGGGATCCAGTTCAATCAGAGCGACGTAAAACCACAAAACAACATCCGACCTATGGGTGACGACATCAAGCAAGATGACGTTGTTCTTAACAAAGGTGCTCGTCTCACCTCTCGTGATATCCCTATGATTGCTACTTTGGGCATCAGCCATGTAACCGTTGTACGTAAACCGCGCGTTGCCTTTTTCTCGACAGGTGATGAGCTAAAACCACTCGGTGAACCATTAGCTGAAGGTCAGATCTACGACAGTAACCGCTACGGTATTAAGCCACTGATTGAAAACTTTGGTTGTGAAGCCATTGATCTTGGAATTATTCCTGATTGTCCTGAGACCCTTAAAGCGACGTTTGAAAAAGCTCAAACACTCGCGGATGTGGTGGTGACTTCGGGCGGCGTTAGCGTCGGTGAAGCCGATTACACTAAAGACATTCTTGAAGAGCTTGGGCAAATCGGTTTTTGGAAACTAGCAATTAAACCGGGTAAACCTTTTGCCTTTGGTAAACTCTCTACTGCTTGGTTCTGCGGTTTGCCTGGTAACCCTGTATCAGCCGTATTGACGATGTATGTGCTAGTACAACCACTACTGGCTAAATTAGCTGGACATACAGAGTGGGCAGCGCCTGAGTCTATTCCTGCGACGACACGCAGCGCATTTAAAAAAGCACCTGGTCGTACAGACTATCAACGTGGCATCTACTCAATCGAAGATGGCAAATTTGTTGTCGAAACCACAGGCAACCAAAGTTCAGGCGCATTCCGTTCCATGAGCTTAGCTAACTGCTTTGTCGTTCTTGAGCGTGAGCGTGGCCGTGTTGAAGTCGGTGAGACAGTCAACATTCAGCTATTCAACCCGACCCTATACTAGAGGTGACGTTTGGAGATCTTATCTGATCAAGAAATGCTGCGATACAACCGTCAAATCATTCTTAAGCAGTTTGACTTTGACGGTCAAGAAGCATTGAAACAAGCCTCTGTGTTGATATTGGGAGCTGGTGGCTTGGGCTGCGCCTCTAGTCAATACTTGGCAGCTGCGGGTATCGGAAAACTCACCTTGATTGATGATGATGTGGTTGAGCTTTCAAACCTTCAACGACAAGTATTGCATCACGATGCTGATATCGGGACTAAGAAGGTTTTATCTGCGTCTAATTCGCTCAAACAGCTAAACCCACACCTTGAAGTTGAAACGATCGATAAAAGGCTAACTGATGAAGCGCTTTCCGCACTGATAGCAAATCACAGCTTAGTACTCGACGCCTCAGATAATGTTGAAACCAGAAATCAACTTAATAAGCTTTGCTATGCTCTAAAAACACCTTTAGTTTCTGGTGCTGCGATTCGAATGGAAGGTCAAGTCAGTGTCTTTACCTACCAAGAAGACAGCCAGCCTTGCTATCAATGTTTAAGTGCTTTGTTTGGTAGCGCAGCCCTAAGTTGTGTTGAAGCCGGGGTGATGTCTCCCGTCGTTGGTATCATTGGCGCGGTGCAAGCTATGGAAGCGATCAAGGTGATTGCCAATTATGGAACGCCAAAGCAAGGCAAAATCCTTATGCTTGATGCAATGAGCATGTCTTGGCGTGAAATGAACTTAATGAAAATGCCAAATTGCCCTGTTTGTGGTTAACTTTTCTAAGCAGTAAGGAACAAAGATTTGTTGATGAATAATCCCAAAATTTTCCTTGCTGCTTTATTTACCCTAACAATCGTTCTTGCTTTACTCCTCTTCCTTCTACCGTCAGAGCAAAAACCTTCAATTAAAGGCGTTGTTGTTTCTCAGACAGTCACTCAATCTTTGGATGGTCAACGTCGATATCTAAATGTTCAGTTAGACACAGGCAACACCGTTCTCGTTACCGCCCCAGCCGCTTCAACGTGTCCCGAAGGCTCTATTATTGTCTTGCAGGAAGAGCCAAATAAATTCAGAAAATCGAGCAGCTATCGTTTTTCTTCTTGCTCTTCTAATTAGATGCAAGGTTGCACGCAGATTAGATTAATATCAAATAACGTATAAGCTTACTTAAACACCATTAGGTCATTTCGCACACTATATGGGCAGGGACGCTTATGTTGAATCTTACAATCGCCAATAAAATACGCCTTGGTTTTGCCATCTGTCTGCTTTTTTTCCTCGTCGCTATACTCTACAGCTACAAGGGAATGGTTAAGGCGGCATATAACTTTGAGCATTATGGAGAACTCTCGACCGAAACTGCTTTAGCTGGAGAAATCCAAGCCAACTTTCTCAAAGTCCGTCTAAGTGCCCTCCAATACGCCAATACACTGTCTCAGCAGCAGCTCTCTATTTACGAAAGTCGTCTCTCTAAATTACGCAAAATGGTCTCTGATGATTTAAACGCCACTACTGACCCACTGCGCACAAAGCATCTAGAAACCGTGTTCAAAGAGGTCAACCTGTTTGACGAATCATTTCAAATCGTTAAGCAATCAACTGAAGCCGTAGAACATAAAGTTTATGTTGAAATGGTCGAATTGGAGAAGAAGGCCATTTACGATCTTGAGCAAATGATTGAGGCAGCACACGATGCGTCCAATGCAGATATTGAATACTACTCGTCTTTGATTATGGAGAAATTCTTGCTCGCCAATATTGCAGTATTAAATTATCTGCACAATGAGAAAGCGGAAGTGGCGGCTGAAGTGAGAAACTATTTTGGTTCCGAATTGCCCGCACTTGAAGATAAGTTTCGCAACTACATCACCACAAGTAGAGATACAGAGTTGCTAAATGAATTTCTTGAACAACGTATAGCTTACGCTAAAGGGTTTGAAGAAGTTGTTAAACTTCGAGAAACACAACATATAGCCGAAAAAGAAATGTTGGCGCTCGGGCTCGATATCTCCAAAGAACTTGAGCTGATAAAATTAGAATCTGTCGAAGAGCAACACGTGCTTTCTAACGATCTGTTGGAGGCAAAAAATGACACCATTGAAATTATCATCTCTCTCGCGATCCTTGCGTTCATTGTAGGGATAGTCACTGCTCTTGCTATCACCCGCTCAATCCGTAACGGGATAGACAAAGTCAAGCAAATCTCGTCTCAGCTCGCAGAAGGTGATCTTTCTAATGATGTCGAGATTAAAGGCAAAGACGAAATAGCTGAACTACTCAAAAATATGCGCACCACAATTCTTTCGTTGCGCGATATTGTCGGAAAGGTAAACGACTCTTGTATTAAAGTCGGACAGATGTCAGAAGAGCTTTCAGCGATAACCCACACCACCAATCAATCATCTAATCAGCTGAGCCATGAAATGGAACAGATTTCGTCTTCTGTTCAGCAACTTTCAACCAGCACTACTGAGATTTCGCAAAGTGCCTCAGACGCTGCCTCATTTACTCAATCAGCGACAACCAACGTTAACAACAGCCTTAATGAAGTAGAAAGCACACTAGAAGCAATAGAAAACGCCGAGAAAGCGATGAAAGTGGGTTCCGCTCAAGTCAGCGAGCTGTACGATGAGTCGATGAATATCGGTAGTATTTTGGAAGTAATACAAGGCGTAGCAGAACAAACCAACCTACTTGCCCTCAATGCAGCAATCGAGGCAGCGCGCGCAGGTGATCAAGGTCGAGGCTTCGCGGTGGTCGCTGATGAAGTACGTTCGTTAGCGAAAAGAACCCAAGAAGCAACAGGTCAGATAGATTCAATGATTCATTCACTGCAATCTGGTGCCGACTCTGCAAGGCAATCCATTGATTCAAGTCACGATACAGTCACCAAAGCAGCGATACAGGCTAAGTCGGCATCTGAGAACATTTCCGCAATACACAGCACTATTGATGAGCTCGGGGACACTAACACGCAAATCGCAGCCGCTGTGGAAGAACAGTGTATGGTGACGACGACGGTTAGCGAGAATATTACCGAAACCTACAATATCACGCGGGAAAACAGCGAGACGGTCAAACATGTCGCTGACTCTGCACACGAGCTCGCTGAAGTCGCACAGTATCTCGATTTACAGATGAAGCGATTCAAAATTGCTTAACAAACACATTGCTTCTAAGTGCCGCGCGGTTGCTTGTCAGCGGGTGGTCGTGTAGCTTTATCCTTATGTCTTTCAAAAACATAAGGATAGCCAATGTCACCGCTGCTCACCGCTAATGATCTCAATAAGTTAATGGACGACGACAATCTAGTTATTCTAGATGCCAGCATTGATTTTCAGATCCCGGGCGAAGTAGAAAAAGACAAAACCAACCTCATTCCAGACAGCCTAAGATTCGATTACGACCAAGAGTTTTGCGATCCAAACGCTTCCTTACCTCATATGATGCCAAGTGAAGAGCGGTTTAATCGCTTGGCGCAGGCTCTGGGGATCAACAACGACTCCATCATTGTTGTTTACGACAACAGTGGCACTTTCGCTTCACCAAGAGCATGGTGGATGTTCCGCGCAATGGGTCATCAGCAAGTTTATATACTTGATGGCGGTTTAACAGAATGGAAATCTCAAGGTCTTGCAACCACAAAGGCATACCGCGAACTAGAGTCCAAGGGGGATTTCTCCGGTCAGCTCGATCCAAACTACTTTGTTGATGCTAACTACGTACTGGAGCAAATTGACAATAGCCACAGCCTAACGGTCGATGCGCGCTCAAGAGCCCGTTTTAATAGCGAAGTCGCCGAGCCAAGAGCGGGCATTCGAAGCGGTCATATTCCCAACTCTGTCTGTCAGCCATTTGCAGAACTCATGAATGGGCACAAGCTTAAGCCTGTGGAAGAGTTGCAGTCAATCCTAACAAGCTCACTGTCGCAGCAAGCTAGCCAAACGCTATTTAGCTGTGGCTCTGGGGTGACAGCATGTATCGTTCTATTGGCCGCTCATCTGTGCGGTTATCAGAACCTAACAGTGTATGACGGTTCATGGACTGAATGGGGAGCTGATCCATCCCTACCGATTAGCAGTAAATAAGTTTGGCAACTCGTTCAACGATGCACATCTATAGATATACAAAAGCCAGCACTCTATGCTGGCTCTTATGCTTAAAATAATCCGCTCATCGCCGACGCCCACAAAATACACAAACAAGCAAAGATTAGACAACGCATCACGATTTAACGGTTATCACTACGCGACGATTGCAGCCTGTCGCCGAATTCTCAGTAAGGTTACAAATGGGAGAGCTTTCTCCAAAAGCATGCTCCACAATTCTGTTACCCTGATTTAAATCGTTTTTTAGATACTTAGCTACCTGTTTAGCTCGTCGCGCAGACAGCGCTTTGTTGTATACCTCACCGCCTAAACTGTCTGCATGCCCTTCGATATAGATCTGTGCTTTGTCACTAACTAGTCCTAAATACTGCTCTAGTACTTGCTTATGGCTAGGCGACAGCCTGTAAATATCAATACCGTAGTTAAGTACTAAAGATTGTGTCTCTTTATCGTAAAAACACAATTCATCTCTAGCTTCCACATGAACGACATCGCGATTGCTGTTTAAAACAGTATTTTCAAGCATTTGTTCACGCTGGTTTAAGTAGCCAGCAACCTGAGTTTTGACTGTATGAGAAGAGACTAAGGTGGTTGATGTAATGAATTCATCAACGCTACCCAAGCAGTTCGCATAACCCAGCGGCGATAGTAAGATTGAAGTAATAATTACTGGGTATTTCATGTTAATCCTTAAGTCTTCCTGTTTCTTCGTTGATTAGGTTTAAAATATATTTGTAAACGTCGTCACCATCTTTTGCGTGGTAAATGTTTTTCCGACCAAAACAATCACCAAATCCATCCGATTCTTTAACTCGGTAGTCCACACCAATTACCCCCATGGTGACTTTGGTTTTGCCCGCACTACCAGTTTTGCTTTGGAATCGATTCCTTTTAGCGGATATAGTTGAGCGTAACTCTTTGCACAGACCTTGGTTGACCAAGCGTTGTAGATAGCCTTCGTCATTGTCAGCACCATCAGATAAAACGATAAACACTTGCTCTGGATTAATGTTTGTTGCTCGATTTGCTTCTTGTGCAGCAGCGATAATCCCATTCCAAGACGAAGTACCACCTTCAGCACCTAGAGATGCGTTTGATAGTCTTCTTTTAAAATTGGAGTAATCTTCAGTAAGTGGAATATCGTAAAACTTGTAATAGTCCACAAATCGATCGTTATTCTGCACAAGAGATTTAACTTCTAAACGTGACATTCCAGATACATACTCTTGTACCTTTGAGTAAACGATTGGCTTGTCGAACATCTTGGCAACCGTTTGACTGGCTGTGTTTCGTGCAAAATTGTAGGCAACTTTTCGTGGCCACGACCTACGGTAACCGTAAGCATTCAAATATACCGTTCCAGTCTGCTTGACGTGCATTGGGTTGTACCCCATTAACGCAATGCGACTCTTCTCTTCGGTGTTGAAGTTTTCAATATCTTCAACCACTCTCTCGATCGTTTGTTTAACAACATCTAGCTTTGATTTCCCCCCTTTCCAGTGATGCTTCATCGAACCACTGAAGTCAGCGATGAAGTAAACATCTACTGGTTGTGGAAGATACTTTCGTGTCACCGATTGACCTGCGACTTCAAACTCAGGCTTCAAGTCTGCTTCTTCATAAGCTATCCACGATTTATGTTCTGCTTTTGCACTGACGACAAAGTCACTGAAAGGTGCTAACTCCCCACTCGCCTGAACACAGCCATCTTTGTATTCGCATTTACGCGTGTACACTTCAACGTCGACATCATTTATATTGTCAACGACATATCGATCCACTAACTGACGTGCGTATTTAACGTTGTCATCTTCAGTTTCTTTTGGACTTGCAATTAAAGCTAGGCTTGACACTTCCGCCGCTTCCAAGACACGAGCATGGGCCAACATTTGTTGCGCCATTTGCATCGAAAAAGCCATAAAGATGACCATGATGGGCAACAACCCTATAAAAAGTATTCCTGCTACACCATTATGTTTCTTTATTGTTCTCATTCTAGACCCTCGCGAACGAATAAGAAGTGCTTAATAGGCGAAGAACCTCACCATTGGCAACACCCAATAGATTCACCGGAATCTCATAGCACAACGACACTTGATACAAAGGCAACCTTCGACCACGAGAGGTTATAGGTAATAATTCAATCGCCTTATCTTTGGTTATGTCGCTCATATTTGGAAAATCGCAGCCATGAATTGCTCCTTTAGTCAGCGTTTTTTGGACGCGTTTGTAATGAGTTTTACCACTAGGTAATAGTGTCTCTTCTAAACGAATCTCATCAATACGCATACCAAACTTAGAATTGTCAAAGTTTGGTATCATGCGTTTCATCGATGCGGAAGCAATTGAATATGTGGTTTGCTCTGTTTTACGACAATTACCTGCACATATGTCTAGGTCCGAACTAAACAATTGTTTTCTTTCAGATAGGATCGTCGTAAGAGAGTATGAAGCTCTGTCCAACTGACCTTTTTTGTTGATAGCCAACATGTAATTCACGACAACTAAAAACAATCCAGAAGCGAACACTAGGACTAACGCTAACTCCACAGCAAAAGAACCTGTTTGTTTAACTCGCACAACCAGCCCCCTGCCCAATCTTGAACGAACAACGCTCGTACTCTTGAATGGTGATCACTTCTCTTCTAATGACCATGTCTGGAAACCAAATTGATACTAAAGGGTCATAGGTATATTCAAGGTTATACACTGCCAGTGCCATGTCTTCCGGTTGGTCTTTTTTTTCAGGGCACTCTTTAGACGATTGATACGCGTCGGTACACTTTAAGAATCCATCATAGTCTTTGAAGTAATCAACCCGAATTTGAACACTGCCAGGTTTTACGCCATTGCTCCACAATGCGCCTCCGGCTTTATTCATTTCATCTTTTATCATTTGACCATAGTTAACCGTATTGCTATTGCTGGAATCGCCTGCTTTTTTGGTACGCATTACTGCTGTGGTCAATGCATGGTCAGTCATGCTCATATTAAATGTCAGGATACAAATCTCGACCCAGCCAAAAATAATCGCCAGAAACAAGGGAATGCCCATCGCAGCCTCTATCGTCAACGAGCCTTTTTGTTTAGAGCGCTTCATAGTCTAACGTACCTTTTCTTTGTGTAATCAACGACAAATGCGCCTTTGATATCTAAGCGAGAAAGAAAGGTCTTGGCTTCATCGAGATCATTGAACTCTCCGATACAGTAACGCTTCCATAAGCCGTGAGTGTATGAATAAACGGTTCCATAATTGGTCTTTAGATAATTCAGAAAATCAGAGGGAATCGCAGTATAAGTCGCTAACACTTGGACACGATAAGTTGGCAATACTCCTGGTTTCAATTTCTTTGGGTCAAGTTCTGAACCATCAAGGCTGTTTTTCGCCTGTTGAAACTCGTTGTCGGTAGCAAGGCGACTAACCTTTGTCGTTGGTGCAACGAAACTAGCACCAGCCCCCCTTGAGTTAAATGACGTTTTTGCTGTTGACTGTCTCACTGAACTTTCGCTCCTTTTGTTCTTTTTGATAGAGCGCATTAACGCTGCAAGTTGCTTTCGCGCCTGTTCATCACTGTTGGTATGTCGAAGTACTTCTAACGCAATGTCAGGACGGTCAGCGTTTACCGAAGAAATAATCAGGTTCGAGCGCACTTTCTTATCGCTAGGACTGGCTAAGTACAAGTCGTATAAAGTATCTGTTGCTCCAAGGTAATCGGACTGCATCATCTTAACGACGGCAATGTTGTTGCCCGCTTCTCTGTCAGAAGCGCCTCGCTTCCTGCTTTCTTCAAACTGCTCAATGGCTTCTCGAAAACGTTTCTGCTGGGCGAGTATTTTCCCTTTTAACAGGTGGAATTGTCCCTCGTCACCGCCTTCATCCAAGTACAAATCGAGGTTTTCTAAAGCTTGTACGTAGTTTTTCTTTTGGTAATCGAGGCGCGCATTGGTCAATATGAACTCTGGCTGCTCCAAATCACTCTCGGAATAGGTATTTCTATAGAGTTCTGCGGACTTTATGTCTTTTTGCGTCAAATACAGATTAACCAGTTTTGCTTTGTAGATTGGTTCAAGCTTTAAATTTGCTTTGTAAAACTCTATCAGTTGCTGCTCATTCCCAGACCCGACAAGCAGTTTTTCTTTGGTTTCCAGTTCAGTGTTTACTGCCGCGCATCCTGAAAGAGCACAAGTGATTAATAGCGTGCAAAGAGTGAGTTTTTTCACGTCAACATCCTTAGAATGCCGGGAGCGGCAATCAGTACGACGATAGGTATCATGATAAAAGCAATTAGAGGTATGGACATTTTTGCGCCCATTTTTCCTATCCGTTCTTCAAGATCCATCATATTGAGTTCGCGAATATCGGTAGCCAATGTCGCCAAGACTGGCCCAATAGACGAACCGAATTGAAGGCTCTGTACGAGAGTCATGACAAAGCTTTGAGATTCACTGGTAGGCACTAGATCGTAAAATTCTTCTAACGCCTTTTCTAAACCGACCAATCGCGAACGTTCCACAGTGACTCGCACCACATAGGCTAAATTACGGTCGACGGTCGCTAATTCTTTGGACAAGTAATCCAAACTTGATTCAATTGTCATCCCGGTGTGAACACAAACGTTCATAAGGTCGAGAAGAAATGGAAGTCTTGAGCTGATGTGCTTTATATTGGCTTTACCTCTACTAGTCACAAACGCATCGGGGCCGATTATAAATAGACCTAAAGCGCCTAATAAGTAGAGTAGCGAAAAGGCAACCTCTGTTTGACCTTGAAAGTAATCAAAACCAATTAGAGCTAGGCAAACTGTGAACGGGATGATTTTAATTAGATAGTAAACATCAGCTAGGTAATCACTATAGAATCCAGCAGCTACGAGCTTTTTCCGCGTTTCTTCTTTGTTAAAACTCACCTGAGACAGCGCTACTTTAATTAAGTCGATGCGCTTACGTTCCTCGCGTGTAGAACCAATAATTTTTCGCGTTGCAATATTGGCTCGAGTATTGTCCCATGCTTTCAGTACACCACCTGCGATCAACATTGAAAACATAAATGCGAAAGCCCATAGCATTAGGGTTTGAAAATCCATTATTCGACCCCTCGCAAGATAAACCAGATGCACACGAAACCAATGAATTCACTGATCAACACGTAATAGAAAATCGGTTGTCCACCCGGTTCAAACATGACGAAGTTGTAATTCTCTGGGCTGGTGAATTTCAAAATAACTAGAAAAATGACTGGTAAACAGGCGATGATTTTCGCGGAAGCGCGTGCCTCTGACGTCAACGCATTTTTCTTTTTTTCTACGGCTCGTGAATCAAACATAAGTCGGTTAATGCGATTGATTACATCCTTTAGCTGCCCGCCTCGGTTCAAGTTGATTCGAATTGTTGACGCAAAGAAAAAATACTCCAAGTAAGGGAAAGTCGCGGCACTTCTTTCAAGTACGTCATCAGGGTCTTCACCTATAAGCAGTCGCTCGGCCATGAACTTAAATTCATTGCCCACTTCGTTGTCTAGTTGTTTACCTACATACTCAAATGCATGCACGATACTTTGACCAGAAGAGATCGCACCACTAAGAATATTCAGTGCATCTGGAAAGTTGTTTTTGAATTTTTCTGTCTGCCTTTGCTTGAGCTTGGTAAAAAACATCACAAACAATATCGGTTCAACGATGATCAAACACGTCATGAAGTCCTGTCGGAAAAAGAACTCGTTGATCGCGTACACTGCTCCCGCAGAGATTGAAAAGAACAGCAACAGCTTGAGCGGCATGTTTGGCTGAAACACTTTCACTGCAGCTTTATATTGTTGACGTAGTCGCGCTTTGAAATCTTTTTCAAATTGCTGAGCATCAATAACTGCTCTTGCGCCTTTCACCCCCTCAAACTCAGCTTCCATTTGGATCAGCTTATTTAGTTCCTTGTTTTGGCGTGTGCGAACTATCATCCAATAAACAAAGAAACCTCCCCAAGCGAGTATCAGTAATAGGGTCATGCAAAAATCTCCCTAACCGTCTCTTCAAGACCGAAGAACTTGGCACGCTCATAAATAACCGAACGCGTAGATAAACCAGGAGTTCGAAACTCGCCGTTAATCTTGCCCTCTTTATATTCTGAGCTCGCTTCATATCGGAAAATGTCTTCCATAACCACACTGTCACCTTCCATCCCGATTATCTCGGATATGTACATCACTTTACGGCTACCATCGTGAAGACGCTTTACTTGCACGATCAAGTCGACAGCACTAACAATGGTTCGTCGAATAGCAGCAATTGGAAGACTCGCGGTCGCCATCATTACCATGCTCTCGGTACGCGCAATGGCATCTCTTGGCGTATTGGCGTGTAAGGTAGACATTGAGCCATCGTGCCCGGTGTTCATCGCCTGAAGCATCTCGAATGCCTCTCCGCCACGACACTCACCAACAATAATCCGGTCTGGACGCATACGTAGTGCGTTTATTACAAGCTCTCGAGCCGACACTTCACCGGTCCCTTCGACACTCGCTTGGCGTGTTTCTAATCGAACTATATGAGGCTTTTGTAGTTGAAGCTCCGCGGCATCTTCAATCGTAACGATACGTTCGGTTTCTCCGATAAAACCTGACAATGCATTGAGAAGCGTCGTTTTCCCTGAGCCTGTACCACCTGAAATCAAAATATTGCATTTACAATGGCTGGCAATCGACAACAGCTTAGCCATTTCAACTGACATGGCACCGAATTCAACTAAGTTCTCAAGCTTTATCTTTTGCTCTTTAAACTTACGAATTGAAATAGATGTGCCGTCGATGGCCAAAGGCGGAATTACAATATTGACACGACTTCCATCCATCAAGCGTGCATCACACAAAGGTTTCGATTCATCAATACGACGCCCAACGTTGGAAGCGATACGCTTTGCAATCGTATTAAGTTGCTTCTCATTTACAAACTGAATTGGAGACTTTTCAACCTTACCACCAATCTCAATGAAGATATCTGAAGGACCATTAATCATAATGTCTGAGATATCATCGTTATCAACCAGCTTTTGCAGTGGTCCTAAACCCTTAAGTTCATCAAGAAGTGCTTTTACCAGTTCGACACGCTTTAGCGAGCTTACTTGTAGCTTCTTTTTGTCGATAAGAATGTTAACCGAATCTTTTAACTGCTCTTCAAGCTCTTGTGTCGTGATTTCAACTAATGTTGCAGCATCCAATGCATCAAAGATTTCATCTCGAAGTTGGATATAAATTTCTTTTATTTGATTCATTTTCTAAACAGTGAAAAACGTGATTTGGTTTTGATTTTCTTACCCGTTAAGGTGGAAACCATATTAGCGATCGGTGCTGACGACTTAGATTTCATGAAGTGCCCTATTCCTTGTTGAATGAGCAGCTTTTCCAACGCAGGTTCATAAGCGAAATCAATACTTGTCTTAACACGAATTCGCTCTTTCGCACTGGCGAGCGTGACCATAAAATCCTTAGCCGGACGATTAAGGTTAAACACCAATTCATGTTCAACTTTACCGAGTTTTTTCTTCAGCAAGTTGTAAGAACGTAAAGACGATACAGAAGGGTCGCATACCACAAAAATGCGGTGATATTTATCACTTAGCTCCTGGTCATGGATTTCTTCGTAACACGAAAGCGGAGCAGAATCGATGATAAAGTTGTATTGATCAATAAGCTGATTGGACAAATTAAATAGCGTTGTCGCGTGATCTGACAAACATGCTATGTTCTTTTCCAAAACAAGATAGTCCAGTTTATCCACTACAGGGTGGACATACGTCTTAGCGATCGCATCATCGATATCAATTTGATTCAAATCAATACTGTTTTGCTTAGCCTTTAGACCTTTAACCCCAAGATAGATATCACTGTTCATAGCTCCAGAATCGTGGTCAACAAGTAAGGTTTTTAGATTGGCTTGTCCTGCTAAGGAATGGCATAAGAGCGAGCTAACACTAGAAACACCTACCCCACCTTTTGTACCAAGGATCAGAATTCGCTTAGCAACACGGGTACGCTTGACACTGGACTCTTGCTCTTCGCTCGACTTAATTGCCGCGAGTAATGCGTCAAGATCTGCATCCCACAACACATAGTTGGCACCTAGAGAATGAACCTGGTTTCGTAATTTGATCGAATCGACATCGCACAACACCAACAATGAAATGCTGACATCAAGGCGTGTTGCAATCTCCGAAGTTTGATCAACCACGTTGCCTGCACCTCGTAAATCCAAAATAACGTGATTCAGTTTTACATCAGAGTTGTTCCACGCGCTGTCGTTATCAATATCCGGCACTTCTATGGGTTTTGCATAGCCCTCAATCGCATATAGGTCGTTAACGGACTCTATAAACGCTGCATCATCTGAAACGATGAGATCCCTTGCGGATACACTCTCCTTCATTTTTGAAGACGAGTTTTTGAATAAGATATCTAAATCCATACTTATTGCACTCGTGTGATCGGATTAACCAGGCTAATGTTTCTGTTGTGTTCAACACTACAGCCAAATCGGTATGCTTCCCTCTTGCTAAAGGTCATCGCTCCGCAATCGCTACTTTTGATTTGCACATACTGTGCGGTAATCAATATGTTTTTTTCTTGGCTTGGACTGGCGAGTGCAACCTTGTATCTATCCTTTGCCACACCTTGTGTTTTGAACTGGTCATGCAGCTTCGCGACAAAATCACTGGAACCCGTTTTGTATTCAACGAGGAATCTCGCCTTAGGCTCACGTCTTTTTACGTCCTGTATAAAAGCGACTGCTCGTGCCATTGAGTCATCTCCTTGAGTGGAATTGAACTCCAGCCGTTCTTCCAATTGTTCAATGACACTCGAGTTCGTTGTATCAACTTGACTGCATGCCGCGCTTAAAAGTGCCAACATAGAAATAACTATCCAACGCATTAGTTGAAGCCCCCCTGTTCAATTGTTCCTTCTAGTTCTGGCTCATCTAATGATGACAAATCAATTCGCAGTAACCGCTCTATTTCGCTAGTGCGCTTAAAACTCGGTAACTTGACGTCTTCTGAATCAACTGGGTCGACGAGATTGACTGTCGCGACGATTATCAACTCTGTTTTCGAACGGTTTGTGGTCGTGTGGCTAAATAGAGCCCCTAAGATTGGGATATCACCAAGAAATGGAATTTTGGTTAGCGCCTCACGCTCTTCTGAAGTTAACAGACCCGCGAGTACAAAACTTTGGCCGTCTTTAAGATGAACGGTGGTTTGCGCGCGACGAGTCCGCAGCGTAGGGACAGATATCAAGCCTGTTGATGTTTTGTTTGACTCATCAATCGAACTGACTTCTGGCATCAGTGTGAGGCGGATATTTTCTGTATCAGTCACTTTCGCGACCATCGCGAGTTTAACACCATACTCTTTGTAACTAATGGTAATGCCGTCTTCATCACGCACAGCGATAGGTATTTCGCCACCAGCAAGAAAGCTAGCCTGTTCACCAGATATTACCGATAAATTAGGCTCGGCTAGGACTTGTCCAATCTTGTCATCTCCACTGGCTGAAATTACCGAAACAATATCTTGAGCAGTGAAATCAAGCAGTTTGTTGACAAACTTACCTGGCTCTCCACTATCGCTGTATGTAACACCTAACTCAGTTAAGAATGAGCTAGACACCTCTGCAACAGTTAGCTTTACGTTGATTTGCTCTGTGGTTAATACTTTGAGATTATTGATGACTTGATCGTAGGTAAACCGAGCGGTGTAATCTAATTCATCGAACTCTTCACCGTCAGCGTCTCGCAGTTCGTATACCTTTCGACGTCGCTCTTTATTTAGCATCTCACCCACAAGGCGATACACCTTTTGTTTAACCTCTTCACTACTGACAATACCGTCTAGTACCACTTGGTCACCCACGTTCGAAACCACAACACTTTCATCAGGAAAACGCGCAATTATTGTTTGCTTTAACAATCGCAAGCTTTGATTTACAACCAGTTCTGCGTTATATATTTCGTTACCACCTCGGTCATACACAATCACCGAAGTGCTACCCTGACCGACGCCGTAAACCACAACTTTATTCTCATCAATAATCTTGTAATCGGCGATTTCTTGGTTCGCGACAAAAACGGTAGCGACCTGACGTTTTAGATTAATCGTTTTGGCCGCGCCTTGATCTAAACTCATCAATTGCGAAGCGTATGCAGGAAAACAGAGAATGAGATACAGTAGTGCTGTCGACTTAGTTTTATTTCCCACCATTTAGTCTTTACCCCTTAACTCTCTTACACCAAATTGTGTTTCTAGTAAGTCACTGCTGCGAATAGATAAATAGCGGTTTTCAATCTCTGCTGGGACAATGTTTACATCCCCCACTTTTTGTGCCATTTCAAGTTTTAGTACATCACGCATTTTGAGTGCTATCACGATGCTATATTGCTTATCTTCCGCATCCTGGGCGTCTTCATCCTCATCCCCCTTAATTACCTGCAAAACCCTTGCGCCGCTGATTATGACCCGACTAACTAGACCACCAACATCGCCATAGCCGTCTTCGAGCAAATTATTTTCTGAAGAAGTGGTAGAGACAAAACTAACTTTGTCTCCCGGATAAAGAGTTAGAGTTTGAACAACTCCAAGCCCCGATACATGGTAGTAATAAGGCAATTCCCCATCATTGACAGACAAAAACATATAATCTCGCTCACCTGGATTTGAAATATCTTTTTGTGAAATAAGATCTCCTGGGTTTAACTCTCGTCTAAATAAAGCCCCTGGTTGAATGTTAATATTTTCTTGCGCTGTATAGTCCAAGCCCTCGACTTGTGATAAGTTGATCAGCTCTGTTTTATAGGAATATGCATTTATTATCTGACCTTTGTTTACGTCATCATTTATGACCAAAACAGTCACTTTGGGTTCTGGTATATTAGTTTGTTCTTGCTGTTCTTTAGTCGAAGAAAAATAAGTATTGTTAATAAAAACAAAGCTGGAGAAAATGGCGAGAGCAACAAGTACAAGAATAATTGTTCTATTCATATTGAGTCTAAGTAGTAACGAAATAGGGGCTATCGCCCCTAGAAAAACACAGTGAGTTAATTTACTTACTACCTGTAGCCGTAGTCAGATTTTTAGTTACTGCAGTAAGGGCTCCTGTAATTGCATTTTTCAGTGCATCTGTTTGGAATGCTGCTAATACAAGTGCTGACATAACAACTGCGATAATCGCATACTCAACTGCAGTTACACCGCGGATGTCATCTTCGAATTTCATTTTAAGCTCTGCAAGCTTAGCTAAAGTTTTGTAGTACATAATGTTCCTCTAAAATGTTGGCCTTAGCCTGTGTATATTTCAGATGGAATTAAATCACCCAATATTAATTACAACAAATTATTAGTTTTTATGGAGTTATAAGTTTCTATTATCTTAAGAATTGCGATAATATTATAAAGGTATAAATTATATTTATGCAGTAGTTGTTGATAATATTTATCTTAAGGGATATTATTTCAAGATGATTGTAGACACTATATTTCCAGTATCATTAATTGTAGTAAACCTTACTTGTGCTATTAAGGCATGCATCAGCGACCATAAAAGTAGAACAATATCAAATAGTCTATGTAAAACACTATTCGTTATTAATTCAATTGCAGCTTGTTACTATGATTATGTTTTTCAGTCAGCAACTACAACCTTTGTTATTTTTTCGATTTTCATTTTGATGTGGTTAGTTGGCTGTTTCGGTGCTGGAGACATCAAGCTGCTGTGCGCGTTTACAATAGGAATAAAACCCGACATCACTATTGCTTTTTTGGTTATGGTGGGACTACTGGGGGGTGTTCAAGTAACTATCATGTATTTAGCAGGAATAGCGTCGAGCAAAAAAGTTTTCGAAAAAGGTATTCCCTATGGAATACCTATATCTATGAGCGGTTTAGTTTTTTCAGCACTCTCTTTTCTTAGTTTCTAAAAGCTGACATTTGGCAAGGTTTGAAACTAGTGGTATTTTGTCGTAGTTGCTCGTCTTCCTTAAGTTCAAACAACTCTTGCATTTTGTGCTTTAATCCAAGCTCTTCAAGTTCGTGAGTAACATCATCGCTACACCAAACATACATATTAGCCTTCTGGTTAATGATCACTTTGCGACAGTCTAAATTTCGAACTGACCATTCTGGAAAGATCAATACCGTGCCATTTGTTTCAAGCTCATTCTTAATCAATCTCAATGAGTTAGTTGAAACCCAACTAGTCACGAAAGAAGCATCTATACCGTGCTGTTTAAGAATATCTTGGACATCCGATCGATTTAACGTATGGCAATATACAATTCGCTGTGGGTAGCACTCATGCGGATCCATAACATGTGAATGGGCAATAGCATAGTTAACCGTATTGAGTTGATACGAACGCCCATCTGTACACGGAAGCCTACTAACCGAAAAAATCAGGTCATAATTGTCTATATCTAGATGCCCACAACTCGCAAAACTGGTAATTGAAAGGTCGATATTGTTTAGCGCTCTAAATTCATTGATAATTTTATCAACCATATCTGGACAGAATAATTCTGCAATGGCAATGTTAAATTGATCTCGCAGTTCTACACTTTCCAAATCGTTGAACAACTTCTCATACATAGACATTGTTTGGTCAGCATATTCAAGTAACACTTGGCCATGTTTTGTGAGCACAAAGCCCTCTTTTCTATCGAAAATACTTGCCCCTATCGTACTTTCAATCTTCTTAATATGTTGTGAAACTGCAGGTTGTGTCATAAACAACGATTCAGCCGCTGCGGTAAAGCTTTTTTGCTTGGCAACCTGCGAAAAAGTTCTTAGGTATTTGACGTCGATACTTCTATTGACGGTTTTCATGGTCGAAACTACCTCGATGTTGCGATTTTATATTTTTTTTTAATGAGCTAAATAATTTAGCTGCAAAATAACAATTGTGTCATATAGATACAAACAGCAATATTTATGGAGCCATAAATAAGTCTTATACAACAAAGCACTTAATCACAAAGTCCGTCATCGCACGTCAAAGCAACAGATATCAATCTGGAAAGATAAAGATTAGAAGGCTCAATGTTAGAATATTGGCTCTAGAGCAGGTTTAACTTGGGTTTTATACTGCAATCAATCGCAAATGCAGATATTTTTCCTGCAATAGTTAAACTTTACTAAACCAAGGAGTTAGTGATGTAACCGATGAGGATTGCGAAGGTGTTCAAAAAACACGCACAAGATTGTGAAGAAAAATCACTTAAATAAAAACTAATTAATGTGATCTATGCAACATTATGAAGTTCAATCCGTGTAGGCTTGGTGTTGTTGGGATGACTGAATCCACTCTTAGTATAAGTAAGCGATGTAAAACCACCTACTGGTAGCATTGAGGAATGTCTAGAAACAGATGCCAAAGCAACCGCAAAGCTAGGCAAAGTTATCTTATCCTCAGTTCGTTGTCTCCTGTGCTAAGCAGATAAAAACAATTCAACTAGTTAACGGGGAAAAATCTATCAGTCCAGCTGGATACCAGCCAATTAAGTTTTGTTCTAATGGCATAATTAAACCTTATAGTAACAACAGGTTATTACACTTAACAATAAGCGCATAAAGCTCTGTTATTCCGAGTCTTATATAAAAAGTTTGTCAGACTAACCTCAACAGACCAACTACTTCATCTGTTCATCTAAGTTAAGCACTGTCAGTGCATTGCTTACACTTGTCGCGATAACATCAATTACGCCTGTTCTGAGTGCGCCTAACAATGCCAGTGGTTTGCTGTTTTCTGCGGCAATAGCTATCACCTCTGAAATTGGTCTAAATTCTTCAAGACTAAGACCAATAACGCGATCGCTCATTACTGTCACTGATGACTGCCCATGAATATCAAAGAAGTCATATCCGGCAAAATCACCTACAACCCCCTGCAGCATGCGTGACTGAACCACTTCATCAGCAGTAAACCAACCGAGATCAACCATATAGCTGTTTTCGCTCATGTCACCGATTCCCACCAAAGCGACATCAGCTTTACGCGCCAAATCTAACGTCTGCTTCACGGTCGCATTTTGCATAAAGGCTAACTTCTGCTCGCGGTTTTCCGCATAAGCTGGGGCGTAAAGCGTTTCAGACGTTCCACCATAACTCTTGGCAAACTGACGACAAATATGGTCGGCATTAAACATACCGCCCCTTGGGTGAATACCACCGATACCGCAAACGAATTTCACGTCTCGCTGAGGAATAACACCGGTATGGTGCGCAACGGCCGACACATTACGCCCTTGCCCTACGGTGACCACAGTACCATTTTGAAGTGTGCCAGCCATATACTTAGACACCAAGCCAGCCACTTGCTGACGCTGTTGCTCTTCGCTAGGTTGGTCGAGAGCAACCAAAGCACGCTTAACACCAAATCGTTCAACAAGCCTTTGCTCTATCTTAGCGCTGAATACGGGGTGATACTTGACGGTAATCTCGACGATACCTTCGTCACGAGCTTGTTTAAGCATTCGCCCAACCTTAGCTCTTGAGACAGAAAACTTTTTAGAAATCTCTTCTTGAGTCGCACCATCTTGATAATAGGCAACCGAAATTTCAGTCAGTAAATCAGCGTTATCATCAGAAATGTCGTTTACAGCTTTGTTCATATCGTTCACTTTCTCTCTTTGTCAGCAGTATATTACATCTGCTCAGGGGTGTAGCATATGTCATATCGCCAATTTTCGCCAACATTTGCTCACCACTATCACAAATTCTCAGGTTTATTTTTAAACACCCATTTGTGCCCTCACCCCTTACGCTCGCTTGGCAAACGTTTATTTCAGTACATTAGCTTTTCAAGTGAAAAAAATAGTTGATGAATGTCACCATAACCTCATTTTCACGATTGACTTTCTAGCTAGATAAGATAATTATGAACCCATCATTTACTCAGAGTAAGAGCAAATGTTCACGACAATCGCTCATACGCTGAAATAATTCAGGTCAGTTGATCAACCAAGCTGTTTTGAAGTTTAGGTCGATTAGCTACCTCGCTTGCAAATGCACAACTCACGTCTATTGTTTTTGACGTGATAGCCCATTAAATAGGATGATCGAAATGAGCAACAAATTAGAGCAACTTCGTAAACTAACGACTGTAGTCGCTGACACTGGTGAAATTGATGCAATCAAAAAATACCAGCCTGAAGACGCTACAACTAACCCTTCTCTGATTCTTAAAGCAGCTCAAATCGAAGAGTATGCACCTCTAATCGACGCTTCTATCGAATACGCTAAAGCGCAAAGCTCTGATAAAGCACAACAAGTACAAGACACTTGTGACATGCTTGCAGTAAACATCGGTAAAGAAATCCTTAAGACTATTCCAGGCCGTATCTCTACTGAAGTTGACGCTCGTCTTTCTTACGACATGGAAGGCAGCGTTGCTAAAGCTCGCCAGCTAGTAAAAATGTACAACGATGCGGGCATCACTAACGACCGTATCCTTATTAAGCTAGCGTCTACTTGGGAAGGTATCCGTGCTGCAGAGATCCTAGAAAAAGAAGGCATCAACTGTAACCTGACTCTACTATTCTCTTTTGCTCAGGCTCGTGCATGTGCTGAAGCTGGCGTATTCCTAATCTCTCCATTCGTTGGCCGTATCATGGACTGGTACAAAGCGAAAGAAGGTCGTGACTTCGAAGCTCAAGAAGATCCAGGCGTACTATCAGTAACTAAGATCTACAACTACTACAAAGAGTACGGCTACAACACTGTTGTTATGGGCGCAAGCTTCCGTAACATTGGCGAGATCCTTGAGTTGGCGGGTTGTGACCGTCTAACAATCGCTCCCGCACTTCTTGCTGAACTAGAAGCGGCTGAAGGCGAAGTAGTAGAGAAGCTGGTTGACTCTAAAGGCGCTGCTGAACGTCCTGCTGCGATGACTCACGCTGAGTTCCTATGGGATCACAACCAAGACCCTATGGCAGTTGAGAAGCTTGCTGAAGGTATCCGCAACTTCGCGGTAGACCAAGGCAAACTTGAAGCAATGATTGAAGCTAAGCTTTAATCAACAGAATTTCTAGAGGGGAACGTTTGCGTTCCCCTCTTTACATCCTTTCTAAGAAACAATCTATTAATCGGTATTTATTATGGATCGTAAAAATCTAGCAAACGCAATTCGTGCTCTAAGCATGGACGGTGTACAACAAGCAAACTCTGGTCACCCAGGCGCACCTATGGGTATGGCTGATATCGCTGAAGTTCTTTGGCGTGATCATCTAAACCACAACCCTTCAAACCCAGAATGGGCTGACCGCGACCGTTTCGTGCTTTCAAACGGCCACGGCTCTATGCTGATTTACTCTCTGCTTCACCTAGCAGGCTACGAGCTATCAATCGACGATCTGAAAAACTTCCGTCAACTGCACTCTAAGACTCCAGGTCACCCAGAGTACGGTTACGCACCGGGTATCGAGACAACAACAGGTCCTCTAGGTCAAGGTATCACGAACGCTGTAGGTATGGCGCTAGCTGAGAAAACTCTTGCAGCACAATTCAACAAAGAAGGCCACGACATCGTAGACCACTTCACTTATGCATTCATGGGTGATGGCTGTCTGATGGAAGGTATCTCGCACGAAGCATGTTCTCTAGCAGGTACGCTAGGTCTTGGCAAGCTGATCGCTTTCTGGGATGACAACGGTATCTCTATCGATGGTCACGTTGAAGGTTGGTTCTCTGACGACACACCTAAGCGTTTTGAAGCGTACGGCTGGCATGTAATCCCAGCAGTAGACGGCCACAATGCTGAAGCAATCAACGCTGCTATCGTTGCAGCGAAAGCTGACCCACGCCCTACTCTAATCTGTACTAAAACTATCATCGGTTTTGGTTCACCTAACAAGTCTGGTTCACACGACTGTCACGGTGCACCTTTAGGCGCTGAAGAAATTGCAGCAACACGTAAAGAACTAGGTTGGGAGCACGGTCCGTTTGAAATTCCGCAAGATGTCTACGCGCAGTGGGATGCGAAAGAAGCAGGCGCAGCTAAGGAAGCAGCGTGGAACGAGAAACTTGCAGCTTATGAAGCAGCATATCCAGAGCTTGCAGCAGAATTCAAACGCCGCGTAAACGGTGAACTGCCAGCACAATGGGAAGAGAAAGCAAACGCAATCATTGCTGACCTTCAAGCTAACCCTGCAAACATTGCATCACGTAAAGCATCTCAAAACGCACTAGAAGCGTTCGGTGCTATGCTACCTGAATTCCTAGGTGGTTCGGCTGACCTTGCACCTTCTAACCTAACTATGTGGTCTGGTTCTAAGTCTGTGTCGGCTGAAGATCCAGCGGGTAACTACATCCACTATGGTGTACGTGAGTTCGGTATGACAGCAATCATGAACGGTATTGCACTACACGGTGGTTTCGTACCATACGGTGCAACTTTCCTAATGTTCATGGAATACGCACGTAACGCAATGCGTATGGCGGCTCTGATGAAAGTTCAGAACATCCAAGTATACACGCACGACTCTATCGGTCTTGGCGAAGATGGCCCAACTCACCAACCAGTTGAGCAAATGGCATCTCTACGTCTAACACCAAACATGAGCACATGGCGCCCATGTGACCAAGTGGAATCTGCAGTCGCTTGGAAACTGGCTATCGAGCGTAAAGATGGCCCTACATCGCTAATCTTCTCTCGTCAAAACCTTGCACAGCAAGAGCGAAGCGAAGAGCAAGTAGCTAACATCGCTCGCGGTGGTTACATCCTGAAAGATTGCGCAGGCAAGCCTGAGCTTATCCTAATCGCAACAGGCTCCGAAGTTGAGCTAGCGGTTAACGCTGCAGCTGAGCTGACAGCGGAAGGTAAGAAAGTACGCGTAGTATCTATGCCTGCAACGGACGCATTCGACAAGCAAGACGCTGAGTACCGTGAATCTGTACTTCCATCTGACGTAACAGCTCGTATTGCTGTAGAAGCGGGGATTGCTGACTTCTGGTACAAGTACGTTGGCTTCGGTGGCAAGATCATCGGTATGACGACATTCGGTGAATCTGCGCCAGCAGGCGAACTGTTCAAGATGTTCGGTTTCACTACAGAAAACGTAGTAAACACAGCGAAAGAGCTGCTAGCTTAATCCCTGTATCTTGATAATAAATGCCCCGCTACCTTAGCGGGGCATTTTTATTGGATCTCTTCTACATTAACTTGAGTGCTGAACTTAACGGTTTTGGTCGACACCGAGGTATGAAACTTACGTATATTCCGATCTTGATGTAAGACTCGCTCAATGAATCGCTCGTAAGCCTGAATATCCGACACCGAGACAATCAACATAAAGTCGTAGCCTCCGGTGATTTGATAGCATTGCGTCACTTCAGGTGCTTTCTCGATCGATTGCCTGAACACGCTATAGATATCCCCCCTATCACGCTCCATTTCCACAGATACAATCAAGGTCATTTTGTTGCCCGCTAACGACGGGTTGATGATCGAGACATCTCCAACAATCACTTTTCCTGCCCTTAATCGTTTAACGCGCTTTAAACACGCGGGTGGAGACAAGCCAACTTCCTCTGCAAGCTCAACGTTCGCTATTCGGTTATTCTTTTGCAGCACTGAAAGGATCTTTCGATCAATTCTGTCAATTTCCATATATTTCTTAAAACCCCACATCTAAGAATTTTTGCTTCCCTATAGAGAAAATAAAGAAACAAAATTAGTTAAAGTCATTATATAAGCATCGTCATATTTCTCTACATTTGAATAACATTTTGCCATCTGTTGTTTTAAAGGAACTGACAATGAACAAGCTACAAAATTTCTTTCGAGATCTCGTTAATGAAATCTTCGATGTCACTTGGACGCTCTATAAGATCATGGTGCCGATCATTATCGTCATCAAAGTCATCGAAGAGATGGGTGGCATCGCAATCTTGAGTAACTGGCTTAGCCCTTTGATGAGCTTGGTTGGCCTTCCGGACGAGATGGGACTTGTTTGGGCAACTACACTGCTGACGAACATCTATGCAGGTTTATTGGTATTTATGAATACAGATGTGCAGCTTACCGTCGCCCAAGTGTCAGTGCTTGGCACTTTGATGTTACTTGCTCACTCATTGCCCATTGAAGCTGCCATTGCCAAAAAAGCGGGCGTAAGCATCACAATGACATTACTGCTGCGTTTAGGTGGCGGAATACTCTTAGCATGGCTATTACACCATAGCTACCAGTACTGGGACTTATTAGGCTACACCGCAAATGTCGTCTGGTCACCAGAGCAAGTCGCACAGCAAACCTACTTAGAATGGGCATGGGTTCAAGTTGAAAACCTAGTTGCAATTTTCCTTGTCATTTCTGCTCTGCTTTTTGCCCTCAAGCTGATGAAACTAGTCGGTGTCGAAAAGGCGATGGCGATAATGTTGCGCCCTGTTTTAAGGTTACTTGGGATCAGTCGTGAAGCGACAAACATGACTATTGTAGGAATTACCCTTGGCTTATCTTTTGGCGGCGGTCTTCTCATCAACGAAGCAAAACGTGGGCACATCCCCGCGCGAGATGTGTTTATCGCAATTATGCTGCTTAATCTTGTTCACAGTATGATCGAAGACACCATTTTAGTGCTTCTGATAGGCGCTGATTTCGTCTCTATCTTTTGGGGAAGGTTATTGTTTGGCTTGATTACCGTTGCGATACTCTCTCACATTCTCAGATATGTGAGCGACGCGACTTGTGAGAAGTACTTTTATCGAAGAGTCGAGTCTTAAGACTGTGGGCGTTACGCTCTAAAAAATGCCTACCAAAGCAATTTGATAGGCATTTGTCTTTTTACCTTAATGACTTAAAGCATTTCTTTGGCGATGAGATGAAGTAGAAAGGTCTCACGCTCAATACTCATGCCTTTCTTCGGGCTTTCAGCAATGGTTTTTTCATTGTGAGCGATAGCATCATGAATATTCATCCATACGGCTTTCATGCCATTTTTAATCTCGTAATCTTCGTAGTTAGTTTCACCGAGTTCACGGTCAACTTTGCACGTATAGCAGTACGAAATCATATGAACAACATCAGCATCCTCTTTGTACCAAGGTCGAAACTCTTCATAGATACCAAAAGGCTTAATGCCATGAATATTGTTGGCGCCCGTCTCTTCTTCTAACTCGCGTACCATCCCAGCAATGATATCTTCACCTTCATCAAGGCCGCCGCCAGGAATGGTATAGTCATGGTAGCGCTCGGTGTACAAGAGTAAAATATCTTCTCCATCAACCACGATGGCGCGTGCTGCATTGCGCTTGAAAATGATTTTGTCGTCCAAATGTTCCAGATCAGGATGGACTGTGGTCTTTAGATGTCTCATAGATAGGCTAGTGATAGAAAATTTGTTGCGATTCTATCACTAGCACTGACTTAGATTCCAATAAGATTGAAGATAACTCAGCTTGCTTAAACCTTATGCAAGCTTAAAGCGGTTAATCATGCTCATCAGATTTTCAGAGACATGTCTTAACTCTTTACCCGAACTCGCCATTTGAGCCGATTCACTCGATACAGAGCTCGCCATGTCACTCAAGCTAACCACATTTCGGTTGATATCGTTAACAGTGACCGTTTGCTGTTCCGCGGCAGTCGCAATATGCTGCGCCATCTCTTCTATGGTATGAACTTCTCGATTGATCTTATCAAGTGTTTCACCTGCTTGCGTCGAGAGTGACGACGCTTTATTTGCTTTATCCGCACCTTGATTCATCACTGTCACTACATTCTCGGCGCCCGCTTGGAGCTTCTCAACAATGTTTTGAATCTCAAGCGTTGATTCTTGAGTGCGTTGCGAGAGTGTTCTTACCTCATCAGCAACAACCGCAAAGCCGCGACCTTGCTCTCCTGCCCTCGCTGCTTCAATAGCTGCATTGAGTGCCAACAGATTCGTTTGCTCTGCCACGCCACGAATCACTTCTAGCACTGTATCTACGTTTCTCGCATCCGTCGCCAGCTTCTGTACCACTTGACCTGCAGAGTCAATTTGCACCGCTAGCTCGTTAGCCTCTTCAACGTTTTGCTGGATGATAGAATGGCTGTTCTGAGTCTCTTTTGCCGCTAATCGACTGGCATCATTGGCTTCCGAGGTTCTCCCTGCGACTTCTTCAACGGTCGCGAGCATTTCTGTCATTGCTGTCGCCAACATATCCACATCGTTTTGCTGCTGATTCAGACTGTCATCAATATGGTGAACAGAATTGGATAACTGTGTGGCGGATGCGGAAACTTGTGTCCCTGCATCACTGATATTGAGCATAATCGATTGAATTGAGGCAACAAACTGATTGAAGTAACGCGCCAAGTGTATCAGCTCTTTACTGCCCTCTTCTGGTAACCGCTGGGTTAGGTCACCTTCGCCCTGTGACAGTGTTTTCATCGCTCGCAGAGTGCGTTTTAACGGCGAAGTTATGGTTTTAATGAAATAGCCGACCACCAGTGAAAGCACCACTAAAATACCCACAGCGTAACTCAGCGATGTCATTTCGGAGCGATAGGTTACAGCCTCTAACGCCACAATATTCATTCCCGACCCTACCATCCAGCCCCATGGCTGAAACATGATGGCGTAACTCGTTTTAGGATCGAGCGTTTCTTTATCCGGATTTTTCCAATGATAATCAACAAACCCACCGCCATTTCTTGCCACTTGGTAAAGCTCTTTAACAAAATAGGTGCCATTGCTGTCTTGAATACCCAAAATGTTTTTGCCAAGTAAAGAGAGCACTCCTGAAGCTATTTGTATCCCGTCTTTATCACCAACAAAAATATAATTATCACCATCAAAACGCATTGCAGAAATCGTTTCCAAAGCACGAGCTTGCGCGACATCTTCTGATAAAGCTCCACTTTCACTCTGCTGATGATAATAATCAATCACACTAACCGCACTTTCTACTAGCGTTTCAACTCCGCGCTCGTAGTTTTCACGCATGTGCTGTCGCGATTTATCAATATTTAAAAGAGTATTGGCAAATAAGCCAACCGCGAATAAACCAAGAATTGACCATGCCCTTGCGGCAATTGAGACGTTTTTAAGTTTCGTTACCAACATATCCATATACCCTAACCAATCAAGTTTATTATCAACCCGACTGCAAAAACCATAGTAATTAGATGGTTACTGACTGGTCGGATTTATTTTATAAATATAACGGTAGCAGTAAAATGAATGGTTTGTGTAACTATTATATGAATTTAGTAATACTTAGGAGGTAGTGATATTTAGCTCAATTTAACTCTATGAAAATATCACCCTAAACTCAGGTTCAACGACATAATATGCTGCGGCCCTGCAGCTCCTCCTAAATAAAGATCGCCATTATCGACAAAACCATTATTTAAATAGCAACGATAAGCCGTTGGGTTTTTACAATTAACGGTCAAGTAAACAGCCTCATATTGTGGATATTGTTGCGCTAGGTAACTGCCTAAACATGACATTGCGGCACTTCCGTATCCACGGCCTTGGCAGTCTATATCGATCAAGAATGCCCTAAAGCCTAAAGAGCCCGAGGGAGCAAAATCATAAACACGGCTATAAGTGGTATCGATAAGAAATATACCAACTACTTTGTCATCATCTAAAACAAGATGGGGATGCACTTTATCGTCAGCATTAAGGAGAACTTGCTCGACCGTGCCTACATACGGGAGTTGTTCATCCGCGACACTGAGAGTGATCACCTGTTCAAGATGAGCGGGCGTCATTGGCGTAAGCTTAATCATGTTTTTCTCCATTCCTTGTCGAATCTAATATATATCAATAATTTAACTATTGGCGCAACTTAGATATAGCCTCAGTAAATTCATGGTTTATTTTCTTTCTAATTCAGTATTCAATAGGCGTCGTTACTCTCCTTCAATACCTTAGAGAGGTTTTTATGATAGATGTCGCTGTGTTTAGCTCTAAGTCTTACGACGAAGTATCTTTCTCGAAAGTTAACCAAGCTTATGGTTTTAACCTTCACTTCCACGATTTCCCGTTAACTCGAAAAACCGCAAAGATGGCTCATGACTGTCAAGTTGTTTGCGCGTTCGTTAATGATGATCTTTCGGCAACTGTCCTTGAAGCGCTATCACTACAAGGTGTAAAGATGGTCGCAATGCGCTGCGCTGGGTTTGATCGCGTCGACTTAGAAGCCGCGAAACGACTTGGTATTCAGGTAGTTCGCGTTCCGGCTTACTCGCCAGAATCTGTCGCAGAGCACACAGTCGGCTTAATGATGAGCCTAAACCGTCGTTTTCATAAAGCCTACCAACGAACCCGAGATGCGAACTTTAACCTAGAAGGCCTAGTTGGGTTTAACTTCTTTGGTAAAACCGCAGGCGTGATTGGTACCGGTAAAATTGGCATTGCAACAATGCGTATTTTAAAAGGCTTAGGGATGGAGCTTTTATGCCACGATCCGTATGAGAATCCGATCGCTCTCGAACTTGGAGCCAAGTATGTTTCTAAACAAGAACTATTTGAGCAGAGCGACATCATTACTCTGCACTGCCCGATGTCGGAAGAGAACTATCATCTACTCGATGAAACGGCTTTTGAGCAAATGAAAGATGGAGTTATGATCGTTAATACCAGTCGTGGTGGCTTACTCGATTCTGCGGCAGCGGTTGAAGCGCTGAAACGCGGGCGAATCGGAGCACTTGGCCTTGATGTTTACGAGCATGAAAAAGAGCTGTTTTTCCAAGACAAATCTAACGATGTGATTGTTGATGATGTATTTCGTCGATTGTCAGCTTGCCACAATGTCTTATTTACAGGTCACCAAGCTTTCTTAACCAATGAAGCTCTTGGCAATATTGCAGAAACAACGCTCGGCAATATAGACGCGTTTGCTAAAGGCGTACCTTCAGGAAACGAAGTGTTAGAACTTTAGTTTCCGCATGCAGGTTTATGCTGACCTAAATAGATAAGAAAGAGCCCCTTTTGTCAGGGGCTCTTGTCGTTTTATTTTCTTAATGCGTTAAGCTTGGCTTGTGCGATACCAAATACGGTATCAATCGGGTAACTTCCTTCTTCACTCGGCGTGCCGGCCGCTTTTCCGGTAAAGAGTTCGATCGCCTCAGTCACATGATCAATTGCCCAGATATGGAACTCACCTTTTTCTACCGCTTTGACGATGTCTGGTCGTAACATCAAATTATGCATATTCGAACGCGGGATAATCACACCTTGCTCGTTTGTACGCCCTTTGATTTCACATACATCGAAGAAGCCTTCGATCTTCTCATTAACACCGCCAATTGGTTGTGATTCACCAAACTGGTTCATCGAGCCTGTAATAGCTATATCCTGACGGTTTGGCTGTTTAGAAAACGCGGAAACTACGGCACAGAACTCAGCCATACTTGCGCTGTCACCATCTACGCCACCGTATGATTGCTCAAAAGTAATGGTAGTGCTTAACGGGACTTTCGCCGTTTTACCAAATACTGAGGATAAGTACGCTGTTAGGATCATTACACCTTTCGAGTGGATGCTACCACCAAGGTCAACACTGCGCTCAATATCGATCACTTCACCATCACCGTAACAGGTTGTTGCTGTAATCCGGTTTGGCGCGCCAAACATATACTCACTGGTGCTAAGAACTGACAGAGCATTAACCTGACCGACGGCTTCACCATGAGTGTGAATTAACGTCGTTCCGTTAATAAAGCTCTCCATCACGCTGTCTTTTAGTCGGCTAACACGCAACTCTTGGTTAGACAGCGCCTCCTCGACATGGCTAGAACGAATCATGTTAGAATTCGCTTGTCTTGCCACATAGTTGGACTCACGGAGTAAATTCGCAATATTCGCCGAATGCAGTGAGATTTTGTTCTGATCGCCTGCTAAACGCGAACTGTGCTCAATGATTCGCGCGATGGCCTTGCGATCACAATGCAGCATGCCGTTATCGTTCACCACACTGGAAATGAATTTCGCGTATTGAAGCTCCGAGTCAGCATTACGCGTCATCTCGTCTTCAAAATCTGCGGTCACACGGAATAGCTCGCTAAACTCTGGATCATAGTGTTGAAGCAACTGGTAGGTGCGGTAATCGCCGAATAGGATAATTTTCACATCCAAAGGGATCGCTTCAGGGTCAAGTGATACTGTCCCTGTTAGCGTCACTTCTTTCTCTAGAGAAGTAAAACTCAACTGGCGCGCACGCAGAGCACGTTTTAGACCGTCCCATACGTAGGGCTGCTCCAGCACCTTTTGTGCATCCATCAAGAGCACACCACCGTTCGCCTTGTGCAGACTACCTGGACGAATCAAAGAGAAATCGGTAAAAACCGTTCCCTTAAAGGTGGCGGTTTCAATGTAACCAAATAATGTGTGATAGTTTGGGTTCTCTTCAACGACGATTGGAAACTCTTCGTTTTTACGGCTTACAAGGACGTTAACCTTGTAGCGACGAGGCAATTTCTTATCGAGTGAGGCTGTCGCTACCTCACCTTGCTCCGCACTTTGCTCTAAGAAGATATCTGCGTTATCAACGATGTCTTGCTGAAGTTCAGTAAGATAACTCTTTATTGCAGGATAACCTGAATAGTCTTTCTTAAGCTGTTTGATGAAATGGGTGATCACATCTAGCGTCACTTCATCGTTGAGCTTTTTAATCTTCTCTGTGTAGGCTTCTTCCCACTCAGTGAGTTGACGAACCATGTTTCTCAGTTGCACTTCAAGTTCGTCAATCGTGTCACCAAAGTATTCTTGCTCTTTAGTACTCAGCTCTTCAAACGACTCTTCTGTGTGAAGCTCTTCGCCATTCATCGCAACAAACTGGTAGTCACCTTGAGTCGTAATGGTCAGACTAATACCTTTAGACTTGGCTTCTTTAGTGATTACCGCAAGTTCGGCTTCTTGCTTAGTGGCCAATTGGTTTTTCAGCTTATCTGCGCGGCTATAGTAGAGCTCATTATCAAAGGCTAACGGCATTGCATTGACGAGCTTAGACATGAGTTTTTCGATGTCTTGTTTGAATTTACTGCCAACCCCACAAGGCAACTTGAGTACCTTTGGTGTACGAATATCTTCAAAGTTGGCGACATAACACCAGTCAAACAGTGCCGCGGCATCATGTTGGTGGCGATTTAAATAGCGCAAAATCATCGTACGCTTGCCCAATCCATTTTGGCCTATTGCGTAGATGTTGTATCCCTTCTCTTTAATCGACATAGCAAACTCGACGGCTTTCTGAGCACGCTCCTGTCCGACAATCTCATCGATAGGCGCCAACTCTTTTGTCGACTTGCTTTGTAGTTTTTCTAGCTCAGCTGATAGGTATAGCTGATTCGCTTCAAGTCTTTGAATGGTCATCACTCTATCCTTGTAGTTATTGTTCTCATAAAGCTAGTTTAGGCTAGATTTGTTTAAGTTTTAGTGACTTACAGCCAAATCACGTTTAACCGCTCATTTTTTAATCATCCGTGTCAATTTAAATGGCAATTAAATGATAATTATTTGCATTGGCTAATGAATTGCATTTAAATAGGCGTAACATTTTGAGAGCGGAGTATTTGGACATGGATTTGCAGCAATGCTGGACACATTATCTAAAAGCAGAGCAATTGCTAGAACAAGGACACTGGCCTGAAGCACATTACCTATACGAACTTGTGCTAAGCCACTTGCCTTCTCATCTGCAAGATGCACTGATAGATAATGAGACAAAACCTTGCCAATTTAGCTGCTTAGTCACAGGGTTACGCGATGCTGCCGTTTCTCAATCAGAGATTCTGAACAAAATGGGGCAGCACCAGCAGGCATTCGACCTACTAAACCAAACCTATGCGCAGCTCCAGTTTGTCTCGATTGAATCTTTCGATCTAGTTCAAGCCACTCAACATGTCATACAAAATCAGTGTGAGGATTTATTGCGTCATATGGGCGCTTTTTGTAGTGCTCAACGTAGTGCACAGTGGATGCTCGAATTTGAACATGTACAAAAAGCTCACCATTACTTTTCGACGCTCAAGCAATACAACTCTGCTATGGAAAGCTCACACACTATAAATTAAATAAGGATGTACAATGTCACAGACGCCTATTCTTAAGGTTCGAAACCTTTCCGTAAGTTTTACCACCAACGATGGAATTGTTGACGCGGTAAAAGATGTCAGTTTCGATCTGCTAAAAGGTGAGACGCTTGCTATCGTTGGGGAATCTGGTAGTGGAAAATCAGTATCAACCAACGCCTTGATGCAGCTTCTGCCAAATAATGCGATTGTTCATTCTCAATCGAGCATTGAGTTTGAAAATGAAGAGCTGTTGGATAAATCCGAAAAAACCATGCAGGGCATTCGTGGTGATCGAATTGGCATGATATTCCAAGAGCCAATGACCTCTCTCAATCCATTTATGCGCGTTGGAATTCAAGTCGCTGAGGCCATTATGTGTCACCGAAGCGTGACTCGCTCTCAGGCGAAGCAAAAAGTGCTCGACCTATTCGATTTGGTCCACTTACCAAACCCTCAGCAAGCATACACCAAATACCCTCATGAATTTTCCGGTGGTCAATTACAACGCATCATGATCGCGATGGCACTGATCAATGAACCAGACATTCTCATCGCCGATGAACCTACGACGGCCCTAGATGTGACAGTTCAAGCCGAGGTGCTGAACCTTATTAAAGAGATTCAAGCTAAGATGGGCATGTCTATTCTGTTCATTACTCATGACCTCGGTGTTGTAAAACATCTCGCTGATCGAGTCATCGTAATGTGTAAAGGTGACGTGGTAGAAAAAGGTCAATGTGACGAGTTGTTTGCCCAGCCAAAGCATGAATATACGCAAATGCTGATCAACTCCATACCTAGTGGCAGCAAAGACCCTATAGAAGAAGATGCCCCTGCTCTGCTCAAAGCTGATGATATTCGAGTAAAGTTCTTAATTAAATCTCACTTCTTGCCTAACCGTAACCAATATTTCGAAGCGGTTAAAGGGATCTCGTTGGAGCTAAAACAAGGTGAAACCTTAGGCATTGTAGGTGAGTCTGGCTCGGGTAAGTCCACCCTAGGCCGCGCACTGATTGGATTACTACCTTCTACTGGGCACATCCAGTTTAAAGGCCAAGACATCAGCCAACTGTCTGAGAAGCAACGCTTTGAACTGAAAAAAGATATCCAAATGGTGTTCCAAGACCCTTATGGTTCGTTATCGCCACGTATGACAGTTGGCGATATCATCACGGAAGCGCTCACCGTGCATCAACCTCAACTGACACGCGCAGAACGTATGGCAAGAGCGCGAAAAGCGCTGGAAGAGGTGCGTCTAGATCCGCACTCTATCAACCGCTACCCGCACGAATTTTCTGGAGGTCAGCGTCAGCGTATCGCCATTGCACGAGCACTGATTCTTGAGCCATCGTTCATCTTGCTAGATGAGCCAACATCGGCACTTGATCGTTCTGTCCAGCTAACGGTTATCGATCTGCTTAAGGATCTTCAGAAGAAACACAACATCGGCTTCTTATTCATTAGCCATGATTTAAGTGTTGTAAAAGCCCTGTCAGACCGCGTACTGGTGATGCAAAAAGGCGAAGTGATGGAGCAAGGCACTGCTGATGAAATATTCCATAGCCCTCAGAGCGATTACACCAAGAAACTTATCGCTGCCTCATTTGATTTGGAAGAATCGACAGAAGCAGCCTAAGCTTATATAAATTCGGTTTGGCCGCCGACCCTAAAGCCGACGCATGGAAGCGTCGGCTTTTTTGTCTCTCTTTTGCTGAGCTGATGTTGAACTGGCTAGAAGTAATGAGAAATCGCTAAGTACCGCGCGCGAATATGTTCAATTAACAACTTTACTTTATTAGGTGGTTGCCTTGTAAAAGGATAAACCGCATAGATCCCAAGCCGTTTGCCTACTTGCTCAGGAAACAAATCCACCAGCTGACCGTTTCTTATATCGTGATAGACCAAACATCTTGGTACATAGGCGATTCCATGACCACCCAAGGCGGCTTTTCTCAGTGCGGTTGCATTATCCGTCGAAAAGGAACCAGTCACTTTTACGATGTAGTTCCCCTCTTCAGCTTTAAACTCCCATTCGCTGGCACCTGTAGTTTGGTAGGCATATTGAAGACAGTTGTGCTTAGCTAAGTCTTGCGGCTCTATCGGTTTGCCATTTCTGGCTATATAAGAAGGTGACGCACACACTACCCATTGGGAATCTAAAATGTGCCTCGCGATCAGACTCGAATCTTCTAGATAGCCTGTTCTAATCACCAAGTCATAGCCACCTTCCACGAGGTCGACAAATCGATTATCTAAAGACATATCGACCGTTAACCCTGGATGAGAGTTGCAAAATTCAGCGACAGCATCGGCCAATATCAAATCACCAGAAATGGTGGGGACAGACATTTTGATATGACCGCTCACGTTCTCGCCAAACCCTGAAACTGCGTCCATAGCCTCTTGAGCGGCTTGCTTCACATTTTTTGCACCATGCGTTAACGCTTTACCCGCTTCTGTTAACGTTAATTTGCGCGTTGTTCGATATAATAGCTGAACGCCAATCTCTTCCTCTAATCGGGCTATTCTCTTGCTAACTACCGAATTTGTAAGGTTATTTGCCTCAGCCACCTTGCTAAAACTGCCCATTTCCACAACTTGAGAAAACAGGATTAAGTCATCTGCACGCATTGATTATGTCACTTTTGGAATTAATTATTTTCATTATTTCCCTGTATCAATAAAAAATAAAGGGGTAAATTCACCCCAAATTAACAATAGCATCACAATTATAAAATCTAAGAGACTCTTAAGAGTCCTGATTGAAGAATGTAAAGGACGTACCAATGAGTGAAACATTACTTGCCCTAGTGGCTTTCTCACCAATAGTGGTGGCAGCCATACTCCTCGTAGGCCTAAACTGGCCTGCAAAACGCGCGATGCCAGTCGCATTTGGTTTAACCGTTGTCATTGCCCTATTCGCATGGGATATGTCAACTACCCGAGTACTTGCCTCTGTATTTCAGGGACTCGGAATCACCGTCTCTGTACTATGGATTGTGTTTGGTGCCATCTTCTTGCTCAACACTTTAAAGCATACTGGCGCAATCTCTACGATTCGAAACGGTTTCACCAACATCTCTCCAGATAGACGTGTTCAAGCAATTATTATCGCTTGGTGTTTTGGCTCATTCATTGAGGGCGCTTCCGGTTTTGGTACGCCAGCAGCCATTGCCGCACCTCTACTTGTCGCTATTGGTTTCCCAGCACTTGCGGCTGTATTAATGGGAATGATGATTCAATCAACGCCTGTTTCTTTCGGCGCGGTGGGTACACCTATTATCGTGGGTGTTAACAAAGGGTTAGACACTCATAATATTGGCGAAGCGCTTATCGCAAATGGCTCAACGTGGGATGCTTACCTGCAGCAAATTACCTCAAGTGTTGCGTTGATTCACGCTAGTGTCGGTACTCTAATCCCAGTTCTAATGGCGATGATGTTGACTCGATTCTTCGGCAAGAACAGAAGCTGGACTGAAGGGCTAGATATCCTACCGTTTGCGATCTTCGCAGGCCTCTCTTTCACTATCCCATATGCGTTAACAGGCGTGTTCCTTGGTGCTGAGTTCCCGTCACTCATCGGTGGTCTAGTTGGTCTATCCATTGTTGTTTCAGCGGCTAAACGTGGCTTCTTAGTCCCTAAATCAACATGGGACTTTGAAGATGAAAACGAATGGCCAGCAGAATGGTTAGGCTCGCTAAAGATTGATTTAGACGATTCTAAAACTAAACCAATGAACATGGCTTTGGCTTGGCTTCCATATGTACTGCTTGCTGTTGTACTAGTCGCGAGCCGTGTCAGTTCAGAATTCAAAGCGATGCTACGTAGCGTTAGCCTTTCATTTAGCAATATCCTTGGTGAAGCCGGCATTAGTACGGCAATCCAACCACTATACCTTCCAGGTGGCATTCTTGTGTTTGTTGCTCTAGTGGCAGTGTTACTTCAATCGCGCAGCGTTGCGCCACTTGGGAAAGCGTTTGGTGAATCAAGCAAAACACTGATTGGTGCAGGATTTGTCTTGGTGTTTACTATCCCTATGGTGCGTATTTTCATCAACTCAGGTATCAATGGAGCTGATCTAGCAAGTATGCCAGTAACCACAGCGAACTTTGCTGCAGGCTTAGTCGGTGAGGCATTCCCAGCCCTTAGTGCGACAGTCGGTGCGCTTGGTGCCTTCATTGCGGGCTCTAACACAGTGTCGAACATGATGTTTAGCCAGTTCCAGTTCGAAGTAGCTCAAACACTGACCATATCGAGTGCCGTGGTTGTCGCATTGCAAGCAGTCGGTGCTGCTGCTGGTAACATGATCGCTATCCACAATGTGGTTGCAGCATCTGCCACCGTTGGACTGCTTGGACGCGAAGGGGCAACGCTGCGTAAGACCATTATCCCTACCATTTACTACTTAGTTGTAACGGGCATCATCGGCCTAGTCGCTATCTATGGCTTGCAGATTACTGATGCGTTAATGAACTAAAAGATTTTCCCTTGAGGCGTCATACTCTATCCCCTGACAAGACCCCTGTTAACGTGAAAACGATAGCAAAACCGTGGGTATCGACGCCTCCCTTTTAAGATATCGACCATACTAAACCTTCATAGAAAGGCACAAAAAACTCTATTAGGAATGACTTTATGATTATCTCTGCTTCTACTGACTATCGTGCCGCTGCAAAAGCGAAGCTTCCTCCGTTCCTTTTCCACTATATTGATGGCGGTTCTTACGGTGAATATACCTTGAGAAAAAACACCGAAGATCTCGCAGACATCGCGCTTAAACAACGCGTACTAAAGAATATGGAAGATCTGAGTCTAGAGACAGAGATCTTTGGCGAAAAGTTTGCGATGCCAATTGCACTTGCACCTGTTGGGCTCACTGGCATGTATGCACGTAGAGGTGAAGTTCAGGCAGCCAAAGCAGCGGAAAACAAAGGCATTCCATTCACTATGTCTACAGTGTCGGTCTGTCCTATTGAAGAAGTCGTCCCAGCGATTGAGCGCCCAATGTGGTTTCAACTGTATGTGCTGAAAGATCGTGGCTTTATGAAGAATGTGCTTGAGCGTGCGAAAGCCGCTGGCGTGACAACTCTGGTATTTACCGTTGATATGCCAGTGCCGGGAGCTCGATACCGTGACATGCACTCAGGTATGAGTGGCCCCAACGCTGCCACGCGCCGTGTGTTCCAAGCGATGCGTCACCCAAGCTGGGCTTTCGATGTGGGATTATTTGGCAAGCCACACGACCTTGGCAACATCTCAACTTATCGCGGAGAGCCTACCAAATTAGAAGACTACATTGGCTGGCTAGGCGATAACTTTGACCCTTCTATTTCGTGGAAAGATCTTGAATGGATTCGCGAATTTTGGGATGGCCCTATGGTCATCAAAGGAATCCTTGATGAGCAAGATGCGAAAGATGCGGTTAGCTTTGGCGCTGATGGCATTGTGGTCTCGAATCACGGTGGTCGACAATTAGATGGCGTACTTTCGACCGCAAAAGCTCTGCCTACCATCGCAGACGCAGTAAAAGGTGATCTTAAAATCTTCGTCGATTCTGGCATCAGAACAGGTCTTGATGTCGTCCGTATGCTTGCACTCGGCGCCGATTGTACTCTCCTAGGTCGCTCATTTATCTATGCGCTCGCCGCACAAGGTCAAGCCGGTGTTGAAAATCTTCTCGACTTGTATGAGAAAGAAATGCGTGTCGCTATGACGCTAACGGGAGCCAAAAGTATCCACGATCTCAATAGAGACTCTCTTGTTAACTTCAAATAAAGCCTTACCCTCAATATTAAAGTGACATTGTAACCCAACAATGTTCACTTTCTATTATCGGAGAGTGTGTCGACTCAGTGTGCTTTCAGTTGAAGCGAGTCGCAACTCTCCGCCAATCCCGACCAACTATGGTAACTAAAGGTAATAATTCATATCATCTATAAAATCTCCACAACAGAGGGAAAGATGATGGAATTTGAAATGTTCGTTTGCGATGCCTTTACGACTCAAAGGTTTAAGGGAAACTCCGCCGCCGTTGTTCCGGTCAATGATTGGCTTAGCGATGATTTGATGCTTAAGATTGCCGCCGAAAACAACTTATCGGAAACGGCTTTTATCAAGCCCATAGATGTCGATCATTATGAAATTCGCTGGTTCTCCCCTCTTTGTGAAGTTGATTTTTGTGGCCATGCCACGTTAGCCTCTGCCTATGTCCTATTTTCCCACTTTGATGCGGGAGACAGCATTACTTTTGAAACTCGCTTTGTTGGTCCGCTAGTTGTCGATAAAGACCTTAGTGGTCGTATTTTGATGACGTTTCCACTCAGAAAGCCGCAAACCACTAATCCTCCCGCAGATCTGCTAGAAGGCTTGTCGATCCCTCCGGTCGAGGTACTAAGAAGCCCGCAAGCTTATTTTGCTATCTATGACAATGAACAAGATGTTTATGATTTAAAAGCCAAAAGTGATTTCCTTAAACGTCTCGCCCCATATGACGTAGTTGCTACAGCAAAAAGTAAAGAGTTTGACTTTATTTCCCGCTATTTTTGGCCTGCCAATGGTGGAGATGAAGATCCTGTGACAGGTTCCATTCATGCTGGACTAGCTCCATTTTGGTCTGACAGGCTCAACAAAAACAATTTGAAAGCATACCAAGCTTCCAAGCGTGGCGGCATTGTCTATTGCCACGTTTCACAACAAAATGTCGTCGTAGCTGGAGATGTCGTACCCTACTCCCATGGAAAAATATACGTTTGAAATTCACCATGTTGCCGTAGACCTAAACCCTCATTAGTCACCTGAATAGCCGGTTGAGTGATTTATTTAGTCATCTTGTTTGGCTGCACAAACTTACCAGAAAGTAGGTGATTTTGTCAGAAAATATGGTTAGATTCTCTGTATAAGCGGTTGTGGAGAATCATATGAAAATCATTATCTTACATGGGCTTTATATGCATGGCATGGTGATGCAACCACTAAGCCACAAACTCAGAGAATTTGGCTACCGAACTAAGATACTCTCTTACAACAGCGTTGCAATCGATGAACAACAAGTATTTACCTCTATCGATAACGCTTTATCCGATACTATGCCTAACGTTCTCGTTGGGCACAGTTTAGGTGGTCTGATCATTAAGCACTACCTGCAATCTCGCCAGCCAAATCAAGATGTTATTTCACACGTTGTGACCATTGGCTCTCCAATGCAAGGGGCATCCATAGTAACTCGGATTCAAGAGCTCGGCATGAGTGTTATTTTAGGCAACTCCCCTGATTATGGTCTCGCTCAACATGAAGGAAGCTGGTCTCTTGCGCAAAAACTTGGTTGTATTGCAGGTACTCTCCCACTTGGCGCTCGCTCGTTACTTCTAATGGATAATAAAATGATGTCCGATGGAACCGTCACCGTAGACGAAACAAAAATTGCAGGCATGACGGATCATGTTGAGATTAGAAGCAGCCACACCAGTTTGATCTACTCTTCCTTAGTACCAGGACAAATACATCATTTCATTGCTAACGGCCAGTTTAAAAAAACAGAATTAGTTCACTAACCAACTTAGTGGGGAATACGTTTTTTCCAACTCATGACGGCTTGCTCTAAGCATTGGTAGCAGGTATTGAATTCGCTTTCAGCTAAGACGGCTCCTCCAACTTTCAATCGCACGGGCTAAAGTTCTATAACAGTGTTCGAATTCCTCTATGTCTTTACCTAGAGGATCGTTAACTTCTCCAACCCCTATCCACTGACCAATCAATAATGTTTTCCCTGTAGCTCCAGAGTTAAGTTCAGATACCAAATCAATATGATCGTGACTCATCACTAAAATCAGGTCACTCCACTCAACCAGTTCTCTATTCAATTGCTTAGCCCGATGACAAGATAGATCTAAATTATGGAGGTTCGCTACTTTTTGAGAATAGCGAGCCGCAGAGTAGTCATGCAAACCACTTTGTTCTACTAATAAACCAGCCGAATCAAACTCAATTTGAGGTAACTCGCGCTTAAAAATTACTTCAGCAAGTGGAGAGCGACATATGTTACCGGAACATACAATAAGAACTCGTCTAATCATTAACAACCTTTCCCTTTCTCTGTGGTCTTTCTGTAGACATAATTTGAGCGGTTGAAGTCCCTATCGCAGGTAGTGTCGCTGTAGCATTAGCTATAAACAAGACCAAAACAAACGTCAGCGCATTAGCCATTGGCTGCAAGTTAAAATCGACGCTAATATGGATCAGCATACCGATAATAGCCATCATTGAACCTAAGGCAAGTCCTTTCATCGTTCTACTGTTTCGGGTTCGAATGGTATTAATGCAGCGCAAAAATGAATAGAGTACAATGCAACCGAGTAAGAGTGTGGCAGGCAGTCCAGCTTCTACTATGAACTGTATATAATCATTGTGTGCATGGTCATAGAATCCAATGTCAGATTTTGAGTACATTGGAAAAACTGCGTAGAAACTACCCATGCCCGTACCGAAAACCGGGAAGTCACGAATAATGTCCAGTGACCATATTACTACTTGATCACGCGATTCAACTTCCAGTGAAGTTTCTACTATTCGTTGCTTAACCTTTTCCAAACCAAACAACGCTCCAACAACAATAGTATCTATCGCAATCACACTAACTACCAAAGCCGTTAATGCTCTAGGTTTCTGTTTATAGATAAGCAATGCAATTGCTCCACCCAGCGTAGTAGCTACAAAAAACGCGGTATTACCCATCCTTGAGCGAGTCATGACCAATGCGATAACCATAATAATCAAACACAGCCGAACGAGCATTTTGGGGCTCATCACTCCCTCAAGAATTCGTTTGGTTCGAATATGCCAAGAGCCTGATTTACTAACGTGAAGTTGTGTCACAATCAACCCTATACCAACACATAGTGCGATCATTAGGTAGTTTGCTAAATGGTTTTTATATACAAAGGAGCCAGTTGCGATGTCTTTTTCAGGCAAGCCAAAGACAAGACTCTCGTGCACATTTAATAAAACTGCTGTGGCTCCATAAAATGCCTGAAATGTTCCACTGACGACTAATGATAAAGCGACAAGCTTTAAGCGCTGGCTAGAGTTGACTAAAAACGCCGCATTTACTGCAAACAAAAGATAAGTAACTCCTTTAACCAAAGACACTTGGCTCATTCTAGAGTCTAAAGAGAGAAAACCAACTTCTGCATCCACCAAACTGTAGATATACGCTGTTTTTTCGGAAAATAATGCCAGCCAATCAAGGGGCCAAGGAATTGTCTGTAACAATACCCATATTTGAAAGCCTAACAATCCTAGCAACAACACTTTGTATGAACGTAGTGCTCCAAAGGGAAGCACTCCTCGGTATGCGATAACCAGTATTAGGCTCTGCGCTGCGACCCAAAGTTCTGCAATAGCCCATGCCCAATCTCGATTGCTACCTAAAGGAATAGGTAGCCAAACTATTAGAATTAGAAAGGAATAGAAGACAAATTGTTCTAAGTTTTTCATGAGATAAATAAAAGCCCGGACAAGCCGGGCCCTCTAGAATATGCATAAGTGTTTAGTTAGGAGATACTACTGCATTACCACCACCGCCGTCAGATCCAACCGCAGGTGCTGCTGGAGGCGCAATAGAAGAAGCAGTTTGGATACCCGCAGCAGTTGCTTCAGCAACTACCGTAGGGTCGAGTCCTGCTAACAATGCAGACGTTGTAATAATTTCGTTGCTAACGCCAGCTTGACGTGCAATCTCCACGATTTCATCTACAAGTTCTGGTGAAACAGTCAATGCCTGGGTAATAGCGGTTTGAGGATCTACGACTTGGTTCGATAGCAGTGCAGTCAGTACTTCTAAAACTTGTTCTGGATTCGCTAAAAATGCAGACTGGATGGTTTGTTCATCAGATACATTTCCAAACGATTCTAGAAGCGTATTATCTAGACTTGCCTCATCTGCCACGACATTTGCAGATACTGCGAACACTGCTAACGCAGCCATTAAGAGTCGCAATTTCATTTAAATTCCTTGAATTAAATTTTCAGCTCATTAACTACAAATTCTAGCAAGGTTGATACATCGTTAACACGGTTCTTAAGTAACTTTCTGTCTCTTTTTTTAGAATTAACGGCTATTAGTGAGTAGCGCCAATTAAAAACGGTTTTTCTAAACTACCAAATATTACTTACAAGACTCTATCGTCAGACTGTTGAACATAAGCAAATTACATATTCTTTCCTTTCCACGTGAAAAAGAGATCATATTATTCAAATCAGCGCGATACTCTTTCCGATAGATCACACCTACTAATTGAGTAGCAGCTTTGATTTGAAATTCGCGACTTACATCTTCCCAATGTGAAAACGTAAAATCGATGTGTTGTATTATTGCCTGTGAAGTATAAGGACCAAACAAAAGAGCTAAATCCAAATTCTCCTTCTCCATACCATTGCCGAGCTCGCGAGATAACTTAGAGCGCTCTACGTGATTTGGTGCCCAGGTTGGACGAAGCTTCGCGCTTTTCTCTCTTAAGCTTGTTCTCAACTCAATATATTTGTTCTCTTGAGATAAGTAATCTTCCCATTCATATAGGGTTGCGCTCAAGTCTAAATCGTAGGCTGTTGGGAGCGGGAAATGAGACAATTCATCTGAAAGTGGTATCGTTAATTTAATTCCATCGGCATTAGCTACATTGTGAGTCAGGTTTTCCAATTGTAACTCTGCTGCACTTCGGTACATGCTCTGATAAAGCACGACCATTCCAACTGTGAGAACATATAAAGTTACTGTAACGTAAGTAAACAAAGCTAATTTTTTCATGACAAAATAAATATAATTTCTAAAGGTATCTGTTCTGGAACATAAGGAGCACTCGTCGGCCAAATTGACAGTGGACAATATTCGTATATTGGCAATCTTAGAAACACTATAAACAACCAGCGTGTTACGAAAGTTCACCATCAAATATTTATCTTCAGCGAGTTACTGTTTGACTCATATTACCTATGCCCATAGAACAATCAAACGTTGTTTCTACTCGGTCCATTATCACCTCGTAACTATTCATCCACGAGCTATTGACATCGGTTTATGCTAAATTCGCTGACACCTGATACATTTTTCTGCTGGAATACGAGACAAGGTCTACTCTTTACCGCCTATACTAGTTATTTTTTAACAGTGACTACTATCCTGCCAAAGGGGATAGGTAACTGATGCACCTCAGCGTTGGTCAGTAATCGTTTGAAAATATACTCTTAAATGGTCAATAGGTATTATGCAGCCCTTAAAAAGGAGTATATGATTACAGCTAAATGTTATCGTCAAATCTATCATTGTCTTGACTAGAAAACGTTCACGCTCTCACCCTGCCTCATTGGGGCTCAAGAATAATGACGCAAAAATAAGAACGTAGGCTTTTCGTTAAAAAAGCAATTTTTAGCACTTGATAAAATATATACAAGACATAAAATCATGTCCCTTAACATTTTTTTCATCTTAAACAAGGATGTCTGAAAAAATTGCGTTTGCTCCCCGTATTTTTCTTCCTGTCACAACTTTGTAATAGATGAAATCATACATTGCGTGACTTGAACTAGTAATGTTTACTCGATATTGCCTAAAGGGAATTCCATGAAAAATTATTCTGAAGTTTGCATAAGCCTTAAGCAGCAACCTAAAACTTGGCTAGTGACAGGTGTGGCGGGGTTCATTGGCTCAAATATTCTTGAGTCCTTATTAAAACTCGATCAAGTTGTAGTCGGCTTAGATAATTTTGCCACGGGTTATCGAAAAAATTTAGATGAAGTAAAAATAAAAGTGTCAGCAGAGCAATGGCAGCGTTTTACTTTCGTTGAAGGTGATATTCGCGATGTGGCCACTTGTAAGCAGGTCGTCGAAGGCGTTGATTATGTATTGCATCAAGCCGCATTGGGCTCTGTCCCACGCTCTTTGAATGATCCAATAACTACCAACGATGTGAATATTAGTGGCATGCTTAATATGTTGACCGTAGCTAAAGATGCCAATGTAAGAGGTTTTGTGTTTGCGGCTTCTAGCTCTACTTATGGAGATCACCCTGCGTTACCAAAAGTAGAACAGAACATAGGTAACCCGCTCTCTCCTTATGCGGTCACCAAATACGTTAATGAACTCTACGCCGATGTATTTATGAAAGCATATCAATTCAAATCTGTCGGCCTACGCTACTTTAACGTCTTTGGCCCACGCCAAGATCCTAATGGTGCTTATGCTGCGGTAATCCCAAAATGGACTGACGCCATGATTAACGGCGAAGATGTGTTTATCAACGGGGACGGTGAAACCAGCCGCGATTTTTGTTTCATTGATAATGTGGTACAAGCCAATATTTTATCCGCAGTGGCCGAGTTAGACAAAAACGAAGTCTTTAATGTAGCTTTAGGCGACAGAACCACGCTAAACGAACTATATCAGGCGATTAAAAAAGCCTTAGCCGACAATAATGTGATCTATCAAAACGAGCCGGTTTACCGTGATTTTAGAGAGGGTGACGTACGGCATTCTCAAGCAGACATCAGCAAAGCGCAATCAATGATAGGCTTTGACCCTAAGATCCGCATTATGGAAGGCATTAGCATTGCGATGCCTTGGTACATTGCCTAGCGCATGTTGAACTTTGTTGTATGTATTTTGTTCAGTAACACATCGGTAGCCATATTATCACAAATGCCAGCGGTAACATGCTGGCATAATTTTTTTCTAAATTGTCGCATCTAGTTGAAGTAGTTTGATATTGTTCAATTCTTGCACACGCATTTTCAACCAAGTGTCCGTGTTATACGCAGCAATACGAGCCAAATTTGCTAAAAAATCCAGTAATTTCTGGCTATTTTATCTGGACTGGAACAGACTCTAGCGGTTGCCGAATTGTAGTTGAGTTTCGTATGGCTGCTGCGCACCTACATCTAACTGTGTATCAACAGGGGTGAAGCCAACAATTGGTCTAGCTTCTTTAGCACCTGGGGATGTATCTGTTAAACGATAATCGCCAAAGCGCAGCGCATTTATTGAGCCAATGTTTTGGGTTGGATTAGCGCGGTACTCAGGTTTAGCCGCTATGCTGTCTACCAATGAACGGTTACCAGCTACGACTTCTCCGAACAAAAGGTCGTTATGAAAAGCATTTGTTGCCGATAGCGAGACATCTCTAATTGCCTTACTGTAGTGGTTTGACACTTCAATTATATTATTTTTGGAAACTAGATTATCCATGCCACCACCTGAATCAACAATTCCTTCATGAGCACCTAAACGTGCACTATTATCGGCCAAAGGTTGCAATACGGTATTGTGGTAAACATAAATACGTCCGCCCCATTGGCCATTCACTTTTTCAGAATCTTGATTTGCACCCGTTTTGAGAAAAGCACCTTTGGAGTCGTTATCAGTTATCATGTTTTTACCACTGATGTTCTTCCAAATGTAAAGTGGACCTTGGGAGACATTAGCAGTCGCTAAACTATTGTAAGTATTTGTAATAATATTATTCCAAACACGTACATTTTTCATCGCTCCTTCAAGCTCAATACCGTCATCCCACGCATCTGATACTATATTGCCATAAACATCACTGTCTTTATTTAAAAACCCATCTTGAGAAAAGTTGCCTTTACCTCCAAGGGCATCATTAAATTTATTACCGTTGTTAGAGAAAATTTCATTATATCTGATGACATGTTGGCCATTGGTTTCATATAGGGTAATGCCTTGGGGGCCTGAAGGGTGCTTACCGCTTTCTGGGTTCCATTGACGCCAATTGTTTGAAGTTGTTGCAGGGTTGTAGATGCGGTTGTTTTGAATTACCACCTTAGTCAAGTTCTGTTGTAAATGATGGCCAGTTGCAAAAACACCAGCTTGAAGGTTGACGCCATATGGGCAGGTATAACCCTCTCCACATTGGTTATGCCCTCCCCACTGAGATATGTCACTATTCTCAATCACGACATTAGATTGTTGGCTGAGCCAATCTTTTGGTGATATCACGATAGCCGATTCAGAGGCGCGTTTTACGGTGACGCCACGGACAATAACATATGAGCCGTTGATGACTATATTATTTGCGTGACGATTTTTAGTATTAATGACTGCTCGCTTCCCTGTAGCAGGGCGAATTAAGATATAGCCATTTTCAGTGCCAGATTCCTCGATAACCAAAGGTTCATCGCTGTACTCTGGCAAAACAATTTCTTTGCCAATAGGAAAGTTTTCTGACCAAGTCCTAAACTCTTGAGCTGCTATTATAGTTTTGCGGTTTTTGATCCGTAACTGGTAGCGTGTATTGTCATCCAAGTAAACCAAGGACGCTTTGAATTCGTCTATGCGGTTATCAAACCATAGCTCAGGCCCTGTTAGCCACTCATTACCGCCAAAGTGTTGATATTCAATAACTAGAGGTTCAGTGCCTAATAAGTCGCCTCGTTTTAGCGTAATACCTAAAGAAGAAAAGGTCGGGACAAGATCTAGGTTTTCGGCAAGTACCAGATTGTCTTCCATCACCACGCCGCTGGCGGTGAGGCTAGAGCAGAACAGCGCTGAAGAAATGGCTAATACATTGCTTTTAAATGTCTTTTTTATCATTTTTCAGGTGTAGTTTGTTTATTAAACAAAAGCTAGTTGATGTTATCACTTCGAACCTTCGCGTTCAAAATATTAAGATTCCCGCATACCTTTGTTCATACTATCTAGTACTGGGTTAAGTAAATAATCTAAAGTAGTTCTTTCTTGTAACAGAATCATGATTTCTGCGGGCATGCCTGGGTACAACGAAATCTCGGACCTTTGTTTGATAACCAACGGGTCTAACTTTACCTTTATTCGATAGTAACTGGTTTCATCATTTTGATTTTTAATGAGATCTGGTGATATTTCTATGACAATAGCCGAAATTGGGCTAACTTTTCTAATGTCATAGGATGACAGTCTTACCATGGCTGTTTGACCGAGTCTGACTTCGTCTATGTCTTTAGGATTAAGTCTCCCTTCAACAATAAAGTTTCCCTCTGTTGGGATGATTCCTACAATAGTTTTGCCTGGAGAGATGACCGCTCCTATTGTATTAATATTTAAATCCACAATTTTACCAGCAATAGGGCTGTAAATTTTGGTGCGAGACAAAATGTTTTTAGACTCAGTAAGTGCTTGTTTTATCTGTGCGAGTTTAATCTCTAATAACTGAATCTCATCACTTACCTTGGTTAAGAAGTCAACTTTGTTATTTAATAACTCTTGTTCTGTCTCCACTATTAACAACCTAGCTTCTGCCTCTTTTGATTGATATTCGCCTAATCGACCGAGAATGGCTTGTTTCTTAGACTCCATCTCTAAGTATTGGTTGCGAGCGGCAAAGCCTTTTTCTAACAAGCTCGCAATCATGTTTATTTGCTTTTGCAATAACGCCAAGGATTCCTGTTCTGACTTTACCCGGTGAGTATATGACTCAGCTTGTTTTTCAGCTTGATTAATACGCTCTTTGAGAACCTTAAGGCTCCCTTCTAATGCTTGTTTACGTTGTTGAAATAGCAACTTTTGGTTGGTAAGTATTTGGCGGTTATCCTGTGATATTTGTAGGGTCTCATCACTAAAGTGTATGGAGTCTTTCAGAGCTAGCTCAGACTTTAATCGATCGATTTTGGCTAACTCGTAGTAGTACTGCAATTTTAACTGAGAGTAATTACTGTTAGCTTTAGTTCCATCTAGCTCTATCAGTAATTGATTAGCCGCTATTGTATCACTCTCTTTGACGTGAATTTTTTTTATAATACCGCCATCATAATGTTGAACTTCTTGCTTTTTCCCTTCAACGACTATTAAGCCTGGCGCAATTGCAGCGCTGTGCAGGGGAGATAAAGCTGCCCAGCTAAAAAAACCAAAGAAGCCAAAAAATATTGTACATAAGCCAATAGTTTTAAAATTATTTAAACTCATGCTCGATTCTCATTCTTTATTTTTTTAGAATTGGCGGAGTTGCAGATTTGTGCTGCAGACTGATCTCTTTCTATGGAGCCTTTATTGAGTACTACAACGCGGTTAGCTGCGCCCAATAGGCCAGAGCGGTTAGTAGTAAACAAGGTCGTTTTGTTTTTTCTACAACGTTCTTTGATCATCTCGCTGATTAGTCTTTCACCCGCTGAGTCCTGAAAACTGTCAGGTTCATCCAGAATAAGCACAGCAGGTTCGTCAAAAATAGCACGCGCTAGTAGTAGCTTTTGCACCTCGCCATCCGAAGGGTGAATATCGACGCCAATAATTGAGTCGTAACCTTTTGGCCAGCTAAGTATTGTTTGGTGCATACCAACGCGCTCACAGGCTTTGAAGCTGGCTGCTTCATCTGCTTTAAATCGCGAGATGTTATTAAATACGGAAGTCTTTAGAAGTGCTGACTTACTTGAATAAAAGCCAAGGTGTACCCCCAGTACTTTACTGGACCACTGTTCAAATGCTGCAGAGTCTAACCTTATTTTCCCTAGGTTAGGTTGATAGTGACCTGCGATTAGTGCAAGTAATGTAGACTTTCCTGCTCCTTGGGCACCAACTATTGCAGCTGAATCTCCAGGAGAAAAGTTTAAGTTAATGCCATGCAAAAAAGGGATATTAGAGTTAGGGTAGGTGAGCATTACCCCGGCGAGCGTCAGCTTGCCGGAAGGTTGAACCAAGTCACAATCGGGCTCAACTACCTTTTCAAATGTTTTGTTGAGTTTGGACATATCTAACCACAAACGATAGCAACTCAACCAATTTTTAGCTTGGGTAACGGCCTGTTCAAACGGACCAATAGCACGTCCAAATATCATACTCGAAGCGATTAAAGCACCGACGGAAGTTTCACCGTTGAGTACGAGATATGCGCCAACCGCAATAATAATGATTTGCGCGGCAAGTCGTATAAAACGAGCTATTGCAAGTAGGTTATATTCTTTGCTCGCATGTTTATTTAACTCTTGGTTTTCCTGTTGCTCACTTTCTAGTAAAGCTTTGGTGATGATATCAAGCATACCTAAGGTTTTAATTTCTTGGCTATACTCTGTAATCGCTGTCAGTTTGAGGTGCTGCTGATTGAGTTGCTTTGGTTTATTTGTGAAGTTAACAAATGCAACGATAAGTAAACATATAGCAGCAATCAAGGAGATAACACCAAACAAGGGGTGGATTAATGCTAGAATAACGATGAGCAGGGGCGACCAAGGCAATTCAAACAATGGACTGAGGCCTTGAGCAACGAAGTTAGAAAACTTATCTATGCTGTTGAGGGCTTGACTCTTTAAGTTTTTGCCTTCTAAATCAGCGGATTCAAGTATTTTTACAGTTAACAGTTGCTTAATAGTACTCGACCACTCTAAAGATGTTTGTAGCAGTACTCTGTTTTTTACCCAGTCTAGTATGCTGTACATAAGTGTTAGCCAAAGCGCAATAATGCACAGCATTAGAAGCGTGTCTTCACTGCGTGAGTTCATCACCCTGTCAAATACTTGTAATGAGTAGAGGGGAACGGCAAGCAGCAACATACTAGTAAAGAAGCTACAAGCAAGAGCAAAAATGAGGGACTTTTTTAGATTTGTGTTGATTACACTTAATGATGGATTTTGCATAATTTTATTAAAAAAATAGAGTGCCAGTAAGCACTCTATTTGCTCAGTCAGAATCTCAATTATGCGATATCTAAATCAACGCTTGCATCAGGTACAAGTGCTGCGTCAGTGATTACGTTTACCACTTCGCCATTTTTCTCGAAGCTGTATTGTACTAAGTCTACAGAAGCTTTTACTCCAGCCAGAGAAAGGTAAGCTTCTTCTTCTGCACCAGAGATGTCTGTTACTTGAGCAGCGACGTCACCCATTCCGTTTTTAAAGCCGTTAGAAGCTGAGATAACTAGCTCATCAATACCTACCGCTATGAAAGTGTTGTCAATATCAACTGTATTCACGTCGCCGTCGTCTTGTGAGTTGTGAAGAATTTTATCTAGGCTGATTTTCGCAGTAGTAGAAACACCTGATTCGCCTATTAATGCTTCGATACCTGCATTGTTTGTTGTTAGGTCAACAGAGACTTGCATGTCGCCATCTGCGTCTAGCACTGTTAGTGTGTCGAAGTCTTGGCCACCGTTGAAAAGCACGTCGTCTTCAGTTGCGATAAGTGTATCATTACCTGCGCCGCCAAGTAGTGCGTCCATGCCTTCGCCGCCAACAAGAGTATCGTTACCTTTGCCGCCTTTTAGTACGTCGTCGCCAACTTGACCATAAAGTTGGTCATCATCAGCACCGCCCCATAGTTTGTCGTTACCTTCACCACCAACGAGGATGTCTTCACCGCGACCACCTACAAGTGAATCATTACCTTCACCACCTGATAGGATGTCGTCACCACGACCGCCACGTACGATGTCATCGCCTGCACCACCAAGTACATAGTCATCACCGCGGCCACCGGTTACCAGATCATTACCTTCACCACCGAAGATGCGGTCGTTACCTAGACCACCAGATACAAAATCAGATTGATCGCCACCATTAAGGAAGTCATCACCGCGACCACCGAAAACTATATCAGCACCGCCAGAACCATTGATGTAGTCACTGCCGCGGGTGCCGATTAAGAAATCAGAAGTTTCTGAGCCGATTACGTGAGTATCTGTAACGTAGTTGTTCGCCATTTTTATCTCCAAACTCAATTTAAAAATTAAAGTTAATTACATTGGAGGTCTCAAAATTAATTGAGTGCTGCGATAGATGGGGTGAATCCTACTGAAAAATAGGATCATCTCTATTGCCCTCACATTTAATACCATTTAAATGTGTGGTAACCCAGCCGTCTTATAGGTTGGCACCTTAAGACCTGTTAGTTTTCCGTCCCTGACTCACATCAGGTTTGGCTTTTTCACGTGCTGCCTGTTACTAAAAAGGCGAAATTACTATAGGGCTTATTTTTAATAAAATCAACAAAAAAACCAAATATGTAACATAGGTCATTCTAAAAAGTTTTAGCCTTATTCGAAAAAGAAAAGAATTAAATTTAACCTCATCAAAACGAAGTCAACAGAGCCTATCAATATACAAGTAAGCAATATCATCAGTTACTGCAAAACTATGGGATACGAGTCAGTATGGGAGATGTTTGAATATAAAGCTCAATTAACCTGATACTTGATAATTTACTATACCCGAAGATCCTTTGTAAGAAATAATTCGCCCGGCGGTCGGAGCCACAACAGCGCACGTTTTAACATCGAAGTTTACCGTGGCATTTGCGCCAATTACGGCGTTATTGGCGATACTGACTTTGCCAAATACTTTGCAGCCCGGACCTAAATAAACATTATCGCCAATAGTAGGAGTTCCAGCGCTCTTACCTCGATTACTTGTACCTATCGTTACTCCTTGCGAAAGATTAACGTTACGCCCAATTTTTACACGACTATTAACAATAATCCCACCGAAATGACCAATGTATAAGCCTGGGCCTATTTGAGTAGTAACTGGGATAGAGATCCCTAACTTAAAGCCGACTTGTCTTAATTTAAGTCGGAACAAAGGATAAAGAAATACCTTCAGAATCTTCCGTTGTTTTAAAAACTGGCAAGTACGAAAATGGAAAATATACTTCCAGCCCTCTCCGATAAAGTATTCTTTTAACCCTGCATTAAAGCCAGATTTTCCCTCAATGCGATATAAGTCGGCAGCTAACAGAGTCTTATATTCTTGGTAATCCATGACCAAATCCTAAATTAACTATTAATAACATCACTCAAAAATTCGACCAACTCGCTTTCTGAATACTGGTTACAAGTAAGCAAGTTACCCATTTTCAGTGCAGCTTGATAAGCTTGCTCTAAGGTCTCAACAGAGTCGAATTCAAGCACATGCTGCCAGTCTTTAACCCAATCTTTAGTCGCTATTTGGTGATCGTTACGAGTTTCCTGCCTAGCGCCTTCTCGAGCCATAATGATTAATGGTTTACCCAACTCTAAGCAAGTTAATATCGTACCCATACCTGCATGACCTATCACTACCTCAGCTTGTTCAATCTTTTGTTGGTATTGACTAGGCGTAAAGCCATCATGGCAGCTTAGGTTTTGAAACTGAGTTTTAGTATTACCTACTTGCGCAACAATATTACTGCGCTGAGTGACTTGCGCCCACTCATCAATAACTTTAACCATGCGATCAAAGGGCATTTGAGAGCCCACTGTTGCAAAAATCATAAACAATTACCTTTAAACTTAAAACCTCGACCATCTAAGTGTTGCCACTGAGTTAAGCAGTGATCAACATGTTTCGAAACCTTTTCTCCAGACAAAGAAATTTTCTCGACGTTGGCAATACTGTCAATCCAAATAGTCTTTGCTCCTAATAAGCGGCCAAGCCTTAGCGCAAAATAGCCTGGAGCGGCTCCCGTTGATATAACGATATCAGGACGCTCTTTGAAGACAATAACAATGAGTTGCAACAACAATTGAATCAACCCGATCTTGTCCCAGCGTGTCGCATCTCGCACAGTATAAAATTTAGCGCCCTCAGGAGTGTCAGCTTGATAATCAGGTTTCACAGTTACATACACTTGGTTATGGCCAGAGAAAGCTTTTTGTAACCTTCTAAGCTGCACCCAGTGTCCCCCACCAGAAGCTACAGCAAGAATTTTTTTTGTCTTCATCATGATTGTTCCTGTGCATACAAGCTTATTAAGGCAGCATTAACTGATTGACTGGTAAATTGCTGGCTGGCCCTATGGTAAGCATTATTAATGTATCTATTTTTCAGCTCTGAGTTCTGTAGCAGCTCTTTTATAGCCTCAGCTAACTTATTTGTATCTTTAGCTTTTACCAGTAAACCCTCTTGGCCCGATGTTAAAACGTCAGGGATACCGCCGACATCCGTTGCAATCACTGCAACCTTATTCGCCATAGCTTCTAATACACCTATTGGCAAGCCTTCAAAATATGACGGTAAGACAAAAATATCAGATTCTAGCAACAGTCTTTCCTTCGCTTTACCATCAACCCAACCAGGTAACTTGACAACATCTGCTAACCCTTTAGCAGCGCAGAGTTGACGAATGTCTTCAATATCACCATCTCCTGCAAGCACAAGTTCAAACTCAGTTCCCTGTTGCTTCAACTTGGCACAGGCATCGATTAACTCAAATAAACCTTTTGTGTCTCGTAGGCGGCCTAAAAATAATATTTGATTGTTAAGTTTTTGATAGTCACCAGCGATTTCCTCCACAGGATTGTATACCACTTCAACTCTTGCCCGCGGTGATATCTCGAGAACAACTTGCTTCCAAGATTCAGTCAAAGCGATCACAATATCAACTTGGGAAAGAAAATCTGAAATATATTTCTTAATTTTTGGCGAACATGACTCATAGTAGTTTTTGAATTCGCCACTATGTAAGTGGAAAATGGTTTTGACACCAAAAAATCTAGCTAATTGCAATAAAACTGTTTTCCGCCAAAAACTACCTCTAGAAGCAGAATGTACGTGAACACAGACAACTTTTTTCAGCATCAGCATTCTAAAAAGTTGCATATAACAAATGAAAAACTTCACTAACATAGAAAGTTTATTTGGCTTATCGTATGAGGCAAGGTACTTCACCTTCGCTTGTTCAAAGAGGCCACTTTTTTTATAGGTAGTAGCAACGGCTGAAATGCCACCAGGGCTCGTCAGTTCGCTGCCGATCATGACAATGTATTTATTAGACATGTTGAGCAACATCCATATAGTTTTTTACCATAGCTTGGTCTGAGAAATCTCTTTCGACCCTTTTGCGCGCATTTTGCCCTAAACCTTGTTTTTCAGTTTCAGATATTAATTGTCGCATTTGTTGCGCCATAGCACCGGGGTTTAAAGCTTCAAATAGATAACCATTACTTCCCTGCTCTACCATTTCAGGCGCGCCTCCAACATCAGACATCAATACTGGCAGTGACAATGCCATAGCCTCTAGCGCTGCATTGGAAAAGGTTTCACTTTCCGAGGCTAGCAGAAAAGCATCGCTCGCTACCAAATAGGGACGACAATCATCAACTTGGCCAATAAATATAATGTTTTCGGTTACGTCATGCTGCTCTGCCAAAGCGCGAAGGGTTTGTTGGTAGCTAGGGGTTCCTGCTCCTACAAACATACACGCTACATTAATATCGTGAGATTTCAATTTCGCACAAGCTTCGATGATATCTTGATGCCGCTTTTCTATTCGTAGCTGGGCTACTGTACAAAAAACGAAATCGAATTTTGCTAATTGCAGCTCCTCCTGTAACAAAGAAGCATGTTGTTCGAGCGAAAAGTTGCGGCAAAATTTTTCGGTATCAACGCCGTTGTACAAAATGCTCGCTGGCATTTTGCCAAGCTTATACTTTTTCTGCCAAAGCAGCTTTTGCGCTTCCGCACCAAAGGCAATGTGATCAGCAAAAAAGAGAGCGCTGCGATAAACCAACATCTGTAACTCTTTTTTCACTGTTTCAAACTGCGTCGTATTTGTAAGAGAAACAAAACGCAGATTCTTACCTCGTTTTACCTTGGCTTTGATAGCGTATAACAAAGGGTACATATTAACGGTAAATACTGTTTCAATACCTTTATCTATTAGGAAATCACAAGCCGAGTTAATGCCTGAGTAGAAGCTATCATTAACCTCACGTAGTTTTATTACTGTAATCGAGTCATCAAGATTCGCTTCCAATTCATTCGAACCAGAAACATACATTATACTGACATCCCAACCTTTTTCGGATATCCGATTAGCCAAATTGACAACTTTTTTTTCACTTCCGCCAATCGCCAAACTATTAAGCAAAAAAGCTATTTTCACGTTTGATTCCTTTCGCTATGTAAGTAAAACCAGCTAACACAAAACAACACCCACATCATATTATTTTGTTTTACAAAGCCGCCGCCACTTAAGGTATAGAGCACAATAAATAAAGTAGTAATAAAGAAGAGAGAGGAAAATTCGTCCCCTTCAAGCACCGTTCTTTTGAAGCCTTGATAGATAACTTTAAAATTAAGAAACAAGTAAAAGGAAGTACCGATATAGCCGAGCTCTAGCCAAATATCGACAATGCCATTATGAGCGTGCCCTAAATTGTAATAGTCCTCATCCAAAAGATAATAAGCACTATTATACTCACCCCAGAAAACCCCACCAAAACCATGACCAATCCAGGGTCTTTGAGATGCATTTAATAAAGCTTCCCAAACTAACGTTCTACCAGAACCAGTCATATCTTTTTGAAAAACTTCAGTTACAATCCAAGGTAATACAAAAATGGCGAAGACCAGGCCCATAAAGAAGAGTAAAATAGCAACAACCTTCAGTCCACTTTTAACACTTCTATTTTTAACAAAAAGGCTAAAAAACAAAATAAACGGGCATAGCACTAATAGCATAAACGCTGTAGACGAACCTGCTTTTACAGTACAAACAAAAGCGGCTAGAAAGATAATTACCTGAACTAGAGTCAATCGCTTATTAATTAAAAACAAAGACAAAACACAAAAAATTAAAATCACCATAAAGCGTCCCAAGTGATTTTTAAAACCATAAACACCCTTCCATAGGCCAATATGGTCAATTGAGGTTTCGCCTGCGTGAATACCTAAAGCTGGAACAAATAAAGCTAAAAAGAGAGATATAAATGCTCCGACACCGAATACGACAAGAAGTAAATTTACGAATTGCTTTACTGAAAGGGTTTTATAAATTGCGTAAGAAAAGATCAAAGTTCCTAACATAGCAATACTTCGAGAAAGTGTCTTATTCGGCAAATCGGACCAAAGTACCGATAGGAACATAAGGGTAATCAAGCCAAGTATATAACGAGACTCATAAATAAACTGTTGGATACGAGCATTATTAATTAAGATATAACTTGAAAGTATGTATACCAGCAAAGCAATAAGCTGAAAAGATGAACTAGACCCTATACCTTCCTCTCTCTCAAACATGAATGTAAAACTGCGAGAAAGAAATAGGGAGCTAAATATAAAAAATGTATATATGAGCCAACTTTTCTTAACCTCCATCATACTGCCTCTTCTACTTTAATATTCGGTATAGCTCTTCCCTTAGAAAAGCAAACAACAAAAATTACACAGTACCAAAAAACACTGAAGCCACTAAATAAAAAAATGAATTGAACGAAGGTAAAATCATAAAAATAGAACAAGAAGACGCCCCCGGCCTTAATGGTTAAGGCTGAAACTTCTAGCTTAAATAAGACAGAAGATTCCTTTATAATTGTTAAAAAAGGAGTTGTGGCTGTATTAACTAGTGAAGCCATTGCCCAAGCAGTAATTAGGTATAAGTACAAATCTAAGTATTGCCACCCTGGGAAGTTAAAATATTTAAATAGAAGGTAGATGGCGACATAAGCAATGACAGTTAACAATATAGCTAATAAAACGAGCTTTGCGACAATTCTAAAGTAAGATTGAGAAATATTGCTCGCGGCTACCAACTGCCTCATGATCATGGGGCGCACAGACTGAGCAATAAGGTAAATAGGAGTTCTGACTAGCCTTTCAGCCAAAAAATATGGCGCAACGACGCTACTGCCTAAGGTCATTGCTATAAACATCGGCAGTTGCTGGGAAACAAAATTAGCAACATCACTCAAGGTGTTGAACTTTATAATTTCTTTGTGATTTTTATACGCTAAACTTATTTGTTGAACCGTAAATTCAAGCTTACATAAATAAGGCTTAACATTCCAAAAAATCAAGGATGTAACGAGGTAACTCACCAAGGTACCGACAATCAAACCTTCCTGAAGGTAAGCCACAAGAGTAAACTGTATAGCAACAGTAATAAGCGCTCGCGTAACTTTTTGTTTTGCGATAGCAGTGTAACATTCTTGATAAACCAGAAACGCATATGACAAGTTAAAGAATGCAAGAACTATTCCGCCAACAACACAATATAATACAAGAGATAGTGAAATTGGAGAAATAAAGTAGCTATAAAATTGTGCTATCAATAAGCAAGCTGGTAGGAAAAATACTAAGCCAAGAAGGAATATTGACAGGGCTTGCTCCACATCGCAACTATCTTGAGATTTCGAAATAACTAAGTCTACTCGAAGTGAAAAAATAATTGCAAGTAGAGACGAGATGGTAAAAAAGGTGCCGAAAAGGCCAAAACTTTCCGGCCCATATAATTTAGCTAGAAAAGGAGTTGCTAAAAACACAATAGCTTGAGCAATTGCTACACCGCCAAATAACTTGGCTAGTTTAACATACATAGAATTCACTTTTGGCATGAGGCTTCTCTGCCGGACTTAAGCCTTAGGTTAGCTTGCGCTTGCTCCAATGCGGACTTCATCAGTGTTCTCCCAGGCCCTTCAATACACTTATACAAAACGTGGGCTACTATTAGCGTCAAAAAAATAGCGAAGGCTACTGTAAGGTAGTAGTTTAAACCAACAACTATTAGCTTATTAATAATGATATAGCCAAGGTTTTGATGGGTAAGGTAAAGAGAGTATGAAATACTGCCTAACCAGAGAAAGATACCTTGATTGACTACTTTCAACTTATCAAAAACTAGGAGTAGAAAGACAAAAGAAACGAACATAAACACAGCTATTTCATGTAATAGAGCTTGCAACCCCGCACAGGCCACTAAAAGAGTGAGGTTAGCCGTATTAAGCTTTTTAGACTTATAGATATCAAAAAAGAACATGCCAACTAAGAAATAGGCTAGATAAGAAATAAAAAATAACTTGCTAATTATCTTAGAAACAATGAACTCTGGCAGAGCCAAATTTAGTGCTGCACCGAGAATAAAGATCAAGCTAAAACAACGAAATAGGTTCAAATTTTTATTGACAAGCAAAATCATTGTAACCCAAAAATAAAACTGAGCTTCAATGAGCAAGGTCCAATATACCCCATCTACAGAGGGTATCGACCAGTATTGATGAAACAAAGTTAAGTTGAGTAGCGCATCTAAAATAGATACTTCACGACCTGGTAGCCCGAATAGGCTCACAGCCGAAAAAGTAACTAGAACAGCGACAGCATAAGGCGGATAAAGCCTTGCTGCTCTTGCAATACAAAAGTCTGTTGCGTCGTTTATCCTGACCAAGCTCCAGGCAATAACAAAACCACTGATGCCAAAGAAAACATGAACGCCATACTCTCCTACTTCAAAAAAAGTAAGGGGAGTATTACCGGTTGGGTATATTTGTTCGTAACGGATTAAAAAGTGGTATAACACCACCATTAAAGCCGCGATTCCTCTAAGAGCATCTAGCTCAGGTAAACGACGCAGATTCATATTACAGTCTTAAGTCCGTTAGGGCTTTTGGTAATACGTACTTAAGGTCGTAAATTACCGCGCTTTCCTTTTGTAACGCTTTCAACTCTTCCTCACTCATGTCTTTAAACTCATTGTGAGCCACCGCTACAATCACACCGTCGTATTTACCTGCCACAGGCTCTTTGATTGGCGTAATGCCGTACTCGTGCTCCGCTTCTTCAGCCGATACCCAAGGATCATACACGTCTACGTTGATGCCGTATTCTGCCAACTCGCTGATAATATCAACCACTTTTGTATTACGTAGGTCTGGACAGTTCTCTTTAAAAGTTAAGCCCATCAGTAACACGTTCGCATCATTTACGTGAATTTTTTTGCCTAGCATCGCTTTCACCAACTGGCTCACCACGTAGCGGCCCATGTTATCATTCAAGCGACGACCCGCTAGGATCATTTCTGGGTGATAACCGATAGACTCTGCTTTGTGAGTCAAGTAGTACGGGTCAACGCCAATACAGTGGCCGCCAACCAAGCCTGGACGGAAAGGTAAGAAGTTCCATTTGGTACCAGCAGCTTCCAATACTTCAAGGGTATCAATATCCATCTTATTAAAAATCAGTGATAATTCATTAATCAACGCGATGTTTACGTCACGCTGCGTATTTTCAATGACCTTCGCCGCCTCTGCGACGCGAATTGAGCTTGCCTTGTGCGTACCCGCTTCAATTACCTCGTTGTATAAACTATCAACAATAGCTGCAATCTCAGAGTTTGAACCTGAGGTTACCTTAAGGATACTGGTGACGCGGTGCTCTTTATCACCAGGGTTAATACGCTCAGGGCTGTAACCTGCAAAAAAATCTTGGTTAAAAATCAAACCAGATTCCGCTTCTAGCACAGGTACACAAATTTCTTCGGTTGCGCCTGGGTACACTGTTGATTCATAAATGACGATATCGCCTTTTTTCAATACCTTTCCTATCATTTCGCTGGCTTTGATCAAAGGCGTAAGATCTGGCTTTTTCGCGTCATCGATTGGTGTTGGTACAGTTACTAAATAAGTATTAGCTTCTTTTAGCTTCTGGACATCACAAGTGAATACTAAGCCTTGTGCTTCAGCTAATAACTCAGCCTCAACTTCTAACGTACTGTCGACCCCAGTATTCAACTCGTCAATACGTGGTTGGTTAATGTCAAAACCTATCACGTCACGCTTTTTACCAAACTCTACCGCTAAAGGTAGGCCAACATAACCGAGACCGATAATGGCCAGTTTAAGATCTCTATTTATATTATTCATCGTCTAACTCAGATTAATTGTAAATGAAAATTATTAGGGTGTGTTTATCTTTGTTGTGCATATTCCGAATAAGTATGAGCCCCTTTTTTCGGCGCGGGCACCTGATTCAACACCACTCCATCAATGGCAATTTCGTGCTTGGTAAATAGCGTCATGGTGTGTTTGTAGACAGATTTACTGGTACTGTTTGCTTTAAGTACTAACAAAATTCCTTTCGTTAGCTTGCCCACAATAAATGCATCTTTAACCGGCAAAATTGGTGGTGTATCGAAGATGATGCGGTCATACTTACTAGCTAGATGAGTAACTAGTTTCTCAAACGCATCGCTGCTCAATAATTCTTGAGAATTTGGTGCCAACATCCCCGCAGTCAAAATATCTAAGCTTCTACCCTCGACACCATGAATACACTCTTCAATAGGAGTGTTCATCAGTAAAATATTGGATAAACCCGGTTGGCTTGGAGAAAAACCGAAGCGTTGCGCAACTGAAGGTTTTCTCAAGTCACAATCAATCAACAGTACTTTTTCTAACTTTGCAAATGAGTTGGCTAAGTTTACAGCAGTGGTCGTTTTACCTTCTCCCGGCACCGCGGATGATACTGCCAAGAGTTTACGCTGTTTATTGAACAGGCTTAAATTTAGTGAAGTCCTTACTGAATCAACCGATTCTTGATAGATTCGGAACTTCTCATCATCGAATACCTTCGCATCAAATGGTGCCTTTTTGTAGCGACGATCTTTTATGAAAGGCAGAGTACCAGTTGGTAAAAGACCGAGTTTGTTTTCAAAATCGCGTGCAGATTCAATCGTATTGTTGAATGCATCAAGCAGGATAACTAAGACAACAGCAAAACCTGCACTCGCAACTAGCGCTAAAGCAACGATTAACTTGCGATTCGGTTTGTGCGGAAACTCAGGAGTTAATGCGTAGTCACTAAAACGGGCGTTAGCTGCGCTAAAGTCACTCGTGGCGGAGGTTTCTTTTTGGCGAGTGAGGAATAGATCGTACAGCTTAGCATTGGTGTCAACATCACGTTTCAGTGTGTCGTATTCACGTTTAACGACGCTTAGGGCCTGAAACTCTTCTTTTTTATCTAGTAGCTCTTGTTTAAGCAAGAATTCTTGCTGCTTAGCACTGGTGAGTTCCTTCTCAATTCCATTCACAAGCTTTTGAGTCAAACGATTGGCGCTTTGCTGAACTGATTTCAACTGCGCGTTAGCTTGGATCATTTTGTCATGCTTTGGGCCATAGCGTTTTGCCAGTTCGCTGACTTGCTTTTCTGCATTCGACTCTGCAAGTCGAATATCACGAATTTGTGGATGATTGGAGATAAGTGAAATAGATGCGAGGGTAATTGCATCAGCCTTTGTGTTATCTTTCAGCGAGTTGTAAATTGCTTGGGTTTCTATGCGTCTCTCTGTTGCTTTAGAGATTCTATCGGTAAGGTTAGATAGCTCCGAACTGGTGAGCGACACGATACCGCTGTTATCAATCAGCTCTTGTTGCTGCAAAAAGCTTAGCAATGCTTGTTCAGACTCATCCAGTTTCTGTTTTAGTTCAGCCAATCGAACATTGATCCAACCAGTCGCTTGCTCAGTCGCGAGTAGTTTCGATTCTAGATTGTTTTCGATAAAAGCTTGTCCAACTTCGTTCGCAATTTGAGCGGCAAGTTTAGGATCTTGCGATTCAAATGAGATATTAACCAACTGAGTTTTTCGAATCGGAGATATTGATAGCTTCTCTTTAAACGCTTTGAGGACGTTACGGTTAATCGCGTCTTCAGCCAATGATAATTCAATGGCTTGCGATTCGTGACTAGCAAAGTATGGGAAGATTAGGGGGTGTTTTTTTATGTCGTCAACGATTCCGTCAAAAAAGCTAGGCTCTGATGGAAGGATGCTTGGGTTAAACTCTGCCACTTGCGCTAACTGTAACTTGTCGATAACACGTTGCGCGACTTGATTTGATTTGAGGATTTCAAATTGAGTCAGGTAATATTCTGCCGCTCTAGTATCAATACCGACCACCTCTTCAATGGAAATAGCATTCTTGGGTGCTGACTCTATAAGTAACGTTGCAGTAGCCTTGTAAGTTGGGTTAATCGATAATGCCACCAAGGCAGAAATTGCCGTACACAGCAACGTAAACAGGGAAATAGAAAGCCACCGCTTTTTGATTAAATGGAAGAAATAACCAAGATCGATCAAATGTTCTTGTTCGTAAGTGCTAGATTGAGAAGGGCTTAACATATTGTATTGTAGTCCGAATATGAAGAGTGATGGGCTTAGGGTTAAAAGAAGCTCTGTTCAATAACGATGATGTCGCCAGGCATGATCTTTTTTGATAGTCTGACTTTGTTTTTTATCTCTTCAGACCCTGATTGAGTAATGTACACTTTGTCTTTGGCAGCTCGATCTGTAAAACCTCCAGCTAACGCAATCGCTTTATCAACTGTTAGTCCTGGTTGATACTCATATCCACCGGGTTTTTTTACTTCACCATTTACGTAAATACTGCGAAACCCTACTACACTCACTCTCACTTTTGGCGAGATCAAGTAATCGCCTTTTAAGCCGTTGATAATTTCATTTTTAAGACTTTCAGGAGTTTTATTGAGCGCGCTTAACTGACCTAAGTAAGGGTATTCAAATTTGCCACTGTTGCTTATGTATAGTTCGTCAATCGATAAGTCTGACTCACCGTAAACTGAAATCTGAATTTTGTCGCCAGCGCCAATAACATAAGTATCTTCAAATGATTTAGCTTGAGCGATTGACAAAGAAGCAAAAAATAATAGGCCAGCTTTAATAACGTTAAACATCAAAACTCCTCAACTAAAACAACATGTTGGCAGAAAAATATAAAACATTTTGATCGTAACTATTACCAACAACAGAAGAGTCGTTGTCTTCTAGTCGCCAGCCAGCATTAATCTCTACGTGATCTCTAATTTCGTAGCCTATGGACAGGTCTACTTTGTACAAGTCATCGGTTCTCGAAGATTCAGAATAATCATCCAAAATGAATCTAAGTGACGTTTGAGTAAATAAATGGCTCAGCCAATAATGCTTCCAAGCACCATCAAAACTCGTCTCATCGACATAATTTGAACCTTGATCAGGATCTCTTGCCCTCTGAGCAGCAGATACAGTAACTTTTGAATAATTAAGTGGCTCCCAAACAAGTTCTAGATCCCAGCTAAAGCCACTAAAATCATCCTTAGTCACATCATCATACGACTTGTCTTGTAAACCAAACCTTAGCTTACCTGTTGTTTTACCTGTGATATCCCACGTCGCACCAGTTAGGTAAAATATATCCACACTATCCTGAGAGTTATTGGTCACAGGATCATTTAGATCATAAGCGCGTTTAGACGCATCGATTTCAAATAGTAAACTCGTTGCGGGAAAAGCACGCCAATAAAACGCTACACCGCCACCATACTCGAAGTAGTCCTTGAAACGAGTGCTAACTTGACTAAAGCGTGGGTCCTGAATATCCCGATAGTTATGGTACTTCCTATCCTGAAGGCGAAGTGTAGTTTCAATTCTTCCTTTAGCTTCATCAGAACCAAATGCATGTACAATGCTTGCATCATTAACAGCATATTCGACTGGCCCAGAAGCAATTGTAGACAGTGAGTCACCCGCAAGAATTCCAGTACCACGCTCTTCATGAAGAAATAGGTAGGCATAATTTAGAGAAAGTGCATTTCGGCTGTTAAGAATAATAGAATTATTGGTAGATAGCTTATGGTCTACATAATTGTCATCACTGCTGTCGGTATAGAGACCAGAAGAAATCTGATAAGCGATCTGGTAGCTATTTCCTCCCCGATCTGATTGAAAAGCAATCCCAGGTTCAATGACAAATACTGTTGAAGACTCCGGAGACTCTGCATCAGAGTATCTTCCAACATTGTCGTTATGTTCGATTCTACTGTCTAAAATAGGCAGTATTTTTAAACCTGATTGCGTAACATAGCCATTACCCTCAAATTGGGCATACACTTGGGATGCTGTTAGAGTAAGCGCCAAAGCGGACAATGCTTTCTTTACTGTGTTCATCATTAATCCTCTAGTAGGCAGTTTTACCCACAAAGCCTTTAAAAATAGTCATGAATATAATTTTGAGATCGAGTGATAAGCTCCAGTTTTGGATGTATTTAAGATCATACTCAACTCGCTTTTCCATTTTCTCTAACGTATCGGTTTCGCCTCGATAACCACTGATCTGAGCCAAACCTGTAATTCCCGGTTTTACCTTGTGTCGAAGCATATATTTATCGACTATTTGTCGATATTCTTCGTTATGTGCAACGGCGTGTGGTCTTGGACCAACAATTGACATTCGACCTTGAATAACATTAATAAATTGAGGTAACTCATCGAGAGACGTTTTTCGAATAAATGCTCCAAACTTAGTGACTCTTGGATCATTTTTCGTTGCTTGCTTTACAACGTTGCCATTATCCGTAGTACTCATCGAACGAAACTTCCAAACCTTAATAGCCGCCCCATCTAACCCATAACGCATTTGCTTAAAAATAATTGGACCTGGACCAGACAACTTAACGCCAATTGCAACCATCAATAAAACTGGGCTAATTAGAAAAGTAATAATGCTCGCTAATAAAATATCTTCTGCGCGTTTTACAACACTGGCTAAACCGTAAAATGGAGTATCTTGAACACTAATTGTTGGACTGTTGCCAATCGTGCGCCAACGTGCCTGCATAAGCTCATAGGTATAAATGTCGGGTATCAGATAAACACGTGCCGTGGTATCAGAAAACATTTTCACGACGTCTTTTACGCGCTGAACTTCACCCATTGGTAATGCAATGTAAACATGGCGTATCTCGCGTTTTTTTGCTTTCTCGACTGAGTCTTTAATCGATCCCAAGATTGGCTTACTGAGGCCATCCTTCGCAAGACGGCTTGGCTCTCTATCATCATAGAAACCTACGAAATCAAGGTTAGATGATTTGTCATTTGCCATATCATGCGCCAAGCGAATGCCTGCATTTGAGACACCGACAATTATCGCTTTTTGCTTATATTGGTGTTTTTTGTAGTGCGCACGGATTAGAGAGTTTCCAATAAGTCGACTGGAAATCAGCAGCGCGGGTGTGGCAAGCATCCAAGTGGTGATAACTACTCTAGAATGGACTTCTGTCCATTTAGTAAAGAATGCAAACAACAACAGTACAAGTAGTGTTTGCAGCCATGCACCGATAATATTCTTAAATTCATGACGCTGAACAAATACACCATTATATCGGTACAAGCCAGATTGTTCGGCAAAAAACACAAAAAGCAAAGCTGAGACTAAGCCTGAAATAGTATAAATCTTCGAAAAATCACCTAAATAAATTGTGGATACTACAAGGAGTAAAAATATAATTACAAATCCATCAATTATTCGATAGAGGGCATTAGACTCTTCCTCTCCGAATTTAACTTTTCTTTGCGTGGTCATATCCATATTTCGGTACGCTACTACTCCCAAGGCGTAGACCTTAAGGGCTATTGAGTTGTTAAACAGTTATTCTCTACGTATAACTTTTGCATCATAAATAAAAGCGGGTTTATTTTTAATTAGATCTGCATAAAAAGTAAAGTCTCAAAACTGAGAAACAAAATAAGTTATAAAACTGTATAAAATACACTCAATAAATATTATGTTTTTATTATTACAGCCACTAGTTAATTCGTCGTGAGTCGCACTTTTGAGGCAAGAAATAGAAGTAATGAAGCATTCTCATATATTAGACATGAGACACGAGATTATTACATTTAAGACAACGCTAGTGATAACTTTCAGTTTAAAAGAATAAATTTGACTTGGTCTCAATGTTTAGATTGAGATTCCTCGACTTTATTTAGTTTTATAAATTTCGTTTTTTCATAAAAAAACACCACCTTTTAGGTGGTGCTGTTTGCGAGATGGCTAATCTATCACTAGTTGGATTGAACAACGTACTTTAGCAGCTCAACAACCTGCTCTGGGGATTCTGCCCATGCCATTGCGGCCGCGTCGACTTCTTTAAGAGGGTGAATCAGTGACTCATCATGAAGAGTAATGTAAGGCTTATCGAGTGCCGATAGCATGCCCGCATCGAACGCGGCATTCCATTGGCGATACTTTTCGCCAAAACGTACTACGCCAATATCACATTGCTTGATCAAAGTGGACGTTCGAATAGCATTGACCTTAGAAGACTGATGATCACGCCAAAAGCCTGATTCGTTCTGTCGTAACATATCTCCAGCCGCATCGCTTGACTCATGGTCTGTATTCGCTGAGTAGAACTCTATATTGAGTTCCAACTTCCTTGCTCCTTCAACTATGCGTTCACGCCAATCGGTGTGTATTTCCCCACTTAGGTAAACTTTCCAAATCATTTGATTACTCCCTTCTAGCTTTTCTTAGCATTTGTCGCTAACACATCAGCGCGCAGTACAGATTGCTCTATGACTATATCAGCGAGTTGCTCTCGACTTAATAAGTAGTGCTGGGTTTGCTTATGTATCGCCAGCGCTTGTTGGTTTTGATAAATCTCGTACAAATGAAACAGCTGAGGATCATTGATATCCTTCACCACATCAAATTGTATACAACCTTCTTCATTCTCCACTGAACAACGAGCATTTTTACCCATAATGGATATATAGTCTTCTTCGCATCCCTGCTTGACTCGATTGCTCACAATAATGCAGTACATAATAGTTTACCCTCCTTGAGTTTGGTTCTACTTATAGTTGTACCACAACAACTTTATTGTATACAATATGGATAGGGATATTGTACAAAGGGATAAAGTATGGATAGACCAACACCATTCAGTGGCATTAGACATATCGCACTAGTTGTTCAAAAATATGAGGAGTGTGAAGCTTTTTACACAGAAATTATGGGGATGAGTATCCTAAGAAGAGCCAATGATAACCTCGTTTATCTGACCAATGGTTGTGATAACTTGTCGCTTGGACGAGCGCAGTCTCAACGAGTTTGCTCACCGATAAGCGTCGATCATTTTGGTTTTATCGTCAGAACCAAGGATGAACTCCATCATTGGTACGAGTTTATGTTAGATAAAGGAGTGCCAGTCTTGGATGAGCCTCACGATCATAGTGATGGCGCTCGGAGCTTTCACTGCAAAGATCCTGAAGGCCATGTTATTCAACCGCTATATCATCCAGATATCTCGCACCAAAATATCATTTAGCTTTCATTAACCCCAAGGCTTTGAGTTTGCGATATACCGTGTTACGGCTAATGCCAAGCGCGCGAGAGACTTTGCTGACATTGCCATTGTGAGTGTGATAGGTATCGATTAAAGTGGCGTTAAGCGTAGACTTTAGATCAGATACCTCTTCATCATCTTTTGCACTGGGCTGAAAACCTTGCAAAGGCTGTGAAAAGTGAGCAGGCAGATGTTCTATGCCTATTTCGTGGGTATCACGGGCAATTAAGCTCGCGACTTTGACTAGGTTGTCGAGTTCTCTGAGATTACCTGGCCAACGATAATTCATCAGTGCGCTTGTCAGCTCATTCGAAAGCATTTGATTATTCTGCTGATACTTGTTGTGAATAGCGTGAATCAAGGCGAGCTTATCTTGGCGTTCATACAAAGACGGTAACGCCACCACCAATCCATTGAGTCGATAATATAAGTCTTGCCTGAACTTACCTTGAGAAACCAAAAGATTTAGATCTTGATGCGTTGCCGCGATGACCTGAATATCAACATGGTGAGATTGAGCAGATCCCACCGGCATCACGACTTTATCTTGCAATACCGATAGCAAGCGACACTGTGCCTCAAGCGGCATCTCCCCTATTTCATCAAGGAACAAGATACCCTTATCGGCTTGTCTTATGCGCCCACTGTAGCCTTGCTTGTTAGCACCAGTAAATGCACCTGGTGCATGACCAAACAACTCCGACTCGATTAAATCTTTCGGCAATGCACCACAGTTTACGGTAACCAAGGGTTCACTGCGACGACTGCTGTGCTTGTGCAGTGCTTTAACAAACTCACCTTTTCCCACCCCGGTTTCACCTAAGATCAACAGACTGATATCGCAACCCATGACCTTGTTGGCCTGTTGCCAAGCCTGCTCCACCTTATCGTCTCCGTAATGCAGGTCGCTGGCTGCGCTGATCCATTTCTTAGCGGAAGGTGTTTTGCCAATGCTTTTCTTTTCAAAAACGAACTGATTTTGTAGCGATTGTCGGAGTAGATTCTCGAAATGCTCGCCCAGCAAAGAAGCCTGATCAATTAATTGGGTGGCCACTTGATTGTGAGCCACAACATGACCATTCTCATCCGCAATCACTATCCCTTGCCAGCCGCTTTTTAACACCGATTCGTTATGGGCCAAGTTAATTTGCAGCGATCCTTCTGGAATTTGGGTTAGCATGTAGTTTTCAACCAACTGAACCATGTTTTGCACTAAAAGTTGCGTTGTCACATCATGTTTGGCTTGCTCGCTCGTAATATCAAGAATCCCAACCAGTTCGCCTAGATGGTTGAACAGAGGACTAGCAGAGCAACTGATAAACCTGTGCTGTTTGATAAAGTGCTGTTCACCGATAACGGAAACCGCTTTTTGTTCAAAAAGAGCGGTTCCGATCGCATTAGTGCCTTTCCATTTTTCTTGCCAACATGTGCCCGATTCGAGGGCGATTGACATCAATTTCTCTCGAAACTTCTCCTGCCCCCAACTGGCAAGTATCACACCTTCAGAGTCGGTTAATATCAAGCGGCTTTCGCTACGAGACATAACTTGATTGAACAGAGGCAATGCACATTGTTTGACCGCTTGAATGACTCCTTGGGCGTTGTAACGTCGCTCCTTGAGCAAAACGTTTGAAACATTAATGTCATCCGGTTTTTTAATTTGTCTTAAACCTGCATTCGAGCTTCTTTGCCATGAAGAGGCGAGCCAGTCACCAGATTGTGTTGTCTGTAGTTCCATACCTGTTCCAACTTTGAACACTTGAGTTGTACCAATTTGGAACAGTTGAACAATTTGTTAACAACTCGTTCCTCTACTTTGTGTTTAAAACATCTTTCTTTAAGCCTTGAATACTCTAGCGCCAGAAAATAATTACAACAAGTTTTTAACATTTGGTCTGTGATTTGCGTTAACTAACCTGTGCCATTAGAAGTGTTCACCCGAGTGTGAGTCCTTCAGACATACTTGAATGAGAAAATAAAAAGGATATTTATATGATTTACGCACAGCCAGGCAGTCAAGGTTCCGTTGTTAGTTTCAAAACCCACTATGACAATTTCATTGGGGGCGAATGGGTTAAGCCTGTGTCAGGTGAATACTTTGACAACACCTCGCCTGTTAATGGTCAAGCTTATTGTAAAGTTGCGCGTTCTGGTGAGGAGGATATTAACCTCGCCCTTGATGCGGCGCATAGTGTACGAGCGAGTTGGGCAGCGACAAGCGTAACTGAACGTTCAAATATTCTGCTTAAAATCGCGGATCGAATTGAGCAGAACTTAGAAGAGCTTGCTGTCGCAGAGACATGGGAAAACGGAAAGCCTGTTCGTGAAACACTAGCCGCGGATTTACCGCTTGTTGTCGATCATTTCCGTTACTTTGCAGGCTGTATTCGCGCTCAAGAAGGCAGTGCCGCTGAGCTCGATGTTAATACCGCAAGCTACCACTTCCCTGAGCCGATTGGTGTGGTTGGACAAATCATCCCTTGGAACTTCCCAATGCTAATGGCGGCATGGAAGCTAGCGCCTGCACTTGCAGCAGGGTGTTGTGTCGTCTTAAAACCCGCAGAGCAGACACCTACTTCAATCCTACTATTGATGGAAAAAATCGGTGACCTTATTCCTGCCGGGGTGGTTAATGTGGTCAACGGCTTCGGTAGCGAAGCAGGCCAAGCACTCGCAACCAGCAACCGTATTGCCAAACTCGCGTTTACGGGCTCAACAGAAATTGGTAACCATATTCTTAAGTGCGCCGCCGAAAGCCTCATTCCATCGACGGTTGAACTAGGTGGCAAATCACCTAACATCTACTTCCCAGATATCTTTGACCATGAAGATGAATACCTAGATAAATGTATCGAAGGGACTTTGCTCGCGTTCTTTAACCAAGGTGAAGTCTGTACCTGTCCATCACGTGTCTTAGTCCACGAATCTGTCTACGATAAGTTCATCGCTAAAGTGGCCGAAAGAGCGAAGACTATTAAACAAGGCAACCCACTCGACACTGAGACTCAGGTTGGCGCGCAGGCTTCTCAGGAACAATTTGATAAGATTTTAAGTTACCTAGAAATCGGCCGCCAAGAAGGTGCGAAAGTGGTGTTTGGTGGTGAGATTGCTCAGCAAACTGACGCCATTGAATCAGGTTACTACATTCAGCCTACTTTGCTTGAAGGCAACAATAAGATGCGTGTTTTCCAAGAAGAGATTTTTGGCCCTGTGATTGCGGTGACCAGTTTCAAAGATGAAGCAGAAGCACTCGCGATTGCTAATGATACCGAGTACGGTCTTGGTGCTGGCGTGTGGACTCGCGATGCCAACCTAGCGTATCGAATGGGTCGCAACATCGAAGCGGGACGAATCTGGGTCAACTGTTACCACGCTTACCCTGCTCACGCTGCATTTGGTGGTTATAAGAAGTCAGGTATTGGCCGAGAGACACACAAAATGATGCTCGATCATTACCAAAACACCAAGAACCTACTGATCAGTTACGATGTTAACCCATTAGGATTCTTCTAAGACACATCTCAGAGCGCCATCAGGCGCTCTTTTCTTCTTTACGGTGCTTATACTTATCGTTTAGATAGAGACCACCACTAGCTACAAGCGCAATCAACGAAACAGTAAACAGCGCCGGCATCTTTAATATCCAAGCAAATGTTGCAGCTAGAAATGCAACGAAGGTAATCATGCGGCTACTTGACATGACTCTGCCTAGTTTTCTACTCATAAAGCCTCCTAATCGCAAATCGAAAAGGCCTTGAAAGACAAATAAATGGCCTTTTCTTGACCACTTTTATTATGCCTTTTGGAAAGCTAAATTAACCTAAATTGACATCAAAATAGATATGAGTGTGATAGCACTCAAGGTAGGCAAGCGTCTTTAGATATAGACATCTAAGAAAAAGTACACAGTCATTGCAACGCTAGATAAGGCGACAAAGCCTTTAACGTAATGTTGCTCTATTTTTCGCGAGACTCTTGCGGCGACATAGCCTCCCGATAGCGTTCCCAGCATCACTGCACCGCCTCGCCACCAGTCTATTGAACCATCAATAACGAACACCACTATGGCGATAAGAGAGACACAAGAAGAGATTAACAGCTTTAGGCCATTCATTTGGTTGATGTCACTGTGACCCGCTAGCACCAAATAACTCAGCACTACAACTCCTAACCCTGCATTAAAGAAACCACCATACGCAGAAACGATAATAAGCAGCATCGAGGCAGAAAGTACCGCCCACAGCGGGTGAAGTGAAGCCGAACGAGAAAGCTTGGCAGTCCAGTGGTTGATTTGGTTACCAAACAAAAATAGTAAAGTTGCAAACAGGAGTAACCAAGGAATTGCGGTTAAAAACTGGTGTTCTGAAACACTAAGGAGCAAATAAGCACCGAGTGCGCCACCAACAAGACTAAGAACAATGATTCGCTTCATAGAACCAGTGGACTCAGCGATATCGTGCCTAAACCCATAGGTGCCGCTGATATAGCCAGCACACGCGGCAAAAGTATTTGTGGCATTCGCAACGACAGGAGGTACGCCCACAAACATAAGCGCTGGAAAAGTGATAAAACTCCCGCCACCAGCAATGCTATTGAGTATCCCTCCCAAAACGCCCGCGCCAAATAACAGAATCCATTCCATAGTTATCGCAAGGTTGTGTAAGGAATCTCTTACTCTAGCTTGCTCAAACTATTAAACAAACCTCATTTTGCCGGTTTTGTGGCGTAAGTTACTGAATATCTAGTGCAAGTTCTTTCCAGTCTTGCAGTTCTTCACGATAGTGCTTCGTCTGCTTAGTGGTCATAGAGTTAATGACTTTTACCAGATACTGATTTGCGACTTGTTTATTGTGATCGATTTTTTGCTCAAGTTCCGGCGCATAGAAGCTGTTTGGGTTAAACATTAGCTGTTGAAATTCAGGCTGGAACTTAGCCATATCGAGACGATTCGATAATAAGGTATTCACTTCAATACGCATTTTTGTTTGGTGGTTAATCCAATCATGAGAAGTGACATAAAGATCCGCTACCCAATCATCCAATAACGCTTGTTGTTGCTTGGTTAGACGGCCAAGCCAAGTTTCTAGATTCTCTTCAATGCGCTCTTTATAACGCTCTTTGATTTCTGAGTCGGAAAGTTTTTGGTATTTTCTTTTGTATTTGGTGTGACGAACACGAATACTGTTCATCAACTCTTCTACTTGCTCGTTAGATAACTCTCTAGCAATGGAATAAAGTTCGGGTGCAACTCTCGCCACAAGGCGCTGTGAATGCTGCTGAAATTTAGCTTCCTGCTCTTTAAGCTGATCCATTGTGAACGTGTTAGGTTCGATTGCCATTAGCTCATCAAGATGTTCAACATAATGGGGGATTTCTTGTGTACGATGCCACTCACTCAGAACGGCTACCTTTTGACTAACAATCTCTTCTTGAGAATCATTGAGCTCAACATAGTCATCAAGATACTCCAGTAACAGCCAGTCCATATTGTTATAGACAAACTTGGTACTACATCCAGCCAGAGCCAAACAGACAGCAAACAGTATTCCTAGTTTTTTCATTGCTTCATCCTGCGCAATTCACTGCTGACACCATTATTCTTAACATAGACACTTTACGCTCTTGTGTCTGTATCAACAACACAAGCAACTTCGATACCAGATCCGCTCTCTTTTTTAATGTTCATCGCTTAAACAAACGGTTAGCCGCGATCGTAATTAGATCAACTAGGTTTTAAAAACTATAGGGCGGCAACGCCTCACCTCTGACTCCCACTTCACTAAACACGCTATTCGCTGACAGCAAATTGACTTAGTCATGAACAGGTTACAAACTAAAAGGTAAGCTTTACAAAACCTAGTAGTAATCTTACATAGCCTGACAGACTCCTTACGTCCTTAGGCGTAATATTTCTCTCGAAGGTCACCCATCAGGAGAAAAGATTATGAAAAAAGTGATTCTATTAGCTTCGTTGGTAATGAGTGCGTCTGTATTTGCATCAACCAATGCCACGTCATCAAACACAAGCTTTACCACTGACGCATACTCAACTAAGCAACAAGCCTATGATGCCGCGTTTGACCTCATGGATGAGATGAAAACAATGAACCCAGCGCAACTTAAGAACAAGCTGCATATTTCACAGAGTAACGTCGTTTACCCAAGTGTGAAACTCAATGACATGACAGTACAGATTGAAGAATTTGCAAACGCACCAGGTAATATTCAGTACAAAGCCGTGCTCGATGTAGATTATCAATACAAATACCGTGAAAGTGGCAACAGCTAACCGTTTATCGTTCCACCTGCCTTGCCGCTTTATCTAAAGCGGCTTTTTTATTGCATTTTCCTGACTTAACACAACCATTTATGAGTTAAATTTCATTTAAATCTTGAGTTAAATTGAACTAACGAATCAAAATATACTCATTAATGATTCAGTCATGGAGTAAGCATGAAAAAAGTTATCCTACTGTCAGTCGTCTCTGTCGCTATACTAGCGGGTTGTAACCAAGCGACTTCAACAAACCAAGAGTACATTTCAACTATGCCACACGACCCTATGTGTAACAGCGAAGCGATGCCAGGAGGCTTCTACCCTCCGGGTGAAGTGACACCTGAAGCCGAGAAAGCCGTTGACCTTGTCCTCAACCAAATCGCTTCTCAGTCTCCGTTAAAGCAGATCACTGATGTGCGCACTCAAGTTGTTGCTGGAATGAACTACGCTGTGGAATTTGAGCTTGAAAATGGTGAGGTTTGGAACGCGATTGTTTACCAATCTCTTGACGATGAGTACTCGATCACTCAACAACCTACCCTCGGTAAGATCTGCCCATAACACCCTGCTTCAAACTATATATATGGAGTTCTACTTTTACTGAACTCCTTTGTCTTTTCTCACCCTATTCCCAACAATCACTGTATAAAAAGCTCGATAAGTCACAAATGGTCGATATAATGACGCCGCTAACAAACAACTAGGTGAAAACATGAAAATTTGTGGTGTAGAGCTAAAAGGTAACGATGCGGTAATCTGTCTTCTTTCGCATGAGAATGGGGTCGTTCACTTACCAGACTGCCGCGTAGCAAAACTAAGCATTGGTAATGCCAACGACACACAAGAGATGAAGAAATTCCAATTCTCTTTTGCCAAGTTGATAGAAGACTACAAAATCGAAAAAGTCGTCATTCGCCAGCGTCAAACAAAAGGCAAGTTCGCAGGCGGCGCGGTAGGTTTTAAATTAGAAGCTGCCATTCAGCTTATCGACGATTTAAAAGTAGAAGTTGTGGCGCCAACGGCTATCAAAGAGAGCCTTAAACGCAACCCGCTGGGCATTCAATTTAAAGATACCGGTTTAAAACAGTATCAAGAGCAAGCATTTACCACAGCATACGCATGCGCAATGATGCGCGGATAATCAAACGTTTAGTTGGAATGACCAGATTAACAAATCTTAATGTTTCGTTAAGGCTCACTAAATAAGTGCTGAGTTAATCTGTAAATCCTTAATCTAAAACGTTTTTCGGTTTACCCCCTAAACCGATATGGCTCGCATTAGTCACGCGAGCCTTATTTTTTCTTCTTAAAATCAGAACCTTATTCGTTATGATAACCCCTAGCTATGGAAAAGAGGGTTATTGTGAAAATATTAATCATTGAAGACGACCAAACCACTCGAGAATTTGTATCCAAAGGATTGCAAGAGCATGGTTATGCGGTTGATCAGGCAGAGGATGGAAAAAAAGGTTTGATGATGGCGCTAAGTAGCGACTATCAACTGATCATTCTTGACCGAATGCTACCCTACCTAGATGGAATGAAAGTACTGTCGGCGATTAGAGCAACCGATAACAACATTCCCGTTCTGATTCTGAGTGCGATGGACAGCATCGAAGATCGCGTTGATGGGCTGCAAGCAGGCAGTGATGACTATCTTATTAAGCCGTTCGCACTCGCTGAACTTATCGCCCGGGTCGATATCATCATCAATCGAGCACATCGCGCATCAACTCCTTCTCATACTCTTAGTTACGACTGCTTAAAAATCGACCTGAAAGCACACAAATTTACCTGCAACAATCAAGAGCTGCTCCTTCAACCTAAAGAGTTCCAGCTCATTCAACATTTTATTGAACACCACGAACAAGTTGTGTCACGTATGCGTTTGTTTGAAAGTATCTGGAGCTATCATTTTGATCCTAAGACCAACGTTATCGATGTCCACGTAGCCAATCTAAGACGTAAGCTCGAAGAGGCAGGTTGTACTGGGTTACTTCATACCGTAAGAGGGGCAGGTTATGTCCTTCGTCGATAACTACACCCTCACCCGCTCTTCCGTCTTTAAAACCTTAATGGGCTTATTTGTGCTCGTTGCCGCCGCAAACACTGTAGTTATACGGCAGCTTTATGTCGATTCAGACGCCTTTCACCGCCAACAGTTAACCAAGCAACTCAACGATGAAATTCAGGAGTTCAGTTTTGCCGCCACTCAAGGTAAATCAAACGTTGAAAGCCTTTTAGAAGCTAAGCAAGCCTCTCAGACGCCTTTTTACTATCGACTTGTCGAGCCGATGGAGCCGATATTAAACACCCAATACTATCCCATTGCCGCCTTACCTAGTGAGAAGACTAACATCTTGCTTGGTGATGATTTTCGATTAGAAATCGGGGTTAACCCAAGTGTCGTTGAAGCCCACCGAGAGTCTCTCGCGCCAATTGTATTTTCTGGCATCATTATGCCTGTCGCGGTGATGCTTAGCACCGCCCTATTCTTTTCATTGCTGATCTTAAAACGGTTAGAGAAAGTGAATCGCGCTATGAACCGCGTATTGTGTGGTGAGCGAGAGGTTAAACTTTCCGTCTCAGAAAAAGATGATGAATTCGATATCTTAGCGATTCATCTTAACTATATGATTGAACAAATGGCAAAAAATGAAACGACGTTAAAGTCTTTAACTGTTGGTCTTGCGCATGACATGCGTACACCAATGGCTAGATTAAAACTGCGTCTGGAAGAGGTTCTATCGAGTAAAGATCTTTCAGAGTCTCAACAAGAGGAATTTTCAGCCTGTCATGATGAACTTGAACTAATCTTATCGCTTTTTAACAGTATGCTCGAAATTGCCAAAATCAATAGCGGACAAATCAGTCTCGCAACAGAGAAAGTTGAGCTCGGCAGTATCGTCAGCGATGCTATCGAGTTCATTACGCCTCTCGCTGAGCAAAAGCGTCAAAGTATTACCTATCGACAAGACCAAAGCTGCACCATTTTAGGCGATCGTTCGTTACTTTTTCGCGCAGTTTTTAATGTGATTGAAAACGCGGTGAAATACACGCCAACAGATGGCAAGGTTGAAGTTATTGTCGATCACTTTGGCGTTATGGTTGCCGATTCAGGGATCGGTATTTCAGATCAAGATAAACTCTACGTGTGTCGCCCTATGTATCGGGCGGACAAAAGCAGAACCGAACAAGGTAATGGGCTAGGACTTTCTCTTGTTGATGCGGTACTTAGCAAGCACAACGCACGCTTAATACTGCGCGATAACAAACCAGGGTTAAGAGTGAGGCTCTATTTCACTCACTAGCATAGAAAAAGGCAGCTTTGAATCAAGCTGCCTTTCTACCATGGGTTTTGAGAGCTTAACCTCACTGACTAGGCAGGTAGAGCTTTCATCTCTCCAGCCACTAACTCAGCTTCAGGGCCCAGTATGACCTGAACATTATGCTCGTTCAGTTTTACTACTCCCATTGCGCCCAACTCTTTCAGCGCAGCTTCATCAACTTTACTCATGTCATGCACTGCCAAGCGAAGGCGAGTGATACAGGCATCAATACTCTCTAAGTTAGATTTACCACCTAAAGCTTCAGTGTACTGAGCAGCCAGTTTTGCTTTGTCCGTCGACGCTGCAACTGCACTGACTTCTGACTCATCTTCACGACCCGGTGTTTTAAGGTCAAATTTCGTGATGGCAAATCGGAACACTACATAGTACAAAGCTGCAAAACAGAGCCCTTGAACCACGAGCATGTATGGTTTGTTCGCCAGTGGCAGGTTCATAGATAGCAAAAAGTCGATCAGACCACCACTGAATGTAAAGCCTGCTGTCCACTGGAAGGTAGCTGCAATCGTCATTGAAGCTGCAGTCAATGCGGCATGAATCACAAACAGTACTGGCGCAACAAACATAAACGCGAACTCAAGCGGCTCAGTCACACCAGTTACAATTGCAGTCGTACCTGCCGCCAACATAATTGAGCCAACTTTAGCTTTGTTCTCTGGCTTAGCACAGTGGTAAATTGCTAGGCCAGCTGCCGGCAGACCATAGCCCATGACAGGGAAGAAGCCAGCCATATAACGACCTGTAATACCAAGCTCACCAGTGTTGTTCCAAAAGTTGAAGATATCGTTTATACCGGCAAGGTCAGCCCAGAATACTTGGTTCAGAGCATGGTGAAGGCCAAGTGGAATCAACAGACGGTTAAAGAAACCATACAGGCCAGCGCCAACCGGACCGAGGTCAATAAAGCTCTTACCAAAGTTAACCAGTGCAACATAGACCACAGGCCAAACTACAATCAGAATGTAAGCCACAACACACATTACTGCCGAGGTAATAATCGGCACAAAGCGGCGTCCACCAAAGAATGCCAATACCGACGGCAGTTGAATATTATGGAAGCGGTTGTAGAGCTCTCCTGCAATAATACCTGTTAGAATTCCCGTAAAGGCGTTGACGACAGCCCCATACGCAATGACAGATTCCTTGCTCATATCCGCAACAGGCGTTCCGGTTAGCATGGAAATGACAGCAGGATCTGAGACCAGAGTTTGCACAATGAACAAACCTATCAAACCTGCCAGTGCCGCTGCACCGTTATTGTCTTTTGCCATGCCAAATGCGACACCAACAGCAAACAACCAGGCTTGGTTATCCATGATCGCTTTACCTGCGTAAATAAGAAAGCTCGCCAACGCGCTTCCACCCGAACCCCATGTCGGGTCAAGCGCATAGCCAAATCCGAGCATTAAACCACCCGCTGGCAGAACTGCGATAGGCACCATCAGCGCCTTACCGACTTTTTGTAGATATCCTAGTATATTCACCTTTTTGTCCCCTTTGGTTTTCGTTATTCCCAAAGAGTACTAAGAGTGAGATTAAGGCAGAGTTGAGTGTAGATTAAGATTTGTTAATGAAAAATTGCCCAACCTAACAGGCTGGGCATTCTGGTTAAGCAACCTGCTTAGTTTTAAAGTTACCCAGCAAGGCATCATAAAGTTCATTGTCCGTGAGGACTCCGACAAGTTCATCTTCCTCGACCAACAAAATAGGCTGATTGCTGCGCTGTTTGAGCTCAATCGCCTCGCGCATTCCTATATCCGGGCTGGCCTGAACCACCATAGAGCTGTTGATGTCAGCTATTTCGAGAGAATCGTCATTCCAATCCACCAGCGTTTTGTTCGAATCAACCAAACTCAAACCTTGGGGAAGTTGCTCAACCCAAAGCTCGTTTGATGAACAAATCTCCCACTGATCATTGCGTCTTGCTAACTCTTCACGGGACTGCATCAATGAGCGTCCTTTGAGCACGTTAAGAGGATTGGTATGAGCGACAAAGTCCTTAACGTAATCCGTTTCCGGTGCCAGAATGATTTGTTCAGGCTTACCATGCTGAATGAGCTTGCCTGATTCCATAATCGCAATGTTGTTTCCTATCTTAAGTGCCTCGTCCAAATCGTGACTGACAAATAAGATTGTTTTGTTCAGCTTACTTTGCAGTTGAATGAGTTCGTCTCGTAGCTGAGTACGAATCAACGGGTCGAGTGCCGAAAAAGGTTCGTCCATCAGTAGAATATCGGTGTCCATTGCAAATGCTCTTGCTAACCCTACCCGTTGCTGCATACCTCCGGATAGCTCATGTGGATATTTGCTTTCCCAATCTGCTAGTCCGACCATTTCTAGCTGCGCGCGCGCTTTTTCTCGTCGCTCTTTTTTACTCATACCTTGCATTTCTAAGCCAAACGCAACGTTGTCTAGCACTGTTAGCCAAGGCATTAGGGCAAATTTCTGAAACACCATGGAGACACGGTGGGTACGTAAATGACGCAATGTTTCTTCGCTGCAATTGGCTAAATCAACGACCTGCTGACCATCTTTAATCTCCAGCGAGCCACGGCTGATTTCATTCAAACCATTCACAGCACGTAATAAACTCGATTTCCCCGACCCTGACAAGCCCATCAGCACACAAATTTCACCTTCTTGAATTGAAAAGGAAACGTTGTCAACGCCAACTACTTGTCCTGTTTGATCAATGATTTCTTGGCGAGATAAACCTTGGTCTAGAAGGGTTAACGCCTGCTGTTGTTTATCACCAAACACCACATCCAAATTTTTAATTGTGATTGCATCCATGACTATGCCTCTTTTTGATTAGGTGTCTTGCACAAACGATCGAGAATGATCGCAACGAGTACGATAGCTAACCCAGCTTCAAATCCTTGTGAAATGTTGACCGTATTCAGCGCTCGAACCACTGGTTTACCTAAACCATCGGCACCGACTAAAGCAGCAATGACCACCATGGAGAGTGACAACATAATGCACTGAGTTACGCCCGCCATAATACTCGGCATCGCAGCAGGTAATTCGACTTTAAACAAAAGTTTCATTCGACTTGCACCAAAGGCTTTCCCAGCTTCGATAAGCTCCTCTGGAACTTTGGTAATCCCGAGATAAGTCAAACGGATAGGCGCTGCGATGGCAAAGATTATTGTTGAAATCAACCCGGGTACAATGCCAAGACCGAACAAAACTAGCGTGGGAATTAAGTAGACAAACGTCGGTACAGTTTGCATCAAGTCAAGCACAGGACGGAGCAAGGTATATAACCATGGGCGGTGCGCTGCCATTATGCCGATTGGAACACCAATTAATACGGAAATCGTTGTCGCTGCAAAAACAAGAACAAAGGTTTCCAGCATTTCTTGCCAATAGCCAAGATTAAGAATTGTCAGCAGAGCACCCACAACAAACAGCACTAATGGGATACTACGATGCAAGTACCAAGCTATGGCTGCCGTTAACACAATCGGGAACGCGGGCGGCATCCATTTAAAAATATCGACAACAAAAAGAATAACGGTTTCAAGAAAGATAGAGATCGCGTCGAAGAACCCTGCCGCATTCAGCGTCAGCCAATCTACGCCGGTTTCCATCCACTCACCCACAGGGATTTTGTTGTTTGTAATAAAATTCACGATATAACCTTTATTATTTGGTGAGGCAACAGCCCTGCTCCCTCACCATTTTTTATTATGCATTTGACTTGATATAGCTGTTAACGGCTGCTGCTGCGTCATCGCCACTCAGGGTTTTAACACCTTCTAGCCATGCTTCAACTTGCTGTGGGTTTTGTTTCAACCACTGCTGCGCTGCCTTGGAAGGTTTTACGTTTTGGTTAAGAATCGCTTCCATCAACTCGTTCTCCATCTCCAAACTAAACGTTAGGTTTTTCAGCATTTGACCTACGTTTTTACATTCAGAAAGGTAGTTAGCTCGTACGTTGGTGTAGACGTTCGCCCCGCCATAGTTCGGACCAAAGAAATCGTCGCCACCATCAAGGTAAGCCATCTCAATGTTGCTATTCATTGGGTGCGGCGCCCAACCTAAATACACAATCCATTGATTTCGACGCACTGCGCGTGCAACCTGAGAAACCATTCCCGCTTCACTCGACTCAACAAGACTAAAGTCTTTAAGGCCAAAGGCATCGCTATCAATCATTGACTGAATCAGTCGGTTACCGTCATTACCTGGCTCTATCCCGTAGATTTTGTCTCTAAACTTATCGGCATGTGTTGCGAGATCAGCAAAGCTTTTCACCCCTGCGTCGTAAACATACTTAGGTACTGCCAAGGTGTATTTCGCACCTTCAAGATTGGCGCGAACCGTTTCAACACTACCTGCCTCACGGTATTTAGCGATATCTCCCTACATTGTTGGCATCCAGTTGCCAAGGAAGATATCGATATCACCGTTCGCCATTGACGAGTATGTCACTGGCACAGACAGCAAATCGGTTTTCGTTTTATAGCCCATACCTTTCAGTAGTTCAGACGTCACTGCTGTCGTTGCAGTAATGTCCGTCCAACCAACATCGGCAAAACGCACAGTTTCGCATTGATTGGCATACGCGTTGGCGGCAAGCGCACTCAACGCTAGGGAGGTAAATGTTTTTGTCATCATAGACATAATGTGTTCCTTGTAATGATTACTGACTTTATTGAGCTGATTCCACAGCTCTTTTAGGTTTATTAATTCTCTGTTTGTGCTCCCACTCTGGGGCTAACCACACAGGCAAGTTGGCTGATTCAAGTAGCGGTTTGGCTAAGATCATGTCTGCTGCACGCTCAGCAACCATGATGGTCGGAGCGTTCAAATTGCCATTAGGGATGGTTGGGAATATTGATGAATCAACCACTCGTAAACCTTCAATACCACGGACTCGACACTCTTCATCGAGTACGGCTAGCGGGTCATCATCAGCGCCCATTTTACAGCTACACGAAGGGTGGTAAGCGCTCTCGACATTTTGCTTAACCCATTCATCAATCGCCTCATCGCTCGTAACCTTGAGTCCCGGCTGAATCTCATCACCACGGTAAGCATCCATTGCAGGTTGCTGCAGGATCTCTCTCGTCAAACGAATACAATCCCGCCAATCTTGACGATCTTGTTGCGTCGAGATGTAGTTAAACTCAATGCGGGGTTTATCACTTGGGTTTGAAGAAATGATTTCGACTGAGCCGCGACTTTCGGGCTTGTTTGGCCCGACATGAACTTGGAATCCATGTCCATCAAACGCCGCTTGGCCATCGTAACGCATTGCTGCAGGTAAAAAATGGTACTGGATATTCGGCCATTTAAGACCTTTGCGCGAGCGAATGAATGCGCAGGATTCAAAATGGTTTGTCGCTCCCAATCCTTTACGTGTCAGGATCCATTCCGTTCCAATTTTCGCTTTGCTCATTAAGCCTAATTTACTATTAAGCGTGATAGGTTGATTACAGTGATACTGGAAGTAAACTTCTAAATGGTCTTGAAGGTTTTGCCCAACCCCGGGTAAATCAAGTTCGACTTGTACACCCGCCTTATCCAACACCGATTTAGGGCCGATGCCAGACAATTGCAGAAGCTGAGGAGAACCGATAGAACCCGCACTTGAGATCACTTCCTTTTGTGCCAGCGTCTGAATAATCTTTTCAGACTTTTCAAATTCAACGCCAATTGCTTTACCTTGTTGAATAATCACTTTGCGAACGACAACACCCTTAACTAACGTAAGGTTTGTTCGCTTTAGTGCGCGCCTTAGGTAAGCGTTAGACGTGGATGCACGTACCCCTTTATCCACCGTCATGTGCATGGCACCAAAACCTTCTTGCTGGTAGCCATTGTAGTCCTGCGTTACCGGGTAACCAGCATCTTTACCTGCATCAATAAATGCATGATAAAGAGGATTAAGCTGCATGTCATTACCAGCACAAGTCCCTAGAGGCCCTTCGTTACCGCGATACTCATCACCACCGCCTGTCCATGACTCTGCACGCTTGAAATAAGGTAAACATGACTGGTAGTTCCAGCCCTTAGCGCCATTCTGCTCCCATTCATCAAAGTCACATGCATGGCCACGGACATAGACCATTCCATTAATTGACGAGCTCCCACCTAACACTTTGCCTCGCGGGCAATGTAGCTTACGGCCATCCAAACCAGATTCTTGCTGCGTTTCAAACTGCCAAGCGTATTTCTCTGTATTCATTGGATAGGACAAGGCAGTAGGCATCTGGATAAAGATACTCTTGTCGGTCCCACCCGCTTCAAGCAGCAATACTCTGTGCTCACCGCTCTCACTCAGTCTGTCAGCCAACACACAACCCGCTGAGCCTGCTCCTACGATGATATAATCGTAATCTTGCTTCATTTTGAATCTCCGTATTCGCGCAAGTTACTCGTAAGGGCTTTCGTAGCCACCAAGCTCAATCAAGACACTTTTCGTCTGTGTGTAATGACGCAGTGTCTCTGGGCCATTTTCACGCCCAATACCAGAGTGCTTATAACCGCCTACTGGCATTTCCGCAGGCGAATCACCCCAGGTGTTGACCCAACAAATACCCGCTTGAAGCTGATGAATAACTCTATGTGCGCGTGAGAGATTTTGCGTAAATACCCCAGCGGCTAGTCCATAGTCCGTGTTGTTCGCTCTTTGAATCACTTCAGACTCTTGGCTAAATTTCAGAACAGACATGACAGGGCCAAAAATCTCGCCTTTAACGTGTTCCATGTCATCATCACAATCAGTAAACACGGTTGGTGCAACAAAGTTACCCTTGTCGAGCCCATTTTCCTTCACCTGATAACCACCAGTGAGGAGTGTTGCCTTGCTTGATTTAGCACTTTCGATAGCGCTAAGTACTTTGCTTAGATGCTCACGTGATATTAGTGCCCCAATCTGTGTATCTATCTCCATTGGGTTACCGACGATAAGCTTTTCAGTACGCGCTTTTAGCTGTGCGACAAATTCATCATGCAAGGCTTCATGGACAAAGACGCGCGTGCCATGCGTACAAACTTCACCTTGGGTATAGAAGTTCGCCACCATGGCTGCAGAGACAGCATCATCGAGCTTGGCGTCATCAAACACGATCATCGGCGACTTACCACCTAGCTCCATAGTGACCTGTTTTAAAGTCTTTGCACTGTCTGCCATGACCAACTTGCCCGTGCCTGACTCGCCCGTAAATGACACTTTGGCGATATCAGGATGAGCCGTCAGCATCTGCCCTACTCTGTGATCCCCTTGCAGAACATTAAACACACCATCCGGTAGACCCGCTTGTGTAAATATTTCAGCAAGCTTAAGAGCCGATAGCGGCGTTTCCTCAGAAGGCTTAAAAATCATCGCATTACCCGCAGCCAATGCAGGTGCTGATTTCCACATTGCAATTTGAATCGGGTAATTCCACGCCCCTATCCCTGCACAGATACCTAAAGGTTCGCGGCGCGTGTAAAAAAACTGTGTTTCACTTAAAGGTTGCTGCTCGCCTTGCATAGCCGGCGCTAAACCAGCGAAGTATTCGATAACATCTGCACCCGTTTCAATGTCTACCGCAATGGCTTCTTGCAAAGGCTTACCTGTATCAGCAACTTCTAGAGCGGCAAGCTCATCGTTGCGTTCACGTAATAGGGCTACGGCTTTTAATAAGATACGGCTACGCTCTGTCGGTGACATCGCAGACCAAACTTTAAAACCACGTTTAGCAGAGTCGATTGCCAGCGCAAGATCTTGTTCACTTGCTTGTCCGACTTTCGCTAAAGGCTCTCCATTGGCTGGGTTGCAGGTAGTAAAGGTCTCGTTAGAGGTTGCATGGCAGGCTTTGCCATCGATGAATAGTGATTTCATTTCCATGTGAAGATCTGACTTTTATGATTATTTTTGAGAGTAGAAAGTGAGCTGTTTATCTAGGTAATCATTGATGATTAATCTTGCTTTCTCGGCATCAATACCTTGCGGATTGAGCGTCCCACGCAGCCAGATGCCATCTATCAGAGCAGCAATACCATGAGCAATGATCTCTGCCTGATCCTTTTCAAACAAATTCTTTAATTCAATTTTTAAATGGGACGCAAACGTTTTTCATTGACCCTTTGAAGACGTTTCAGCTCAGGGTCATGGACTGAGTAAGACCAGAAAGCCAACCAAGTTTTGGCAACTTTGTTTTCTGCTTGATAACCGACAAAATTGCCATCAATGATGGCGTTAATACGTTGTTGGTGAGCTTCTTTTGGCAGCTGGTTGAGCTTTTGCGTTACGGTTGAGGAAAGCTGACGCAAAATCTCGCGCATCGTTTCTTCAAGCAATCCATGCTTACCACCAAAGTAATGATTAATGATCCCAGATGAGACGCCAGCCTCTTTGCTGATCAGAGAAATACTTGCCGATTGTAATCCCACACGATCGATCACAGCCATCGTTGCTTGTACAAGCTGAGGCTTACGAATATCAGGCATACCAACCTTCGGCATTTCATTACTCCTTTTTTAATTGAACGATCAATTAAATATAAAATGCCTGATTTTTCATTCGTACTCAAATTGTTTTTTTATAAATTGTGCTGTTAGAAATGAAAACTTAAGCCATAACACTACGAACTCAAATTTAAATAGAGCCCAAGCAATGCAAGCTATTGTTCTCAGAAATGCATGTTGACAATCAATTATAACCACTATAATTCAATAGCTTACTTAATAATCATTTCAGCACATTGATATCACGCTACAGAAAAATACGCGAAGCTAGCACGTAAAACCTACCACTTAAAAACTCAGACGTGACATTTTATTTCGAACACTAAATATTTAGTCAAGTATCCAAAATCACAATGCCGTTTCAACACTGATAGAGTCACAAAATACTTCCACCTTCACTAAGTCAAATCATCAAGATCACCGGTTATTACCGTTTGCTCAAGCGCTTAACGGCATCTATATTATGAAATAGAGCACATAAAAATATCAGCTCATGGACGAGAATTAAGAGACCAAGGTTGGCCCCATGAAGAATCCGTTTTCCTCACTCCTGAACAAAAGGGAGCAACAAGGACCTGCTGCCGACGAAATAAAAAAGAGCGTGTTAGATGTCTTGCCGGAAGGAATATTCATCTGTGACGGTGTACGGGGCTCTCATTCTATCTTTTATGCCAATCCCGCCTTTGGTGAGTTGTATAACTGCAAGCCAAGTTCTGTTGTTGGTCAGAGCATCAAACAATTCTTCTCTCCTTTCCTTTCCAGTTCTGATTTACACAAACTCATGCTTGGAGCTGATAACGAAGAAAGTTCGAGCTTTATCATTCGACCAGGCAACTCAATGACATGGGTTAAAGTCGATGTTCAGCCAATGCTGAGAGCAGATGGCACCCTTAATTATTTAGTGATTACCAATACCGATATATCAGAAGTACAGTTGGCAAAAGCTGCACTTCGCACGAGCAATCGCCAATTACAAGAGATGGTGGAGAATCAGAAACAGCGGATCAACGAACATGAGCTGCAAATGGGCGTTATTTTCGATCAGGCCGTCGACCCTATATTGCTACTCGACCATAAAGGCCAGATCGTCAATGCTAACGACTCGGCTTTAAGTCTATTCTGCCATCAAAAGGAAGATCTGATCGGGCTTGAAGTGACAGGATTAATCGGTGAGGCAAAGCTAGGACTCATTGAAGAGCAGCTCAATACGGTTCCAGTCTATCAAGAAGTCTCACTTAACCGATTCTTCTATGTTCACCGTGAGAATGAAGTCCTCTCCCTATCTGCGACAACCCGATATATCTCGATCAAAGAGTGCAAGTATATTCTATTTACGCTACGTGACCGCAGCTCCGAGCATGATGCCAAGAAGGAGCTTAAGCGCAGCGAATCTAAAGCTGAGAAAGCCATTCAAAGCTTAAACTTAGCCACTCAGGCTGGCGGAATCGGCATTTGGAGCTGGGACTTCGCCACTAACGAAGTCACCTGGGATGCTCGAATGTATGATATCTATGGGGTTGATAAAGAGTCTTGCCAGAATAACTATGCGATGTGGCAAGAAAGGGTTCACCCCGATGATGTCGACATCGCTGAACAAGCTCTCACATCTGCAAAAGACAACTTAAGCCAGTTCGACGCAGAGTTTCGTATTTTGTTGCCCGATGACGAAATACGATGGATAAAAGCGACCGCAGATGTGATTTTCTCTGAACAAGATAACCACCCCGTTGGCATGAGTGGTGTCAATATAGATATCAGCAAAGAAAAAAACGCCCAAGCCATATTGCAACGTGAAACTGAGATTGCTCAAGAAGCCAACGCAGCAAAATCGATGTTTCTAGCCACCATGAGCCATGAAATCAGAACCCCAATGAACGGCGTTGTTGGCATGCTCGGCTTACTCAATGAAAGTGAACTTGATGGTGAACAGCGGTCTATGGTTTCAACGATCCACGAGTCGGCTTTAACGTTGCTTCACATCATTAATGACATTTTGGACTTCTCAAAAATTGAAGCTGGGCAAATGTCGCTTGAAAGTGCCCCAGTCGAGTTGCAAAACTTACTAGAACGCTCGCTAGATGTATTACATTTGCAAGCGCACAACAAGAACATTGAACTCTATTTGACCTATGATCCACAGTTGCCAAAAGTGATCATGAGCGACAGTGTTCGCGTTAATCAAGTCGTGCTTAACTTGCTTTCTAACGCCATCAAATTTACTGACACCACCTCCGGACAAAAAGGTAAGGTGTGGTTGTCTGCTTCACTTGGCTCTAACGGCATTGCTCCTTGTATCGACCTCATGATTGAAGATAACGGTATTGGGATGAGTGAAGAACAACAAAAAGGACTATTTAAAGCCTTTACTCAAGGTGATACTAGTACGACTCGTTTATATGGCGGCACCGGACTCGGCCTCTCTATCACTCAGTCGTTACTAGACTTGATGGGCGGCTGCATTAATGTTGAAAGCCAGCTAGGAGTTGGCAGCAGATTCACCCTAGAACTGCCTTTTATTCAAGTAGAGTCACCTCCACAAGACCCAACCGCTGACTACATTCAAGGAACGCGCGTTCTTCTGGTTTCAGGCGAACAAGATGTCATCACGTTTTGCGACATCAACCTGTCGAACTACAATTGCAAAGTCCACTTTGTCTCATCAGTCCAACGCGCCATTACCGTACTCAATCACGCCCAGAAAACGGAAATCAAAGTCGATGTAGTGATCTTTGGGCCAGATATTTACCAAAGCTACATAGACGGTAAGCTGTCATCGGTAGAACAAGAACAAATAGACAGCAATAAACTGATCCTATTTACCTCAGATCCAAAGGTAAAAACGGAGTTCGTCAACAACAGCACCTACGTAATGAATTGCAGTCCCTTTAAACCTAGCGAGTTAACCACTGCGATTGCAGTAGTCAAAGGACTGATCAGCCCTGATGCAAAACTAGCCGATAACTCTTGTGATGCGTTACCCACTTATGATGAGCGCAGTGAACTGATTCTTGTCGTTGACGATCAAGAGACCAATCGCGAGGTATTACAACGTCAACTCAAGCATCTTGGATTTGACTGCCACCTAGCTAACAACGGTCAAGAAGCGCTGCAAATGTGGAATAGCCACCAGTATCAACTCGTGATCACCGACTGCCACATGCCAGTAATGGATGGATACGAGCTGACCCGTCAGATTCGCCAGCAAGAGGCATTGGATAAAACGCGTGGGCATATCCCTATCGTCGCCATTACAGCCAATGCGATGAAGGAAGTGTCGGAACAATGTATTACTTGCGGCATGGATGAATACCTAACTAAACCGGTCGAACTTAAAAAGCTTGGTTTATCGATCGATAAGTGGCTCAAACTTTCTACTGCTGTTGAAGAGGCGAATAGACTCGCAGCTCAAGAAGAGTTAGCCAGTTCCCCAATTTGCATGCAGTCTTTAAAAGTCATTCTTGGTACAACCGATTCCAGTATCATCGCTCCTATTTTAAAAGGTTATTGGCAATCGGTAGCAGAAGACTTGAGTTCAGCAGAACGCGCTTTAACGGAAAAAGACGAACTCAACTTACAACAAATCGCTCATGCCGCTAAGGGCTCTGCACAATCGGCTGGAGCAACAAACTTAGCCGACACATTTGATGTCATTTGTAAAACAGCAATACAGAAGAATTGGACTGAGCTGTCCGAAAGTCTCAATCAGAGTAAAGATGAGGCCGAAAGGCTACGATTGTATCTGCTTGAACGCGATATTATCGCTAGCCCACCGACCCAGCTATAATGCAAAGCCCTTAAAGGTTACTTAAAGCCGTAGCTCTTATATCATTAAGGCTGTTTATCGAAAGCTTTCACACCGTCTGGCAACTGATACCAGTCTTGTTTCTCACTCACCCAAACATGTACCGTTGGTTCAAAAACATCATGATTGGTTGGTGTACTGGCTTTTAGCTTAAGCTTAAGGGTTGACTGATCGTCAGGGTTGAAATGATAGACTCTGTTGCCACATTCAGGGCAAAATTTGGCGTAGTTTTTGTTGCCACTCTCCGCCAGACGCTGCCACTCTTTTAGTTCACCATCAAATTCAATATCTTCGGTACCGACTACCGCAGTAACACTGAATGGAGCCGTTGATAGCTTTTGGCATTCTATACAATGGCACGCAATGACCATTTTAGGTGGTTGGTTTAATTTGTATGACACTTGTCCACACTGACAAGAGCCTTCTACTAGGTAACTCATTAGCACTTCCTTTTACGACGGTTCACATAGTTAACATTGACCTCTGTGAATCATAGTAAAAGAATTTCTAGCGGACTGCCAACCAGAGTCGTTTGCTCAGTAGTTAACCAAAAAACAACACCTCACTCTAATGAGTGAGGTGTTGAGTAGCCGTCGTTACCAATCGTAACTTAAGCTAGCAATAACGTTGCGGCGATCGCCATAGTAGCACCAGTGATTGCTTGTACATGTTGAGATGTACTGTTTGTCAAAGATGTTTTTCGCTGCCACTTGGAACTTATAGTCTTGGAAACGGTAACTCACCGTCGCATCATAAAGCGTATAAGCGGAGACTTTTTTGCTATTGTCGTTGCCCGCATAAGTATCACCTGTATAACGAACACCACCGCCAACACTTAGACCGTTAAGGGCGCCACCAAAGAACTGGTACTTAGCCCAAGCCGAGGCTAGCGTGTCCGCTACTTGCTGCGGCGTTTTACCAACAAGCGACTTGTCTTTGTCATCTTTGATTTCAGAATCAAGATGAGTGATGTTACCGATCAGAGTTAGAGATTGAGTGACATTGGCAACGGCTTCAAGTTCAATACCTCGGTTACGGATCTCACCCACTTGCTTAATATCTGAACCATCGACTTGAACCACATCCGTCTTAGCGGCGTCATAAACAGACAGATTAAAGTAACCATCAAAGCTTCTAGGCTGATACTTCAAACCAATTTCAAACGACTCCCCACGCTCTGGCTTCGCTGGTTGATTGGTTACAGAACGGATTTGTGGTTCAAAAGATTGCGCGTAGTTAGCATAAGGCGTAAAGCCATTGCTCATGACATACGCGACACCAGCACTTGAAGTCCATTCTTGGTAATCAGCTTCATACGCTGTACCAGTTGTCTGGTTACGTTGCTCATTAGATGTATCATCGTAACGCACGCCGGCTTGCACGACCCAATCATTAACTCGCATTTGATCTTGCAGATAAAAACCAACTTGACGGTTTTTGGTAATCGTCGTTTCTAGATCAGCATCCGTTAACGGCTGGAGTGTTTTCGGATGCAGCAGTACTACGTTATTTGTGTACGTCGGATTAAACATGTTGAACGTCGGATCCGCGGTACCTAAAGCCGTTGTGCCATTTCCATCAGCTACAGTCGGATCAGCTGAATAATCTTGGCTATCAATCTTGATTTGTTGGTAATCGATACCTGTTAAGAGCTTGTGTTGCACGGCGCCCGTACGGAATTTATACACAAGACGGTTATCAATATTGAACGCATCTGAGTGACCTTTATCCGTCGTCGCATTTCTCACAATCGTTTGTCGCGAGCTTGTTGGATCTAAGACTTGCCCTAAGTTAACCGGACCCATCTGAGTTTGTATGGTAGGCGCATCAGCAGCATACATTGAGAAGTACATCTGGCGTAAATCAATATCCATACGGCTATAGCGCGTTGATTGACCAAAGCTTAAAGAGTCATTGAATTGATGTTCAAACTCATAGCCCACTGAGAGTTGTTCACGTTCAAATTTTTCCCAATCCGGATTGCCGATAGCTAAATTATCAGGAATCTGACCATTTTTATTAGGCGTCAACGTGCCTTCAACAGGCAAGAATTGCAAATACGGCTTTGAATCATCTTTCTGATAACTGGTTAACAAGGTAATGTTCGTCTTGTCGCTAATGTTCCATGCTAAAGAAGGGGCAATTAAAATGCGCTCTGCATCAACATTGTCGACTTTTGTACCGTTCTTACGTCCCATGGCAACCAAGCGAAACGCAACGTCTTCATTGATCTCTCGGTTTACATCTAGGCTAATTTGCTTTCTATCAAACGAGCCATACTCTAACGCGACCTGACCAGAGCCACCGTCAAACTGCGGGCGTTTACTTACCGTATTGATCAAACCGCCTGGTGGGTTTTGTCCATAGAGTACTGAGGCTGGGCCACGCAGAATTTCAACTCGCTCTAAACCAAACGGGTCAATTTGCCAACTGTAAAAGCCAGCAGAGTAAAGGCGTGTACCATCTTGATAAAGACCCGTCCCCGCTTGGGCGAAACCTCGCACAACAAACCAATCTTGTTTGTTGTCATCACCGTAATGGTTAGTTTGAATACCTGGAGTGTACTGAAGTGCATCCGAGATACTGATAGACGCTCGGTCATCCATTTGCTCTCGTGTGACAACAGAAACTGCGCGAGGTGTTTCATGAATAGCTAAATCTGTTTTGGTCGCGGTACGACTCTTTTGTCCTAGATAACTGAAATCGGGCCCTACCGAGCTTTCATGTTGCTGACCAACAACCACTACCGTTTCGTCTTCCGCTGCATTAGCGACTCCAACAGACAAGGCAAGCGTGACTGCTAAGCAAGCTGGGCTCAGCATAAACTGCGGCTTCATATCTTTCTCCTAAACATTTATGTGTTTTATTGTGATTATCATTATCAATGAATATTGAAATAGAGGGGAAGATGAGCATCATTCCCCCAAATCGATTTTAGAGTCTACGAAGTCCCCACATCAGGTACATACCACCAATCAGCGATGCCACTAAGCCTGCGGGAATTTCTTGTGGATATAACATCTGACGACCTAGCCAATCCGCAAGTAGCATTAAGCCCATGCCGACAAGTGCCGAACAGATAAGATGTTCACGGGCTCGACTAAACCCGAACAGACGCGCTAAATGAGGAGCCATCAAGCCAATGAAACTCAGAGGGCCAACCACCAAAGTCGCACTCACTGTCAATAAGGCAACAAGCAGTAATAATAAGCCTCTTGCCTGCCCTACCTTAACTCCGAGCGCACGTGAACTAGCCTCACCCAGTGGGAGAACATCTAACCATCGAGCAGTGACAAAACTCAATCCGACTAGCACAATAGCGGCGACAGCCAATGGAATAAGTGTTGCTTCAGTAACGTAATAGGTTGAGCCAGAAAGCCACGCTAATACTTGATAGCTGCGAGGATCTCCCCCCGCCAAAACAAAGCTTTGCACGGCATTCATAAGCGCAGTAATAGCAACACCTGTCAGCAAAACACGCTCAGGCTGAAAGCCCGACTTGCGGTTAAGCAAAACAATCACAGACAGAGAGGCCAAAGCGCCTAACAAACCACCTATGTACAGCCCGATTAAGCTCACGCCAATACCAGAGAACATTGCGATGATTAATCCCAAAGCCGTACCAGAACTGATACCTATCACTTCAGGACTTGCCATTGGGTTACCGCTTAACCTTTGGATTACCGTTCCCGCGCAAGCCAGCATAACCCCAGCTAACGCTGCAGCGACTAATCTCGTCCATCGCCATTCTAATAAGTTCCACTCACCAGAGGAGACTAACCATTGCCAACCTGTACTCTGAATCGAAGTGGTACTAAAAACAAACAAAGCGATCGGCAGTAGAATCGCGACCAAGGCAATCGCATTACGATTAAGTGATTTTACTTGCGCACTATGGCGCGTCATCACTGTTTGCGTCTGGGTTTGACTGCGCATTGATAACCTAGGCAACAGCCAAAGCAATAAAGGGGCACCAAGTGCTGCTGTGGCTGCACCAGTCGGAATAATCATTGCGGCGATGCCCGGAAGCTGCTGAATAAGTAAATCGGTTAATGTCAGTAGTAAACCACCTAGCAGCATAGAAACGATAAGTTTGGGTACTAAGCGATGGACACCGGTTGCACGAGTAATAGCCGGTGCCGCCAATCCAACAAAACCTATTACACCAACCTTTGCGACCACCCAAGAAGTGAGTAGTACAGCTAAGCCAAGACAAATAACCCGCAATTTCGCCAAGGAAACACCTAGACTCTTAGCGCCCTCTTCAGATAGCTCCAAAAGAGTTAACGGCTTAACGAATAAGAAAGAGATGCCGATCACCAACGCTAATCTTGGCGCAAGGTAGGCGATATCTGCCCATCCAGTCTGGACAAGCGACCCCGCCCCCCAAATCATTAAACCCGCTAGCTTGTCTTGGTTCATCATCAGAAGAACGGTACTAACCGCTCCAAAATAGAGATTGATGACTAGGCCTGAAACAACGACGACGGTGGGCGATAAAGCACGACGCCAAGATAGTGCAAACACCAAGGCCATCGTACCGACACCACCAACCAGTGCGATAAGAGACTTGGAAAAAGTCAGCAACCATGGGGCATACAAGGTTGCCAGCATCAGCGCAAAACTTGCGCCACTCGCAACGCCTAACGTTGAAGGAGAGGCAAGTGGGTTGCGCAGTACCTGTTGCATCAAAACCCCAGCCGCGGCTAATGCAGCGCCAGAAATTAATGTAGTAAAGAATCTAGGCCACCAGGTTAGGTGAAGCTTAACGGATTCTGGCGACATCCAATCCGCTTGAAACAAACTGCTAATACCCGCAGAAAAATTGCCTGATGCGTTTAATTGGAATCCAACGATTGTCAGCATAAATGCCGCAAGTATCGCAACAAGACTTAGGGACAGAATTCTCATTGTGTTTCCTCTTCAGTCAATGCTGCGGTTATCAGATTGGCAAAGCGAAGCGCTGAAGGTAAACCGCCAAAGCTCCAAGTCGGCTCTACCAATAATGAAGGGTAACCGGTTTGCTTAACCAAATATTGCCAGTATTGATCTTGTGCTAGATGCTCTTTAACGCCTGCAGGCAACGGCTCGATAACCACAATCTGCCCTGCGATACCCTGTAACTTATCAATGCCCGTTAAATTGAAGCCCCACGCATTGGTTTCTTTGTCCCAAGCGTTTTGAATGCCAAGTTGATTCAACGCCACTTTGTAAATGCTGTTCTCTCCAAACACGCGTACATGTTTGGTATCCATAAACTGAACAAGTAACACCGGAGCAAGCTCAGCGGGTAGTTTACCCTTAAGTGTATTTAACTCTTGCTCACTATCGGCGATCAACTGTTCGGCTTGGCTCTCTGCCTTCACTTGTTTTGCCATACGACGAGTAAAGTCGGTTACGGCATCCCAGTTCACCTCTCCGACCTTGTATAAGCCAAGAATTTTTACTGGTGCAATGCGAGAAAGTTGAGTTTCGAGAGAAGAGAATCTCGGAGAAAGGAAAATTGTGTCTAGCTCTAATTCTGAAAGCCTTTCAAGATTAGGCTGAGTTCTCAGGCCTACATCGACCGTTTCAGCAGGAATCTTAGGGCTTCTGACCCAATCGTTGTAATCAGATTGCTGTGCAGACGCAACTGGCGTGATACCTAGAGCAATCATGGTTTCCGTTTGAGACCAGTCAATCGACATAACGCGCAACTGGGTATCTGAATGCTTATCTTCCGCCAATGTAGGTGATGCCACCGAGAGCGCTAGCAAGCAAAGAGAAGCCATTAATTTAAAACCTAACATGGCATTGCCACCGGATAACCTGCCGCATGATCGGTGATCTGCATTTTGATTCCGTAGATATCGTGCAATTGAGGTTCAGTGAAAACTTCCGATACCGAACCTTGCGCAATCATCTTTCCGCTATGCAGCGCGACAATATGATCGCAAAAGCGCGCCGCCATATTAATATCGTGAATCACGATTAATACGCCCAACTCAAGCTCAGTCGCGAGCTTTTTTATCAGTTCGAGCATTTCAACTTGATGAGCGATATCTAGCGCTGACAAAGGTTCATCAAGGAGTAAATATTGTGTTCTTTGCGCCAATAGCATGGCTAACCAAACTCGCTGCCGTTCACCCCCCGACAAGGTATCCACAAGGCGATCTGCATACTTGGTGGTATCGGTCATTTGCATGGCTTGTTCTATATGCTGCTTGTCTTGGCGAGTTAAACGCCCAAGTAAGCCGTGCCATGGGTAGCGACCAAAACTGACTAGATCTTTGCCCGATAAACTGTCTGTTGGCGGTAGATGTTGGGGAAGATAAGCAATTTGCTGAGCGAATTTTTTATCAGACCATTGAGAGACGGATTTTCCCTGCAACACGACATCCCCATCGGTTGATTTTTGTTGTTGGGCAAGGAGTTTAAGTAGCGTCGATTTACCTGAGCCATTATGGCCGACAAGTGCGTATATCTTGCCCGGTTCAAAACTCATATCAAAATCCACCAGCAACGCTCTGTCACCAACGCTAAAGGCCAGGTTTCTCGCTTCGAGCATATCTTATCCCTTGAACTTTCTTGATTACATACGGTTAATCAATAGAACACGATTGATTAACAAGGCGGAATTTATATAACAGCAACTTTATAAATGCAAACCATTTTCATTTGCATTTATGTGACTTAGGGCGAGTCGTACCCGACAAATAAAATGTCACGCCACAACGACTAGAGTCCAGATTACCACCGCAAGCTAAACGTAAGTTTGAACAAGATACTTGGTTGTTTACGTTCGCAAACCGTCGAAGCCATCATTTCAAAACACAGCAATATTGTATTACTTATAAGGCATTGCATTTTGATAAGTATCCAATAAAAGTTCAGAAATAAAGCGCCGAACTCTCTCCCTACGCGATCTTGTTCAGCACCACTAGTGCCTATACTTCTCGGCCAAAAACACTACCAACCTCTCAAATCCAAGTATGAAGATTGTTTCTTTGATTTTTACCATTGCAAATTCGGGAGTGGGTTATTATGATGATGCCAATTAATCATACAATAAGATATTTGGAGCAAGACATGACTAAACCTGTTATTGGATTCATCGGCCTAGGCCTAATGGGTGGCAACATGGTTGAAAACCTACAAAATCGCGGTTACGAGCTAAATGTAATGGATCTTAACGCAGAAGCAGTTGCCGCTTGTGTCGCTCGTGGTGCGAAAGCCCCAACAACAGCAAAGGAACTTGCAGAAAATTCAGACATCGTAATGCTATGCCTAACAACATCTGAAGTTGTTGAGGAAGTTGTGTACGGCGAACAAGGTATCCTTGCGGGTATTAAACCAGGCGCGACACTGATTGATTTTGGTACTTCAATCCCTGCATCAACTAAGAAGATCGGTGCTGCGCTTGCTGAAAAAGGCGCTGGCATGATCGACGCACCGCTTGGTCGTACTCCTGCACACGCTAAAGATGGTCTACTAAACATCATGGCTGCTGGCGACATCGACACTTTCAACAAAGTGAAACCAGTACTCGACGAGCAAGGCGAAAACGTGTTCCACCTTGGTGCTCTTGGCTCTGGTCACGTGACTAAGCTAGTAAACAACTTTATGGGCATGACGACTGTAGCCACTATGTCTCAAGCATTCGCTGTCGCTAAGCAAGCGGGCGTTGATGGTCAGCAACTGTTCGACATTATGTCTGCAGGACCTTCTAACTCTCCATTCATGCAGTTCTGTAAGTTTTACGCTGTAGACGGTGAAGAGAAGCTAGGTTTCTCTATCAACAACGCAAACAAAGATCTAGGTTACTTCCTAGCACTTTGTGAAGAGCTAGGTACTGAATCTTTAATCGCTCAAGGTACTTCTAAGAGCCTTCAAGCTGCGGTTGAAAAAGGCCTAGGTAACAACGACGTACCAGTGATCTTTGACTACTTCGCAGAGCTACAAGCATAATCCTCGCTTAAGCTCTTCAATCAAGCCTTGTTACGACTAACAAGGCTTTTTTATTTCCCGCTGTCTCTGCTTATCTCTCTTTCTGTTCCCTACACTAACTACCTCACTCAACATCGACCTATACAGGCACACGCTGAAAGCGAGTGACTGGTAGAGTACCCAAAGACGTTTGACTACCTACAGGCGGGTATTAGCGTGAAAGTCGCACCTTTCGCCCACAAGCTTATCCTTGCCCATAGTAGCTAGTAACTTCCATTCTTTGCACCATAGCGACAAGGTTTCCCCCAAGCAACATCAACAATGGGCGACTCGCTAACCTAGTCTCATCTACCTAACGCAATACCTTGAAATTAGCTCGTAACACTATGTAGAGAATCTGCAAACCAAGCCACTTCTACAAGGTTAGGTTACTTTGCCAGCCCTACCCAAGCCGTAAACCATAGCACATTCTATTGCGCTGTCACTGACGTGTTGTGACTAAAACAAGGCTATACATCCATGCAACCTTACGAAATCTAGCCTGTTGATGAATGTGACTTTGCAGTCATTAATGGGTTTCCAGCTTTAGAAGGTTTGGGACTCTACGAGTGGCTGCACTAGCTAAGGTTTAAGCCTAACGCTTGAGCGATAGAAATCAGTCAACGAACTGCATTGATACCAATCTGGCTCTATCACTGCTTAGATAACTCAGCAGCAAGAGACTTGCTTAGGTCGGTATAAGATAGGCACATAGAAAAATCCCACGGTGGTGAGACCGTGGGATTTAATTTAGGCAGGGGTTATAATTCGTATCAGATGTTAGCTTTTCGCGTTAGCCAACTTTGGGCTTTTAGGTCCTCGTGCTGCGTTCACCAATAGAACGCCAACCGAAAGAACAATCGCACCACACAGGATAAACAGTAATCGACCTGTCGGCTCATTTGGAATCAGAGCCATCGCTAGGATACCGAAGCCAGCAACACTAATAAGCTTACCAAGCATGCTACGCTGTTTTGTATCTAGGTTTTGTTGCTCTTCACTGTCAGCCACTAGTGGCGTATTCCAGTTCTCGAACAGTTGGTCGACTTCTTTCTCACGCTCTGGCGTTAAACCTTTATAGAAACGTGTTGTTAGCAGGAAGAAACCACCGGTGAAGACAACATGCGCTGCCAAGCTTAGACCAACTTTCAGATCCGCCCACTCACGTCCTGTTAAAGATTGCTCTAGTCCGAAGATACGCTCTACGTCTTCTGCTTGTAGAGAGATACCAAAGATGTAAGAAACCAAACCACCAACAATCAGTGTTGCCCAACCAGCCCAGTCTGGTGTTCTACGAATCCACATACCAAGTAGTACAGGAATCAACATCGGGAAACCAATTAACGCGCCGACATTAAGGACGATATCGAACAAGCTCAAGTGACGTAGAGAGTTAATAAACAGACCAATACCGATAATAATGAAACCCATCATGATCGTGGTCAGTTTACTGATGATGACCAACTCTTTCTGCGACGCTTGAGGTCGTACAATTGGGCTGTAGAAGTTCATCACGAAGATGCCCGCATTACGGTTTAGGCCAGAGTCCATCGATGACATCGTTGCCGCAAACATCGCTGACATCAGAAGACCAACCATACCCGCTGGCATAACGTTTTGTACGAATGCTAGGTAAGCCGCATCACCACCTACTGAGCCATACTGCTCGGCAAAATCTGGCATAAATGCCGCCACGTACCAAGGTGGTAGGAACCAAATGATAGGGCCAATAATCATTAGTACACAAGCAAGACCCGCAGCTTTACGCGCGTTTTCACTGTCTTTTGCACATAGGTAACGGTAAGCGTTAATGCTGTTGTTCATTACACCAAATTGCTTAACAAAGATGAACACGACCCACAGTACAAAGATGCTGATATAGTTCAGATTGTTACCAAGCACGAAATCGCCATGGAAGTTCGACACTATGTTGCCGATACCACCACCGTGGAAGTAAGCCGCGACCGCACAAGTAATGGTGACCGCCATGATAACCAGCATCTGCATGAAGTCAGAAGCCACTACCGCCCAAGAGCCGCCTGTTACAGCCATTAGCATCAGAACCAAACCTGTTACGATGATGGTCGCTTCCATTGGAATATTGAACACCGCCGCAACGAAGATAGCTAAGCCGTTGAGCCAGATGCCCGCAGAGATTAAGCTATCGGGCATACCAGCCCAAGTGAAGAATTGCTCTGATGTTTTACCAAAACGCTGGCGAATAGCTTCAATAGCCGTAACGACACGTAGCTGGCGGAATTTTGGAGCAAAGTAGAGGTAGTTTAAGAAGTAGCCAAATGCGTTGGCTAAGAATAGGATTACAACAACGAAACCGTCGTTGAACGCGCGTCCTGCGGCACCTGTAAACGTCCATGCTGAAAATTGCGTCATGAAGGCGGTAGCACCTACCATCCACCATAACATCTTACCGCCCCCTCGGAAGTAGTCACTGGTTGACGTTGTGAACTTACGGAACATCCAACCAATCGCTACTAAAAAGAAGAAGTAGGCAAGAACAACAAAAGTATCAATAGTCATTTTTTCAGCCTTTCGAGTTTGATCATTTTCTACTGCCTAGATTACTCCGATTAACATTTTATTTGTACTACAATATGCTTTTACTGTGATCTAAAACATAAGTTATTCTACTTAAAAAACAGCTCTAATCCTTTACTAATCTTGCATTGTTGAACTTACACGGGATGATTCACACACTTAACACCCCACACTATTGTAATACAAATAATATATTAAAAATCCATTAGATTATGGGATAATTTTCTTGGCTGTGCGCAACTAGTCGCAACTCACCTCTATTAAAACAGAAAAAGCGAGCCACTGGGCTCGCTCTAATCATTGTATAATCGCTTTGTTTGAGTTTTTGGTACTTAGGCTACATGTGCCACGGCATCGCGAACAAGCTTACCTAGCTCGTCCCACTTACCATCATCGATAAGTTTAGTTGGCACCATCCAAGTACCTCCACATGCCAGCACTGAAGGAATAGATAGATACTCGTCAACGTTACCTAAGCTCACACCACCCGTTGGCATAAACTTAACTGGGTAAACCGCTGTTAGAGCTTTAAGCATGCCGACTCCGCCCGACGGTTCAGCAGGGAAAAACTTAAGTGTACGCAGACCCATTTCCATCGCTTGCTCGACAAGGCTTGGATTGTTTACACCAGGTACGATTGGTACATTTTTGTCTAGACAATACTGCACCGTGCGTGGGTTAAAGCCAGGGCTTACGATAAAGTCGACACCCGCTTCAATGGCTTGATCTACTTGCTCATTAGTCAAGATAGTACCTGCACCAATCAGCATATCAGGGAACTCGTCGCGCATTGCACGAATCGCTTCTGCAGCACACTCTGTGCGGAAGGTAATTTCTGCACAAGGCATACCATTTTCTACCAAAGTGCGGCCTAGAGGGATTGCATCTTCAGCTTTGTTGATTGCAATAACCGGAATGACTTTTAGGTTTGCTAATTGTTCGTTTAATGTCGTCATAAAGTATGCTCGTCGTAATTAACTTAAGTTAAATGAGTAACTATGGCCTATTAGAACAAATCTGATAGGCCATACAAGAGTTATAGAGGGAGATCCGGCATCACATCGCGAGGGATGATCGCCCCCTTATGCTGTATTACTGAACCTGCCATGCAGTGACCTGTGTAAGCAGATTCCACTGCATTGCCGCCAGTCAAGCGCTTTGCCAAGAAACCTGCGCTAAAAGAGTCTCCAGCTGCCGTTGTGTCTACTACATTATCTACGTGATCGGGTGCGACATACTGAGCGTCACCGTGAGCAACAACTAAGCACTCTTTACTACCACGCTTAATGATGATCTCTTCAACACCTTGAGATGACGTTCTTTCCACGCATTGCTCTAAGTGTTGGTCACCAAACAATAGCTGCTCATCTTCAAAAGTAAGAAGGGCAATATCCGTACGTTTGAGGACTTTGAGATACCATGACTGAGCATTGTCGCTGTTACTCCATAACTTAGGACGGTAATTGTTATCGAATATAACCTTACCACCTTGAGCTTTGAAACGGTCTAAAAATCCGAACAGCTGTGACTTACCCTCTTCAGTCAGTATTGCTAGGGTAATACCACTGAGGTAGACCGCATCGTAGGAGTAGAGCTTATCAACTAATGCCGGTGAGTCATTTTGCTCAAACAAGAACTTCGCCGCCGACTCATTGCGCCAGTAATGGAAGTAACGCTCGCCTGTCTCATCAGTTTCGATGTAGTAAATACCCGGTTGTTTACCTTCAGCTGTCAGAACTAAGCTAGTATCGATGCCCTCTTCTTGCCATGCTGAAAGCATTTCTTGACTAAAAGGATCGTTCCCCAGAGCCGTTACATAGCTGGTTTTGATATCATGAGCTTTGGTCAAACGGGATAGGTAAAGAGCGGTATTCAACGTGTCACCTCCGAATGACTGACGCAGCTGACCTTCCTTTTTCTGTAGCTCAACCATACATTCGCCAATGATCGCGATATTTAATGATTTCATACTGTCACCTTAGCAACTGAGGTTGCGCTAACCATTATTTTAAGAAATCTTCACGAGCTGGATTGAAGATATCGAGGAGGATGCTGTCTTGCTCTAGTGCAACAGCGCCGTGCATCATATGTTTACGAGCAAAGTAAGCATCGCCCTCTTTCAGTACTTTCTTTTCACCTTCGATTTCTGCTTCAAAGCTGCCACGCACAACGTAACCAATTTGATCGTGAATCTCATGTGTATGTGGAGCACCTACCGCACCTTTGTCAAAGCATAGGTGAACCGCCATTAGGTCATCTGTGTAAGCAACAATTTTACGTTTGATACCGCCGCCTAGCTCTTCCCACGGGTTCTCATCTAATACAAAGAAAGAATTCATCGTCATACTCCTAAAAGATTTCTATTGAAGCGACCTCAATTGCGTTCCTTTCTAACAATCTCAGCGGAAATATGCCCGACTGATGAAAGAAAAAACAGAAGCGAAAGGGTTGCCTATCGAATTGGTAACGAGCATATCCGATTTAAATCATTTGTCATACAATATATCTAAATTTATGTGATATCCATCAAATCCGATCGCAGCCAAAAGGCTAGATAGCAATGGTCACAATGGAGTAATACGTGATTAAGAACAATTTTCAATTATTAAAAATCAGCCACTTAAGACATTTCACGTGACTTCAATCTCTCTTTTTGCCACAAAAACTACAATCAAACCTAATATTGTATTACTTTATAGAAAGCTTACGAAAACAACACACTTCATCCGAGGGTGGGAAAAAATGACTACACAACCGATTTTGTTGACTGAAGCAGAAGTCGAACTATTAAGAAAGGAAGTCGGAAAGCCGAGCTTGATGGGTAAGTCCATCGAAGCGAATCGCAAGGAACTTGAAGCATTCATGCGTCTGCCTCTAGACGTACCAGGTCACGGCGAAGCTGGTGGCTACGAGCACAACCGCCATAAACAAAACTACACTTACATGAACTTAGCGGGTCGTTTGTTCTTGATTACTCAAGAACAAAAGTACGCACAGTTTGTTAAAGATCTTCTCGCGATCTACGCAGAGAAATACCTAACTTTTGATTTCCACGTACAGAAAAACACCAACCCAACAGGCCGTCTTTTCCACCAGATCCTAAATGAACACTGTTGGTTAATGTTTACTAGCTTAGCCTACTCTTGCGTGGCATCAGTGATGACAGAGCAAGAGCGCGCTGCGGTTGTTGAACGTATCTTTGAACCAATGTTAGACATGTTCACAGTGAAATACGCTCACGATTTCGACCGTATTCACAACCACGGCATTTGGGCCGTTGCCGCTGTTGGCGTGTGTGGTCTTGCTATTGGTAAACCTGAATATCTAGAGATGTCGGTATACGGTCAAGATCGCAATGACACTGGTGGTTTCCTAGCGCAAATCTCACAGTTGTTCGCTCCTTCTGGCTACTACATGGAAGGTCCGTACTACCACCGTTACGCCATTCGCCCTACTTGTGTCTTTGCTGAGGTTATTCACCGTCACATGCCTGAAGTAGACATCTACAACTACAAAGACAAAGTGATTGGCAACACAGTACAAGCGATGCTGGCAACGGCGTACCCGAATGGTGAATTCCCTGCCCTAAACGACGCATCTCGTACCATGAGCATAACTGACATGGGCGTTCAAGTTGCAGTGAGCGTTTACAGCAAACACTATGGTTTGGATGACAACATTCTGGGCATGGCGAAAATCCAAAATGCAGTTTGGATGCACCCTTGTGGTTTAAAGCTTTCTCAAGCTTATGATGAAGCAACTGCTGACCGTGATATCGGTATGCCTTTCTGGCCTAGTGTTGAGCTTAACGAAGGCCCAGACGGCAACAACGGTGCGCAAGGTTTTATCCGTATGCAAGATAAAACCGGTGACGTGTCACAGCTTGTGATGAACTACGGCCAACACGGCATGGGTCATGGTAACTTCGATACGCTTGGCATTACCTTCTTCAATCGTGGTCAAGAAGTACTGCGCGAATACGGCTTCTGTCGCTGGGTCAACGTAGAGCCTAAATTCGGTGGTCGTTACCTAGACGAAAACAAATCGTATGCACGTCAAACTATCGCACACAACGCAATAACCATTGATGAACAATGTCAGAATGGCTTCGATGTCGAACGCGCAGATTCAGTACACGGTTTGCCTCACTTCTTCAAAGTAGAAGGCACTAAAATCAATGGTATGAGTGCATTTGCCAACGACCACTACCCTAATACTGACATGCAGCGCAGCGTGTTCATGCTCAGCCTAGATGAACTAGAAGCTCCGCTATTGCTAGACCTTTACCGCATCGAAGGTGAAGGCGAGCATCAGTACGACTACTCTCATCAATACGATGGTCAAATCGTACGTACTAACTTCGATTACCAAAGTTTTGGTGAACTGAACACGCTTGGTGAAAACTTCGGTTACCAACACCTTTGGAAAGTCGCGAGCGGCAAGGTGCAAGATACGGCGCTGGTTAGCTGGCTACAAAACAACACCTACTACACTTGGTTAGGCACAAGCAGTAGCGCGAAGCAGAACGGCGATAATGAAGTGATCTTCACTCGCACGGGCGCCAATGACCCAAGCTTTAACCTACGTAGCGAACCGGCATTCATCTTACGCAGCAAAGGCGAATCAATACTGTTTGCTTCTGTGCTAGAAACGCACGGCTACTTCAACGAAGAGTTTGAGCAGTCTGTGAATGCACGTGGTCAGGTGAAAGATATCCGCGTCGTGGGTTACAACGCCGTTGGCAGCGTCGTAGAAATCACTACTGACAAGTCACTGGTAACTGTCATGATCAGCAATGTGCTAGGCGCTGACGACCAAACAGAACACAACGTCGAGATTAATGGCAAAACGTATAGCTGGAATGGCTTCTACTCGCTAGAGGTTACTGAAGCATTCGAGCAGGAGAAATAACAATGAGCTATCAACCACTTCTACTCAACTTTGACGAAGCAGCGGAGCTTAAAAAGTCACTTGGCACGGATAGCCTATTAGGAAAAGCATTAGCACGAGACATCAAACAAACTGACGCTTACATGGCCGAGGTTGGTATTGAAGTCCCAGGTCACGGCGAAGGCGGCGGTTACGAACATAACCGCCACAAGCAAAACTACATCCACATTGACTTAGCGGGTCGCCTATTCCTTATCACTGGGGAACAGAAGTACCGCGATTACATCGTGGACATGCTAACAGCCTACGCGAAGGTTTACCCGACGCTAGAAAGCAACACTAGCCGCGACTCCAACCCTCCAGGTAAGATCTTCCACCAAACTCTTAACGAGAACATGTGGATGCTATACGCGTCTTGTGCGTACAGCTGCATTTACCATACGTTGGAAGAAGAGCAAAAAACACTGATTGAAAACGACCTGTTCAAACAAATGATTGAGCTGTTCGTTGTCACTTACGGCCACGACTTCGACATCGTACACAACCACGGTCTGTGGGCAGTAGCAGCAGTAGGTATCTGTGGTTACGCTATTAACGATCAAGAAGCGGTAGACAAAGCGCTTTACGGCTTGAAACTGGACAAAGTCAGCGGCGGTTTCCTAGCTCAGCTAGACCAACTGTTCTCGCCAGATGGCTACTACATGGAAGGTCCTTACTACCACCGTTTCTCGCTACGTCCAATCTACCTGTTCGCAGAAGCGATTGAACGTCGTCAGCCTGAGCTTGGTATTTACGAATTCAACGACTCAGTCATCAAAACAACGTCTTACGCTGTATTTAAGACCGCATTCCCAGACGGTACACTGCCTGCGTTGAACGATTCGTCTAAAACGATTTCAATCAACGATGAAGGCGTAATCATGGCAACATCGGTATGTTTCCACCGTTACGAGCAATCTGAAACGCTGCTTGGCATGGCAGACCACCAGCAGGACGTGTGGGTTCATATCTCAGGTAAAACACTCTCTGATGCTGTAAACGCAGCAGACGAAATCAAACCGTTCAACTGGGGTAGCCTATTCGTTACTGACGGCCCTGAAGGTGAAAAAGGCGGCGTGAGCATCCTACGTCACCGTGATGAGCAAAACGACGACACAATGGCGCTGATTTGGTTTGGTCAACACGGCTCAGACCACCAGTACCATTCAGCACTGGATCACGGTCACTACGACGGTCTACACCTAAGCGTGTTTAACCGTGGTCACGAAGTGCTGCACGATTACGGCTTTGGTCGTTGGGTAAATGTAGAGCCTAAATTTGGTGGCCGTTACATTCCAGAGAACAAGTCTTACTGTAAGCAGACGGTATGTCACAACACGGTAACGGTTGACCAAAAGACCCAGAACAACTTCGATACCGCACTAGCAGAATCACGTTACGGCTCTAAGCACTTCTTTAAAGCTGATGATGAGAAACTGCAAGGTATGAGCGGTCGTATCTCAGGTTACTACGACGGCGTCGATATGCAGCGCAGCATCATTCTGGCTGAATTACCAGAATTCGAAAAGCCGCTTGTGATTGACGTATACCGTATCGAAGCTGACCAAGAGCACCAATATGACTTGCCAGTCCACTACTCTGGTCAAATCATTCGTACTGACTTCGACTACCAAGTTGAAAGCACGCTACGTCCTCTTGGCGCAGACAACGGTTACCAACACCTATGGAATGTAGGTTCAGGTAAAGTCCCTTACTCATCAGAAAGAACGAGCTCTCTAGTAAGCTGGCTACACGACAGCAGTTACTACTCTCTGGTAACGAGCGTAACCAAAGAGAGCGAAGTTTACTTTGCTCGCACTGGCGCTAACGATCCTGACTTCAACCTCAAGAGTGAACCTGCACTGATTCTACGTCAGTCTGGTCAGAACCATGTGTTTGCTTCTGTACTGGAAACACACGGTTACTTCAACGAGTCTATCGAAGCATCGGTTGGCGCTCGTGGTCTGGTTGAGTCTGTGGCGGTTGTCGGCAACAACGAGGTTGGCACAGTCGTTTGCATTAAAACCACTTCTGGTAACACATACCACGTCGGTATTTGTAACTTAGATGAAAGCCAGCAAAACGCGACTCATAGCGTCGAGTTTGGTGAAGAACGTTACTCATGGGAAGGTGCGTTCGCGCTACTTTAATCTGTAGTAATTAATGTAAAAATCGGGAACTAAGTCAAAGCCGAGCTTGATGCTCGGCTTTTTTGTTTAAGAGTGAGTATTACGACCGACTTTTTCTAAATTGGCGTCGATACTTTGATCCCCTTTAAGTCTTTGCCATAGCTGACCTAGCTGATCTAAGCTCCTCTGGCTAGGGTATCGCTGCGTCGAATCCAACAACTGCCACTCTCCTGTTGTGCTCTTCTGGGCAAAGATAAACTCAAAAGCTAAATTGTTAGCCATACCTAATCGCAGGTCAGAGACAATCAGCTCCCCCTCTTCCACGCGATAGTTAAGGTAGTTATGTGAAAAAGCTTGCAGTCCTCGTAACGTTTCTGGCTCTTCTTCTAGCGGCCACTGACCTAGTGAATGGGAGATAAAATCGATACGTTGGTCACTGTCTAATACCGATGCGAGACCTTCCCAATACTTGCCATCATCCATAACGACCACTCGCCACAAAAGCGTGTTAAACGGTGTTGGGGTAATTAGCACTTGCTGATTTGGCAAGTTCTGAGCCAGTAGATTCTGTTCAACCCGAGAAGCGACCCATTGTTGAGAAACATAGCCCCAACCTAAGTAGAGCGTCGAGATCAACACAACCGCCTGGCACAAACGACCACCCCATTTCTTGACGAACAAACTGGAGCCAATCGCAATAAGCAAAGGAACTGTATAGAGCGGGTCAATGATAAATATATTGCGCAGCGAATAATAACCTTCAAACGGCCATATCAGCTGAGTTCCGTAGGTTGTCATCGCATCCAACAGTGCATGTGTCACTAGAACACTCACGGTTAGGAAAAAAGTACGCGTCAAAGTCCAAAAGGTATCTGGTCGCCAAAGGCAATATAACCATGATATGAAAAGTGCAAACGGAGGAAGTACAAGAAGCGAATGACTAAAACCTCGGTGCTTAATTGTATTTTGCACCGCGTCGCCATAATCGAGAACCACATCGAGATCGGGTAACGTGCCAAGAGCCGCGCCCGTTAAGAGTACCTTAGCATTGCATCGCTTACCTGCAATGGCACCCGCGACGGTCGCACCTAAAGCAGCTTGAGTGATTGAGTCCATCTGTATTCAAATATACCTGAGTCAAAGTCCATTGAGCTCGAAACTAATCTGCTTAGCGACAAGAGTCAATCCGCTTACCGAGCCTCCTTCTGGTTTTTACTCACTTTTACAATCAATGGATCTCACTCGAACAAGCCGTTGGAAGCACGCATGAAAAAGCCCTCACGTTGAGGGCTTAATCTTTAAAAGTAGCGACATGGTTAGTCGTACATTAGCTTCTCAGCTTTCTTGAGATCAAATTCATCCAGTGATTTTCGGGCTAAATGCCTAAATGGTAACGCTTTGACGATTTCTTCAAACGGCATGACAGCAAATGCCCAAAAGAACGAGAGATCCCAATGTAAGATGATCAACGCACACAGCGGTATCGATACAATCCATTGCCCGGTGAAGTTAATCTTGAACACTTCCGTCGTCTTACCGAGCGCGCGCAGGACATGACCATGCACTGTGTTATAGCCACGAACAATGGGCAAGAGAATATAGAGCGGCGCGATCGACGCCAATGCAATGTAAGTACTTGAATCTAAATCGGGGTACAAATCTGGCAACACAAAGCTTAGCGCAAGGAAGAAAGCAGCCGAAGCAAATGATATCCACACGGCCATATCTATGCTGGTATCAACATTTTTTCTCAGCTCGTCCAACTGTCGAGATCCAATGGCTTGGCTGATGGTAATGGCCGAAGAATGCGCCCAGGCGGTGATAAACTGAGTCCCTGCTTTGATCCAAGGCATCACTATGGTCATCGCAACGTAAGCGTTCAAAGTCAACTGCGAGTACAGCAACATATAAATGGTGGCCCCGGTTTGCAACATGGTAACATTCGCTGCTACAGGGAAGATCTCTTTAAAGTGGTTCCACGTATTGGCTTTTAACGAAGAATCCAGCGCTTTAATCGACAAATCGCTAGAGTCATCTAATTTAACGCACAAGCTTAAATAGACAAAACGCACGGTGATCGCGATTAAGCTCCCCGCGGCGGCCCCTTGGACCCCGATACCTTCAAATCCTGAGATGCCATGAATTAACACATAGGACATTGCCATGTTTACAGGTAACTCTATTAAATAACCTTTAAACGGAACTTTGGTGCGGCCTAGTGCATTAAACAAGGCGATCATCACCTGAGTAATGGCGTTAAATATGATGATAAATTTTGCAACGGAGAGGTAGCGCTCGGTTTCAGCATGAAGGGCGACGTTATCAGTTAATTTACTGATTAAGATTTTGTCACAAGCCGAAATCAAAGACCAAAACACAACCGCGACGAACACATTAATGATTAGCCCTGCCCAAAAACCTTTATTAAGTGTTTGGCTTTGCCCTGAACCAACAGCCCTGCTCAGCACCAATTGAGAGCCATTCGCCAAAGCCATTTGAATCCCCAACACAAATGAGACAATCGTGGTAGCAATCCCCATCGCAGCTAAGGAGACTTCACCCAACGGCGAAACCAAGAAAGTGTCGATCATTAACATCGACTGCATCAGCAGAGCATTTAAAGCCAATGGCCAAGCTAAAGATAAGTTTTTTCTAATGTAGAGATTGGAAGACATGGGTGAGCCTTTCACTATTGTTTGCGTAGGTTGCAGTCGTAAACAAAACTCTTGTCTGCCCTATCTATTAACGGATAGAGCAAGGCGAGTCACTTTGTGGTTCTTCAACCATTGACCACCTGAGAGAGTCTTTGGTTTTCATCATTAAGTAGAGTGTGTGAAGCAAGACGCGCTTGGTTCCCATTCCCTGCCATAATGGCATCATAAATGGCGCGATGCTCTTCTAAACAGAATCGCCCCCCTTCAGCGGAATGATCGATGAACAGCTTAAAAATCGTCGATAAAATGTTGCTAAACGGAATGTAAAACTGATTTCCGGTCGACAGAAAAATAGTCTGATGGAACAGATGGTCGTTGACCGTCCAATCCTCATAATCAAAGCTATTCGCCGCCATCGTCATGCGTTGAAATATCACCGACAACTCTTTACGCTGCTCTACAGTCGCTTGACTGGCAGCTAACGCACACGCTTCGGGCTCTATCGCTTTACGTAAGCCCAAAAATTGGGAAAGGAAAGGTTTGGTATCTTCCAAGTCTTGAATCCACTCTAACAGCTGAGGATCAAGAAAATGCCAATTGTGGCGAGGGCGTATAGTCGTGCCTACTTTTGGTTTTGATTCAATCAACCCCTTAGCAGACAAGAGTTTAGTTGACTCGCGTAAAGCCGTACGGCTCACACCAAATGCGTTACAAAGCTCAATTTCATTGGGCAATTTTTCCGTTTGCTTAAGCTCACCTGACAGTATTTTACGGGCAATCTGTCGGGCAACTTGCACATGTATCTTGCGCTGAGAATCTTCCACTAGAGAAAATTTTGCCACTTGATGCTCCTTATTATTGGGTTTCAGTGCACTGATTGGCACTCGGTTATTGATCAAAAAAAGCCAGACGACGCTGGCTTTTTGAGGTCAGTGTATTCGTCTCGAACAAAGATCAGCGCAGCTTATGGCGCCATCTGACCACCATTGACGTCCATCACTTGACCTGTGATGTAGCCTGAACACGCATGTGAAGCGAAAAAGGCAAATGTCGGAGCAACTTCTTCGACGCGACCGAAACGCCCCATAGGGATGCTGTCTGCGATGGTCGATTTCAATTGGTCAGATTTATCCTCATGGAATGCTGTGTCGATAGTTCCAGGAGAAACTATATTGAAACGGATATTGTCCTTGGTGAACTCTTTTACCCAGTTACGATGGATATCGTGCAACCAAGCTTTCGACGCTGCATAAACGCCTGCACCAATGCCGCCCCCTTCACGGGCTGCAATAGACCCCGTACTGATCACACACGATGTTTCACCCGATTTGGCAGCAGAGCTTCGAAGATGAGGGATAGAATATTTCGTCATCATCAGGGCCGAGCGGGCATTTAAGTCCATAACTCGGTCAAAAAACGCGTCGTCAATGTTTTCTAAATTTTCACGTCCGCCTAAGCCACCAGCATTATTGATAAGCACATCCATGCCACCAAAGTGATCCGTAAACTCTTTCACCAACCTTTCACAATCAGATGTAACCATCAGGTTTGCTTGGAAAAACTGTGCGTCTCCTCCTAGGGCAATCAGCTCAGCGACAACGGCCTCTGCTTCTGGCGTACTTTGGCGACCATTGATGCCGATCTTCGCTCCATATTTCGCAAACACCCGCGCCGCAGCGAGGCCCATCCCTGCTGTTGAGCCAGTAATAAGTACGCGTTTACCTTTCAAATCGTTAAACATGACGGTTTACCTTAGCTATCTTTATTAAATAATAATACAATATTATATTTATTCGACAAGACGAGTCATCGATCATTTAAGCAATTAAGGCGAGTTTTGGTCTGTTTTGATTAGTAACTGTGGCTTATGTCACAACCATCACTTATATGGACTATTATTTGTATGAATAAATCTGCAGTAGTTAAAAAGATGAGCGATATCGTTAACGACAACAAGTCAACGTAAACAATGATTGCAGAGCACTGTCTATTGGGTTCTGTGAGCCCTCTTATATTACGTCAACATCTGCTTGGTGCATGGTTATGGGAGTGATATAGTACGGCTTAAATAATACATATTTAGCAATAAGTGAAGATTATGTCTGGTGAATTTCATTCTATCTCAGGCTCTAAACGAAGCCTTCATGTGCAGGTAGCACGTGAAATCGCACGTGGTATTTTGTCTGGAAAAATCCCTCAAGGTTCGATTCTTCCTGGCGAAATGGTTCTTTGTGAGCAATTTGGTATAAGCCGCACAGCTCTACGTGAAGCGGTGAAGCTGCTCACATCTAAAGGTCTACTCGAATCCCGCCCTAAAGTCGGTACACGCGTTATCAATCGCGCTTATTGGAACTTCTTAGACCCGCAGCTCATTGAATGGATGGATGGTCTTGCCGATACCGATCAGTTCTGCGGTCAGTTTCTTGGCCTTCGCCGAGCTATCGAGCCTGAAGCCTGTGCTCTAGCAGCGATTCACGCCACTGCCGAGCAACGTATTGAGCTATCAGAAACTTTCCAGCAAATGGTTGAAGTTGCCGAAGCAGAAGAGTTCGACCACGCGCGCTGGATGGAAGTCGATACTCGTTTTCATAGCCTAATCTTCAACGCGACAGGTAATGATTTCTATCTACCATTCGGCAACATTTTAACCACGATGTTCGTTAACTTTATTGCCCACTCTTCAGAAGAAGGCAGTACCTGTATTAAAGAACACCGACAAATCTATGATGCCATCATGGCAGGCAATGCAGATAAAGCACGTCAAGCATCGGCTAACCACCTACTAGACTCCAAGCACCGCCTGACTGCTGTAGACTAAGTCAGTTCTCTCTAAAAATACTGTAAAGCACGCGTTCATCGCGTGCTTTTTTGTGCCTAAACCCCTTTTCACTTAATCGCCAATCCCCTACCTTCGACATAAACATTGCTAATCAGTGACACTTAACTTTAAATTAGATATATTGTAATACAATTAATCCATATTAGAGCGATATGATGTCTGAATCTTTACTGCCAAATATCTTGCAATTTCTTGGGCAAATAGACCCATTTGATAAGCTTCCTAAACCCGCACTGCGCGAGCTTGCTTCTCAGGTTCAAATTGCCTATTTAGGTAAAGGTGAAGTCATTGACCAGTGTGCTACTGGTCAAGAGAAATCTCTCTACATAGTTCGAACAGGCTCGATGGAGCAACGTAAGTCTGATGGCGTACTGCGCGCGAAATTAGGGCCAGAAGACATTTTCGGCTTCACGTTTCTTGGCAGCGAAATTGATAGCAGTAAAGGTTATCGCGCTATCGCCATTGAGAATTCTTTGGTCTACATCATCCCTAACTCCGCGCTCAAAAAATTGTTTCAGGCTCACCCTGATTGCGCTGAACATTTCGCTTCTCAAGCACAAATACGGCTTAAGTCAGCGTTAGATGTCGTTTGGTCGAACAAAGAGAAAGGCTTATTCATTAAACGTGTGGATGAAGTAGCTAGCGGCCGAATCGCTGTCGTCACCGCTGACCAATCGATTCAAACTGTGGCTAATGAGATGCTAACCATGTGCTCACCGTGCGCAGTGGTGTATGAAAACAGTAAGATTGTTGGATTGATTACTGATCGAGATATGACCAAGCGCGTCATTGCTCAAGGGGTAAGTACCGATCGCCCTATTGCAGAAGTAATGACCCATGATCCTCAGACAATTAAACCAGATGACCTCGTTCTCCATGCAGCGTCGATCATGATGCAACATAATGTTCGCAACCTACCCTTAGTTGAAGACAATAAGGTGGTTGGTGTACTTACCACCACTCACCTAGTTCAAAATCACCGCGTACAAGCTATCTTCCTTATCGAAAAAATTAAGTACGCCGGTAGCGTTAAATCCTTATCTAGCTTTACACCAGAACGCCAAGCGATATTCGAAGCCTTGGTCGATGGGCATGTCTCACCTGAAGTGATCGGTAAAGTGATGACAATGCTCATGGACGCCTATACCCGTCGACTCATACAGATTGCGGTAGATAAACTTGGTCCCCCGCCCTGTGACTTTTCTTGGATTGTCGCAGGTTCACATGCGCGTAATGAAGTCCACATGCTCTCTGACCAAGACAGCGCAATTGTTCTTGCCGATAACGCGACAGAGAATGATCGCATCTATTTCAAACACCTTGCTATGATCGTTTCTAATGGGCTCGCCAGTTGCGATTACCCATTGTGTCCGGGTAAATACATGGCAGCCACACCGAAATGGTGCCAGCCTTTAAGCGTATGGAAAAAGTACTATAAAAAGTGGGTAGCGAGTCCAGAGTATGAACGCCTGCTCAACATCAGTGTGTTCTTAGAGATTCGCACCATTTACGGCAACAAGGAGTTTGAAAAGATGCTTCGAGACGAACTCCATAGCAATATTCGTAACAATCGCGAATTTCTGCCCATGCTAGTGAAAGATGCCATCAACACCAACCCACCACTCGGCATTTTTAACAGCTTAGTCTTAGAAAAATCTGGTGAGAACAAAAAGACCCTAGATGTGAAAAAATACGCCATCAATTTGATCATTGATTTAGCGCGAATCTATGGTTTGGCGGTTGAGTGTGACCTATCTGCCACCGACGAACGTTTTAAAGCAGCTAAAAATAAGGGTGTACTCAGTGAAGATGCGTACAAAAACATTCTTAACGCCTACAAGTACATTCTTTCCTTTCGATTCGGTCATCAGTTAGAAGCATTAAAAAACGGTCAAGAACCAAACAATCACATCGATCCAAATACCTTTGGCAGTTTTGAACGTCAACATTTAAAGGACGCGTTCCGCATTATTGCTGATTTACAAGAAGCGGTAAAAGTACGCTTTGGGAGTCGCTAATGAAGCGGATTCTTGAATACTTTCATCCCTGTTCGCAAATAAATCGTAAGCGCGAGCAGTACGCCAAACAAACTACACTGCCAGAGCCTATTAAGGCGCTTGTTCAAACCCCTCATTTAGATGCGACACAGTTAGCACACGACGCGCAATACATAGTGTTGGATTTGGAAACAACCGGATTAGACAGCGAAGAAGATCTGATCTTGTCGATGGGTTGGTTGGAGATTGTTAATGGCAAGGCTGACCTCGCTACAAGCCAGCATATGTACATTAACAGTGATTCCCAAATCAAACCTGAAACCGCAGTGATCAATCACATTACCCCGCAAATGCTGTCCCAAGGCGTCTCTATCCATGATGCCATGGACGCACTTTTCACTGCGGCTCAGGGTAAGATCTTAGTCGCGCACGCATGTATCGTCGAAGCCAATTTCATTAATCAATATTTGTCTCGCGTGTTTGGTCTCGATGAGCCTCCTCTGATTTGGCTCGATACCATGTGCATTGAAAAACACCTACAAAAAGCGATTAACCCACGTGACGAAATTGATGTGACCCTAGCTAACACACGTGCTCGCTACGGCCTACCAGAATATAACGGTCACAATGCCCTTGCCGATGCGGTCGCCACAGCAGAACTCTTTCTCGCCCAACAAGCTCGTATCACCCCACAAGGGAAAACAAGCCTAGGTACACTCTACCGTTTAAGCAGCTAGTATTCACTTCTAGCTAGATACAAAAAGACCCCCAATAATTGTTGTCCAACTATTGGGGGTCACTTCACATCGCTGGTCTTTGTTAATCAGTTATGCAACTTAGAAACTGTAAGTAATACCTATACGGCTACGCAGTTCATAGTCATTATTTGTGGTAGTTCCATTGTTGTCATATCCACCATCTTTTTGGTATGGAGCATAACCAAACTCCGCATACGGTGCCCACTGACCGAAGCTACGGCGAATTGTAGAGTTAAACTCGTAGTTCGTATCTTTGTCTTTATATAGGTCGTAGCCATCTGCTTTGTAGTAGTTCGCTTCTAAACCAAATCTCCACTCTTCGAAGCTATAATTAATGTTACCCGTTAGACGATGACGGCGTTGGTTATCATCATCGATATTTTGGCGAATATCATAACGGTAACGAGCACTGATACTCAGACCTTCAACACTATCAAGCGCGTATGTTGCACGGATTTGCGGCTTGTAAGTCATGCCGGACTCTCGCCCCTCAATTGGCATACCCGGTTGAATTGTCCAGTTATCGTTTAGCTTGAAACGGTAACCTAAATCTAGTTCCCAGCCGTTATTCTTCAAATCTTGTAGGAACTTAGTTCCATCAGCACCTTTAAACTTGAGCTCACCGCTGTAGTAAAAATTATCAATGCTGTCACCCATTTTCACACGAGTCGCATGCTGCTCAGAGCTATGTTTGTACTCATGACGCACATCAAGTGATGCTGCAGATACAGCTCCGCAGGCCATTACAGTTCCCACAGCAATCACAATAGTTTTAATCTTATTCATGGTATTTGTTCCACTTCTATCTTGGTTAAAGGCTCTTTTAACAAGAGCTAAAATCTACGATCTGCATATTTAGCAACAATAAATAATACAAATATAGTAACCACCAAACAGAATAAGAACTGTGAAATCGATCTAATTGTATGATTTATTATCAAATCAAACATTAAGGCTAATTTTAGAACCTGTAACTATCTAATTGTATAATAAAGAATAATCACAAATCAGAACCTCTAACTCTCATAGGACTGTTCGAAAGAAATGTGCACATAGTCAAACTTTTCTCGCCACAAATCAATCAACTTGTAATACAAAACTAGCTATTGTAGTTTACCCAACAACTTTGTTCTTCGTACTTAGCTTTCTACTTGATATGGACACCAATACTTCAAATCAAACACGCAGCCCTGGCACCATCGCTAACGGCCCGCTTAGTAATAAATTCAAGACGTTGTTTATTAGTGTATTTAAGGTGATTCCGAGAGTTCTTCTAGCAATAACCTCCCTATTACTGCTTCCCACTGTCGTCACTCTATTCGCGGTGGCAATTGGTTAACTCTCTCATTAGACCAGCCTTTACCCCACCAACAGAACCACTTCCGGATCAGGCAAGCCTACAATCAAGTCATACAATTAAATGATAAAGAATGACGATATGTACCTTGTCTGAGTCATATTCAAACGCGTTAAAAGCGTACTAGCCTCACTGACTATGCATTAGTTATGCACAAACCTCTTTGCACTTCTGACCTCATTATCATTATTCGATCTCGATCACTTGTATGATTATTTAAAAACCCATTTCACATATCGCCATCACGAATATGAGTTATTGTAGTACAAATAAAGATATTGATAGTTAGTATTGCATTAGGTCATTTAATAACAATCAAAAAGGTCAAAAGATGGAACTCAATACCCTTATTGTTGGCATCTATTTCCTATTTCTAATTGCAATAGGTTGGATGTTCAGAACTTTTACAAGTACCACCAGTGACTACTTCCGAGGTGGTGGTAGCATGCTTTGGTGGATGGTCGGGGCAACCGCTTTTATGACACAGTTTAGTGCTTGGACGTTTACTGGTGCAGCAGGTAAAGCCTATGCAGACGGTTTTGCCGTTGCGGTTATCTTCCTCGCCAATGCCTTTGGTTACCTAATGAACTACCTTTATTTTGCACCTAAATTTCGCCAACTTCGTGTTGTTACGGTTATCCAAGCAATTCGAATGCGATTTGGTAAGTTCAACGAACAAGTATTTACATGGTCAGGCATGCCAAACAGCGTCATTTCAGCGGGTATCTGGCTGAACGGATTAGCTATCATCGCATCTGGCATCTTCGGATTCGACATGACAACTACAATTATCCTTACCGGTCTTGTTGTACTAGTGATGTCCGTAACGGGGGGCTCTTGGGCGGTTATCGCCTCAGACTTTATGCAGATGGTCATCATCATGGCGGTAACGGTGACCTGTGCTGTGGTCGCTATTATCCAAGGTGGCGGCGTGAGTGAAATTGTCAATAACTTCCCGACTCAAGAAGGCGCTTCGTTTGTCTCTGGTAACAACCTCAATTACCTAAGTATCTTTGGCATTTGGGCATTCTTTATCTTCGTTAAGCAGTTCAGTATTACTAATAACATGTTGAACTCATACCGTTACTTAGCGGCTAAAGATTCAAAGAATGCTAAGAAAGCCGCTCTACTCGCGTGCATCTTAATGACAATGGGGCCGCTAATCTGGTTCATGCCTTCATGGTTCATTGCAGGTCAAGGTGTCGACCTTGCGACTCAATACCCAGATGCAGGCTCTAAAGCGGGCGACTTTGCTTACCTATACTTTGTGCAAGAGTACATGCCAGCAGGTATGGTAGGTCTATTGATCGCAGCCATGTTTGCGGCAACCATGTCTTCAATGGATTCTGGCCTCAACCGTAACTCTGGTATTTTCGTTAAGAACTTTTACGAACCTATTCTTCGCCCGCAAGCCACTGAGAAAGAGCTAGTGGTCGTATCTAAACTGACATCAACCTTCTTTGGTCTTGCCATCATCTTGGTTGCACTGTTCATTAACTCACTGAAAGGGTTAAGCCTTTTCGACACCATGATGTACGTGGGTGCTTTGATTGGTTTCCCAATGACTATCCCTGCTTTCTGTGGTTTCTTTATTAAGAAAACCCCTGACTGGGCTGGCTGGGGTACACTAGTTGTAGGTGGTATCGTTTCATATTACGTAGGTTTCGTAATCAATGCCGAGATGGTCGCGAATTGGTTCAACCTAGAGCCACTAACCGGTCGAGAGTGGTCAGATCTTAAAGTGGCTATCGGCCTAGTCGGTCACCTAGTGTTTACAGCAGGTTTCTTCTGCCTAACAACATTGTTCTACAAACCACTATCTGATGAACGTCAAGCTGACGTAGACAAGTTCTTCAACAACCTAGATACGCCACTAGTGTCTGAATCTACTGAACAGAAGAAGCTTGATAATAAGCAACGTAAGATGCTCGGAACACTCATCGCAGTCGCGGGTGTCGGCATTATGGCAATGTTCCTTCTACCTAACCCACTATGGGGACGTATGATCTTCATTCTATGTGGTGCCATCGTCATGGCTGTCGGTCTTTTACTTGTCAAAGCCGTTGATGACAAAGTCGAAAAGGCTTCACAACCTATCACCGAAAGCTAATTTCTTCCTTTAAAGCAGCGGCCGTAACCCGGCCGCTTTCTAATCCAATTAATAAGAACTATGACTATGAAAAAAACCACTATCGCTCTCGTTGTCGCCACGTCAGTTTCGACAATGGCTCTCGTAGGTTGCAGCACGACCGAGCCTCAAACTCAATTGTCTCCTATCGTTTCTGAAACAACGGTAGCTGAAATCACGCGTGATGCTCTTCTTAATACAGATCGCTTAGCGACCGTCGACGGAACTGACATTACGACGCAATCTACAGACGCTGTTGACTCGCTCAAACAGCAGTTAGAAAACGCTCAAGATGGCTCAACCATAACCATACCTTTGGGCAAATACGCGGACCTTGGGATCGTAACGATAAAAGCTGATAACGTAACGATTAAATCCGAAAAGGCTGGCGGTACTTGGTTAACAGGCCTAGTTCAGCTAAGACTTGAAGGTGATGGTATCACCGTTGACGGCTTAGTTTTTACGCAAGGTGGCCCTGCTGAGCGTTTTGGTGGCGTGCGTATGATGGGCAACAACAATACGCTGCAAAACTCTACTTTCTACTACTTTAACCATGCCTATAAATACCAACCAGATGAACGTCGTTCTGAGTACCCTAAATACCTTTGGGTTTCCCTTTGGGGCAAAAATGGCAAAGTCATTAACAACCGCTTTGAAGGTAAACAGAAACGCGGCACTTTAATTGGCGTTCAAAAAGATGACTCGCAAGACAACCATCTCATCGCCAATAATATTTTCTTAGACCAAAAACCAAACCAGTTTAATGAGTTCGACATCAAGGAAGCTATTCGCTACAACGGCAATAGTTGGGAAGCGATCCGCATTGGCGATTCTAAATCTTCACAATGGCCATCTAACTCTAAATTCACCAATAACCTATTGATCGACATGGATGGCGAACGCGAACTGATTTCGATTAAGTCGGGTGGCAATGAAATTTCGGGCAATACGATTTTCGAAAGTGCCTCACTCATCTCTCTTCGTCACGGCAAGGCCAACGTAGTTAAAGATAATGTGATTCTCGGCAATGAAAAACTGCTAACAGGTGGTATGCGTATCTACGACGAAGACCATGTTATCGAGAACAATTACATTGCAGGAACACGCGGCCGTGATGGAAAAATAGAAGGCAATGCGGACTTGCGCGGCGGTATTGTTATTAATACGGGCATCATTGATGTTGCTAACGGAGAAACCCTTGATCAAGCCGTCAAAGGCAAAGAGCTGAATAAACAATGGACACCAAAGAACATTACCATTCGCAACAATACCCTTGTTGATACCGAGTGGGGAATTGTTTATGGCAACCAGACTCACCGTGTCAGCCTGTTTAACAATAGCGAAGTGAAGAATATCTTTGCCGGTGTCGACGTACATTTCGATAGCAATATGGTCGATAACCACCAGCACGAGAAGTTCGTCAGCGTGCGCGCCACACCAGAGCTGCCTTTAGTTAATGCCACCTACCACAACGAGACCTACCTTGGCGCAATAACCAATGCAGAGCAAATCACCTCTTACTCCGTCGAACTGCCATCATCGACACAAGTCAATGGGTTTACCCAGTATAAAGGGGTTGGTGCAGATACAAGCAAACTCACCGTAGTGACGGCTGAAACCGCAGGCCCAGATTATCGCTTGATTAATACGGTTCAATAGAGCCTTACTTAACGATCAAAAAAGCCGCAAATGCGGCTTTTTATCTTTATGGGTGATTGTTAATCCTTATTTGCTAAGCTTCTGCACAAACCTGCTTTTGTACACTAGGTGGTGCTGGCTCATAGTGGCTTAAGCTCATGTTAAAGCTGCCCTCACCTCCTGTTATAGAGCGTAATCGCCTTGCGTAATCTTGCAGTTCATTAATAGGAGACATGGCTTGCAGCAAAGTATAGTTCGCGTCAATCTGCTCTGTGCCCTCAATTAAGCCGCGATTACCCGACAAATCTCCCGAGACATCACCGACATATTGGGTTGGGATCGCCAGTTCCATCTGCACAATCGGCTCTAGTACAATCGGCCCCGCTTCTTGTACTGCTTTCAAGAAGGCTTTCTTACCTGCAATCACAAAAGCGATTTCTTTTGAATCAACCGAATGGTACTTGCCGTCAAACACCGTCACCTCGATATCTTTGATCGGATTACCTGAAATCGCACCTTCTTCTAACGCTTGCTTAATTCCCTTTTCAACGGCTGGAATAAGCGCGGTAGGAATCGCACCACCAACGACTTTGTTAATGAACTTAAAGCCTGAGCCTCGCTCTAGTGGCGCAACTTTTAAATGTACCTCTCCAAATTGCCCTGCGCCGCCGCTTTGCTTTTTGTGACGGTACTGAGCTTCAGCGGGTTTAGTAATGGTTTCGTAATACTCGACACTAGGCTGACTGGTTTCAACTTCAAGTTTGTAGACCGATTGCATCTTCTCTAACGCCACCTTAAGGTGGAACTCCCCTTGCCCACTGATGATGGTTTCATTGGTACGCGCTCTGTGTTCAATTCTCAATGAAGGATCTTCACTCGCGATCTTATTCAGCACATCACTAAGCTTTTGTTCGTCTCCGCGTTTGATCGGCTTCAAACACAGTGAATACATCGGCTGTGGGAAATTAAGTGTTTTAAGCTCGACATCATCTTCGTCGTGTGAGTCATGCAAGATCGAGTCAAACTCTAGCTCATCCACTTTCGCTAGTACGCAAAAGTCGCCTGCTAATGCTTGGTGGATCTCAGTTCGTTCTTTACCTTGCAGCTGGTATAAATGACCCACTTTAAAGGCTTTATTACTCTCCCCGACATAGAGCTGGCTGCCTGCATTGATCTCACCTTGGAAAACGCGAACGTAGGCAAGTTTGCCCATATAAGGATCAACGCTGACCTTATAAACGTGCGCGACGGTGTGCTCTAATGTTTCGCAGTTCACTTTTACTTTATTACCGTTTTTCTCTAGCAAAGGTGGATTGCCTTCATTTGGCATTGGCATAATTTCAGATAGCGTTTTTAGGAGTAGATCCACTCCTGCGCCTGTCTCGGCTGAGACAAAGCAAATTGGGATGATATGCCCGGTTCTTAACGCCTCTTCAAACGGGTCATGCAGTTGTTGCGGCGTCAGCTCCGAACCTTGCTCTAAATAGAGTTCCATTAACTCTTCATCAACCTCAATGACTTGATCGATAAGTGTTTCATGAGCCGCTTCAACATCATTGATCAGCGTTTCTGCATTCATGTTTGGTTCAAAGAAACAATCAACCACCGCTTTTCCATCACTGGTAGGCAAGTTAATCGGCAAGCAGTAGTCACCAAATTTAGCGCTGATTTCATCCAGTAGCTGAGAGAGCTGACTCGCCGCAACATCAAGCTTATTGATGATGATCATTTGGCATTTCTTCTGCTCTTGGGCAAAGGCAAATAAACGTTGAGAGGTTTGAGTGATAGGCTGTTGAGGGTCGATGATAAGCGCTGAGGTTTCTACCGCGGGAAAGACACTTAACGCCCGACCAAGCAATTCATTTTGCCCCGGAGTGTCAATGATGTTCAGTCGATGATTGTCATAGCGCATAGTCACAGGGGTGGCTTCGATACTATGTTGATACTGAATCGACTGGGCATCGAAGTCGGTAATGGTATCGCCTTTTTCAACCTTTCCTAGGGTTCTTGTTGCTTGACAGGTATGGAGAAGCTTTTCGATTAAAGTGGTTTTGCCAGTACCCGTTTGACCAACAAATGCGATATTTCGAATCTTATTGATAGGCATAGAGCCTCCTTGCAAAATGAGTTTCGGAGCGTAGTAAGCACTAGAGTGGCGGGCTTACCGCCTACTCGTCTTCCATGTCATTTTGCGGATCACTCTCTGCATAAAGACCAACTTCAGCTTTCAATGAAGATGGTTTTAGCATGCATCAAATAACCCCACTTTAATGTGACTTATTTCATAGCCAAAGAGGTTAAGATTTGAGCTGCATCAATTGAGGGGGAGATTAGCCTAGAGATCCTAACTTAAGGGCACTTTGAAAGGATATAAAAAGAGCCGCGATTGCAGCTCTTGGTGTTGCAAAAAGAAATGGTCAGCCCGACCATCTTCCGCTAGTGCGCTTCCTATAACGTTCTTAGCTTGTCACAAAGCGGCTCAATGAAATCTCGGTCTTTCCAATAATACTTGTGAGACAATAATGTCATCCCCGTATTGATTTCAAAGTCCGTGATATTAAGGGCATTCGTATACCCTCGCCCCATTGGCTTGAGAGGCCAACCAAGCGCATCGTCTACATCGAAGAAATTCCACCATTCAAAGTCGTCACTTGGCTTTTCAATCGCCTTAATACTCTCTTCGTGCAATCCTGACACAAACAAAGGCATGTTATTACCCGTGCTAAACCAAATACGAACGCGTTTAAGCTTTTCGCGTGCCGCCTCCGCATCTTCACCACCAGGGCTAAAGATGCCTTTCTTGTTTTGAATATCCCAGACATAGTTCGAAAATACCTGATTGCCTAAAGACTGAGCCACAATGACAACAACACCATCTGAGTCAATCTCCTCTAGCAAAGTATTGAACTTGTCATGAACACATCTGGTCACGACAGAACCGAGGCTTTCTGGTGTACTATAGTCTTGAATGTTTGCCGCATCACTAAATGAGAACAACATAAATTGACGGGTCTTTCGAACATCTAAATCGTGATCCTTAGTCATTCGCTTCCACATCGCTACTTGGTTCTCTTGCATCTGAGTGTGGTAATAGACTGACTCAACGGGGATTGATTCTTTATCTACCCCTAGCTCTTTCGCTACTCTAGAGATAAATTTCACGTGGTAAGTGTCTTTTTGGTTTCCCATCCCGTGAAGAGTGAGTATTCCGAATTTATTAGCCATCTGACGCTCCTTATATTTTAAAGCAATCAAAGCATAGAACGGCTAAAGAAAGTTGCGAGTGAGCTGCACCGCGTAATCAAAGCGCTTGGATATCAAATTTCTTGATAGTTCATGTGTGAGGCTGGTCAAGGTACTCGGCTCCAACTTTGTAAAGCAGTTGAACCAACAAAGTCAAAAGTGAAGACCTGACCCTCTATTCACTCCAGGCTGACGATGTAGAAGATCGGTGTCTAACATTTAATATCGCTGCATATGGTGTAGAATTGTTACCCTCAAACAAAGACTTATTGGCACTAAATGAAGTTTTCACAGGCTGTTTGGCTTTTCTTAACTGGCATTGTTGGTGTTTTGTTCGGAGGGCTTTTCCTCGGACTGATGCTGGACAAGTTCTATTCTGGTGAGCTAGAAACCGGAGATATGGCAACGTGGGCGGCTGCTTTTGGCACTATTTGTACGCTTGGATTCTTGATAAACCAACACTCTCAACTTCGTGAAGAGCAAAAAAAAGAGAGAGAAGAACGAGAAGCTCACGAAAAGAAACAGCTAGAAATGTGGGTGGAGCAAAAAGAGCGTCTTTCATTTGAAAAATTTCAAACTCATAAAACGATGTTTAATGGGATGCTCAAAGAACTAGAAAAAAAGTTCGAAGGTGAGTTTTCTTTTTATGATATCGACGGATTGTACGAAAAACTTTTCCCAGCAAACAGTTTTCTGTGTTGCCAGCCAAAAATTTATCTTGGTTCCGAATCAGAAAACCGTGCAGGCTCTCTGAAAGATGCCTTAGATGCCTACACTTTTCTCAATAAAAACTTGGATGACTGCCATAAGTCTAGCGTTCAATATTACAACCATGCACATAGTTACTTGGGAAACCTACTTTCCTTATCATCGATTTTACACGTAAGCTTTAAACCAAACAGTAAATACGGTGGTATGTATGCTGATCTTGGAGAGAAAGATCGTCTTTTTTTACTTAACGTCTTTTCTCCATTGCGAACCGCTGTCATCCTAGAGAATGTACTCAAACGCATTTGTTCATTCACAGGAAATCAAGGTGAGGTGGTTACACTCTCGCACAAGGAAACTTCATTTCTATTTGAGATCATTCAGAAGTTTGCTTTCAAACACACAAACCTAAGAGGGTATAGATTTGAAACCAATGGTAAAGGGAGTGTTATCTATCTGCTAAATGATATAAAAACTGCTCTTTCTTACTATCGTTCGCTTTCAGAAATACCTATAGATACACGCTATTCGTACCTTGTAAGCCTTTTCACTAATGAGCACAAAATGAAAAACCTACTATCTTCAGATTCTTACAATATACACCGTAGTTTAGCAGATATGGCATTTGCACTGAAAGACTTGAGGGAAAATTATGTTTTTGCAGGTGAACAGAGCAAAGTTCTAAGAAAACTTGAGGAACGAGCTACCAGCTTACAGAGTGCTTACAAACCACACCAATGACTCTATTCGTGCTACTTTATCCTGCCTTAAGTTTGTCAGTTTTGAAGAAATAAAACTTATCCGGTGCAGTAATTTCAACACATAAATCTGCACTTTCGAATTCTTGCATAACGTTATTTGTATTTTCAGCTGCAGTGCAATAAATAAAACAGTTCGTAGATTCCACTTTATGCTGAACCTTGATGGAAGCGCCAGTCCTGCCGCTGCTAACACCTAAAAGTGTTTAAAGGGACATTCCCCAAAAAAAGAGCCGCAATCGCGGCTCTTATCATTTATGTCTTTAGTAATCCGTAAAATTACTCTTTACCAAACACGTTGTTCTCTTGCTCTTGTACACGGATGAAGGTTGTACGCTTAGTTAGCTCTTTAAGCTTTGCTGCGCCTACGTAGGTACAAGTTGAACGTACACCACCAAGGATGTCAGAGATAGTGCCGTGAACAGAGCCGCGGTATGGCAATAGTACGGTTTTTCCTTCAGCAGCGCGGTACTTAGCAACACCACCTGAGTGCTTATCCATAGCAGACTGAGAAGACATGCCGTAGAACTTCATGAAAGTTTTGCCGTCTTGCTCGATCACTTCGCCGCCTGACTCTTCGTGACCTGCTAGCATACCGCCTAGCATAACGAAATCAGCGCCGCCGCCGAAGGCTTTTGCTACATCACCTGCACATGAACAACCACCGTCACCGATGATCATGCCACCAAGGCCGTGCGCAGCATCACCACATTCGATGATTGCAGAAAGCTGAGGGTAACCAACACCTGTCTTAACGCGAGTTGTACATACAGAGCCTGGGCCGATACCCACTTTCACGATGTCTGCACCTGCTAGAATAAGCTCTTCACACATATCGCCAGTTACAACGTTACCCGCAGAGATAACTTTGTTAGGGAATGCGGCACGTACCTTCTCTACGTACTCGACTAAATGCTCAGAGTAACCGTTCGCGATATCAATACAGATGAAGATAAGTTCTTCAGATAGCGCCATGATTTCTTTTGTTTTTTCGAAATCAGCATCTGAAGTACCCGTAGAAACAAACACGTTGTTTAGTGTTTTTTGATCCGCTGATTTCACGAAGTCAGCCCATTGCTCTACGGTGTAATGTTTGTGAATTGCAGTCATCACGCCATGTTCCGCTAGAGCCTTCGCCATTTCGAAGCTACCGACTGAATCCATGTTTGCTGCAATTACTGGTGTGCCAGACCATTGACGACCACTATGCTTGAATGTAAAATCGCGGGTTAATTCAACTTGAGAACGACTTTTAAGAGTAGAACGCTTCGGGCGGAATAGTACATCTTTAAAGCCTAACTTAAGTTCTTGTTCGATACGCATGATAAATTTTCCTATAAGCAAATTTACGTGTCGTGCGTTTTCGGTAAACGTTGGCAGACGCTTTACTGAGTTTCGGACACAAAAAAACCGGAGCGTTGGCAGACGCTCCGGTTTTCAGCATTATAGGTCGTGATTTATTTCCCGCAAGACTGATATTTCCAATTTTTTTGTGATACAGTTCGGTTAAGTTGCATACCTAAGTAACTCCTTTCTCAGCAATTATTCGGTCTTCTCCCTTAAAAACAATCACTTAACTCAAAGCATGCTAACCGTTTGCGCAATCCTTTTCGTCTTTGCACTGTCCAACTTCTGAACGATTGGCTAATTCACCTACCAATAATCAGCTTCGAACTCTCATTTTTGCCCTTTTGAAGCACTGAAGTTTTCAAAAAATTTTACGCAAATACAAAAAAAGCAGCCGAAAATGGCTGCTTCTTGAGGTTATTGCTTCGGTTTATAGCTTAAAGAATGAAAGCTGAGCTTTCTGCTTTTCTGCTAATGTAGACAGCTCGTTACTCGCACTTGCACTCTGACATATACCAGATACGTTTTGATTAACCAGCTCAGACATGTTCACGACGTTGCGGTTAATGTCTTGCGTTACCTGAGATTGCTGCTCTGCTGCGGTTGCAACTTGGGTATTGGCATCATTGATATTCGTTACAGACTCTGTAATACCCTGTAGCGCGCTGTTAGCTTGCAATGATAGCTCATTGTTTTTCTCCAGCATTTCGAGGCTGAGCTGCATGCTATCGTTAGCAAGACCAGACTGCTTCTGTAGCTCTTCAATGATGGCTTGGATTTCGCCCGTTGATTCTTGAGTTCTTGCTGCCAGCATTCGAACTTCATCCGCAACCACTGCAAAACCACGACCAGATTCGCCCGCACGCGCTGCTTCAATGGCTGCGTTTAGTGCTAGAAGGTTAGTCTGCTCTGAAACACCGCGAATAACTTCAATCACATCATTGATTTGTTCAGACTGCTCTTTAAGAGTTAGAACAACTTGCGCCGCTTCGTTTAGTGCATTACCCATTTGAGCACTTGCTTGACTACTCTCTTCAAAGATATCCAAGCCAGATTTAGCCAATTGATCGGCTTCACGTGCTGTTGAATCTGCCATCTGAGCGTTATCACTGACGTTATCTGCGGTGCTAGAAAGCTCGTTGACTGCAGAAGCGACTTGCTCAATCTCAGCCAGTTCTTGCTGGGCATTGGCTTGCGCTTGCGTCATCACGGCAGCTAACTCAGTAGAAGCGGAAGCGACTTCCTCACTAATGCGGCTTAACTCTTCTACCGTGCTGTGAAGTTGCTCAGCGGTTTGGTTCACATCAGTACTCAGTTGAGAGACTTCATTATCACCATCGACCTCGGCACGAACAGAAAGATCACCATGTGCTAGCTTACGCATCACTTTCTGCAGTTGAAGGATTGGTTTTACAATCATGCCTGAAAGTACCCAAGCGACAGCTAAAGAGGCAACAAGAACAGTAAGTACCATGTACATTGCCATGTTTTTAACTTTTGTATTCTGCTCAGCGCTATGTTCCATGGCATCGGTCGCGAACTCATTAACTTGTGCAGACAAGGTATTGATGGCGCCTACCATTTGATTGCCAGAGTCACGATATTTTGCGATAAAGCTGTTGTACTCTTGCAGACTCACTTGGCCGCTGTCTCTTTGTGAAAACAGCTCTACTGCACGGTGAGAGTATTGTACGTAATCTTCAATAGCGCGGCGCACCACTCGTACTTCATCTCTGAATGTGTCGCGACTAGCCATCAAATCGAGATCTTTTTGAATCTCTTTTAAGCCTGTTTTAAGTTCGTTTAAAAACACTTGGCGGCGAGAATCATCGTAGATAGCATACACCGCACTAATACGTAACGGATAAACCTGATCATCAATTTTTGCCAAGGTGTCTTTGTAATACACAAGAGAATCTGTGTTAGAGCTAATAATTTCTTGCTCTGCCTCTAGATTACTTTTGGTGATCCACAATGCGATAAATAGCGCGAACGTTGTGAAGATAACAGGTACCAATACCTGTGTTCGAATAGACAAATTTTTAAGGGACAATTGCATTATTTTTCTCATTCAAGTCGTTGGACTCATCCTTGAAGTGGGAAGATTCCCATAGATAAAGTGCGCGAACTCTAGCACAGAGCGTGATCAAAGTCACATTTGATTTCTGCTTAGTTCGCGTTGAATTATCGTGTAAGTTTCTGTTTTACAACAGACACTTATTTTCCATATGCAATTGATTTATAAATTAACTGAATAGCAACCTCTTTGATATAGAACAAAAAAGGCCAAGCTAATGCTTGGCCAATGGGACAGAATTTCAGGCAACTCTGTATTTAGAAATCGTAACGTACACCTAAACGAAGTGTATCTTCACCCGTGTCTTTAAAGCCGTCTGCGTCAGCATCTGTCGACTTAATACCGTTGGAGAAGTATGAAACATAAGTACGGAAGTTACCGTTGAATTTGTAGTAGCCCACGACTTCTACACCATCCGTCGCATCCGCTTTAGTGCCATTCGCCGCTTCGTTTTCTTGATTAGTGTAAACAACTGCTGCTGATAGTTGTTTGGTAAATTTGTATTTCGCTGCAACCTCAAGCGCTTTGAACTCTTTGTCGCTTGTGCCTGTTGCTTTGTCATCTAGGTCGCCTACTGAGTAAGTCGCGCCTAGATAAAGTCCGTCTAGTGTATAACCTAGACCACCAAGAATTTGATTTTGGCTACCGTTACCTTTGCCTAAATCAGCCCCTGAGAACGCTAGACCAACATCTAAGCCAAACGGCGCTGAATAAAGACCTGAGATGCTGTAACCGTCAGTGTCTTCATCGCTATTTGCTTGGTAAGTGGCTTGAAGTTGAAACGCATCGAATGCACCGCGGTAAGCAAACACGCTGTCTTCTTTGTCGCTTGCGGAGTTAATCACCTGCTGAACACCAGAGAACTCTGAGATATCTGTCAGATCCGATACGATAACGGCAGCCATGTCTTGACGACCAAACGACAGTGCATGACCATCAAAGTCTAGACCTGCATACATGTAACGGTTTTCAAACTCATCTTTACCTGTATCTTGCTCAGCTTCATAGACACCAAACGCTGACATACCCTCAGTAATCTCAGATTTGCCTTTCAGGTTTAGACGTGCACGAGTGCTATCGTCCATCGTGCCTTTAATCTCTGCACCTTTGCTTGTGCCAATAAAGTCACCACGAAACTCTACGCGACCACCGACTTTAAGCTCAGTACCATCAGCTTTGTATACTGTCGCTGCAAGAGAAGAACCCGATACAAGTGCTGCAAATACTGCAGACGCTGCCACTGCTTTTTTCATCTTATTTACCCTTTACATATAGAATGAGCTTCTATGCTCGAACTGTTGATGCGAGATAAATTAGATGGGCAGGATGACGTTTCGATTGCTAATCTATTACGATTAAATGTCGATTATATTTATGATTGATGACAGTAAAATAAACAAAATCAATCAGTTAATTTTAATACAGACGCAATAGAATTGTGATGGTAACAAACTTAACGCTCGTCTTTGGGTGAATCCATGACCACCATGGTAGTAATAGACTGTACTTGAGCGCACTCACCTAATACGTCGGCATGAAACTTCTTGTAGCTTGGCAAGTCTTTGGTCTCAACTCGAAGTAAATACTCGTTGGCGCCTGTGATGTTGTGACACTCAACGACTTCATCAACAAATCTGACGTGTTCTTCGAACTCCAGCTGGGCTTGTTTTCGATGACTGGCAAGGCCGATAGAGACATAGGCGACAAAGCCGACACCAAGTTGGCTATTATCAAGCATGACTCGATAGCCTTTAATCACCTCGCGTTTTTCAAGATCTTGGACGCGCCTAAGCGTGGCTGAAGCTGATAAACCTATACGCTCTGCTAACTCGACATTGGAGATTCTTCCGTCTCTTTTGAGTTCTTGCAATATTCTTTCGTCGAACTTATCCATTTATTACCTTTATTGCGCAATTAGTCCTAGTCATTCGAATAAAAACACATAATTGCGCACTATTCCACCTAATATAGTGGTTGACCGGTCAAGACAAGCGTTACTACGCAATATTATTGCTTTCACGATAGAAATAGGACATCTCATGGAATTCGAACAACTCACTGCTCTTGTGATATTTGCCTTTGTCTCGACCTTTACACCGGGGCCAAATAACTTAATGCTGATGACTTCAGGCGCCAATGTTGGCTATATGCGTACGTTACCTCACATGTGCGGAATTGCATTTGGTTTTGCATTTATGGTTTTGCTTGTTGGGCTTGGCTTGTCAGCGGTGTTTGAAGCCTACCCAATCGCCCACCTTGTCTTGAAGTATGTGAGTTTGGCTTATCTTGCCTATTTAGCAGTGAAAATCGCGTTAAGTGGACGCGCAAAAGACGTCGATAATTTTCGCCCTATGACATTCCTAGGGGCAGCCAGTTTTCAGTGGGTAAACCCAAAAGGTTGGTCTATGGCGCTAAGTTCCGTCACTCTATATAGCAATGGTGGCGGATGGATCGAACTACTGATCATTTCGGCGACCTTTTTATTGGTCAACTTCCCATCAGGTTCATTTTGGATTTTGGCAGGTCGAGAGCTTCAACGTTGGCTAACTAGCGCTTTACGTATCCGAAGCTTCAATATTCTGATGGCCGTCTTATTAGTTGGCTCCACCCTGCCGATGATATAGATGTCAGGAATGTAAATTTGGTTAAAGATACTATCTAACTCTGTTGTGTGCTGTTAACCTAGATGAGAACAAGAACAATTCTCGGGTTAGCACATGAAAAAGCCATCACCAAAGCACGTTACCATATCTTCAACCGAATCTGTCACGCCAAACATGCAGCGCATTACCTTTCAAAGTGATGCGCTAAAAGAGTTTCCAAACAACTGTGAGGGTGGCTACATCAAGCTATTGTTTACGCCTTCTGGTGACACTGACCCACAGCAGTTATCGGGCGATGAGCGCCCAGTGATGCGTACTTACACCATTCGTAAGTTTGACGAGCAAGCGGGAACCATCGAGGTCGACTTTGTTAAACACATTACTCATGACCTTAAATGCGGTTTTGCTGCGCGCTGGGCGATGAAGGCTCAGGTTGGTGATTCCATTCATATTGCCGGCCCTGGCACGATACAAGATATGAGCACAGACGCGGATTGGTTCTTCATGACCGCAGACATGACAGCCCTACCTGCCCTATCGGCTAAGATTCGACGCCTCCCGGCTGATGCAAAAGGCTACGCTGTGATTAAAGTTATCTCTGAGCAAGATATTCAACCCATCGAAGCCCCAGAAAATTTTGAAGTCCAATGGATCTTTGAGAATGATGACTTGGCAAAAGCGGTTTGCGCTCTACCTTGGCTAGCTGGTAAAGCGTCCGTTTGGTGTGCTTGTGAGTTCGATTCAATGCGCGCGCTGCGTCAGTACTTCCGCAACGAGAAAGAAGTCGAGCGCGAAAACATCTACATTAGCAGCTACTGGAAACAAGGTGTTTCAGAAGACGGTCACAAGGTGATTAAACGCCAAGACGCTGAAGAGCAAGAAGCTTAACTCAAGTTTTACTGTGCGATAAGACCAAGAGGAGCCTTCTCTTGGTCTTAATCAAAGTTCTCCGCCAAGAAGTCGATCAGTAAGCGTACTTTTGGTGAGAGATTTCGATTTTGCGGGTAAAGTGCCCAGATCCCCTCTCGCTCATCACGATACTCTGAAAGCACCTCGACTAACTCTCCGGCCTCTAGCGCTTCTTTCACATAGTGATCCGGGAGCTGCACTAATCCAAGCCCCCGTTTTGCTGCATCAAGCAGTGCGTAGCCCGAGTTACAATGTATTCTTCCCGAAACCCGTATCGATTTTTCACTTTTAGAATCACGAAAACGCCAGTAATCAACTGACCCAACAAGACACTGATGATGGTTGAGTTCGGATAAAGTATGTGGCTCGCCATACCTTTCTAGATAGTTAGGACTTGCACACACATACAGCTGCCGACTCGATAATCGCTTGGCAATTAAGCTCGAATCCTGCAATTTTCCCAAACGAATCGCGACATCAACGCCTACCTCGATCAAATCAAGCTTTTGGTTAGTCAGCATGAGCTCTAAGTCGACTTGTGGGTAAAGTTCTAAGAATTGGTGTAATAATGGCGCGAGGTTTTGTTCACCGAAAGTGACGGGAGCGGTCACCTTTAGCAAACCTTTAGGTGTCGACTGCATTTGAGTGACTGCCAGTTCAGCCAGTTCTAGACCTTCGACGAGATGCTTACACTGCTGATAATAGAGTTGCCCAGCTTCGGTTACCGAGACTCTACGTGTGGTGCGATTGAACAGCTTAACGGCCAGTCTTTCTTCTAACAGAGCGACTTTACGGCTTATTTGCGCGACCGATGTATCGAGCTTCTTTGCTGCAGAGGTGAAAGATTGAGTTTCTGCGACTGCGACAAACTCGCTCACTCCTTCCCAATTTGCCATAGTGATTTCTGTAATATTGTCTTATTAAACTACTGTCATTATTGCAAACCTGTAACAGTAATACCACTTAGCAAATCGTCAAGCCTAGCGCGAATTGCAGTATAGAACTGTGCTAATATGTGCCTCTGTTCCAAACATCTCAATAACACAGCATGTCGAAATTCAAAATCTCTCTAGGCGCTGCTTTGGTCACTGTTGCCCTTGTTCTCGCTTGGGTTTTTATCCCTACCCATGTCAGGCTCAGTAGCGAAATTCTTAATCAACCCGTTGGTGAAGGGTTCAAGCTCATCGGTCACAAGGCAATCTCGACCAAGCCCGAAGATGGTAAACTGAATCACTTCTTTCTAATCGATGAAAACAGTTCGGTAAAAGATGCGACCCCGTTCCTGATTACTTCAGATCCTTTCATCAAAGTAAACCAAACGGATGAGAACAAGCTTTCAATCACGATTAATGGCCGTGTGAAGCAGTTAGACAATGACCTTTGGGTTGAAAGAGCGGATGGCACAGTTCAGCACTGGTTTATTTCGGCACAAATCAATTACGTTCGCTAGTTTTCTAAACTAGAAATATGCTCACAAACAGGTAAAATCACGCCCAATTGATTTTACCTGTAGTGAATACTTTAATGCACCACCCAGACCAGCTTTTCACTCGTTTCGATAGTGATATCCAATCGTATCCACTACCCGAGAAGTTTACCTTTCCTTTTTACTACCAGCCTCACCCACTGTGTGTCCTAGCTGCGCAGCAGCTGCAACGCCACCTTACTGAGCAACAGGCTTGGCATCATGACTTTGGTATTGATGGTAGCCCAGATGGCACAGGTAAGATGTTCGGTGTGCTTCTTGTTCAGTCTCCTGAAGGTGAGATAGGCTATTTCTCTGCGTTCTCTGGCAAAATCGCTGATCAAAACTTATTGCCCAGCTTTGTTCCACCCGTGTTTGATATGCTAGCGGAAGAGAGCTTCTTTCGTTCCGATCTCGCTGAGATTACTCAGATCAATCAAGCAGTTAAAACAGAACAATCCAATCCAGAACTTTTGCAGCTTAAAGAGGCATTAAGTCAGCTGGAACAAGGTTATGCAGAGGCAGAGCAAGAGCAACGTGACGCGATTATTAAAGGGCGCGCTAAGCGAAAAGAACAGAGAAAACAAGGCGAAGCCAACCTCGACTCTAGACAACTTGATGCCCTGCTCGTTGAATTGAGTAAACAAAGCGTGGCTGAGAAAAACGTCCTTAAGTACTTAAAATTAGAGTGGGAAGAGAAAATCGCTGGCGTCAGCTTACAACTGAATGAACTGACAACGTCACTCAACGCCTTAAAAGAAAAACGTAAACAACTCTCTAATGCTTTGCAGAACAAGCTTTTTGAGCAATACCGCTTCTTAAACATTCGCGCTGAAGAACGGTCCCTAAAATCAATCTTTGCACCCACTACCTCTCCAGTTCCACCAGCAGGAGCAGGTGAATGTGCAGCGCCTAAGCTACTCCACTACGCCTTTAAGCATGGCTTTAAGCCGCTAGCACTGGCTGAGTTTTGGTGGGGCGTTTCACCCAAATCTGAAATTCGTCAGCACACTAAGTTCTATCCTTCGTGTAACAGTAAATGCCAACCAATCCTTGGACATATGCTTGAAGGGATGTTGGTTGACGACAATCCACTCGAAGAAAATTGGGCAGAAGATAAAGAGCTAGAGATCTTATTTGAAGATGACGCGATGGTTGTCGTCAATAAGCCTTCTGGGTTGCTATCTGTACCGGGAAAGACCATCACAGATTCGGCCTACACCCGACTTCAAGAGCGTTACCCTGATGTCGAAGGGCCTTTCGTCATCCATAGACTTGATATGGCAACATCTGGTTTATTGGTGTTTGCCTTAACCAAGCGTGCCAATAAGAGTCTACAAAAGCAGTTTATTTCTCGCAGCGTGCAAAAGCGTTACGTTACACTACTTGAGGGTAAAGTCTCTGAATCTAACGGTGAAATAAATCTACCAATGCGTGGAGACCCGGTCGATCGTCCTCGCCAATTGGTCTGTTTTGAGCATGGAAAGCCCGCGCAAACCTACTGGGAAGAAATTTCTACCGTCAATGGTAAAAGCAAACTCTACATGTACCCTAAAACCGGTCGTACTCATCAACTTCGCGTCCATTGCGCTCACCACTTAGGCCTTAACCTGCCTATGGTTGGCGATACTTTATATGGCGAAAAAGCAGACCGATTGCATTTACATGCCGAGCGATTGGAGCTGGAACACCCTTACTCGAAGCAACCTATGACCTTCGAAGCACCAGAGAGCTTCTAAACTTTCGTTTATTCATATCATCAACCTTACGTTGGTGATATGAATATCAGCAACTATTCTTTAGATACTGACATTCTCTAGAGGATTGCACCATGCTCAAACAAAGCTTCAAGCTCATCGCTTTAATCTTTGCCCTTTCTGTCTCTCACATCTCTTATGCAAATACGGTTAAGCTTGCTAATGGCGAGTGGGCACCTTATCAATCGAAATCTCTCAAAGAAGGGGGATTTATCACTCAAATTGTACGCGAAGCTTTCGAGGCTGAAGGTTACACCGTAGAGTTTGACTACATGCCTTGGAAACGTGGTTTTGAAGAAGCAAAAGCGGGTAACTATGACGGCTCTCTTATCTGGAGTAAAAACCCAGACCGTGAACAACACTTCCTCTATTCCAATCCTGTTATTACTTTGAGTACCGCCCTATTTCAGCAAACAAGCAAACCTGTCACTTGGAGTAACCGAGAAGACCTGTCGTCTCTAAAAATCGGGGGCGTCACTGGCTATGCCTATGGCATTGAAGATTTAGAAAAAGCTGGAACTGTTAATATCCAACGTATCGCAAGCGCCGAAAACAACTACAAAAAGCTCAAGGCAGGTCGTTTAGATGTGGTTTTGGAAGATATGGATGTCGGTATGGAAACAGTGACTAAGCTTGGTCTTACTGGCGCGATTGAGCCGAATGCAAAGATGCTTACTGAGCGTGACTACTTCGTGATCATTTCAAAAAATTCACCGCGAAGCCAAGAGATGTTAGACGCCTTTAATCGCGGATTAGCTAAATTAGAAGCCGAAGGTAAACTTGAGCAATACAGACAAGCTTCAATTGAAGGCAAATACAAACAGTAATCAACACCTACGCCAATAAAAGAGAAGCTCTAGTATCATCTAGAGCTTCTCGTCATTAGCTGCTGATTATCGAACATTGTCACGAGATTGAGCCGCAATTGCGTCCCACCAGTCATATAGATACAACGCGAGATAGATAGGAATAAGAGCCCAAAGCAGTGGATCATCAAAAACATGAAAAGTGGTTCCTATCGCAGCGACGGCTAACAACATGAGCTCTGTTATACCGATAAAGAGTAGCGCTTTAGTCAAATGAACCAAGTAGCGATGAACTGGAAAAGCCAACTGAGTCTTTTGGTAGGTTGCTTCAAAAACCCCGACAATCGCTGCCGCCATCAATAAACCAATTACAGCCAATATCGCAGACTGATTACCCTTTTCCATTTCCTGCATCGCTTCAAACGTCAGCTCATACATTAATGGTGCAGCTATGACCAAAACAAATAACTGTTTGCATACCACTTCTAGATAAAACTGATTGTGGCTCTTACCCATTGATTCCTTTCCTGCGTTATAAGTTTCGTGATTCATCGATTAAATTTTAAAACAATATCAATACATAACATAACTCTAGCCAATAAATTAATTTATAGTACGACAAACTATATATAACGAGTGAACATGTTATTTAGGTCAGCCCAAATAAGTGATGTCGCGCAATTAGTCGCTCTACAAAAACGATGTCATATTGATTCTCTGACTGAGAAAGATAAGAAAGATGGATTCCTAAATACGATGTTGACTGCTGAGCAACTCACTCAAATCATCGAGTCAGAACAAGGAATCTTTGTCGCCGAGCATGAAGAGTCCATTATTGGGTTAGCCGTTTGCGCCTCTTGGCAGTTTTGGCGCTGCTCAACTGTGTTAACTGAGCTGTCGCATGACTTGCAGAGTGTCCCTTTTAACAACGAAACATTGTCTACAGAGAATTCGTTCTTCTGGGGGCCTGTTTGTATCGACCAAAATAGTCGAGGACGCGGTGTATTCGAAAACCTCTATCAATATGCATTAAGCAACGTTAGCTCTAAGTATCGTTTTGTTTATACCTATGTACATCAAGAGAACACCCGCTCGTTTCATGCACATCTACACAAAGCGAAACTAACCTTTACCAAAAATATCATTCTTTCCGGTCAAACGTTTAAAGAATTGGTTGGAGAAACGAGACAGGTTTAGTTTTGACTCATATTCCTGTGAGGCACGCTTAAATTTTAAGTCGCAACGCTTCTACCTAATCATTCAATCATGTTAGACAAACCAATTAGCGAACGAGCGAACAAAAGGAATGATAGCGATGTCCAAGTTTAGCGCAGCGGTAAAGTGGCAACGAGGCCCAAGTGAAGCCTTTAACGACAACCAATATAGTCGCGCCCATACATGGTATTTTGATGGTGGAATCACTGTTCCAGCTTCATCATCGCCCCATGTCATTCCACTCCCTCTCTCAGTAGAAGAAAACGTCGACCCGGAAGAAGCCTTTATTGCCTCCATTTCAAGTTGTCATATGCTGACCTTTCTTGGCATTGCTGCGAAACGCCGCTACATCATAGACAGCTATACTGATGAGGCCGTAGGCTTCCTTGATGAAGACTCATCAGGTAGAAGTTCCGTCACACGAGTCATACTTCGCCCAAAGATCGAATTCAAAGGTGAAAAGCAACCCTCCTTGGAACAACTTGAAAAGCTACACCATTTGGCGCACCAACACTGCTTTATCGCGAACTCTGTCAAAACAGATATTACTACCGAAATTATTCAAATGGGCTACTAATGAAGAAACTATTTCTTATCGCAACCTTTGTCGGCTTCGGTATCTTTGTTGTAGTTGGTCAGCAGTCACAGCTTTTCGGTTCAAACAATCCTGATACTTTCCCTAAATTACCTTCACAACCAGATTTCACTGTGTCACACGAATTTGATGGCCAATGGATAGGTAGAAGAGTCGACGTGAGCGGCAACAATATGTGCTCAAAGACCACCATCACTGGTAGCGTTACCGACGGTTTTGCTCAGTTCACCTTGACGTACAATGGCACACCATTAAAAGGTTGGATTGAATCAAGCGAAGGTGGACTTGTTCTCTACGCTACCAATGATCAGTGGGATTACCGTTTTACTGGCAAGGCGAGCGGCTATCGAATCTCCGGTGAGTGGCATTTGAAAAACGGCATCTGCAAAGGCAATTGGTATCTGGAAAAACAAAGCTAATTGTCATCCCCCTCTTCATGCTACACTCTGCTGCAACTATGGGGCTCTCCCCCTGATTTAATCTAGATTCAGAGTGTAAGCATGTCTTTCTCGAAACTCGGCTTAAGCCAACCTATCACTGATGCTATTTCTCAACTTGGCTATCAAAAACCCACCAATATCCAAACTAAAGCGATTCCTGTCATTCTCCGCGGAGAAGATCTCATCGCCGCTGCACAAACTGGTACAGGTAAAACCGCAAGCTTTGTGTTACCTATTTTGGAGAAGCTTAGCCAAGGTGCAACACAACGTAAAAAGCGCATTCGAGCTCTCATTCTGACCCCGACTCGTGAACTAGCGGTTCAAGTTGAACAGAAGATTCAAGATTACAGTCAGCACCTGCCTCTGACCTCTCTCGCTATGTACGGTGGTGTTGATGAGCAAGCCCAGAAGCAAGCTTTAATCGAAGGTGTCGATATTCTCGTTGCAACGCCGGGGCGTCTGATTGATATGTACGGCAAACGCGCGGTACATTTTGAAGAAGTCGAAGTCTTGGTGCTTGATGAAGCAGACCGTATGCTGGATATGGGCTTTATTGATGACATCAACAAAATCCTTGATCGCTTACCAACAGATATTCAGAACCTTCTGTTCTCTGCCACACTTTCAAACAAGGTTCGAGATCTAGCAAAAACAGCCGTACACGACCCTTATGAGATCTCCATTGCAGCAAACCAAGCCTCGAAAAAGAACATCGAGCAATGGTTGATTACCGTTGATAAAGACAAGAAATCTGCCCTGCTGAGTCATCTAATCAATGAGAATGATTGGGACCAAGCCCTGATATTTATTGAAACAAAACATGGTGCTGCTAAGCTCGCCTCTCAACTCGAAAAACGTGGCATTATGGCCGAAGCTTTCCACAGTGGTCGTAGCCAAGCGGTTCGCTCACAACTGTTGGAAGACTTTAAAGCAGGCAAGATTAAGTACATGATCGCAACAGGGGTTGGCGCTCGCGGTATCGACATTGAAGGTCTAACCCGTGTGATTAACTATGATTTGCCGTTCCCTGCCGATGAGTATGTACACCGCATCGGGCGTACCGGTCGCGCAGATGCTCAAGGTGAAGCGATTTCTTTCGTATCCAAAGACAACTTCAAAAACCTTTGCATGATCGAATCACGCTTGGGCCATCTCATTGAACGCCGTGAAGTTGAAGGATTCGCCCCACGAAAACCTGTACCCATTTCAATTTTGAATTATGTACCTAAGCACAAGCGTCAGCAAAAGGAAGATTAAATGACTGCCCCAACAAAAATCACCTTCTTCGAGTTTCTGACTCCGCTAGTCGCCTCCGGTAAGAAGACAATTACGATTCGCGATGAATCAGAGTCTCACTACGTACCAGGCACCACGGTTGAAGTTTTCACCCTAGAGACTGATGAAAAAGTGTGTGAGGTGAAAATCTTATCTGTGAAACCGCTGCACTATGATGATATTAACGAGTTTCATGCGCAGCAAGAGTACATAGAGCTGCCTAAGCTGAAAAAGTTAATTCGAGAAATCTACCCTAACACGGACACCTTGTTCGAAATTAGCTACGAGCTAGTTTAAACCAAATACCCGCAGACACTTTCTGCGTCAGCGGGTATTTAAAAACTTGATCTTTCTTCCAAATCCTTTACTTCCCACACGTTTCTCAGATATGCAGCTAAACTGATATATAGGCAAAATATTCAATTGAATCAATAACCTTATATTGTGTGTGGTATCAATGTCAGTATCTTCTCTACATAGATTTCAATATTTACCCATCGTAGCGCTCGCTATTTCCATGATTGTGGGTGGCTACTTTTTCCATACTACGCTAGCCGACTGGACGAAACGTATCGTAAGTGGCTACATGTCTGGCTTGCTTGATGACGTGGCGCATCAAATCCACGAAAAGAAACTAGATCTCTATGATATGGAGCAGCCAGAAATCGACGTCTTTATCGATAATCTATCCCAATCACGTTTTGGACAACGTTTTACCATCATACATAGCAGCGGTAAGGTACTTGGCGACTCGCAGCTTTCAAATCGAGAAATTAACGCACTGGATGACCATAGTGATCGCCCTGAAGTCGTTGAAGCACTCGCTGGCAAACTGGGAATATCCAAAAGGTACAGCGAATCAATCAACCAAGATTTACTTTATGTCGCCAAAACTCTTGAGCTTCCACCCGATGATCACGGCCATGACACAATCTATGTTATCCGCCTCGCCATGCCACTCACTGCGCTTACAGCAATGACCGTGGATCTCGAATTAATTGTCGATGCTTTAATGGCCGCTTCCTTTATCGTACTCATCGCCTCTTCTTGGTTTAGTCATCGAAGAATCTTTGCCGTGGTCAACCACGAGCGTCAGCAACAGGAAATGCGGATTGCAAAGAGTACCCGTGAGATTGAATTATTGCATCAACTTGCCAATATGCTTGCAGCATGTAATAGCATTAAAGAAGCGCAAGTTGTTGTCGCAGATATCATCCCTAGGCTACTCGGCGACATTAATGGCTGCGTGTCGATCATGCGCGAGTCACGTAACCAACTCGAAGTAAAGCTTGACTGGGGTGGCGAATGGCCTGCAAGTAAAGTGTACGCGCCAAATGATTGCTGGGCGCTTAGAAAAGGTAAATTTCATCTATCTCATGAAAAGCATCACAACTTAGTCTGCAGTCATATGAATGGCTTGGATGAAGATGGAACAACACTATGCATCCCTCTAACCGCGCATGGTAATACGGTTGGTATGTTCCACCTCTATTTCGGTGTTCAATCTGAGCAAGTCAGCGAAGAGACCAAACAATTAGCCTTTACGCTCGCTGAGCACCTTGGCTTGGCATTAGCAAACTTAAGCTTGCAGGAGAAGTTGCGCTCGCAAGCAATGCGAGATCCACTTACTGGCTTGTTCAATCGACGCTACTTTGAAGAAGTTTTTGACAAAGAATGGTCCAAAGCGGAACAAGATCATGCTGAACTATCACTGCTGATGCTCGACCTTGATCATTTTAAACGCTTTAACGATAACTTTGGTCACGATGCGGGAGATTACGTACTAAAAGAGGTATCAGCCCTGCTCAATCGTTCTATCGAAGAGAATCAGGTCGCTTGTCGACTTGGCGGTGAAGAGCTTGCGATTATTTGTCCTGAGACGGGCAAAGAAGAAGCGCTTAAGCTAGCTAACCTCATCGTCGAATCAGTGCGAGAACTGCACTTGGACATGAAAGGTCTCTCATTAGGGCAGCTCGGCGTTTCCATCGGTGTGACCACATTCCCAGAGCTAAATGCACCCACCGCTGACTTGGTCAAAGCGGCGGACACCGCGCTTTATCAAGCTAAAGAGCAAGGACGTAGCCAGGCTATCCACACTCATGCCAATGTCGAGAAAGCGCCTACGGCAACCATCACAGATATACTGCCTCGAAAACCTTAACCACACATTCATCGCTCGTAGTCTGTTAGCTCAGATTATGAGCGATGCTTTACCAATTTATTTACCACGCTCTCCTGCACCTATAATTACAGCTTAAATTAGCTATCGACGCCCACTAGACGACTGGTCTATTTTCATTTATAGTTCAGACCATGAACGAAAAAACGAACGATACTCGCCAACATATACTCGATGTGGGCTACGAATTAGTGGTGACCAAAGGCTTTACGGCTGTTGGTTTGTCGCAACTATTAAAAGCCGCGGATGTACCCAAAGGCTCTTTTTATCACTACTTCAAGTCTAAGGAGCAATTTGGTGAAGCCTTAATCGAAGATTACTTCAGAACCTATCTTGCGCGACTTAACGCATTTTTTAACTCTGAAGAAGGTAATGCTAACGAACGATTGATGGGTTATTTCTCACGCTGGCTTGAAGTGGAAAACGGCGTATGTAATGCCAATCGCTGCTTAGTCGTAAAGCTCAGTGCTGAGGTTTCGGATTTGTCTGAGACTATGCGCGTCGTTTTAGCAGCTGGCGCAGAGCGAATCATTGAATCGATCGCTCAATGCATTCAAGCCGGTATTAAAGATGGCTCGATATCGACGGTAAATCCTCATGCGACAGCGACACAGCTTTATCAACAGTGGCTTGGCGCAAGTTTACTTAACAAGCTGGTTCAAGATCATACCCATCTGGAGCACAGCCTAGAAACAACCAAGGCATTACTCAACACTTAATTACAGAATTCCCGTAGTTGAAATGTCCTACGGGAATTTTTTGAAACAATAACTAGACGACTGGTCTAATAATAGGAAAATCACTCAATGACTAATAACATAAACCGACGTATTGTGCTCGCCTCTCGCCCTATAGGTGCCCCTGTAGCTGAAAACTTCCGCCTAGAAGAGTCAGAGAAGCCACAGCCACAGCAAGGCGAAATGTTACTTCGTAGCGTCTATCTATCTCTGGATCCTTATATGCGTGGTCGTATGAGCGATGCTAAATCCTACGCTGATCCTGTTGCCCTAGATGAAGTGATGGTGGGAGGGACCGTTTGCCAAGTTGAAGCTTCAAATCATCCAGATTACGAAGTTGGTGAATGGGTATTAGCCTTTACTGGTTGGCAAGACTACGGTATCTCAGACGGTGAAGGGCTGATTAAAATGGGCAAGAACCCGACTCACCCATCTTATGCGCTTGGCGTGATGGGGATGCCTGGTTTTACCGCTTACATGGGACTGCTTGATATTGGCCAACCTAAAGCCGAAGATACTCTTGTTGTCGCTGCGGCAACTGGGGCTGTAGGCTCTATGGTCGGTCAAATTGGTAAGCTAAAAGGCTGCCGCGTTATTGGTGTGGCTGGCGGTGAAGAAAAGTGCCGTTACGCAGTCGAAAAGTTGGGTTTTGATCTTTGTCTCGATCACAAAGCAGATGACTTCGAACAGCAATTAGCAGCAGCGTGTGATCAAGGCATCGATATCTATTTTGAGAACGTGGGTGGTAAGGTGTTCGACGCTGTTATGCCTTTACTAAACACTGGAGCGCGTGTTCCTCTTTGTGGCCTTATCTCTCAGTACAACGCTACTTCTTTACCGGAAGGTCCAGACAGAATGTCGATGCTGATGGCCCAGCTTTTGATCAAACGAATCAAAATGCAGGGATTCATTATTTTTGACGACTATGGGCACCGCTACGGAGAGTTTGCCGCAGATATGGGTCAATGGCTCGCCGAAGGAAAAATTCATTACCGCGAGCACCTCGTAGAAGGCTTTGATAAGGCTCCTGAAGCATTTATCGGCCTATTAGAAGGTAAGAATTTTGGCAAACTGGTTATCAAGACCAACGACGCACTATAAGGAACTACCATGATTAAGTTACACCATTTAAATCAATCTCGTTCCAAGCGTATTATCTGGTTGCTTGAAGAGCTCGGCGTAGACTATGAGATCGTTCCTTATCGTCGTGATAGTGTGACATTTCTAGCACCACCTGAGCTCAAGTCTATTCACCCACTAGGGAAATCTCCGGTTATTGAAGAAGCAGGGAGCGTGATCACTGAGTCGGGTGCTATCACCGAGTATCTGATTGACAAATACGCGGCGGACACACTGGCGCCAGCAAGAGGAACCCACGATCACTTAGATTATTTACAATGGCTTCACTTTGCTGAGAGCTCCGCAGCTCTGCCGTTGTTACTGAAGGTTTTCGTTGAAAAAGATGGCGCATCGATGAACTTTTTGCCTGATTACACGGCAATCGAGCTGGATAAAGTGATGAGTTATGTTGATCAACGACTTGAAGGCAAGCGCTATCTGGTTGCTGACAAGCTCACTGGTGCCGATATAATGATGTCTTTCATCGTCGATATTCTCACCAACTTTGGTTTGCTAGAGCGTTATTCCAATATCACTCGCTATGCAGAGCAACTCGCTAGCCATGAAACATGGCAAATAGCGCAGCAACTAGAACTCAAGTTCTCATAACCTGTTCGCTTTCAAGCTGCCAAACTCAGTTTGGCAGCTTATTACCTAGCCTTTAATGTTCTATCTATCCTCTTAGCATCCCTCAAGATAGAAATTATCTATCGATAACATAGCTACAATCAGTTTTATATCTAAGCTCCTGCCTACTATTCTCTGTCGTAGATAAACGGTCCTGCAAGACTTGTTAAACATGAACAATTCGACTGTCACCGACAAAACAAGAATCAACCAGACAGCCGAAAGTACGCGACACTAAGGAGCAAAATCATGGAACACAAAAATGGTAACAATAGTGGTCAATGCCCAGTAATGCACGGCGGCGCAACCTCTTCAAATTCATCCAATGTCGCTTGGTGGCCAAATGCGCTTAACCTCGACATCCTTCATCAACACGACCAAAAAACTAACCCATTGGGCGCTGATTTTAACTATCGAGAGCAACTAAAAAAGCTCGATGTAGATGCGCTTAAAAACGATCTAAAAGCATTGATGACGGACAGCCAAGATTGGTGGCCTGCAGACTGGGGACACTACGGCGGCTTGATGATTCGTATGGCATGGCACTCCGCAGGTACCTATCGCATTGGCGATGGTCGCGGCGGCGCGGATACAGGTAATCAGCGTTTTGCTCCTCTTAACTCTTGGCCAGATAACGGTAACCTTGATAAAGCTCGCCGCCTACTTTGGCCAATCAAACAAAAATATGGCAACAAAATCAGCTGGGCTGATCTTATGATTCTTGCAGGTAACATGGCTTATGAATCAATGGGATTAGAGACATTTGGTTTTGCCTTCGGCCGTGAAGATATCTGGCATCCAGAAAAGGACATCTACTGGGGTGCAGAGCAAGAGTGGCTAGCCACCAGCGAATCAGATAACAGTCGTTATTCTGGTGAGCGCGATCTAGAGAATCCGCTAGCAGCAGTGATGATGGGGCTTATCTATGTCAATCCTGAAGGTGTCGACGGCAACCCAGACCCACTTAAAACAGCCCAAGACATGCGCGTTACCTTTGCACGCATGGGAATGAACGATGAAGAAACCGTTGCCCTTACGGCGGGCGGACATACAGTCGGTAAAGCACACGGTAACGGCGATGCGTCTAAACTAGGTGCGGAGCCTGAGCGTGCAGAACTTGAAGAACAAGGCTTAGGTTGGAACAACCACACTTCTCGCGGTGTTGGTCGCGATACGGTGACAAGCGGTATCGAGGGCGCTTGGACAACCAATCCTACACAATGGGACAATGGCTACTTCCACTTGCTGCTGAATTACGATTGGTGGCTACAAAAGAGCCCTGCTGGCGCTTGGCAATGGGAACCAACCCATATTGAAGAGCACGATAAGCCAGTCGATGTAGAAGATCCAAGTATTCGTCATAACCCAATCATGACTGACGCGGACATGGCTCTACGATTTGATCCTGACTATCGTCAAATCTCCGAGCGTTTCCACAAGGATCCAGAGTACTTCTCACAAACCTTTGCCCGTGCATGGTTTAAGTTGACTCACCGCGATATGGGACCAAAATCTCGCTACTTTGGCCCAGACGTTCCAGCTGAAGAGTTAATCTGGCAAGACCCTGTTCCAGTAGGAAAAAGTGACTATGACGTTGCGGCAGTAAAAGCCAAAATCACTCAAAGTGGCTTAAGCATCAGCGAGATGGTTTCTACTGCTTGGGATAGTGCTCGCACCTTCCGTAATTCGGATAAACGTGGCGGTGCTAACGGCGCACGTATTCGCCTCGCACCTCAAAACCAATGGCAAGGCAACGAGCCGGAGAAGTTGGCTAAAGTGTTACCGATAGTAGAAGGTATCGCGAATGAGTTCGGTATTAGCGTCGCAGATACCATTGTTTTAGCTGGCAATGTCGGGATTGAGCAAGCGGCTAGAGCCGGTGGCATAGATATTTCGGTTCCATTCGCTGCGGGTCGTGGAGACGCAACAGCAGAACAAACCGATATCGAATCATTTGAGGTTCTTGAGCCTGTGGCTGACGGCTTCAGAAACTGGCAGAAGAAACACTATGCTGTCAGCCCAGAAGAACTGATGCTAGACCATGCTCAATTGCTAGGCCTAACCGCACCTGAAATGACTGTGCTAATTGGTGGTATGCGAGTACTTGGCACAAACCATTCGGGCACTCAACATGGTGTGTTCACGGATAACGTTGGCGCCCTCACCAACGACTTCTTCGTCAACTTGACGGATATGCGTTATACGTGGAAACCGACTGGTCGCAACTCGTACTCAATCATTGAACGTACAAGCGGCGAAGAAAAGTGGACTGCAACTCGCGTTGACTTGGTATTTGGTTCGAACTCTATCCTGCGAGCTTACGCGGAGGTCTACGCACAAGACGATAACAAAGAGAAGTTTGTTCAAGACTTTGTCAAAGTCTGGACTAAGGTCATGAACGCAGACCGTTTCGATTTAAAACAGTAACTTGAATCGCCTCCACTCTCTTCAGCGAGTAGTGGAGGCATAAACGAACTATTGAAAGCGGTTAATCGCTTGGAAAAATCGCCCAAGTTGCACTAGTTTTAATGATGTAACCAAAATTAAGAAATGAGGCGCATATAACGCCTCATAATCTATAAAGTAAGTGTTACCAGTGAGGAGAGTTGGTTATGAAAGGCTTCGATTTCTTTAAATTGTTTGATACCAAAGAACTATTCATCTATTACTGATGTTTCGCTACCGCTTTCATCAGTACCGACGTATCCATACGCCCGAAGCCATCTTGCTGCAGTTCGGCGTATTGTTCGTCCACCTTTTTAGTTAATGGTAACTCTAACCCAACGCGCTCTGCTTCTTTGAGACAGAAGCCCAAGTCTTTACGCATCCAATCAATCGCAAAACCAAAATCAAACTTATCTTGTGACATTGTCACGGCTCGATTTTCCATCTGCCACGAGCCTGCCGCACCATGCTTTAATGTTTCAACGACTTGCTCGATATCCAAGTCTGACTTCTGAGCAAGTAACAGCGCTTCACTTAAACCTTGCAAGATGCCACCGATACAAATCTGATTGACCATTTTACAACGCTGGCCTTGACCGTTTTCACCCAGCAAAGTCATCTGTTTGGCATAAACATCCATGACTGGTGCAACTTGATCAAATATAGCCTGTGCACCACCACACATGATGGTTAGTACCCCATTTTCAGCCCCTGCTTGGCCGCCCGACACTGGCGCATCTATAAAGTGATTACCATTGGTTTGAGCCGCTTTGGCAAGTTCCACCGCTAATTCAGCGGACGTCGTAGTATGGTCAACTAAGACTGCGTCTTGCTTTAGCCCTGCAAGTACACCATCTTCACCGTAGATAACACTGCGCACGTCATCATCGTTACCCACGCAGACGAATACAATGTCACAATCCTGAGCGGCTTGTTTTGGCGTCTCACACGCAGTGCCTTGGTAATCATTAGCCCATTGCTCTGCTTTGGTTTTAGTACGATTAAATACCTTAGTTTCATAGCCTGCTTTACTTAAAAACCCAGCTATTGGATAGCCCATCACACCTAAACCAATAAAGGCTACTTTCTGCTGACTCATCCCTATCTCCTTTTGAATTTTATAGTTAGGGAGACAGTCTACTAAACTAAGCCGCTAAGTTTTACCACTAATCTAAGTTTGTCTCGAACAACATGGGTTTGTCGCAAGCAATATGAATCTAAGAATCCAAATCAACCAAACCAAATGTTAGCTCTGCATTAATTTTATAAATTAGATCCCTACATAGCGTGAGCACTATTCCGCGTTGACATTTCTTCACTACACATAGGAAACAGCCAAAATATCATCCCCATGAATAGAAATAACGAGAAAACCCTATGAAAAAAATAACATCTATCCTCGCTGCCACAGCTGCACTATCTGTACCTCAACTCAGTCATGCAGATGCGATCCTTCACGCATTCAATTGGAAATACTCCGATGTCACGCAGAATGCACAACAAATTGCTGCCAATGGTTATAAGAAAGTGTTGATTTCACCGGCTATGAAGTCAAGTGGGACTCAATGGTGGGCACGCTATCAACCACAAGATCTACGTGTTATCGACTCACCTTTAGGTAATAAGCAAGACTTAGAGGCAATGATTGCAGCCCTTAAAGCTCAAGGGGTTGATGTCTATGCTGACGTCGTTCTTAATCACATGGCAAATGAAGCATGGAAACGTAGCGACCTAAACTATCCTGGAACGGATGTGCTAAACGATTACGCTTCTCGTGCTAGCTACTATGCTGAGCAAAAACTGTTTGGTGATTTAAGCCAAAACCTATTCTCGGCTTCAGACTTTCACCCGGCTGGATGTATCACTAACTGGAACGATCCAGGTCACGTTCAGTACTGGCGTCTATGCGGCGCAGATGGTGATACTGGTCTTCCAGATCTAGATCCAAACAACTGGGTTGTAACACAACAGAAGAGCTACCTTAAAGCGCTAAAGTCGATGGGTATCAAAGGCTTCCGTATTGATGCTGTGAAGCATATGAGCCAATATCAGATCGATCAAATCTTCTCATCTGACATCATATCGGGTATGCACGTGTTCGGTGAAGTCATTACAAGTGGCGGCAAAGGGAATAGTGGCTACGAAGCCTTCCTTGCACCTTACCTGAATAATACCAACCACGCAGCATACGATTTCCCACTATTTGCTTCTATTCGAGGTGCTTTCTCTTTTGGTGGCGGGCTAAACCAACTGCATGATCCGCAAGCCTACGGCCAAGCATTAGAAGATGCGCGTGCTATTACCTTCACCATTACCCACGACATTCCTACCAACGACGGATTCCGTTACCAAATCATGGATCCTACCGACGAGAAACTTGCTTACGCGTACATCCTTGGTAAGAACGGCGGTACACCTCTCGTTTACAGTGATGAGCTACCTGACAGCGAAGACAAAGATAATGGTCGCTGGGCTGATGTTTGGAAAAACCCAAACATGATCAATATGTTGAAGTTCCACAACGCAATGCAAGGAAAATCAATGACAATGCTACACAGTGATCAATGTACTTTGCTGTTCAAGCGTGGCAAAGAGGGAGTTGTCGGAATCAATAAATGTGGTGAAAGTAAAACAATCACTGTTGATACCTACCACAATGAGTTTAACTGGCACGTTGCGTATAAAGATGTCCTAAGCTCAGATACAATAACCGTTAACTCACGTTACCACCAATTCACTATTCCCGCACGCACCGCTAGGATGTGGAAGCTGTAGCAGTACATCATCTCAAAGGCCTTAGCATCGCTTAGGCCTTTGAACTTAACCTCTAGACACCTAAGACTCACTATCCTAAACCTTGGCTTTTACTATAATTATTTGTATGCAAGAATGTGCGACCACGTTGTTATGGATTAAGCCGTACCTATGAAATTTCAGGCAGCCATCTTTGATATGGATGGGCTATTACTCGACACTGAGCGCGTTTGTATGCGTGTATTTAAGCAAGCATGTGAAAACGTCAATCTACCCTTCTATGAAGATGTCTATCTGTCGATTATTGGCAGGAACTCGGCAGGGATAGAGACCATCTTTCGAAAAGCCTATGGTGACGATTTAGACAAGCTTCATGCCGAGTGGCGCACAAACTATGATGCCATCGTCAAACACCAGGCAATACCGGTAAAAGAGGGCGTGGTGGAATTATTGGAGTGGCTGAAAAGCAACCATATTCCAACCGCAGTGGCTACTTCGACTCACCGTGAAGTTGCAACGGTTAAGCTCGAACTTGCTGGCTTGTCGAAATATTTTGATAGCCTTACTTGCGGCTGCGAAGTAACGCACGGCAAACCTGACCCAGAGATTTACCTGCTTGCTGCAGAGCGCCTAAATGTACAGCCAGAACACTGCCTTGCTTTTGAAGACTCTAACAATGGTGTTCGAAGCGCTGTTGCGGCTCATATGACCACTTTCCAAATTCCTGATCTTGTTGAACCTTGTAAAGAGGTCAAAGCATTAGGTCATAATATTCTGCCTTCTTTAATCGATGTCCTTGCTTACTTAAAGGCAGAGCACTAATCGCCAACAACTAAACGCTATACAGGCTTAGACCTTCTAAGCCTGTATAATCATGTGTATTAGGAACTCCTTATATCCTTTCCCAATTTTCAATAACCAGTTGTTCTAATAAAAAATTCCTTAAGGGCTTTTTATCCGATTTATGTATCCCAATGTTTATTATTGCCGGATAACAATCTGAATAAGGAATAACAATGACAAACCAATACGTACCACCAAAAGTATGGAAAATGGATGACGAGAACGGCGGCCAATGGGCGAGTATCAACCGTCCAGATTCTGGTGCTCGTCATGAGAAAGCGTTACCTGTTGGTCAGCACCCTATCCAGCTCCACTCTATGGGTACTCCGAATGGTCAAAAAGTCACAATCATGCTCGAAGAGTTGCTTGCACTTGGCGTGACAGAGGCTGAGTACGATGCATACTTAATTAAGATTGGCGAGGGCGACCAGTTTGGCTCTGGCTTTGTAGAGATAAACCCAAACTCAAAAATTCCCGCATTAGTTGACCAATCGGGCGATGCACCAATTAATGTGTTTGAATCAGGCAATATCTTGCTCTATCTCGCAGAGAAATTCGGTCACTTCCTGCCAACTGATATTGCGGCTAAAACTCAAGTCATGAACTGGTTATTCTGGCTTCAAGGCTCTGCCCCTTATCTAGGTGGTGGATTTGGTCACTTCTATGCCTACGCGCCAGAGAAGTTCGAATACCCGATCAATCGCTTTGCCATGGAAGCAAAACGTCAGTTAGATGTTCTTGATAAACAACTGGCAAACAACACCTTTATTGCTGGTGAAGAGTACAGTATCGCAGATATCGCAATCTGGCCTTGGTATGGCAACCTAGTGTTAGGTAAGACCTATGATGCCGCAGAATTCCTAGACGTTGATAGCTACAAAAACTTGAAACGCTGGGCAGAGCAAATTGAAGCCCGAGAAGCAGTGCAGCGCGGTCGCATTGTTAACCGAGCTTGGGGCGAAGATTGGGAACAAGTTCCTGAACGTCACAGTGCTGAAGATATTGATAAAGTACTGGCACTAAAGCCTTAGCCCTAATCAACACAATCCATAAAGCCCTGCTAAATATTTAGCGGGGCTTTTATTTTATAGCGACCTTACTATTCAGCCCAAACCCTCACAATCGAAATCAACCAAAAAACTAAGGGTTGATCCGACAAACTTAATTGATAATAATTATCATTACATTAAGTTGAGGTGCATATGGATAATCAACAGCTACTTTATAACGCATTCTACAAATCTCAGGATCGATTTCTTGATCGTTATACTCAGTGTGGGTTTGAACCTGATGTCATTCATGACTACATACATTGGGGTATGTTGTTGGCATCCCAATACGAGTCTGGAGCGAACAACGAAAACCCACTGCTGTGTGAGCTTTTCCTACGCCAACTCTATTTTCACCTGCTTGATGCAATTCAAGATCCAATACGCAGCCGAATTTTTCGTCGAGTCTGCCTAGACTCTATCCATACTCCATTGATGTGCCTAAAGCGCTACTACTATCAATGGGAAGATGGTGACGTTCAGTTTTTACACCTAAAACAACAATTACAGCGCATACAAGCGCCATTAGACTAATTCAAAAGGACCCAATGATGACTCAACGCCCTACTGCACAAGAATTTCGTACCGAGAAAGACAGTATGGGAGAGGTAAAAGTACCTCTTAATGCTCTATACCAAGCTCAAACTCAGCGTGCTGTCGATAACTTTCACTTCAGCAAACATGTGATGCCAGAAGGCTTTATTAAAGCGCTGGCCTACATTAAGCAAACCGCCGCTTTGACCAATGCCCAACTAGGACTGCTAGAAGGTGATATCGCACAGGCTATCGCAGATGCAGCACAAACCATCATTGATGGTGAGCACATGGAGCACTTCCCTATCGATGTCTATCAGACGGGGTCTGGCACCAGTTCAAACATGAATGCTAATGAAGTGATAGCAACGCTCGCCTCACAATTACTTGGTGGCGACGTGAATCCTAACGACCACGTTAACATGGGACAAAGCAGTAACGACGTTGTTCCTACTGCAATACAGATTAGCTCGGTGTTAGCGATAGAAACGCAGCTTATCCCAGCGTTAAACCATCTATCTAAAGTGCTAAGCGATAAGCGAGCTGAAGTTGGCGAGAGTGTTAAAACTGGCCGAACGCATTTGATGGATGCGATGCCAATTACATTTGACCAAGAATTAGGTGGCTGGCAGTTCCAAATAGAACAAGCGAAAACTGGCATTGAACAATCTCTGATTGCAGTCAAAGCCTTAGCGCAAGGTGGCACGGCTGTTGGCACAGGCATTAACGCTGACCCTAGATTCGCGACTAAATTTGCAGACAATCTCGCCCAAGCAACGCGTATTGATTTTGCTTCTAGCGAGAATTTCTTTTACAACCTCAGCAGCCAAGATGCCATTGTCGCACTTTCCGGTCAGTTAAAAACAGCCGCGGTAGCAACAATGAAGATCGCGAACGATCTACGCTGGATGAACTCTGGCCCACTAGCAGGTTTGGGTGAAATTGAACTGCAAGGTCTTCAGCCTGGTTCATCTATCATGCCAGGAAAAGTGAACCCTGTAATTCCAGAAGCGGCAGCAATGACAGCAGCTCAAGTGATAGGTAACGATACGACAATCACGGTTGCAGGTCAGTCAGGAAACTTTCAGCTCAATGTTATGCTGCCAGTGATTGCTCACAACGTACTGGAAAGCATTGAGCTACTTGCTAACAGCGCGACTGCATTAGCAGATAAGGCAATCGCCACATTTAAAGTCCGCGAAGACAACCTCGAAGTCGCATTGGCAAAAAATCCAATTCTGGTGACAGCATTAAACCCAGTGATTGGCTACCTGAAAGCAGCGGACATTGCGAAGAAAGCCTATAAAGAAGGTGAAGCGATTATTGATGTTGCTGAACGTGAAACCGATTTGGATCGTGCAACACTAGAACGTTTGTTGAACCCAACAAAGTTGACCAAAGGTGGTGTCGCAGAATAGCGTATTTGGTCGGTCAAAACAGAAAGCACACATCCTTGTGTGTGCTCTGGACTATATCCAAGCCAGAGACAACAGCAAAAATGGTAAGGCAATCGCCGATGCCATTTTTGCTAACGCCAATAACTCTCTTAGCATCACTTCACGCTTAGGTGAAACGGCTGCTTGCGAGAATGACGCCGCAACTTGTGCACTGTTCATATGTCCTCAAACAAATGAGATGTGAAAGGAGCGGCAAGTCTATAGCTAGCTCTGCTCGACTTCAACTGATATAGATTTAGCGAATATTTTGCGCAATTCTCCACAACACGCCAGATGGATCAATTACGCAGAACTCGAGCATTCCCCACGGCTGTTCAATCAACTCAGTCACTTTACAACTAAAGTTTTGCTCTACCTGCGAATCTTTAACATGGTTAAACCAACTATTCGCATCTTCAACCAGTAAGTGCATCATGGTATTTTCTGCATGATCAACGTTATAGTAGTTTTGCAGCAGAAAAGCATGACCTTCACGCCTTAAGTAAGCAACATCACCAAAGACAGAGGCGACCTCAAAGCCCAGAGCCTGATAAAATCGTTGTGACTCAATGAAGTCTTTACTTGGAATAAACGACTTGATTTCTGTGATGGCTAAATTACTCATAGTGAGCATCCTTTCCCTTGGCAAAAAACAATTAGGTGAGCAAGCATACTCTGTCTGTAAGTGAGAATCGATATCAATAACCAATTTTCGTCAACACCATCTTATGATCGGAGCCATTCGGCTTTTCGACACTTCTACGCTCGCAAATTCTTCTGCCGGTTTGACTCGACTTTAACCATAAATGATCGATTGCAATCATCGTAAAATCTGGAGTTTGAAACTGAATTACCCAATTTGGCCAACTCGCTACAGGAGCAGTTTGAAAACTGGGAAACATCTTACCAAACCGAAGGCTCGCCGAAGAGAGATTAAAGTCTCCGACAACCAACACCTCATCACTTGGATAGAGCTGATTTAAAGACTCAATAGTGCGAATAATGGCATTGCGTCGATACCATAGCTCTTTGGTCCTCGGTGAGGTGGGATGAGCCACCATCAGAGTGAGATCAACATGTTTATTAGGATGCCATGTACCCCGGATAATCGCTTGTTCATCGGGCGTGAGAAAAACCGACATATCTTTCAATGGTGAGCGGCTCAATACCATTTGGCTTGACGGATACCCTATTCCCTCCTGACCACCGTAGTAATAGGGATACACGTCATCAAGGGTTTTAAGTTTCTCGCCTATTTCCGGAGCAACTTCTTGTAGAACCACTAAATCACTTGGGTTGGCGAGCAAGTAGTTAATAAACCCGTTTACATTGTCGTTCTCGTAGTAAAGATTAAATTGCGTCACAGTGATTGGATTGACGCAATTGGCAGTGAGCACACGATTCGACTTAGGTGTAAGCAAAAAGAACACGCCAGAAACGACCAAGCAAACACACGCTTGCAGCCAGTGTTTTCCGAGACAGAAGCCAATACTCATCACCCAATAGACGAGCAGAAAAATCGCCGGGAATGCGACGATGTTTTCTATCCACCACGTTGATTCATAGAACGACAGGCTCACCCAAGCCAGTGCTGGAATGAATACGATAAACCAAATAACTGCTCTTTTCACCGAGACTCACTCTAAAGGATAAGGTTCATTAAGTATGGTCTACATCACGTAAAAGTCGCCAGATTGCCTTAATCTTAAGCAGCTAGTTTGTTATGGCTAACTCTCAAATTTCGATAACAATCAATAATTTTGCAAAATGTAAATAAAACTATAAAGTCATTAACGCTATACTGTTCAACAGAGCGAACCATTTCAAGGAGTGATATGAGCAAGCTAACGGACAAAAAACTGATCAATCTTATTACCTATGCTCCCGCTACTATCGTTGCTTTTTTTACCTTGTTATGGGTTTTGTTTACCGTTAGAGACACCATCCTTAGCTCTCAAGAAGATCTCGCTTCACTCCAACAGGATTACGAGCAAAGACAGCTTGTCGAATTGACCAACCGTGTAGAGTATGTCCTTGAACAAATAGAGTTCGCCCGTGACCAAACAGAACAACAACTAGAAAGTACGATTAAAGAACGAATCTACGAAGCGCACGCTATCGCCACTCGTATTTACGAAAACAACAAACAACTCCCAGAAAAACAAGTCACCAAGCTCATCACTGACGCCTTGCGAGATATTCGCTTCAATAACGGACGCGGTTACTTCTTTATCTATAAAACGGAAGGCCTCAATGTGATGCACCCTCTGCTCCCTAGAGTTGAAGGGACATCTTTATGGGATTTCAGAGACGTACGCGGTAGCTACATTGTCCGTGAAATGGGCGAACAAGTTAAAGCTAAGGGCGAAGACTTTTATCGCTGGTGGTTTGTAAAACCCAATAACAAGAATCATGAGTTTGAAAAAATTGGGTTCGGTAAATATTTTGCACCCTATGATTGGTTTATTGGCACGGGTGACTATGTTGTCGACGTAGAAAATGACATCAGAGCGACTTCGCTCGAATGGTTAAGAAACTTAAGATTTGGTGACCACGGCTATGTCTTTGTCGTTGATGAGAGCGGTCAAGTTCTCTCTCATTTGGATCAGTCGTTAATTGGCAAAAGCATCTTTGATATTGGTAGTGAAGAAGTCAAAGAAGGCGCGAAACGTATCATGGCAACCAACAAAGGCATTGTGAAATACATCGCGCCTGTTGGGCCTTCTAATATCTCCAACTACTCTAAAACCAGTTACGTTGTCAAAGATGAAAACTGGGGGTGGACAATTGGCGCAGGCATCTACAACGAATTAAATAATCAATATTTAGCCAGCCGTGCTCAACAAGCAGACCAAGAGCAACAAGAGACGCTACACCAGATGCTTGCAATTGGTGGGTTCACGATATTCGTTGTCGCTGCTTTGTCTTTAGTGCTTAGCCGACTTATCGCTAATCGATTCAAGCGATTTGAAAAAAGAATCAACCGCGATTTTGATGATTTACAAGATACCAAGGACAAACTCGAATACATGGCGTGTCACGACGAACTAACCGGACTGCCTAACCGAGCCCAGCTTCACAACAATATTCGACAAGGAATCCAGCTTTCCGAAGCAGCGTGTTGTCAATTGGCAGTGATGTTTGTCGATCTCGATGACTTTAAGAAAGTAAACGATTTATACGGACACAGTGCGGGTGACAAGTTACTCAGCGAGATCGGTAAAAAATTTGATGAGTTTTTAGGGCCAAATGATTTCGTTGCTCGCTTTGGTGGTGATGAGTTTATCTTTTGTTTTTCCAACCTAAAAAATCTTTCTGAGACCGAAGCTAAAGTCGACAAGATAAAAAATGTGTTCAAACAACAATTTGTTATCGACGGTAAGGTTATTTTTGCGAGCTGTTCTATTGGCGTCTCCATGTATCCGTCTGATGGAGACGAGCCTGAAGAGTTAATATCAAAGGCCGACATTGTTCTCTACAAATCTAAAGCGCGACAAAAAGGTGATGTTCTATTCTTCGATAGTTCAATCAACAAACAGGTACAGTACGATTTCTTGCTTGAGAGAGAATTACGCGACGCCATAGCACGTGACGAGCTGACTGTAAGCTATCAACCTCAAGTCACCGCCCAAACAGGTGAGCTGCATGGGGTGGAAAGTCTGCTACGTTGGCACAACCCTCACCTAGGCAATGTATCTCCATTGGAATTTATCTCCCTCGCCGAAGAGATTGGACTCATCGGTCAAATCGGAGAGTTTGTGCTCAATAAAGCCTGCGAAGAGTTTGCCAGCGTTTTTCCGTCTCCCGAATACAACTCTACCCTATCGATTAATATCTCCCCAATGCAGTTGATGGATAAAGCTTTCATTAGCCAACTGAAAAGAGCGATAGAAGAGAACAACTTACCAAGTAGCCGAATTACACTTGAGATAACGGAAAACGTCTTGATTAGCGACCTTCCAAAAGTGACACCGATTATTAACCAGATCAAAGAGCTTGGCTTTACGATTTCTCTCGATGACTTTGGTACCGGCTATTCATCGCTAAGTTATTTGAGTAACCTACCGTTGGACGAACTCAAAATTGACCGTGTCTTTGTCGATAAGATGCTGAGCTCTGAGCAGAGTGATTCCCTAGTCAAAGCCATTCTCGCCATTGCGCAATCCGCAAGTATGAGAGTCGTCGCCGAAGGTGTAGAGACAGAAGCACAAAAAACGGTACTGATCGATTATGGATGTGATGTATTGCAAGGTTACCTAATCGAAAGGCCAATACCTATTGCGCAATTAGCCGAAAAATACGCTGAATTATAGTCCGCGTATATTTTGTTGACACTGAGGTTACAAATCTCGCTAAAAAGTCGCTAACATTTGTGGGAGCCCCTTCATTTGGTTACTGGTTTTTAATGCCCCTACGCTTATACGCTACTTTCTTCTTCGTCTTGTTTGCTTTCGATGCTAAGGCATCTTTGCAGCAAACATGGCAGCAGTTTTATCAAAGTAGTTGGTCCAATGCTCAATTGACTCTGCCGCAAGAAGAACTATCGCGTTATCCAAGTGATCTACTGACATCAGAGAGTCAATATCCTGATTTTAGCCAGTTTTCGTGGGCAGACATTGAGACGCTTTCAACGATCAAACAACAGTGCCAGACACCTTCTGCTTATAATCCAACTCTAGAAAGCGCGGTTGAGTTTGAGCTTTATGTTTGCAACGAGAAAGCGATCCCTGACTCGTGGTTTGAGGAAAACCCGAAACGCCACCCTGCTGGTGGCACTTTTGTCGATCGCTACTTCGAAGGCATCAAGCCAGTTAACGACCAACTGGTGCTGTGGTTATCCGGTGATAATCCATCGCACCCACTACGAAGTGTATTTAATCAGATTTCAGATTCTGGAAGAGACGCACTACTAAAAGGTTACCGAGCTTGGCTAGAACCCGATGCGCTATGGCTAAATGGAGAGCAAGGTTGGAAAAAGATTCCAAACAAAGATTGGCAGCCTGTTGCACAGCAGTTAGCGATCACGATTAATGGCAACCAGTGTGACTTTCGCTACAGCAACTTGTGTATCGCTAAAGCTCAATCCAATGGATATATTGCAGCGATACTCGCTTCCATCTTCTCTTTAGTATTGGCTTTATTATTAGCTCGCACTCTTTATCTAAAACGTCAGCAAAATCGCAACAAACGTTTTATATTACAACTACTGACGCATGAACTACGTACTCCCATTGCGAGCCTAGGCATGACAGTCGACCTGTTTCGCCAAGAGTTTGATTCGCTGAATGATAACTCACAACAGGCTATGTGGCGTTTATTGGAAGACTACCAACGCCTAGCGCAACTCACCGAAGCCAGCAAAGGTTACTTGAGTTCAAAAGAAAGCTACAACGATGCCAATCAGGAAGCCTATTTGAGTGAATGGTTAGAACATACTTGCTCTGGACAGGACGTTGATTTCTATTTGGATGAAGACAAGCAACTCACGCTTCCCTTCTACTGGCTTACCATCTGTTTAAACAACCTGATAATGAATGCTAAACAGCATGGTAAGACCCCGATTAAAATCCATGTTTCTGTCAATGAGAAGCTCTGTATTACCGTTACCGATGCTGGGCAATTTCCTTCCTATTGGAACCGTATAAGACTGAAGCAAAACACCAATCAAGATAGCAATATGGGCATCGGTCTGAGTTTGGTTCGCCACCTGATGTCACACCTCGGTGGAAAAGTCATCATCAACACAAACCCAACACGTATTACTTTGGAGCTGCCTCTATGAATTCAATCCTGCTAGTTGAGGATGATCAACTACTCGGTCAAGGAGTCCAAGCCTTCTTACAATCTAATGGGTATCATTGTACTTGGGTTACCAACGCTAAAGAGGCCGAAAAACATTGGTTTAGAGCTGATCTCGTGATTTTAGATCGCCAACTTCAAGATGGCGATAGCCTTAATCACTTACCGACTTGGTTACAAACTAAAGCACTGCCTGTGATTGTGCTAACAGCCAAAATCGAGGTAGAGCAACGCGTTGAAGGGTTAATGTGTGGTGCGAAAGACTATATGACTAAGCCCTTTGCACAAGAAGAACTCTTAGCCCGTATCGTTACCCAACTTCGTCCTCTGGGCTCAAGTACGATCGCTTATAAAACCCTTTCTATTGATGTATCTATGCGACAGGTGCTCGACCAAGATAAACAAGTCACCCTGAAACCGAAGGAGTTTCAACTTCTCGTTCTCTTAATTCAAAATCAAGGTCGTGTTTTCCATCGTGAAGAGCTACTTAATAAGATCTGGGGTTACCAAGCCTTTCCCACAACCCGAACCGTAGACAACCATATCTTAAAGCTACGTAATACCTTACCGTGTTTAGAGATAGAAACACATCGAGGTGTAGGATATAGATTGGTGGAAAACTCATGAGTTATAAGACTTGGATAGTGACACCACTGCTGATTGCTTTCTTTACTCCTTTTTGTTCGGCAAACGACGCTACGTGGTTCCGCAATACGCCAATGCAATCGACCATGGAGGCTCTACTCGAAAAGCAGCCGAGACGAGCATGGCAAGAACTTACTCTAGCACTGAGTCAGAATCGAATTGAGCCCATACATTGGCAACCCGTAAAAGAAGCCATATTGGCACAATCAAACTGCGGTCATCAGCTTGATACAAGTTTGTCTGCGATGCCTCCTCGGTTAACACTCTCATTTATCAGTCGTAGCGGTTTCTCTAGCAGCGGCTACCAAATCAAGGTATCGACAGAAGAAACACAACAAGGTGGTCATTTCTCGCTCATCACTCCGCAAGGAATATCTCTATTGTCTGGAGAGATTGAGCCTCACAAGAACTATCAGGAATGGGAAACCGACGAACTCATTACTTCTCCTGAGGCGGGAGTCTACTATTTAAAATACAATCGCAACGAGTTGCCTGTTGTTGTTTCTCGTTACGATAGCAACCACTGGCTTAATCGTTCGACAATGGATAGTTCCCAGATTCAAGCGAGCCTTCCTCAACTCAATAACGGCTGTGCGAAACCCGTTGTGAATCTCCAATGGTTTGATTCCGAGTACAATCAAGTAAAGGACAAAAAAGCACTAGAAGTCACGAGCACGAAGATAACTCTAGAGCAACTGCAACCCCCACCCAATGCTCGCCACTTAAGTGCCTCCACACTCATTTTTGAGTACCAGCCTGGAGTAAAAGTTGAGTATATTCATCGAATCTCGTTGCCCTTCTCTAATAGAGACAAATAGGTGACAAATTTAAACACCCGCTAATGTGTAATAGGCATATTGAAAACAACACGACGTAAAATATGCCTTATAAACCAACCACCTTAATCCTATCAACCATAGCTAGCCTATTGTTATCTCCTGCTTCGCAGGCTACGTCAGTTGGCAGCATCTCACTCATAGCTGACTCGCAATCAGTGAACATCAACCCGAACTCACTGGCGATAAAGTGGAACAATCAAACGATCAATCAAGCAGGTCTACAAATTGATGGTGTCAGTCAGCAAGCCGTGCAGCTAGATCAGCTTTCTAACACCCACTTTCAATGGACTTTAAAGCCGAGCAACATCAGAGTAGATGCAAAATTATCGTCAACTCTGAGCTTGTCTTTCCGCCTTGCTGAAAATCAAACAGTGATAAGTGACGAACCCATTACCCTGAGTTGGTATAACCTAGCGGAAGAAGATGCACAGGAGCTCTATTTACCTTTTAGTGAAGGCATGCGGGTTCCAACCTCAAGCCCTGAATGGATCAAATACCTATCTGAGAGCCGTGATGGTTCTAACACCACTCAAGACCTAAAAATGCCTTTTTGGACAGCTCAGCAGGGCTCTCAATACATTAGCTGGCACATGGTAACAGCAACCAATAACTCGCTATCTTTTAACCAAGTCGATGACAAACTCGATATGAGAGCTGCGCATCAATTTACCTCCCTCAATTCTAAACTGCCTTTCACTGTCTCCGTTAGCATTGGTGGTGATTGGTTAAGTGGAGCAAAGCAGTATCGCCAGTGGCGAGTCAATAATGGCTTTAGCACTACTTTGGCCGAGAAAAAGCAAGCTAACCCAAACATCGAAAAGCTTATTGGCGCTAACCAAGTGTATCTATTTGGTTCTGATGGAATTAGTGTTCAAGACGTCACTGATTGGTGGGGTTTACACTCGTGGTTGTTTAAGCGTGCTCAGCTTGCGATAGAAAAGTCACCCAGAAAAGAGTTGCAAGGTCTGGTCAAAGGCAAGGATTGGCTGAGTCACTATCACAAACAGTTGCTGGTAGACTCTATCAACCTCGCCCTTAATACAAAGTTTAACGCCCCAGCCCCAACTATGGTCGACAATGCCATTGAAGCGCAATTTAAAGCCGCTCAGCAAAAGAAACAATGGCTAAGCAATCACGCTGGACAATACCTCATTGATCCACAACGATGGGGACAAGCGATCTCAACCGATATGGTAAAAAACCTTAAAGCGTCAGGTTTAACCCACTTATGGCTCGGTTTTGATAACTGGATGCCCGCCTTCTACCAACCAGAAGTCATTAAACAAGCCAAGCAAGCCGGGTATTTGGTTGGCACTTATGACTCATACAATACTGCGATACCACTTGGGCTCAATGATGGATGGCTTACTGCGCAGCTCCCTGATCAAATTCGCAACACATGCGCTATCGAACTTGCAGACGGCTCAAAGAAGAAAGGCTTTCGTGGTAACGGCTATTACCTCAACCCACTTTGTGAAACAGAATACGTAATCAAACGAGTGTCAGACATACTCCATTTTGGTCAGTTTGATAGTTTGTTCATTGATGTCGATGCCACTGCAATGGCACGTGAGGACTACAACTTGAAGACAAGCGAATCTGATATGCTACGCGGTTTTAATTCACGAATGCGGTCTATTGCCGACAATAACAACGTCGTACTCGGTTCAGAAGATGGTAACGCACTCACCACGTCAGGCATTGCTTTTGCCCATGGTTTAGAAACGATTGGGTTTGGTTGGAGTGATAAAGAGATGAAACGCGATACTCACTCGCCCTACTATCTGGGTCGTTGGTATCCAGATCACAAGCCGGATTTCTTTTTTAAGTCTGCAAAAGTTAAAGAGCCCTATAAAACCTTACTCTTTTCGCCTCAATATCGCATTCCGCTCTACCAAGCCGTCTTTCACGATGAAGTGATTAACAGCCACCATTGGCACTCTGATAGTTTAAAATTCAGCGATGTAAAAATCGAGCGTGACCTAACAGCTATGCTTTACAATGTTCCATCAATGGTTCATCTCAGTAGAGACGAAGTTTTGTCACCAAACAGCAAGAGATTAGTGCAGCTTAAACACTACCAATCAGGTTTTAAGCCTCTACATCAGGCGCTTTGGGATAAGCAGTTAAACCGTTTTGAGTGGTTAACTGAAGATGGCAAGGTACAGCAAACGACCTTTTCTGATGGCAGTAAGATAATCGCTAACTTCTCAGACAAAGAAGTTGAACTAGAAAAGTACAAGCTTGAGCCACAGTCTATATTGGCTTTGCTCGAAGGCAATAAAACGATGAGGTGGAAGCCTTTAGAAGCGAGATAAAAACGAAAAAAGGATTAATACCACTGTATTAATCCTTTTTCGGTCAAGCTTACTGCTTAGTAACGGCTATTCATTCCATAGTGATTGGCCATACTGTCTTCTATGCTTCCTCCTTTCCAAGAAGAAGGGCTCGCTAGCTTGAGTACATCCATCGCCGTATATTCCGCTCCAGCGAAGATTTTATGGCTTAGTTCTTTACGTAAAGCGTCTAGCTGAGATTGGCTAAGTTCAAACTTGTCACTTTGCTCGCTCGTGAGCTCATTGCAAAACAACGCAAGGTTATAGTGAAAGTAACGTTTGAAAGTCCCAACGGAAATTGCTGCCTGTAAAACTTGACCAGCAGAGTAAAAGTCTCGCGACCCATACCCCTTAATTAAAGCTGGGGTCATCTGAGCAATCATTTTCCGTAGCGCTCTGCGTTTAAAAAAGGTTCTGAAAATAGGCATAGCCATCAATACCTGTACTACTTGATTTGCCAACACTATAGCACGAAGATCACTTCAAAAAGGGGCTTTCTAGCTGTAGCCCGTACATTTCATAATTGAAAATTATCTTTGCACTTTTAATAATTATCAGTTCATGACAAAAGTGTTAACTTAAGCAGCATTGGTTACACTGATATAAAGAACTGCTAATAACCACAGATTCTTCATAACAGCTCAGATATGGATATAGAACCAACAACTTCCAAATATACAACAACTATTTTTGACTTTTCGCCCGCTTAGTAGCTGCTATGCGGGCATTTTTCTGTCCGCTATTTTTACTTATCTCAACAAGCCCACTAATTAATCACTTGTTTAAATATTGATTAATTTAAGTCATATCGAATACTTAGCATGCACTCTATAATTAATCGAATGTTTAATTTTTGAGGTAATAAGCGTGGCTACGACAACGAGAAAAGCGGGTCGTCCCAGTGACAGCATTGACGCTCGGCAAAATTTGATTCATCACGCTCGCGAACTCTTCACAGTAATGCCTTATGACAAGGTTTCAACGCGCCTTGTTGCCAATCGAGCGGGCGTTAACGTAGCAATGATCCGTTACTACTTTGGTAATAAAGAAGGTCTGTTCGAAACCATGTTGCGAGAAACCCTCGCGCCAATGAAACAGCAGATGGACATTCTGGTTAAAGACAGCTCACAAAAGAACTTTCTCGATATTATGCGAACCTATTATCGCGAAATGATCAAAGTGCCTCAGTTTCCCCGCTTAGTTGCTCAAGTTATGCATATGGACGCCTCGGATACACAAAGGAAACTACTAGAAAAGGTCTTTTTCGACATCAGCCAGCCAATGCAACTGGTGATGTTTGAAAAGCTTGTAGATAGCAAGGTGCTTAGGCCAGATGCAGACCCCAAGCTATGTAAAGTCTCTTATATTAGCTTGATGGTCTTTCCTTTTATTGCTCCCCCAGCCCTACTCGCCGTTCACGGGATTGAGTTAAATGAAGAGTTTCTCAACCAACTGTTTGAGCACAATATCAAATTAATGACACATGGATTTCTTACCTCCAACGACCAGCAGGAACAACAATGATGAAAATAAATAAGAAGCTACTGTTTTTTCCAGCGCTAGCCGTTGGCGTGATGGCTTTAGTTTTGGCAATTAAAGTGAAGCCGGATTTACCAGTTAAACCTGCGGGTGACCGAGCGCGCTTAGTCGAAACAACACCTCTAGAGTTGCGTTCGATGGCACCCAAAGCGATCGGTTTTGGTAAAGTTGCACCAAAAATCGAATGGAAAGCGATAGCAGAAGTGACGGGCAAAGTCGTTTATCGCCACCCAAGGCTAGAGAAAGGACAAGTGCTTCAGGCAGGGACAGAAATCCTGCGTATCGACCCACTCGATTACGAATTGAAACTGGTACAAGCTCAAGCTGACTTCAAATCTGCGCAAACCTCTTTAGCTAAGCTTTACCAAGAAGAAGACAACCTCAAACAGACGCTTAAAATTGAGAGCAATCGTCTGGTCATCGCGAACAAAGAGTTAGAGCGTAAACAGAACCTGCGCAAAAAAGGGCTCACTTCGCAATCTGATGTTGATCAGCAAGAACAAAGTGCATTATCACAACGTAAACTGGTGCTTGATATAGAAAACCAAATCGGATTGATGCCCGATGAAAAGCGCGTCGCTGAAGCCTTGGTCAAGGTCAACACCTCTAAGGTTGAAGAGGCACACCGCTCATTAGAAAAAACCATCATCAAGCTGCCTTACGACTTGCGCATTGCCGCCGTTGATATTGAACAAAATCAGGTGGTGAATCTACAGCAAACCATGGTCACAGCGCATGGTATGGATGTGATGGAAGTAGAAGCCCAACTTTCAATTCATGATATGCACACCCTTGCGTCAAGCTTAGGTGAGTTCAATCGCGATGAGTCTGGTATTCCTCAACCAGATATGACCTTTATCAATGCCAGTATTGAACTGAGCAGCGGTAATATGAAGGCAACGTGGCCTGCAAAGGTTAGCCGAATCAGTGAAACCGTCGACCCTAACCAAGCGACGGCTGGGGTTATATTGGAGATTCAGCAAGACTACCGCAATCTAAACCCTAACAGCGTCCCCCCACTCGTGAATGGGATGTTTGTACGTGCGTTTATCGAAGGTCAAGCAAATCCAAGCTGGGTGATTCCTGAGCGTGCACTTCATGGCGACAAAATCTACCTTATGGATGAAGCCAATAAGCTGACAATCCAGCCTGTAACAGTCCTTTATCGCCGTGACAATCAAGTCATTATTGATGGAGACCTGAGCCAAGGTGACAAGCTAATCCTCAATGACCTACTCCCTGCTATCAACGGCATGCTGCTTAAAGAGGCAACGGTGACTAAAGAGGAGTCAGCACAATGATTCGATTCTTCGCTAAACACCCCACAGCAGCCAACTTGCTGATGCTCGGTTTGCTCGTTTTGGGTATTACATCGCTGCCCAATATCAAAAGGGAAACCTTCCCTGAGTTTGATCCTCCCTACATCATGGCGGGCGTCGTTTACCCGGGCGCTTCACCGCAAGAAGTGGAAGAAAGCATCTGCGTTCGAATGGAAGATGCGGTAGATGGTCTTGCCAATATTGAAGAGACCCAATGTGAGGCGATTGAAGGCTCTGCGAGACTGATCCTTAAACTGAACGAGAAAGCAGACATCGGTCGTATGCTGGTTGATGTACAAACGCAGATCAACTCCATCAATGACTTCCCACAAGAAATCGAGTCTCCAGTTGTCCAAGAACTCGATTGGAATGAACCTGTTGTAGATGTCGCCATCACAGCCGATACCACATGGCCTGAACTTAAAGCCTATGCAGAACAGCTTAAACGAACGTTAAAGCTTGACTACGACGTATCTCTTGTCGATGTGGCTGGTTTTTCTGATCACCAATTTCGCGTCGAGTTAGACTCTCAAGCAATGCGTCAGTTAGGCTTAAGTGTCGGTGATATTGCGACGCAAATAGGCCGCCAAAACATCAAGCTACCGAGCGGTAATGTTGAGACGCCAGATAAGAACTTTCTAATCCGCTTTGATGAAAGGCGCATTACACCGCAGCAACTGGAAAGTATTGTCGTTGGCTCTGGTCCAAACGGCTCGCTCATTCGCCTTAAAGATATTGCGACCATCACAGACCGTTTTGAGCTCGATGAACAAAAAGTCTTATTCGATGGGCACCCTTCCGCCCTACTTAAAGTCAGTAAAAACAAAGAAGATGATGCGTTACGGATTAAAGAGCGTGTCGCTCAATTTGTCGAAGAGCAACAAGCTATCGCACCGGATGGTGTCAAGTTAGAGCTGACCAACGATCTCTCTTCTGTGCTTTGGGATCGCTTAACCATGATGGTCAGTAATGGTTGGCAGGGTATTATTCTTGTCTTCGCAACGATGTGGCTATTCTTTAGTTTGCGCTACTCTTTCTGGGTTGCTGCAGGCTTGCCTGTCGCTTTCCTTGGTGGCTTATTTCTGATGGCACAGTTAGGTCTTTCCATCAATATCATGTCTTTAGTCGGTCTGCTGATGGCAATCGGTATTATGATGGATGATGCCATCGTTATTGCGGAGTCAATTGCAGCGCACTTGGACAGAGGTGAAGACGTCGACAACGCGGTGATTAAAGGCGTTAAGAAAGTGCTCCCGGGCGTTATCTCTTCTTTCTTAACCACAGTATGTATCTTCGGCAGTCTATTATTCTTGCAAGGCGAAATGGGTGCCGTGCTAAAAGCCGTCCCTCAGGTACTAATTCTGGTATTAACGCTGAGCTTGGTCGAAGCCTTCCTAATTCTACCGAATCACCTCTCCCACTCTCTACACAAAGAGAAAAAAGAGAAGCCACCAGCGAAGTTTAAGAAGAAACTGCTCGATAGATTTGAAAACTTTAGAAACACCACCCTAGTTAACGCGGTAGAGAAAGTTGTTGATTTTAGATTTGCCTTCTTAGGTGGTGTCGTTGCACTACTTCTTGTCTCGGTCGCGACAATTGCAGGTGGACTACTTAAGTTCCAACCCTTCCCGGAGTTAGACGGAGACATAGCAGAAGCTCGCATCATTCTTCCTCCCGGCTCATCTTTGGCTCAAACCGAAGCCGTGGTGGATAGAATTGTTGCATCTGCGCAAAAGCTAGATAAGGAATGGACAGAGAAAGTTGAAAACGGGGTTCCTCTCATTCAACACATTACTAGTCAGTTCAATGCTAATGCGGATGCTAACGAATCTGGCCCTCACATTGCGACGGTAAGACTCGATTTACTCGGTGCAGAAAGCCGAAACACAGTAATTGACGACTTTATTGCGGCTTGGCGGCAAGATATCGGAGAACTGGCAGATCCTATCTCTCTGGTCTTTAAACAACCGACAATGGGACCGGGCGGAAGAGCGATTGAGATACGTGCTAAACACGACGACCTCGATGCATTGAAAGCCGCTTCCATTGATATTCAGCAGTACCTGAATGAGTTTGATGGTGTACACGGTGTGCTCGATGATATGCGCATGGGTAAAGAAGAAGTACTCGTCAAGCTTCGTCCGGGTGCAGAAACCTATGGTATCAATGGACAGCTGATCGCCAATCAACTTCGCGCAGCCTTTTTTGGCCAAACCGCAGACGAGATTCAAGTGGGTGTTGAAAACATCTCTATCGAAGTGCGTTTAGACAAAGTGCAAGCCGGCGATCTCCAGCAACTGGCTAATTTCCCAATTATTATGTCTGATGGTAGCCAAATCCCACTTGCAACCATCGCGACACTAGACTTCCAGCGTAACTATGTGCGAATTCAGCGTATCGACGGTTTAAGAACCATTAGCGTGTTTGGTGACGTTGACAATACCAAAGCCAACTCTACGGCAATTATTGCTCAGTTCCAACGTGACGAAGCCCCTAAATTAACAGCCAAGTATCCGGGGCTACGTTTCGACTTTGAAGGGGAAGCAAAAGATGCCGCCGAAACAGGCGCATCAATGGGTAAAGGCTTCCTATTGGGACTATTTGGTGTATTCACAATATTGAGTTATCAGTTCCGTAGCTACCTAGAACCTGTCGTTGTTATGTTAGCCATACCACTAGCGTTTATTGGCGTGGTTTGGGGGCATATTCTCTTAGGTCACTCACTCAGTATGCCAAGTATGATGGGCTTTGTCTCTTTGGCGGGTATCGTGGTCAACGACTCTATTCTACTCGTTCAATACATACGCCATCACGTTGATGAGGGCGATAGTGTCCATGATTCTGTGGTTAAAGCGAGTAGAGAACGTTTTAGAGCTGTCTTCCTGACCTCGATGACAACCGCTGCGGGTTTGCTCCCGCTATTGACGGAAACTAGCTTGCAGGCTCAGGTTATTCAGCCGTTGGTTATCTCGATTGTCTTTGGTATCTTCGCCTCAACCTTACTCGTGCTGTTTATGATTCCAGCCGCCTATGCCGTCCTCGCAGATTTTGGATTGGTTCATAAACACGAAGAAATTTAGGTACAAAAAAGCGGGTCACTTCGACCCGCTTCTAACATTAAGGCAAGATTTCAGCTTGGCTTTTGTTTCGCGTTATCAGCCTCTTTAGTCTTGCAAATATCCCTTTGATATCCTCTAGCATGAGATACAAACATGGCACTAGTATCAGGGTTAGCAAGGTAGCAAACAGGACGGCAAAGCCAAGTGCTACTGCCATTGGGATAACAAACTTCGCCTGCAGACTTGTTTCAAACATGATCGGCAGTACCCCAACAAAGGTAGTGATTGAAGTCAGCGTAATCGCTCGGAAACGAGCACATCCTGCTTCGATGACCGCCTCTTTAATTGCGACACCGCGCGCTCTTACTTGGTTGACGTAATCGGTCATAACCAAAGAGTCGTTAACCACAACACCTGCCGCCGCAATAAGGCCGAATGTCGACATCATGCTGAGATCTAAGCCAAACCAATAGTGACCCCATATTGCACCTGTTAGGCTAAATGGAATCACCGACATGATGATTAATGGCTGAGTGTAACTCTTTAGTGGAACGGCTAGCAGTATGTACACAATGATCATGCCTGCGATAAAGAGGATGATTTGCTCGTCTTGTTGAGCTTGCTGCTCTTCGATTGTTCCGCCCAATTCGCTCTTAACGCCTGGGTAAGCAGTCAAAATATCAGGGATCACCTCGGTATTGATTTGCTCGACGATTTGGTTCGGTTCGACAAGTTCTTCATCAATCGAGCCATAGACATACACACTTCGATAGCCCCCTTCACGTCGAATACTGCTCACACCTGGTTTCTGGTTAATCTCAACCACATCGCCTAACATGACTTTCTTGCCTTCAGGCGTTGTAATTACTGCATAACGCAATGAAGAGAAAGCCTCACGGGTTAACTGCGGATAGCGAACCATGACTTTGATTTCTTCACCATCGCGTAAGACTCGCTGTGCTTCCCCACCATAGAAACTACCACCCACCTGCGTCGCGATATCGAACAGATCTAACCCTAGATCGTATGCGACTGGTGCGAGCGAAAGTAACACTTCCTGACTACCAGAATCGATGGAAGACGAGATATCAAACAAGCCCTTCTGTTGCTGCAAATTGAGGATTAACTCACGACCCGCCGAATTCAGACTCTCGATATCAGAACCGTAGAGTAGGAACCCGAATTCATCGCCCTTTTCGTCATCATTAACGTTATCGGACACGTTAAGCATTTTCAGCCCTGGAATACTTGGTATACGTTCGCGCCAGCGCCTTGCAAGCTCAAAGGTGTTAAATGGCCTGAGTTCTTCATCGACAAGCGGAATTACAAGCCGACCTTCTTTTCTCCCCTGACTGAACGTAAGAATGTCACGAATCATCTTCTGACCCGTTTCTTGCTCTATCTCTTGATCAATAGTTAGAACTGTCGACTCAATTAACTTCAGCGCCTCTATGGTTTGCTCACTGGAAACATTGTCATTCATGACCAACTTTATACTTGGAAAGTCATGAGGTACTTTAGGTGATGGTACGATTCTGACGTAGCTAGCCATGACCATAGCAATGGTAATCGCTAACACGCCAATAAAGGTGGCAAACACACTCCAACGCCAGTGGGTACACCACTTTACAAACCTTTTATAAGGTCCATTGATAAAACCAAAAAAGCGCGTGTTGAATCTATCTCGCCAACTGCCTTTTTTGATCGGCTTAAACTTAGAGTGTGCCAAGTGCGATGGCAAAATCAGCTTAGACTCAATCAAACTAAAGAACAGGCAAAGAATCACGATGGAAGCGATACCAAAGAAGAACGCACTTTCTATACCTTTTGACATTAAAAATGGTGCAAACACGGCCATAGTCGTAAGCACACCAAACGTTGCTGGCGTCGCGACACGTTTTACGCCACGAACAACGTTTTCAACACCGCCTCCACTTCTCTCAATTTCGCTGTAGGCGCTCTCCCCTATGACAATAGCATCATCAACAACAATACCGAGTACCATGATAAATGCGAACAAAGAAATGATGTTAATGCTCACGCCAATGGCAGGCATCATCATCACCGCACCCAAGAAACAAACCGGAAGCCCTATCATCACCCACATGGCAAGCTTAACGCGCAAGAACAGACTTAGCATGAGTGCAACCAAGACTGCACCTTGCAATAGGTTCTTGAGCATCATATCGAGGCGAGCGTTAAGGTAATAGGTCATATCGACCAGTGTTTTGATTTTTAAGTCAGACGGCAAAGTTTGGTTTTTCTGCTCGATGTAAGCTTTGACGGACTCAGCAACGGTCACCATATTTTGGTCTTTGGTTGCTTTAACCGAGAGATACATTGCGTTTTGGCCAGAGTAACGGAAGTATCGATCGTCTTCCGTAAATCCATCTTTGATCGTTGCGATATCTTGCAACAATACCTTACCGCCATTTGCGCCAATCTTGACTGGAATGGCTCTGAATTCCTCGCCTTTGTAATACTGGTTCTCTATTCGAACCGAGATCATTCCGGCATTGGTTCTCACTTCACCAGCAGAGTAGTTCGCTGAGTAACGCTTGATTGCATTGCTGACATCGTTGAGTGTCAGGCTATACTTTTGAAGAACTCTAGGCTCTATTTCAACAGCAATTTCATACTCCGGAGCACCGAGCTCTACTAGAGCAACATTATTCAGCTGAAGAAGCTCATCTTCTATTTGTTTGGCGATAGGCTTAAGTTCAAGCAGGGTTCTATCACCAACTAACGCCATCTCAATAACATCTTGTCGCCATTCATATTGGTAAACTTGAATCGGCTCCATTGCGTCTGGGAAATTAGAGGTCGAATCGACCTTCTGTTTCACTTTATCAAGCACAGTATCAATATCTTCATCAACACCGATTTCTAGCTCAATGTTGCCACTGCCTCGATAAGCGCTAGACACGGCTTTTTTAATGCCCGTAACATCTTTGAGCGACTCTTCTAACTTAATCAGGATACTTTCTTCAATCTCTTGCGGTGAAGCCCCCGGATACTGAGCACTGACATTGATGTAGTTCACTTCAATATTGGGGAACATCTGTCGCTGGATAAAGAAGAAGCTGACCGTACCAATGATCAATATAAAGGCCATGAGCAAATTCGCCGCGACAGAGTTATTGGCAAAATAGGCGATCAAACCTTTCTGTTTGTTCTCTTCCATGACTCGCCTCTACCTATCCGATGAACTGTCTTGAACCGCGACTTCGACTTGCAGCCCTTTTTGCGGATACTCAGGCACAGTCAATACGATTTGGTCATCATCACTTAAGCCTTGATTGATCAGCATGAACTCTTTTTCTGCCCGCAAGACATTGACTACGCGTGGCTCAAGTTGGTTTTGTTCATTGACGACCCATACCTGTTGATTGTTGACCAGCTCCTGAGGAAGGCGATAGATATGCTTTAACTCTTTACCCGCAAATTGAACCTCGACATAAGAACCAAACTTCATTGGTGCTTGGTCACTATCAATTGCATAAGGATTATCAACTCTGACGACCATGTTAATCATCCGAGTGCTGCTATCCACCACGCCTAAATCACGGTCGATCTTGCCTTCACGGCGAATGTTATTGATGCCTCGCTGGATGATTTGTGCCGGGATACCTGCGTAATCTTGTGGTAGGAACGCACTGTCAAACCCTGCGATAGGAATGTGAATTTCTCCTGCTTCTACATTGTTAAGCGTCGCAACGTGAGCACCCGCTGAGATGAATTGCCCCACACCAATATCTTTCGCCACTACTAACGCATCATAGGGAGCGACCACCTTGCAGTTTTCAAGATCGCGATTTGCACGTTTAAGCGCTGCTAAGGCTGACTTCACCTGCGCATCAGCACTAAGTAGCTGAGGTTTACGTAAGTACAGATCTGTCACTTGTTTTTGTGGCAGATTTTTAGCCTGACGTTTCGCTACTTCAGCCTTTGCTTTCTCCTCGATTAACGCCGCTCTAGCACTCGCTAATTGCGCCTCAGCTTGGAGCACTGCCGCTTGATAGTTATCACTCTCGATACGAAACAGCACTTCGCCCCGCTTAACAATTCCGCCGACGACAAAGTTAGGGTGCCAGCTAACCACCTCACCGGACACTTGAGCAGAAAGCTGCGTAACTTCAACGGGTTGTAGCTCTCCGTGGCTAGTAATTACTACTTTGTGATCGCTCGACGCAACCTTCGAGACTTTCACGATTGGAGGTGCCTTGGGAGGTTTACTTTCTAGAGTTTCAGGCGCACTAGAGGCTATTGTTGAATAACCAGCATAAGCACCACCTAAGATGATAAAAGGTAGCAACCAACGTAACGGCTTAGTCGTCATTAGAAATCCTCGTTTTCTATTATCGTTATTTATACGTGCGGATAGTGCTTCGACACCAATTAATTCGAAACTATCCAGCTAACCTACTAATTTTATAAAAACAGATGATACCTAACTTAAATTCTCATTCATTTTTATAATATCACCTGTATGAGCAAATCAAATGCCAACATGGATATCCCTATAAAACAATCACTTAATCAGACACCATTCACACAGATATTATTCACATGGTAAATATAAGCAATTAGTGGTGAAATTTACCTTGGTAAGGTTAGAATGAATTTTGATAAACCAATTAACCTAATAGGAGGCTTAGGATGAGCCATGTCTATCTGTTCGATTGGGGGGATACCCTCATGGTCGACTTCGCTGAGCAAAAAGGAAAAATGTATCTTTGGCCTCAAGTCGAAGCCGTTGAAGAAGCCGAAGAAACACTTAAAGCGCTGAGTAAAAATCACACCATCTACGTTGCAACCAGTGCGCAAGAATCTACCGAGTCTGAAATTCAGCAAGCGTTTGAACGTGTCGGGTTAGACCCGTATATCAATGGCTATTTCTGTAAAGCGAACTTAGCTCTTGAGAAAAACAGCCCTGAGTTTTACCAAGCAATACTCGAATCTCTCGGAGACAGTGCTTCACAAGTCACTATGGTTGGAGACAACTTAGATAAGGATATTTACCCAGCGCTTGAAGCAGGTCTGCAGGCGATTTACTACAACCCTCAACGCACCCAAGTGCCAGAAGGCATTAACAGTGTTTCGCGTCTATCAAAATTGTTAGCAGCTAACTAGTGATAAGTAAAAAGTAAAGAGTGCTTTACCTCAACTATGGTTGAGGTTTTATAGTCCTTTAATCGAATCTCGATGACAATGAAAAGGACTTATAAATGAAGACATTAGTACTCTTCTCTAGCGCGAACAAACAAGGCAATACTGCCAAAACAATTGAACACATAGCAGCAGATCATACAGTCGAGGTTGTCGATATTGATTTGCTCACTATCACACCCTATCGTTACGAAAACCGCTATCCAGTCGATGACTTTTATCCGCTTGTTGAAAAGATGCTTGAATCAGACAATATTATCTTTGCGTCACCCATCTACTGGTACTCGGTAACAGCCCCTATGAAGGCGCTGATTGATAGAATGACCGAGCTGTTAGATGTTGCAGAGCTAAAACCTAAAGCAAGAGCATTAGAATCTAAGCGTGGTTTTGTACTCACCAGTTCAGGTAAACAGGCGATCTGCCCGACTTTTCACAGCTTCTTTGAAGGACTCTTTCGCTACTTTAATATTGAATACGCGGCAACGCTACACGCAGCCTGTAATAGCGGATACTCAATAGATTCCAAAGAGGTTTCGCTGTTTAACCAAGCGTTGAACAATAGGTAGAAAATGAAAGGCTTAGCGAGTTGCTAAGCCTATTTCGTTGATTGGCAGCTTTAAACCGTGGTTGCCTGAGGTTGATACCGCCCTGGCTTGTGGTTCATAGCCAGTATCAAGTTGGTTGCGATTGCTCCCACCACTGAGAGTAGAATCAATGAGATATCGACAATAAACAGCGACATGACAACGATGGAGCAGTCGAGCGCCATCTGTACTTTTCCGGCACGAATCCCAAATCGCTCTTGTAAGAACAGCGCAAGAATATTGAAACCACCGAGACTCATTTTATGGCGGAATATGACTAGCATACCTATGCCTATCATGCCACCACCGAGTAAGGCTGCATAAAACGGGTCAATACGTGCAATTTCAATCACATGATGCAAATGGTCAACGGCGAATGAAACTATCGTTACTGCAATAAAAGTATTGAGTGTAAAGCGCCAGCCCATACGAGTGATTGAGAGGAGATAAAACGGTAAGTTTAGTGCGAAGAACACCTGACCGAAGCTAAAATCACTGACTTTAGTTAAAAAGATCGCTAAACCAGCTGTACCGCCAGTTAACAGACCGACTTTATTGAAAAAGATAACACCTAAAGATACTAAGGCACTACCTAGAGTTAACGCGAGTAAGTTCTCGCGCATACTATGTTCTTTATCCATTCTTAGACTTCCTATCCCTTTACGATTCACAAAAGAGGCGTGAATCAAACCTGCATAAAATGTCGATTATTGATAAAGAAGTCTAGAATTAGTGACAAATCACATATTTTGAAGGTGTTAATCCTATTTTACACTGAGCTATTGTTTGTTACCTTGCGCAAATAGCTTTACCACGTTTTGCGTCTTTTGTGAGTCCGATTTTTCTTCTTGCTCTGCCTGCACTTGATCCTTACATTCTTTCTGAACATACATGGCTTTATCGGCAATGCAGATTAGCTCATCTTTGGTTGTCCCCTGCTCTGGGAAGCAGGCAATCCCGATGCTCGAACCCACACTCAATGAATGGCCAGCAAAAACGATTGGAGATTTAATCACTTCCCCAATTTGAGCGATTTTCCCAGGAACACCTTCCAAATCTTTAAGCAAATCGAGGCAAACCACAAACTCATCGCCCCCCAGTCTTCCTACAATGTCAGACTCTCGAACGCAATCTGACAGGCGCTCAGCAATTTTAACCAACACGTAATCACCTGCATCGTGACCATAATTATCATTGACGTTTTTAAAGTCATCTAAATCGATAAACAGTAGCGCGAATTTATGTCCTGTTCGCTTGGCCCTAACAATTGACTGTTCTAGTTGTTTATCGAAGGCTCTTCTATTCATTAAATTCGTGAGTGGATCATGCTCAGATAAAAACAGCAGTTGTTCTTGCTTATGCTTGAGCTGTTTGGTTTGTCGAATGATCTCTTCTTCAAGCTCTTGCTTGGTTACTGTCGAGTGACACAAAGAGACCGTCATCTGGTTAAAGAAATTCGCGATCACACGAAACTCACTGTCCATCTTCACTGCTTCGACTTTGGTATCTAATCGGCCTTGCGCCAGATTCAGAATCGCTGCTTTCATCGCTTCAGCCCCTGATTTAAAGCGGAACAGGATTAACCATGCCGTGACACTCACCAAAATCGAACACAGAATCAACCACGCCGCCGCAGTCGACATGACGTTTTCTAGCGAAGAAGCATTTCTTTTAACCACTAATCGATGAACGTATGCCAATTCCTCCGTCATGTTTTGCACAATCATGTTGTAGCGAGAATGGAGAAGGTTCCTTGCATTTAGAATAGAAGCAGCATCATCTGCATTGCCCTCAGCCCCAACAAAATAAAGCTGCTTCTCTCTAATCAAAAGTGTATGCAAGCTGTGGTTCATCCGTTGAAGATTGTCGAGTTGGATATTACTCCCTTTGTAGGCAGTGAGTTTGGTTGAAAGCTCCGCTTGCGCCACCTCTACTTGGTTAAGACTAGAGCCATCACCGAACTGTTTAAACACCCACAATTGGCTTCTGAGCAAATCGACACACAGCTGTAAGTCGATGATTTGATCAAGCTCGACTTTGGTGACCTTTTGCTGTTCATTAATCTTGAAGAAAGAGACCACAATAAACAAAGTTAGAATCATGGTGGTTGTCGATAAGATGAACATCTTTTTAAACAGTGAGTCCAACATCGCTTAATCCCTCAACGCCACGGCTTGTTGGTATGGATAGGAATACAAAATTTGACGGAAGTCAGGCGGTGTATCCTCAACAAAGCCATTTTCAATTGCCCAGCGAGACTGAAGCTGAAGGTTAGAAAGTAGCGAGTTACCCAAAGATAAGCGAAACAAATAATCATCCCAAGACCATTCGATTTGGTTAAGGGGTATATCCAATCTTTGTGAAATGATACTTAGCGCTTTGTCAGGGTTGGAGTTAATCCACTCGTTAGCCATATCCAGTGCTCGTAGTAATCGAACTGGCTCATCTCCGACGAATTCAAGATATGGTGACCGTGTAATGAGGTTAAAGGAAAGTTGATACACACCTTTTGTACCTAAATTGGACACTTCAGAGACAGACAATAAATTGGCTTCAAACCCCATCGGCTCCCACGCGGATATTGCTTCAACACGGTAAGAAAGAAGTGCAGGCACAAGTTCATGAGGCTGTAGGTAAATTTTTTCTACTTCGATCTCCTGAGCACTATTACTGATAAGCACAGAATCAAAGTAAAACTCACTGGCGGTGCCTTTTACAATCCCTACCCGCTTACCATCAAGGTCGGCAACGCTACGTATATTAACAGGGGTAAGCGTGAGAAGTTTGAGGTCGTTATCAGATTCAACAAAACTCGCAAGCAGAGTGAGATCGTCTCGTTCAAAACTTTGGAACATCACGACCGATTCAGAAGCGATAGCATAATCGACGCTTTGATCCAGCATTAGCTGAGTACAAGCCGCTCCACTTGAACAAGGGAATAGTGTGGCATCTAGGCCAAAATGTTTGAACAAGCCAAGCTGCTCAGCGATTAGGAATGGCGACGAGGAAGGTGTTAAGGACACCCCTATTTTGATGTGAGAAGACGAGGTCTTTTTATCTACCTTCATCCCAATAATCACGCCCGCAACCACAGTGCATAGCACTAACACAGATACACCAAGCGCCAATTTTTTACTTTTTAAAACCGGCATTCTAGATACACCTTGCCCCTATAAGAAACCCAGCACATATAAATTTAGTCTATGAATATTGAAATTTGCACCCACTACTCACATTTCCTTCAAGATCATGCACAAATGGACTCAATATTTGCCTTTGATCACATAAACAGGCGAATAAACCATCAAATTCTTAGTTAAGAAACATGTGTATTTCTCTGTTTGATTGTTGATGTCCTAAGAATTTTGCAACGTATTAGTCAACTAAATGAGTTTCACAGGACAAACACAATGAAAGTACTAATAGTGGGTGCGAGCGGTGGCATTGGAGCCGCTTTAGTAAATGAGTGTTTATTTAGATATGAGAATACGGAAATACATGGCACCTATTTTCGCTCAAACAACAGACACAGGAGCAATCAAGTCTATTGGCACCAGTTGGATATTCATGAAGAAGAGTCTATCGAGCGCCTTGCCAGCAGGATTGACCACTTAGATTGGATTATTAACTGCGTTGGTTTTCTCCACAATGAGCACCAAGGGCCTGAAAAAAACCTCCATTCCGTCTCCGGTGAGTTTTTCTTAGAAAATATCGCTATCAATACGCTGCCAACATTGCTTCTCGCTAAATACTTCTCAGCCAAACTCAAATCAAGTGAATTTCCCAAGTTTGCAACCTTATCTGCGAGAGTCGGCAGTATATCTGATAACCACTTAGGGGGATGGTATAGCTATAGAAGCTCCAAAGCGGCACTCAACATGCTAATCAAAACATTATCAGTAGAATGGAAACGGACGCTCCCAAAAGCAACAGTGTTATCGCTTCACCCTGGTACAACAGACACAGAACTGTCTCTACCATTTCAAGCAAACGTACCAAAAGGAAAGCTGTTTAGCCCAGAAAAGGTCGCGAAGGATTTGATAGATATCATTGAGTCGAAAAGCATCGATGACAGCGGTAACTTTTACGATTATTCAGGAGAAGCAATACCGTGGTAATCATCAATTTAGCTTTATCTACTCTTTCTACAACGTTCTGAACAGTACTTTACGTCGTGCCAGCACTTTGCCCACTTTTTTCTCCAAGCAAAGTGTCGATTGCAAACAGTACAAACCTTTTCAGGTAAATCCTGTTTCTTAATCTTATGAGGCACGACGTTGATTCCTCCTTTTTATCGCAGCCTCTTTCACCATGAAATCGAACAGAGGAGCAAATAAATTAGCAAACAAAATGGCTAACATAATCCCCTCAGGATAAGCAGGATTAAGCACACGGATACCGATAGTCATGACACCAATAAGTATTCCATATGCCCACTTAGCCTTATTGGTAAAGGCAGCAGAAACGGGGTCAGTCGCCATAAAGAAAGTACCAAATGCCACACCACCCAAAACAAAATGCCAGTAGAAGGGCATAGAAAACATTGGGTTGGTGTCCGACCCAATGAAATTTAAAAGAACTGAAGTAATAACTAGTCCCACGATCACCCCCGCAACAATCCTCCACGAAGCGATCCTCATGCCGATAAGTATTATCCCCGCGATGGCTATAAGAAGCGTTGAACCTTCTCCTATCGAGCCTGGTAGGTTCCCTATAAACGCATCTAGCCACACAAGAGGCTCGCCCGTTGCGTTATTGATTAGTCCAGCGTTCCCTTGCTCATACCACTGACTTAAAGGGGTTGCACCGGTGTAACCATCTGCTGCGACCCAAACCAACCCACCCGACATGTTGCCTGGGTAGGCAAAATACAGAAATGCTCTACCAGCGAGTGCAGGGTTCAGAAAATTACGCCCAGTCCCACCAAAAATTTCTTTGGCAACGACAATACCAAACGTTATACCTAAAGCGGCCTGCCACAGCGGTATCGTAGGAGGCAAGATAAGAGAAAAGAGAACTGAGCTTACAAAAAAGCCTTCATTAACTTCATGTTTCCTGACAATTGCAAAGAGAACTTCCCAAAAACCACCCACAACAAACACTGTGGCGTAAATAGGAAAAAAGTAGCTTGCACCAAGTAGTAGCTTGCTCCACCAAGTAGCACCCATTATCCCTTCGGCTGTGCCAAAAGCCAAAGCAAGACGCCAATTCTCGTCAACTATGTTGACTAACTCTTCAGAGGAGTAGCTTGCTAGCAACGCTATAGAGGATTGGTTACCGATATTGTACATCCCCCAAAACATGGCCGGAAATGTCGCTAACCAAACCATAATCATGATGCGCTTCAGATCGATGCTGTCACGGACGTGGGTTTGGCCCTTATTCACCAAACCAGGTGTATAGAAAATAGTCGCGACCGCCTCGTACAGTGGATACATTTTTTCGTACTTTCCACCTGCTTCAAAATTAGGTGCCAACTTATCTAAACGGCTTTTAAAACTCATGAGTACACCTTTGTCTTCATTGTTACTCCTATTCCTACGCACTTCATCAGCAAGGAGAACAAAATTAGTTGATCGTTATTTGAACTGGGCTTGACGATTGAGCGTAAGCAAGAGAGCATACAGAGGAGAAAATTATGGACTCACTTGCCGTAGACCTAGCCAGATTCCAGTTTGCTTTTACCGTCTCCTTCCACATTATTTTTCCTGCCTTTACTATAGGTTTAGCAAGCTACCTAGCTGTTTTAGAAGGACTTTGGTTGAAAACCAACGACAACAAATTTATCCAACTGTACAAGTACTGGTTAAAGATTTTTGCGATAAGTTTTGGTATGGGAGTCGTGAGTGGGATCGTTCTTAGCTATCAGTTTGGCACCAATTGGAGCGTATTTGCGGACAAAACCGGCCCTATACTTGGTCCATTGATGGGTTACGAGGTATTCACTGCATTTTTCCTAGAAGCGGGCTTTCTAGGCGTGATGTTATTTGGCATGGAGAGAGTGGGTAAAACACTTCACTTTGCCTCTACTTGTATCGTCGCATTCGGGACTTTTCTCTCTGCATTTTGGATCCTTTCCGTAAATAGCTGGATGCAAACGCCCGCTGGCTATTCGATCAACGAGGTTGGTCAATTCATTCCTGAAAGTTGGTTTGACATCGTCTTTAATCCCTCTTTTCCCTACCGACTCGTTCACATGTTGCTCGCAGCGTACTTAACTACCGCTTTCGTCGTGGCGGCTGTTGGGGCATATCACCTTCTCAAAGCACCTCACAACCCATTAGCAAGAACTATGTTCTCTATGGCGATGTGGATGGCAGCCATTGTTACCCCTCTGCAAATCGTTGCTGGTGATGTGCATGGTCTTAACACCCTTAAGCATCAACCAGCGAAAATAGCTGCAATGGAGGGACACTATCAAAGCCATAAAGGCGCTCCTTTGATACTGTTTGGAATCCCAAACGATAGTACCAAACAAGTGGACTTCTCTGTTGAGATACCAAAGTTGGGTAGCTTCATTCTCACACATGACTGGGATGGCGAAGTGAAAGGTCTAGATGCATTTCCTGAAGGCGATCACCCTCCTGTGCAAATAGTATTCTGGAGTTTCAGAGTGATGGTCGCCATTGGTTTTGGCATGCTAATAATTGGCGTTTTAAGTCTTTGGTTACGTGCAAAAAACCAGCTTTTCAAGGCTACTTGGTTCCACAAATTATGCGTACATTTCGGCCCTGCTGGCTTCATAGCCGTCCTAGCCGGATGGATAACGACTGAAGTTGGCCGCCAACCTTACACTGTCTACGGGTTATTGACCACTTCTGAATCCGCATCTCCCATAAACGCAGCAGCAATTAGCATCTCTTTAACGGCATTTGTCATTGTGTACTTTATTATCTTTGGAGCAGGCTTCTTCTATCTAATAAGATTGATGCGTAAATCGCCTACTAAGTATGAACAGCCGCTCGACAGTCGACTACCAGATGGTACTGAATCCTCCCCTGTTTCCCACTCCAATCACTTAACCTAGGAAAGTCTTATGGATATCGCCTTGATTTGGTACGGACTGATCAGCTTTGCTGTACTTATCTACGTCATTCTCGACGGTTTCGACCTAGGCATTGGGATTTTGTTTCCTGGTGCTCATAGTGAAAACGAACGAGATTTAATGATGAACAGTATTGCGCCAGTGTGGGATGGCAATGAAACATGGCTTGTACTCGGTGGTGGTGGTCTTTTTGCGGTGTTTCCACTTGCGTATGCGGTTGTTATGCCTGCGCTTTACGCGCCACTCATCCTTATGCTGTTGGGGCTAATTCTTAGAGGGGTTTCCTTTGAATACCGGTTCAGGACCAAACGGGGCAAGTTTCTCTGGGATGGTGCGTTTTTTATTGGATCCCTACTCGCAACCTTAATGCAGGGAGTCATGCTAGGAGCTCTTCTTCAGGGTATTGATATCGAGGGAAGATCTTTTAGTGGCAGTTGGTTTGATTGGCTGACCCCTTTCAGCTTATTTTGTGCTTTCGCTTTACTCTCCGCATACTCACTACTTGGAGCATGCTGGCTTATTATTAAGATGCCCAAAGACCTCACGACCCGCTACTACAATATAGCCAAACGATGTGGCTTAATAATGACAACAAGTATCGTGGCTGTGAGCATATGGCTTCCATTTATAAATGAACTCATTTTTGAAAGATGGTTTTCATTTCCCAAAACACTGGTGTTCCTGTTGATACCAATCTGTGCTGCGGGCTTCATCTGGCAACTTTTTGCTTCTCTCATGCAACATAAAGGGCTTAAAGCTTACCTATTCGGTATCGGTTTGTTTGTGATATCTGGAGTTGGGTTTGGAATTAGCACCTTCCCTTATTTGATTCCCTTTTCGCTGACTTATTATGATGCCGCGGCCCCAGACTCAAGCCTCAACTTCTTATTAGCTGGCGCCGTCTTTTTAGTACCAATGATTATCGTCTATAGCGCGTATTCTTACTGGGTATTTAGAGGACGATTGAAGCATGGAGAGGGGTATCATTAATGAGCAACAAAACATCTAGAATAATCTGGTTTGTGATTATATGGTTACTCAGCATTTCAGTACTTACTCTGTTCTCTTTATTCGTTCGCCTTGTTCTTGGAACATGAATCCAACAAAAATCAAAGTGTTAGGCAAATAGGTTAAGTCCTAGACTTTCCTATGTAAAACAATTCAATTCACCACAATCGTCTTTAATCCATTAAAACATTTCACATATGATTATCTTTGACATTAACATGACATTAATAGTCATTATTGAAACTAACATGTAGATACAAGCCACCCAATGAAACATTAACACAAAACATTTGCCAATCTGGTAAATGTGATTCACAGGATTACACAAGTATGAAAATTATCACTCTTGCCGTTTTAGCCCTGTTTAACGTTACACCTGTTTCAAATATGACAGAACAAGTTAAGCTTCATGACGTTTCATCACTCTCTGAGTTGATTACCGCAACGACTGCACCACGCGGGATTCAAGGTAAATCAGTTCACGTAACAAAGTAGGAATGGAAACAACAATGAAACAGCTAGTTAAGTCGGTGTTTACGTTTAAAAATGCAACCTTAAATCGTCGACAATACCTTGGCCTAATGGCACTTAACCTCCTGGTTTGCCAATTGATTGTGTTAGCCACTGTAAACTTTGTTACTCCAAGATCCCATATGGCAGCATTTACTTTGCTCTTGGTTCCTTACAGCATGTGCATGATTGCTAGCTTTGCGATCGTCAGTGCAAGGTTGAAGGCCGCATTTAAAATTGGCACTGCTTCAAGCCTTGCTATTCAAGGCACTGTGTTAGTTGGCAGCGCCATGCATGCCGTATTTGGTGTTGTCTCTTTGCTACTTGGTTTGGCATTGCTATTTATGCCGACTAAATCAATCTCACTTCAAGCAACTGAAGTGACCAAAACAAATAAACCACAAGAGGCATGCTAGCCGTGACTCAACTTGATGCCCACCGTTTGAAAACAGTTCGTGCTAAGGCAGAAAGATTTTCTGGTATTTGGGGAATCCCTTTAACAATCCAACAAGGAAAGAACGGATTAAAGCTAGTCGATGGATCTTTACGTGATTTATCTGGTGGCGAAATTGATGTCGTCGCCATGGATAAGTTGCTAGAAGGCATAGCTACAGGTGTGCGCTTATATCTTGATAGTAAAAGATAGTGTATGTGCTAAATATTGTTCGTCGAGGTGAAAAATGATCAGTTCAATTGTTCAATCTCTATTTCCTTCAATTTGGCTCAACCACGTGTTGGGTAGATACAATGCAAAGCTGCTTGATCGTCACTTTGGCAATGACAAGAAGCATCACCGTATAGCTCACAGCCTCAATTTTGCTAAAGCGATAAAAGCTATGGTTGAGTCGCACAACACACGAGCGAAGGCGGTTAAGTTTACGCCTCTACAAACTCAAGGTGCGAGTGAGAATGAAAAGATACTCCTAAGCCATGCTCTAATTGGAAACAGACTGATTACTCATGGTACGGAAGATGAACAGCTAAAAGGTTATCGCTTTCTCAACATCACTATGGGTCTGATCAACAAAAAAGTTGAGGAAAACCTCAGCGACGGTTTGTTGCTACCAGGCATCATTCGTTTAATTAACGACTCGCTAAGTGCGTTTAGCAATACTTCTCTCGGCCAAGCTATCGCGGCGGAGAATCGATAATGAACGTATTTTCTACTGCACTAACCGGTGCGCTCGTCGGATGCTGTGTTTTTTCAGTTAGCACTTCATACCTTAGCTCCTGCGCAGACTATTACCACGAGGTAAACCAGTCTATCAGTCAAAATTATAGTGAATGTCATTCCATCAGCCAAGCCTGCTTAGAGGCGTCAGCTGAAACTGGGGATCATACCAGTTGCTTGCTCACTTCAGGCTGGCAACAGGCGAACGAGCGCTATCTATTTCAACAGCGCAAGTCTGACAAAATGAAATACCAAATTGGTCGAGTGGTGGAGCTTGTCCTTTAAGCCAGGCAGCAAGCTCTCAACATAAACTGCTCATAACTATCAGAATTTAATCCATATTTGCGTCTCTAAGGTTTCATTTATGCCTTATCGATGCAAAACACGACATTTAAGGTCGCTCCACGTCCTTTAATACGAAATAAATAGGAATCGAAAATGAAAACTACTGTTAAGTCTTTGCTTGTTGCTATTGTCGCTGCTTCTACTCTAGGCGGCTGCTCTATTTACAACGATGTACAAGGCGCTCGTCAATTGGTGACCTACGACGTAACCTCAAATGACGCGATCTACAACGCACCGGACGGCCATCAATACAGAGTTGCAAAACACCGCTTTAGTGATAACAAACTGCTTGCTTGTTATCAGAATTCAGGAATTTTTGGTTCTAAAGAAGAAGCACCACTTCGCGGAGCAACTAACGATTGGTTAGCGGAAAACCAACCTGGGAAAATTGCGGGTGAGTCTAACAAACTTGCTGGTGTTTTTGACGCGAAGATCTGTTACGAATTCGTTATCGCTGAACCTCAGCCAGTTGGCGCTTACTTAGATGAAGAGACTGGCGAAGTGGTTATTGTAGGTGAACAAGAAACCGCACCTGCAGAGGAAGAGCAACTTCAACCAATCGGCGCATACCTAGATGAAGAAACCGGTGATGTTGTTGTCGTCGGTGAAGCGAATCTAGAGCAAACTGAATCTAAATCATAATTGAGAGTAGCTATCTAGCTATTTGCCAATACCCTACCAAAAGGCTCAGAGATCATCACCTCTGAGCCTTTTTTGCGTTTGTAAGGCCAGTGAGTGGCAAAAATGGTTAGAGCTGCTTCAGTAAATTTGCCTAAGTATCAACCGTTCTATTTCCATTTTTTACGGTCTACATGGCGGCGATACACCAACATAAAGCCACTGCTCAGAATATCAGCAAAGAATCAAAAGATGCTTTAGCGTTGCTCTCCCTAGTTATGATTATTCTCCAGATCATAAATTTCAATTCTGATTTTATTTGACAATTCACGACATCCACCCATGACTCAACACTACCATCAATAGTACTCACGCTCCCACAAATAAAATCATAATTGATTTACAACTTATTAAAATAAGCTTGTAAAACTATTCACGACCATTGTTAATTAATTTTTTTGATCATTTTTGCAAATTAAGGGTTCACAAACGAATTCGAACACTGTATTATTCCTTTCGAGCTCAGGAATGAAACGGAAATACTGGAAAATCCCAATATTGAGCCACCCAAGGATGGTTTTTTCATTATCAAATTTACATAGGTATAAACATGAAAAAACTAGCAGTAGCAACAGCAGTATTAGCAGCATTAACTTCTTTCTCAGGCGCAGCTTTCGATCTTGAAGCTTCGCATGGCAACAACAAAGAAACGACACTTAAGTTCCACGATCAAGTGATTGGCGGATTAGCAGGTGGTATTGAAATCGTTAGTGCTGAAAACCTAAAACGCCACAAAGAGACAACATTCTCTTTGGACTACAAGGTTGAGATGGGCAACGCATTCATCATGCCATCTTTCGACCTAACCGTGCCGTCAGGTTACTCAAAAGAGTACAAGTACAACGCCAACCTAGCAGTAGACGGTGTAAACGGCGAAGCAACCTACAAAGACAGCAATATTGCCAAATTTGGCATCAAAGGCGGTTACACATTCGATAACGGCCTATACACAGCAGCGCGTTACCGCTACGAAATTTCAGATGGCAAAGGTGAGTTCTCTGCATACAACAACACTGGCAAAACGAATGGTAACGGCAGCCATAAGTCTAAGGTTCACCGTGTTGACCTAACCGTTGGTTACAACGTGATGGATACAGTAGACCTATCAGCAAACTACATCGTTAAGCGCGGCGAAATCGATGGTTACTTGAAAACTGACTTCAATGGAACGGCGATAGCGGGTAACGGCGATACAACCGCTAAAGCCCAAGAGCTAGAGCTAAAAGCAGTGCTCACGTCATTTGGCGACCTTAAGCCATACGCTCAGTACACCTACAAAGCACGTACGCACCTTAAAGGCAGTGGAACCATCTCTGGCGACGGTGAAACTTACTCAGACAGCATGTCAAGCAAGTACAAGAACGACAACGTATTCAAAATCGGCGTTCAGTACAGCTTCTAATCCCATTTTTGAAATTTAGCGTGGGGAGCAAATCCTCCTCACGCTCAATCACTAACATTTGTACAAATATTTATTGGAAATATCATGAAAAAGACAATTCTTGCTCTTACAGTAACTTCTTTATTCTCTGGCGCGGCTTTGGCTGCAGTCGCTCCGATTCACGCGGAGCAGGTTGAAAAAGAAATCCGTGACAACTTTACTGTTATTGAAGGGGGGCGTTCTGCAACAGTAATTGGTGAGGACGGCTCAATCCATACAATCAAAGACATTAGTGAATCTGAAGGTGGTAAAAGCCGTTTTGAGGTAGTTGTTGACGATGGTATGAAAGGAAAGAAAGTTGCTGTTGAATTTGATCGCTATGGCAATCTTACTAAAGTAGGAGAAGCTACAATCCCATTCCGTGGAAACGACATAATGGAAAAAACTAAAGTAGCCTCACCTGTAATGAAAAATGACTTGGTTAAAGCCGCACGTGCTGCTGTAGATGAACATGGTTTAACCGTTAAAGCTAACGGCGGTATTTACCAAGGTAAGAACAAAGTCGGCAAAGTAAACAAAGATGGTTCGGGTGTATTTGTTGATCCAAAAACTGGGACATCTTATCAAGTTGAAGTTGGTGCTAACGGTGAACCTTCCAAAGTTATTGCCGTAGACAAAAATGGCAATGCGCGTGAGGCAATCGTTTCTCCTGATGACGTTAAACCAGTGCCACCAATTCACATTGAAGATGATGTAAAAAAGGCAGCGGAAGAGGTTGAGCGAGCTGCAAAACAATACGATACAGACGTTAAAGCAGCGCAAGACTGGGCTCGTCAAGCTGAAGCTGAGTTTAAGCAAGAAGTGGCTCGTCTAGACAGCAAGATCGACACAATGGAAGGCCGTGTATCTAACGGTACTGCAATGGTTGGTGCTATGTCTCAAATGCAATTTGGTCACAGCGGTCTAGGTGTTGGTGCTGGTGTTGCTGAGTTTAACGGTTCTAAAGCTGTTGCAGTAGGTGTTGGTTACGCATTCGGTGCTGAGAAACAGTGGATGGCTAAAGGTTCATTCGGCTACGCTGAGTCTCGCAAAGGTAAAGGCAGCAAAGACACAATGGCTGCAGCTGGCCTAACTTACTCATTCAAGTAAAGAGCAACTGCTAAAGTGCCATGGATGGCACTTCTTTTCCTAAACAAAGGGCCTACGGGCCTTTTTTGTTATCTAAGAGGTCATTTATGAAAGTATCTAAGCAAGTTAAAAACACCCTTTGCTTTTACCTTCTTTGTATCGCAGTGATTTTTTCTGTTGTTGCAAAACATACTTCAAAAGCGCATGCAGGTAGCTTCGAAGAGAATGTTCATTATGTCACTCTCGACCAACAGCCAACTAGCGAACCACAAGTAAAGATTTTCTACACGCCGTTTTGTCGCCCTTGTGCCATTGTGCACACCCCAATTCGTACTATGTCTGAGCGTGCTGGCATCAACTTTATTGACGTGCCAGTAGATTTCGGCCCACTAGGTAAAGATATTCAGGCAAGCATCGCGACCGCTAATCGCCAAGAGATCGGTCACGACTATGTCAATGAGCTCATCTCAAGCATCCATGTTCGTCCTAGTACCGCTCCTCGCAACCGTGAAGACTTAGCTGACCTGATTGAGCGCTGCGGTGGTGACGCAACAGATTTTCGTAACGGCTGTGAAGATGTACGTGCGGATATCGAAAACTTTGACCAACTTGCTAAGCAGTACTACATCAACGCAACGCCAACCATTGTGGTTAATGGCAACAAGCGCATCAACCTTGGCTCATTGAAGAGCTTACCCGAGCTGGAGTTACTGTTAATCGAGCTAAGCGGCGTTTAACCCCAACCAATCAATATTCTATGGAGCGACTCAAAACCGCAGTCACTCCCAACAAACACTAATCGGAGAATACAAATGAAACAAGCAAGAGGTTTTACTCTTATTGAACTCGTTGTTGTTGTGGCCGTATTAGGGATTTTAGCGGCAGCTGCACTGCCGAAGTATATGGAAGTTACCAAAGAAGCACGACTATCAACCTTACAAGCAACTCAGGGTGCCTTATTAGGTGCAGACTCTATGGTTTATGGCAAGGCATTTCTTAACGGTGACCATAAGAAGAAACTGTTTGAAACCGTAGTTGAAACGCATGACGATGAGAAGAAAGAAGACGAGAAGGTTTGGGTTAATTACGGTCACATTATTAACGAAGCAGCAAACTTTGCACGCGTGCTTGATCTAACCAATGTATTTATCGTCAATATCAAAAGTGATGAAATCAATTCCTTTAATACTGGCACTCAAAAACGTGAAACAGCCATTATGCTTAAAGAGCCAACAGGTCAGGATGCTGAAAGTGATCCACTGAAAGGCAATAGATGCCATATAAAAGTGTTTCAAGAGCCAGATAATGGAAAGTACACCTTCGAATTGATTAAGAGCGGTTGTTAACCCACCGATTGACTTAAGTACACGCTTTACTCCGAGGAAACCATGTTTACAGTTATCAGCACGAATGTTCAAAACTTCTCTACTTACCAGCTTAATCAGAATCTGTTTACGCACTTAGCGACACAAAACCGCTGGATTACCCTTTAACCCCTCTTTGGCGGCATTACGCCGCCTTTTTTAAGTTTGGAAAGATCAAAAATGATTAAACGAATGGCTACCGCTGCATTGATGGTCGCTTCTGTGCAAGCGCAAGCGGTTAGCGTCTTGACCACCATTAAGCCGATCGAGATGATCGCTCATGAGATCATCGTTGAGGGCGATACCACTAGCACACTGTTAACTGCCAACGCTTCACCGCACGATTATGCACTTAAACCCTCTGATCTTACCCGCCTTAAACAGAGTGATTTAGTCGTATGGTTTGGCGAAGATTTAGAAAGTTTCCTTGTGAAACCAATCAGTGGCGTTGATAATGCTTTAAAAATCCAAGACCAAGAATCCGTTGAGTTACGCAAGTTTGGTAAGAAGTGCGGCTGTGGTCATCATCACAGTACCTTTGATCCACATGTATGGCTCGGCCCTCGCCAAGCGATTCAAGTCGCACGTTTAATTACCGAGCGATTAGTACAACTTAATCCTGAAAAGACCTTCGCTTATCAGCATAACCTTGAGAAGTTTCAGTACAACTTGATGGTGACGGCATCCGCAATCAACTATGATCTCAAGCCAATTAAGAACGATGGTTATTACGTCTTTCACGATGCTTATGGTTACTTTGAAGATTACTTCAAAACCAAGAAACTTGGCCATTTTACTGTTGACCCTGAGCGCAAACCTGGCGCGAAAAAGCTCAATCAGATTCGTACCACCATCAACGAAAAGAATGTTCAATGTGTATTCACAGAGCCTCAGTTTACCCCAGCGGTTATCGAATCTACCGTTCGCGGTACAAATGCGAAAATTGGTTCTCTTGATCCATTGGGTAGCGATATTGAGGTGAAAAAGGGCAGTTACTTTGCTTTCCTTAAGTCAATCTCGGACAGCCTCACGAGCTGTTTAAAGTAACGTTAAAGGCTGCGATCGCAGCCTTTTGTTTGACAATCAAAAGTTGTAATCATGAAAAATGCAGCCCTTTTATTGCTGATTTACTGTGCTCAAGCTGTTGCTCACCCACATTCTTGGGTAGAGATGAATACCTATATTCAAGGCAACCAACACGAGATAACTGGCCTATATATGGTGTGGGAGTTCGATGCCATGACCACCGCCTATATGCTCGATGGTGAAGATCGCTCTGATCCAAACATGCTCAAACAGCTAGCTCACTCTATCGCAGAGAATATGTTAAGCAGCCACTATTTTACCTACTTCTACCAAGGTGAAAAACCTATTAAATATCGTAAAGCGATTGATCCCGAACTCACCTTAAAACGAGGCAAAGCCACACTAAGATTTGATTTGCCGTTAGCTAAACCATTACCCCTTGATAGTGACGAGCTAAAACTGCTGATTTTTGATCCGACTTATTACGTGGATATGAGCTGGAATAGTGTTGATGCCATTCATTTAGATGCCAATATGAAGTGCCAGATCAAGTTAGAAAAACCTGATCCAACCCCAGAACAAATGGCCTACGCAATGGCACTACCAATTGATGCCGATCCAGATGATGCACTCGGCCAGCTTTTTACACAAACCGTTTATTTAGACTGCCAAACCAATGAATAAAACTAAAATTATATACGTCAGCTTAGCCCTAGCCTCTATTTATCTATTGGTCACTTACTGGCCTGTGATTATGGTCAAAGCGATTCAATGGCAACGCATCTTAAATCATGAACTCGCTGAACTTATTTATGATATTGAGGAAAACAAGCAAGGTGCCATGCTGTGGTTTATCGGTGTCAGCTTCTGCTATGGAATACTGCATTCACTAGGTGCTGGACACGGCAAGGTTTTAGTTAGCTCCTACCTTATTACCAATCGTGGCACCGTTTCAAAAGCAATGTTCATAACGGTCACGACAGCTATGCTGCAAGCTTGTGTCGCGATTGTTATTGTCGAGTTTATGTTGGCAATGTTCTCCGCCACCATGCGTGAAGTGCATAGTGCAATTGCATCGGCGATTCGAATTAGCTATTTCTGTGTTGTTTGCCTTGGCGTGGTCCTTATGGTTAAGGCCGCTTCCAAAGCACCACTTTTTGTAAACAAACATGGTCTATATGGCATTATTGCGGCAGTGGGCTTGAGGCCATGTACTGGTGCAGTGATGATCTTGCTGTTCTCGAACATGGTGGGGCTACGCGGAGTCGGTATCATTAGTGCAATTATGATGGCAATCGGCACTGCGATTACCACCAGTATTATCGCTTGCCTCGCGGTTAAAGGTAAAGATTCCATAGCTGAACTGATCCCTTCAAAGCACCCTTTTAAAGCGATCCAGCTTATCGGTGGAGCCTTCGTCGCCCTTTTCGGCTATTTGCTGCTCACGACCGAGCAGTACGCCACCTTTATTCAGATTTAACTCTAAACGACATGGCAGGTATGTTACTACCTGCCCTATAGATTACTAATATAGCAGCTTAATTAAGCGTTAAATCACCATCAAGCCAAATGGCTCAAGTAATTGAGCCTGTTGCCAATCGCAAATTTTTACTCCTGTCATCGACACTCTACGTAAGTTAAGCCCCTCTAAATCAACGTGGGTTAAGTCACACTGTTCCATGTTGAAAGTCCCCCACTGTTCTGCGCTAAACTCGCCACTGGATAAATCTGACCCAAGGAAACTGGCACCAAATAGGTTGGCGCCATTCCAACGATTCTCAAACAGTTCACATTTCTCTAGCAATGCCCTTTCGAAATTGGCATAAATCAAATTACACCCTGTAATGAAGGCGGAACAGAAATAGGCTTTGTGGCTAATATGATTGGCAAAGTTAGCGCGTTGGAAGTTTGCACCTTTCAAATCACATTTACGTAGCTCAATTCCAAAGCAGTCAGCGCCTGTAAACTGGCACATGGCGAGCATACAGTTGGAAAAACTCGCGTCTTTTAAGTTGGCATGCTGAAAGCTGCAAGACTCCAAAGCCTGTGGTTCAATGAAACGACAGTCGACAAACTTAGCTTCGCGCAAATCAGCTCTGTCAAAGGTACATTTAATAAACTGACATCGCTCAAAAAGGCTGTTTTGTAAGTCTTGGTGACTAAAGTCTTCAAATTCAAAAATTGCGTCGCTTGTAATCATAGTGTCTCCTTGTTGAACGCAAGACTAACACTCTAAGTGATTGTTTTTCCACAAAAACAACTTCTTTAAAATCATCAACTTAAACCCCCTCCAAATCACCAATTTAAGGCATCAAATTGGCACTCTAAGCTGCCTTTTTCAATTTCACCCTATGTGCTTATGCAAAAAATAATTTGAACCAACTTAGAGTCATATAGAAACTCGCGAACATTATGGGGAACCTAGTCCTTCATTAGCTACGCATTCTGTACTAGTATCACCGCAAATACTTAATGGATAATGATTTTGCTAGAAGAGATATACATTGCTGGCGGCTGCTTATGGGGCGTTCAAGAGTTTATGAAACACTTGCCCGGCGTGGTGAGCACCGAAGCAGGGCGAGCCAACGGCACCACAAATACAACATCAAGCGAGTATGACGGTTATGCAGAATGCGTCCGCACCCAATTTGATTCCGATAAGGTTTCTGTCGAACAGTTAATGGATTATCTTTTCGAAATAATTGACCCTTACAGTGTCAATCAGCAAGGAGAAGACGTTGGAGAAAAGTACCGCACGGGATTCTACAGCCAAAACAACGCTCATCTGATTGCGGCTAAGAACTATATTGCCAATCGACCAGACAGCGAAAAAATTGCTGTTGAGGTCAAACTACTGACCAATTACGTTAAAAGCGATGAAGAGCACCAAGATAGATTGACGCGCTTTCCCAATGACTACTGTCATATACCAATCGATCTTCTTAGAAAATATAGAAAGCTCTAACGAGGCGACCCCTTAACTCAACTACCATTCAACAAGGCTCAGTCTAATTCAGCTTTGTTAGTGATCCATTGTGTTATCTGACCAGAAAGCGACAACGGGTTTAAACTTTTACCGGGCTTGGCATAGTCGAGACGATAAAGCCTTTGCGTGACATGGTAACTGTCTAATCCGCTAATCGCCACAATGTCCATTGACTCTGCATCGACGTAGCCGTCTGGCTGAATCGCAGTTTGTGGAAATCGACATTGTTCAATTTCACCAACTACTAATACCGTATTATTGGCTTCTATCACGTGATGCTCTGTCAACTTAAGGCCAATTTTCAAACTGCTTTCAAATACATAAGGGGCTCTAAACCCATCTTCAAAAAATGGCGTGAGCCCTACTGCTTCAAACTCTGATTCTTGCTTGTCGTAACGAGCAGAAGTTTGATGTGCGATGGCGGCAATATCTGCTTCGACTGAGTTAATAGTAAAAACTTCAGTTGTTAAAATGTTTTCTAACGTATGCCTCGCAACCGAGTTAGGTCGACTAATAAAACCAATCAAAGGTGGGTTAGAGCCGACATGAAATACGGAACTGACAATCGCCAAGTTTTCGTTCCCCATGTCATCAATAGTTCCAATCAAATTGGCACTTTTAAAACCTGTTAAGCTGTTGACTAGCTTTGCTCGATATCTCGCTTCCATAAGGGAAAACTGTTTGCGAGTAATATGCAGCTCTTCTCTCATATGTTTCACTGTGTCTATATTCGATACTACAAATGGACAAGACAAAGCCCTTAAAGCTTTGTCTTATCCATTTCGTTACAATGCGCTACTTGGGTAGAGTCACTTGGTCAATAACGTGAATCACACCATTGCTCGCTACCACATCTGTCGCAACAACATTGGCGTTATCTACCATTACCTTGTTATTCATTGTTTTAATCGTGATGTCTTGACCTTGCACCGTCGTTGCTTTTTCGAGATTTACGACATCAGCTGCCATAACTTTTCCTGGCACTACATGATAAGTGAGTACTGCAACGAGTTTATCTTTGTTTTCCGGTTTTAGCAGAGATTCGACAGTCCCTTCGGGCAGCTTAGCAAACGCCTCATCCGTTGGAGCAAACACAGTAAAAGGCCCTTTACCTTTTAGCACGGTAACAAGATCGGCAGCTTTAACAGCAGCAACCAACGTATTAAATGAGCCGTTTTCAACCGCTATGTCTACGATATCGGCTTTCTTCATACCGTGTTCATGCGCCTGAGCAGGGAGCACAAATGTAAAAAGAGCGATAAGAGCGGTCGAAATAATTAGCGAATATTTGAACATAGTTTCTTCCTTAATGATTGGGAGGGTGACCCTCACTGAGCAATAGTCCTGCTCCGGAAACCTGTTACGCACCGCTGGGCAAAATCGATCATTTCGACGACGTGCACTTATCAAATTACTACACACTTGACCTGTTTAATCACCTAAAAATCAGTTACTTTGACAACTAGGATTTAAAACGTTCAGGGCAGGACATGTTTCAGCAAGTCGTAGGCATACTTTTTCCAGTTTTTGCATTAGTGGCTGTGGGCTACTCTGTTGGGCGTTGGTTAAAACCCGACTTCAAGCCGATCAATCGCATTAACATGGATGCCTTTACCCCTGCCCTAGTCTTCTCTTCACTGGTTGCGATGCCGCTAGATACTCAGCAAGTGCCTTTGCTCACTGCATCCCTCGTTGCTGTGCTGCTACCGGGACTGGTAATGATTCCAGTATGTAAGCTGTCTAAGCTGAGGTACAAAGCTTGGGCTCCACCACATATGTTTCGTAATAGTGGTAATTTGGCAATTCCACTATTCACTTACACGTTTGGGGATACTGCTCTCGCTTCTGCGGTCTTACTGTTTGTGGTTTCTGCCTGTATCCACATTAGCCTTGGTTTGGCGCTGCTCAGTGAAGGGAATCCGTTCAAACAGATCATCAAAATGCCGATCTTTCTTGCCGCAAGCGCAGCGCTTATCCTCAATTTATCTGGTATTGGTGTCTGGTCACCATTGTATGAAGCAACTGTTTTGCTCGGGCAAGCGGCTGTGCCAGTGATGCTGCTCTCTTTAGGGGCTCAAATGTGTAATATGAGGATGAGTGGCCTTAAGGTTGGTCTGCTTTGCACATTGCAATCTCTGTTTACTGGTGCGATTGCTTTCGCCGTTATTTACTTCTTTATTCCGTTGCCAACGATGCAATTACAGATGATGGTACTTTTCACCATGCTGCCACCTGCCGTGATGAACTACTTATTCGCTGAACGCTTTCAAATAGAGCCCACCAAGGTGGCTTCAATGGTTCTGTTTGGCAACTTCTTTAGTATTTTAACCCTGCCGTTACTACTCGGATTCGCTCTCTCCCTGTGACCATTCCTCTGGATTGGTCAGCAAAGTTTTGCCTTTGAATGTTTCTGCGCGAATGTCTTGCGGATTGTAAATCACGCAAGACTCCATCGAGAGACAACCGCAGCCAATGCAGCCCCCTAGATCATCTTGAAGTGCTTTTAGTTGCAAAATTCTGTGCTCAAGCATCTCTTTCCACCCTGAGGCCATGCGATCCCATTGCTGCCTATTTGGTGCTTGATGCTTAGGTAATTGATCAAGAGAGTGAACTATTTCCTCTAGCGTTAAACCGACTTCCTGTGCTGCTTTAATCACTGCGATCCTTCTCAGTACACTACGATGATAGCGCCGTTGGTTGCCTTGATTGCGCCAACTATGAATCAAACCTTTTTGTTCGTAGAAATGCAGTGCTGATACTTTTACTCCGGCACGCTTTGCGACTTCCCCTACGCTCATTTCCATATAAGCCTCCAAATTAATTGAATAAAGTGCTTTACCTCAAGTTAGCTTGAGGTTTTAGAGTAACACCAAGTTGGCGAATATACATAAGGAAAATTCAATGAACCTACTCGCAAAAAGCAGAACCTTACCTTATCTTTCCGGACGCTTTTTTGATGGTATTTCATCTGGCTTGTTTATGATGGCCCTGCCTTGGGTGATGCTTGAATCAGAAAACATGGGCACCTTTGTCGCCCTAATCGCACTCGCCTGTACCGCAACCTCGTTTGTCCTTACCCCGTTTTTCTCTACTTTGATCGACAGACACTCGCGCAAATCACTACTGGTTTTAGTCCAATTGATTCAGTCCGCAACTGCTATGGTTGTCTTCTTTGCTTATTGGCTGTCTGACGGATCACATTGGTTACTTGCCGCAGCACAACTTGTTTTCTGGGTAACAAGTAATTTAGCTTGGACAACTAATAATGCGTTCACTCAAGAAAACTACGATCTGCATGAATACGCGTCTATCTCAGGCAAGCAGGAGATCGTTATGCAAGGCACAACTCTTGGTGCGGGTGCATTGGGCGTCATATTACTGCAAGCATGGGGAATGCTAGAGTTCGCAGCTTTTGCGGCAAGCGCTTCGGGCATCGCAACGCTTAGTTATATCGTAACGCCCTACCGTAGAAAATTACGTAGCTCACACAAGGTTCCGTTTCTTGAGCAGATGAAAGAGAGTAAGAATATTTTCGCTAAGCAACCACGCTTCTATGCTTTTATTATGCTCTCTTGCCTTTCCTATCCGATACTGACCTTTTTGGGTAAATTGGTTCCGATTTGGTTTGCAGAAAATGAGGTCTCTGGTGATTGGTATGCAGGCTATAACATTACTTTTGGTTTAGGTTCACTGCTCACTGGTGTATTACTTAGCAAGCTGCTGTCATTAACCTCGCACCAAACAACCATGCAGTATTCTATGGCAGTTGTGGCACTTACCCTAGTCGGTATGAGTCTCTCGCAACATCCTGGCTATATCTTGCTATTTACTCTGTTTTTTGGCTTCTTTAACGCATTAAATCGCATCGCACGTACCAATTGGATGCATCACACTATTGAAGTGAATCAACGTGGTCGAGTAGATGGAGGGCTAGCCATGTTCTCAACTTCGGTGCAAAGCATCAGCTATGTTGTGATCGCAGCTCTGGCTCACTACGGCACAACTCAATATGGGTTTATGCTGGCTGCCGCCGTTATGTTTGTTGCCGTCGGTGTGATGATTCGACTCAATCAAAACGACTCGTTGAAGCCACTATTAGCCTCTTAAACTCTTCCTTGTCGAGTGGTCGTTAGATAACGACCACCTCTACGTCAACAAAAGGATATTTACTACTCAGCACTTGAGTAAGTTTCGTTTTTTGCTCTCGCCATAATGCCTCATCGTGTTGCTGCAACTGCTGCAAAGACACACCAATCACGACCAGATAGCTAGATCCTGTTTTGCTGATATTGAGCTTTTCTATTTCTTGATTAGCAAAATGATCTGTCACTAAAGTTGAAATCTCTTGATGCTGCTGTTCGTTTTGCAGTTTTCCACCCGCAAGTTCAACAAACGCCTCACGAATAATGCCAATTGGCTGACCAATCATCAGTAACGCCAAAATCAAAACCAATAGCGCATCGCCAATATAAAGAAGGAAGTCAAACTGGCTGCCAACTTGAACGTAGCCAATAACAACCAAAATAGCGCCGGTCGAAGCAGAAAGTACGCCATCGATCAGTGAAGATTTTTGATCGACCTTAAGCATCGAGCTGCTGTTAGCAATCTTCTTATTCTGAAAGTAATAAAACGCAGATAACCCCCAACAAATCGCCACCATCGCAATCGCATAATAGACAATCACACCGGTTTTAATTGTTGTTAATTGCGCTCCATTTAAGTAGCTGACAATTTTTGAGCCGTTACTGACGATTGCCGATATAACAACGCCTAGCAGCAACAAGCCTTTCATTAGGCTATATAACGCCTCTGTTACGTATAAACCAAACGGATAGGTTTCACTACGTAACGATTTTATTTGGGTAATTTTTAACGCCACAATAGCCGTCAGAAATAGAATAAAAGACATATTGCCATCAAGTAGCAAAGCCTCTGAGCCTGACAAGTTGTAGGCTGCCCAACCCGAAAACGCCATCACCAAGTTCGCTGCTATTCCTAGCTTTAATGCGCGCTTCTCTGTTTGAGCAATTTGATCTTTCATTCCACTGTCCTTTTCCACAACGACTCGTCTAGTGTGTTAACCAAAGAGTGACATTCTAATAACGGCTTGCACGACCCGCAATACACAAAACCTCTCTAGGACAAGCCAGCTGTCCTTAATCAAAACTTTGATAACCTCTTATCTACTAGTATGTTGCAGAATCTGTTAATCATTTTTGAAATAAATACAATTTATTGATTATTATCCACCCAAATCAGAAACTTGCTCGGGAAATTTGAGAGATCACGACTTGCATGGTTTTCAAAAAGAGCATATATTTTCCTGTAGTTTCATATTTGAGAAGAATACTTACCCGTTAAGGTTTCCATCGATGCAAGATAATTACCAAGACAGAATCATTGCTCTTTTGAAAGAGCGTGGAGAGAACAACGCGTCACTGGCACAAGGCATAGGTAAAGGTAAGGCAACAATTGGTCGCTATCTATCAAAATCAAGTAACCGCACCTATCCAAGTCTAGAAGAACTTTCTGATATCGCTCGCTTTCTTGAAGTCGAACCACACTGGCTATGCTTTGGTATAGGTGACAAATCAACAGATAAAGAAACAATCAACCTGTTATCTGATTCAGAAGCAGCGACCATCAATATCTATAAGCGTACAGATGTGCATAAACATCTAACTACCGCAGACGCGACTCCTGTAGACACAATGCCTGTCGCAAAAGAATATGCCGATTGCTTCGGTGTCATCTACCCAGTAACAGGCGCTATGTCCAGAAATTGGAGCTGCTATGCTCTTATCACTAAAGAGAAAGAGTGGGCGAACGATGATATTGTCCTCGCGCGTATCGGTAATAACCCGACTCCAGACTTTTTCACCTTGGTTAAGATCGCTGACAAAGTTCACGTATGGTACGGTGAAGATACAGATCGCAACCCTATCAATACGATTGACGAAAGTGAAATTGAAGTTATTGGTGTGGTTCGTTGGGGTGTTTGGGCGCGTCGTTAAGCTCAAGCAACGGATAGAGAAGAGGCACTTTACAGTGCCTCTTTTTGTTATTAATCGAGTTTAAATCGACCCACTATTCCAGTTAATTTCTGGTTCATATCAGAGATATTCTGAGCTTCCTCAAGAGCCTGTTGGCCATTACTGTCCAACTCACCAACTATGTCATTAATCGCTGACATATTGCGGCTCAACTCTTGAGTCACGCTACTTTGCTCTTCAGCCGCCGTTGCAATTTGAGTGCTCAAGTCATTGATATCGGTAACGAATTGAGTCATTACATCTAAGCTCTCTGCTACCTCACCTGCACCTTCAGCAGTTTGTGCACATTTCTGTTTGGTCGAGTCCATCGAATCTACAACAGACTGGCTACCACGTAGCAGACTTCCTAGCGCCGCTTCAATTTCTTCAGTACTGGTTTTAGTGCGGCTCGCTAGGTTACGTACCTCATCAGCAACAACCGCAAAGCCTCGACCTTGCTCACCTGCACGGGCAGCCTCTATTGCAGCGTTTAGCGCTAACAAGTTGGTTTGCTCTGCGATATCACCAATCACGCCCAATATTGTGTTAATTCCATCGGTTTCTGATGCCATGTTATTTACATTTTCAGAAGCCGTACTGACATCATCAACCAAGTCCTGAACATTGTTTTGCGCCAGTGTGACGGTATTCTTTGATGTCGCACTCGCTTCACTTGCTTTATGCGTGAGCTGAGCAGTGTTTGCTGCATCCGTCGCCATTGATTCTGCGGTTGAGTTCATCTCTTCAATTGCCGTCACGACTTGCTCGGTTTCTTGCACATGGTTTTGAAGAATGACGCTATTACGCTGGCTTTGATCTTTCATTCGATCAACGTTTTCATTCAGGTGATCCGTGACCTCTCGAATTTCTAACATCATGCTTTGTAAGTTGTTAATAAAGGCATTGACCCCCTCGGAAATCTGTCCAAGATCGTCATTGGTCTTCACTTCAATGCGTTGCGTTAAATCTCCATCCCCTTGGCTTAGGCTAACAATGGTCTCTTTGAGAATCAGGATTGGGCGATAGAGAACATTCATTATCAACAGAGATAAAACCACACTAATGATCGTCGCAATCGCTGCAGTGACGATTGCACTTTGGCGAGCAGCGGCTAAATCAGCAAATACGACACTTTTTTCTAGCCCAATAACAAAGTACCAACTGTTGCCCGCGATGTTGATTTGGTGAGAGAAGAAAAGCTTCTCTTTGTCACCCATAAACCCGTCATAGACTACTTCCTTTACGCCCACGGTTCGTTTCGCGACATCACTAAGCCATGGGTATTTCTCAGCCTTCTCCCCAGCAACAACTTCTTTAACCGAAGAAGCCAAAACCGTATTGTCATGGTTAATGATCATGGCAACGGCACCGGGGATCTCATTGGCGTTTTTTACAATTTCGTTTAGGAAGCCGAGCTGCATATCGACCGAAATCATACCACTCATGGTCTTACGCACAATCGAAACCCAGTAGGTATCGCCATCGCTACTCAAATATGGCTCTGTCATCGCTGCTGAACTGCTTTGGCGTCCGAGCTGATACCAACTTCTGGTTGTCACGTCGCCGTTGTATTTATGATTTGGCCAAGTCTTTGCCGTTTGGTTCCAGTATGCGTCACCATTGGTAAACGCGACGACGGAACTGTTCAAATTCATTCCACCAGCGATAAGGTGAGTGAGATTGATAAAGTCCTGTTCAGTACCGGTAATAGGTGCATTTTCGAATTGTTTACCGAGTTTATCTAAACCCGCCACCTTCTCATTCAGTTTATTCTCTATCTGCTCGGCTTCACTTTCCACATACCCTTGGTTACTACTCGTAATTAAATCGACCAGCGTTTCTTTCTGTTCAACGTAAGCAACATAGCTTGAAATAGAGACCGAAAAAACAACCAAAGCAATGATGGAGATAAGTAAGAGTCTTCTAAAACCTAAATTCCTCATTACAGCAATTCCTTATTTTAATCATTATTTATGTGTGGCTTCTAATACGTGAAACTTAGTGCCAATGTTAAATATATAATTAAATTGTGGTATTTCTGTGACAAAAATCCAGAACTTAGGTGCAATAATTCAATTACTAATAGGTTAATCAATTATGAGACATAAATAACAAGCAAAACTGTGATCTCTCTATATGCAAATACATGTTATAAATCTGTGAGTTACGTATAGATAATGCTTGCCCAACGTGCTAGCCCAGCCGTCACTGAACCAAAATAGTTACCGCTAACAATAGGGGTAGATGGCAATATCGCATTCACTGCGCCTCTTAAGATCGGTGAGCGAGCAGAGCCTCCTGTCATATAGACCACATCGGGCTGAATGCCGCTTTGATTAATCGCTTCTTTGACTAACGCTTTAATCTTCTCAGTCGGAACTGAAATAGCCTCTTCCATATCCGATTTTAAGACAGGAATAGAGACCAACTCATTAATCAACTGAATTTGCGCTTGATAGTTTTCTTCATCACCCAACGCAATTTTGGTCTGCTCGGCTTCTCTGATGACGGCATATCCCAGTGTGCCCTGATATAGTTCGAATAGTCGGCGTAGTTTTTCTGGGTTCTGCGCTTCCTTAATCAGTAGTTGCAACTGTTTTCGATTATCATGACCATAGAACTTACGCTGTGCTTGAACATCATTAATGGCAATAGGATTCCAAAATTGGGTAGTCGGCACTTCTAACCCTGCTAGATTTTGCGTTCCCATACCAAACTCAGGCATAAACTGCTTAAACGCGGTAAAAATATCTAGATCGTTACCACCTACCATTTGACCAGAGTGGGCTAACAGTGAATCCCTACGATCTTGTTTTCCCGCCCATGTTGGCCCCATGCGTAAGAACGAGCAGTCTGTAGTACCACCACCAATATCGACAACCAAGACATTTTTATCCTGTTCTAATGAGGCTTCATAATCCAACCCAGCGGCAACAGGTTCAAACTGAAACTCGACATCTTTGAAGCCCGCCCTTAAAGCGGCACGACGTAAGATACCTTCGGCTTGAATGTTAGACTCTTCTCCACCTCGACCAAGAAAGTTCACCGGGCGACCAATCACGGTTTGGGTCACCTCTTGCTCTAGAACCGCCTCCGTTCGTTGGCGAATGTTCGCCATCATGGCACACACCAGATCCTCAAAAAATGACAACTGCATATCGCGCAGCCCCATTGCACCTAAAAACGATTTGGGCGATTTAACGTAGTAAACGTCTTGAGGGTCTTCTAAATAGAGGTTGAGCGCTTCATGGCCAAACTTAACATCATCACTGCGCACATCCAGGCCTTCTTCGGCATTGAGTTTAATCGCACGACGAAGCATCTGTTCTCCGGCTGCATCAGAGGGCTTAATTCCTAGGATTCTAAATAGGTATTCCGACACCACTTCTGACGTTGGAGCACACAAGGTTGACGGTATATAAAAATCCTCTCCAACCAAAGGAATCTGTTTCACCTGTCCATCGACTAGCGTTGCAACTGAGCAATTCGCGGTTCCATAATCAAATCCAATAAACATAGTGGCAGCACCTCTTCACTGTTTAGCCTTATTTTGGCGAGCCGGATAGTAAAACCTACACTAGTAGACAGGTCAATAGCGAAAAAGGCTTCTTTTTTAAATACCTAAATTCATTTAAAGTGATTGAAGGATAAATGAGCGAAGGGATCGTCAGCGGTGAATTTAAGACAGCTTGAAGTGTTTTATGCAGTAATGAAAACAGGCACTGTTTCCGGCGCAGCAAAACAGCTTTTTGTTTCCCAACCCAATGTCACCCGCGTTTTATCTCACACCGAACAGCAGTTAGGTTTTGCCCTATTTGAACGCGTTAAAGGGCGTTTGATCCCAACTAAAGAGGCCAAGTTGCTGTTACCTGAAGCAGAAAAGGTTTATCAACAGCTAGGACAATTTAGAAACCTGACCAACAAAATCAAAGCAGGAGAAAAACACCTGACGATTGGCGCTCCGCCGATTCTTGCTACCATCTTACTTGCCCCCATCGTAGATAAAATTTGCCGCGAAACCGATTATACCGTTGAAATTTCTACTGGTAACCGCGACGAGTTATGCGATGTTTTGATCAAAAATGAGCTAGATTTAGCGATTGGGTTTGGTGACGAAACGCCACCAGCAATCGTAAGGCGCGAGCTACTAAACGAAGAGATGACGGTATTAACGCCACTGAAGAGTTCTGCTCAAGCTAGCTATTCACTTTCAGAACTTATAGAGAATGAATACCCCTTAGTTGGGCTAGATACGCGCGATCCATTAGGGTTGCGACTTCACCAAGCTATTCATGCGGTAGACGCCAGCTATCATTCTAAAATTTCAGTAAGAAGCTACAGCGCCGCCGCAGAGCTTGTCACTTATGGAAACTGTAACGCGGTCGTAGACCCATGGACAGCGCAGCATTATCAGAACAAGGTGCAAACCGCTCAGCTCGAACCTGCCATTAGAGTCTCTGTTTCTCTACTTCATGCAGAGCACTACCCATTATCGATCGCGGCCAAGTGGTTTGTGGAACAGCTTGACGCCAGCCTATAACCTAACGTTATATCCAACAAATAGATAAGCATTCGAAACAAATTCTGCACCTAGATAAAGTCTTGTTATTGCAAACAATCAATAACAAGGATGCTTATGTCAATTGCTCAACCTTACCTTCTCTTTCTTGGCGATGTTACTGATCCAATCGCAGCCAAAACAGCCCGTGGCATTGCCCTGTGGCGCCCAGAAACCTGTAAGGGGCAACTGAGGCTGAACGAAGAAGCCGTGTCATTAGATTTACCTGAGTTATCCTTGCAACAAGCGAAAGAGCAAGGCGTCAAAACCCTAGTTATAGGCACCGCCAATGCAGGTGGCGTTATCCCAAAGAGTTGGCAACAGACGTTAATTCAAGCAGCTGAAATGGGCTTCAACATTGCGTCTGGAATGCATAGCCGCCTATCCGATATTCCTCAGTTAAAGTTGCTCCAAGAACAAGGCAGATGCCAACTTCACGATGTACGCCACTTTGATCAGTCACTTGCAGTCGGGAATGGTAAGAAACGTCTCGGTAAGCGCCTTTTAACCATCGGCACCGATTGCTCAGTTGGCAAAATGTTTACTGCCCTAGCACTTGAAAGGGCTCTCAAAAAGTACTCCGTAGATGCGCGATTTAAGGCCACTGGGCAAACGGGCATTTTGATTGAGGGTTCGGGTATTTCAGTCGATGCCGTAGTAGCAGATTTTATTTCAGGTGCAGTAGAAGCGATTAGTCCTGACTTTACAGATCATGAGTGGGATATTATCGAAGGCCAAGGCTCGCTTTTTAACCCTTCTTTTGCTGGCGTTAGTCTCGGGTTACTTCATGGCGCTCAGGCAGACGCTCTGGTGCTTTGTCACGAAATCGGACGAGCGCATATTCGCCATCTACCTCATTGCCCTGTCCCTTCAATCGAAGAGACACTGTCAGCCAACTTAGCCGCTGCGAAGCTCACTAACCCCAATGTTCAGATTGTTGGCATAAGCTTAAACACCTCAGCAATCAGTGAAGAGGAAGCGCGCGCTTTATGCGCCGATTGGCAAGAGCAATTCAAGGTACCTGTGACAGACCCGGTTCGCTTTGGTATTGATTCTATTGCTCAACATATTGCTCAGCTTTAAAGGTGGCTAAGATGCGCATTGAAGCCAAAGCTCACTCAATTAAGCTTGCCACTCCGTTTGTTATTTCTCGTGGTGCCCGAACTCACTGTAACGTCGTTAGAGTGACTATTCGCTTAGGGAACTGGCAAGGAGTCGGTGAATGCACTCCTTACCCACGTTATAACGAAAGTGTTGAATCTGTCCTAGAGCAAATCGAAACTTGGCAAGTGAATCTGAAGCACTTAACCCCAGTACAAGCCAAGCTGCAATTGCAAAACTTCCCTGCGGGTGCAGCGCGTAATGCCTTGGACTGCGCATTGTGGGCACTAATAAGCGATATGGATGAACTCGGCTTTCCCGCACCTTACTTCGACGTTAACCCTGATATAGAAACGGCAATGACGGTATCGATAGGCAGTGCAGAAGCCATGGGAGAGCAAGCGCGCCAATATGCCCAACAAGGGGCAACTTTACTCAAGGTCAAACTTGATGAATCAGACATAGAAAACAGAGTTGAAGCAGTAAGACAAGCCGCGCCAAATTGCAAAATCATTCTTGATGCCAATGAAGCTTGGCAGGATATGGAGTTAGAATCGCTGTTCCATAGCCTCGCTCACTATGATATCGCGATGATTGAGCAACCTGTTCCTGCGGGTCAAGATGAGTTATTGCAAGGCATTGATCATCCAATACCGCTTTGCGCTGACGAGAGCTGCCATACCAAACAAGACCTCTTTTCACTAAAAGGCTGTTATGAAATGGTCAACATCAAGCTAGATAAAACTGGCGGGCTCACCGAAGCGTTTGCACTTGAAGCTCAAGCGCGCTCGCTTGGCTTTGGAGTCATGGTTGGCTGCATGTTAGGCACGTCCTTAGCCATGAAAGCGGCATTGCCAATCGCGACTCGTGTAGAAATCGTCGACCTAGATGGCCCTGTTTTGCTGGGGCAAGATGTGGAGAATGGGTTGATATACAGTGATGGTAAATTGCATTTATTGTAAACAACGAAAAGGCAGCCATTGGGGCTGCCTTGGTGATTCTACTTGTTGTTACACGTCGAGCGACATGCCAATTTGACTGAGCTTGGTTTTGAATTCATCAACGCTTGATGCTTCGTAGGTGGGTGAGCCGTTAAAGTATCTTGGTTTTTCAGGAAGCATCGCATTCTTTAACGCTTTTTCTTGGTCAATATCATCATGGTATACGGTGACGCGATTAGGGATGTCCTGTTGGAATTTCGCCATTGTGTTCTCCTTTCCTCTGACGTTTTACTCAAATAAAGCTTAGGAAACCTCCTCCAAGTGTCAAAGTGAACTTTCGTACCAGAAAAGACTACTTAACCAAACATTACACTTTGATATATAAGACAAAAACTAAAGCTACTGCACAGAATCAAAGCTCGCATTTATGCCATTTCTGTGAGCTTTTCCCAATTTTTCACCTCTATTACTAACTTATTTAACTGAAACAAAGGCAGGGATAATATCGCCTTCCACAAAATATGGCTTATCAATATTAACCCTTGTATAGATAATCTCTTTAAGTAAGAGACCAACCAATATTATAACGAAAATCACACTTTCCTTTTCTACGCCCCCTATAGTTTTAAAAGGGATGAGTTGACTCTCCCTCGCTTGTTTTAGCCTGAGACAAAACAACAATTGGCTACCCTACACAATGAAAAAACTCAATATCTATCAAGTCTTCACTCGGCTATTTGGCAACACCAATCAAACCAATATTCCATGGGGAACGATTGAACAAAATGGCGTCGGGAAATTCAGCGATTTGACTGATAAGGCATTATTGGAGATTAAAAAGCTCGGTATCACGCATATCTGGTATACGGGCGTTCCCCACCATGCTGTTATTGGTGACTACAGTGAGATAGGTATTAGCAATGATCACCCAAGCGTGGTCAAAGGGCGTGCTGGGTCACCTTACGCAGTCAAAGATTACTACTCGGTCAATCCCGATTTAGCCGACAACCCTAGCGAGCGCAACCAGGAGTTTGCAGCGCTGATTGAAAGAACGCATAACGCGGGCATGAAGGTCATCATCGACATCGTGCCCAACCATGTTGCACGCGTTTACAAGGGGCTGAACAACCCAAAAGGCGTCAGCGATTTTGGTGCCCATGATGACACTAGCCTTGCTTACGCCAAAGATAACAACTTCTACTATATTCCCAATCAAGCGTTTGAGTTGCCCGATACTCTGCTTGAGGAGCCGCCACTTGGTGGTGAAAAACATCCAGACCTTGACGAGCCATATCATGAGTTTCCTGCAAAGTGGACAGGCAATGGGTCGCGCCTTGCTAAACCTAATCATGATGATTGGTATGAAACGGTAAAAGTTAGCTATGGGGTAAAACCCGACGGCAGCAAAGACTTTGCAACGCTACCCGAAGAATACCGATTTAAATCTGCCAATGAACACTTTGAGTTTTGGTCAGATAAGCAAGTACCTGACTCTTGGACTAAGTTCCGCGATATCGCCCTGTATTGGCTTGAACAAGGCGTCGATGGTTTCCGTTACGATATGGCAGAAATGGTCCCTGTCGAGTTTTGGAGCTTTATGAACTCGTCGATTAAACACGTTAATCCAGATGCGTTCCTCATGGCGGAGGTCTATCAACCCGACTTGTATCGCGACTATATTCAGTTGGGCAAGATGGACTATCTATACGACAAAGTCGATCTGTATGATTCACTCAAAGAGGTGATTCAAGACAAGGGCTCGACCAGAGAGATTGGACGCATACAGCATGAGCTGCGCGATATAGAGCACCATATGCTCCACTTCCTCGATAACCACGACGAGCAGCGCTTGGCTTCCCCTGAGTTTGCAGGCAGTGGCGAAAAAGGTAAGCCCGCTATGTTGGTCTCGGCATGTTTATCCACCTCACCAACCATGATTTACTTTGGTCAGGAAGTTGGCGAAGCGGGCACTGAAATGGCAGGGTTTGGTCAACCATCACGAACTTCAATCTTTGACTATATTGGTGTCCCTGCCCACCAGCGTTGGATGAATGAAGGACGCTTTGACGGTGGTCTGCTATCACCAGCAGAACTCGAACTGAGAAACTTCTACAGCACACTGCTTAACCTAACATTAAACCATTCAGCCCTATGTGGTGAGTACCATGACTTATACGCCGCCAATTTTGATAACTTCGCGGATATGCAGGATAAACTGTATGCGTTTGCTCGCTCCGACGATGAGCAAGCCATCGTCATCGCCACTAATTTTAGTGACAAGCAATCAAAGCTGATCGAGCTCATTATCCCAGATAACCTAGTACAGTTATGGCAATTAAGCAGTGGGCAATATCCTCTCGTTGATAAACTTAATCAGCAAACATATCACCTAAAAGTAGACGAAAACGGCGCAAGCATCGAAATAGATCTTGCTCCATTGGCAACCCATTTCCTATGTTTAGATCATCTCAAGCAGTTGAGAGGTTAAGATGAAGTCACTACGATTTATCTATCACGGACAATCTGCTGACTGGCTAACACGCGAAGACAATAAACTCACCGTCACCTTAGCAACCGAGAAAGCCGTCAACTTCACCAAAGTCTTGCTACGCCACGAGCCAGATAATGAAGAATATCTGGTTGAGATGACGTTGAGTAAAACTACAGAACACTTAACTTACTGGCAAGCGAGTTTCCCACTCAACAGTGATCGAGATGTCACGCACTACACTTTCAAGCTTTTGACTGAGTGCGGGCAGTACTGGCTTTATGGCAAGGGAGTCTCAAAGCGAGTTTCACCAAAAGAGACTCACTTTAAATACAATGCACAGCAGCAACCACCGAGTTGGGTACAAGAGCAGGTTTTTATCAGATCTTCCCTGACCGTTTCTGTAATGGCAAACCTGAAATCAGCGTTAAACAGGGTGAATACTTAGTCTCCGGCGGGACAAAATCGGTCGTGACTAAGCAATGGGGTGAACCCGTAGATACCGAAGGCGGAAACGCGGGTTGCGAGTTCTACGGTGGAGACTTATACGGCGTTGAAAGTAAGCTCGACTATTTGCAAAATCTAGGGGTTACTGCGCTCTACTTAAACCCAATTTTCACCGCGCCTAGTAACCACAAATACGATACCTCTGATTACCTGCAAGTTGATCCGCACTTAGGCAGCAATGAGCACTTTGCTAGCCTCTGTCATCAGCTGCGTGATAGAAAGATGAAGATCATGCTCGATGCGGTGTTTAACCATACGTCAACAGAGCATCCGTGGTTTAACCTACAAGGGTTACAAGATAGCCTTGGTGCTTATCAATCACCGGATTCTCCTTATCGGGGTTACTATTTCTTCAATGGTGATAGCCAAGACTACGTCGGCTGGAAGGGAATTCAATCACTCCCCGTGCTGAACTTTGAAAACCAGCAGGTGAAAGACTATATCTACGCCAATGATGAAGCTGTCATCAAACACTGGTTAAAGCCACCCTATCAAATCGATGCGTGGCGCTTTGATGTAATCCATATGCTTGGTGAGGGCGAAGGCGCGACGAATAATGCCCACTATGTCAAAGCATTCAGAGATTCAGCCAAGCAAGTGAATCCAGATTGCTATGTACTGGGAGAGCACTTCTTTGAAGCGACACAGTGGTTGCAAGGCGACCAAGAAGATGGCGCGATGAACTACTACGGCTTTGCCCATCCTGTAAGAGCTTTGTTAGCCAAACTCGATATTGCCTTTGACCCTATCGATATCAATATCGGGGAGTTTATCGACTGGCAAGCCGAAGCGCGAGCTAAACTGCCTTGGCACAACCAACTAGCCCAGTTAAACCAGCTAGACAGCCATGACACGGCGCGCTTCCTTGAACTCGTTAAACATGACACTCGCCTATTTAAGCTAGCAAGTGTGCTGCTGTTTAGTTACGTTGGTACGCCATGCGTCTACTATGGTACAGAACTCGGTATGGTGGGGAGCCATGACCCTGACAATCGCCGTACAATGCCTTGGGAGCGGGTAGATAACTCCGAGTATCTTGAATGGTTTAAGCAGTTGATTGCTCTTAGAAAAGCCAATCCTGCTCTCCAAAAAGGTGACTATATTCCCGTCCGTCACGATGATGACTGCTTTGTTTTTGCACGTAAACTAGACGGTAATACCTTGCTCTGCGCATTCAACTTAAGCGAGAAAACAGTCCATCGCAAACTACCAGTCTGGCGGGCTGATATACACTCAGGCACTTTCAATGGGCAACTATGTGGCGAGGTATCCTACGCCTCAAACGGGCTATTGAATCTTTCAATGCCACCTCGCTCGGCACTGCTGCTATTAAAAGAGGAGTAAAAACTTCACACTATCAAGAATAAAACCAACGGCGCATTTTCTCTGATGCGCCGTTTTCTTTGAACACAAGCACACCTTCACCGTTTGATATAGCTTTTTCCTATACTTAACTCTCGATAATCTATTTTCTCATTAACTCGATGAGAGGTAGCTTAGTCTTAAAGTTAATGACATGGATTGATAGTGATGAACAAGTTCCTGAAACCTCTTTCTATTTGTACTCTGGCCGTATTGGCTTCTAACCCGGTTGTGGCAATGACCGAAGGTGAAATCACAATTTGGATCAACGGTGATAAAAGCTATGAAGGTTTAGCTGAAATTGGTAAACAGTTTGAACAAGATACTGGGGTCAAAGTCATTGTTCAGCACCCTGAGTCTTTAGAAGAACGATTTGAAAAAGTTGCCGCGAAAGGAATGGGGCCAGATATAATCATTTGGGCCCATGACCGATTCGGTGGCTATGTAGAGGCTGGGCTGCTAAAGGAGCTCAACCCTAGCCAAGAATTTAAAAACAAACTCATCGATTTCAGTTGGGATGCGGTCACGGTTAACGGCAAGATTATGGGTTACCCAATCGCCATTGAGACACCTTCGCTTATCTACAACAAAGACTTATTGCCTGAGCCACCAAAAACATGGGAAGAGCTCGCGGCTATCCAAAAAGACATGGTAGAACTGAAGTGACCCCCAATAGTTGGACACCAATTATGAAGTGACCCCCAATAGTTGGACACCAATTATTGGGGGTCTTTTTATGTCCAAATACAGCCGAGCGTTGAAATGCTCTATTGCTAAGCAATACCTTCAAGGCGAGAGTTCATGTCAGGAGCTCTCTCGCCTTCATTCCATACCACCGCGTCAAATACGTTACTGGGCACAAGTATTCGATATTCATGGCTATCAGGCCTTTCTTTGCAAAGAATGCTCAAACTAAACTGCAAGCTTTACAACATATGTGGACGAACGGTTGGTCTATCAGTCACACTAGTGCGGTTTTAAACTTTTCCTCCTCTGGCACACTCGCTGTTTGGCTCAAACTGTACGAAAGAGATGGCTTCCTGGGGCTTGAACGTAGCAGAGGACGACCCGCAATGAGTAATCACCCTTTTATTAAAAACAAGCACGATGACGAGAAAACACTCGAAGAGCTCAGAGAGGAGTTAGCGTACTTGCGAGCAGAGAATGCTGTCCTAAAAAAGTTAGAGGAGCTAGAACAAGAGAAGCATCGTCGAACCAAGAAAAAACGAAAGTAGTTCTAGCTCTTAAAAACCAATATCTAAAGAAACACCTTTTGCATGCGCTTAAGCTAGCAAGAAGTAGCTTCTACTATCATGCGCAGTCGAACAACGCTGCCGATAGCTATCAAGATGAGAAGAAGTTGATTGAAAAAATATACCACGACCATAAAGGGAGATATGGCTATCGTCGCATTCACTTAGAGTTAAGAAAACAGCCCGTCCTACTTAATCATAAGACAGTTCAGCGTCTGATGAGGTCACTTGGCTTGAAATCAACGGTCAGACCTAAACGGTACAACTCTCACAAAGGAGAAGCAGGGACAACCGCACCAAATGTACTTAAACGCGACTTCAATGCAACGAAGCCTGATGAAAAATGGGTAACTGATGTTACTGAGTTTAAAGTTCAACAGCAGAAGGTGTACCTATCACCCATCGTTGATCTGTTTACGCAGGAAGTCGTGGCTTATAAGGTTGCGAAAAATGCCTGCTTACCTCTGGTCACTGACATGCTGACAGAGGCAGTAGCGACCTTAGCCAAAGACGCGAAGCCAATAGTCCATAGCGACCAAGGATAGCAATATAGGCATAGGACATATCAGAAAACTCTCGCTGAGCGGGGACTAACTCAAAGCATGTCGCGAAAAGGAAATTGCTTAGATAACGCAGTAGCGGAGAACTTCTTTGCCTTGCTGAAAACAGAAATGTACCATAATCAGCACTTTGAAGATGCCGATGACTTAATCGCACGTATTGACGAGTACATCGAGTACTACAATACAAAACGCATCAAGGTGAAACTAAAAGGCCTGACTCCGACGGAATATCGAAATCAGGCCTTACAAGCCGCTTAACAGAAATGTCCAACTTTATGGGGTCACTTCAATTAACCCGGTGTTTTTTGCATCGCAAGCCTAAATCAATTGTTCAATCTGGCTAATAGTGGTTTGCGCTGATTGGTAATCCACTTGAAGTTCGACTAGTCCTTCAGCCGTTTGAACGAATAACGACGGGAAGCTATTACCCCCAATGCTGCGAGCAAAATCCAACTCGCGCATGAACTCCTCGTTCAAGGTGACCGAGCCAAAGTCGGACTCAAATCGTTCTAAATCTAAACCAATGCTGTCAGCAAGATCGATAAGCACATCGCTGTCACTCGGGTTTCTCGCCTCAAGGTAATACGCAGTTTGAATTGCGGTCAGCATCTGCTTTTCAGCACTTTGCTTACGAGCAGCTAACACTGCGCGACAGGCAGGGTAAGTAGAACGTCTTGGGATGTTTTTGTTCCAGAAATCATAATTAAACTGGGTACCAAGAAAGTCTTCGATTCTTTTCCAGTACGAGGCAATTTGCTGTTGCATCTCTTTCGGCATGGGTTGATCAGAATCTGGCGCTAAGCCGCCAACTACATATTGAATATCAATTTTGCCCTCTAATATCTGGCAAATCTGCTGCCAGACTGGCTTGTACCCCCAACACCATGAACACATAGGGTCATAAACATAGTAAAGTTTATTGTCAGCCATTTACATCGCTCCAGCATATTATTGATAGCTTTAAGCATAACTCTTGATGATAAATTTGCACTACAAGGCCATGAGTAAATTTATAACCGGATCACTTAGTAAACTGGCTTTGCATTGCCCGGCTAACTGGGAGCTTAGCATCACCAATTACGACGACCATTTTACCGGTAATAACTTTCTTCACTTTCTCAACAGCGGAGACATTAACTATCGTAGAGCGGTGGATCTGCCAAAAGTTGTCTGGGTCGAGTTGCTGGAGCAACTCTTTTAACGAGGTTCTAATCAGGTACTCGACCATTTTACCTTCTTCTTGGGTGAACACCGAAACATACTTATCTTCCGCCTTGAAATAGAGCACATCTATAATGGAGATGAGGTGAATATCTTCCCCTTTGCTTGCCCTTACCCAATTTAGATAGCTTGGCGCTGATTGATGACCAAGCTGTTGAATTTGTGCAAGTAGCGCCGCCATATCTGGCGGAGTAGGTGTAGTTACGCTCTCAATTCGCTGCTTTATCTTCACAACACATTGCTCTAGGCGCTGCTCGGATAATGGCTTTAGCAAGTAATCAATTGCGTTGGCTTCAAACGCCTGTAGCGCGTACTCATCATAAGCAGTAATAAACACGACTTGGGTTGGGCAATCCATCTTAGTGAGAGCTTTTGCTGCCGACATGCCATCAAGCTGTGGCATTTTGATATCAAGAAATACAATATCAGGCTCAAATTGTTCAATCATTTCCAGTGCTTCTTGACCGTTTTTAGCCTGTCCTACAATTTCTAATTGTGGCCAAACCTCAGCCAGCATTTTGTTAAGGTGATGTCTCAACAATGGCTCATCATCGGCAATGACGGCGCTAACTTCCTTGATTGTCATTAAACCCTTCCTATTACGAGGTCAATTGATTGAACGGAATTTGAATCACCGCCAACACACCACCAGAGGCAGATTGCTTGATTTTCAAGCTCGCTTGGTTGTCATAAAGCGCAGCAATTCTCTCTTTGGTGTTTTCCAACCCAATGCCATTACCACTGCTGTTTGGCGCATTAGCAAACCCTACACCAGAATCCTCGACTTCGATAACCATAAACTGTTCTTTTTGCGAGATTTCGATAGAGATTTCGCCCCCATCGACTTTTGGTTCAATACCATGCTGAATCGCATTTTCAACCAAAGGTTGCAACAGTAAAGGAGCAAACAATACCTCTTCATTGATTGAGCTGGTGATCTGATAGTTTAAGCGTTCATCAAGACGGATTTTCTGGATCGCTAAGTAGGCATCAACCAACTCTAATTCTGCTTTTAAAGTCGAAGTCTCTTTACGGCTGTTTTGTAGCGTTCCTCTTAGCAAATCCGTCAGTTTCCCTAACATATGCTGCGCGGCTTTTGGGTCATGACTAATTAACGCATTGACGTTAGCAAGGGTATTAAATAGAAAATGCGGTTCAATTTGGCTTTGCAGTTGACGAAGTTGGCTTTTGACTAACGCTTTCTCTTGTTCTGATTGAATACGCCTAGCTGTTTCTAACTCCTTTTGCGCTAGAAGTTTTTGCTCATGCGTGTAAAAGTAGAAAAAGCATGTTGCTGAGAAGATAAAACCAAGAATTGCTACTGGTTTAAGTTGGCTGATATCAGAGAACTTTTCGTAACTATTTAACCACCAGTAGGCATTCAGCGTACCAAAAACCATAGCGCCCACTATCGACAACCCGGTAACCACTTGATTAGACAGCTGCGGCCACAGGCGGCTGATCACCAATGAGCTCACAACCGAGCTGTAACCATAGCCTAAACTTATCGCCAGATGCTCTAGGTAGGCACTTGGCCAAATAGATTGAGTGACAAAAGCAATCACTGCGCAAAAGATCGTGGTATAGGCAAAACTTTTAAATGCATTTGCTGCGTAGTTTGTCGATTCCGTCATTAAAACCTTCCTCTGAGATTAATAAAAATCATACGCTTGTCTGATAAATTTGCATACACAGACTCGCTGTCCCCCGTCATAAAACGCGCAGCAAGTTCCGCTGAAAATGACGCAGAGCCTGAGTCATACACCCGATAATCCAACCACTGAGTCGCTATCACTCCCTGATCTTGCGGGGAATAAAGAAGATCAAACGTCGGAGTCAGTTTGTTTAGCCACAAAAACTCATTTGACCAAGACCACTGGCTCCAACTTGAAGAGTCTAAAGACCAATGAAACATCACATTGTGTTGCACCAAGTTCGCATTATTTAACCCTTGTGCATACGATGAAGCCAACGGCTTAAGTGATTGATCGTTCGATAAAAAAGCCACGCGCTCGAATGCGTTATTCCATTCACTTTGACTCCAGCTGCGACTGTCATACCAATACTCTAAGATGATGTTGTTGCCGACTGCATTTGCCCAGTTAAGCCCGACCAGCGCTTGAACAGCGTCGGTTTGCTCCGCCAAGGTGACGGGGTGATGATTTTCGCCTTGGATATAGCTTAAGTATTTACGTTGATAGAGTGCAGAGCTATGCAGTGACCAAGCATCATTGAGAACAGTCACAAATGAACCGCCGAGTAAACCTTGGCGAATGTCATCATAGTAAGCCAATCCTTGCCATTCACTGTCTCCCGACAGAACATATCGCCTTAGACCAATACCTTGCTGCTCAGAGGCCTCTTCTAACTGGCTACCTTCTTGTTGCGTCCATGAAGAGTCGCTGTAAACAAGGCTCCACTCACCTGACATGTCAAAGTAAGACGCCATCGCGACGCCGGTTCCTTCTTCAACTTGAATACCAACAGGGTTTCTTCGGTAAGGTTTAAATACATCGAGTGGACGATAGCCGTAACCTACCCCCCAATCGAGGCGCACTTTACCTAACGTTAAATCAATTGGAGCTTTAAAAAACTCTGTACTACCTTGCCAAAACAACTCTTGGATTATCAACTCGCCATCATATGACTCAGACGAATCTGAGCTGTAGATTTGATTGCCTTTTGCCGCTATCAAGCCCGTGAATCCATAGCCTTCTAGTTGTAAGTCGATAAGCGCATCTACCGTTTCGCTACTGCTGTCGCTCGACTTACCTAGCAAAACGGTATCTCGATGCTGCGCGGTGCTAGCACTGAGTGTGTAATCCCAGTCAAAGCTCACTTCGTCCGCTACAACAGACGTTGAAAATACCAATAAGCAAGTTAATGCAAGGCAATGTTTCATTTATAACTCCGACAACGCATTACGCGTTAAATAGGCAGGGTTGTAGTATTTGTCTTCTAGTTCCACTGGCGTGATTTGCTGATATTCAATCACGGTCTTTTTCGCAGGCTGGATTTGGTCAAGTAGCGTCATAGCAACAACTCGCTGCAAACCATCACGTTCACCTTGGGTAAACCAGGCTTGTTTCGCGAGCTTACCCGAGCGCAGATAAAGATCAGCTTTGATTGGGAAATCATTGCTTTCATCTAACCACAATTCAATTTTCGAATAACTTGCCCCTTTGGTCGTCGCTCTTAAACGTAGGTGATTAACCAGTAACGAATCACCGTTTACATCCAATTGTTCGGGTTTTACAAACGTTGCATGGTAATCTTCGCTCCAAGTCAGGGTTGAGATATCCCCGACTGACGCCTCACCCAATAGCTTCTGCATTGGTGTAATGCGGATTGGACGGCGGCTTTTCGGCATCACTAGCCAGTAGTTGTCTCCTAGCATCAGCATTTTTTGCCCTGCTTCAACTTGGGATTTAAACAGCACTAAAGACACTCGATTTGGACGAGTGTAAACATTGTACTCACGCGTTTTATCCAACTCTCCGTTTTCAAACAGACTGACCAGTGACACCACTTTGGCGGCATCAGTATCAAGGCGGTACTGATCGGCATTCTTAACCATGGTCGCGACATCTTTCGCCATTACACTCGAAGTACTGGCAATAAGCACTGACGCTACAACTATCTTCTTAATCAAACTAAACATAAATCAACGCCTCCGTAATTGGCTTCTTAACCCCTTTCGATGCAGATAACCATGCTGCTACAACACATATGAGCAACACGCCCACGGCTGTCATAGAGAGTAGTTCTGGTGAAAAGTAGATATTGAGTGGGTAACCTTCTGTTCGGCCCGGTGGGGGTGGCATTTGCACATCCACAACCATAAGCAATAGACTAACTAACAGGCTGATGACGCCTCCAATGAACGAGCCAATCAGAGCCAGTAAGGCAGATTCACGCACAAAGCCAGACACAATCTCTCTCGGGTAAGTGCCTAGTGCCGACAAGGTGCCAATTTCTCGTGTGCGTTCAGTGACCGACATCGTCATAGTGTTAAACAGTGCGACAAATACCACCAACGCCATTACCGCGCCCATAATGCCGAAAATTCGGTCATACAGGTCTTTAACTTTGGTATAAAAGAATGCGCGCTCTTGCCATGGCGTCACTTCAACTGGCTCAGCGAGAGACATGTCTGCCAGCTGCTGCTCAACCCAAAGCTTCATCGGCATTGTTTGCTCAGTATCAAATAGGAACACGGATAATGTGCTGACCTTGTCACTACCTAATAGCTCCTGAGCAGACTTGATATGAATGTAGAGCTGGCGCTTATCCAGTTCTGGCACACCCGTTGAATAGATGCCGCGCACTTTGTAGTCATAGGCATTTAGCGCGCCATCGCTGGTTGTTGCGAGCAATGTGACCCAGTCACCAATGCTAACATTTAGGTTGCGCGCTAAATCGACGCCAAGCATGACTTCTGGCTCACTTGGGTCGTAGCGAGAAGATTGAATGCTCGACAGCGTTTTACCTTGACGGACATCCAAAAACGGCCCTTTCATATCAAACTCGCGCTCATTGACACCAGTGCCGACAAAGATGGTCGATTTACTCCCGTTAGAGACAAGTCCGGTAAACTCGATTCTAGGCTGAACGCTACGCACTTTATCGTTGGCAATCAACTGCTGGGTGATTTGAGTGCCATCTGACAGACCATTTGCCAGTGGCATCTCTTCATCTTTTTCGAAGAAGTCAGGCTGGCTGATAGTCAAATGGCCTGTGTCTCTTGCCGTCGACTCTTTCAAAGAATCATAAGTGTAAAGTCCAAAGCCACCTGCTGAAGTTAGAGCAAAGATAGCAATCGCTATGATCAGTACAGATAGCACACTACGACGTTTATTTCTCTGAAGGTTAAGAAACGCGATACGCCATGATGGTGGAATTAGCTTGCCCATTTCATTGGCTCCTTGTTGATAGTACCGTCTAAAAGGTCAATGCTTCGGTCACATTGCAGTGCCATACGAGGGTCGTGTGTCGCAACAATAAAAGTGGTACCCAACTCGTGCCCTAACCCTTTCATCAGTTCGATGACTACCGAGGCAGTATGGCTGTCTAAGCTTGCGGTAGGCTCATCTGCAATCACCATTTGCGGTTTATGTACTAGGGCTCTAGCGATAGCAACTCGCTGCTGTTGCCCTCCCGAAAGGTTGTCTGGGCGATGCTTGGCAAACTCTTTAAGGCCAACTTTATCCAAGATTTCAAACGCTTTTTGCTTTTGCTCTTGCAAAGAGAAGCCATTTAACATCAATGGATAAGCGACATTTTCCCACGCAGTCATAACAGGGATTAAGTTAAACTTTTGAAACACGAAGCCAAGTTGGTTGCGGCGCATGTGAGCCGCCTTAATAGCTTCTCGTGGGTAAGCAAGACCAGATAACTCAATGGAACCTTGGTAGTCCATATCCAGTAAGCCTAATATGTTGAGGAGCGTACTCTTGCCCGAGCCCGATGGCCCACATAGCGCCACCATTTCGCCTTTGCTAATCACACCACTGACCTGATTTAAGGCATGTACCTGCTGTTGGCCAATTCGATAGGTTTTATTAATCTGCTTAAACTCAATCATAACGCCTCCTTAAGCTGCGGAATCTAAAATCGCTTTAGCTTGAACTGTCATAGGGTGATTCGGGTTTCTTGCTTGCATTTCAGAGACCCACTGCTTAGCTTGAGGTTTATCCTCTGCTCGAAGTGCCGCTTGAATGGCGTAGATATAAACCCAAGAGATGGCATCATAGTGCTGTTTCTTGAACGACTCATCGGCTAACAAGTCGAGAAACAGGTCATAGCCGCGCTCAAAGTGATTGAACATATCCGGTAACGAAGTAAACGTTGCACCCGCGATTGATCTTGCAAGTAACGATTCAGGCAGTCCTTGACGGTATTCTTGTTGTTCTAACGGTGTAGCTTGGCTGCTTAGAAGATCCAAACCTTTACTGATGGTCGCCAGTCCTTGCTCTGTGTACTTCATTTTGTTCCACGGCATAAACGCATCTCGCCCCATAAGAGTCTGAGTGCTTCCTAGATACACCAAACTCAATGGGTCAGCGCCATCGGTAGCAATTTGAGTCTCTAACTGCTGATGAACAACTTCCACCTTGTCTTCATCACCTTCTGCTGCAAGATTGTATTGAGCAATCAGCTCCTCACTCGGTGCCGCGACGACTTGTGTCGCAACAACTAACCCAATACTGAATAAGCTCGCTAACGTTACTGTTTTCATCTGAATAATCCCTTGCCTGTTTTGATGATGAAAGAATAACCGCGTCAGAAAAAGTCGGCAGCGCTATGCGACGAATGGAAGAAATCGGGAGTAAACGGTCGTAAAGTGGATTAAATGGGTAATCCCTAAACGCTAACGGAGTGCAGCTATAGATTTTTCACACTATGATCGTTAGAGTAGCGCCAATAATTGAGCCACTGCTTTTTACTAAATGCTTGGCTATAAGTAAGAAATGTAACGAGATAGACCAATGATTAATGACGACAGAATTATCGCAGACTTAACTGAACTAGAGGCTTTCCTAGTGGCTGTAGAGAGTGGCGTACTTGGGCTGAGCAATGCAGCTGGCGTAGTACTCGCAACCAACAACAGTGATGGGCGCCGATTTGTTGCAGTATTAGATGATAAACACCAACTTGTGTTAGGTCGTTGGGTAACAGAGGAAGTATTCCAGACTGGACAAGACTTGGTTCGCAATGGACCTAAACGCCCTCACTAATATAATACCTAAATGTATAGTAAGCCTGCCTATGTGCAGGCTTTATTTTAACGAAAATACATTTATATTTTACAAACACAATAACTAAAACAAACACTATCCAATATTTCGGATAATTATCCAGTTATCCAGTTATCCAGTTATCCAGTTATCCAGTTATCCAGTTATTATAAACAAAAAGAGGCTAACTAAATTAGTCAGCCTCTTCCCATTATTTAAAATTTATTGATATTATGCGTTTGGCGGTGTGCCTTCGCCATTCGAAACAACCACGTCAATCTGTACTAGTGCATCCATTGCGATTTCAGCGACACCGACAACAGTACGCGCTGGCAGTTCACGTTCAAAGTAGGTCTTGTATACTTCATTAACCGCTTCTAGATCAGCCATATCGCGCAGTTGAATATTAACTTTAACAATATCGTCCATCACGTGATTGATGCTTTCAACAATCGCTTTAATGTTATCGAGACATTGTTGAGCCTGCTCTTTTGCTCCACCAGCAACCAATTGGCTCGTGCCTGCTTTCATTGGCAGTTGCGCTGCAATGTGGTTGTAGTGAGAAAATGCCACTGTCTGAGAATGAAGTGGGCTCACTGGTGCATTTTCTGTGTTATGTGCGCGAATCACGATACCGTGTCTATCTTCCACTTCTTGTGGTGGCGTACCATCACCGTGAGAAACGACGGCATCTAACTGAACTTTCGCACCCATAGGAAGGTCTGCCACAGAAACAAAAGTACGCGCTGGCATGTAGCCGACAGTGCGTGCGATAGACGAATCTGGGAAGAAAGTCGTGTATGCCGTATCGACCTCTTTCATATCCGCTAGATCTTTCAGATACACGTTTACTTTCACAATGTCATCAAATGGGACATCAATGCTTTCCATGATAGCTTTGATGTTCTTCAAACATTGAGCCGTCTGCTCTTGAACGCCACCTTCAATTAGCTTGCCTGTTTCCGCATCAATTGGCAGCTGAGCTGAGATATTGTTGTAGTGCGAGAATGCAACGGTTTGTGTAGATACTGCACTGACGGGTGCTTGCTCAGTGTTTCTTGATAGCTTGATAAGCGCACAAGGCTCTTGAGGTGCTGTACCTTCGCCATTTGAAATTAGCGCGTCCATTTGAACCAAAGCATCACCGTGTGGTAGTGCATTCACAGCCACAGTGGTACGGGTTGGAATGAGGTTCGGGAAGAAAGCCGCGTATACTTCGTCCACTGCTTCCATGTCTGCAATGTTCTTTAGGTGAACATTAATACGTACAACGTCGTCCATGACGTGATCAATACTTTCAACAATCGCCTTAATATTGTTTAAACACTGTTTCGCTTGCTCTTTTACATCACCTACAACAATCTGCCCAGTAGCAGAGTCTAGAGGTAACTGCGCAGAGATATTATTGTAGTGAGAGAATGCTACGCTTTGCGTAGACAGCTCAGAAACAGGTGCATTTTCGGTGTTTCTTGAAACTTTAATGATTGCGCCACTCATGTCGATTTTTATCCTTCTATTTCACGCTAGATAGTTATTTTATCTTGGGTTAGTTTTTAGTTATTGGAATTAAAGTGACATGATAGTAAGTGAATTATTTGCTGTTAATTGTGACTAGAATCAAGAACTACTTTTACTATAAGCTGGCGAAAACAAGGATATTTAGTCACTACCAGATTAAATATCCAGATTTTTATTACTTGTTTAAACTCGCACTCATTAAATAATGTAATTTTCCCAGAATAGTGAATACATAATCATTGGGAAATTTGTTCTCTGAGTTTTGTTTCGATCAGATCTGATAGCCGCTTCACAAGAATCTGGGCAAAGTCATGCCAATTCATTCTAACCACTGCGATTTATCTCTCTGTGAGTGCATAAATTATTCTAGGTGTCGTTAAAAGGCAGCCAAAACAAGCTTAACGCTAGATGATATCGCTAGAAACAAAAAGGCCCTGAGACGTATCGTTCAGGGCCTTTCGTTTAACTCACCGCTTTATGGCGCGTTGTCAATCTCGACAGGAAGGTAGTGCTTGGGCTCAAGTTTTAGCCATTCTGGCAGCACCGTACCCATGGAGATCGAAGACCAGGTACCTGACAGAATACCGATGAACATAGCAATAGCGAAACCTTGCAGCGCGCTGCCGCCCATAATCCACAATGCCGATACTGTCATCAACGTGGTACCCGAAGTCACCATAGTTCGCGAGAAGGTCGCCATAACGGCTTGGTCGTTAATCTCTTCGGTTGGCAATGACTGTTTAGCGATCAACAACTCACGAATTCGGTCGGCAATGATTATCGAGTCATTAAGCGAGTAACCAAGAATCGCCAGTATCGCAGCAAACACGGTCAGGTTAAACTCCATCTGTGTTGCAGCGAAAAAACCCAACACAAGCACCACATCGTGGACCAATGCTAACAAAGAGCCGCTTGCCAATCGCCACTCAAAGCGGAAACACAGATAACCTAAGATACACATCATAGAGATCATCAGTGCTAAGCCACCTTGATCGACTAAGTCTTGCCCTACTTGAGAGCCGACCATGCTATTGCTGATCACATCCACTTGGTGGGAGATCGGCGAGAGTGTTTTAACTAGGTCCGCTGACTGTTCGCCTTGCTCAGGAATTGGATAGCGAATGACCCATCGACCATCTTGATCTGAGTGAGTCACATTAGTGAACTGACCTAGTTCTGGTTGCAGGGCATCAACAAGTTGTTCATGGGTAACATTGTTGTCTACTTTGACTTCAGTGACCATACCGCCAGTAAAGTCGAGCCCCATGTTTAAGCCATTCATCCCCAACGCAACAAGTGAGATGACCATTAACGCGAACGATACAAAGTTGGTAATGTAGCGAACTCGACGAATATGCTGTTTAAAAAATTCAACCATGGTTATACCCTCACATCGCGACGTACATCGCGTCCCCATACCAAATTGATGATTGCGCGTGATGCGAACACACCACTGAACATACTGGTCAATAGACCCAAACCTAGAGTTAAGGCAAAGCCTTGAATTGGACCATTACCAATCGAGTAAAGAACGACCGCAGTGATCATGGTTGTAATGTTGGCGTCAAGAATCGTGCTCAAAGCACTATCAAACCCAAGGTCAATCGACTGAGCGAATGTACGCCCTTCAGCGAGTTTGTCCTTGATACGCTCGAATATCAGTACGTTGGTGTCTACCGCCATACCGACCGTTAAAACTAAACCAGCGATACCAGGTAGAGTCAGAACGGCACCAGGTAGAAGTGCAATCAAACCAAGTAAGCTCACCATGTTAACCATTAATGCAACGTTAGCGACCCAGCCTAATCGGCGATACCAAAGCGCCATAAAGGTCAATGTCATCGCTAAACCAAGCGCAAGAGCGGCAAAGCCATTTTGAATGTTTTCAGCACCCAATGAAGCGCCAATAGTGCGCTCTTCAACAATCGTCACTGGTGCGGTCAACGAGCCAGCGCGAAGCAACAGCGCAAGGTTCTGTGCGTCTTCCATTGAGCCTGCACCTGTGATGCGGAACTGACTGCCTAGTTGAGATTGAATGGTTGCAACACTGATGACTCGCTCGCTACGTTCAGTTTCACCCTTAGCGTTAGTCGTATATTCGCGATACACAGTTGCCATTGGTTTGCCGATATGACCCCCTGAGAAATCACTCATGATTTTGCCACCAGCATGATCAAGGGAGATGTTTACCTCAGAGAATCCCATTTTATCAATGCCAGCACGCGCATTAATAATGTGCTCACCAGTCAGAACTGGACGTTTTGCTAGAGTCACATCACGACCGTCATTGTCTTTCAAAACAACGTCGCCGTAAGCTTTACCCTCTGAAGGAGTACGTGATTCATGGAACGCTAAAGTCGCCGTTGCGCCTATAACGTTCTTCGCCAATGAAGGGTCTTGCACACCGGGTAACTCAATACGAATGCTGTGTTCGCCTTGACGTTGAACTAGTGCTTCTGTAATGCCCAACTCTTCAATGCGATCACGCATGATCTTTAAGTTTTGCTTGATTGTGACCGACTGGAACTCAGATTTACTCTCTGGCGTTGGCTTAACCGCAAGATAATCCGAATGGCGCTTCACATCCCAGTTCGGGTAGTTCTGCTTAAGGAAAGTATTCACTTGAGCCAGCGCATTGTCAGTGTCAGTCTTAACATCAAAGGCTTCAGAACCAACCGCAGAAATTTGTATGCCGCGCAGTCTTTCCTGACGCAAGAAGTCTCTCACTTCATCAACTAAGCTGTTGCGTTGGTCTTCAAATGCCTTGTCAATATCAACAATGAGTAAAAACTGAACACCACCACGTAAGTCCAAACCTAGCTTGATAGGACTAAAGCCCATATCACCTAGCCACTTAGGCGCGATGGAGACATAAGAAAAGGTAATCGAGTCTTCTTTCCCTAATAGCTTATCTAGCGCCTGACGTGCTTGAGTTTGCTCCGTTTCGTTTTCAAACACGAGCGTTGTTTTGTTACCAACCTGCTCGATTTCGTTCACTTGGATGTCGCGTTGATCGAGATAGCGGTTGAGTTCAGTCACATTATTGACAATGTTGTTTGAGTCAACATGTGACGTTGTCACCTGAATGGAAGGTTTCTCACCATACCAAGTTGGAATGGCGCTAAGGGTCAGCATTACCACTGTTGCGATAAGAACCACATATTTCCATGCAGAATAGTGGTTCATCAGGCGTGCGGATTTCGCCTGCTTTATAGGATTTTTTTTCATAATATTTCTTAACTTAGCTGGGTACAGATAGATCTGTGCCTAGGAATAAACGGTGAAGGCTATAGCTTCGGTATGTAAGTTATGAAATAACGGAATACTGACCGTTGAGCGCCACGTAAAGCGCGTTGGTCTCTTTCCAACCAGAAATGCGGTAAGGGGAATTGTAGCGTGATGTAACGCCTAAACCTGATTCTATTTTAGGAAGTTTATACAACCTAAATAGCGCTATCGCCGCAGGTTCAAAGCTTGGTAAATCAATGTTTGAAGAGGACTCTCCATCATCAAGGTAGCGAGTGACATTCAGCCAGCGATTAGCATTGATGATGGCTAGCCAATCTTGCGAAAAATCGGCTTTGGTAACAGGTTCTGATTGAGGCTCTTGCTTTACTTCATCAAATAGAGCTTGGAAGTCACTATTTGAGAGGGGCAGTAAAGCGTTCGCGCGATAGTTAAGGCGTGCAGATGCTTCATTTTCAGCTTGCAATACATAGGCAAACGCCTGCGTTGGCAATGCCATCGCAAGTGTAAAAAGCCAGATATATGAAACGATTCGTTGAAGCATTGATGAACCTGATAGTAGTCAACAGCGTGATAGTAGATCTAACCTTGGCAACAGACAACTAAAATAATCTAAAAGCTAACATTTCAAATTTGGTGGGTTTTAACGATAGAAAATCTTACCCGTTTGAACATCCAAATAGATCTTATTGGCTTGCTTCAAGCCACCGCAGTACACAAAGTAGGCATCAATATCTTCAAACGTCACCGAACGTATCCAACCTTGAGTTTCTTCAAAATCCTCCGGTACACACGTCCCTTCTTTTAGCAGGTTATCTGTTGTCTTAATGAACATTTCGAAATGCTGTTTAAAATCATCAGAATCTTCAATATAAGTAGTTACGGTTTCTACTCTCTCTTGCTTGGTAATGGTTGGAGCCACTTCCAAAAGTGCTTCCATTGGTACCCATTCTGCAACTTCAGGCCCACCTTCTTCATACACATAGTAAGGCGATATTCTTCCCCAGCCATCGCGTTTTTCTAAGATATGCAGCTTGTCACCACGATAGACCACATTTTCCACAAACGCGGAGTAATCTGGCGCTTCGCGCACACCCAGTTTGGGAGGGCTAACATAGTAGTCGGTAATCGGCGGCGGTGGCTCGACTTCTTCTTCCTCCTCAACCAGAAGAATTGGTGTCATTGGCTCTTCTTCCTCTACCCCTTCCATCGCTAACGCGTCTTGCTGAGGTTTGTAATAGAAGATGTAGTAACCACCCGCAGCACAGCCTATACCGACGAGCAGCAGGAGAAGCATAATGACCTTTTTCATATCGCCTTGATTCTTTTCCTATACTTATGAGGTTGCAAACACCATAACCATCATAATGAAATGGCACAGTATTAATACAACTATAGCGGCAGCATTGCTGATCACTTTACCTTATGGGGTAAATAGTGCGCACTGCGACGCGGAATCTTGGAATCGTGCCCTCAAACTTCAGCAAGAGTTGGATCAGAAATATAACTTTCACGCGACTCGATTCAATCAGTTTCTCCAGATACACCAAGCCCAGCCTTTCTTATATCAGGAGTTCACCGCCGATGAACTGCAAGGGCTGTGGCAAAGCGACAATCACACCTTTCATCGGCATATGCAAACCCAAGCGGAGGCTTCCGCTGTTGTGATAAGCAGGATAAATGAAGAGAAACGGTTACTTGACCCATTAGTCAATCAAGCGAACGCGATGGAAAAGCGTTGGTTATCGATCAGTAAACATTGCAAACAATCAGGTAGTCAATCTAATGTTATTAGCGGCTGGCAGTACTCACAGGTTAATCAAGCAATAAAGAAAGATATTGAATCCTTGACCAGTAAACTGACCATACTTGAAGGGCGCTATAGAAAAGAAATTGAGGCTCTGGAAAACGCCAAACCAAAGCCTCAGAATTAATCCTGGTTTTACCTTAGTGATGAAGTTGCTGTTCCACCGCCACTGCGAGTGCCACGGATGCGCCTACCATAGGATTGTTCCCCATACCGATGAACCCCATCATTGCCACATGGGCTGGTACTGAAGAGCTTCCTGCAAACTGGGCATCTGCGTGCATTCTCCCCATAGTATCCGTCATTCCGTAACTTGCTGGTCCTGCCGCAACATTATCTGGGTGTAGCGTTCGTCCAGTACCGCCACCAGAGGCAACCGAAAAATACGCTTTGCCCTGAGCATGACACTCAGATTTGTAGATACCGGCGACTGGATGCTGAAATCGTGTAGGGTTAGTCGAATTGCCCGTGATACTGACGTCTACCGATTCACGGTGCATGATCGCAACGCCCTCTCTGACATCATCAGCGCCATAACAAAGAATCTCACCCCGCGCACCCTGAGAGAAACGTCTTCTCTCAACCTCCACCAGCTCCCCTGTTTGGTAGTCGAACTCGGTTCTTACATAGGTAAATCCGTTGATTCTGGCGATTAAGTAGGCCGCATCCTTACCGAGCCCATTCAAGATCACTTTAAGAGGTGTGCTTCTCGACTTATTAGCATTGAGAGCAATCTTAATCGCGCCTTCCGCTGCAGCAAAAGACTCATGGCCGGCGAGAAATGCAAAGCACTGCGTTTGCTCATTGAGCAGTCGAGCAGCCAAAGCGCCGTGCCCAAGACCTACTTGTCTTTGCTGGGCAACGCTACCCTCTTTGGTAAACGCTTGCAGCCCTTCACCAATGGCTAGCGCTGCCTGCTCCGCATTTTCTGAGTGACGAAACAGCGCCAGTGCAGTCCCTAAGGTATACGCATCACAAGCGTTATCAAATGCAATCGGCTGAGTTTCAAGCACTACTTGCTTAGGGTCAATTCCGAAAGTCAGACAGTAATTATGCGCCTCTTCCAGAGTAGAAAAGTTCATGTGATTAAGTAATTGAGTTGTCGAAGTATTCATGATTAAGCCCTCTGATTAAGCGTTACGCGGATTGATCGTTTTGACAGCTTCATCGAAACGTCCATACGTTCCACTCGCGTCGAGCATTGCGCTTTCAGCCTCCACTCCACTCTCAATGTTTGCCATCATTTTTCCAAGATTAAGGTACTGATATCCGATGACTTCATCATTCTCATCGAGCGCAAGCTTGGTTACATAGCCTTCAGCAAGTTCCATGTATCTCACTCCTTTCGCCATGGTTGAGTAACTTGTCCCAACCTGACTTCTCTGCGCTTTACCGAGATCTTCCAACGCAGCGCCAATTTCTAACCCGCCTTCAGAAAATGCAGACTGAGTACGCCCATAAACAAATTGGAGGAATAGTTCACGCATCGCGACATTAATCGCGTCACAGACCAGATCGGTATTTAGCGCCTCTAGGATGGTTTTTCCGGTCAGTATTTCAGCCGCCATAGACGCAGAGTGAGTCATTCCAGAGCAGCCTATAGTCTCAATCAGCGCTTCTTCGATGATGCCTTGCTTAACATTCAAAGTGAGTTTAGCGGCCCCTTGCTGGGGAGCACAAGCGCCAACACCGTGGCTTAAACCAGAAATGGCGATAATATCTTTTGGCCGCACCATTAACCCTTCCACTGGAATGGGTGCAGATGGATGTAAGTCCCCACGTTGAATTGGGCACATAGATTGAATTTCAGAAGAGTATTGCATGGCGTTTTCCTAGTCGTTAGGAAAACAAGTGAGGTGTGAAGGTATAACTTCTCTACAGAACGTCAAACCGACCCCTTAGCGAGTGGTTTATTCACAACAGCATCACCTGTTTTCGTATCTGTAGGAGTCATCAGCCAGAATTGGCGGTTAAGTAGGTGGAACCCCATCACCTTGAGAAACAGAATAGATCCACATCACACTTTGATGCAATCCTTTATTTAGAGTGAAAAATTATAATCAACCCAATTTATATAAGCAGACCAATTAAACCAAATGTAACAATTACTTGTACTGTTGATCTTGTTTGTTATCAATTATCATTTGCATTAATGTTAATTGCAGTTACCATTTAGGTATGTGTAACGGATTACCTCTGACTCTGCCTTGAAACTTGCTCTGTCACTTAAACATTTTCTTCTGATCTGGATTATCGGTCTAAGTCTCGCTGGAGGCAGCTACTTAATCGTTCATCATTACGAAACACAAAAGCTCAATAGCCAACTTACTGGGCAGTTAAACAATCAGGTACAGACCCTTCAACAATCACTTAACTCGATTGAAAGGTTGCTCTATTCAACAAGAGCATTCTTGTCTAATGGCAATAAGCCGACACCTAAACAGTTTGAAGCTTACTTTTCCGAGCAATCTTCACTGCTACCCAGTGTTCAATCTGTGATTTGGGCACCTACTGTATCCATCGACCAAATTGATGAGTTTAAACAAACTGCCCAGCAAAACGGCTTTCTAGGTTTCGAGCTCACTCCACCGTTATCAACCAATGAAGACAAAACATGGTTTCTCAGTAACCAAACTGCTCCTGTTTACTACTTATCCTCCTCGTTTGAAGGGAGTGATGACCTTGGCTTTCGATTAGAGAGTGACACTCAACTGGTTAGCGCGATGTCTCGTGCTATAACCTCTAATCGTGTCGGTGTTGCCGATTTTGTAGAAGAAGGTCAACTTGCTGCAAACTTGGTCTTACCTAAGTTCTCTACCGGTGGAAAGCTTGAAGGGTTTATTGTCGCTAAGGTTGTTTTCCATGAACTACTTGGTGAGATATGGCAACGAGAAGTGAACTCAGCCACAACCGAGATTGAAGTCTATGTTCAACCAAACCATGAACTTGCCTTTGAGTCTCATATCAACACCAAGCTTACAGAAGATGGTCTAACCGCACGGCTCGTTTCCCTTGACCAAACTGTACGTGTGCCGCTATTCAATCAGGAGTGGACCATTTCGATCTCAAAGATGGATAGCAGTGGCAGTACTGCTTTGTATAGTACAGCTTCAGTACTGTTAATTTTCCTTTTAACGGGTTCTGTTTCAATAGCCGCAAACTTCTATGCCACCCGATTGAAAGTCTCTGATCAACTGATCGAAGAGAAAACCCGATCTCTTGCTATTCAAGCGGTCAAAGATAACCTAACTGGGTTAAACAATCGAACTGCACTCAATCTAGAAATCGATAAACAGCTTAGGTATTTACAAAAAGGGTCATCTGATGGTTTCTCGATACTCTTTATCGACTTAGATCGATTTAAGGTCATCAACGACTCTATGGGTCACCTCCATGGCGACAAATTACTCAAGGAAGTGGCATCTCGATTAACTCGCCATTGCCGCGACGACGATATGAGTTTTCGCTTTGGCGGTGACGAGTTCATCATCTGCTTACCTCGATTAACCTCACGTGGCGCACTGACTCACATATGTCATCGTTACGCTAAGGTGCTAAGTCTGCCCTACACTATTGATGGTCAGTCTTGTCACATAGGCGCGAGCATTGGTATTTCAGTGGTCACTGACCCTAAACAGACCATAGCCGGCATTCTGCGTGAGGCAGATACTGCGATGTATAAGGCTAAAGGCTCTTCCAATGAGAAGGTTGTCTTCTTCCATGACCAGATGTTTAATCAGGCTAAGAAACGCTTTACTTTAGAGCAAGAGCTGACGGGTGCACTCGCATTCAAGCAGTTGTCTTTGGTCTATCAACCTATCTATGAAACAAGCAGTGATACGGTTGTCGGATTTGAGTCTCTACTTAGATGGAATCACCCTAAGCTAGGGTTTATCTCTCCCCAAGACTTTATCCCGGTGGCAGAAGAGACAGGGCAGATTATCCCAATTGGTGATTGGGTAGCGAAAGAGTGCTGCAAGATTCTTGAGCGATTATGGATCACGCGGCAAGGCAACAATGTACCTCGGTTTAATATTAATGTGTCTGCGAAGCAGTTTGAGTCGGAGCATATCTACCATACGTTAGCGCATTTACTTGAAAGTCACTCTTTTCCAGCCCATCTCATCGGTATAGAGATAACAGAATCTATGCTTCTAGCGGACGAGTGCAACGCTAGCCAACTTCAGCGTATCAAAGATCTCGGTGTAACCCTTTACTTGGATGACTTCGGCACAGGCTACTCTTCACTCTCGGTGCTCAACGATTACCCTGTTGACGTGGTCAAAGTCGATCGCAGCTTCGTCAGCCGCATTGCGCTTGGTCAGCATAATGCCGATAGCCTTTGTCAGGCGATCATCAATATGGCGCATACCATCGATCTTGAAGTTGTCGCCGAAGGCGTAGAAACCCCAGAGCAACTCGCTTTCTTAACCCAGCATCGTTGTAACTTAATCCAAGGATACTTAAAGTCTAAGCCTCTTACCGTGTGTGGCATAGAGAAAGTCCTTGATAACCAGACCAAAGCGACCGCTTAGCCTTGTTCGAAAATTTCGAATATGAATAACAAATTTATATTATTTTTTGTGATTCAATTCACACATATTATTTCTCTCAAGCGCACAAGACGCAGTTTACAAAATTAACTACAGCCAAGAGTTGAGAGGAATTCATGATGAAAACAGTACTAAAAGCAATCGCACTTACCGCCCTAACTTCAACAGTCGCATTTGCTATGCCAGCAGAGGATCAATCAATCCGAATCAAGACTATTGAGAACCAAGCTGTTGTCACCGTAACTGAAAATGGCGTGCCGGTAAGCGACGTAAAAGTAAAAGTTAAGGGCAATGGAACACATTACTTTACAACGGGAGCAAAAGGTACGTTTATGGCGGCGAACCTATTGGATAACGGCCGCACGTTTACATTCGAAATTATTGATGAGAACGGCGATGTCATTCGCGAGCAGCGCTACCTTCCTTCATTTTAAATTTGGGTAGCCCCAAAATACGAAGCCTGAGAATTCACTCCTCAGGCTTTGTTGTTTCTAGGTTTTGTTGGGCTAGTCTAAGCGGTCGCACTTAGCGGCACAGATAAAATCATTTTGATGCAGCCCTTTAATGGAGTGACTCCACCAAGTTACCGTGACTTTCCCCCACTCAAGAAGTATCGATGGGTGATGAAACTCTTCTTCAGCAAGCTCGGACACTTTGTTAGCAAACGCCCATGCAAGTTTATAGTTCTTAAACTTATAGACTTTTTCCAGTTGAGGAATACCATCGCGCTCTAGCATCTGCCAGTCTTCTAGCTCTGTAAGGAGTAACCTTCTCTCTTCTGCGCCTAACGCCACTGCGCTACTGGTACAAGACTCACAACGTAATTCATCAAGCATGTGTCACTTCCTTTGGTTCAAATAATGGGGGTAATAATCCAGCCTGCATGGCTTGCTTAACATGGAACATTAAATCCAATTTACTTAGTTTGTATAATTGCTGAATGTTATCCAGAACAAAATATTCTGGTTGCATAATATCTATCCGGTAAGGCGTTCTAAATACGGTGTGGATATCAAACTCTACTCGCTGTGCCTTAGGATCATCTAATGCGTATAGCGTTTCACCTGGTGAAGACAAGATACCACCACCATAGATCTTAGTTTGCTCGCCTTCTTTAACCAGTCCAAATTCGACCGTGAACCAGTATAAACGCGCCAAATAGACTCGCTCTTTGTCACTCGCATTGCGGCCGAGAAGGCCATACGTCTGAGTAAACTGGGCAAATTCGGGGTTGGTCAACATAGCGCAATGACCAAAGATTTCGTGGAAAAAGTCCGGCTCTTGAAGGTAATCAAACTCTTCACGAGTTCGCAGAAATGTCGCCACCGGAAATTTCTTATCTGCAAGCAGCGCAAAAAATCGGTCAAAGTTGATCAGTGCTGGGACAGGCTCCACCTGCCAACCCGTCGATTCCTTTAATACTCGATTGATATCAACAATCTGCGGAGCTCTATCAATTGGCAAATCAAGCAGTTCGAGTCCTGCCAAATACTCTTTACACGCTCTTTGCTTTACCAAGTGAAGTTGACGCTCAACCAAATCGCGCCAAACCTCATTCTCTTCCCGGCTCCACTCCACAATCCCGTGCTCATTCACAGGTTTAGAATGATACTGTGCCATACCTAGCTCCGTTAACAAATCCGTTACATTAAGCCTATCGCCATGCTAAGACGGTGACAATTTTCCGAGCCAACTCTATCGCCACCCTTTCCTGTAACATAATTTTTACATTTGACAGCTTTTTGCTTATTTTTCATGGAGCTGAAGTCACCCCACTTGTTTGACTTTGCCTATATTTTAATCAAAGCTTATCTGGATAACGGAGAACAAAAAGACGAGGATGTCATGTCTAACTCAGAGCAGCGCTTCCCTTCCCCGATCTGGGCGCCTAGTCGCGAGCGTATAGAATCATCAAATCTAGATCAATTCATAAAACACATTAATATTCAGGGAGATGCGATAGAAAACTACTCTGACTTACATCGCTGGTCAGTTGAGTGCAAAAAAGATTTCTGGTTAGAAGTCTGGCAATTTTGTGATGTTATTGGTTACAAAGGCGACTGTATCTTAGGTGAAGGATTAGCCAAATGGGGAACATTTAGCCCTAGTCGAGACACCATTTGGTTCCCTCAATCGCAACTCAATTATGCAGAAAACCTCCTTGCCTACGCGTTTCAAGCACCTGACGACATCGCTATCTGGTTTAAAAATGAGCGGGGAGATTGCCGAAAACTCTCTTGGCAAGAGTTGTGTGATCAGGTGTCTATTCTTCAGCAATGGTTAAAACACAATGGCGTCGAAAAAGGGGATGTCGTTGCTGGGTACTTGCCGCACATGCCAGAAACCGTTATCGCCATGTTAGCGACGACAAGCCTAGGTGCGATATGGACGTCAACCTCCCCTGACTTCGGTGCAGAAAGTGTTATTGAGCGCTTTGGTCAAGTTCAGCCAAAGGTACTGTTTTGCTGCAATGGTTACGACTTCAACGGCAAAACTTTTCATATGGAAGAGAAAAATCGGCAAATTGTCGATGCTATGCCGAGCTTAGTGAATACTTGTCAGATTGACTACTTGCAGCAACAACCAAGCAACCAAGGTCTTAGCGATTCGTTCTCAGACTGGGAAGCCATTTTAGCCAGTTTCCTGCCACGGGGAATGCGCTATCAAAGGATCAGTTTCAATGATCCGCTGTTTGTTCTCTACTCTTCAGGCACAACGGGCAAACCAAAATGTATTGTTCACTCAGTTGGCGGAACAATTCTAAACCACCTCAAAGAACATCAACTTCACTGTGATGTTCAACCTAAAGATCGCGTTTTCTATTACACAACCTGTGGCTGGATGATGTGGAACTGGCATGTGTCAGCATTGGCTAGTGGTGCCAGTTTGGTCATTTATGACGGCAGCCCTATGTACCCAAACCCAAATGCTTTGTGGCAACTGTGCGAAGATGCGCAAGCGACCTTATTTGGCACGTCAGCTAAATATTTGGAAGCGCTTGAAAAGTCCCAGTTTAATCCAAGTAGTCACTATTCGTTGGACTCCCTACGAACCTTGTGTTCCACAGGCTCTGTCTTGTACCCCGAACAGTTTGACTATGTGTATGCCAACATCAAAGTGGATCTTCATTTGGCTTCCATCTCCGGAGGAACGGATATCTGTGGCTGCTTCGTGTTAGGCAACCCTATTTCGCCAGTTTATCGTGGAGAGTGTCAGGGTGCTGGGCTAGGCATGGATGTTGCCGTGTTCAATGACTCAGGAAAAGAAGTGATTGCAGAGCGAGGTGAACTGGTTTGTCGCAACAGTTTTCCTAATCAACCTCTAGGCTTTTGGCACGATGACGGTGAACGCTATCACAGCGCCTACTGGGACAAATATGAAAACACTTGGCACCATGGTGACGATGTTGAAATGACCGCGCGAAATGGCATGATTTTCTATGGGCGAAGCGACACCACACTCAACCCAGGCGGGGTGAGAATTGGTACCGCTGAGATTTATCAGAAGGTGAATCAACTTTCTGAAATTCAAGACTCTATCGCAGTAGGACGGCGCGTCGAAGGAGATGAAAAGATCGTGCTTTTTGTCCAACTGAACCCACAACAGACGCTTAGTAAGGAGCTCGAAAGCACGATTAAGCAAACGCTGCGGGCACAGTGTTCTCCGCGTCATGTACCTTCAGAAATCTATACATTGACTGAAATACCAAAAACGAAATCAGGCAAACTGGTCGAGCTTGCGGTAAAACAAGTCTTACATGGTGAAGAGATAAAAAACAAAGGCGCTATCGCTAACCCTTGGGTTTTGGATGAAGTCGAGAAGTTCCAAGGTCATCCTGTTGTCTAAACAAAAAGCCCGACGTCATCGTCGGGCTTCTTCAATCTCTTTAAGCTATCACTTTTAGGCTATTACTTTTTAGCCACGGCCATCAGTACCTTTAGCGTTCCATCTGGCGTTTCAATATCGAATGGCGTCGTTACAACAACTTCACTGAAACCGACACTGGATAATACTTGCTGCGCATGCGTGATGGTCATACCGCCAACTTCGTCTTTATCTGACAACCAATCCCAATGGACAAAGTAACTGCCTTCATCGAGCAAACTGAAGATAATATCTGCAGTATCAGAGTAGCTTGGTAAAAAGCTGCATACCGACGAGGCAACAACCAAATCAAACTGTGCTCTAAATGCTGGGTGCATTGCGACAAGTCCACGACTGAGGATATCGACTACTGGCTCGACATTGGCAAGCTCTTTCATGTCTAGCTGTTCGATCATCGCTTCCGAGCTGTCTAGCGCGACAATGTCTTTAGCGACTGGCGACATCCGTTGACTCAACAAACCGGTACCACAGCCAAAGTCCAGAATGTGCATTCCTTTAAAATCGACAACTTTCTGTAGCGACTCAAACGCCTTATCTGCGTAATCATTGGTTGCGTTTTCCGCATCCCAGTTTGCTGCGACATCGTCCCAACTATTAGCCATCATGATCTCCCTGTTACTACATTCACTTGGCATCGCTCAAGAGTATCAAAACTGCATGAAATTCATAGCATTTCAATGCTGAAAACAGACAATTGCCTAGGATTAATATAATATCGATTTCAAGCTAATCAAATTGTACAAAAGATGAACTTATCTCAGATCGAAGCTTTTTGCACCGTCGCAGATACTGGCTCTGTTTCGGAGGCCGCTCGCCAACTTGAATGCAACCGCACTAAATTAAGTATGGCAATCAAAGCATTGGAAAAAGATCTCGATGTTGAGCTATTCGTTCGTAGCGGTAACAATTTAGTACTTTCCGAAGCAGGTAAAGCGATTTATAAAGATAGTCAGAATTTGCTGGTGACAGCGTCGCGTATTCGCCAAACCTGCGCTCAAGTTTCCGGAGAGTTCAACGCTGAAGTTTGGATTGCCCGTGACGATTCACTGCCCGATGATCTATGGCATGACCTCTCTCATAGGCTCAATAACCACTTTCCAGCAACAACGTTCAATATTGTGCTCGCCTCTAGTGGTGACCTTGCTAATCTCGTCGCGACTTCTCAGGTTGATTTTGCTTTCGGCGTCGATTATGAGCGCATCGATGATCCTCTCGTCACCTTCCAGCCGCTCGGAAAAATTCGCTTGATGTCGGTATGCCGAACCAGCAATCCGTTGGCGCAATTACGTCGTGTATCCGATGATGAACTGCGTAACGCAATGCAGGCGGTCATGGTCTATCTCAATGAGAAAGACAATCCAGAGCTTCAGCCGTTTTCTTTACGCTATATCGGCTTCTCAAGCTTTGAGTATATGCTCAATACGATTCTTGAAGAAGAAGCGTGGGGCGTTCTACCAGAACCTCTGATTCGTAATCTGTTACGTAAACAAGAGCTTGCGGTGATTAAGCATACCTATGGTTTAACTCAGGAAGACTACTGCATGTTTACCGCAGCAGGCATGGCTGAGCACCCCGGAATGTCTTGGTTGGCTGACAAGTTAAACGAGTATCTGTTTGATTTTTAGCCTGACACACAAACAAACCATCAGTGAGCGTCAAAAATAGTGACAGCAAATTTCACACCTATCTCATTGAATTATATAGAATAACCAAGAGAGGTTAAAAATACACCATACCAAAAACTCATATAATGTTTGTTAAATGCGCTGGTTTTGAGAACACTGTAAGTGTAGATAAACAAGAGATAACATTATGTGTGCTAGGACAAGCTTAAACGAAAAACGAATACTCACCTTCTCGGCGTTGCTCGCATCGGGCTTTGCTGGCGCAGGTCTCGTACTCGGCTTGCTTGTAGGTTCACTGGTTATTGTCTTTGACGGCGTTTATTCTCTGGTCAGTTTGCTGTTAACTTTATTGTCGCTGGCTGTCTCGCGCTTTATTGAGCGCCCTTCGAAGCGTCAATTCCCATTTGGTAAAGCAGTGCTAGAGCCCGTTGTCATTGCTGTAAAAGGCAGTGTCATCCTCGCGATTGTCAGCGTTTCTCTTTACTCTGCAGTGACGGCTATGTTTACTGGCGGACGTGAGGTTGACGCGGGCATTGCGACTCTGTTTGGCGTCGTGAACGTATTAGGTTGTGGCTATGCTTGGTGGTATATCGCCAACAAATCAAAACGCTTTTCTTCTGGGCTTATTGAAGCAGAAAGCAAACAGTGGCAAATGGATACCCTATTAAGTGTCGCTGTCACGTTAGGCTTTGTAACCGCTTGGTTAGTGTCCATTTCGCCATTTGCAAAGTATGCCGTTTATGCCGACCCAATGATGATGATTCTTATGTCTTTTTACTTCATCAAGGTGCCGTTTGATATGTTGATGGGCGCACTGCGCGAGCTGCTGATGATGAAACCTGACGAAGCCATTTGTAACGCAGTAGACAAAGAAGTCTCTGCATTAGATAAACAAGTGTCTCAGCAACTAAAAGTGGCGGCCGTCACTAAGGTCGGCCGCGAGTTGAGGGTTAATCTTGACGTTCACTCAAAAGGTCAACAAGTTGAAGTGGCGGAACTGGATAAAACCCGCCGAGTGTTAAAAGATAAACTGTCGAAGCTTTCGTTAGACCTTAACCTAACCATGAATATTGCCAGCTAAAAACGAGTTAAGCTGTATCGCGTTACAGATGCAGCACGCCTGAAATGGTAGTGCAAGCGGTACCGCTTAACTTCACTCGCTGACCTTCTATCTCTAAGCCAATATGCCCACCCCGAGGAGAGGCTTGGTAAGCATTAAAGCTATTTTTACCTAACGCCTGTTGCCAGTAAGCGGCTAAAGCGCAATGAGCAGAGCCTGTGACGGGGTCTTCGTTGACGCCTACCCAAGGCGCAAAATAACGAGACACAAAATCAACCTCTGCATTATTGCTCAACGCAGTGACAATCACTCCACGACCTTTCAGTTGCTTCATGGCATCAAAGTTCGGCTTCAACTGCTCCAGTATTTGTAAATCGGGTACGTGTACCAGTACTTTATCATCAAACTGCCTTGTGGCTTCAATTTGATTTGGACTCAATCCTAAAGCTTCAAACAGCAAGGAGTTATCAGCTTCTTCACTGCCAATCAATGTCGCAATTGGAAAATCAAGTTCAATACTGTTGTGATTAAGTTTGGCCGTTAGTTGCCCTGACAGTGTATTAAAGGCGACGCTCTCCCCTACTGAGAGTGCGCCCTTTTGCGCGAGAATATGGGCAACAGCGAGGGTACCGTGACCGCATAGTGCCACCTCAACTTTGGGCGTAAACCATCTCAGTTGCATGTTACTCAATGTGAGAAACGCTGTCTCTGAGACCGCCATTTCTTCAGCAATCGAATACATCAGCGACTCTTCGAGCGGCTCTTGAGTAATACAAACGCCAGCAGGGTTCCCTGTAAAAGGCTGAGAGGTAAAAGAGTCGACTTGATAAATCTCTAGTTCCATAGCTAATTCTTCAACGTAAATTGCGGTTGGATTACTTGGCTACATCTAGCCACTGGCCGCCTGTTAAACTGTCAAGATCTGCGGCTTTTAATCTAAACACCGTATTCGGCGTTCCCGCTGCTGCCCAAATCTCACCGTATTGCTTCAAATCCTGATCGAGCAGAGTTTGCACTTTTGCGGTGTGAGCGACGGGAGGTACGCCGCCAATCGCATAGCCAACCTTCTCGCGCACAAATGCTGCATTGGCTTTTTCAAGTGAGATACCCGTTTGCTGCTTTATTTTGTCTGCACAAACCATATTGGTGCCTGAGGCAACAATCAGTACTGCCTCGCCCGTTTGACCATTTTTAAAAATGAGCGATTTGGCGATTTGAGCGACACCACAACCAATCGCATCAGCCGCCTCTACTGCAGTGCGAGTTGAGGCAGGCATTTGCTGAATCACGAAATCATGGCCACGACTTGATAAAAAATCCTGAACTTTGATGGATGAAGCTTTCAGTTCCGTTGACATAGTGTTCCCTCTTATTGTTTGTTCTTATAACTGTATGTATAACCTCAACATATCCTTATGTTGAATGCCAGACTCAAAAATAGCTTCAGCGTAGTTATCTACAAAGTGATCTTTAACCACGCTATCGACTCTAAAACCTAGCCTTTGATAATAAGTCAGTTGATAACCAAACGTTCCCGTCCCTAACTCGACTCGCTTGACACCTTTATTGCTTAGCTCAGCGAGCGCATACCTAAGTAGCTTCGAACCGATACCTTTCTGCTGACATTCTGGTAGCACTGAAACATTAAAGATTTCTGCAAGTACGCCGCTTAATGGCTTTACTACACATGCAGCGACCATTCTCTTGTTCTTTAAAGCGACAAAGCACCAAGACTCACTAAGATACGTTGCAATGCTTTTCTCACTGGGATCAGCCTCAAGCAATAAATCCATCGGTACCTTTGTTGGCAAAGTTTCTTTAAATATCATGGCTTACTCTTAGAAAGCTTTTCGACAATCAAATAAGTATGAAGCTCTGGGTATTGGTCAAATTCGAGATGTCGAACCATACAGCCTAGCTCAATAAACAAACTTAAAAAGCCATTGGTTCCGAGTGACGAGTAATAGACTTCTGGCCCCATAAAGCTATTGGTGTGAAAGCCCTCTTCACTTGTACCGCCAAATGAGAAGATGAAGAGACCGCCGATATTGAGACTATCGACAATCTTGGTCATAACATGGCGCTGTTGATCTAAAGGAATATGCCAAATACTGTCCCAAGCGGTAATGAAGTCGTATTTTTCATCAAATTCGTACTGACAAATATCGGCGTTGATAAACTCAACCTGTGGGTGTTTCTCTTTGGCTAGCGCCAGCATCTCACTTGATACGTCCATACCTGACGGAGTGAACCCTTCGCTCGATAACAATTCAATAAATCGTCCGGTACAACCACAGCCAATATCTAGAGCTTTTCCGCGTTTCTCCGTAAACGAAATGGCACGCTTGTGTTGCTCAATACCATTCTCTAAGTTGAACTGTTCACCTTGCCAAATGTGAGTAATTTGGTCGTATGCCTTGCCTATTTGTTCTGGCTTCATGTCGGTTTCTACCGTTTCCTTTATTTGTCACGACTCTCGTGATTTCTTAGCACAACTTAGTTAAGCTCTAACTGCCAATAACCTACGGAGATATGTTGTTCAAACTTGAATCCAATATTGGCAAACTCACCAACTTTTCTAAACCCCATCTTCTCATGTAATGCCACACTAGACGGGTTTGGCAGCGCAATAGTTCCTATCGCGTTTTTAATGCCGAGTTCACGTAATTGAGCAATCAGAGCAGTATAGAGCTTTTGCCCCGCCCCTCTGCCTTTCGCATCACTAGATAGATAAATAGATGGTTCAACCGTATAGCGATAAGCACTGCGAGGTTTCCACTTAGCCGCATAAGCATACCCTAGGGGTTGGCCCGCCTCTTCGAGCACAATCCAAGGTAGCTCTGCAGAGAGAACGGCATCAATCCTCACCTTCATCTCTTCTATAGAAACTGACTCTTCTTCGAATGAGATAGCCGTCGTGGCGATGTAATGATTGTAGATATCCGCAATCCATTGAGCATCTGAGAGCTGCACTTGTCTTAGTTCCATTTGTCCTCCTTGACCAATAGCTCGCTATTCATCCTACACTCGATTGAGCTAAGAGATAAACCTAAGAATCAATTTCAAATGCAGGGCAAGGTGTCCCTTGATGATATTTCAGTTGCCAGTTACATCCGGTGAATGCCCAAATCGATGACCGTTTGGCATAGCTACTAATTTCGCCATCCGCAGAGATTAATGCTGATTTATACAGAAGAAGCTGAACGGAAGGTTCGAGTTGAATGCATTCATAATCCTGTGAATGGATGATAACTTGAGAAGGTTCTTCAGCCTCCATCATTTCACTGATCGTCTCAAAATCAAAACTAGTACCCGATTTCCCTACTTCACGAAATGTCGGATGAATTAGTCGTTCTCTTTCAGCTTTGTCTTTCCGAACTGAAAACTGATGTAGCGCTTTTTCTTGTTCAATCAGAATATCCATTTCCTATCCCCTCGTTCGGCTGCTTTACTTTTGACCAATGTGATTAGAGAGCATCACAAGAAGCTTGAAGATGTTGTGTAATCGAACCCCTAATCGTAATGGCTTGGCATTATCTTTGATAGTGATGGCGGCTTTAATTGCTGAAATCTTGGCGTAAATGCTTTCAATCACTTGCTGAGTCTCCCACCCATGGTAGCGCTCAAGCTGTTTGATTCCTTTAGTGCTGGCTGCATCTATTTTGGAGCGATTGAGTGAGTTAAAGTTAAACCCTTGCTGCAATGCGTTTCGATAGGCTGATTCTTTAATTTGTGGAATGAGATCTTCATACCCCGAGCGCGTCTCAACATACAAACGAATAAGCTCGATGTTTTCTTGCAGTTCCACAGCAACCGTTCGTTTCAGTCCGCGATTACCTGCAATCCATTTATACAACGAGCTCGCGACTTTCTCTGCACTACTCGCCGCTTCAAATGCTTCCTTTGCCCGCATACTACCCTCACTGTTCATATAGCCTATTGTCATAGATGCATAATAGGTTGAATGCAAAATATTAAGTGATTTCAGTAGGTTTGCAATAGGTGGAGTGACGATGAATGATTGGTTAATCGAATTTGAGTGGATAAATGCGCAAAGCGCAAAATCTAGATACAAAAAGGAGAGCCGAAGCTCTCCTTTTCTTAATCCTAAAAACTAACTCTAATTAAAGAGCAGCTTTCGCTTTTTCAACTAGAACTGCGAATGCAGCTTTGTCGAATACCGCGATGTCAGCAAGGATCTTACGGTCGATCTCGATAGATGCTTTCTTAAGACCGTTGATGAAACGGCTGTAAGATAGACCATTCTGACGAGATGCAGCGTTGATACGTGCAATCCATAGTTGACGGAATTGACGTTTCTTGTTGCGACGGTCACGGTAAGCGTATTGACCAGCTTTAGTAACTGCTTGGAAAGCTACGCGGTAAACACGTGAACGTGCACCGTAGTAACCTTTAGCTTGTTTTAGAACTTTCTTATGACGTGCACGAGCTTGTACACCACGTTTTACGCGAGGCATTATGCTTCTCCTAAACTAAACGATTAATAAACTAAAAAGAATTATGCGTATGGTAGCATACGAGCAACTGCAGCCACTTCACACTTAGGAAGGATTGCATTTGGACGAAGCTGACGCTTGTTCTTAGTAGTACGCTTAGTCAGGATGTGACGTTTAGTAGCGTGCTTAAACTTAATACCACCAGCAGTTTTCTTAAAACGCTTAGCAGCACCTTTGTTGGTTTTCATCTTAGGCATGATGAATAACTCCGCATTGTTGAGTTGTTTTAAACAATAGTAATTAGGGCGAACAAAACCCAGCCACCTTACGGCAGCTGAGTTTTCTTACTTGCAAAGCCGTTAATTACTTCTTTTTAGGGGCAAGAACCATGATCATCTGACGACCTTCGATCTTCTTAGGGAAAGATTCCACTACTGCTAAATCAACAGTGTCTTCCTTAAGACGATTTAGAACGTCAACACCGATCTCTTGGTGTGCCATTTCTCGGCCACGGAAGCGAATTGTTACCTTCACTTTGTTGCCTTCTTCAAGGAAACGCGTCAGGTTGCGTAGTTTTACCTGATAGTCTCCAATATCAGTTCCAGGACGGAATTTTACTTCCTTAATCTGGACCTGTTTTTGCTTTTTCTTCTGCTCTTTAGCAGATTTGCTCTTCTCAAAGAGGAATTTACCGTAGTCCATTACACGACATACTGGTGGCTCAGCGTTTGGACTGATTTCTACCAGATCCATACCTGCTTCTTCAGCTGCTGCTACTGCTTCTTGGATAGAAACAACACCAACTGATTCACCATCAGCGCCAGTTAAACGAACTTCACGAACGCCACGAATTTCACCGTTTAAACGATGAGCATTTTGTTTGGCCGGTACTTGGCCGCGTCTTCCGCCTTTAATAGTTTATTCCTCCAGATTGAGCTTACGGCTTGAGATCTCGTCTTGGATGTATGAGATAAAGTCATCCACTTTAAACTTGCCAAGATCTTTGCCTTTACGAGTACGTACTGCAATTTCACCAGCTTCCATTTCTTGGTCGCCACAAACAAGCATATACGGTACACGCTTCAAAGTATGTTCGCGGATTTTAAAGCCTATCTTCTCATTTCTCAAGTCCGCTTTAGCTCTAATTCCACATTTTTGTAGTTTTTGTGCCACTTCCTGAACATAATCTGACTGCTTATCAGTAATATTCATGATTACAGCCTGCTCTGGCGATAACCAAGTTGGGAAGAAGCCGTAGTATTCTTCGATCAAAATACCGATGAAACGCTCTAGTGAACCTAGAATAGCACGGTGAATCATAACTGGCACTTGGCGCTCGTTATTTTCATCCACGTAAGTAGCACCTAGACGACCCGGTAGGTTGAAGTCTAGCTGAACTGTACCACACTGCCATGCACGATCTAGACAATCGTAAAGCGTAAATTCAATCTTAGGACCATAGAACGCGCCTTCGCCTTCTTGAATCTCGTATGGAATATCCATTGATTCTAGAGATAGCTTAAGTGCTTCTTCAGATTGGTCCCAGATCTCATCTGAACCTACACGCTTTTCAGGGCGAGTAGATAGCTTAACCACGATGTTAGAGAAGCCGAATGTTTGGTATGTATCGTAAACCATCTTGATACAACCCGTTACTTCGTCTTGGATCTGGCTTTCAGTACAGAAGATGTGTGCATCGTCCTGTGTGAAGCCACGTACACGCATAATGCCGTGTAGTGCACCCGATGGCTCGTTACGGTGACAAGAGCCAAACTCTGCCATACGTAGCGGTAGATCACGGTAAGATTTCAGACCTTGGTTAAAGATCTGTACGTGACCTGGACAGTTCATCGGTTTAATCGCGTATTCACGGTTCTCAGAAGAAGTTGTGAACATCGCATCTGCGTATTTATCCCAGTGACCAGAGCGCTCCCAAAGAACGCGATCCATCATTAACGGACCTTTCACTTCTTGGTAATCGTACTCGGTCAGTTTTTGACGTACGAACACTTCTAGGTCACGGAAGATAGACCAACCATTATGATGCCAGAACACCATACCCGGTGCTTCTTGCTGCATGTGGAACAGATCTAACTGTTTACCGATTTTACGGTGGTCACGCTTCGCTGCTTCTTCTAAGCGAGTAAGGTGCGCTTTAAGCGCTTTTTTGTCATGGAAAGCAGTACCGTAGATACGTTGTAGCATCTTGTTGTCACTGTTACCACGCCAGTAAGCACCTGCTACGTTCAGTAGCGTGAAGTGCTGACAGAAACCCATATGTGGTACGTGTGGACCACGACACATATCGATGTATTCTTCATGATGGTAAAGACCTGGACGATCATCACGAGAAACGTTCTCGTCTAGGATTTCCATCTTGTATGTTTCACCGCGATCTTCAAATGCATCGCGAGCTTCCTGCCAGCTAACCTTTTTCTTGATGACTTGGTATTTGGTCTTAGCAAGCTCTTTCATACGCTTTTCAATCTTTTCTAGATCTTCTTGCGTTAGAGAGTGCTCAAGGTCGATATCGTAGTAGAAACCACTATCGATAGTTGGACCAATCGCCATTTTCGCTTCAGGGAAAAGCTGCTTGATCGCGTGACCAAGTAGGTGAGCACAAGAGTGGCGAACGATTTCTAGACCATCTACTTCATCTTTAACTGTGATGATTTCTAGGCTTGCATCTTGTTCGATAAGATCACAAGCATCAACACGGTTACCATCTACACGACCCGCGATGGTTGCTTTAGCAAGACCAGGACCGATAGATTGTGCGACATCAAGAGTAGAAACAGGGTTGTCAAATTGACGCTGACTGCCGTCAGGAAGAGTAATAATAGGCATTTAACTGTCCTTTACAGTGGTGTTGCACACCAAGCAACACATGCAATTTAAAACGTGTCTTTAACTTAGAATTCAAGGAGTAAAGACGAGAGTTCTTTTCCTTTTTCTGCGCAAATACGGATGCACAACTCAGGAACGAACGCGTATTGTAACGAATTAGTGTGAAATAACAATCGAAGTCACAGAATTGATTAAGAAAAGTTCAAAAATCATTCAAGCCAGCCAGTGATTAAGCACGCTTCGCGCCTCATCAATCACATCGCTCGCGAGCATACCGATTTGTCCTTTGTGCATGGCAATTTGGTCGGCGGCAACACTGTGTAATAGTACGCCGAACTTGGCTGCATTAGGCAATGACATTCCCCGAGCAACCAAGGCAGCGATAATCCCTGTTAACACATCCCCCATACCGCCAGTTGCCATTCCTGCGTTTCCGGCCTGACAAATTGAGATTTCAGCACCGTCAAAGATTAAGGTTCCTGCACCTTTTAAGACGATGATACCACCGTATTTTTTATGCAAATTTCTTACTGCTTGAAAGCAGTCTTGTTCGATGTCTGTGACACTGCACTTCAGAAGACGCGCTGCTTCACCTGGGTGGGGTGTGATAATTCGTAAATCATCGACCTTGGGTTGCTGCGCCAACAGATTGAGACCATCCGCATCGACAACTTTTGGTTTTTCTACTCGGCTAGCTGCTAAGAACATATCTTGTGCCCAGTTGTCAGTACCAAGCCCTGGTCCCACAGCAATGACATCAGCAAAATCTACCCCTTCCTTCAGAGCATCAGCTTCACCGCTCCACCCTAACGTCATTACTTCTGGGCAGGCAACCTGCAGTGGCAACGCCGAACTTGGGTGACATAATGTACGAATCAGGCCAGCCCCACTTCGCGCTCCCGCGGTTGCGCATAGACGAATCGCTCCTGCATAACCTTGATTGCCGCCTAGGCATAGCAAACGTCCATTGTGTCCTTTGTGGGCAGTCGCGATACGGGGTGGCATCGCTAAGCGAAATTGATCCGCATCGATAAATCGGCTACTGACTTCGACGCACTGCCTAAACTCACTCTCGACGCCTAAGCCCGCGTAGTGAAGCTCACCTGTATAGGCTCTCGCTTGTGCGGTTGTTAATCCCTGTTTTACGCCAATAAACGTTACCGTGTGTTTAGCAACGATTGCTTTTCCCAAGATTTGGCCTGTGTCGGTACACAAACCGGAAGGTGTATCTATCGCAACAACCGGAACTTGGCTGTCGTTGATCTTTGCGATTAGGTCTTGAAGGAGTTTCCTGACTTCTCCCGTAAGCCCAGTGCCCAATAGTCCATCAATCAACACATCCGCGCTGTTTTTCGACCAATCCAACGAATCGAATGATTGAATCTTTCCACCGCACTCCATCCACTCTTGTTTGGCTTTAGCCGCATCGCCAGATATTTTGGTCTCATCACCGAATAGATGAAGAGAAACATCTAATCCATCTGATTTGGCTAGTTTGGCGACGACAAAGCCATCTCCGCCATTGTTTCCCGTTCCAGCCATGATCAAGATGTGCTTTGCATGGGGAAACTTATCTCTCATCACTTGATAAGTTGCCAGCCCAGCCCGAAGCATGAGCGTATACATTTCGACGCCAGCGAGTTTAGCGGCTTGCTGTTCACCGTGCTTGACTTGTTGACCTGTGTAAAGCTCAAGAGGAAGTGTTGAGTTCATATATTCGACGGATTATAGGAAGATATTTAGAGCATAAACAACAACGCCAAGGATTTCCTTGGCGTTGATTACAGATTATTACTTTCTATTTTTGCTTCTTGGAGACAAGCGCCTCAGCGGTCGCATCTTGTATAGAGAGGAACAGAGAACGAATCTCCCCCGTCGGTGTACGCATCGGGTTAAGCGTGATGTTCTGGTACATAAAGTCGGCTTGTTGAGTCACAGGACGAACATTACGACACTTAAACAAGTAAGGACGCTGCTGCCAAGTAATGAAACTACGGCAGCCCAAATCATAAACAGGTTTGGTTTTTAACTTAAACCACTCCTGAGGGATTTCAGGAAACAGCTCAAACAGCGACTTTCCGATCGCATCATGTGCTTGAATGCCACTGTGATGAGTCATAAATCCATTCCAAACTTGGACGTTGTGGTCAGTATCGAGAACCACTAAGCCTAAGTCTACATTCTGCACCATATCCACCATCCAGTGGAACTGCTCAAATTCAGCTGGAAGAGATAACATTAGAAGTCCTCCATTAGGTACGAAAGTTTATTATCGAGAAGTGGTAACGACTCATCGACAAACATAAACAGTAAATCACAACGTATCGACGTTCCATCAATGTTGTAACTGACTTCAAACGTCATAGTTTTCTTGAAAACACCTGTGGTTGAGGAAATCACCGAATCAATAGAGATATGTTGACCTAATAAAACTGGTGAACTCTGGAAGAAACGTACCTCAGCTTGCTTACCTAAACCATTCAGGAAGGAGCCGACTAGGATGTTAGAGACATCCATTAAAAGCTCTAATTCTTCAAGCTCTTCACTATCGGCCGGCACTTTCATTAGTTTCTTAAGGTCGCTGACACTGGAGTCGCTCAAAAGTACCAGCGCTTCACCTGCTATACCTTCTCCGCTAAACCCTTGGCACACCCCTGAAACTTGATCGTTTTCCGCCAGATCTCGCAAAGCCATATGAAGTTCACTAACTTCTAGTATGTTCACATTTGGTAGAGGTAAATGGACAAACACATCAAAGTGTCTTGCCAACGCGTCAGCCGCTTGACCGATAGACACGTTCGCCACTTCCATATAAATGTCGCGGCGACGAAGTATAGGCAGTTCAACAGAAACAGGTGTGATAATTCGTGGTTGAGTTGGCGGCTCAACGAGCTCTTTGAGCACCTGATTTAATATATCTTTATCGATAGGTTTTTGGATGAACGCCTTTGCGCCTAGCGTCATCACTCGTTCTTTGGCTTTAGGTTGAATATCGCCTGAGACTACCACCACTGGTATATCAATACCTCGGTTACCAATCTCTTCCAACGTACCAAAACCATCCAACTCTGGCATGGTTAAATCCAAGAACATCAACTTGAATTCATTTTGTTCTAGCTGCTCTAAAGCATCCAATCCATGGACAGCAAAGGTAATATCAGCATTTAGCGAAGCAGGCAGTGAGCGAGCCATTTGCTTTCTCGCCAAAGCGGAGTCATCGCATATAAGTACCGGATAAGACATGCGTACACCTACTCCTATTTATGTAGTTTATTATTTGAGTGTAACAGAAGGTTTGCACACCCGGTACGCTAGGCGGCAAATTTCTTTTGAGTAAACAGTAGGTAAGACCACTAGACCAACATTAGGCTTACTCTTCACCACTCGCTTTTTGATTGAATGAGTCCTCGTCAAATCCTTCATCGCGAAACGTTGACGCAATCTCTCTGAATTTTTCTTCTATTGCTAAGAAGGTATCGACCATCAAGGGTTCGAAGTGGCTACCTGAGCCGTCAGCTATAATTCCTACCGCTTTCTCATGGGAAAAAGCCGGTTTATATACGCGCTCTGAAATTAGCGCATCATAGACATCAGCAACCGCCATAAGCCGCGCACTCAAAGGAATATCATAGCCTGATAAACCTTCCGGATAACCGCTGCCATCCCACTTTTCTTGGTGACTGTAGGCGATTTCTTTCGCTATCTGAAGAAAGTCACACTGGAAATCGATGGAATCTTCAACTGTAAGCAACACTGCCCGGCCAAGCGTGGTGTGAAACTTCATCAAATGAAACTCTTCATCGGTTAATTTTCCTGGCTTCAGCAGAACACTATCTGGAATACCAACTTTACCAATATCATGCAGTGGTGCGGATTTATAAAGTAACTCTATCGACTCTGCATTCAACTCATCTTGATAATGCCCATTCAACAATAACTGTTCTGCAAGTAGCTTCACGTAGTTTTGTGTTCGTCGAATATGGTTACCCGTCTCGTTATCCCGAGTTTCCGCTAATGAAGCCATTGCACCAATTGTCGCATCTTGCAGCATTTCTAACTCTCGGGTGCGTTTTTTCACCCGTTGTTCCAAGCTTTCGTTCTGCTCAGACAGCTCTTCCATCGTGAAACGTAGCTTGAGATGCGTGTTGATGCGCGACAACAAAGTCGGTGGACTGATCGGCTTAAGGATATAATCGACAGCTCCAACTTCGAAACCCCGTTGCTCATCTTCTATCTGAGTTTTAGCGGTAAGGAAGATAACCGGAATGTGCTGGGTTTTCGGGTTGGCTTTGAGGCGCTCGCAGACTTCATAGCCATCCATTTCAGGCATCATGATATCTAACAGAACAATGTCTGGGGAGTGATTTTCGCAGATAGCCAAGGCTTGTTGGCCACTTGTAGCCACAATGACTTTGTGGTGCGGCTTAAGTAGGCTACTTAAAAGCACCCGATTTTCAGCGTTGTCATCAACAACAAGTACACTTGATACCGAATCAGCCACTTGACTCTCCAAACACTTTCTCAATATCTAATGGATAGATACTGATTGCCTTTTTCAACGCCTTACTTGCGGCAAGAAAATCACAATCATGAATGTTCCGGCAGCAGGCTTCGAAGTTCTCCGACTCTAGTAAAGTATTGAGTCGTATGTAGTGCTCGTCAAGAAAGTCGATAGCACTGGAGTCAAATTCATTGAGTAGCATATCAAGGCGAGCGATCAACGCAACACTCTCGTCATCTAAATTCTCTTTAACTTCAGTAGGATAAGGCCGACCTAACCCTTTACATACCGCCATAAAGAACGGTTCTAAATGTGCTTTTAGCTCATCAACTAAATTGTCAAATTCCTGTGTAGGTTCACCATTGCCTAGTTGTGACTCTAGTCGCGCTGCAATATCAGATAATCGCGTTGCGCCTAAGTTGCCTGCCGAGCCTTTAAGTGTATGTACCAAGAGTTTCGCATGGGAGTACTCTTGCTTTTCAAGTGCTATGTCTAAGCGTTTGCAGAAATCATGTTCTTTATCAACAAGCTGAGAGAGCAATCTTTGATACAAGACTTCATTCCCCGCGACACGCATTAACCCACTCTTAGCGTCAAGCAACTCAATATCATGAATCGAGTAGCTCGTCGTTTCAGAACTGTCACTCTCTTGCTCTAAAACAACAAACTGCTGCCTAGCGTCATTCATGTCCAACTTGTCTACACAACAGCGCTTTATCGTCGAGTAAAGGGCATCAGGATCAATCGGTTTAGATACATGCTCATTCATACCTAAACTTAAACACCTTTCTCTCTCTTCAATCATCGCATGCGCAGTCATGGCAACCAGTGGAATGGCGTCGTATAACTCGTTGGACCGAATTTGGCGACTTGCCTCGTAACCATCCATAACTGGCATTTGCAGATCCATAAAGATTATGTCAAAGGCATCGCTGTTTTTTTCTAAGATTTGTAATGCTTCTAAGCCATTGTTTGCCACCGTGACATGAATCGCTTTGTCTTCCATCAGCTCAACCGCTATTTGCTGATTGATCTCATTGTCTTCAACGAGCAGCGCATTCAATCCGTTAAACATACTGCCGTCTTTTTCTGTCTTTGACTTATGACGAGCGCTTGACGATGAACCATTTGGCGAGAACAAATCCATTAACAGATCGAAGAGAAATGACTGCCCTATTGGTTTCGATAAAAATCCGGCAATATCTAAATCGTCTAGCTCATTGGATATGTCATCTTTGTCATAAGCGGTCACAATGACCATTTTGGGTTGATGTTGCGGTTTGATTTGTTGTCGGATCCGCTTAGTGGCTTCGATGCCACTCATTTCAGGCATCTTCCAATCCATGAACACTAGGTTATAGGGCTCTCCAGCCGCTGAGGCTTGCTCAAGCTCGTGTAGTGCTTTGTGCCCACTTGAGACCATGACTGGCTTGTTAGGCAGAATGTCTAGCAAGTCCTCCATAATAAGCAAAGCATGTTCATTATCATCTACCGCTAGCGCTTTTACTGATTGGAGCGTGTCTGGAACCACTAAGCATTTATTTTGATTTGATTCTTCGTATCCCACTAAGACATTAAAAGAAAAACAACTGCCCTTATCTGGCGTGCTGTCGACTCGAATGTCTCCCCCCATCAATTCCACAAGTCTTCGACAGATAGATAGACCCAGTCCGGTTCCCCCATAACGACGCGTCGTCGAACCGTCCGCTTGGGTAAACGCATTAAACAGCTTATCAACTTGTTCCTGAGACATACCAATCCCAGTATCCTGAACCTCTAAACATAGGAAGACTCGATGTTCTGATTCCGGACGAATAGTCACACTGACAGCTATCTCGCCTTGCTCTGTAAACTTAACCGCGTTGTTCACCAAGTTAATGATAATTTGCCCCAAGCGAAGTGGATCGCCTTTGATCACTTTAGGTACATCTTTAGAAACCTTAAATAACAGCTCTAGCCCTTTTTCAAACGCTTTTTGCCCCGTAACCATAGATACATTATGTAGAACATCATCGAGATAAAAGTCGATCTCTTCTATGCTGAGTTTGCCGGCTTCGATTTTGCTGAAGTCGAGGATGTCGTTGATGATACCGAGCAATAGAGAAGCCGAGTTATGGATCTTAGACAAATAATCGTGTTGCTTAGGTGAAAGGTCCGTTTTTAAAGCAAGGTGAGACATTCCAATAATCGCGTTCATTGGCGTGCGAATTTCATGGCTCATATTGGCTAAGAACATGGATTTTACTTCTACGGCTTCCTCTGCTTTCGCCCGTGCAACGGTAAGCTCTTCTTCGACTAACTTTCTCGACGTCACATCACGAAGAAACATCGCGGCGCAGCACTGGTCATCAAACCAAAAAATGCTGATACCCAAATCAATTGGAATCATTCTTCCATCTTTGGTGAACGTCTCAACCTCAAAGAACCCGCCACTGACCTTTTCTTGATCGTCAATAGAAAGCTCGCCACTGAGCACCTCTTCTAACTCTTCAGGCAACTCAATTTGAAGTAACTCGCATAAGTTCTTGCCGCTTACCTCTTGTGAAGTAAAACCGTAAGTCTCATGTGCCGTTTTGTTCCACATAATGATTTTCTGGTGTACGTCAATGATCACCACGCTCGACGGTGCACCATCTATAATGGTACTCGACAGGGCCTCAGAGGCTTTTAGGTCTTTGGTTCGGCGCTCAATTTCAGCCTCTAAACCTTGTTGATGCTCGGCTAAGGCTAGGTTTTTCAGTTGCAATTCTTCCAGCAACTCATCTCGTGACTTTTCTCCAAGTATGTTTGCTATGGCGGTATGTTGCGGGGCAGTAAGCGAGCCCCCTAATCGTATTCGCCAGATTAAACTCTGTTTTAAGATCTGGACATCGAGTATAGGAACGGCTAAATGGGGAATAGCTGTTGACAGTTCAGGACAACGCCATTCGAACATCAGCAATTCATCATCTACTGCCGCTATCAATTCAACTTTGTCTGTCAGCGTATAGAGATATCTTGGGATTTCGCTACCAAGCATTAGCAATTGGTCGCGTTCAAAGTGTTGGCAGCCAATAACATCTAATATCGACGCGATTTTTCTTCGCAGTGCAATTCTAGAAACGTCACTATTGGCAACGGTTAGGTGATATTGATTAGTCATGAGTGAACCTCACAACAATCGCGGTCGCATCATCAAAAGGTTTACTGAACGACTCAATAAAATAAGAGGAGATGTAATCCAAGGCCTTTCCATTGGCATGATCTAACTCAGCTTGGGAAATGTTCTCTTTGACGCCATCGGTGGTCAAGAGGAATGTCGAATCTTCAGAAAATTCGAATTCAAATTGCCTTAGATTGGGAAGTGTCTCACCGACAATCCCCGCTTGTGCATGAAAACTCGTTGCTTTGTCTCCAAGATGACGAATAAGAGTATTGCCAACACCCAAGCCATAACCTTTTAACTTGGTGGGTTCGAAAAAAACTATTGTCATCGCTGCGCCTAAACTTCCTACTAGGAATTGATGGGTTTGGCGCATCGTCCAATCAATATCAGCGCTAGCGAAATCATTAAGAAATTCTTCTATTTGTCGAGCCAGTTGGGCCGCTTTTACTCCATGACCTAAAACATCGATAATAGTGACCAACAGCCCGTTTTCTAGCTCACAGATATGGAAACCATCCCCGGCTTCCGGTTCATCTCGATATGGGACGCACTTAATGCTGTATTGAAATCCCATACTAACTTTTCCACTTAGTAATGGTCACCACTGTTCCTTGCTCAGGTGATGACTGAATGTCAAAATCGTCCATCATTCTCACCACACCTGGAAGCCCTAGCCCGAGTGATTGCCCAGTCGAATAGTTGTCCTTCAACGCATTTGTTAAATCGCTAATCCCGTCCCCTGAATCAGAAGCGATAACTTTCAATCCTATATTTAACGAGGTTTCAACATGATGAATAGACACCTCGCCTTCTCCCGCGTATTTCACAATGTTGGTAGCAAGCTCAGAAACAGAAGTCGCCAGCTCGCTGACAATTGGCGCACTGTACCCAAGCTGCTGAGCTATGGTGTACACCGCCATGACGACACCCATTACATCTGACTCTGAATTAACTTGATGGGTTTCTATCACTTTCGCGAATGCTCTGGTATCAATCACTGACGCCTCCTATCAGTTGTAAACCATCATCGATACTCTGAACACAAGGCAGTTGCTCTGTTTGATAGCCTATGTTTACCAATGCCATAGCGATACCAGGTCGTATGCCAACAAACAGGCAACGCCTGCCCATCACTTGTACCGTTTTTACGATGGTAAACAGCTTATCGAAATCAGCTCTGTCTAATGTTTTCACTTCTGATAAGTCAATCAGCACACCACTGATCGAATGGCTGCCGACTTTTTCTAATAAATGAAGGCGAAAGTCATCTAAGATCTCATCGCTCAAATCGACTTGAATTGTTGCGACAAGAACATTTTGTAGCTGACTTATGGAGATTGACTTCTTCATTATTATGCTAAGCCTCAAGCTAAGAGAGTGCTTTTAGTGCCTGTACATTTAACCCCATCATTTCAAACGCATTTTCTAGTGCATCTCTTAAGGTCGCGTTGGTTTGTACCTCACCAACGTTGATTCCAAGCTGAACCATGGTTTGGGCAATGGACGGTGATACACCCGACACTAAGCAATCACAGCCCATCAGTTTGGTCGCTTTGGTTATCTTGATAAAATGATTGGCAACAGCGGTATCAACAACGGCAACGCCTGAGATATCCATAATGAAGATTTTGGCTCGGTGTTCCGATATTTTGTTGAGCACTGCCGACATAATGTCTTGCGCGCGTTTGGAATCAATAATGCCGACAATGGGCAACATCAAGATATCTTGCCACACCATGGTCACTGGCGTAGACATAGCCAAAAGCGCTTCGCTCTGCTCGGCGATGCGGCGATTAATTAGGCGTGAATAGGTATCCACTACGATGGTGGTATCTAAATGAAGCAGCTTGGTAAAAGCGGTCACCAGTGAACTGTACTCGTCACTGTATAAACTTCCGTCGTACATCCTTTTAGTGAAAATAACCATCGAGATATTCATACCTGCGAAGTAGGTAGGTAGGGGCAAACCGACACGGGCGTGTACCTCTCCGACATCACGACGCTGTTTAACGTATTCGTCGTCGACCTTGGCTTTGAAAAACGTACTCCAGTATTCAATTTGCGCACTCTGAACTCGTTTTAACTTTTTATCGTCCGCAAAGAACTGAATATATTCGGGTTGATTTTCCAGCCAGTCATAAAAGTGACCTACATACTCATGTAACTTAGGCAACATGAGATCACCGAACTTTCGGATAAGCGCCAAGTCTGCCTCTGTTAAATCATGCAACTTGAGTAAGCTGTCCGCACTTGTGTATGAACCGACTGACTTATTGTTTGACATCCTTGCTTCCTCACCTTTATTCGTCGCTCTAGGAAAGCTTCAACTAAAGTCTTAATAATTGATTATGCAATTAAGCTTAGACCAGATAATTGACGTGACAAATAACAAAAGAATCAAAAGCAGGGTAAATCTCAGTAATTAGGTCAAGTATTCAATTTGTTCATATACTGAATGGAACTCGGTCGTTAGAAATCGTTTTAGTCAAGGAAGTAATAGGGGTACCTTATGCGCGTAAACCAACCCGTAACTCAAAGGGAAGTCACATATCCACCAGAATACAACCTACTCTCTATAACCAAACCAAGCAGCCATATCACCTATGCTAGTCAAGATTTTTGCGAAGTTGCCGGTTACACATTAGATGAGTTAGTGGGTCAACCACATAACATCGTCCGCCATCCAGACATGCCACCAGCAGCTTTCGAGAACATGTGGGGTTATTTAAAACAAGGTAACTCTTGGATGGGCTTGGTGAAAAATCGCTGCAAAAATGGAGACCACTATTGGGTAGATGCCTTTGCCTCTCCGATTAAAGAAAATGGCAAAACCGTAGAGTATCAATCCGTTCGTTTAGCCCCGAACCGACAGCATGTGAAAAACGCCGAAAAAATATACGCACAGCTCAATCAAGGTAAAACACCCCTACAGCTCAAGCTTCCACGTACACGGTTGTGGCAGCGTATGTCTGCCGTCATGCTTTTGATAGCCCTTCTGACAAGTTTTATCGCTGCGTATTCTCCATTGGCTGCAATCTGGACATTTTTTGTGTTGAGTACGATCACTGCATATACACAGACAAGGCGTTTAGAAACACTTTCAACACAAGCACGCAAAATATTTGATAACCCACTGATGGAACTTGTCTATAACAAACGTGTCGATGACATTTCGGAAATACAACTCGCCCTCAAAATGCGTCAATCAGAAATCAACTCTATTGTTGGACGTATTCAAGACTCCAATCAGCAGATATCTAAAGCTGCGAGCTCTTCGGCGAGAAACTGTGAAACAACGGCAGAGAATTTGGTTGGTCAAACCTCAGAGACCGAGCAAGTTGCCGCTGCCATCAATGAAATGCACTCTACCGCCAATGAGATTGCGCAAAATGCGCAAAGTGCTTCCGACGTCACCGAACAAGCGGGAACCGCAGCGAATGAAGGTAGAGCTTCCGTAACTCAGACGATTGACTCCATCAATGAACTTTCCAAACAGCTAGGCGTTGCTTCTGAGGTTATCCAACAATTGGTTGAACATGGGCGCACCATTGGTGAAGTCTTGATTGTTATCCAAGGTGTGGCTGAGCAAACCAATTTGTTAGCACTCAATGCCGCGATTGAGGCAGCACGCGCGGGCGAACAAGGCCGAGGCTTTGCCGTAGTGGCAGATGAGGTTCGCCAACTGGCACAGCGAAGCCATGAGTCAACAGAAGAGATCCAGAACATCATCAAACTTATTCAAGCTAGCACTGAAAAAGCCGTTCAGGCCATGAATGAAGGTAATCAGCTTTCAGATATTTGTGTCGATTGCGCCAATACCTCTGGGGACAAACTGGATGCCCTTCTTCATCAAGTCACGGATATTTCAGATCGAAACAATCAAATCGCGACCGCGATTGAAGAGATGGCGAGAGTAACCGATGAGATGAACTCAAGCGTTCAGTCAATCAGTGATGTATGTGCTGCAACCAATGTGCTGGCGAGTGACACGAAAGATGAGTGTGAAGGGCTGGTTGACAATTTAGACTCGCAAGGAAAGCTTGTGACCCAATTTAGAAAGCTATAGACAGACTTAGCGCCGCAAGAATCAAAAAAGCCTTCCGAAGAAGGCTTTTAATTTTTGGCTATTGCGCCATTCGAATCAGTGAACGACCAATTAGCCACTCAAGTTCTTTTGCACTACCCTCGCCAAGCTTCTCTTCACAAACCTTGTAAAGGCGCTCGATACCATTGCTGGCAAACTCGTGTGTGCTTTGAGAAGTCACAATGTGGTGGAATAGTAGACGTAGGATCGCACGAAACTCTTCGTTATCTAGCGCAGCAACCCAGCTAGATGAAAATGCGTCCAGTCCGTTTTCGAAATCAACGTGTTCGACAAACATTTTAAAAATGCGACCGTCCAGTGCAGCAGTGAAGTCGGTTTTCTTTGGAAAATGGTGACTAATACCTGTTCTTGATACGCCTGTCTGTTGGCTTAGTGTCGTATACGACATCTTGTCGTAACCGAGTCGTAATAGTTGGTCTACTACCGCATCCATTATCTTCTGGATGGTGATCTCAGTATCTTCTTTACTACGCTTTGGCATGTTTAGGCTCTTCTCTCTGTATATCCGTCTTTAATTATTGACGTCCAATGTCACTAACTTCCGTTTTAGTATCGTACGTCATCTATCAACGTAAAAGACCAAACCACAATTAAACCATACGGCTCATCTAATTGTTGTGTAATGCAAGCTAATTTTCCACAAATAATCATTGATGATATTTATGAAATCAAAGGACGTTATCTTTTTGTTTATATAATATTGAGCGACCGATAATCTTACAATTTGTTAGAGCTTACAACTAACTGAATAGCATTCTGACATGAGAATGACATGAATTTTCGTAATTTATTGATCTAAATCACACTTAGAGACGACCAATTCGGCGTGTTTATAGTTGCGCAAAATTTCAGCAAACAATAGATCATACTGTTATTTTCTCTAAAGTTAGCAGAGTCCTTTTTATGGATTCAGATCTAATTACTGGTTAATATAGCCCTATTATTTGTAAGAGGATTGATTTGAGATGAGCACCGAACCAGAACAAGTATGCGAAGCATGTGGCTGTGCAGGCGAAATGGGTTTCATCATTAAAGAAGGTGATGATGTTGCTGAAGTAACTATCTTTGCAGCTGGCCAAACGCTACTACAAGCAGAACTGGATAAGTATGTTGAGTTAGCCAAGCAAGTTTGTGCAGCTGTTGAATTTGAAGTGTCTCCTATCACTGAAGAGTCGACTGAGTTAACGGCTCGTTTTAAGTTTGAAGTGAGTGCTGAAAAGCTTATCTTTGAACTGAAAACACGCTCTCTAGCGCGATAATCAACTATTTGATTTTTATCTAAAACGGGCTATTCAGCCCGTTTTTTTGTTTCTAGTGGCCAATATCGTTGCACTATTTAAGCCTAGACTTAATATTAGGTATCACTCTTTCAAACTCGTTCGACTATGCTGCGTATTCTGTTTTCAATCTTGTTAGTCATGTTTTCTCTGAATACTCATGCTGTTGCTTTAGATCAGTTTCGCATACTTAACCACCTAGACAATTATGGTAACTTGGATTTGCGCAATAAACCCTATACCGAACTGCCCAGTGGTTTGGTGGTGAAAGGTAACCTAAACATTGCTAAAACCTCGATTAAACGAATTCCCAAAGGCGTCGACATTCAGGGCAGCCTGACTGCGACCAACTGCAGCCTAAGTAAGATAGATAAAGGGGTAACCATTAAAGGTTATGCCAACCTACTTGGCTCCCAGATCGCAAGATGGCCTTCTGGTGTCAAAGTCGGTGGCTATATCAATCTAACAGATACTCCCCTCACCTCGTTACCGCCGAGATTGCGCGTAAAAGGCGATCTCAGCGTAATACGCACTCCGCTTGAAACACTCCCAGAAGGAATCACCATCGATGGCAATCTTTATATCGGCGGCTCGAAGATTACCTCTTTCCCCGATACCATGACAGTTAAAGGCAATATCTTTCTGGGTGGTAACCGTATTTCGAAATGGCCGACAAACTTAACCTTAGGTGGCGCAGTAGCCCCATAGTAGTAGATACACTTTACTGGGTATTGTTTAAGCTATAGTGGCTATGCTTAATGAATTGATACAACTGTTATCGCTCACATATCGCACAGCCAGTCGTTATCATGTATAATCTAACGCTAAAGTAAGCCGCCACAGTTCTGACTTATTATTGACTCAATCCACTAGATTGCACACGCGCTAGTCATTACACTGTGGCAGAATAAAAAACAAGCAATGTCTAAGGCGCTCCGCGTGTTCGCCTTTTTCCCGTCTTCATATTCATAGACGTATAATAGTGTACCTAATATGGAACAAGATAAATTCACCAATATTTATCGATTGCCAACGGCTGTACAGATCCGAATAGGCAAATGGCAGCAGACGTTCAATGGCACTTCTGATCTTGTCATGCACCAAGCAATCGAAGTTAGGAACAAGCAGTACCGAAAGCCTAACTTTTTTCCGTCGGGTTGGAGTGTCCAACTTTTCGATAATAACGATATCTCGATTACCAATCATGGTAAGTACATTCAAACAGCAATGCGCACCATGATGGATCGTAAGGTATCATACAAGCGTATTTACTTATCGAGATTACCGCTAGAAGAAGCAGAACCAGGCTTGATTGCGTTTAAGCAAGAGTGGATTTCAAAGCATAATCGTGTGGCGCGTAAGTACAATCAGATTAAGAAGAAGCAGTTCATCCGCTTCGCTCTTGAAGAAGCAGAGACACTGTACCCTTCGATAGAGAAAGGTGAGTTTGATATTCAGTTATGGAACAAATTGGTGGTTTCTGAATTGGGAAACCCTAAAAAGTTCGACAATCCATACTTTGTCAAAAAAGCCAAAGTCTAAGCTAGTTAGGGCAGCTCAAGCTGTCCTTTTTAGTATTTGTCCAAAATAGCTTGATAGCGGCTATGCCCTGAAGCATCTTTCTTCTTAAGCATGTCTAAACCTTTCTGAAGCTTGTTGACGATCGCCTTATCTGTATTGCGATTGACAGCAAAATACAAGTCCCCTTCTTTAACGACATAAACAGCTTCAAATATGCTTGGGTCTACCCCAGCTTGACGCGACCACCAATAAGCAGCACGGTCAGCATAGACAAGCAGATCGATACGCTTTTTCATTAGTTGTTCAGCCAAAACGGTGACATAAGAGGCCTCTTGCATCGAGTCTCTTGGTATACCCAGTTCTAACAGGCTTTGCTCCCCGATATCATCTCGAATCACTCCAATACGGTACTTCGCCATGTCTAACGGATTATCGATTTGTATATTCGAATCTTTCCTCGCCAAAACAACGACTTTTATATCGACAATTGGTCCGACCCACTGGAATAACTTTTCACGATGCTCGGAGCGAGTCGTTGAAAATAGAATAGAATTTTCATGGGTAAGTACTGTACGGTAAGATCTCGCCCATGGCTGCAACGTCATCTGAGATTGAGTTACAGGTTCTTCAACCAAGGCACTAGCTTCCATTAGTATCTCAACTGCATACCCAGTAATCTGATCGTCTTTGAGAAAATTGGCAGGCGGGTAAGCCTCGGTATAAAACGAGACTTCTCGTAAATCTTTGTCGTTGCTCAATACGCTTGGAGATAACAACCAAACAGCAAGCGCCACAAGCAAGTGGTAAACAGAGATGTTGTGAATCACAATGTTCTCCCCCTAATTGCCATCTAATACTAAAGTTAGTCTAGAGATGACCAGTTCTAAAGGGGGAGATTCAATTAAATTAGACCGTTTCGACTTAAGCCGCGCTTAACACTTGAGCACATTTTACCAAATCGACGAATCTCATCGAACTGTGGAGTGATGCCTCTATCTATCGCAGACTCCCAATAACTCAGCTCAGAGTCGACCATTTCTAACAATTTCTTTGGACAACCGACGCAATTACCTTTAGTGCCACACACAAACGTTTCTGGCGCATAAAGAGGTAAGGTATTTTTTACCTGCTCAATAATGCCTTTCATTGCGGCGACTCGATCTGGTTTTCTACTTTCTTTCACACAAAAAGCTCAAACAACAATAAGGAGCGGGATTATAGATCCCTCACCATATTTGCCAATACCTATAAAGAGTGTGGATGAGTGAGTTTATCTTTTCTTCGCTTAAACAATCTAAACTCCGGCGCTTTGGCAACCAAGTAAACCGCAAGCGCCGCAAAGGCAAAACCAAGCACACCTAGCCCGTCGAAAGATTCGCCAAACATCAACCAAGCTTGGACAGCCGTTGTTGGCGGCACTAGGTAAAAAACAGAAGCCACACTGGATGCCGCCCCATGCTCTACCATATAAAGCAGCAGCAGAATCGCAATACATGACAGAACCACCACCAGCCAAATCATGGTAAGAACAAACGGTAAACTCCAATCGACTTGCATGGATTCAAAACTCGCCGCATAGGGGATAAACAGCAGGCTCGCGGCAAAATACTGAACCGCCGCACTGCCCACCATATCGACGCCTTGGCAGAACTTTTTCTGATACAGAGTCCCAACAGTAATGCCGACCAAAGAGATCAAACAAAGGATGATCGCCGCTGTCTTATGCGTTTCAGATTGCCAATCTACTTTACCCATCAAAACAAGACTTATCCCGACAAAGCCGAGCGCCAGCCCCAACCATTGAGAGGCTTTAAATGACTGCCCTACGAAAACGACTAATATCAGCGCTGTCAGTATTGGCTGTAAACCTACTAGCAGTGAACTCAACCCTGCGGGCATTCCTAGATCAATGGCAAGGTAGGTGCCACCAAGATAGAAACCGTGAATAAGCACCCCTACCACGGCGCAATGCAGCAAAGCTTTACCTGTCGGCAAGCGGCGGCGTAAGAACACAATCAAAACCGCGAACAAGGCGACATTCAACACCATGCGCAAAGAAAGCAATGTCGCAGGCTCGGCATACTGAAGCCCAAACCTTGCACCAACAAAGCCTGAAGCCCAAAGAACTACAAACACAAATGGGATGAGCCGAACTAACATGAACTTTCCTCTGGATCTAATCGCTAATATAGGTTTACTTTAATAGGTACAGAAAAAGCTTAAAGATACAGATTTGGATTATTTATTGGGTACAGATTAATGAATGCGAGTAATAAGTATCTGATGGTTGAACAATACATCAGGCAGAAGATTGATGCAGGCTTGTTAGCAGATGAAGATAAACTCCCTTCAATTCGAGCACTGAGCGATACGTTAACTGTAAGCAAAAACACCGTCATTCGTGCTTATCAAGAGCTGGAAGCTCAAGGAATGATTTATACGGTACCTAAATCGGGTTATCGCGTGTCTGCTCGCACCTCACAAGCGCCAATGGCACATGCGCCCAATAACGTTGATTTGCTTTCGGTTTGCAAAGAGATCCTTACTTACTCACACCAACAGGAGCTCTTAGCGACAGGCTCTGCTCACCCAAATATTGATACGCCTGCGATCAAAAGTCTTTATGCAGAAATAGGTCGCCATAGTCGACGTCAAAGCCATACCCCAAGCCACTATCAACTGCCTCCGGGCAACGAGCTATTGCTCAAACACCTGACCAAGATTAGCCAAGATCTGGGTGTGAATGCAGGCAAAAATGAGATCGCTATTACTCATGGTGCCCAACAGGCAATCAGTTTAGCGCTTCGCGCTTTGACCAAGACAGGTGACATCATTGCGGTTGAGTCACCTTGTTACTTTGGTAACTTACTTTTGATGGAGTCCTTAGGGCTCAAAGTGGTCGAGATTCCAAGCTGCCCGCGTACTGGTATCGATACTCAATCACTGCAAGATGCACTAGATAACTGGGATGTGAAAGCACTGCTTGTCACTCCCAACTTTACCAATCCGACCGGGGCGAGAATGCCTTTAGACAACCGTTTGAAATTGCTTGAAGTAACAGGCTCTATTCCCATCATTGAGGATGATGTTTTTGGTGCACTTGCATTTGATGATGGGATCCCGCCACTGAAAACCCTTGATACGCAAGATCGGGTTATCTATGTAAATTCGCTTTCTAAGATGCTTGATTCCCGCTTGCGCATCGGCTGGATTCTGGCAGGGCAATATCAAGCGAAAATAGAAAAATTCCTCATGTGTGACAACATGGGCAGCCTGAATCTAATGCAATCTGCCGTAGCTGAATTCCTCGGTTCTGGCAAGTACCGGCAGCACGTGCAACGCATGCAGCGCTTGTACCAAAATAACACTAAGCTGTTTTACCAAAAGCTAAGCAGTAGCCTCAACCAGTACCCGAGTTTAAACGGTAAGTTTAAACTACTCTTGCCGCAAGGTTCGTTTTTACTCTGGCTCGCGTTACCCAATGGTTTCGATAGTAGTGCTTTGTATCAGCAAACAAAATCACTAGGAATCAGCATTTTACCCGGTACCATTTTTGATACCTCAGGGCAATACTCTCATTGCATCCGCTTTAGCTGCTCCAACTTTTTATCGAACCCAGATTGGAAACTTGGGGTTGAAAAGCTCACCACTCTTATCCATCATCAACTAACCTCATCACAAGGATAGAATTATGAGTACACTTCCCAATGCAACAGACGTTCTGAATTTTTGGTTTAACGAGTTAGAGCCAAAAGACTGGTTTGTCAGCAGCTCAGAGTTAGATAAGACAATCACATCTCGTTTTGGTGATTTACTTAAAAGTGCCGCCCAGAGTGAACTGTTCACGTGGAGAGACTCTAGCCAAGGACGACTCGCTGAAATCATTGTGTTAGACCAGTTTTCTCGCAATATCTATCGCAACACTCCTAAGGCCTTTGCCCAAGATCCTTTGGCGCTCGCCCTCGCACAAGAGGCGATTTCACTAGGGCTAGATCAAGAGTTAGAAACCAAGCAAAGAAGCTTTCTCTATATGCCGTTTATGCACAGCGAGTCAGCGATCATCCATCAGCAAGCGGTTGAGCTGTTTAACGTGGCGGGAATGGAAAGCAATTATGAGTTTGAACTGAAGCATAAGGTGATTATTGACAGATTTGGACGTTATCCACATCGCAATGACATTCTTGGACGATCTAGCACTCCTGAAGAAACAGAGTTCCTTACACAGCCTGGCTCTAGCTTCTAACAATGTGGGGGCAGTTTAACCCCCTACTCTTACCTTTATAATGCAGGTTTAGTAACTGCGGCTAACAAACTCGACTTCATCCACTTCATGAAGCAAATTGGTGTAAGAAGCCAATGTATACATCACGTTAGCGAGTAAGTTAGCGTAGCGGAATAGAATTGGCGCTGGAGACTTTTTACCTGAATGTTCAACCGCAACCAAGGCGCGGACTATTTTCTTCGCCTGAGTTCGGCATAGATGGAGCTCTGCAGAAATAGGATGACCGCCGGGAAGGACAAAACCTCGAAAACCGCCATCTAAGTTATCTCGCAACAGGTTATAGTCTTGATAGAGCTCTTGGAGTTGCTGCTCATCAATCGCTAATTTACCTCGAACGGAACCATTCAAGTGATAAACGTTCGGCTGCACGCGGCTTAAAATATCGCGGCACAATGCGTCTAATTCCATCGTTAACACGAGACCGATTCGACTACACAGTTCATCGGCGGCAATTTCAAAATCACACACTGGGCTATCTTCATAGATAAACGGGTAGCAGATCTCTCCATGCTCTTTACTTACAGGGCGCATAATAAATCCTTAGCAAAAATAAAGGAGCCAATGTGGCTCCTTTGAATAGAATTAGCTTACTAGGCTCTAAAACTTAAAACAAATTTAAGCGTTTGATACCTTTTTATGCCCTTCTTCTAGGTGAACAAAATCTACTAAATCATCACCTGACACTTGATATGCTTGACCAAAACCTTTTACAAACAGACCTTTGTCGGCTTTAAGGTTGAATAGAACGAAGTCTTGCAACTGGCTTAGACCGTCGATGATTTCACCGAAACGCCCCTGCATTTGTGCCACAACTTGAGTCCACTGCTCAGTATCACGCTCTACGACAGAAGCGACTGCATCAAACGTTAAACGCTTACGAGCAAATAGCTGCTTAGAGGTGTCTTCGTCTTCAATCATCATGATCGAAACATTTGGGTTTACCTGCAGGTTACGCGCATGACGAGCGATTTCAGAAATAAGAACAAAATAGCCATCTTGGTTTTGCACATATGGTGCATAGCTTACGTTTGGACGTCCGTTTTCGTCGACTGTCGCCAGTTGCAGAGTACGTCGCTCTTGGCGAAACTCTTTAATTTCCGGTTCTAGACGTCCTTGAAGGCGTTCTTGTTTAACTTGTTGATCCATGTTGAGGCTCCTAACTTTCTCTTATTATTCTGAATTACTTTTTAAACTCTTGCTGCCATTGTTTGAATGTCGCTACCTGCGATTCAATCAATTCACGCTTTTCATTACGACCTAGGTAGATCTTAAATATGTTGTTTCCCGCTTCACAGAAGAAACCAAAGTAGTGGCTTTCTCTACCCATGAAAGGTTTACTCACTAAAGCAATGTTCTTAACATTATCTATCTTCAGATGGCCGTGTAGTTCGCCTTCACGTCCCATCAAGTTATAGTAACCACGAGCAACTTTTCCTTTAGGAAACGGTGCTTTTACTTCAAAGATTGAACCAAAAGAATGAACAATTGTAGTAACAGGGCCGAATCCAACTAAGCTCTCTAAGATATGCTGAGCTTGTTCTCCATCCACCAAAGCAATCATTTCTTCAGGTAAGGCCGCTACCGCTTCAAACTCAGAGACATTGAGTTTCTCAGCAATTGCTGCGGGTAGTAGAGTGGGTTCTTGCTCGATAAGCTGAGCAACCTGCTGTTTTAGTGCTTCCATAGTTTTTCCATTTACATCGCGACTGATTCGAGCGCGTTTTTTTCTTGATACGTTGGCTGTAGTACTTGAATACAAGCTTGAGCGAGGCTTACTGCCCAAAATTGCCCAGCCAAAGTTAATGAGAGATAATCGCCTTCAATTTGAACTAGCCCTTTTTCTTGCCAGTTGTGGAATAAAGGTAATAAGAAATCAAATGAGGATAGTCCTAAAAATTTAGGCATTGCTGCCCGCGATAATACACCGCGGTCAAAACCTGATTTCAGGACAGAAAAAATCGGTTCCAATGCGTGCTGCTTAGTCATCATCGCGACTAATGAGTCACCAGATTTCATAGCTATCATGTAGGTTTCTAGTGTTCGATGGTTCATCATACCGTAGCCACCGATGTTGCCGCCTGCCCCGCAGCCAATAGGTAATACCTCAGCATAGGTTTTTGCTAACGAGTTGTACTGGCTGCGTTCACGGTTATCTCTAGCCCAATGGTTAACGCTTAGCTGTCGCATGTGATGCTTTCGCATGAATTCTGAACCTAGCTGGTACATTGATGCTTTGTCAGGTGTCGTTGCTGGTGCGGGGATCTTTCCTTTCTCGACTAGATTCAACATTGGAGCGTTACCACCAACCACTAACTGGTATAAATCTAACCCGTGAGCACCTGTCGCCATAAAGTCGTTCAGATCTTGCTCAAACACCTCTAAGGTTTGGTAAGGTAAGCCATAGAGTAAGTCTAAAATTATTGGCGCTTGATCAGTGGCACTTAAGGAGCTCACACGTTCCAGTACTGCTTCTCGATCATCGAGACGTTTCGCACTGCGTCGAACCTGCGTATTGAAGCTCTGAATACCAAATGAAAACCGGTTAAAACCACCCTCTAAAGCGCGCTCAAATGTTTCATCACTAAAGCGGTTAATTCCTCCTTCTAGAGTGATCTCACAATCAGTCGATAGAGGGAAATGCGCTCGAACGGCTTTACCCAATCGCTCGATTTGCTCCGCCGACAGATCGGTGGGCGTCCCCCCACCAATATAAACCGCATGGAAGGTTCCAGATTGGGTCCAAGGCATTGCTGCTTTGTGCTTAATTTCAACCATCAAGGCTTCGAAATAGTCATCAACAAGCTTTCGGCTAGCAGCATTTTGGAAAAAGTTACAAAAGGTACAGCGAACTCGACAAAAAGGAATGTGAATGTATAAGCAGCGCTTATCATTTTTTTCCCCTTGTGAGGCATAGAGTCTATTTAATACTTCGGCTTTCTGCTCAGGCAATAAAGGGGCTGCCATACCTCCTGCATGAGGGGAGGACTTTTTGGCAAAAGCAAAGCGAAGTGGATCTGGCGTATCTGTCGCCAAAATTGATTCATCAAATTTATAAATATCTAGCATTTCATAAATCTCTCAGCGCTTGTCAGCTCTAGCCTCACGCTAAATTCTTAAAAACTGGAAACGATCATAAATTGGCGCTAATGATAATGCAATTGATAATTGATCTTATTTGCATTGTAGGTAATAATTCTAATCCGTCTGGTCACCGATATGAATCATGGAGAACTCAAGTGAACGTCAAGCGATACACCATTGCAGGTAGCATTTCGTTAGCTATCCACGCTGCGTTCGTGTTCGTTGCACAAGAGCCAAAAGCCTTTGCAATGCCTGCCGGGGCACAATCAAGTTCTGTGTCGATTAATTTTAAAGCAGTCGCGACGCCGCCTGCCACACCAGTAGAACAACCGGTAACACAGTCACAGCCAAAAGCTGAACCAGAACCGACTAAAGAACAAGTGACTCCGCCTGAGCCCCAAAAGGTCATAAAACAACCTAAACCAGTCGAAAAAAAAGTCGTCAAGAAAAAGCCCAAGGTAGAAAAAAAGGTCACCAAAGCGAAACCTGTACCTAAAAAACAACCTGTGGCTAACCAACCAAAAGAGAAACCCGCGCAAAAGGTCGTTGAAAAAAAGCAAGCGCCTAAGCAACACGAATCAAAAGCCCAGCCAGAGCTGGTTAATCAAGGGGCAAGCTCTCAACCTGTAATGGTCACTAGGCCATCGTTTCTCACTCGTCCTTCTGCTCCCAAGTATCCGCGATTGGCGAGAAAACGCGGCATTGAAGGCATCGCCCTTTATGAAATTTGGCTAGATGAGGATGGCAAACAAGTTAAACAAGTCCTTATCTCATCTTCAGGCACTGACATGCTTGATAAATCAGCACTCGCAGCAATCAAGAAGTGGCGATTCTCACCCCACTCTGTCGATGGGCAAAAAATGGCTCATCGTGTTCAAATCCCTGTTCGTTTTAAGTTGGATCGATAATGGAACAATTACAACAATTGCAACAACAATTAGGTCTTATGGCTTGGCCATTGATCATCTGCTCAGCACTCACATTAATGATTATTGCCGAGCGTCTTTTTCAAGTCATGATTAGCCTAGGTGTTGGCAAACGAGCCATTCGTAGCGAACTAAAGCAGATTAGCCCAACTGACAGCCATCAAATCGAGGCGTTGGCAGAAAAACTATCACCTCGCCGACCTTTGCTCTACAAAGGTGTAGCCATGCTGCTTGCTCACCACTCATTTTCTAAAGCTCTGCGTGAAGACGCAGCAGGTATGTGGTTACAAGAAAAACGCCACCAGCTTAATTCAGGATTGAGACTCCTGACTCTGATTGGGGTGATTAGCCCACTGATTGGCTTACTGGGAACAGTGTTAGGTCTGATAGAGATGTTTAAAGGCGTCGCGGCCTCGACCGGCAACATTACCCCTAATGACCTAGCCGACGGACTTGGCTTGGCAATGAGAACCACAGCCGCAGGTCTTCTTATTGCACTACCTGCGATTGCCGGAGCCCAACTTCTCGGCTTGTGGGCCGATAAAGTCATGGCGAAATTAGAGCACACTCTTAACTACGTAAACCTATGGTTGGAAGGTATTAGCCTTCAACATGTCTCACCAGATAACGCTTTGACCACAATAAAGCCCTCCGCGAACTTAACCACTGAGGCGAGTTCATGATCAAGGTTAAGCAGGAAGAAAATCGCTTCGGCTTGACCCCTGATCTTACGCCTCTGCTCGATATTATTTTTATCGTCATGGTGTTTTTGATGCTCACCGCGGCAGTAAAGCTCGACTCACTTGAAGTTGACCTGCCGACTACTGACTCGCAAGTAGTGTCAGAGGTGGATACTAAATCTCTAACCGTCAATATCTTGGAGGCAGAACCTCACTGGGCAATTGATGGAAAAGAATACATAGACTGGGAGAATTTCACCCTAGCTTTACTGGAAGAATATAAATCTAACAAACAGCCCATCGTGATAGGTGCAGATAAAACAGCCGAAGTTCAACACCTAGTGAAGTTGCTCGCCTTTTTGCAAGAAAACGGTATTCAAGCGACACAGCTACTCACGGAAGAAACTAAATAATCGAGTTCAACATGTATAAAAAAGCCCTTATAAAAACCGTAACCGCCCTTTCTTTATCGTTAATGGCTTCAACATCAATCGCAAGCGAAAGAATTGTCAGTGCAGGAAGTGCCGTTACAGAATTGCTTATCGCTTTAAATCAGCAGGAGAAGCTGGTCGCAGTTGACGTAACTAGCGAACTACCAGGATCATTGCAGCTGCCGAAAATAGGTTATCACCGACGTTTATCAGCAGAAGGTCTTTTAGCTCTCGGCCCAAATCGCTTGATTGGCTCGGATGAGATGGGGCCAGAGACGGCTCTCAGCCAGCTTCGCTCAGCAGGTGTTGAAGTTGATATCGTCAATACAAAACCGACTCCAGAAGGTCTTCTTGAACGTATTGATGAAATCGCCGCACTCACTCAAGCAGAGCAGCAAGCAAGCGAGTTGAAAAAGCAAGTAACCGAGCAGATTGCTAGTTTAGAAAAGAACAAATCTCGGCAAAAATCAGCGAAGAAAGTGCTGTTCCTACTTATCCACGAAGGAAGACCTGCCAACGTCGCCGGACGCGATACCACCCCTAACGCGATTATTGAACTCGCAGGTGGTGTTAACCCAGCCGCTAGCCAGTTAAGTTCATACAAACCGCTTTCTACCGAAGCTATGGTCGAAATGCAGCCAGACATTATTTTGGTCAGCGGGCGAAGCTATAACAAACTGGGTGGTGCTGACGAAATATTGAAGAAAATGCCAATGCTCGCGGCAACTCCAGCAGGACAGAACAAGCAATTTATTCAAATTGATGGTCACGCATTAGTCGGCGGACTTGGACTAAAAAGCCTGTCTGAAGCTGAGCGCTTAGGCCAGCTTCTGAAATAACGAGTCACTACTATGCTTTTACGCCGTCTGCCGCTTAGCGCTGCTGTTGCCATATATGGTATTGCCTTGGTTGTTACTGCGATCAGTTCCGTCACTGTTGGCCCTATGAACATTGGCTTTTGGGAAAGTGTCCAAAGCCTTATGTTTCGTTCAGAACAGTTAGCCCCACATGTGAATTTGGTTATCCATGAAATACGCTTTCCACGCACTATCTTATGCATGTTGGTAGGCGCAATACTCGCTATCTGTGGCACTGTGATGCAAGGTTTGTTTCGCAACCCCCTTGCTGAACCCGGTATTATCGGTGTCTCAGCAGGTGCATCATTAGGGGCTGCGTTAGCTATCGTTCTGTTTGCTGACCTTAGCGAACAATACCCTCAATTTATGAACTTAGCCGCTGTGCCTATATTCGCCTTTCTTGGTGGTGCATTGACGACTGTTCTTGTCTATAAGTTAGGCACAAGCAAGATGGGCACGTCTGTGACTATCATGCTGTTAGCCGGTGTGGCGATTAGTGCTCTATCGGGTGCGGGAATCGGTTACATGAACTTTAGAGCTGATGACCAAATGCTGCGCGACTTATCCCTCTGGTCAATGGGCTCGTTAGCAGGTGCAAATTGGACCAGCATCATCTTATGTGCGATCACGCTGGTTTTATTGATGATCATATTTGTGCGTAAGGCGATGTCACTGAACGCTCTTTTGCTAGGCGAAGCGGAAGCCAACCATCTGGGCATTCCTGTACAGCGCTTGAAGCGTCAGCTGATTCTGTTAACCGCTGTTGGCGTTGGTGTCACTGTGAGTGTTTCTGGCATGATTGGCTTTATCGGCTTGGTCATCCCTCACTTAGGTAGAATGCTATCGGGCCCAGATCACCGAACCCTATTACCAATCTCGGCACTGATGGGCGCTTTATTGCTTACGTTTGCCGATATGTTCTCTCGTGTTGCCGTCGCTCCTGCAGAGTTGCCTGTAGGTATTGTTACAGCACTCATCGGTGCGCCTTTCTTCATCTATCTACTCTTCAAGCAAAAAGGAAAAATCATCTGATGAGTAAAGTCGTTTTATCAGGTAAGCATATTTCCATGAAGTTCGGCGCTCGCAAGGTACTGGATGATATTAATGTCGATATTCGAGCCGGAGAAGTCACTACACTTCTAGGTCCTAATGGTGCAGGCAAAAGTACATTGCTTAAACTGCTTTGCGGAGAAATACCGTCACGCTGTAACATTCACTATTTCAACCAGCCGCGAGAGCAATGGAAAACAGCGGACTTGGCTAAGCACCTCGGAATGCTGCCACAACACAGTACATTGAGTTTCCCATTTCTTGCCCATGAAGTGGTTGAGCTTGGGGCGATTCCTTTAAATGTGCCAAACAAGTCTGCACAAAAGCTCGCGAATAAGTATATGGAGATGACGGACGTCACTCACTTAAGTGACCGTTTGTACCCATCACTGTCTGGCGGTGAGAAACAGCGTCTTCATTTGGCTCGCGTTCTTGTTCAGCTTGATCAGGCAGGCGAAAATAAGATCTTAATGCTTGATGAGCCAACCTCCGCGTTAGACTTAGCCCACCAGCACAATACGTTGAAGATTGCGCGCAAATTAGCCGATGAACACGATACTGCCATTATTGTCGTGCTGCATGATTTGAACTTAGCCGCTCAATACTCAGATCGATTAATCGTGCTTCATGATGGCAAGTTAGTTTGCGATGACGCGCCGTGGAAAGCTCTGCAACCGGAGATGATTAAACGTGTTTACGGTTATGACTCCATTGTTGCACCGCACCCTACGCTCGACTTCCCTCTCATTTATCCAGCCGCTTAGGTAATTTAGAAGGGTCAGAGAACCTTGGCTATACTCAAGTTATCGTGCTTGAGAGGCGCTATAAGATGGTTCGGATCACTGGCCCTTTGATTATTGTTGTTAGCTTGTTACTCAGTTTTGGGGGACTCGCTGCCCCTCAAGATAACCTTCCTCATATCCGTGTCTGTGGAGATGCCATCGACTGGCCGCCTTATACCTATGTACTGAACGACAAAGCACGAGGCTATGATGTCGACATATTGGAAGAAGTCTTTACCCAGCAAGGTTTAAGCTACGATATCACCATGACCTCTTGGTCACGATGCCTACGCGGGGCAAAAAATGGGGAATTCGACTTAGCCCTTAGTGCCTCTTTTAATGAGCAGAGAAATAAAGACTATCTTTACACAGATTGGTACTACTCCATTACGCCTCACTATGTCTATTCCAAAACACGTTTTCCTGACGGTTTGAGAATCTCTGATGTCCAGGAGCTTACCCAGTTCAAAGTCTGCGGAAATCATGGTTACAATTACTCCGACTTTGGGTTAGGAGATATAAAACGTGTAGGAAACTCTATAAATGAATGTATAGAAAAGGTAAAGCAAGGCGAATGCGATATCTACCTCAACTGGGAGGAAATCCTATACGCAATTAAAGAGATGTGGGGGATAGACCTAATAACGGATGAGTTAGTTTCTGTCGCCGTTCCTGAAATGAAACCACACAAGTTCTACATGCTTATATCACGTAAATTAGAGCAAAGGCATGAGCTAAAACAGTATTTAGATCAACACCTTCGCACTATTCGACAACGAGAGTAATCGCTATAAAAGTCTTCTTCTTAGCCCTGTTTTCTCTAGCACCCTAGTCGAGATCTCTTCGACCGATAGAGAAGAGGTATTGATATAAGGAATCGCCTCACGGCGGAACAAAGACTCTACCGTTTGCAGCTCGTGTAAACATTGTTCGTTACTAGCGTATTCACTACCGGCTAATCGGTTTTCGCGTATTTCTGTCAATCTCTCTGGATTAATAGTTAATCCAAATAGCTTGTGACGATGAATCTCAAACTCGGGCAATAGCCTCATGCGCTTCAAGTCGTCATCGATAAATGGATAATTGACCACGCGTAAACCAAACTGCATCGCCATATATAAGCTGGTAGGTGTCTTACCACTTCGAGAAACCCCCAGTAAGATGATGTCCGCCTCTTCCAGCCCCTTTAGGGTAATTCCATCATCATGCGCCAAGGTATATTCAATCGCGGCGATTCGGTCAAAGTACTTATCAGAATCGCGTCCTACACTGCGCGAACGCTGCAACTTCGGTTTCGGCTGCATCTGAATATCATCTTGTACTTTCTGAACAATACTCTCTAACACGTCGTAGCCATATGAGTTCGAATCTAGCAAGCGCTGACGAAACTCAGGAATAACGATGGAGAAAAACACCAACGGTTTTATGCCACTTCTTTGGTATGAAGTTTCAATTTCTTTTATCAGGTCAGATAATTTGTCTTCGCTTTCAATGAAAGGAAAGGTTTTCTCATTAGCTTTAAACGGGAATTGACCCAGAACAACGTGCCCTAATGTTTCACATGTTATAGCCGTTCCGTCAGAAACATAGAATACATCACGACTTTGAATATCAATTTGCATTTTTTTTTAAACTTTAAAATTCTTTTGAGTAGGATAGTAGCCATAATATCGACAATAAAACCCGGGTTGCTGTTACGGCCCCCACAGCTTTGAAAATTCCTTGTGAATTTTTTTAAGCTTTTACGTAATCGTTTGCCCAATCCCTACAAAGCTGCAATGTTTCTGGAGAAAGACATGCAAAAGAACACCCTCTGGTTCGATGGCCTATCCATGGAAGATGTCGACAAAGTCGGCGGTAAGAATGCCTCACTTGGTGAAATGGTTTCTAACCTATCCAATGCTGGCGTTTCAGTACCCAACGGTTTTGCGACCACTTCCTACGCGTTTAACCAGTTCCTAGATTTTGAAGGACTGGATGATCGCATTCACCAATTGCTGGATGAACTGGACGTTGATGATGTAGACGCTCTGCGTAAGACAGGTGCTACCATCCGTCAATGGGTTTTAGAAGCCCCCTTCCCTGCTGATCTAGAGCAGGATATACGTGAAAACTACCAAGAACTTATTGGCGGTAATGATGAGCTTTCAGTTGCTGTTCGTTCATCAGCCACCGCTGAAGACTTACCAGACGCTTCTTTCGCTGGTCAGCAAGAGACTTTCCTTAATGTGAAAGGTATCGATGCTGTCCTTGAAGCAACAAAACACGTTTACGCATCACTGTTTAACGACCGTGCGATTTCGTACCGTGTTCACCAAGGTTTCGACCACCGCGGAATCTCGCTTTCAGCGGGCATTCAACGCATGGTTCGCTCAGACAAAGCGTCTTCAGGTGTTATGTTCACCCTAGATACTGAGTCAGGCTTCGACCAAGTTGTATTTATTACTTCTTCTTGGGGCCTTGGCGAAATGGTTGTTCAAGGTGCGGTTAACCCTGACGAGTTTTATGTCCACAAGCCAATGCTTGAAGCGGGTCATTACCCAATCGTTAAGAAAACCTTTGGTTCTAAACTGATCAAAATGATCTACTCAACCAACCAAGAAATTGGCAAACAGGTAGACATCATCGATACCTCAGAACAAGAGCGCCAAGCGTTCTCTTTAAACGATGAAGAGATCAAAGAGCTAGCGAAGCAAGCAATGATCATCGAGAAGCACTACCAACGTCCTATGGATATTGAGTGGGCCAAAGATGGCATTGACGGCAAACTGTACATTGTTCAAGCACGTCCAGAGACCGTATGTTCTCAAAGCGAGCAAAATGTTATTGAGCGCTATGAGCTAAACAATAAGGCTGACGTGCTTGTTGAAGGTCGAGCAATCGGTCAACGCATTGGTTCTGGCCCAGTCCGTTTAGTAGACTCGCTAGACCAAATGTCTTTGGTTCAAGATGGTGATGTGCTTGTCACAGACATGACAGATCCAGACTGGGAACCTGTGATGAAGAAGGCTTCTGCGATTGTGACTAACCGAGGCGGTCGTACTTGTCATGCTGCAATCATCGCCCGCGAACTTGGCATCCCAGCGATCGTAGGTTGTGGCACTGCAACGACTAGCCTTCAAGATGGCGCTACCGTGACAGTCTCTTGTGCTGAAGGTGAAACTGGTTACGTTTATCAAGGTGAACTTGAGTTTGAAGTTAAGCGCTCTTCAGTCGACGAGCTGCCATTGCTACCAACTAAAGTGATGATGAACGTAGGTAACCCAGATCGCGCCTTCGATTTCGCACAACTTCCTAACGAAGGTGTAGGCCTTGCGCGCTTAGAGTTCATCATCAACAAGATGATTGGTATTCACCCGAAAGCACTATTGAACTTTGACGAACAAAGTGACGAGCTAAAAGCCGAAATCAGTCAGCGTATTCGTGGCTACAAAGACCCTATCGATTTCTACGTGAGTAAGCTAACAGAAGGTATTGCCACGATTGGTGCTGCATTCTGGCCAAAGCGTGTGATTGTTCGTATGTCAGATTTTAAGTCTAACGAGTACAGCAATCTAGTTGGTGGTAAGAGCTTTGAACCGCACGAAGAGAACCCGATGCTAGGTTTCCGTGGTGCATCGCGTTATATCTCACCAGTGTTTGAAGACTGTTTTGAGCTTGAAACACAGGCAATTAAACGCGTTCGCAATGAGATGGGTCTGAAAAACGTCGAGATCATGATCCCATTCGTTCGTACACCAAGCGAAGCCGCATCGGTTATCGACCTTCTAGCTAAGTTTGACCTACGCCGTGGCGACCAAGGCTTGAAAGTGATTATGATGTGCGAATTACCATCGAATGCGGTACTCGCTGATGAGTTCCTAAAATACTTTGATGGCTTCTCTATTGGTTCAAACGACATGACTCAGCTTACGCTTGGTCTTGACCGTGACTCAGGTGATGTTGCACATCTATTTGACGAGCGTAACCCAGCGGTGAAGGCCATGCTTCAAATGGCCATCGATGCGGCAACCAAAGCGGGTAAATACGTCGGCATCTGTGGACAAGGTCCATCGGATCATGACGACCTAGCGGAATGGCTGATGGCTCAGGGCATTAGCTCTGTTTCACTCAACCCTGATACGGTTATCGATACTTGGTTGAAGTTAGGTAACGTAAGCAAATAAGCTTGCTTGATATGAAGAAAGGCTTCCAATTGGAAGCCTTTTTACTTTGTGGTTTAAGCGAGTTTAAAACTTGTAGCCACCGCCAATCATAAATACCCAAGGGTCGATTTCTACTTTAGTTGAGTACTGCTTGCCGCCAGCTTTATATGAAGCAGTTGTATCGATATCTGCATACCAAACTGAAGCATTTAAGAACCAATCTTCGTTTAATGAGTAGTCCAGGCCCACATTAGCCGCTAAGCCCCATGAGTCTTTTAGAGATAGGTCGCTCAGGCCAACATCATTTTTCGCTTTGCTATTTAGTTCTTCACTGAAGAACACAGTGTAGTTAATACCGGCACCTAGATAAGGGCGGAACTTACTGTTCGACTCGCCGAAATAGTATTGAACCATAAATGTTGGTGGTAAGTGCTTAGTTTCTGCCAACTCACCAACACCATTTACAGAAATATTGTGCGAGAACGGCGTTGCAGCTAACACTTCAAAGCTAATGTTGTCTGTGAACATGTAGCCTAATGTTAAGCCCAACTGAGTGTCTGAGTTAACCGAGAATTTAAGCGCAGGGTTGTCTAGCACAGCACCACTGCTGTCGTTAGGCGAAACAGTGGCTGCGCCTACACGAAGAATAAAGTCACCCTCTTTATGAGCAAACGCGTTTGCTGAAGCGAGTGTTGCTAGAACAGTTAGGCTTAAAAGTGTTTTTTTCATTTTGATTTCCTTTTGTAGGGTTTTGTTTTATTGATTGAAGGAATCATTGTTATTTGCGTCGCAAAGTAGCACATAAAAACCATACAAAATTGAGGGAAATCAATTTGTGAAAATTATTGAGTATGCAGTTACTTTTTTATCGAGACGATCACTAAAAGATGTAACATTGATGACATTTATGTAATGCAACTTTTATGTTCATCACCCACTAAAAAAGCTCCCGAAGGAGCTTTAAACTTAACTGGTACTCGCACTATTTGGTTGCTTAGCGAGTTCGATTTCCCTTTGCTTAAGCATCTTATCCATTTCATCTCGATGAGACTGGAATGATGCCATCTGCTTCTTCGGCACTGAACTTGCCATTGGGATATTGGCTTTCATTGCATTGACAGGTCTGCCACGGTCAATCAACTCATAGTGAATATGAGGGCCAGTGACACGCCCGGTTGCACCTGATAAACCAATGCGCTGTCCGCGAGAAATCTTCTGACCTTTACGTACCAAAATCTTACTCAAGTGAAGGTAACGCGTTTTGTAGCGACTTCCATGTTGGATCACTACGTAGTTACCAGCGTAAGGGTGTTTACGCGTCATGATCACTACCCCATCACCCGTAGAGACAATCGGCGTGCCAGTTGGAGTTGCCCAGTCTGTACCATTGTGTGGTGAAACGCGCCCAGTTACCGGGTGCTTACGAGTTGGATTAAAGTTGGAGCTTAGACGGTATCGACCATTAACCGGTTTACGTTGGAAAGCCCGTTGTAAGCTATCACCATTGTAATCGTAATACTGACCATCACTATGGAGATAAGCGGAAAGAACTCGTCCACGATTATAGATTTTAATCGCCTGAAGCTCTCGATTACCGGTAAGCTGCTCTCCAACAAACTGGCGTGACTGAACCACTTCAAACTTATCGCCCGAACGCAAATCTCGGGCAAAATTGATCTTATCTTTTAATAAGCTGACAACTTGTTCGATTTCACTCTTTCCTAAGCCAAGTGCATTAACTGACTGGGAGAAGCTGCCATTAATTTCCCCAACCATAGGGAAGGATTTCCACACCCCGGGGATTTTAACATCGGCAAACTCATAGCTACCGTCATCGAGTCGGCTATAGACCGCGCGTTCAACTAAGCTAAATTCAAGCTCCATTTTGCTCAAATTGCCCGTCTCTTCGTTACGCCAGAACCTCAATGTGTTTCCAGGTTTAAGAGTATCTAAAGCAAGGAAGTTAAGATCGGTTTCCATGATCTTCATGAGCTCGCTATAACCAAAACCTAACTGATCAAAGATGGTGCTTAGGTTATCGCCAGATTGGATTACGTATTCGTAGTCAGGGACGTCACGTACAACTTCATTGTCGAGTAAGAAATCGGATACAAGAGAAGATTCAGGGAGAGAAAGATCAATAGTGCGATGGTACTTATCATGCTTAGGTGCGCTAGATATCGCGACTGCAGCTAAGAGAGGTAAACTCACCACCATCATTTTTTTTGGTCTAGACAGCTGTTGGAAGCGGGTCTTCAAACTTCTAGTTAGCACAATTTGACCTATTACCTGATATAAACAAAGGCATAAGGTTACGAATTTATCTAGAAGTTGTCACCTTCGAAATGTCAGATTTAAACTAAAAAAGGCGCAGATTGCGCCTTTATTGGTCTAAATTAGCAGTTACTTCTAAAGTTATCGCTGTTACTGATAAGTCGACACTAGGCCGTTATCTTCACCAAACCCATTCGGTCGATATTGGTCTGCGTTTGGATCATTGATCCATTTTTCTTTATCTACCAAATACCTAAATTCGAACTGACTGTCTTTTGGCAAACGAGTCTTAAACTTGTATGACTTCGATTTTGCCACTTTTTTCATTTCCGTTGGCTGCCAATCCAAAAAATCAGCAACGATAGCGACAGATTGACCTACTTCTTCCGCTGCAAGCTCAAAGGTAACTTCAACTTCATTTTTCGTTTTGAAAAAACGTTTATTGATCATAGTTTACTCCGTTAACGACAATTAATTTCCATCTCATAACTTGTTAGGTCAAATCATAAGCAATCTATCACACATACTCAATACTGAATTCAATGCGGATAACTTGGGTCTTTAAACCTATTGCTTTGCTAAGCTATCTTGCTCAGTTACCTTGAAAAGTATAGTGGTTAATTGAGAAGGTTCTTCTGACATTGCTTGATGTTCATCACGTTGTAAGAGTTTCACCGTCACTTGATTTTCAATGGCAGAAATATCTTTGATTCGAACTCTATCTCCCAAAAATGCAGAGCCTTTTGTCACCATGCGCTGCCTAAAGTCATCGTATTTAGACACGATTAAGTAGTGAAAAACACCTGAACCTTGGTTACTTACTACTAATGGCGACACGTAGGTGGTCTCATTTACCTGCGTGATAAAGCGAGTATCTATCGACACCTCACCACGCTCAGCCCCGTCTTCGTAGGTACCTTTAACAATCTGTGGTTGCTCCATATCATCTATAAATGTAAAGGCACTACTTTCTGGGATTCTAATCGTCCAAGGGTTGACCGTTTTAATCGAAAACAGGCTTTGCATTACTCGATCTGACTGAGAGACTTGGTTAGGAAATTTGGCTAATATTTCTTCATCAGTAAGACTGAACCGATAAATCCCTGCCACAGCGACTATGATTAGCAATACGATTGGAATCAAAAGGATAAGTGGGACAGGTAAAATGCGTTTTTTCATGTGAGTTAAGGTCTTATAAAAGCGATACGTTATTCGCCTCCATGTTAGCAGGACACTATTAGGAGTTAAAATGGAACATCAGAAGAAAGTTCGAATCGCAGATTGTAGCTGCGGCCAAGTTAGCTTAGTTTGTCGAGGAGAACCCTCTCGTACTTCAGTTTGTCACTGCTTTGAGTGTCAAAAAAGAACGGGCAGTGTCTTTGGCGTACAAGCGCGATTCGAAAAACAGCAAGTTTCTTTTAGCGGCGAGTTGATTGAGTACACCAGGATAAGTGATTCTGGCAATGAAGTGACCTATTCGTTTTGCCCTAAATGCAGCACAACGATGTTGCTCCGACTGCAAGCGGCACCTGATGCTATTGTTGTGCCCGTAGGCGTATTTAACGAACATGACTTACCCTCACCAAGCTTTTCAGTTTATGAAGAGAGGAAACATGGTTGGGTCAAATTTGATTGCCAAATGGAGCACTACGATTAGATCTTCTCGACTCATTGTTTCGGATCAATGTTCTCCGCATTTTTCTCCTACCGAACTCTGCATACTCGCTCTATAATTGCGCCCTAATCTAAGGAGTCAACTTTGATCACCAAACTCCCTCGCTGGGTAGAATATGGCGCTTTTCTACTCGCTTTACTCGCTGGCACCGTAAACGCAATTGGTCTACTCGGCTTCCAGCACCAAGCCGTTTCACATATATCCGGCACAGTCACTCTCTTAGGCACGTCAATCGAAGCCCTCAATGCGCAAACCGGTCATCTATTTCTAATCCTGTTTAGCTTCCTATTTGGTGCGATTCTCAGTGGGTTGTTTATAGAAAGTACAGCACTGAAGTTGGGCCGCCGATATGGTATTGCCTTGTGCGTTGAAGGCTTTTTGTTGCTTGGCGCTTATTGGCTGCTTGATAACAACTACCTTGCCGGGCAGTACTTAGCTTCTGCGGCTTGTGGATTACAAAACGCCATGATCACGACATTTAGTGGAGCTATTGTTCGCACTACGCATATGACAGGAATCATTACTGATCTTGGATTAATGATCGGGGCAAAGTTACGGGGAGAAAGCTTTGACTATCGTAAAGCCAAACTGTTTATGTTTATTTTCTGCGGATTTTTATTCGGTGGTATCGTTGGCGCCAAGGTATTTTCTATCTACTCAATAGCCGCATTGCTGCTGCCTGTAGCTTTAGCCTTCCTACTTGCGATCACCTACTGGCGCTTCTTATCAAACCGTAGCGCACACAGATAATGTGCCACTAAACTTGAAACAGACAAACAAACAATTTAACATTCTCGACACATTTAACCACTAAATGATAAATACCCAACGCTTTATCTTGAATATTTAGCGATATTTATTGAATAGTATTGCAAGGATGCATAAAAGCCATTAATCTTGCGCCAATTTGATAATATATGGACGTTTAGTGAATAACTATGCCACCCTGTGGCTATACTATTTATCTAGTTGTAACCCGAGAAACGTATGCAAAATAGCGCTCAATCAACAGAACAACCAAAAACTAAAGGCAACTTTTGGATGTTCTTTATCCCTTCTTTGATCGGTTTGTTCCTTTTTATGGCTCCGATCAGCTACGAAGGTGATATTACTATCCCTGTCGCAGTACTAGCGAAATCTATCCAAGCGATTTTTGGCGACCACCTAGTAGGCATGGTGACAGCGATCATCGCCTTTATGGCCATTGCGTCTGCCTTATGTCGTATCAAAACGCCGACTTTTATTGCTAATAGCGAATTCTTAAACGGATTGTTCAATCCAAGCCCACTGTGGTTAGCGGTACGATTGATTGGTGGTGCAGCCGTTGTTATGACTTTCTTCCAAGTCGGTCCGAATGCGGTATGGGAAGAAAATACCGGTGGTTTAGTGCTAGAAGGACTGCTACCGACGTTATTCTCTGTATTCATCTTCGCGGGTTTGTTGCTGCCACTTCTACTGAACTTTGGTCTACTGGAACTGTTTGGTACTTTGCTGAGTAAAATCATGCGTCCAGTGTTCAACTTACCAGGACGCAGCGCCATTGACTGTATGGCTTCATGGTTAGGTGATGGTTCTGTCGGTATCCTTCTGACAAGTAAGCAGTACGAAAACAAATTCTATACCCAGCGTGAAGCGGCCGTCGTTGGTACTACCTTCTCTGCGGTATCGATTACTTTCAGCCTTGTTGTAATCGCGCAAGTTGAGTTGGAGCATCTGTTCCTGCCGTTCTATGGTGCGATTTGTTTGGCTGGCTTGGTTGCGGCGATCATCATTCCACGCCTTCCTCCATTGAGCTTTAAGAAGAACACATTTATTGATGGTTCTGAGCCTGCTAAAGATGCCGATGCGATTCCTCAAGGCCATACCGCTTTCTCTTGGGGTCTGGATCTAGCACTGAAAAAAGCCGCTCAGGTGAAATCGGTTAAAGGTGTATTTGGCGAAGGTGTACGTAACGCCGTCGACATGGTGTTTGGCGTGCTCCCAGTAGTGATGGGATTAGGTACGATTGCGCTTGTGATTGCAGAATACACGTCTATTTTCAGCATTCTCGGCCAGCCTTTCATCCCATTCCTTGAACTGCTTGGCGTGCCTGAAGCGGCGGCGGCATCTGAAACCATCGTGGTTGGCTTTGCGGATATGTTTATTCCAGCCATTTTAGCGGCGTCAATTGATAACGAAATGACCCGCTTTGTGATTGCAGCTATGTCGGTAACCCAGCTTATCTACATGTCTGAGGTTGGTGCTCTGCTTCTAGGTAGCCGCATCCCAGTCAATATCTTTGAGCTGTTCGCAATATTTATCTTGCGTACCTTAATTACCCTGCCAGTGATTGCGGGCGTTGCGCATCTCATATTCTAAAATAGAGTGACTAAGCCCCTTCGGGGGCTTTTTTATTAGCTATTAATTACCACTTTGTGGTTAGTTATCATGTCCTCAAGGAATTAAAATTCCCTTAATAATCATCTCATCATATAATTAATGATACATTACATAATAGCCATACTCGCAAGGAGTGCTTATGAGGTGGACACTAGTATTCGTATCACTTTTACTCAGTTTTCAAGCTACCTCTTCACAATTGGTAGTTCGAGTCGGCGAAGAGCAAGTCGTTCATCTATCACATACTGACGTTACAACTAAACTCTCTGCAAGCTCATTTACCACCAAGCTTCCTTGGTATGCCAATACGAATAAGTACACCGGGTTTAAAGTATCTGAACTATTGAACTACCTCTCAATAGACGATGCATTCTCTGTCTCTTTTATCGCCCTCAACGATTATGCAGCAAGCTCCCAAATTGAGGACATTCTGAAATATCAACCCATTGTTGCCTATAAAATGAATGACAAAAATATGAAGGTTCGAAATAAAGGCCCGTATTGGTTGGTCTTTAACTTAGATGAGAACCCAGAGATCGATAACGCCGTTTTTCATTCACAGATGGTATGGCAAATCGACGAGATAATGGTACATAGAAAACAAGATGTGGAAACTAACTAGCGAGAACGACCCTTTTTCTTTATTGAAGTTTGCAAAATACCTGCTGCTTGTGCTCTGCGTTGTATTGATCATCGCCAATCTCCATTTTCTTGCGGGTACTCGACAACATGCACAGTCGTACAGCGAGCAGCAAAACCAAGCAACATGGTTCTTATTGCAACTCACTAAAGAGTTTACTGAATTAAATACCATTACTCCTTTTGCCGCTGATGACCAAAACTATCACGATAAGGTGCTGTTAAAGTACGAGTTAACTTGGTCGCGTTTCGATTTACTCCTTACAAGCAATGAAGCAGACTCCTTTGTCGCTTTGCCAGGGGCACGGGCTTTTTTCACCAGTTTGTTTACGCAATTTCAATCTCTTGAGCCTAAACTTGAGCAACTTCAAACCAAGCAACAAGCTCAATTACTCGGTCAAGAATTTGATCATATATATCGGTCGATGATTCGTTATGTAAACACCAACTTTCGGGTTAAAAGCCCGCTCTATGAACACCAACAAACCGCAGCAAGCGAGTTACACCAGATGCAACTCGCCTCGCTATTTTTATTGATAATCTGTGTTGCTCTTGCCACCTATATACTGCACAAGGAAACGGAGTATCATAAACAGCAATCTTTAACTGACTCACTAACCGGCATTCCCAACCGACTCGCGCTGTTTACGGATCTAAGGCGAAAAATCGCGTCGGATCAACCGTTTCACTTGTTCTTGCTTGACCTCAATGGGTTCAAAGAGGTCAATGATCGGTTTGGTCATCAGGCTGGAGACCGAGTACTTATCGCCTTTTCTAAGCGACTCAGCCTGTTAGATGCCGAATGCTATCGTATTGGCGGCGATGAGTTCGCCATCATCACAACTAATATCGAGTCACAAAACGTTTCGCTGTTTGCCCATAATATTCACCAACGAATGCAAGAAGCCCTACTCGTCACTGACGGTACAGTGATTCATGTCAGCACGAGTGTAGGCAGTGCTCATTTCCCTCATGATTCAGACGACCTTCATGATTTGATGCTTATCGCTGATAGCAATATGTACCGCGAAAAACACACTTCTCGCGATATCGATATCTCAAACTCTGTGGGTTAAAGAACTTGATGAGTTTGTCTCGCGTATTTTTGCAATATCTCATGCTTAACATCTTTGTCGCTTTGCGGTTGCCATAAACCTCGCCCAATTCCACCAACAATCATATGGATAACTGCCGCATCAATTGCTGACATGACGGCGACATTAACAGGTTCATTATTGGTATAACCTAACTCGATTTCTAACAGATCTTTGTAGTCGACAAATCGAAACGATCCAGCGGTTAGCTCATGAGAGTAGATGGTTTTACTTGTTGTCACGCTAAGCAGGATTTGACCAGTTCTCACGTTAACCGCCCTCAGATTAACGGTAACTTGATCCGTTCTATATTGCCCCGAGCCTCCAATCCCAAGATAACGCGCACCAGCACCACCAGTTTTGATATTGGAATCGTAAGCAACTATCCCGCCTTCAATCATCACATTGGCCGAACTCAAGGCCGATAAATCATCACCATGATTGGCCGCGCCTTGCCCTTTCTTTTGCGCAGCACGAATGATTTTCCGCTCTGTAAGTAGATTTTGTAACCCCTCTCTTTCTAGGGGAACAAACCATTTTGAATCAAGTAAAGAAGCAGTGAGCAAAGCCGTTCCGCCTTGAGGGACAGCGGTAGAGAAATTACTGTTAGGCTGTGGCTTGTACTGCCCTGTTTGGTCTCGGAAGTCATACACCGACACCAAGATTTTTCCCTTAGGCAGAGGCAAGCTTACCAAGTCTTGGTATGAAGAACCACGTGGCATCAGTGTCGGAGCCTCATTTGCATCAGGCATATCCATCGAGTAACTACAACCGAACAACGAAAGAGACCCTAAAAGAAGTATTAGTGTTTTCATCTTGTTCCCTTTCTATTGATCCGGTTTAAGGCCAGCCACTTTAATTTCTGTCGATTCACCCGAGACCTTATCGACGATTTGAACAATCAAGGCACCATTGTTATCAACAATGTTCAGGAAAAACTCATCCGTTTCCAACTGACCTGTGTTGCCATTACCCACATCAGCAAGCAACTGACTAATTAAGCGTGATTGCAAACTATTCGCCAATCTTTCTAGGGACGATTCCCCCTCAATGGAAGAGCCATCATCGGGTGCCTTGTAATCATTAATTGCATTAGCGACGCCGAACAAATGAGCGCTGTTAAGTGCATTACCACCAAAGCTTGGGTTTACCGGTGTATAAACAAGCTCGGTAGCATGCGCACCGATTGCAAAGCAACACATTGCCCAGACTGAGAATTTGCCTTTCATTGTTTCCTCCTAAAACTCATCACGTTCTAGATCAAACGTATCCTGATAAGCCAATTGAGATTTCCATCGAATCAAATACGACGTTAATATATTCAATGCTTCTCTAGCTTTGTCTTCAGCATGCTTTCTTCCTGGAGAAAGTGCTGTTCTATAAATAATTTTTCCTCGGTGAAAAATACTAATAATGCTGCCCGAGAGAGCCGTTGGACGCTCTTTAACGGTTAGGTTCTCTTTTAGTGAACCGTGACGCTCATTAACTAATTGACTGAAATAGAAATAAAAATCATCACCAAGGCGTGTCATTGTTCTATCAATTATCAATCCATTAACTTCATTTTCTATTAATAAATTTTCATCATTGGCGGGAGTCGAACTTTTAATCTCATTATCAACATTAGCAAAAGAGGTAAAAGAAGTGGCTATTAATAAATAACACACCATGTTATATGCCAATTTCATCTCTACCCTCTAAGACAGACATTAATTATTACAACTTATATCAATTACGCTCCTCTTAAAACATATTAAAAGCATTGAATAGTATATTCTCATTATTAATACAGTGCATTTCTCATTTTAACTACACCAATTTTATTTCGTAAAAGTAAAACAACTAACAAATACAAACTCAATAAAACACATATTATCAACAACTTATAAATCTACATAAACTTTATGGTTAATAATGGCGTATCAAAAATTAAACTATCATGTGTCAAACTTAAGAATCAATTCATACTAATACCCCGTACGCTATTAATATAATCAATTATAAGTTGATTGTATTTGGTTCAATGAAACTCATAATTACCTCAACTCCCGCAAACACCGGAGTTACAAGGAGGTATAAGTGAATAAACAGCAAAAGGTAATACTTTATTTTGTTGTCTTTTCAGCTTGTTATTCAAAATTTGGGCTAGCCAATAATACTGATTTTTCTCAATTAAACGAGATGGCTCAGGAGCTTGGTGAATTTTATGATGAGTCGGCTATTTATGCTGAATTAGAAGACCGGATCTTACCTTATAGCAACTACGCTGAAGTTGTTTTAAATAATGCTCACGATTCGGAGGTATTGATCAATCAAGTCAGTTTAGGTAGCGGGACAAATAAAGCAAAGGTTGTCCAAACCAACGTAACTAGAAATAAAGCAGCGATTACGCAGACAGGGGTGAATAACCTCGCCGTCATTGAACAAAAAGAAGGAGATAACAATTACGCGGAAATCAAGCAGGCTGGTAACGGTCACAATAGCTATATCAGCCAATACGGCAGTGACAATATCGCCTATTTAAGGCAATGCAAAGGGTTCGATTGTTCTCAAACTGATCACGCGAGTGATATCAGCATAGTTCAAAACAATGACGATAACTTCGCACTCGTCGTAGATAGAGGAAACTCTAGCTACGGCATACAACAGGATGGGGGCGACTCCATCGTAATTTTTAGCAATATGAATCGCGGTATTTACGTTAAGCAGTAATTAAGGCGTAGAGGATGAAAATCAATACAAATATACAAAAAGGATCTATTCATGAAAAAGTTAGCGATTACTATCTCGGCTATTCTAGCATCTGGTGCAGTATACGCGGGTAACGAAGCAACCACTCAACTTCAATATGCGTATGGCGATGATGTCCAGATCACCCAAAACACTACCCATGCAAACCCGTCACTTGGTAATGACGCTTTTGTTTATATGACATCAACCTACAAGAATGACACGGTTATTCTACAAACAGGCGATCAAAACACAGCGACGGTCGACGCAACTCACGCTCAGCGTTCTGACTTTGACATCACTCAAACAGGTGACAAAAACAAAGCTAAAATCAAAACTCAGGGCGTCTATAACCGCTATAACGATCTCGACATCGTTCAAACAGGCGATAACAATGACTCGAAGATCTTCGTGACATCGGGTGATTACAACGATGCTGACGTGAGTGTTCAAGGTAACGGCAATATGACAGTCGCCAGTTTCAATGGTGCTAGTGCTGACAGAAACCATATCCAAACGCGCATTGTGAATGGTGACAATAACAAAGTGAATAGTGCGGTGAACAATGGATACCGAAATGACGCACATGTCACCGTTTCAAACAGTGACTCTAACACTATTAACACCACTCAAAATGGCGATTTCAGCCGAGCGTATGTCAATGTAAGAGGTGGTTCAGATCTCAATGAGGTTGATGTGACTCAAGATAACCGAAATTACGCCAGTGTTAGCGTCTACTGGGGTAGCGATGGTAATGATATTGATATCAACCAAGATGATCGTAACCAAGCACGTGTCTATGTAAGTGGATACAGCAATGATAACGATGTTGATATTGATCAAGACTACAATAACCGAGCGCGCGTCTACGCAAATGCTTACAGCAGCGATAATGAAGTTGATATCGACCAAACCTCTCATAGCTCTAATGCGTTGGTGAGCCTAACCTACTCTAGCAATAACGATGTTACGGTTTGGCAAAATGCCCATGACTCTGCAAGCGTGACGGGGTTCGCCTCAAATCATAACACTGTAAACATCATTCAGAACTAAACGAATGAATGGGTACGATATGAAAATTGCGGTGCTGCTATGCACCGCTTTATTGATCTTTCCTCTCCATACCAGTGCCAAGGGAAGTAGCGGTTCTATGTATACCATTACCGACTATGCCCGACTTGTGTGTGAAGTCCACACGTCAGGCGTTCAGCTAGTTATTTCGAGTCACTCAAACACCCCCGAAAACAGCAAAATTAAAATCAGTGGAGCTAACTCGGTACAAACTTCTCTAACAGCCAACTCCCGTCTAGGGTTTCATTTTATGGCCTCAGATTTCCCGTTAACTCTTGAGATTACAACACCCGAAAACTCAACGCGATTCTCTCTCGATCAAGATTGCCAACTTAGACAATTAACCCGCTAAGTCAAAGCAACAGAGACAAAAAAGCCCCTCATAGAGAGGGGCAAAGTACCATCGCTTATAGTTATAATTTTGTCTTGCCAGTATTTGATATCAACCAAAGTCACCGTTTACATAACCACGAGTTCGGTCGTCTTGAGGATCGCTAAAAATCACTTGAGTATCATTGTGTTCTACCAACTCTCCCATTAGGAAGAAAGCAGTACGGTCAGAAATACGGCGTGCTTGCTGCATGGAGTGCGTCACGATAACGATCGTATAGTTCTTTTTCAGCTCTTCCATTAACTCTTCGATCTTATGAGTTGCGATTGGGTCAAGTGCTGACGTTGGTTCATCCATCAAGATGACATCAGGCTCCATCGCAATGGTGCGCGCGATACATAAGCGCTGCTGCTGACCACCCGACAAACCGAATGCGTGAGATTTCAAACGGTCTTTCACTTCATCCCAAAGCGCAGCACCACGTAGAGATTGCTCTACAACTTGGTCGATGTGCTTTTTGTCTTTAATGCCTTGAGCTCGAAGACCATATGCTACGTTCTCGTAGATGCTCATCGGGAATGGGTTTGGCTTTTGGAACACCATACCTACTTTGATACGCAGATCTGCGACATCAATGTTGCCATAGATGTCATCGCCATCCATCTCTAATCGACCGGTTATTTTTACACCTTCAATCAGGTCGTTCATGCGGTTCAGGCAACGCAATAGTGTTGACTTACCACAGCCAGATGGACCAATCAGTGCCGTAACTTGACGCTCTGGTACTGGAAGGTTGATTGATTTCAGTGCTTGGTTTTCGCCGTAAAATAGATCTAGATTTTCAATATCAAATTTGTTCATTGTCTTAATCTCTTAAATTCTGTAATTCGTGTCTAACTATGCTGACTTGGGCTAGCTTTAGTAGGTTGCTTTGTTAAAGCGACTAGCGATCAATTTGGTTGTCATATTGATCAATAAGACCACGACAATCAGCACTGTTGCTGTACCGTATGCTTGATTCCACTCTTCAATAGTGAACAGCTCGGTAGTTAGCTTATAAAGGTGAACCGTTAGTGTGCGTCCTGAGTCGAGAAGAGAATCTGGAACTCGCGCAACCATACCTGCTGTTAGAAACACAGGTGCGGATTCACCAATTACACGACCAATACTTAGAATGACCGAAGTTAAGATACCTGGTGTCGCGCTCGGTAGAATAAGACGCCAGATAGTATAGATTTTTGAAGAGCCCAGTGCATAAGAGCCTTCACGGTATGTTTGTGGTACTGCCATCAACGCCTCTTCCGTAGTACGGATAATGACTGGCAGAATAAGAATACTCAGAGTTAAAGCACCCGATAGAATCGAGAAGCCAAGACCAAGAATCGCAACGAAGAAGGTCATACCAAATAGACCAAAGATAATCGAAGGAATACCGGCCAATGACTCAGTACAGAAACGAATAACTTTAACTAAGCGACTGCCCACCTTCGCATACTCAGTTAGGTAGATAGCCGTCATAATGCCGAGTGGCGCCGCAACCGCGATCGATGCAATAACCATGTAAATGGTCGATACGATCATCGGGAAAATACCCTTTTCTTCGCCAGTCGCGGTGTAGTTATCGGTAATGAACGCCCAATCCACGTGCTTGAGGCCATTGGAAAGAATGTACCAGATAATCCAGAACAGGAATCCGACCGTGAGTGCCGCTGCGGCCCAAATGAAGGCATTTAGGATATTGTCTTTGGTCTGACGAGCCTTCTTAAGTTTTGCTGTATCCATTTGCGACGCCTTTGTCTTAATAGGTGATTGATTTACTTGAGACATAGTCATTACTTCGCTTTTTCACGGTTAAGGTAAAGCAGAACCGCATTCAGAGACATAATAAACACCAGTAGAACAACACCGGTTGCGTAAAGTGCGTTCGCGTGGACACCACTTGCGTAAGACATTTCAATCGCAATGTTCGCCGTTAGAGTACGAGCAGAGTCAAGGATACCCTCTGGCATCGCTGGCGCATTACCCATAACCATAATGATGGCCATGGTTTCACCAAGCGCGCGACCGATACCCAGAATCACACCTGTCATGATACCGCTTCGAGCAGCAGGCACTAACAGTTTGAAAATAGTAAAGATCTTCGAAGCACCTAACGCCAATGAGCCTTCTTTGTAGGTTCTTGGTACTGCGCGAATCGACGTTTCAGATACCGTAATAACTGTGGGAAGAATCATCACACCTAGCACGATGATACCCGCTAGAATCGTGTTACCTGCCGGAACGTTGAAGATTTCTTGAATCAGAGGAACGATGATTACCAAACCGAAGAAGCCGTAAACGACCGAAGGGATACCTGCCAAAAGCTCCACCGCAGGGCGAATAATATCAGCAACACGTTTAGGCGCGATTTCAGCAATATAGATTGCCGTTAGAACACCAACTGGCACACCAACCACAACCGCACCTAAGGTGGATACCACAGAGGCAACAATCATGGTAGCAACGCCGTAAAGCGCTGGCGGTAGCCAATCTTGGCCTAGGACGATGCCAGAAACACCCGCTTCTTGGAACGCTGGGATACTTTCTTTAACAATGAAGTAAGCGATAACCGCTAGAGAGACAATACCGATAACCGCACTGGTTAAAAACAGGCCATGGAAGATTCTTTCTTTCCAATCTACACGTTTTTGGGCACGCAGACCTGACTTGTTTAGTTGAGTCGCTTCAGTATTCATAAGCTTTTCACTATTTGCGATGGTCATATGAAAATCTCACAGTTCGAGCTGCAAAGCAGAGTCGAAATGGATTGAAAACGCTCAGCCCGAAAAGGTGGGCTGAGCAAATTTAATAGATGGGGTTAACTGTTATTAGTTAACTGAGATGTAGCCTTTGTTATCAACAAGAGCTTGTGCTTCATCAGAAACCATCCAGTCTAGGAATTTCTGAGTTTCAGCAGATGGCTTACCTTCTTTGTAAAGAACTAGGAATGGACGAGCAACTTTGTAAGAGCCGTTCTTCACGTTGTCTACATTCGCTGCTACACCATCGATTGAAAGCGCGTTTACAGAGTTATCAACTGTACCTAGAGAGATGTAGCCGATAGCGTAAGGGTTTGAAGCAACCATTGTTTTCAGTGCGCCGTTACCGTTTGCAACTTGAGCACGTTGAGAGATTGCAGAAACTTTTTTACCAGAGATTTTCTTCTTAAGCTTCATGATGTCTTCGAATGCACCACGAGTACCAGAAGCTGTGTCACGAGTGATTGCTACGATTGGCTTATCAGCACCACCAACATCTTTCCAGTTAGTGATGTCGCCTTTGTAAATCGCAGTTACTTGTTCAGCCGTTAGCTTGTCTAAACCATTTTTTGGGTTAACAACAACAGCGATACCGTCTAGTGCAACTGTTAGTTCTTTAAGAGCAGGCTCTTTTTCAGAATCTTTCAGGTTACGTGAAGACATACCAAGGTCAGCACTGCCGTTTTTCGCTGCTTTTACACCAGCAGAAGAACCAGGGCCTTGAACTTCGATAAACACGTTGTTGTGTGTCTTCATGTATGTTTCAGAGAAAACTTCCATCAGTGGAGTTACGCTGCTAGAGCCCACTGCAGAGATAGTTTCTTTAGCAGAAACTGAAGTCACTGCCATTGCGCCTAGAAGTGCGATTGCACCGATTACTGTCTTTTTCATCACAATTTCCTTAAGTGGCTTTATTGCCGTTGTGTTTCACTTGAACGGTGCCCACTTTAGGACTCAAATATGACAGTTGTGTTTCACTTCGTTGAAGCCTGTATGACAGATTAAATTTTTCTTTTTCGCCCTCTCACTCTAAAACCTAGTCATTAGTTTCGTTGTTTCCTTTGCGTTAGTGATGGTTTAGAGAACGCAACTGAACAGATTTTAACCTAATGAAAAATATAATAAATTCAGTTGCATAATGCCTGTTCAAACTTTGTAAATAGCTTAATCACTTCACCATTGATTTATACATCAAAGGAATTAGAATCACTCTCATTATAACAATTATAAAACTATTAATATTTCATCGAAGAGGACTTTAAATGCGCCAGTTACTAAACGGCTTATCAATTAAGTTACAGGTCGTCGTGCCTGTAATATTCACCTTATTACTACTCATTGTCGGTATTACTTACAGCACCACCAGCTTAAAGCATGCTTTTAATCAGGTTACGATATCTACCGAGGATGTGGTTAAGCATAAAGACGAACTGACAAAAATCATCGACAATACTTATGGTATGCGTATTAAGGCGATTTACAGCCTATTTCGTCCCGAAGACGTTGCTCAACTTCAGTCAACATTACTTGCAAAACAGAATGACAATTTGCGCCTTCTCGACTCGCTGCGTGATATCGACGGCTTACAGCGAGAAGTAAAACAGATGGAAGATGCGATTGAAGGCTATGTGAGTTACTCGATCAACACCATGGTGCCACTTTTAAACACCAAACACAGCCAATCTGCGGTATCTAGCGAATTCCAACGTAAATATGACCAAGCCTCTGCCCTTTACCGCGATAAAGGCAATCTAATGGTTCAAGCGATTGAAGATTTATCGAGCAAGCTAAACCTACTGGCTTTAGCGGAAGTTGAACATAATGGTGAAATTCACTCTGGCGTAATGACCAAATCTATCATTGGTTTAGGTTTTGTTTTACTTGGCGCATTTGCCATTAGCTGGGTGCTCGCAGGGATTATCGTTACACCAATCAGAAAGCTACAAAAAGCGATGCAAGAACTCGCTCAGGGCAACCTTAAAGTGAGCGTTGAAGAGCAAGGCAACAATGAAATCACTGCCCTATCAATAGACTTCAACTCTACTGTGGCACAGCTTAAAACAACCGTCGACTCGCTCGTTCGAATCAGCGTCGACGTTGCTTCGGCTTCAACCGAGCTTGCAGCGGTTATGACTCAGTCAACAGCCAACTCAGATCAAGAGAAGAACGAGGTTGAGCAAGTGGCTTCTGCCATCAACCAGATGGAAAGTACCGCATCTGAAGTCACTCAGAATGCCAACCTTGCCGATCAAGCGTCCAGCAGCGCCGATAAACTTGCGCGAGAAAGCCTAGCGATCTTCGAACAAAACACTCGTGAAAGCGCCAAAATGGCTGATCAACTGACTCAAGCTGCGAGTGTCGTAAACACGCTAAAAGATCAATCTGAGCAGATTGGTAAGGTGATTGAAGTTATCGAGAGTATTTCAGAGCAAACTAATCTTCTGGCGCTAAACGCTGCGATTGAAGCGGCGCGAGCTGGTGAAAGCGGCCGTGGTTTTGCGGTGGTTGCCGATGAAGTACGTATGCTTGCCGCACGTACACAAGAATCGACCAAAGAGATTCAAACCATCATCGAGGAGCTTCAGCGACAGTCAGGCAGCGCTAACGACAGCATGAACTCTAGCTTAGAAATGCTTTCTCAAAACCAGCAACAAGCAGCGCAAGTCAGCGAAGCTCTGAGTAACATTAGTTCTTCAATATCTGAACTCACCACGCTTAATGCGCAAGTGGCTGTTGCTTCAGAAGAGCAAGGTCAAGTGACCTCTGACATTAATAAGAACCTTGGCAACATCTACGAGCTTGTTAGCCAAAACGTGACTGGGATTACCCAGTCAGCGGCCGCAAGCCAAGAGTTGTCTAACTTAGCTGAAAATCAAAAGCAGCAGCTTGGATTCTTTAAAGTGTAATTATCGTACTGTTCAAAAGAGGCTCTTAAAGAGCCTCTTCTCGTATCACTTTCGCGCGTATTTGATTACCGACAATACGCTGCCGAGCGGGTCACGAAATGAAGCAATACGGCCAATACGCTCAATATCCATCGGCTCAACCACTACTTGCGCACCGTTTTCTAGCGCTTTTTCAAGCGTTGCATCCACATCCTCTACGGTTACATAGGCTTGCCAAAAACTTGGGACGCCGCGCTCTTTTAATGGCTCCGGCATCGTCAGAATACCTGCAAATGGCTCAGAGCTGTTTTCGTTCATAACCAAGGCATAACGCGACTGGTTTCGTCCAGGTACTTCTCTTAGCGTCCAGCCCAATACATTAGTGTAGAACTCTAGAGACTTCTCAAAATCAGTCGTCATCAGTTCACACCAGCTAAACAGGCCGTGGTCTTCGAATGGTTTATCCATTATTTTCTCCTAATAAGTTCTCCACAAACATGTTGAGCAATTCGTGAAGTTGTTGCTGTTGTTGGCTATCAAAGTTGTGCAGTGCTTTACCTAACACACCAAAGGCGACGTGTTTCGAGGACTCAACCAGTGCAATTGCTTCTGGTGTCGCGACAATCGAATAGCTTCTTCCGTCAGTTTCAGATGTTAGACGACGTATCAACTCGCGCTTTTCCAATCCTTTAATCAGGCTAGTCACCGAGCCTCGATTTTTTAACAACCGTTGTGACAGTTCGAGCGGCGTAATGCGCTCTGCCTCGATGACTGTCATCAAGAATATCCATTGCTCACGGGTTAAATTAAGCCCATTTTGGCTAAATTGCGCCTCAAGTTCGTTGGTTAAAACCCGAGAAGCCAAGCCGACCAATCCGCCTATCGTGTCTGTTGGTTTCATAGCACTGCATTTTAGTTTGAATTTAAACTAGTTTATTAGATTTAATATCAAACCACAACAGTTAAGACGAAAAGGATCTTATGAGTGCAGGGGATTAACGACAAAAGGCACGCAATGCGTGCCTTATAGCTGAGAAATGAACGGGAGCGTTCTAAGCGTTCTTACCGAAGATGTACTTATCCATCATAGAGACCATCTTACCAATTTCCGGTTTGGTAATGGTATCGTTAGCACCGAGTGCCAATGCCTTAGCTCGGTTATCTTCACTCATTAGAGATGAGAACATGACGATTGGCATAGAGGCATAAGAATCACTATCACGCAGACGCTTAACTAAATGCATGCCATCCATACGCGGCATCTCTACATCCGTCACCACACCATCAATCAGCTCACTTACCGGTAAGCCTTCTTCTTTGGCAACGTCAATTAAACTCATGAGTTTCTCGTGCGCTTCACCACCATCTTTACATGAGATGATGTTGTACCCCGCAGAGCTCAATGTATCTTGAATCAATGAGCGAATAAACGCCGAATCATCCACCACCATCACTGTTTTAGCATTACGTTTGGTGACCATACGTTGGTTGAGATCAACGCTTCTATCAACCGTGACATCGTATTTTTCCATACTCAGCTCAGGGTTGATATCGGCAATAATTTTTTCGAAGTCTAAGATCATGATCAAGTTGCCATCTTTACGCACCACTGCGACCACGCAGTCTTGCTCACCGGCTTCAAGGAATTGGCTTGGCGACTCAACATCATTCCATGAGATTCGGTGAATTCGACTAATGCTGTCAATCAAGAAACCATTAGTCATATTGTTGAAGTCGGTGACGATAACGAATTTTTTCTGGAGATCTTTGGCGGTTGGTACACCCAACCATCCAGCGAGATCGACCAACGGAGTTAAAATATCACGAGATGAGAATACGCCCACCATATGCGGTTGCGCGTTTGGATAATCAGTTGTTTCCGGTACTTGGATGACCTCTCTCACCTTAGCGACGTTGATACCGTAATAGCACGTCTTCTTGCTACCATCTGGCAGCTCCTTAACCAAATGGAACTCGATAATCTCAAGTTCATTGGTACCACTTTCCGTTAAAATCGTACTGGTTGATCCGCTCATAATTCTACTTTCTTAGTTTGATCACTTTATATTATCGTCATCAATTACAAATTCTTTTGCTCTTTTTATCTGTAATCCCGTGAATTGTAAATCAATTGCTTCGACATAGTTCAAACTTCTCTATATCAGCACCTTAGCAAGTGATAATTTAATCAATTGAACGCCAATGCGAAGGCATTTCTAGACTCCACCTTGCTCGTTCTGGTTCTGAATAAATCGCTTTACCTTGATTGCCTGTCACAATAGGAATCGGTTTACTGTGCCCAGTGTTGATAATTTGATTCACCAAGCTCGCCGCCTGTTCTCCTTGACTGTGGCCGAACAGCACCACACCACCTACCGCTTTCTTTGCACCAACGGCAAAGTCCCAAAATGCAAAAATCGGCAACTCAGAGTGTTGATTGGTCCAATTAATGACTTGCTCGGCTGGGACATTATTACCCTGTTCATCCACCAGCGTTTGATAAAGACCAACAATGATGACTGTAAAGCCTTGATGTTTTGCCTCGCTGACTTGGCTTCGCCACTCATTTTTGGTCGCTAAAGCTTGAACATCAACATCGATCCCAAGGTTGTCTCTAATCAAGGTGTATTGTTTATCTATATAACTCTTAGCGATTTGAGACGTCACGCCTGAATCAAATAGCACCTTTACTTTGAAGTTTTGATCATCAAATAGCTTTCTAAGCTCACCTAGTGACTTAGTAAAAAGCGGCCGTTCTAGAACACCCGTTACCTTTGCCTGGCCGCGATACTTCGACAATAGCTTTCTAGGGTTCGAGTTAATCCCTAAAAACACAATCGAAATTGGCTCATCAAATAACATCGGTAGCATATAGGATAAAGCATTGTCATCGCCGAGAATGACAATATCTGGCTTAAAACTCTTATACTTGGCAAACGCTTCTATCGATTTTCCCGCATACTCTGTTTTAGGGATACGTTTGGTATCCATTTGGAAAGTTTCTAGCTCTACCGTGTCGACTAACGTAGCCTGTATGCCTTCCACATAACTTTTATCCCAAGGGTACTCAGAGTGATAGCTTTCAATAAGCAATACTTTAGTTGCAAATACCTGGGAAGAAAAAACTAAGCAAAGTAATATCCAACGCATGAGTTTTTCCTCTTGCTTTTCTATTAGTGTAGTTGCCTTAGCTCAAGTCTCCACTGGCATTCCACTTCAAATCGTATTTGAACGTCTATAATCAAAAATAAACTTTTGAATTAATACCATGACGCGTAGTAAAGACATCGAAGAAAGCCAAAGCAGCCCATTCTATAGCAGGATCGGGCGACGTATTATCCTGATTATGGTACTGCTTAGTGGCTTGATTACCGTGTTTACCACATTACTGCAACTATCATGGGACTACCGAAAAGAGTTCGATACCGTCAAACAGCGCCAATTAGAAATACGCGATATACACGCTCCTCTAATTGCGTCGTCAGTGTGGGATTTTGATCTACTCGTTTTGCAGCAAGAAATCGATGGCTTGGTAAATTTGCCGAGAGTGGACTATCTCAGAGTCGAAAGTGGTGGCTATACTTTTGAAGCTGGTACAGAAGTGATGGAAAACGCACTTACTAAAAAGTACCCACTGATCTACAGGCACCCAAACACATCTCGCGTGGAGGAAATCGGTCATATTTACGTTCAGTCTGATGCCCAAGAGATCTACGACTACCTAATCTGGCAAGCGGTTTACACCCTACTTCTCAATGCAGGTAAAACTTTACTGGTGTGTTATCTCGTGTTGATGGTGTTTCATCGCAGTGTCAATCAAAGGATCTTCGCAATTGCTAAATACCTTCGCCAATACAACCCACGTCATCCCGCGGATCCTCTGGAACTTGAACATCAAGCTTGGATCTCTGAAAAGGATGACGAACTGGATTGGCTTGCCGAAGAAGCGAATAAAATCACCAGTAATGTCACCCGTCTTTATGACAATATCAAGCAAGAGCAAGAGCGCCTCAAAGAGTTCGCCCATGTTTCTTCAGATTGGCTATGGGAGACTGACGAGTTAGGTCATCTTGTCTATTGCTCAGACAGTATGAGAGAAGCGCTTGGTATAGACAACCTTAGTAAACCAGTAATGAATCGGTTATCGGCTTTAGAGCATTGTGCTTCACTGCATGAAAAGCTTCGCCAACGGAGTACTTTCTCAATGTGTGAAGAGACCATCACCTTAAACTGTATTACCCAATACTTACTGTTTCAAGCCAAGGCACGTTACGAAAATGACCGTTTCTTAGGTTTCCGCGGCACTGCCATCAACATTACCGAGTTAAAGCTGACACAAATTGAACTTGAAGAGCTAAATCAAAACCTAGAACACACAGTGGCGACTCGAACCCTAGATTTGAAACAAAGTATGGAGCAGCTCAAACATACTCAAGAGCAGCTTGTTGAATCAGAAAAGCTCGCCGCTCTTGGGGGACTTGTCGCAGGAGTCGCCCATGAGGTCAATACTCCACTTGGGATTGCGGTGACGGCGACTTCTGTCATACGCGATGTGACCAACGAAGCGAATCAAGCTTTTGCCAATCAAACTCTCACAACAGATCAATTTAAATCAATTATGGAGCGAATGTCTGACAGCAGCACTATGCTCGAACACAACCTCAATAGAGCCGCTAAATTGATTCGAGATTTTAAACAGACCGCGGTTGACCAAGTGTCAGAAAGCCGTAGTCAATTTCAGGTGCACCAAGTGTTGGATGCTCTAATTGCCAGCTTACACCCAGAGACACGCAAACTCCCGGTAGTGCCTGTTCTTGAAGGCGATTCCAGTTTAACCATGAACAGCCTACCTGGTGTGTTAACCCAGGTTATTTCCAATCTGATTATGAACAGCATCAATCACGCTTTTCACGAACAGAACACGCCACAAATATCAATCCGTTTCCATCAAGATGCAGAGACAATGGTGTTTGAGTATCGCGACAACGGCAGTGGCATAGAGGCGTCATTGCACCAGAAGATTTTCGAGCCCTTCTACACAACCAAAAGAGGCAAAGGCGGCTCTGGCTTGGGGCTGAACTTGGTATTTAATCTGGTAAAACAGAAACTGAAAGGTGAACTGATATTTGAATCTGAAGTCGGCCAAGGAGTACGTTTCGAACTCAGGCTACCAAGGAATCTGCCTACTAGTGATTCTCCTGACCACCATTTAGATTACAACATCTAGTCAGGCAGAGAGTTACGGATTTCGATGAACTCTTCCCAGTGATTGATGAGCAAATCGACCAATTGCGGCTCAAAGTGTGCCCCTTTCTGCTTGAGAATCTCTGCGCGAATATCCTCATCGCTCCATGGCTCTTTGTAACTTCTTTTGGCGCCGAGAGCATCAAACACATCAGCAAGCGCGGCAATACGTCCGCTGATGGGGATCTCGTCGCCTTTTAACCCATTCGGATAGCCCGAGCCGTCCCACTTTTCATGGTGATAAGCCGCAATCTCTTTAGCCATAACGATCAAGCGACGTTTAGAGCGGCTTAAAATCTCCACGCCATAATCTACGTGCTTTTTCATGATCTCCCATTCCTCAGCATTGAGCTTACCGGGCTTATGAAGAATCGAGTCAGGCACGGCAACTTTGCCCACGTCATGCAAGGGCGAGGCGTGCTTAATCATACTGGCTTCATGCTCATTCAAGCCATAAAGGAGTGCCAGCTTTTCGCAGATAAGCGAGACTCGTTGAACGTGCGCTCCAGTCTCTCGGCTACGTGCCTCTACAGCGTTGGCGAGGTTATAGACCAGCTCTTTCGATGTTTCTTTGATATCCAGTAGCAAGCTCAGGTTCTCGAAGGTCAGACCGATATTCTGCATGTAAATTTCCAGCAGCTGGACATCCAACTCGGAGAGGTCTTTATGGAAATTGACATATAAGAGGCTATCGACACCCTGCTCATCACTGGTATAGAGAATAAAGGCGTCGCCAAAGTGCTGTGAATAACCTTGCTCAAGGACTTGTTGGCAACGATTGGCGACCTCTTGTGGTAACCTATTAAATGCACACTCACTGTAGCAATCCACATATTCACCCGTCGCCGCTAAAGTCAATGCTCGTGTTACCTCACCATTAGGGCGTGGTTTAACAACACAGTAAAAAGCTGATTTTTCCAACTGAAGCAACGAAGTTAGCTGTTCCAGAACCGAGGCGGCATAGGCTTGCAAAGTGGTGGTATTTTGAACTTTTGCGGAAAACTCAATCACTTTCTTAAGCCCTGACTTCTGTTGGCTAATAAGACATAAATCTCGATAGGAGCGTAGCATAGAGTAGAGAAGGGTTTTAAGCTTTTGTGTCGTCAGCTCTGTCTTCTCTTTGTAATCGTCAATTTCATACTCGCGAATGACTACGTCTTCTGGGGCTTGCCCAGCTTGTCCGGTGCGCAGTACTACGCGAATAAGATTGTTACCTAGCTCCTCACGAATAAACTTTACCAGCTCCAAACCTGCATGCTCTGTCTCCATCACCACATCCACCAGCGCCAGAGCAATATCACTATTTTGCTGACAGATAACTTTGGCTTCTTGTGCCGAGTGAGCAGAGATCAGATTGAGTTTGCGGCCTTCAAAGGTAAAACCAGACAAGGCCAAGCGTGTCACTTGGTGCATTTGAGCGTCGTCGTCTACCAGCAGCACTGTCCAAGGAACGGAAGGAACAACGTCACTTAGTGAGTTATCCTCAGGACTTTCTTGCTTTCTTTGATCGGCAAACAGCTCCATGTAGCACCTAATATCGAAAACGAGTTCATTCTTTAGGTTTAGCACATATTTGCAGATATTTACTACTTACTCATTAAGCAAAACAGTGTTGCGGTTCAAGCAAGTAAACAGTGACTTGTTGAGCTATACAAGTTGGCGGACAGTGGCTCGGCTCACTAGGGTAGGCTCTAGCTGAACCACCTGAGTATCTGTTGATTCACCTTCTAATTTTTTAAGCAGTGCTTCAACCGCCGCTTTACCTAAGCGGTATTTCGGCTGGTGAATCGTCGTCAGCGAAGGGCTCATAAATTTTGCGATATGAATGTCATCGTAGCCAATGATAGACAACTCTTCCGGAATCCGAATACCTTTCTCGTTTGCGGCATTGATCACCCCCATCGCCATCATGTCATTACAGACAAAAAGTGCACTTGGCAGCGGTCCTTTAGCAACCATTTTATTGAACGCTTCGTAGCCACCTTCACACTCAAAGTCAGACTCGATGATCCAATTAGCTTTGAACTCCAAGCTATGTTCGTTCAGCGCTCTTTTATACCCCTCATAACGCATTTGAGCTTGGTGCTTGACCAATGGTCCGGTGATACAACCAATCTTTTTATGACCAGATTCGATTAAGTGCTTCGCTGCCAGATAACCACCGCGCAATGAGTTGTCTTGGATCTTGTCACTGGTAAACAGCATCGGCCCCCAATCCATAACAACGACTGGAATGTCTTGGTATTGCTCAAACACTTCTAAACGCTCACCTTCAAGCGAAGAACACATCAAGATTAAGCCATCGACACGTTTTTGCAGCAAGGTATTGATCGACTCGCGCATCCGTTCGTGGTCGCCCTCGGTATTACACAGAATCAGGCTATAACCTTGCTGATAGCAACTGCGCTCGACCCCTTTTACTACTTCACCGAAAAACGGGTTAGTTGAGGTGGTCACCAGCATACCTATGGTTTTAGTGCGATTGACTTTAAGGCTGCGAGCTAATGCAGACGGACGGTAATTAAGCTCACGAGCGGCATTATTGACGCGCTCAGAGATCTCTTCACTGACGAAACGAGATTTATTGATGACATGGCTCACCGTAGAGGTCGATACACCCGCAACTCTTGCGATATCTTTCATTGTCGCCATGTCATTCTCTCCTTGCTTGTGGCTAGACGTTAGCTTTGCTCCGCTAAGAAAGCATCGACTTCTTCTCTTGATGGGATGGATGTCTGAGCACCAAAACGCGTCACAGAGATAGCCGCTGCTGCATGAGCAAATTTGATCGCTGATTCTAAAGGTAAATCTTCGAGCAGACCAGTGACCAATGCCCCATTAAAGGTATCTCCTGCTGCGGTTGTGTCTGTAGCATCAACCTTAAAACCAGGAATTAGCTCTCCGCGGCCATTTTGACTAAGCCATACCCCTTTCGCGCCAAGGGTAATCATGACGATTTCGATCCCTTTACGATGCAGTTCGTTCGCTGCTTCTTGCGCGCTATCGTTATCCGTCACGGTAATCCCAGTAAGCACTTCCGCTTCCGTTTCATTTGGCGTGATAACATCGACACAGGCAAGCAGTTCATCCGAAAGTGGACGCGCTGGCGCAGGATTTAAAATGACATTGGTGCGCGCTTCTTTGGCCACTTTGGCCACTTTTTCGATGCCACAAATCGGCGTTTCCAATTGCGTCAGCAGGTATTTGGCCGATCGAATCTGCTCTAAATCTGACTCAATAGCATCAGCGGTCAGTTTTGCATTCGCTTCTGCGGAAATACAAATACTGTTTTCACCGCTATCGGCGACCTGAATCATTGCAATACCCGTCGGGCAGTTTGGCTCCATTTTAACGCCAGCAATGTTGATGTTATCCATCTTGAAGTTTTCGCGAATGTTAATGCCAAACGCATCATCACCGACACAAGCAATAAAGCCGATATCCGCATTTAATCGTGCAGCCGCTACGGCTTGGTTTGCCCCTTTACCACCAGGAATAACTTGATAGTTTCGACCATGCAACGTCTCGCCAGGGCGAGGGAAAGAAGGCACTTGAAGAACATGGTCAGCGTTAACACTACCTAAAACCACTAACTTATTCATAAGGTAATCCTCGGCTCGCTAGAGCCACTTATATGTGAACAGGAGTAATAGCGATGAGCTCTAGGGTAAAGCGCATGGCTATTCGCCCTTCTCCCCTAAACGACAGATATAAGCGGGGAGAAGGACAAAATTAGTTAACTCATTACTTAGTGATAACTTTCAGTGGTACTGGGATGTACTCTTCTACTTGAGAACCTTTCAGTACTTTGTCAGCGGTTTCGATACCAAGTGCGCCGATAAGATCTGGCTGCTGAGCGATAGTTGCAGATAGCTTGCCGCGGTTAACCGCTGCGATGCCGTCATCTGTGCCATCGAAGCCAACGATCATTACATCTTTACCTGATGCTTGAACCGCGCGCAGAGCACCTAGAGCCATCTCATCATTCTGAGCAAATACCGCTTGCACATCTGGGTTAGCCGCTAGCAGGTTTTCCATTACGTTAAGACCTTTAGTACGGTCGAAGTCTGCAGGTTGGCTCGCAAGAACGTCCATTTCACTGCCTTTAACCGCATTCATAAAGCCTTCACCACGCTCGCGTGCCGCTGAAGTACCTGCAATGCCTTCCAGTTGAATAACTTTCGCTTTCATACCCACTTTTTCAACGATGTAGTTACCCGCCATTTCACCGCCAACAACGTTGTCAGAAGCAATGTGGCTCACCACTTCACCACGGCTCGCACCACGGTCTAGAGTCAGTACTGGGATGTTAGAACGGTTTGCCATACGAATCGCATTAGACACTGCATCTGAATCCGTTGGGTTGATTAGAATCGCCTTAACACCGCGGATAGTCAGATCTTCAATGTTTGACAGCTCTTTGCTTGGGTCATTTTGCGAGTCTAGTACGATTAGGTCATAACCTAACTCTTTTGCCTTTGCTTCAGCACCATCTTTCATCGTAACGAAGAAAGGGTTGTTCAGCGTAGACAGTACGATTGCCATCGTGTCCTGAGCTTGCGCTGAAACAGAAACGGTTGACGAAAGTAGTGCAGCAGAGATAAGAGTCGTTAGTTTTTTCATTTTCTCAGTCCTTGTGTAGGGTGAGCCAAGACACGTCACTTGGCTCGATTTAGTTATGATTTACTTGTTTTTGTTGTCTACCAGTACCGCAAGTAGAATTACCACTGCTTTAGCGATCATTTGGTAGTAGGAGGATACGTCGAGTAGGTTTAGGGCGTTGTTTAGGAAGCCGATAATCAGCGCACCGATCAGTGTGCCCATGATGCGGCCCTTACCACCCATTAGGCTAGTACCACCCAACACAACTGCGGCAATCGCGTCTAGCTCGTAACCCATACCCGCAGTCGGTTGTGCAGATGAAAGTCGTGATGTAACGATGATGCCAGCTAGCGCAGCAAGCAGACCACAGATGGCGTAAACACCAATCTTCACGCGGTCAACGTTGATACCAGATAGGCGAGTCGCAGATTCATTACCACCTAGGGCGTAGACATAGCGACCAAAGCGAGTGTGGTTAAGTAGGTACCAAGCGGCTGCAAATACAATAACCATTAGCCAAACTGGAACAGGGATACCTAATGCGTAGCCAGTACCAAACCAAGCGAATGCATCTGCCGTGTCAGTGAAGCCTGTAGAAATTGGTCGACCGTCGGTATACACCATGGTCACGCCTCGTAGCAGCGTCATAGTCACCAAGGTAGCAATAAAGGCTTGAACCTTACCTTTAGCGATAATAATGCCGCTAATCGCACCTAGTGCAGCACCAGCGAACAGTGCGGTTGGAACTGCGATCAAGACAGGCACTTCCATCGCGATTAAGCTCGCAGCGAAGGCACCACATAGGGCCAATACTGAGCCAACGCTCAAATCGATACCCGCGGTCAAGATGACCAAAGTCATACCGACGGCGATGATGGCGTTAACCGATGTCTGGCGGAGGATGTTGAGAATGTTATCGACCGTAAAAAAGTTCGGATTTAAGAATGATACGACAACAATCAAAAACAAGAGTGCAATCAGTGATTTCTGTTCAATCAACCACTCTTTGCTAAACAGTTTTTTGCTGTTTGTTTCCGTTGGTTTGCTCATGGTATTGGTACTCATGCTGCTTCCTCATTAATCTTTTTGCCTACGGCACAGGCGAGTAGTTTTTCTTGGTCGGCGTCTTTTGCATCAAACTCGCCGCTGATTCGACCTTCGTGCATAACGAGGATGCGGTCGCTCATGCCTAACACTTCGGGCATTTCCGATGAGACAAGAATGATGCTCATGCCATCGGCTTTAAATTTGTTGATAAGTTGGTAGATCTCTTTCTTCGCACCGACGTCAACACCACGAGTCGGCTCATCCAAGATCAACACTTTAGGTTTGGTCATTAACCCTTTAGCGATCGCTACTTTCTGCTGGTTACCGCCAGATAGGTTGCCTATGATTTGATCTCTAGTCGGAGTTTTGATGTTGAAAAGCTTGATGAAGTCTTCAACAGCGACCACTTCATCACTGTGCTGAATACGACCACCCTTGGTCAGCTTATCTAACGCGCAAAGAGACATGTTCTCTTTAACCGAAAGCCCTAGTACCAAGCCATCCCCTTTTCGGTCCTCAGAGATATAGGCGATACCATTCGCAAGTCCATCTTGCGGGCTAACGGGGTTAATCGTTTTGTTGTCGAGGTTAATCACACCACGTTCACTCGGCAGTGCGCCGTAGATGACTTTCATTAGCTCAGTGCGACCTGCGCCCATTAAGCCAGACACACCCAAAATCTCGCCCCGTTTAAGAGTAAAAGTGACGTCTTGGACTCCAGAACCTGTTAAACCAATCACTTCTAGACAGGTTTCACCATGACGGACATCGATGCGCGGATACTGCTCATCAAGCTTACGACCAACCATCATCTCAATTAGGCCATCTTCATCGGTATCAGAAACTTGGCATTCACCGATAAATTTGCCATCACGAAGAACGGTAATGTCGTCGCAAATTTCGAAAATTTCTTTAAGGCGATGAGAGATGTAAACAATGCCGCAACCTTGAGCACGAAGCTCGTTGATCACTTTAAATAATGATTCAGTCTCGGTGTCGGTTAAGGCGTCCGTAGGCTCATCCATAATGATGACCTTAGATTCGAACGACAGTGCTTTCGCAATCTCAACCATTTGCTGCTCACCCAGGCTCAGGTCGCCCAGCAAGGTCTTAGAACTGTGTTTGACGTTCAAGCGTGCCAGCAATTTGTCCGATTCGTCATACATTTTTCCCCACTGAATGCCACCAAATGCGCTGGTAAACTCTCGACCAAGGAAAATGTTTTCGGCAATAGTCAGTTCCGGAATCAGGTTTAACTCTTGGTGAATAATGCTGATCCCAGCTTCTTGAGAATCTCTTGGACCTTTAAAAGCTGCGGTTTCACCTTGATACTGAATGCTGCCGCTGTCTTTGGTGTAAATGCCCGTAAGCACTTTCATCAAAGTCGACTTACCTGCTCCGTTTTCTCCCATCAGTGCCATGACACGTCCGGGGTAAACATTTAGGCTTGCTTTGTCCAGAGCTTTAACACCTGGGAAAGCCTTTTCAATAGAGCTCAGCTGAAGAATGGCTTGAGTCATAATTCTTCCCTACGATCGCGCGGCTTAAAAAACCACACCTGCTTGAAATATAACGTTCGCATATGGTGTGCATTCACCAGTACGAACTACTGCTCTACTCTGCTGAGTACGAGCTTTGAAGTCTTCATGAGACACATACGTCACTTCAATTTTCTTACCGCTTAACTCGCTTTCTGTCGCAAGCTCTTTGACTAAAGCTTCATGATGAGCCGGGCTCACTTTGGCAAATTCTTCAGCAATAATGACGCCTTCAATCTGAGACTCACTTAATAGCACTCGTACTGTTTCTAGAAATGAAGGAACACCATGTGTTAGTGCTAAATCGATACGTTGCACTTCATCAGGAATAGGTAAGCCTGCATCACAAACGGTAATCTCATCGGTGTGACCTAATGTCGCCACCAAGTAAGAAAGTTCTGAATTTATAAGGGTACTTTTCTTCATCTCATCGACCTTTCAAAAATACGTTTATCGTACGGCAAGCTTTATTTTCTCTGTCATGCTTGTTATTGAGAAAATACTCATCGAAACGTTTCGATGACATAATAGTCCGTCACTTCAGAAATTCGAGACTCGATTCTATAGAGTGTGAAATTGATCCGCTTTGCTAGTGACTATTCTCTTATCAAAGTGATTGAGATCACCCATCGAAACGTTTCGATATGCCATTTTCTATATTTATTTGCTCGATTAAGCGGAGCAGCGGATCTTTTAAGGTATAGTGTGGGGCATCAAGAAGATTTGGAAATTGAGATGAAAAAGATTGCATTTTCTTTCGTTGCGCTGCTAACGCTAAGTGCCTGCCAAACAGAAGTGGGCACACAAGCCTGGTGTGACGAGATGTCAGAGAAGCCTAAAAGCGAATGGAATGCCCAAGGCGCTGTTGATTATGCTAAGCACTGTGTGCTGCAAGACGCTGTCGGAAGTGAAGGCTGGTGTAGTGATTTAGAAGACAAGCCAAAAGGCGACTGGAGTGCGAACGACGCAACGAGTTACGCCAAGCATTGTGTATTCTAATCGATATCTAAAGAGCATTTACAATTATGCAGATGCTCTTCCTTCCGGTTCAATCCGGTTTTCAAGTGTGATGACAAATTTAGTGCCTGCCTTAAATATAATGGCCAAGCGATTAAGCTTGGCCAAATAAAGACAACTTGTAACTTAGGCGATTAAACCCGCTCTTCTAAAGCGATGTTATTATTTGCCCACAACAGCGCTTGGAGGCGGTTCTTGGCATTAATTTTCTTAAAAATATTATGCAAGTGCGTTTTCACCGTGTTTTCACTGACAAACAATTCTTCTGCAATTTGAATATTGGACGCACCGTGCCCGAGCAAACGCATAATTTCTTTTTCGCGCTTAGTTAGGTTCGCATAGGCTTGAGAAGTTGTAACGGTATTCGCGCAGCGGAAATGCTCGATGTAGTCTTGAGCGACCTTGCGTGATAGCCACATTTCATCATTCATGATCTTTTCCATTCCTTTGAGCAGTAAAGAAACCTCATCATCAACGTAGAAAACTCCGACTAAATTACGCCACTTAAACAGATGGCTTGAAGGCGCTTCATTAGGGCAATTAAACACTATTTCTTTGACCGTGTATTGGCTAACCATTTTGGCTTGGTTGTACGCTTCAAACTTACTTTCATCCAGATAGTGGTAATCGATAAGAACAAGATTGCCAAGTAATGAACTCCCCTCTTCCATTTCTTCTAGCGCCTCAGAAGTAACCATGGTTACTTGGAGATCCAGCCCTTTTTCCAAAGAATCTTTCAGCAGTTTCGATTGCATAGTGACATCAGAAACAAGAGTAATTTTATAAATATCATTATTCATCATGGTAATTCCTGCTCTATTTATCGATAAGTTAAAACTATCGTTTAGTGGCAAATAGTCAACCTAACAAATCATAAACAGCCTTAAACAACGCAGGAAATATCATTAAATTTCATCACATTAACCGAACATTCTCATTTGTGAGAAGCGCGTAAATTGGATATGCGCATCGAGAATATCGACCTGAAGCGGCCTAAAAGTACTAGTAGAAGATAGAGAAGTACCAGCGGGCTTGTAGTCCCACCACCGCTGTCTCCACTGGTTGTTGTCACAGGTGGTGATGACGTTCCTTTCACTAATGTGCGCACACCATTAACGGTTGCGACATAAGCTTTCGGGGTTTCAAGACCATTGATAACGCGAGATATCCAAGCTTGGTAATCATGCACATCGGTAAAAACTGAAGTCACATTGCGGCTAGTATCACCACACGTACTTGGTCCGAAACTCGTTATGCCAATTTGAATGTACTGAGATCCATTATACCAATAGACAGGCCCGCCAGAATCCCCGTTACAAGTTGAGTTTCGATAACCGCCGCTGATTGGTCCACTGAAACAAAGATGGCTTGAGGTAAGCTTGCTACCGTATTCAACTTGACAATCCGATGTCGTGACATAAGTAAGAGTCGTTTCCAAAAGGTTCGTTCCGCCCGATACATTTCCTTCAATCAGTCCATGCCCTATTGCCTTAAAGGTATCACTAACTAAAAACGTGTTGTTGACCATTGTGTTTATCAGTGAGGAGTAGTCGGAAATGGCCAACGGTGTTTCTAACTTAATGATGGCAATATCATCAGGCCACAGCTCTGCAGATGAATCAATATAAGTATCTGGGTAGTAAAACTCTAAAGCTTTGGCCTGTTGATTAGAGAGAAAGTTACTTTCATCATCCAACTGTGGGGCCACAACGGTATACAGCATCAAATTGTCGTCATCGTAAATACAGTGAGCAGCAGTTAGCACGAACTGCGAGTTAATCATCGTTGCTCCGCAATAAGATGATGAGCTATATAAGTTACCGTTGCGAAAGAAAAGACTGGCGAAGGAAGGATAATTGACAATATTAGCGTCACTGCCGTTAACGATATAGGGGGTAACTTCAACGGCATAGCTCAACTTGGCGATCAAAAGCAGGCAAATTAAACGAATTGATGCTTTCATGCTTTCTTCCTACATCGTAACCACCCTTTAAGTTTAGATTACGATGTAGAAAGTGGGTCAGATCATTGGAGAGTTATTTACTGCGTCTCCAACCAACCAAGCCTAATAGTGTTAGAAAGGCGAGACCTAAAGAGCCGCCGCCAGAATCCCCAGAGCTAGGGTTAAGATACGCATTTCGCTGAGCGTCTGTTACGGTCACCTTAGGAGTTTCGTTTCCAGCCAGCACAGATGCAATCCAAGCTGAATGATCAGACACTTCTGTAAATATCGAGTTTGGCGTTACTGAAGGATTTCCACATGTTTCAGGACCAAAACTGGTTATTCCCACTTGAACAAAGGTACCTGAGTTATCCCAATATAAAGGACCACCAGAGTCACCTTGGCAGGTTGCATTATCATAAACGACCGTTGCTGCGCCTGTCATGCAAAGGTTCGCGCTGGTGTCTACATTGTAAACGCCATTGCAGCTCGCATTGGGAACATACTGCAACTGGGTTCTTTGCAAGTTATTACTTGCGTCGATATTGGTTTGAGTATTACCGTGGCCAACCGCATAAAACACTTGAACTGGGCTAGTCTGTCTATAAGTGCCTTCATCGCCTGTCGTACCTAGCGTTGCATAACTTGTAACAGCGGTAATTGGTGATGCGAGTTTCAGTATCGCAATGTCATTCGCCAAGGTACTGTTATTGTAACTACTTGGATAGTAAAACTCATTAACCATCACACGTTGTACTACTGAGTTAGGGAAATCCGTTTCATTTTGTAGTTGTGGCACAACAGAAGTAAACAACTGATTTTGCGTAGATCCATAAATACAATGCGCAGCAGTCAACACGTATTGGCTATTTAACAAGGTTGCTCCGCAATAAGGTCCAGAGCCATAACGACCATCATAATTAATCCGATCGTAAAACAAACTAGCAAATGAGGGATGAACACTCACATTGACGTCATTTCCGTTGACAATAAATGGCGATACGCTCGCACTATAAGCACTTGTAGCCCATAGACAAGAAAGTACTATCGAGATCTTTCTCATAACTTATCCTATTCATTAAATCCATTTAATTATATCGTTCAATCGACATAAAAAAACCTCTCCTAAGAGAGGTTTTAGCACAGCATACGTATCATGTCATACTATTTTTAGCCACGATAATAACGCTGTGGCACAAATGGCATTTTTTCTATCGTCATTGGTAGTTTCTTACCACGCACATCGGCAAACAGTTCTGTACCAATCGCAGCAAGGTCAGCACGTACGTACGCCATTGATACTGGCTTACCTGCATTAGGGCCTGCTGTACCACTGGTTACTACACCGACTTTATTGTCATCTGCATCAAACAGTTCAGCACCTTCACGTACTGGCGCTTTCGTCTGGCCTACTAGACCAACACGCTTGCGTGAAACATCTTTAGTTTCAATCTGCTTAAGGATGATATCCGCACCTGGGAAACCACCAGCGCGCTCACCATCTGTACGACGAATTTTCTGAATACCCCAAAGAAGGCTTGCTTCAACAGGAGTAGTCGTCGTATCAAGATCGTGACCATATAGACATAGACCGCATTCAAGGCGAAGCGAATCACGTGCGCCTAGGCCAATCCATTCAACTTCTTCTTCGCCAGTTAGCTTTTGCGCCAACTCTTGCGCATGTGAATCTGGTACTGAGATTTCATAGCCATCTTCACCAGTGTAGCCACTGCGGCTAACGATGCACTCTACACCTAAGATCTCTAGCTTCTTAACATCCATAAACAGCATGTCAGCGACTTCAGCATTGAAACGCTTGAGTACATCTACCGCTTTAGGGCCTTGTAGTGCTAACAGAGCGCGGTCATCAATAATCTCTAGTTCAACACCTGATGGTAAATGCGCTTCTAGATGATTGATGTCTTGCTCTTTACATGCTGCATTGACAACAACAAATAGATGGTCGCCTAGATTAGCCACCATTAAGTCATCCATGATGCCGCCTTGGTCATTGGTAAAGAAAGCATAGCGCTGGTTGCCTTGTGGCAAATCAACAATGTCGACAGGAACTAATGACTCAAGAAATGCTGCAGCGCCCTCACCGTGTAAGCGCAGTTGCCCCATGTGCGAAACATCGAACAGACCCGCTGCATCACGCGTATGTAAATGCTCTTTCTTAACACCAAGCTTGTATTGAACAGGCATATCGTAGCCAGCGAAAGGAACCATCTTCGCACCAGCTTCAACGTGCAGTGCGTGTAGAGGGGTTTTAAGTAGTTCTTGAGTCATTGTTGTCTCCATTTAATCAGGTTCGTTTTCCGTTCGAGGAAACCTTGTTTCCAATAATAAACATGAGTGAGGATTTTTTGCACTCTTAACCTAACGATGAACATTCAAAATGTGACATTTAACATCATATTCACAACAAACAGAAAAAACAAAAACGCCATTTCGGATATAAACCATCCAAAATGGCGCTAAAGCATACTCTAACAAAACAAAAGCAAACGGTTGCATTCACTATAAGAAATTCACATCGAATTTACATTATTTCGCAGTGACCCAAAGAATGTGCGCATCTTGCTCACTGGTCGATATCAACATATGACCCATGTTCGCATCATAATAAACACTATCACCTTCGTTCATTTCTACGGGCTCGTAAAATTCAGAGTAAAACATCACTGAACCAGATAAGATAAGAAGGAACTCTTCTCCGTCATGTCTGACCCAATCTCCATACTCTTCAAAGTTGCGCGCATGAACCTGGCTCTTAAAGGGCATCATCTTTTTGTTGGACAGCTGCGTCGCCAATAGCTCATGTTCATAAGTTGGGGTTGGATGGGGTTTGCCCTGATTCGCCTTGGTAATATCCCGGCGACCTGTTGCAACCTTTTTTCTAGGTGGCTCAAATAGTTGCGGCATATCTATCTGTAAGCCCAACGCTAATTTTTGCATTGCTTGGAAGGTCGGCGAAATCTGCTCGTTCTCTATCTTGCTTAACGTAGAACGCGCTAATCCTGTGCGCTGACTGGCTTCTTCTAACGTTATCCCAAGCTTGCTACGAATGTCTTTAATTCTCTGGCCGAGCTTTAATGGCTCAATATTCTCGTCCACTGACTCTTTCGCAAGAGTCAAAGATGGATACTCATCATAGATATCTTCGGGCATGCTTCCCTCTACTTATTACTGCGACTTCCTGTTTCATTTTCATTGTGCACGAAGCAGATAGTGGAAGAAAGCGCCGAACAAGAAATAAACCGTGCTCTCGTTAACAAAATTAGAAACCTTGTTTCCAATAGGAAATTTTTGGTTGATTGTTGTTGCTACAACCGCTATGTTACCAACTTGTTAGTTGTAGAGATGTTATTTCCGAGCTCAGTGTTTGACTGTTTTAACGCTCAGTTTCGGTTTTCCCCACTATTTTGGGGTTGGAAATTCACCCTGCTCTTACCTTGTGAAGAGTAGTAATAGAAGTAGAACTAACGAGAATAATGAACAACATAAGAATCTCGTTGGCATGAATGGAAGGTCATCTACCATGAACAAACCGTTTCAAAATCACAGCCTAGAGAACTTTTTCTCTACTAACCTTGCTGCTACTGACGACGCTGTCTTCGCTGGAATCCAAGCGGAATTCACCCGTCAAAACGAACAAATTGAACTTATCGCTTCTGAAAACATTGTTTCTAAAGCGGTAATGCAAGCTCAAGGCACTTGCCTAACCAACAAGTACGCAGAAGGCTACCCAGGCCGTCGCTATTACGGTGGCTGTGAACACGTCGATACAGTTGAAGCGATTGCAATCGAACGCGCTAAGCAACTGTTCAAATGTGAATATGTAAACGTTCAGCCACACTCAGGCGCGCAAGCGAATGGCGCTGTGAAACTGGCTCTACTTCAACCTGGTGATACCATTTTAGGTATGTCTCTTGATGCGGGTGGTCACCTTACTCACGGTGCGCGCCCTGCCCTATCAGGTAAATGGTTTAATGCAGTTCAATATGGCGTTGACCGTGAAACTCTGGAAATCAACTACGAAGATGTTCGTGCGCTTGCTGTTGAGCATAAGCCGAAAATGATCATCGCAGGTGGTAGTGCTATTCCTCGCACTATCGATTTCGCTAAGTTCCGTGAAATCGCCGATGAAGTTGATGCCATCCTAATGGTAGATATGGCGCACATTGCTGGTCTTATCGCGACAGGTGCACACCCTAGCCCAATTCCACATGCGCATGTTGTCACGACAACAACGCACAAAACACTGCGCGGCCCTCGTGGCGGTATGATTCTGACTAACCACGAAGACATCATCAAGAAAATCAACTCAGCAGTATTCCCTGGCCTACAAGGCGGCCCTCTAATGCACGTTATCGCAGCAAAAGCAGTTGCATTCGGTGAGGCATTAGGTCCTGAATTTTCAACTTATATCGATTCAGTGATCAATAACGCAAAAGTTCTTGCTGAAGTGTTGCAAACTCGCGGTTGTGACATTGTGACTGGCGGAACAGATACGCACCTAATGTTGGTTGACCTTCGTCCTAAGGGCTTGAAAGGTAACAAAGCTGAAGAAGCATTAGAGCGTGCAGGGATCACATGTAACAAAAATGGCATCCCATTCGATTCAGAGAAGCCTATGATTACATCGGGCATCCGTTTGGGTACGCCTGCGGGTACAAGCCGCGGCTTTGGCGCTGAAGAATTCAAACTCATCGGTAATTGGATTGGCGACGTACTAGATGGGCTAGTTGATAACCCTGAAGGTAACGCAGAAGTAGAACAACGCGTTCGCAAAGAAGTGAAAACACTGTGTGCTCGCTTCCCACTTTACCAATAAACAAATTAATCAAAGTTATTTTTTGGAGATTAAGCAATGGACAAAACACTGAAGTTTGCAGATAGCCACGAGTGGGTACGTGACAACGGTGACGGCACAGTAACTATCGGTATTTCAGAGCACGCTCAAGAAATGCTAGGTGACGTAGTATTCGTTGACCTACCTGAAGTAGAAGATGAAATCGAAGCAGGCGATAGCTTCTCTCTGGTTGAGTCTGTAAAAGCAGCTTCAGACATCTACGCGCCAATCACAGGTGAAATAGTAGAGATCAACGAAGAACTAGAAGATAGCCCAGAGCTTATTAACGAAGAACCTTTTGAAGGCGGCTGGATTGTTAAAGTGAAGATGTCTGACGCATCTGAGCTAGACAACCTTAAAGACGCAGAAGAGTACCTAAACTCAATCGAAGACGAGTAATTAGGAAGATGCAGAAAGCTGCCCCCGACTCGGGTGGCAGCTTTTTTTCTAAGTTCGGACGTATAATTAGATATATCAGTAATGATATCCATTACCCGGACTACGGAGTAGGTAAAGGACAATGACTGAATTACTTCAAAGCCTCAGCACACAAAACGAGTTCGTTGCTCGCCACAACGGCCCAAACAAATCAGACCAACAGAAAATGTTGGAAGCAATCAACGTAGCAAACCTAGATACGTTGATTGAAGAAACCGTTCCAGCGCAAATTCGCCTAGAAAAACCAATGACTCTTGCGGAAGCAAAAAGCGAAGCAGACATGTTGGTTGCGATGCGTGAATTTGCCGACCAAAACCAAATTAAGCGTACTTTCATCGGTCAAGGTTACTACAACACCTTCACGCCGAACGTTATCTTACGTAACGTACTTGAAAACCCAGGTTGGTACACCGCATACACGCCTTACCAACCAGAAATTTCTCAAGGTCGTCTAGAAGCGCTACTTAACTTCCAACAGATGGTGATGGATCTAACAGCAATGGACATTGCTAACGCATCACTTCTTGACGAAGCAACAGCGGCTGGCGAAGCGATGACGCTATGTAAGCGTGCGGGTAAGAGCAAGAGTAAAGTCTTCTTTGTAGCAGACGATGTTCACCCTCAAACGCTGGAAGTTGTAAAAACTCGTGCTAAATACATCGGCTTTGATGTTCAAGTCGGCTCGCTAGAGTCTCTACCTGAGCAAGACGTGTTTGGTGCACTTGTTCAGTACCCAGGTACAACAGGTGAAGTTCGCGACTTAACGGATATCATTGCAAAAGCGCAAGCAAACAAAACACTGGTTACTGTAGCAACTGATCTTCTTGCATCTGCGCTACTGAAACCTGCTGGTGAAATGGGCGCAGACGTAGTTATCGGCTCAGCTCAGCGCTTTGGCGTTCCTATGGGTTACGGCGGTCCACACGCTGCATTCATGGCAACACGCGATAAGCACAAGCGTACTATGCCTGGTCGTGTTATCGGTGTCTCTATCGATACTAACGGTAACCAAGCTCTGCGTATGGCAATGCAGACTCGTGAGCAGCACATCCGCCGCGAGAAAGCGACATCTAACATCTGTACTGCTCAGGCACTATTAGCCAACATGGCGTCATTCTACGCGGTTTACCACGGCGCAGAAGGATTACGTACGATTGCACGTCGCACACATCATATGACTGCGATTTTAGCGGCAGGCTTAACTAAGTCTGGTTTCGAGCTCGCTCACAACAGCTTCTTCGATACCATCACTATCAATAGTGCTGATAATACTGAAGCGCTATACGCAAAAGCGCAAGCGGCTGATATCAACCTACGCCTACTTCAAGGCAAACTAGGTGTGAGCTTAGACGAAACAACAACAACGGATGATATTGCAGCGCTATTCGCTGTCTTTGGTGTGAAAGAAGAAGTTAGCGCGCTATCTTCAGAGATTGCAGGCAACGAGTTTGCAGCGATTCCTGAAGCACTTCGCCGCACTTCTGAGTACCTTACTCACCCAGTGTTCAATACTCACCACAGTGAAACGCAGATGATGCGTTACCTGAAACAGCTTGAGAATAAAGACTTCTCGCTGACTCACGGTATGATCCCACTAGGCAGCTGTACAATGAAACTTAACGCAGCCGCTGAAATGATCCCAGTGACTTGGCCAGAATTTGGTTCTATCCACCCATTCGCGCCAATCGAGCAAGCGGCAGGTTACTCTGCACTAGCGAAAGATCTTAAAGAGAAGCTGTGTGAAATCACGGGATACGATGATTTCTCACTACAGCCTAACTCTGGAGCATCTGGTGAATACGCAGGTCTTATCGCGATTCAACGCTACCACGATAGCCGTGGCGAAGGTCACCGTAACGTCTGTCTGATCCCAAGCTCAGCACACGGCACTAACCCAGCGACGGCATCTATGGTGTCAATGAAAGTCGTTGTCGTTAAGTGTGACGACGACGGTAACATCGATATGTCTGACCTTGCAGCTAAGATTGAAAAGCATGCTGACAATCTTTCAAGCATCATGATCACTTACCCTTCTACGCACGGCGTATACGAAGAGCAAGTGAAAGAAGTGTGTGAAATGGTTCATGCGGCTGGCGGTCAGGTTTACCTAGACGGCGCGAACATGAACGCTCAGGTTGGTCTAACCTCTCCTGGCCTGATTGGTTCTGACGTTTCTCACCTTAACCTGCACAAAACCTTCTGTATTCCACACGGTGGTGGCGGTCCGGGTATGGGTCCTATCGGTGTTAAATCTCACCTAGCGCCTTTCCTACCAGGTCACATCGAAAACGGTGTCGAAGGTGAAGACTTTGCGGTATCAGCGGCAGACCTTGGTAGTGCGTCTATTCTGCCAATCTCTTGGGCTTACATCGCAATGATGGGTGAAGCGGGTTTAACAGAAGCAACTAAAGTCGCTATCCTGAACGCCAACTACATGATGGAGCGTCTACGCCCTCACTACCCTGTTCTTTACCGTGGTACTAACGGCCGTGTGGCTCATGAATGTATTATTGATATTCGTCCACTGAAAGAAGAAACAGGTATCAGCGAAGAAGATATCGCCAAGCGTCTAATGGACTATGGTTTCCACGCACCAACCATGTCGTTCCCAGTTGCGGGCACGCTGATGGTTGAACCAACGGAATCTGAAGATCTAGAAGAGATCGATCGTTTCTGCGATGCGATGATTGCTATCCGCGAGGAAATGACCAAGGTTAAGAACGGTGAGTGGCCACTAGAGAACAACCCTCTAGTCAACGCACCGCACACGCAAGTAGACCTAGCGAAAGATGAATGGGATCGCCCATACTCTCGCGAACTAGGCTGCTTCCCATCACCTGCTACCAAGTCTTGGAAGTACTGGCCAACAGTAAACCGCGTAGACAACGTATACGGTGACCGTAACCTAATCTGTTCTTGCCCAAGCATCGACAGCTACGAAGACTAAGTTTCCTTACAGTAAGTCAAAGGCGAACCAAATGGTTCGCCTTTTTTATTTTGAAGGGATTACTTTAAAGGATCGTTGTCTGGCAGTGCACTATGAATCCAAAGTGCGAGTCTGTGTTTGATATTGGCACCATCGAGTTTACTGTCAGGTAACGGGGTAATTTGTTTGGCATCAACCAAAAATAGATAAACCGCTTTCACTCTGACAGGCTGTGGCGATTTAGGCAAATCGAAGCCTTGCATCTTCGCCATTTTCTCACCGATTTCTAGTGCCTTCTTGACTAGTTTATCTTCATTGTGAAGCTTGGAGCTTTTTGACATTAATAGATTCCTCTTTCCTGACTCCATCCAGAATACATCAAGCTTAACGTTGGGCGTGTTAGCGCACTCTCAGATTGAACAATACGTGACGACTATTTTCAGCTATCTCAATAACTCGCTGAAGAAAGACCTTAGCTCTTGATCGTCAAAATCGAGCAGGCTGTCGCCGACATACCACTCGACCACTGACTGATTTGGGTTGGCTGTCACTTGCGGATTGCCAAACCAAATGCCCTTTTCGGTCGCAAAAGCCTGCTGTATCTCTTTTGCTTCTTCACAGCTAAATGGCAGGATTAAGTGCAGCATATTAGATTGAGGTTGCGTCGGGTTCACTGACAACGCAGGAAACTCTTCAATAATTTTGTAGATCTGCTGCGTACGTTCAAACAATGTCGGCAAAATGGCCAGCCTTTGGTCAAACTGCATCGCAGCTGAGACAATATATGGCGTGCGATGATAGAGGTTACCCCCTTGGCGCTTCATCCAAATTGAGGCTAGCTCAATAAACGCTTTAGAACCAAGGAGCATAGAACCGCCAAGCCCATTAATCCCTTTGTAAAGGGATACATAGGTTGTATCAAAACCTTGCGCGATTTCTCTGTACTCTTTCTGGTAGTAAGCAGCCGCCTCCCATAATCGCGCCCCATCCATGTGGAGATGAATACTATTATCCGCGCAGTAGCTTTTTATCTCTTCAAGTTCTTGCCAAGAAGGTAGCTGACCACCTATTTCACGCATAGGTAGTTCATACAAAACCGCCGCCAATTCGTCGGGCCACGCTTTAAGATCTTCGAGCTTCCATGTTTGGAATGGATTGCCTATTGGCAAGATGTTGAATCGATTCTGAAGTTGGTAGCCTTGTCTCTCATGAACATAAATATGACTCGATGGGTGCATACCGACATTAGGGTTTCGTTTTTGTTTTATCACCAATTCCAAGACTGTAGGTTGTGTCATGGTACCAGTGACAACAAACAACCCGGCTTCGTAACCCAGTAACTCCGCCACCTTCTGCTCGAAAGCTTGGATAGTTTCCCCCTCACCATAAACATCATGGCTCACTTGGTTGTCTTCGCACCATTTAGCCATTTTTTTAAAATGCTCGGCGGGTGAATCTTCTTTGTTACCTGGAAGGTGTATGTGACATAGTTGTTTTAGATGAGCACTCATGATTCCATCCTTAAATCTGCTTTCCATCAATGTAACTTGTTCTTCCTTAAGCGTAAACGCGTCAAATCAAGTATTTAAACCGTATCTGCTCGTTATCATTGTCTCTTCAAAAACCAGTCAGTTGGGTTAATAGTTCTTTCACAATGGGGAACACAGAAGCAACCAGCAGTAGCGCCATGGTGAGATTAAACAATCTTAGGTAAATCGCTGTTTGCAAGTAACGGCTAAGTAACGAGCCGAACATCAACCAAAGCCCAACGCAGGGGAAAGAAGCGACAAAGAAAGTCATCGCAATCGTTAGGTTTTGCGACATGTAGGTATCACCGACGGTTGTAAAGGCAGAGATAGCGCCAATCGCTACCACCCAAGCTTTGCCATTTACCCATTGAAACAGTGCTCCTTTCATAAAGCTCAGCGGTTTAGATTGACCACCTGACGCTGAGACGTTGCCAGACTGAGCAATTTGCCATGCAAGATAAAGTAAATAAGCCGTCCCGAGTGTTTTGATGACAACGTCTAATTGGGGAAACAGATTAAACAGCTGGCCAAACCCGAGCCCAACCAATAGCAACATAATGGTAAAGCCTACGCATATCCCAAGCAGCAGGGGCATGGATTTTTTAACACCAAAGTTTACTCCTGATGTCATCACCATAATATTGTTAGGCCCTGGCGTTACCGAAGACGAAATAGCGAACAAGGCGACAGATAGTAGATACTCCACAACAAACTTCCTCTTTTGTTCTGGTTTAATTGCGTACAGCAAACCCTCAATCAGACAGTCGATTTATTGAACGATAAGATTATATATTGAACAGTCAATTATTGTTTGTCAAACCGTACATTCGTTTTTTATAATGAACAAAACAGAGTAAAGGAATCCTTTCGCCCTATGACTATGAACAAAGCGCCGATTGCCCAGATCGCAGCCACACTCAATACCGAAAGACAGCGCTCAGGCTTAAGCATCGCTGAGGTCGCAAGGCGTGCCAATATCGCGAAATCTACGCTTTCTCAGCTTGAAAATGGCTCTGGAAATCCAAGTATCGAAACCCTATGGTCAATTTGTGTGGTATTGGATATCCCCTTCTCTCGTTTAATTGAAGAACCGTCCGCAAAAACCAAGGTGATCCGTTACGGTGAAGGCGTATCTGTTTTCTCGAAGAATGAAGATTACAAAGCAACCTTGCTGGCGGCATGCCCTCCGAGTGTCAGTCGCGACATTTATTGGCTAGAAGTCGAACCTGGGGAACCTTTTCATTCAGAACCTCACAATCGAGGGGTGATTGAGCACATGATCATTGTTAAAGGCAGGGCTAGATTAGGCCTATTATCCGATCAGCATGAACTAGGCGAAGGCGACTACATTACCTACCCGGGTGACCAAGCCCATGTCTTTGAGGCATTAGAACCGAATACACGTGCGATGTTAGTTTCGGAATATCGGTAGTTTAAGTCGTTGAGAATATGAACAAAGTAGCATTTAAACTCAGGTTACCTTGAACAGCTAAGATCTCCTTCTACTATTTGAGGTATATACTCTTATAGGACGTCTCAGCACATGCCAGAGCTCTATTTTAGTCTGGTAAAACCAGAGTTCAGTTTCACCGATAATTGTTAAGTTTTGGTCATGACAATAAATACTCAACGCTTGGTTTTAACTATTGTTCTTTACCTAATGGTACCGATAGTATCAAGTCACACCCTGTCCCAAACCACTTCTAAGCTAATTATTAAAGAGGGTCACGCGGAGCTCAGTATTCATATTGATATAGATAAGTGGTTGATGAATTTACAAGACCCTCAAGCTTGGTTACTAGGAGACACCGAAGTTCTACTTACTGCACCACAACTTACATCGAGCCGCCTGAACGTTGAACTTTACAAACTTCTGGAGAATGGCGTGGAACTCACTATAGACGGAAAGACAATTCCACTTTCACCAATTAGAACTGCGGAATCACAGCATAGCCACGTCGTAGAATTTCGATTCTCAGCCACGCACCCTTTTCAGGCTCCACAAGAAATTGGAATTCGCTTTCCTAAATCTCTCGGTGACGTGCATTTTTCATTATCACGTCCAATTTATAGCCAGCTACCAGCAGGCACTAATCAAAACTTCTCGCTACAACATTAGTCATTTTCACTCACAGCAAAAGGTGTTAGTGTGCAATAAATCAATGACAACCGGAGCATCAGCGTATGAGTTTTGAAAGTGCTATTACCTTTTTTATTGCAATGCTGATCTTCAGCGTTACACCTGGTCCTGGTGTCTTTGCCATTATTGCTCGCGCTATGGTGTCAGGAGCGCGCAATTGCGTTGCTCTTTCTGCGGGAATGGTTGTCAGTGATGTTATCTACTTTCTTCTTGCTTGTTTCGGCCTTGCCGCCATCGCCGAAAACTGGGCGACATTATTTGTCGCGATCCGATACGTTGGTGCCGCTTACCTCATCTATTTAGGTTATAAGATGATCAAAGCGTTGCCCCAAGCGAGCGAAGCGCTTGAACAAGGTGCAGAAATTCACAAGCAGTCCAATTTGTCTGGCTTTGTACAAGGGTTTCTCATTTCAGCGTCTAACCCTAAAGTGATTTTGTTCTACATTTCATTCCTGCCAACATTTATGGATCTCACTTCTCTCAGCAGCCAAGATATTACCCTTGCCGTTATACTCACAATGATTGCTTTGATGACTGGGTTAATGAGTGTCGCGATAGGAGCAGGTAGGTTAGCCAAAGTGATCAAGACGCCGAAAGCGCAACAAAAACTCAATCGCGGTGCGGGCGGTATTATGATTGCTGCAGGAACTTATCTAGCCATTAACAAGTAAGTTCAAGCAACGACTTTAATTTTACCCAAGGGTGGCGCTAGTCACCCTTATTTTAATCATCCATTCTAGATACCATGCTAAACAATACACTCAATCAAATCCCTGTAGGGGTTCGCTTCATGCTTCTTTCCGCACTCGGCTTTGCTCTAATGTCTGCGTGCGTAAAGTACGTCAGTAATCATGGGATTCCAGTGTTTGAGATCGTTGCGGCGCGAGCTTTGGTTTCTTTGGTCATTAGCTACCTAGATGTCAAACGAAAAGGGATCTCGGTTTGGGGCAATAACAGGCCCTTACTCTTGGTTCGAGGGACTGTCGGCACCGTGGCATTGATGTGTGTTTACTATGCGGTTACAACGCTTCCTCTTGCCGAGGCAACCATCTTACAGTACGTTCATCCAGTGTTTACCGCCCTGCTCGGCGTACTGTTCTTGAAAGAGCGCATTCAGACCTCAACGATGATCTGTATTGCTTTTTGCTTGGCTGGGTTGTGGGTCATGGTTCAGCCCACCATGAGTGGTGGACAAAGCTCAGATTTACCTTTGTTTAGCGTCGTCACGGCATTACTTGGAGCTTTCGGCAGTTCAATTGCTTACGTGATCGTTAGAAAGCTAAGCCAAACTGAGGATAGCTCCGTTATCATTTTCTATTTTCCTCTCGTCGCTCTGCCCACTTCGCTTTTCTTGGTATGGAACGAGTTTGTTTGGCCAAGTTTCTATCTCACACTGATTTTGGTATTGGTCGGAATATTTACCCAAGTCGGGCAATACGGTTTAACTAAAGCTATGCAAACACAAGCTGCAGGAAAAGCGTCTGCTTACTCCTACATCCAAATTGTGTTTTCCGCATTACTTGGCGTATGGCTATTTAACGAAGTTCCTTCCGTTTGGACTTATCTGGGGGGAAGTTTGATCGTTACGGGAGCGCTGATTAACGTCTTCGGTAAACGGCTACTGAAGCCATTGGCGTCAAACCGATAAAATCAACATGTTGCTCATGATTCAACAGCTTTTTGCTTACGCTAGGTAAATATTTGCTCAGCCAGCTCAACCAAAAAACATAAGCCATTGTTTTATATAGAATAATAAAACAGGCATAACAATTGCCCTTTAGTAAACACATTCACATGTTAATCAAACACACTAAAGGAAAGGATTGTTATGCCAACTCCATGTTATATCTCAATTGACGGCGAAACTCAGGGTCTAATCACTGCTGGCGCATGTACTGCTGATTCTATCGGTGATTCTTATGTAGAAGGTCACGAAGATGAGATGCTAGTTCAAAAGTTCGACCACGTTGTAACTGTACCAACTGATCCTCAATCTGGTCAGCCTTCTGGTCAACGTGTTCACAAGCCATTCCAGTTTACTGTTTCACTAAACAAAGCCGTTCCTCTACTTTACAACGCGCTATCTTCTGGTGAAAAGATGAAGACTGTGGAACTAAAATGGTACCGCACGTCTATTGAAGGCAAGCAAGAAAACTTCTTCACTACAAAACTAGAGAACGCATCTATCGTAGACATTCAATGTGAAATGCCACACTGTCAAGATCCTGCGATGTCTGATTTCACTCAAAACCTAACTGTATCAATGTCTTACCGTAAGATCACTTGGGACCACGTTAACGCTGGTACTTCAGGTTCTGACGACTGGCGTAAGCCTGTCGAAGCGTAAGATTACGCTCTTCGTTAGCCCACCGAAAGGTGGGCTATTTATAACCCTAATCAAGACATAGTCACGACTGTTTCTTGATTAGGGTTTTAACGACTAAGTAGGACCAGATTTATGACCACTCTCAACTTCACACTTACTGTCGAAGGGCTTGAATCCAATACCTTTGTTGTCAGGGAGTTTAAAGGGCAAGAGTCTATCTCCCAACTTGAACACGATCAGGGAAAGCTTTGCAACGGTTACAAGTTTGATATTCAACTCGCGAGCCGAAGCGCAAGAGTTTCCGCTGAAGATGTCGTCGACAAATCTGTCGAACTCAACATCTATCGTAACCAAGAGCGGGTTCAGACAATATCTGGCATCGTACGCTCGTTTAGTAAGGGAGATACAGGTCATCATCACACTTTCTATGCATTAACGCTTGTGCCTGCATTAGAGAGGCTTTCACTAAGACACAACAGCCGCATCTTTCAGTTGAAAACGGTTCCTGAAATCATTTCTATCCTTCTAAAGGAAATGGATATCGAGGATTACGCCTTTTCACTTCAGCGCGAATACGCTCAACGAGAATTTTGCGTTCAATACCGTGAAACAGACTTAGACTTCCTCCATCGACTCGCCGCTGAGGAAGGATTAACCTATAGCTTCTCTTTCGAGAAAGGTACGCATACACTTATTTTCAGTGATGCGAGTGCTAACCGAACAAGCCTTCCATCACCGATTCCCTACAACTCGCTTAGTGGTGGTCATGCTAATCGCTGTTATATTTCCGCTTTCAATGTCGTGACTACCACTCAACCAAATCAAGCGGCATTAAAAGATTACAGCTTCAAGCAACCAGCGTATGACTTTCAGCAAGATGCTTTGGGTACCGATCTTGATTATCAGCGCCAAGACTACCAACACTTTGACGCTCCCGGGCGATTTAAATCCGATCAAACTGGCAACTCAATCAACCAAGTTCGATTAGAGTATCTAAGACGAGACTCGCATGTCGCTACCGGGAACAGTGACGTTCCTTACCTCCAAGCCGGCATAAAATTTTGCTTAGACGAGCACTTAGACAAAGAGCTAAATAGAGAATGGTTAATTGTCTCTGTTGAGCATCAAGGCACACAGCCTCAAGCCCTAGAGGAAGAAGCGGGGGCGGGCGCAACCACCTACTCCAATAAGTTTAAGGTCATCCCTAGTCAATATAACTGGCAACCAGAGCCATCACTAAAACCACTTGTTGATGGCCCTATGATTGCGCTCGTGGTTGGTCCTGAAGGGGAAGAGATCTACTGCGATGAGTTTGGCCGAGTTAAAATTCAATTTCCGTGGGATCGCTACTCACAAGGAGATGAGCACAGCTCTTGCTGGGTGCGCGTATCACAAGGTTGGGCAGGCAGCCAGTATGGTATAATAGCAATCCCGCGCATAGGACATGAAGTAATTGTCGAGTTCCTTAATGGTGATCCCGACCAGCCCATTATTACAGGCAGAGCATACCACGCAACCAATACCCCACCCTATTCGCTTCCTGAGCATAAAACCAAAACCGTGATACGCAGCGAAACACATCAGGGCGAAGGTTACAACGAACTCAGTTTCGAAGATCAAAGTCAGAACGAACAGATATTTATCCACGCTCAAAAAGACTGGGATTCAGAAATCAACAACGACCACATAGAGCATGTAAAGCATGACCAGCATGTTGTCATCGAGAACAGCGAGTTCACTCATATTAAGAACAATACCAACCAAACCGTTGAAGGTGAGAGCCGTAGCCAAGTAACCCAGGATAAAACGCTGATTGTAGAAGGTTCACTACATGTGAAGACTGGAAGTGTTTGGGTAAACGACTCTGGCTCGGAGATTCACGTCAAAGCTGGCAACAAGGTTGTGATTGAAGCAGGTAGCGAGATTACCCTCAAAGCAGCAGGAAGCTTCCTGAAAGTCGACCCTGCAGGGGTTCACCTAGTGGGTGCAGGCGTTAACTTGAACTCAGGTGGTAGCGCAGGAAGCGGCAGTGGTTATTCTGGGCAAGTCGCTGAGCTACCTAATATCTTAAACAATGAAATAGCTGTCGCAGAGTTAGAAAAGAACAGTGTTACAGCCAACCAACAAAGCGCGAGCTCGAATGTGATTACCGAGTTTAATGCACCTGAAGAAATGGTTTACGAAACACAAAGCTCCTCTCCAAACAACTCCGCGTCCACAGCTGCTCCTAGCTCAAGTACTTCAAAAAGTTCAGGTGAAGCGGAGTCGAAATCGGAATCGGAATCTCAAACTGATGACAAAGCACTCAGATTAAAGTCACCACTTCTCAAGCAATCTCTTACTCTAGATAAACTTGCGAATCGTGAGTCTCATGCATATAAAAGTGGCTCAAGTGGAGAAGAAGTTGAATATATACAGCAAGCTCTGATAAAACTTGGCTTCGATCTTGGAAATGCAGGTGCGGATGGTGATTTCGGTCCAACGACTAAACGCCAAGTCGAACTGTTCCAAAAAGAGTACAAAGAAACAAACAAAACGCACCTCGCTTATGAAGTGGGTTCCGTTGATGGAATTGTAGGGCAAGGCACACTATTAGGGTTAGATGAGGCGCTTGTTGAGGGTTGGATTTATGAAAATAAGGCTGTTAATTGGGCGGATAGCGAGTTTGGTAAACTACTTGGGCAAGTAGAATCGAATAACGACTATTCTGCATACAATAAAACCAAAGGTGGACTAAAAGCATTTTACAACACTGAGCTAAGTAGTATGACGATTCAGGAGGTTCAAAATCTACAGCGTAGTCGAAAGGCATTTGCGGTTGGTCGATTTCAAGTAATCCCCTCGACTTTATCTGACGCAGTCCGCTTCCTGTCTTTAGATAAATCAAATTTGTTTGATAAAAAAACACAGGATATGATTTTCAATCGCTATCTTATTAGTAGAAAGCGCCCACAAATAGTCTCATACTTGGAGTCTACTGGCTCCTTAGAACATGCACTTTATGCTTGGGCACAAGAATTTGCATCTGCTGGCGTAGAAAAAGGCAAAAAATTGCGTAATGGGTCTTTGGCACAAGGTGGTGAGTCATATTACTCGGGAGATGGCTTTAATAAAGCACACATTTCTCCTGAAAAAATGAAAGCTGTACTCATAAACTCCAAGATGGAATTGAACAAATGAAAAAACTAGCCTATCAGTGCCTTTTAGTAAGTTTCCTTAACAGTTGTAGTTTAGCGAATTCGGAGACTTCAATTCCTAACCTTGAAGGGCAAGGCTTTACTCCCGAGTTTGAACGTACTTTTCGTGAAGTTTATGCAAAAGGTCCTAACTTCAACTCTGAAGATTTTGTCCTAACTTACCCCTGCGGAGGGGGCGCAATATGTGGAAGTATCTATGATTCATCACGCTCAGAGTTTGTTGCTTTTCCCGATGACTTTATAGGTGCTTCTGAAGTTGAGAAATTTAAACTAAAATTTAGCGGCTCGTCTAACCAAATCTGCTTTTGGGGACAGAGTGCTTATACATCTCAGTTATACAATAACACTTGTTACGATTATGAAAACGGATACTTCAATCCCTCTAAACCAAGCACTAACTCCAATCTAACCGAACAGTCTGATACCAATTAGGTGCATAACATTGTAGCTAGCGACACACTACGAAAGACAACCTGTCAAGATCGGCAACAGATTCTAGTTGCACAACCTATAACTCAGATAATAACGACTTTGACATGACTGTAAGTCCTAGAGAGTAAGCTGCTAAGGTTAGAAAATACTAAGCCAATGAGAAGCGATAAGTATTCATAGCCGACTATCAAACAATTGACAACAAAGGGGGGAACAGTCAACCAATGTTGACCTTTCGGTAGGCAGTACAATTTGGCTGGCTGTTTCTGGATATCCCGAGCCACCAGAGCTCATTAGCACATTCACCTAAACCTGTGCTATCCCTAACTGGCTCTACACTGAAGTTGAATACCGCGTCAAAATCGCTAACCTACCGCGGCTTACTTCAATCCATATTTTTGCTTGAGCCATTTATATTGGTCAGTTTGCTTAAACAGTCTCATTGCGGTAGTAAACTCTTCAACAACCGGGGTTAACTCATGATTCTTGCTAAATCCGAGATACACCTTGGTTGAATAGAAAGCGGGAGACAAATACTCGATTTGGTTCATCAGGTTGGGTAACTCGACTCCTTCGAGATCAGAATCGCTCACTATTCCCAAGTCATATCTTTGTTTCGCTATCAATTGAACCACCAGCTCACCAGACTCAACACCATTCTTATCGATATGATTTGCTTCATCGAACGACTTACCCAAAGTGTAACCTGAGATATAAACGATCGAATACGGGGCTAGGTTGTCGATTAGGCCATCGTATTGAATGTCTGATCTCGCTTTGTGTTTTACAAGGAAGTGTTCTGTTCCAGAAAGTACATTGTCTTCAGAGAAATAGACGAACTCTGTGCGTTCAGGAGATTTCGCTATATAGCTAATTGCGTCGACTTTGCCTGATGCAACCATCTTCACCGCCCGCTTCCAAGGAAAGGGCTTGAAAGTGACATCTACGTCAATATGTTCAGCAACCGCTTTAATCAAGTCGATGTGAAAGCCCGTCAGTTCACCATTAACAACCATTTCGTATGGCGGCCAGTTACCATCACCTCGGGCTACCACCAGCTCTTCTTTGCTGTATGAGATTGGAGACAGCAGACAGAGCAAGGAAACACCGTACAATGTTAGCTTTTGGCGAACAGAATTAACATTTGATACGGCCAAGCTCTCTGATCCTCTATTCGTACCCAAGATCACTATCTAGGACATGGTGTATACATTGAGTGACTACACAACAATCGTAATCATTGACTTCAATTATACTACAGAGAAACATCCCTTTAGCATTAAGAAACTGATAAAGACGAGGCGGAAATGATAACTTGGCTAGCTCAATACCAATCCGAATAAATAGGTAATCAGAATGTTGCACGCAAATACTCGATCAGAACAGGCATAGAGTGTAGCAACAGGTTAGTATCAGGGGGCGTAGAATGCAAAAAGCCCGCTGAAGTCAGCGGGCTTTTCAAATGTGGCGGAGAGATAGGGATTTGAACCCTAGATACGCTATTAACGTATGCCGGTTTTCAAGACCGGTGCTTTCAACCACTCAGCCATCTCTCCGTTGCGGTGCGTATATTAGGTATTGGTCTCTGGCTTGTAAAGCACTAATTTACCTTCGATGTTTCAAGTGTTGATAATCTAGACAACCATTTCATATATTTTCGTGACTTTACGCTCATAGAGTGACCATTTAATGGGTTAAGTACTCTAAATCATAAATGATAATAAAATAGTGTTTTATTTATATCTAACTGATAAATATAAGAAAACACACTTTGACACAACACGTGTACGCCCGAAAGTGATTGCACAATAGTGTGAACTAATTCAAAATTACGGAATTAACTGAGTAACATCGTCTATTTCAGAGGTTTTTATGAAAGTCGCTGACTTATTTAAACATCGTGGTGAAACAATTACTAAGCAGCATTCTGAGTTTATGCAGTGGATGACTCCAACTGTAAAAGAGTACTGGGGAGAGATTGTTAACAAGGCTCATAACCGCCACCTGTTTACTCGTCTGCGTGATTTTCAGGCTCCTGCTGTTAATGATGCAGTTCAGCCTCTGGTTCAGCAGCCTAAACCTATCGAGTTAAAGCCTGAAGCGCAAAAACTCTATCTAGAGCTGCAAGCAAAGCTAGGTGAAGTGATCCATACTGGTGAGTGGTTAGACGTTTCTCAAGAACGAATTAACCAGTTTGGCCAAGTAACTGAAGACATGCAGTGGATCCATACCGATCCAGAGCGTGCAGAAGCAGAATCTCCATTCAAAACGACGATTGCTCACGGCTTTCTGACGTTAGCTTTATTACCAAAGCTGACTGATAGCGTTGATCCTGACAACAACCTCTTCCCTACAGCGAAGATGGTCGTCAACATTGGCTTAAACCAAGTGCGTTTCCCTTATCCTGTTAAAGCAAATAACAAAGTGCGTGCGGTAAGTACCTTGTCTAAGGTAACGCCAATCCGTAAAGGCTTAGAAATCGAACGGGAAATCAAAGTCGAGATTGAAGGCGTTCGTCGCCCAGGTGCTGTTGTGACATCTGTTATTCAATTGCACTTTTAATCAATAGATTGCTTTAAAAAGAAAGGGATACCCACGATCCCTTTTTCGTTTTACACAATCTCACTTATTTCATTGTATAGCAGCACTCTAATTGATAGTCATCGCCGTTTTTAGCGGTGTACTCTTTTTCTTCTGTATTGGCTCTTGGCTTACCTTTTTCATCGCCTTTCACTAGGCTAATCCAGTGGCGCATCGCCGCCATTTCTGCCATTTCTTGCGGGAAGGTCGTACAAGTCTCTAACTGAATATCTTCGATATCTATCAGTTCAATACAACCTGTCCCTTTATGATTACCAAAGGTCACCTCAACGTGGCTTCCTGTACCATCTCTAAACAGAATTGACGTAGGGTCTTCTTTTTCGCCCATGTAAGCGACAAAGTGTTTAGGATGCTTCAATCCACTGTGGCTACCATCTTTAAAGTAAGCCATCACATGGCGGTAATCGATAACATAAGCGGTCACTTCTTTATGAGAACCATTTTCTAGTGGGAACAGACGGTCAAGCAACTGTTTTGCTTTTACTTGCTTCTCACTGGCTTGGCTTGCGTTGATAGTTTCTACCGCGAAGACTGCTTCAGCGATAAATGGCTTATTTTGTTTTTGGATTTCAGTCTTATCGAATGTCAGCATGTTCATAGCGTTTCCCTCGCGGATATTTCACAACTTTTATGTCCTAGAGCAAATATTCCAAACTGGCGTTTCATTGATTTGCGAATTTGTGACTTTGCTTACTTTGTATACTAGTGAATTTTTGACTACAATTTCACAACAAAAATTTTACAGTGTGAATTTTACAAAATGCCAGTGTCAAAAAGCCTTATTCGTCAGTCTCATTTTTTAGGTACTAAGATTAGAAACCTTAGGAAACGCAACCATTTAACTATGGAGGATCTCTCTGCACGCTGTATTCGCGTCAATCCAGAGTATGCCCCTTCTGTCTCTTATCTATCCATGATAGAGCGCGGAAAGCGCGTTCCAAGCATTGATATGCTGGAGGTCATTGCAGAGGTGTTCCAAAAAGATCCTGCTTGGTTTTTGGATGATGAACCAGAACAAGCAGACATCACACCAGACAAAGGCAATAGAGGCGGCATCAGTGGAATGGCACTGGAACCAAGCTTTTTGTTCTCCAATGACATTTTGCAGATAGCGATACCCGAGATGTTGTCACAAACTGGCATTACTGGCCGCCAGTTTGCACACCTTCTTATTCGTGCTCACCAAGAAAGCAACCAAAACCACTTTCCAGATTTAGAGCGAGCGGCTGAAGAAGTTGGATTAAAAAGGCTGAATCTGTCGGCAGAAGATTTGATGGATATTGCGCGAAGCTTAGGGCTAACCATTCGCTGGATTTCTCGACCACCGAAAGATGTCGTGGACGAATTAGGAGTAAGTGCAAAACAGATTGTCACCTCATTCTTTGAGCCTCCCGGTAGCATCTACCTAAATGAGGTACTGAAACAGTACCCAACGCGTCTTAAATACGATCTGGCGGTCTATATAGGTCACTGCGTGTTGCATAGTAAAGAAGGACTAAAAAGCGTTCTTTCAGTTGGACACGCGAATAGCTGGGAGGAAAATAGCCAAGCCTCTCCTACATCTGAGCTTAATTCCCAAGACATTTTACAAGCATGGCGAGACTTCGAATCGAGCTTTTTCGCGGGTGCGCTGCTGTGCCCTAAAGTTCCTTTTAGGCAGTTACTCGATCGCAGTGGATATGAAATCGATGTTCACCTTAAAGCCGGTGTCTCTCCTTCTGTTGCCATGAGGCGTATGACCGTTGTTTCTCCTTACCCCCACTGGCACTACTTTGATGCCTACGGTCAAAATAAACTCAAAGCCGTATATCGTGGCAATGGTATTCCTTTACCTTGGGGAAACATGAGAAAGGTAAATGACCCTTGTCAGCATTGGGCAGTGTTTAGAAGATTGTCGGAGCCCCAGCAAGGTAGTTCGGCACAGATATCGATATTGAATGTCGGGGATGAGCCAAGGATATACTGTTGTGAATCAGTCAATATGACTGACCCGGCTGGAAACAATCGTGTTCTTTGTGCGGGGATCGACTTAAACCCAGCTATCGATGCTCAGGGGGGAAATTCGATTGAATTGGCAGAAGAGCTTAAATCTCTGTGTGTGAGTAACGGGGGCAGCGCCGCTATACCTCGCTACATGCAAAAAGAGTTCACGACCATTGCTAAGATTCTTAATATTAACTGGATTGAACGTGGCATACAGACTGATGCAAGAGTTATCTGTTCACGAGGTGCAGTGTGCCCACGCAAACCAAGTTGTTACAACGGTTGCCAGGAAGCGTCGATTCAAATTTAGGTTTATCTAGCCCAGATAGAAAAAAAGCCAATCACAACAATCGTGATTGGCTACATATAAGTGTGAACAAATTAGGTTCACTAACAACGTCAGTTGGCTAGGTGACCCTCGGCTTAAGAAGGGTCACTAGTAATAAAGCATTAAGCGTGCCAACTTTTAAAACCATTCAAAACCCTTAAATATGGCTAATTTATAACCCATTTCACAAAAACAATGCGCATAACAGGTTTTCATTTTGCAATTTAGTGCATTATAGGAAATGTAAGTTTTGCAAAATGCAATTATATACTTTCACCTGTTTCGATTTGATAACCCAGATCGATACAATCATTCCATGATGTTTTGCCTTTCAGCCTGTCTATCAGCTGAGTGGCCGCAACACGTCCAATCTCCTCACGCGGCGTCACCACAGTTGCCAGTTTAGGAATCATCGCTTGGCTGATATCGTGACCATGGAAACCAGCAATCGCCATTTGCTCGGGAACCAAAATCCCTCTCCTTTGGCATTCATAGAGCGCCCCGATGGCTAAATCGTCGTTCGTACACACTATGCCGTCTACATCGGGATGGCGCTCTTTAAGTTCACCTAGTAACTTAGCGCCAAGGGTAAATGAAGACGCTTCTTCCGTTTGCAAGCTGATAGGTTCAAAACCAGCTCTCTCCATTGCGTTTTGATAACCCTGCATTTTTAACCGAGTCCGCTCATCCATTCTCGCAGCAAAGTAAGCGATCCGTTTGCGCCCTTTGGCCAAAATGGCCTCTGTCATTGCTTGTGATGCTTTTGCGTTATCGAAGCCGACGGCTTGTTCAATCCGAGGAGAAAAACAGTCCATAATCTCTACGATGGGGATTGAAGCGGTTTCAAGCATCTTGCGCGCTTTATCTGTGTGGAAATTTTCAGACAAGATAATCGCATCCACATTATAAGACAGTAACGACGCGATACTTTTCTCTTCGAGCTCTGAACTATAACCATAGTGAGCAATCATAGTTTGATAGCCTGCCGGGGTAGTGACAGATTCAATACCTCGCATGACTTCAGCAAAGACTTGGTTGGTTAAAGACGGCACCAAGACACCAATGGCATTCGATTTAGCATTTGAGAGTATGTCAGGGGCGCGATTGGGAATATAGCCGAGCTCTTCTACTGCCTGGTTAATTTTATCTTTGATCGCTTCAGAGACTTGGGAAGGATCTCGTAAGCAACGACTCACGGTCATCTTCGTTACGCCGACTCTGTCGGCAATATCTTGAAGCGTTGGTCTTTTTTTCTTGTTCGCCATGAAGATTTACTTTGCGTTGTTCTATTTGTGTTACTGGTAACATAGTACCGAGTATTTGAATCTTTTTTATTGTTGAACCTAACAAAAAAGCGCTCACATTGATGTGAACGCTCTGATTTATACCGAAATCTGTTGTTTTTGCCCGCGGCTCCAAGTCAAGTGATAGCGAGCTTCCTCCGGTTCATCGATTCTCGCATAACTGTGTGAACCAAAGTAATCTCGCTGAGCTTGGAGTAAGTTCGCTGGCAAAACCGCACTGCGAAGCCCATCAAAGTAGCTCAGCGCTGAGCTCATTGCGGGCACTGGAACGCCGGTTAGCGCTGCTTTTGCAATGCACCCTCGCCAACCTGAAGAACGATTATTTAGCTGCTCAACAAACTTAGGATCGAGAAGCAAGTTCTCCAGTTGTTTGTTCTCTTGATAAGCGTGCGTAATATCTTGCAAAAAGATTGCTCGGATAATGCATCCCGCTCGCCATATCTTAGCGATGTTAGCAAAATCTAGTGCCCACTCTTCTTTGTCTGAGGTTGTCTTGAGTAGTTCAAAACCCTGAGCATAAACCGTGAGCTTTGAGCAATAGAGCGCGTCGTGTAGCTCTGCGAGCAGTGACGCTTTATCCCACTCGGTTTCGGAGTTCGGTTCTGACTTGAAAACGCTAGACGCTAAACCTCGCGTCTCTTTTTGACTGCTCTGAGCACGAGAAAATACCGCTTGTGCGATGGTGGGAGCCGGTGCTCCTTGCTGCAAAGCATTTACCGCCGTCCAGAGCCCTGTTCCTTTTTGACCAGCTTTATCTAACACGATTTCAACAAACGGTCGCCCCGTTACCGGATCATCTGTGCGCAAGATTTCTGCACTGATTTCCATTAAGTAGCTATTGAGTACGCCTTGGTTCCACGTCTCAAATACATCGCCAATCTCGTAAGCGGGCATGTTTAACGCGCTCGACATGAAATGGTATGCCTCGCAGATCAGCTGCATATCCGCATACTCAATACCGTTATGCACCATTTTAACGTAGTGCCCTGCCCCCGCTCGTCCTAGATAGGCTGCGCAAGCCTCTCCAGATTCAAACTGAGCGACCGGAAGACCTTTTGCATCAACCTTTGCTGCGATCGCTTCCCACATCGGTTTGACATAGTTCCACGCTTCACGGTCTCCACTTGCCATTAATGACGGTCCAGTACGCGCCCCAACTTCACCGCCTGAAACGGCGGTACTGAAGAATCGTAAATTACCCGAGAACTGCTGTTCACGACGTTCACTGTCGGTCCATAAACTGTTGCCAGTATCGATAACGATATCTTCACGGCTTAAGCCTGCATTAAGTAAATCTTCGATGACTGAGTCAACAATATCTCCTGCCGGAACAGAGAGAGCAATGACTCGCGGGCTCTCTAGGCTTTCTAGCAATTCTGTTAAGTTTTCTACGATACGTAGGCGGCCTTTGTTTGGTTGCGTTGATAGCTGTTCACCTTCCTCATTGGCACGTTCACGGTTTTGTTTATTGATATCGAAACCAGTAACATTGAAACCATTATCAAGCAGGTTAAGCGCGAGGCTTTTCCCCATCACTCCAAGGCCAATCATGGCAATATTTGACTGAATCATGAATATGACTCCTCAATCGCCTGTAAAGCTTGTTCAACGACCTCTTCCACTGAATGGCGAATATCAATATGTAGCGCTTCCTCCTGTGTTGGCTCTCGAAGTGCTTCAAATTGACTCCTCAACATACTTTCACCATTGAAGTAGTGGTTATCACGTTTTTGATGGCGAGACCAAATGGTTTCGAAATCGCCTTTAAGAAACACGATCACTAGATCTTGGTTTTCTAGCCTTAAGATGTCGCGGTACTCAGGTTTTAACGCGGAGCAAGCGATAACCGCTGCTTCATTCTCGACGTAGAGACGATTTAAAGTATGCAACCAACCAATTCGGTCATCATCGGTGAGCGGCGTACCTTGACGCATCTTCTCAACGTTGGCTAGCGGGTGGTAATCATCACCATCATAAAAGGGTAAATTAAGGGACTTCGCAATCTCGCTGCCAATCAAGCTCTTACCGCAGCCTGATACGCCCATCACTAATATTTTCTTTGCTTTCATTGGACAATACTATCCTTAGCCTTCAACTCTCACCGAAGGCTGTGCACCAATTCAAAATGTGTAATCGTTCGCTTATGAGGTGGTTATTTCCACCACATCGCTAATTCCGGGAAAATAATCACTAAGCTAAGTACAAACACCTGCAATGCAATAAATGGCAGCAGTGAAGTGAAGATTTCTCCAAGGCTAATGTCCTTCGGTGCCACGGATTTTAAGTAGAACGCAGCAGGCCCAAACGGTGGTGACAAGAAAGAAACCTGCATGTTCAAGCAGAACACGACACCGAACCATACTGGGTCAAAACCTAAGCCAGTAATAATTGGCACAAAGATAGGCATGGTTAGTAGCGCGACGCCAACCCAGTCAAGGAACATACCCAGAACCAATAGAATCACCATCATGATCAATAGAGTACCAATCGCGCTACCACCACTTAGACCAAGAATCACCTCTTCGACAAAATCAATGCCGCCCATTAGGTTGTAGATACCGACCAATGCACTTGCACCGATACCAATCCACATAATCATGCCGCAGGTACGCATTGTTGCGATGGCACTTTCCTTGAGCATTTTGAAGTTCATTTCGCCACGAATGATCGCAGAGAGCATGATACCAACTACGCCTAATGCCGACGCTTCTGTCACCGATGCGACACCGGTATAAATACTGCCTAATACAACCGCGACTGAGAGTAGAGGGAAAAACAACGCCTTAAAGTAGCTGACTTGTGGTTCATCCTCCTCGTCACTATCGCTAGGAATCGGTGCCAGAGAAGGGTTCAGCTTACAGCGAATCAACACGTATGCGATGTAGCAGCCAGCTAAGATAAATGCGGGCAAAAATGACGCCTTAAACAAGTCACCAATTGATACACTCGCTGTCATACCGTAGATGATCAATACAATGCTCGGAGGCAGCATGGTTCCCAACGCTCCACCAGCACAAGTAGTACCAATAGCGAGTTTACGGTCGTAGCCTAAACGCAACATTTGAGGCAGTGCGAGAATACCAAGTAATACGGTTTCACCACCGATAACACCAGACATAGAAGCAAGTAATACGGCAACCAATAGTGTCTGAACGGCAACACCACCGCGCACCTTTCGACCGACTGATTTCATCGCATCAAACAGGTCTTTAGCGATACCAGAACGATCAAGCAATGCCGCCATTAAGACAAACATCGGAACCGCTAAGAACACGTAACCAGAGGCGAAGCTATAGGTACGACTCGCGATGAGAGGTAGAGCATCTGGCCCAAACCAACATAAGGTGAAGAAGATGGCGACAAAACCTGTCACAAAAGCGAGCTGCATGCCAGTAAGCAGCAAGCCAATCATCATCACTAGCATGAGTACGCTGCCCCATGCGATGCCAATTGAAGAGAGATCAAACATCGTCATTCTTCCTTAGCCCCATAATCTCTTGGATTAGGTGCAATACAAACTGGACAACAAGAATACTGAGAACAACAAAGATCAAACCTTTGAGTAATGCAGGATAAGGGGCGTTCAAGACCGAGCCAGACGTTTCTAATCTGAGCTCACCCCAAGGAGTAAACCAAGCTTCCTGCGCTAGAAAATACGCGGCATAGGCCAGCATCCCGGCGAAAGCTAATCCTACAATATGGTGAACGAGATTCAGATACTTGCGAGTTTGAGAAGATACCGCATCATAGATCAACACCACACGAACATGCTTATTGGCGGCGAATGCGTATATCCCTCCAACAATGAACAGAGACCCACCAATAAATGACGCCGTTTCGTGAACCCAAGTCGTCGGTGCATCAAATACATAACGCATCACAACTTCGTAAAATGAGATAAGTACTGTCGCGATAAAGAGCCAGCTCAACAGGTTGCTGATTTTTATAATGATTCTGTCCAAAAAGTTTCTTGGCTGTTCATCAGGCTCTGGTGGCGTATGGGGTGTGTTATCAGTCATAAAAAATGTTCCCAAAAAATTAGGAGGGCGCTAGCCCTCCCGAGAGAAGCTAAACAAGGACGGATAGCTTAAAGAAGACCATTGGTTTCTAAGAATGTTGTTACTGAGTCATACACTTTTTGTGCATTTGGAGAACGCTCTGCAAATACTTTCCATTGAGTCTTGGCAATTTCGCGGAATTTCTTACGCTCTTCGTCAGACCAGTTGTGAATGGTGATATTTGGGTTTGCTTGCGCTTCCTTCACTGCAGCTTGGTCAGCCATTTTTAGCTGAGTCGTCATATCGTAAGAGAAGTCGCGTACCGAAGTCTGAAGAATGGTTTGCAAATCTTCCGGCATCTTGTCCCATTTCTTTTGCGAGATAGAGATATCGATTAGCGGCAAAGAGTGGAAGCCAGGTTGAACAGGATGCGTTGCGATATCGTTCATGCCCGCTTTCTGGTTGGTTGAGAAAACCGTGTAGTCTGCTGCGTCAATAACACCTTTGCTAAGACCGGTAAATACTTCTGAACCTGGCAAGTTAACAGGCGTCGCCCCTGCCGCGGCAAACACTTGTTGAACCAGACCTTCTGGTGCACGAAGCTTCAAACCTTTTAGATCATCAACACCATCAATCGGCTTCTTAGAAATAAAGGATTCAACACCTGTGGTTGAAGCGCCAACAAACTTAACACCGTAAGGCGCATACAGCTCAGTCATCAATTCGTTACCGCCGCCATAGTTCATGTATTGCAGTAACTGTGTTGTATCTGACCAAGCACCTACCATGTTGCCGATAAGGCCGAACGCTGGATCTTTACCTGAGAAGTAACCGGTCGCTGTCACTTGACCATCTAGGATACCCATTTTGATCGCGCCTAGGGTTTCAGTGTGTTTAACCACAGCACCTACTGGTAATCTCGATGCGGCCGCTAGACATTTTCTCAACACGCTCTGCCCAGTTTTGTTGAACCTTGTAGTTGAGATCGCCAGACGGATCTGATGATTGAATCTTTAGATTAAAATCTGCAGCTAACGCTGAGGCGGAGAAAAGACCGGTAATCGTGGCAGCAAGCAGAGTTTTAGTCATCGCTTTCATAGTAGGGGTATCCTTTATTTGTTTCAGTTTCCAATCTAGCCGATATGACCTAGGTAAACTACCGGTTCTAATTTTTATGTTACCGGTAACGTTAGAACTGATGTTACCGGTAACAGATAACGTTTTACTATGACTATTGTCACATTTGTTATTTACTAACCCAAAAGAATTAACATCGAGAGCAGACTCTGTGATCAAAGTCTCGCTTAGCTAGATCACAGAATCTGTTATCGTTTTCTGAATACCCAGATCGGGCCAATAAGTAGGAACTGAACATCTTCGAAAAATGAGGGCTTTTTCCCTTCAATTTTATGACCGATAAACTGAAACAGCCACAGCACAGCAAACAACACCAAAGAGACAAGCAAAACCGACAGCTGCATAACTTCGATAGACCAAACCAGAGAAATACACGCAAGAGTAAACCCCAGCATCATAATAAATACGCTGAGTGACAGCCGGAAATAGAACACCATCACTGGCAACGCAGCGATCCATACCCAGTTGAGAGTTAAGCCAAATAGCTCAAGTGGTGGTATTGACCAAATCAGTCCAACTACTGATAAGAAAATCCCCGGCACGGCAACTTTATGAATCTTTTGATTGATCGGATTTTGGTGGCTTTCACCGTATTCAGTGAGCCATTGAGTGAGATCCTTCATACTCTTTCGCCTGTAAAATCATCCTATTATTTCTATAGCATGGCTTTACATCCCCTGCCGTCAATAAAGACTAATTTGTGATAGTTCTTTGCAACTGGCGGCGTTTTTCTTGATACATACGTGAATCAGCTAACTTGAGCATGTCGTCTATGTCATTGAATTCAGGCTTATAGATCGCATAGCCAACACTCACCTGTAAATTGATCAAGTGCTGTTCGTATATGACCGGGGTATGGCAAATCGCCTTCTGCAATTCGATGTTAATTACGTCGATATCATTGGAGTTTTCAATTCGTGGCAACAGGATTAAGAACTCGTCCCCACCGATTCTTGCAACCACATCAGATGTTCTCAACACGCTCTTTAATCGCTCAGCAGTAGCTATTAAGACTTTGTCACCAGCTGCGTGACCGAAGGTGTCATTGATCGCTTTAAATTTATCGAGATCAATATTCAAAATGGCAAAGCGATCTTGCTCATGGCGCTTTCGAACAGCATCAAAGTGTTCACGCAGCGTATACATGAAATATCGTCGATTAGGTAACAAGGTTAACTCATCCTGCAAAGAGCGTTTGCTTGCTTCAGTATAAAGCCGATAAGTAAGCGCAAAGGCCACTACCAATATAAGTATCATCGGATAACCTAATAGTCTAACCGCATGAACTTGATACCAAGACTTGCTGGCAAGCAAGTCTTTCTTAGTTGAGGCCGCGATAACCCAACTACCGTAAGGAAAGTGGACAGATTCTATCGCGAAAGCGTTGTCAAATGTAGATTGCAAACCATAGAAAATATCGCCTTCAAGTCCCGCACTGTCTCTGCCTCTAATTGCAATATTGTAAGTGTTTTCAAACGCAGAAACGCCAGCATCTAAGAATAAGGACTCTAATGAAATAACAACACTACATACTCCCCAATAGCGCGAGTTATAAGGCGGATCTTGGAAAATAGGAACACGTGCAATTAGGGCTAACCCTCCCTGCACTAAGTTGACAGGACCTGCAATAAAGATTTCTTGTAGATCTTGAGCTTTCTTTACTGTACGCCACTGGCTTGGAATAGTTCGGTAATCCAAACCCAAAGCTTTTTCATTCCCTTTTAAGGGGTAGACATACTGGATTACATCATTTGGCGCTAAGCCTAGCAATTGCACATGACTACTCCTACGAATCACACTTGAAGCAATCAGATCCCATCCCGAAAATTCAAATTCAGGATTTGCCGCAACCAGTGCCGATAGCCCATTGACCACATAAATATCAGACACAATCGCCGATTCGAGTTCTGAACGTACAATTGAGAGTTCTTCTTTCGACTTAGCTAACAAACTGTCGCGCAAGAAAGATTTTTGGCTACGGTCGAGTGACTCAACCAATCCGATAGAGATAACAAAAACCAACAAACATACAGCATTAAGATAAAAATGCCTGCCTGAACTCAAGGCCATCCGCCCCCCACAACTACTCATGCAACAAAACACCGGGTAATACCCGAGAAAGAAAGCCTGTTATTCGTATTGTTATTATTTGTATTGGTTATATAAAAGTTACAATAAATCGGCCTTTTTTTCATTGGTAATCGATAAAATTATCGACAATAAGAGTATTTTTATCGAACAAGGCGGAAAAATTGGCACACATCGCCGAATACACTCCACGTTCAAGTGCGTTTATGGCAAATGACATAACAACTTCTAGCTCACGTTAATGGCTTGTAGGCTCTCATACAAACTAACATTTGACCGAGAGATAACATCGACCATGAAAATATCTGTTAACCTTAATGGTTATATTCATTGGGTTTTATTGGGCTATTAGGATGCGTAGAAAGTTAATTGGATTGTGTTTTGCTATCGTATTGTCTCACTCAGTCATGGCATCTCCGCCACAAAGCTACAAAGAATCCGCAGACGTTATTCGAAACACCTACGAGAGCCAGTTATATACGCTGCCAGCTTTTAAAGAAGGACACTACGGACTACGTATGTTCCGCCAAACCTTGGATCCAAAATACTCAGCGGCGGTGTGGACTGACATGGCCCGTGTTGCCAGTCGACTCAATAAGTTTAGCGCAGAAATCAACACGCCAGAGCAGATACTTCTCTACTCTGAAAAGCGCGTTTCTGGCTACATTGGCGAAACCGATGAGCGCAGTGTCAGACGTTATACCGTCACTAAACATATGCCTGAATACCTCTATCTTGGTGTTGACCTGTTAGGCTCGATGGCACGCGCCAATGAGTACGGCCTGAAGCACAAACACGATGACAAGCTTCGTTCAGTCATTCGACGATATGATTTCGCTAAATACGCAACGGACCAAGAGATGATTAAGGCTTGGGCTGCGCAACTGGCCAATCAAGTTTACTGGCTAAGACAGCTAGGAGAGCAAGATGTTGTGGAACCTTTCACAGAAGCTTTCAAGAAAGCCTACCCTGACCACGAAGACAAAAAGCTCTCCAAGCAGCAGTACGGCAATAAGCTTTATGGTATGACTCATATCATTTTCGGCGATTCGGAATACTACCAACACCAAGTTAGCGAAAAACAACATCAGTGGATATATGACTATTTCCGCGACAACATCGATACCATTCTGATTCGAGCAAAGGAAGATGTTATCGCTGAGGTAGGGATTACCTTCTTGCTAGCTGGCCTTGAAGATGACCCAGTGGTCGAGAAAACCCGCAAAGCGATTCAAAGCTCAATTGACCTAAACAAAGGGATGATTCCTTCTGTTACTGGGGATTTCGACGTCACTTACGGCGAACACCGCAATGTCCTTGCTATTATGTTGCTCGACTGGCAGCAAGTGAATGAGGCTCCGACAGTGAAAGGTCAGCCCAAGATGTTCTCTAATCCACCTTATGGTCTTATCCCACAATAAACAACTAGCCCCGCTACGATGCGGGGCTATCTGTTTAGGCGATGGACGCAGGTCTCTTTCCCAAGTATTTAGGAGCAAAAACGACAAACATGTTGGCAAGCACAATCAGAGTCAGTCCCATTACTTGCAAATAGCTGTAGCTCTCTGCGTAGAATAGCCACTGCCATATCGCGGTAAACAGTAAGTTGGTAAAGATCAGCGGCGCCAATTGCGAGCCGGACTCTGCCAATTTGTATGCTTTGGAACGAAATACCTGCGTGTTAATGATTAGGAATGAGACGCCTAACATTACAGCAATAAGCACTTCCAGGTTAATCCCGACGGTATTGACCATCTGTTCGCTATTAAAGTAGCTGAAGCCTACGTAAGGGGATAACACTATCGCCGCAAACAGAAACGTCCAGTAATTGATTTCAAATGCGTTGAGTTCTGACTTACTAATGCGATACAAGCTAAGCTGAGAACCCGCGTTGAACAGACCAGACGCTAACCCAACCAACAATTCGAGTCGTAGATTAATCCCTGACACATCCCCGGCAAGTAGAACCACTCCCGTAAACGTCAGTACCAACCCCCAAATTGAAATCCACTTTAGTTTGGTGTGAAATATTAATCTTTCTAACACAGGTAAGAACAAAGGACCCGTGCCAAATAAAACCACACTTTCAACTAAACTTAAGTGATTCAGCGAATAGATAAAACAGACTTGGCATGCAGCAATGCACAAGGCACGAACCCAAATCGCCTGACACAATGTGCCTGTGGGTCGTGTATAGAACCTTCGTGTCATTGCGACAATGATGAGCGCAGGCACCATAAACCTTAGGAAACTAAGTAGGCTTGGTTCAAGATATTGACCTAAGAATTTGGAAAATAGTCCGGTTAATGACAGACTAAAAGTTGAGGCCAACATAAACAAAACTGGGTACAACTGGTTCGACATAAATCCCTCCCTTAATCTTAAGTGTAGGGACAAAAAGCCGAAATAAATAACGAGTAATATTGACACTATTAGTAAGAAAAACTTACATATGAAACGTATCATCCCCGCTCCAGTAAAATCTCTATATGCCTTCGTCGCCGTCGCAGAAACAGGTAGCATGACAGAGGCCGCATCTGCACTGCACGTCAGCCATTCTGCCATTAGCCAAGCTATTAAATCTTTGGAAAAGCACGTTGGGCAATCTCTGTTTAACCGTGTTGGTCGTCATGTGACCCTCAATGCCAGTGGTCGTCATTATTACAAGAATGTTGCCCCTGCTCTTGAACAGATCACTCGTGCCACCCACCAGGTGATCGAAGAGAAGCAATCTCATCGCTTAACGTTGAATATGGTCAACTCGCTAGCGATGCATTGGTGGATTCCGAGGGTAAACCAACTCAACCAGTACGCTCCAAATCTTGATGTGAGGATCTCTACCCTCATTGGGACATTTGTCATGGAAGATGAAGGGGTCGATGTTGCGGTGATACACGGCAATGTCGAAGACTGGCAGGATTACTACTGTGAAAAACTGGCTGATGATGAACTGATCATGGTCGCGAGCCCAGAATTAGCCGCTGACTATGATTGCCCCATTGCACTACTTAAAAAATATCCCGCAATCATTGCCGCTAACGACAGACGAAAGCATGACTGGCAAGTGTGGTGCGAAGCGAACAATACTTCCATTCCTAACCCGGCAAACAACCTAAAATTCAGTGCCTCTATCCAAGCAGTTCAGGCTGCTACCCGTCACCTTGGGGTATTTGTTACCCACCGAATTTTCGTTCGTGATGACGTCCAACAAGGTTATCTAGTCGAAATTGGTGAGCCAGTATTGAATCCACACCAAGAGTTCTACTTCGCTTGCCAACCAAGCAAACTAAAAAACGAGAATGTATTACAGCTGAGGAATTGGATTAGACGCGAGTTCACTCAAGACTAATGCCATAGACTATTTTGTTATAAAAAAGTGGAAGAATATACCTACTATTAGGTAGGCACTGATAAAAACGCGGTGTCAATAAACTAACTAATTGTAAAATTAGTAGCTTAAGACAACGAGTTACCTAAGCGTCAAATTTCATTGAGTCGATTTTTATAAGTCGTCATATACAACTAACTCAATATAAATCATTGATGATATTAAGCTCTTAATATTCATACATTCATTCAGACTACAAAATTTAATCTAGACTTTTCTTGAGGGACTATAAATGTAGAAAAGGTAGATTATGCCAAAGCTTGCTGGTCAGCAAATAGAAGAAATGGCAGACATTCGCGCTTCGCGGAAGCGCAAAGTTGTCATGCTTTGCTCATCAGTGTCGTTAGCCATTATTTTCACGTTTAGTTTAGTTAGAATTATAGAGCAAGACTTTTTCCTAGCTTCGATTAATCTGATTTCCTCTACAATTTTACTGCTCAACGTCATCTACTTGATCAGACACCCAATGCCAAAATTTGGTGATTTGATTTTAAGTGGAGTTCTCCTTTTTCATGGCGTAATTTTGCTCATCTATGGACAAAACATTCCTGATAGACTTTTGTGGCTTTATCCCATTTCAGCGATTGTCATCTTTGCAAACGAATTTAAAGTCGGGGCTTTTCTGAGTACAAGTCTGTACATGCTCGTAGTTGTTACCACGATTTTTACTGAAGCCGTGCCTTATACTGCGACAAACTCGCAATCCATATTTCTGTTAAGCCTATTTGCCCTCAACTTATTATGTAATATCTCCGCGTATCAATACTCCAAAGTCATGAGCTATGTTCAATCTTTGTATAAAGAAGGAATTGAAGATCTCGCTTACCTAGATCAGCTTACCGGTCTCGCTAACCGTTGGAGTTTTGAAAACTGGGCGCAAGGAAAACTCGAAGAAAAGAAAGAGAGCAAAAATGTCACGGCTATGGTGTTTCTTGATATCGACAACTTCAAGTTCATTAATGATACCTACGGACATGAAGTGGGTGACCGAGTCTTACAACATTTTGCAAAGCGGTTGAAAAACAACGTCAGAAATAAAGACCGCAATACAGATAAACACGATTACTCAGTCGCTCGCTTTGCCGGAGATGAGTTTGTACTGCTGCTTTACGATGTCAAATCGAAGCAAGATTTAGAGGGAATCCTAAAACGCATTTGTGGGCTTTTCACTGACGGCTATCAGTCTTCTCAACGTATTAATGAGCTTACGGTGAGTGTCGGCGTCTCTCTATTTCCTGACGACGCCAACACACTTGCAGAACTTACCCGCTGCGCCGACAAAGCCATGTACGCAGCCAAGCACAGTGGTAAAAACCAGTATCGCTTCTACAGAGTAGAAAAGACGCCGGAGAAAGCGCAAAGTGTTAAAGCGAAGTTAGCAAGCGTCACTTCGCTTAAACAAGGTTAGCGGCTCATATACATCAGCCATAGAGAAACGGCCATCACTACAATCATCCAAGCGGCGTAACGCACTGTATTAGGCTTTTCGCGTTTGGGCGTTACGATAGGCTTGAAAGCAGCATCTTTTGCAGCTCTTGCGACGGCAGACATAGTACCTCTTTCCACCTCTTCTTTGCGTCGCTCACGAGCTTTTTGCGCGACTTTACCAAAGCGATGTAGCTGATCTGCGGTTAACTCCTGCTTCGGGTCGTATCGACTATGGGAGTCAGTGTGTTTTGGTACAACAGCCATAAGCACCTCCTCTCTTTTGACCGCCTTTATCTAAGTATAGCCAAGACTTACAATAACAATTCTGATAATAACTGTTGAAATCTTCGGCATTTCCGAAAGCCAATCAAGGAGTCACTCCCCAAACAGGCTTACCTTATGCACAGCAAGCCTTGTGCCAATTATTAAACGCATCACTAAGTGCATGATTAACAGGAATAACTCGTTTTTCGCCGATTGCGAGTCCTTCCCGTTTATCAAATCGATAGTCAAAATAGGAACGGTTAGAGGTATTGAACTAGTTAAACCAAGATTTCATCTTATCGACAAAAGACGTGTTCTTGCTCCATATCCAGTAAATCCCTTCTTCAAGCTCGCTCGCAGTCATGTTCTTGGGCAAGTAAACGGCATGGCTCCCATCATATTTAGACCAGTCTTTGGTTAAAATTCTTCCCTCTTGATCCAGTTTTTTAAACATTTCCGACCCTGGGAAAGGAATCATATAGTGCGGGATCACCTTGTCGACTTTTATCTCTTTTACAAACCGTTGAGTTTGCTCAAAAATTGACGTGTCATGCTCATCAAACCCAAACAGAAAGTCTCCCCACACCTCAATGCCATATTGTCTAATCTTCTTGATGTACTCCTTCATTTTGTCTGGTTTCACGAATCCTTTTTTCTGTGCTTTCAAGGCTTCTTCAGATGGTGTTTCTATCCCAAGCAGAACCGCTTTGAAGCCAGCTCGTTTGGCCGCAGAGAGCAACTCTTCATCACGTGCTATCAATACCGTTGTCTCACCATAAAATTTCATTTTCAGTGGCGCAATGGCTTTGAATAGCTGAATGGCAAACTCACGGTTGTGGGTAAGATTATCTGAATGGAGCTCGACCCATTCGACACCGAGTGACTTAAGGTGCTTTAGCTCATCAACAATATGACTAATCGGCCTTGTCTCGAACTTATTAAAGAACTTAGGAACTAGGCAAAAATTACACTTAAACGGACATCCTCGCGTCACTACCACAGACCATGTGTAGTGGTAAGTCGAAGGCGAAATGATGTCGGTTGGGTATGGATTAAGCTGACTAAGGTCAACAGGCTCTTCACTTTCATACTTGAGTTTTAACTGGCCAAACTCAGCATGATTGAGTAGTTCAAGCCAATAGTTTTCAACCTCTCCAATGATAAGCGCATCTGCATGCTCGGCGGCTTCGTCCTGATTGAACTTGGTATGTAGCCCACCCAGTACCACCAGCTTACCTTTCGCTCGATATATTTTCGCTAGCTCATACGCTCTATACGCATCTGGCGTTGACATAAATATCACGATCAACTGCGCGTCAGTTGCCAAGTCAGCCTTCATACCGATGGTTTCATCCACCATGTCTATGTCATACCACTTAGGCGTCGCTGCCGCCGCTGCAAATATGTTTTGCGGCGGGCCTCCTGTCTCCGCTTTATACTTGGAATAGTCACTGCCTGAAGACGCTTTGATTAGATAAACCTTCATGTCACACCTCTTGATGGTTAAAGTGCATAGAAAAACTGGAAGATGCGATCGTCCATATAGAAGTAGAGCGCGCCCATAAAAAACCAACTCAAGATGATGATGGCAAAAAGTATCGGGTTATCGCTCAATTTGACGCGCTCAACAAAGTAAGCCTCTTTGTTTCGCAAATTCTCAACACCCCAAAAGCAACAAAAGACACCCCAAATAACAAACAGGTTGAACTTCAAGGCAATGATGGCAAGCAAAAGCGCTACCATTGTTTTCCATTTTGTTGGAACCTCTAGCTTAATATCGAATCGCACCGTGTTACCTTTGAACATCGCTCTCTCAAGCGGCAAAGGTAGCAAAGCGCTGGTTAACATTGGGTTACCAAGTGGTTTTGACGAGAAGAATTTTCAGGCATAAAAAAACCACGCCGCTGCGTGGTTTTGTCAGATGTTAATGTGGTAGTGGTTACTCACTCAAGTACTCACATAAGTACGCAGTGGATTCTTTCACTTGCAGATCAAAAGATGAATCGCCAGCCACGTTAAAAGATTCGCCCGCGCCATAAGTCACCCACTCTTGAGCACCGGCTAGTTTGACGGTCAATGCACCTTTCACTACGGTCATTTTTTCCGGCGCTGCTGTACCAAATGTGTACTCACCAGCAGCCATAACGCCGACACTGGAGTCGCCATCTTGCTGGGTAAAACCGAGTGACTGAACATTACCTTCAAAGTAACTGTTTACCTTGATCATTTATCTCTCCTTGAGCTTAACTACTTTCCATCAAAACGTTTGTTTTATCGAATTTTTTTAATTCAGGCAACAATATTTACTCACCCAATGATAAAACCGACCACTAAACCCAAAATCTCGGTCATATCCAAGGTTCGTTAAATGACTTGAAGTCGGCTAAAATAAAATGAAGGGCACAATGACATGTTCCGTATTTTTGGGCTGGAGTTCAAAGTTCTCTGTGCGGTTATTGCGCTAAGTTTTAATCTCCGACAATCTATGTGTCCGCAGTAAATTCACCCCTATGACGAAGACAGCAGGTTGAAATGACTAAAAGTTCCGCTATCAGAACCGCTTTCGTGTTCATCTTCGTCACTCTGGCTATCGCGTTCAGTGCACTACTTTATTTTAGCTATCAAGATTATATCCACCCAAAACATGTTTACGGTCGATGGATAGAAATCGGTGCGCCACCTTATCAGACTGAAGTGCTTACCTTGAATTCACGCGGCGTCTATCGTAACGACCGATTAATAGCGACCCAATTTGATTTCGATGGGAAGCGCATTACCGTCCAAACTGGAGGGGGCGATTCCATCTATCAACTGGCGGGGACATTCAAATCTCCTCAGCTGAGGCGCCTAGAACCTAACAGCCCTACTCAGCGTTTTATCAAAGAAGGTTACGAAAATACGATTGATATGGAAGGAGGTGGCTCTGCGAAAAATCGTCGTGCGGCGCTCTCTGATCATTTCGGCAATAAGTAACCATTCCAATAGCGTCCTAGAGCACATGTTCCGTTTCACATTCGTTGACTGATAATCACTAGTTTGACTGCGATATAACACATATACTTGTGCCATACAGACCAAATTAGAATCGAAAAATGAACGAGTTACTCACGCAATTGCCACAACCACTGGCCAACATGCTGCAAACTTGGGATACCAATGTTCTGCTTATCACGTTAGCAAGCTTTCTGGTGTGGATCGTATGGCGGATCGTCTACAGCCGACTAGAAGTGCTAGTCGCTAAAACCAGTTTCCATTGGGACGATTTAACCCTCGAAGCCTTAAAAACACCGGTCAGCGCCCTAATATGGTGTTGGCCAGCGACCATCTCCGCAGGCTTTCTTCTCCAAGATTACATGGGCTCAAAGCTCAACTGGCTGAGTACGCTTAAGCTCATTTTGGTGATCGGTATTTTCGTTTGGATCACCATGCGTCTTATCAACAACATTGAAGAGTACGTCCTAAAACAGAACAACAGAGACGAGACAACCGTTCAGGCGGTTGCCAAGGTGGCTCGGTTGTTCTTTATCGTCATTGGAGCTCTGACGGTGATGCAGGCATTTGGTTTAAGCCTGTCTGGCCTACTGACGTTTGGTGGTGTCGGTGGTTTGATTGTCGGTCTCGCTGCCAAAGATCTGCTGTCTAACTTCTTCGGTGGCATGATGATCTACTTCGACCGACCTTTTAAAGTGGGTGATTGGATTCGCTCACCAGACAGACAAATTGAGGGGACAGTCGAACGTATTGGTTGGCGTATGACGATCATTCGCACCTTCGACAAGAGACCTATCTACGTACCTAATTCCGTATTCAGCAACATAGTGGTGGAAAACCCGTCTCGAATGCTTAACCGACGTATTAACGAGAACATCGGTATTCGTTATAAAGATGGGGCAAAAGTCGAAATCATCGTATCTGATATCAAGAGCATGCTAGAGAATCATCCTGATATTGATACTCGGCAAACCCTGATTGTTAACTTCAATGGCTTTGCTCCATCCTCTTTGACCTTAATGGTTTACACTTTTACAAAGACCGTTAACTGGATTCGCTACCACGAAGTGAAGCAAGATGTGCTGCTAAAAATCTACCAGATCATTCAGCAGCATGATGCGGATATCGCCTTCCCGACCCAAACGATACAACTTGATCCTCAGCGAGCAGGTGAAGAAGAGGTAATCACGCGCTAAACATTCGCTAAGTAGCCAAGACTTGGGCTACTGCAATGCTACTTCGCGTTCTACGTTGTCTTCCATATGGGAGGCAACGTGGTAAAGCCAAATCATCCCTAAACAAGCGACAAAACAGAGCGCGAATAGCCAAGTGGAACCTAACCATTCAATCATGACTCCACCAAGCAGCGGTCCTATCGCAAAGCCTAGCGTGTATAAAGCGGTGGCACCAAAATATGAGCCGCGTAAATGAGCAGGTGCAAGTCGATCAATCTGCACATTAATGGTTGGGAAAGTGATCACTTCACCGACACTGATAATAAAGCAGGCGATAGCCCAGCCAAGTGCAGAATCGTTTGGTGACACGATGAAGCCAACCTGACCCAACGCAATCAATATCATCCCAATTCTAGTGCGACTAAACAGAGGCAGCTTTTCCATTAGCTTTAACAATGGGAACTGGAAAACAACTATCGTTGCGGTATTCACCACCATCAGCATCGCGATAAGTTTTGCGGCATCTTCAATTCCACTGCGCACAATCACTTGGGGAACCGACGATTCCAGTTGGGCGTATACAAACATCAACAGCAAGTTAGCAAACAAGAGCAAAACAAATATTTTGTCTTGGCTAATGACTTTAAGGGTTTGCCTAAAGTTCGGCAGAACAGAAGACTCCTTGTCTTTATCCGCTTTGTGGCTCTTTCTCTCAATACCAAACATGATCCAAAAAGCATAAAACACATGAGCAAAACCCGTCACTAAGAACAGAATTTGCGGGTTAGCGAGGGCAAGAGTCACACCGATAAGAGGACCTGCTGCGCCGCCGATATTAAGTAGGAAATAGCGGGTATTTAAAGCCAATTCTCTATCTTTAAGATCTGGCAAAGAGTCTCCGATGACCGCTTTAGCTGGACCATCAATTAATGGGTGCATTAGTCCGGTTAGCAATATCAATATGTGAAAATGCCACATCTCGGTTGCCAAGGCGATGCCACTGTATGCAAAGAAAGCAATGGCGCACCCTGCGACCATCAGCCATTTACGGCCAAACTTATCTGAGAGATAACCCGAGTATAGACCGGTCGTAGAACCGATAAACGCTGACGCAGCAAGCATGGCGCCAACTTCAAATGCCGATGCACCGTAATCCTGATAGAGAAACACGATAAGAAATGGCCACGCCATAAAGTAGCTAGTTCTAGAAACAAAAACACCGATAAGGACAGTCCAAACAGGAAGATTAAATCGCTTTACTCTTTCCCATTGAAACAAGCTTTGTTCTCTTTCCATACCACTCTCCTTCGTCCAACTTGTTGCATAATTGTTATTTAGCCAGTATACAAAGAATCAATCAAAACAAAAGACTTTATCGAGCAGATGTTAAAAAAGCCTGTAAGCTGCAGGTGAATTAGGAAAAAGTATTTAAAAAGAGATAGTTAATGATTCTAGTTTTGACAGCTAAGTTTGGCATTTACCAGCTGAACTTATTGCTCTGACCTTCAATATCTTGTCTTAATCTCGTTTTTGACATTAAACAGCCATCTCACTAAGAATAAATACTATTAGGAAGTAAACGATAGTGTATACTTTAGATATTACCAATCAAAGGTAAACTAACCCGTTTACTTTAAGCTTATTGGATACTTCTCATGGTAAAAAGAAGCGATATAAAACAAGAAGATATTATTAGATCGGCCATCGAGGTTTTTTCTCAAAAGGGCTTTGAGCAAGCAAGTATGGAGGGTATCTCCAAGCATGCAGGTGTATCTAAGCGCACGCTTTACAAATACTACCCAAACAAAGAGGCTTTATTTGAGGTTATTGTCGATACACTTATGTGCCGCTTTGATGACCAATGTGAGGTGGAATTTGAACCTTCTGTATCAATTGAAGAGCAATTAACCGAATTGACGTTGAAGCAGATGTGTTACATCAACAATGAGGACTACCAAATTACTGCGCGGTTGGTGATGGCTGAGTGTATTCGCTGCCATGAAACCTCGAAGGTATTAGTGTCTAAATACAAGTCTCTCGGAGATTCTTACGGTTTGCAAAAGTGGGCGCAGCAAGGGATAAAGGCAGGTGCTTTAGACATTTCTGATGTTTCCATTGTTATAGAACAATACCTTGGCAGTATTAAAGCGGTGATTTTCTGGCCACAATTAGTAGCTCATTTGCCTCCTCCAAGCTGCGAGGAAGTTCAGCTAGCCATCAAACACGCTGTCACAAGCTTTGTCGCGACCTACAAAGTGAAGTAGCTACGTAAGATAAAGCAACTATAAATTAAAACAACGCCCCTAATCAGGGGCGTTGTTGTATTCATAGCTAACTAAACGGATCTAGTTGTTGTCATGAACCATAACGTGTTGCAGTAGTGAAGAGACCATATCTTCATGAGACATGCCACTAAAGCCACTATCAAGCTGAGGCACAAGATTCTCAACCAAGATACCTTGGTCTTGGGTTCCGTCTCCACCTGGGTGAACATGCAGTTCAACATTGTTACCATCGACTTTGACATCAAGATGCTCAAGCAACGTATCCATATCCAAAGAACCTGATTTCAGTTCAGGAAGCACCTCACGTAAATCGATCTTATCACCCTCACTGACACTGAAGTCTTTGATGGTATCAAGTGAACCATCGTCGATTTCACGCCAGACGAAAACATCCATTCCAGTGCCACCCACAAGAATATCGGAACCCAAACCACCTTCTAAGGTATCGTTGCCTTCACCACCCATTAGTGTGTCGTCTCCTGCACCACCGATGAGGGTGTCATTGCCGACACCACCAACCAGTAGGTCATCACCACTACCACCTGTTAGCGTACTATTAGAACCACTGCCATCAAGGTGTACGGCTTCTGTTTGCGATGACTTGTTAATCTCTAACGCATTAACGTTATCTACTACATTAAGGTCGATCGCAATATGGTTGTTCGATTCTGCTCTATCTAGAGGTTGGCCATTGCCATCAAGTTCTTCAGACACCGCGGTAATATGCAAAGTATGATCGCCTACCGTAGCCCCTTTGACCGTCAATGTGTCAATCGCATCCTGCGACACATGCCACACTCCATTTTCGAAAGAAACTGTACCGTTGGTGCTTTCTAACGTCGCACCTGGTGGTACATCTTTCACTTCTAAGGTGAGTGCTTCTGTGGTGTCGGTTAATGCCGCCATAATACCCAGGACCGCAATACCGCTGGTGCTGGCACTTTGAGTCGCGGTAATGTTCTTGTTGAAAGCATATTTGCTGTCAAATGCCAGTGTTGGCGCATTCGCCACTGGGTTAACCGTAATGTCATAGTGCTTAGGTTCCGCTTCTAATCGGAGACCAGACGGGTTCCAACTATCTTTAGCGGTGACATCAAGCGCAATGGTGTTTGAAGGCGCTAAACTTGCGTCAATAAACACCCCTGTCGTGCTTGTCGGCGTATCAAGTAGCGCATTAAGGTCCGCAAGAGTTCCTGATAGCGTTAGCGTGCTGCTTCCTTCTCCAGTAGCCGTCACACCTGAGCCCGCAGGCAATACGATCGACAGTTTTCCGTAATCCACATTGAGTGTCACTGTCATCAAGTCATTGGCAGACGCCCCAACATAGTCAACATCCGAAACATTGATCCCACGGATTTGTTGGCTCGCCGCTTCGTCTATCAGTGTAGTTATATCATCAATATCCAACACCGGTTTATCGTTAACAGGAGTCACATCAAAGTTTATCTCTGCGCTTCCTGTCAGGTGATCCGGCTGACCATTGGTCGTGCCATCATCTTTGACAACATAACTGATTTTCACTGGACCATTGTAGTCTTTCGCCGCTTCAAATACCCAGTTCCCCCCCTGTTGCGTCAAAGTACCTTGACCCTCGACTAGAGTAAGGCTTTCAACGCTAATGGTGTCACCTTCTTTGTCGAAGGTTCCATCAATAAGATCTTGCACGTTGATGGTGATGCTGCCCTCTTCCGGCAGATCAGCTAAGTTGAAATCTCTCGGTTCTGGCGCATCGTTGACTTCTGTTACCTTGATCAAGAAGGTGGTTTGATTGGTCGATGATGTGCTGCTATCACCTGGGTCGATTGCACCGTTGTTACCACCATCATCCACTGTCGCTGTCACCGTGACAGGGCCACCCGAGTTGATATCGTTACTGTCAGCATCTGGTTTAAAGATGACTTTACCCGCAGCAATCGCAGCATTGATATCCGCTAATTTACCTGTCGCGACAAGACTGCCATCAGGAGCAAGAGTAAAGTTAACATTCGCATCATTAACAAACTCAAGCGCACCTTTATCGACTTGCAAAGTGAGCGTGTAAGTCGCATTTGGGTCATCGTAAGTTGCATCAACATCAGCAATAGATAACTGGTTGATTGCTAAACCACCCGCGATATCTTCCGACGTTTCTAGGTTTACAACGTTCACAAAAGTCGGTTGATCATTGATTGGGTCAACAACTAAATCGACATCAAACTCAGACTTCGGTCCTAATGCGCCATTGTCGTTTGACTGCACAGCAATATGTATCGGCCCATCGATACCTAAAGCATTGCCTGTGTCGCTGTTGTGCTCGCCTGAGTTAAACACGATCTTATCGAGCTGCTGCGCCGGGATATCTAGCGTCCACACCTTAGTTACTGGATCGTAACTCGCGAGAGTCGTCCCATCTGGGTAGAAGATCTTCGCATCTTGAGGAACATTGGTCACTTCCACACGAATCGTTTCTGGTGCGTTCTCGGTGTATGTACCGCTTCCTGTCGCAGACATCGCTTTATCAATCACGGAAGCGTTAATGGCAATATCGATATTCTGACCTTCAGAGCCCGTTGCCGAATCTGTAGGGTCAGTATCGACAATATCACCAACAGGGTTAACCGTAAGCTTGAAGTTAGGCAGGTTTTTCGCTGCGGTAGGTACACCAAGTAACGATTCCTGAGTAAAGACCGCCACGCCAAACTCAGCGCTACCACTAAAGTGCTTAGGTGGTTGCACTGATATCGCACTTAAATCGAGAGTATCTGTTGTACCAGCTGGGACTTTAACGCTCCACTCGCCATTGCCGTTGTTTTTCACTGTATAGCCGCTAGATGGGTCAGCAATAAGCAAGAAACCATCTGGCACACCAGTAAACTTGATCGACACAAACGATTCTGAACCATCAGTATCGGTCAGTTCGATGGAAACAGCACCGGAGTTACCGAGCGAAATGGCTTCGTCTTCATTGCCCGTAATCTCGATGGTTTGGCTAGGATCAGTTCCCGGTCCTGTCACCTTCACTTCGTCCACTACAGGCGTCACCTTAAAGCTAACACTAGTAGTGAAACTATCTGAATGGCTAGAGGATGTACCCAGCTCGTTAAATGTCGCGGTGTCGGTGACTGTGCCTGTTACGTTGATCGTGACTCTGTTGTCATCGTTGCCCGTTGGGTAGTTTGCTTTCGGTCTAAACAAAATATTGTCTAGTGCGCCTGCGCCGATCTGCGCTTGAGTAAAGGTGACCGATGTTCCTAAACTCTTCCCTGCTTGATCATAAAACTCACCAATCGTTGTGTCCGCTAAAGTTAGTGTCACGGAAGAGAGCACTTCGTTGCCCCCTTCAACGCCTGTCACTTTATCTGCGATGTCATAACCAAGATCGAGTTGAATGTAACTATCTTCGTAGCCAACTTTATCTGGCCCACCTTGACCATCTTGATCAATCGGGTTCATTGAATCGTCCAGTGAGCCTTTCACCTCTAACGTGATCTCTGGCTGTGGATTTGCTCCATCTTTAACATCCGCGATAGGATCAACTTTGATGATGACCGACTCTGGTCTCGAAATCTCATCACCAGAGACCTTGTCTGTGGTAATCACGGTAAGAGGTAACCTAAAGTCACCGGAATAATCTTTAGGTGGGGTAATGGTTAGCCCATCTAGCCCTTCAATGTCTCCACTCGCGGTGAGCGTTGCCTTAAAGACATATTTTCCATTGGTAAAGTCAACGTTAGACCCACCAACACCTATAGTGAAGTTTTGGCCGCCTACTGTCACTGTACTATCGATGACAATCGTAATGATGTCTTCATGACCATCATGCGAGGTGACTGAAATTACCGGTTTAAGCTGATTACCCAAATCTATTACGGTATCTTCGCTACCAGTAATGACGCTGTTATCGACAATATCAATAGTGCCCGCTTCATATTCATTGCCGCTCACGTGTTCAGGGAATGAAAGCGTAACGTCTGTCTCACGCGTTTCCGCAACACTTCGCTTGCTGCCATCATCACCAATATCGACAACCTGAGTAATAATTTTCAGCTTGATATCATTGAAGACGTTAGGGTTGCCTGCATCGCCAGGTGTGTAATCTAAACCGTTCGGGGCCTTGATCTTAAAGTTATCTTCATTGGTCACAACCCAACGACCATTGCCTTCATACAAAGCACCTTCCACAACCAATTGATCAAACACAGCAGACTGGGCAGGATCAAACTGAATGACGATCTCGGTAACCTGTTCATTAGGCTCATCAACAGGGCCTGAATCATCGGTTTCTTGATAACGAATAACAAACTCATCGGTTAAGCCGTCTTTGTTGGTATCCGTAGTAAATTGAATCACTCCATCTTTATTGGCAACGGCTTTAGCAATATCGTCACCAACCACCTCACCGGATTCATTTTCCACAACTAACTTATTATTGGCATCTTCAGGCTCAACGACTGGATTGACCTTAACGGTGATGGTGCCATTGAGTGTTGCTTGCGCACGACCGACTTCATCGGTAGGTTGACCAATCGCATGCTCGTGATTGACCTCTTCTATCTCAATCGTCGTTTGCAGATCAAAGTTAGTACTTGAGTCCTTCGGAGGAGTGATCTGGATGAAGCCTTGTTGCAGGGCAGCCTGAGTAAAAGCCTCTGGAGATTGACCCGCACTTGGAACAACCTCAATGCTACCATTGGTTACCGTTACGACTTGACCGTCAACATACACCGTTGAGCCATCAGGAATACCGCTGATTTTAATCGAGGTCACGTGTTCATCAGTATCGGTATAGTCTTGACCTAACCTAGGATGCCACTTAATGTCGATTGGGCTATCTTCATCACCCACCGAGGTATTTGTGTAGTTATCTGGTGTATCAATAACCGGTTGAACTTTAACGCGAATCTCACGCTCAAAACTCTTAGAGTGACCATCATTTTCCGTGACAATAATGGTCTCTTTGATATGGATATTTTCTGTAGAAGACGAAACCGGTCGGATCACAATACCTGAACTCGCACCCGCCCCTAGGTTGGTGATATTCGCTTCATAGATTGGCTGACCATTTGAATCATAACCTGTGAAGTTTAAGTTCACCGCATTACCATTACCGTCTTCTATCACAACACCTTTCGGAATGTTGGATAACAAAACAGTTAGCGATTCAGAGGTGTCGGATGGTCGCTGAGCTAACTCTCCAGATTCCACCGAGAACTTAATCTCTGCAGAACCATTCTCATCAATCGTGGTTTCTACACCTGAAGTGCTACCATCGGTAAATTCTTTCCAGTCGGCTGAGCTGCCCGTGTTGTTCTCAGGTGTATCAGCGACACCTTTAACCGCAACATTAACGGTTTTGGTGCCCATAATTGCTTCATCAACATGAACCACATTACCCGATAGGTTGGCGGTGTCTTTAACCACACCGGTTACATCAAACTTGAAATCTACATTGCTGTGCAGATCAGGAACCACTTCCACATTGCCAAGCTGGTCATAAGGAATTTCTTGGTATGTCACACCATTGACCGTCACAGTCGTAATTTGACTTGTACCTGAACCAACCCAAACCAAACTTGCGCCTTCTGTAATTCCTGAAATGCGCACATGCAGAGTCTCAGAACCGTCAGTATCAACCGAAGGGTTCATCGTGATGACTTCATTGAGCGTGAAAGGTTCGTGGTTTGGTCCAGTTCCGGTGTAATCTGGATCAGCGATATTATCTTCGTTAATTTGGATACGGTTGACACTAAAGCTGCCCATATCGGCATCTGGAGTGACGTCTATAATGATTTCTTTAGGCTCAGAGCGCGCACTTCCCTTATCAAGGGTGCCATCATTATACGGGTTAGATCGTTCAGTCGTTACCGCAGTCGCTTCAAATCGAATTTGACCCGAGTAATTATCTGCTGGATTAACCTGAATACGGTTGACGTCTTGGGCCGAAATGGTATAGACACCGTTAACAGGCGTTATCGGATCACCATTACGATCAAGCAACTCAAAGTGTCCTTCGCCGTCCGTGACTTTCAGCTCGTAAGTGATTGTCTCTGGTCTACTGGTATCTTGAGTTTCAGCGCGAAGTTGGATGCGTACATTATCACCATCTTCTTCCACTTGGTATTGATAAGTGCTACGGCTGTCGTTCCATGTTGCAATATCTGCAACACTTTCTACTTCAATCCTAAAGTTTGAATCGACGGTATGATCGGCCGTACCGTTATTGTCGATTTGCAATTGATAGTTAATGCGAACGCCGCCATTACCAGTTGAGTAGTTGCGATCTGGAACAAAATAGAGGTTATCGATTGTCGCTATTGTGTTGTTGCCACTTTGCGTAAAGCTTTGCTGCAGCACGGTTCCATCAAAAATAATGTCGCCATTAGCGTCTGCCTTAAGCTCGTGGAGCACACCATTTTCTTCATAGTAGAAAGTGCCACGATGAATACCCGCTTTAATCGTCAATTGACCAATGTCTTCGGCGTTATCTCTATCGAAGAGATTAACTGACAAAGAGACCTTAGCTGGCTCATTTGGTAGACCTGCTTGGTTATCTTGAGCGTTTTCCCAAGCGGGTTCATCGCCAGGTGCATAATTAATACTGTTATCGCGACCCGCATCTTCGAAAGTCGTCACTTTAAGTGCGATAGGGCGAGCTTCACGGTCAGTAATCGTGATATCTAGAGGAGCGACAGACGTATCATTGTCTCCATCTGTCGCAATGACATTGACCTTGAAATTAATCTCGTCACCATTGTGCTCAAGATAGTTGGTTGCTCGGAACTCAATTTCACCGTTTGAGTTAATTCTTAAAATACCTAACTGACGAGTATCAGTACCGCCATTGCCGTCATCTGTTTGTTCATAAACACGCACATTTTGGCGGCCATCGCGCAGATCGACAGAATCTAAATAGGTGCCTCTTGGGCCACCAAAGACAATTTCGGCGCCATTCGCATCGGTTGTACCTTCAATCTTGGTTAGGGCAGCATTGTCCGCACCCTTATCTGTTTCATCGGCAAACATATCAACTTTGGAGCCACCAAAGTTCTGGCCTTCGATACGAGTGATTGACTGCCCCGTTAGCTGCGGAATGTCATCGGTCACTTGTATCGGCAGCGTAATCACACCACTTTCATCGCCATCAAAGTCTGTTGCTTTGACTTTGAAATTGATATCGAGGCTATTCTGACCATCACCATCTGGATGATCCAAAGGCTTAAGAAGATTAAAGGTATAACTGTTATCTGCTGTGTCAAACTTGATAGTGAAAACAGGCACACCTGAGGTGGTTTGTGCCGTGTAGGTAAACACTGTTCCGCTATTTGAAACAGCTGCCCACTCTAAGCTTTCACCACCAGACTCAAGTCCATTTAGCGTATCGTCTGCATCCACAAGCTCATACTCAACGACACCATCAGCCCCTTCGTTTACAACGAAGTTGCCAGAGATTTGAGTATCCTGAGATTGATCCGAACCAATTCCTGTTAAATCGTCTTCATCGACGACTTTCTCACCCGTCGTGCCTGTTAATATTGGCTTGTCATCTTTTACTTCAATAGAAAGAGGAACCGATGGAGAAACGTCTCCGTCTCGGTCAATCGCCACAACATCAAACGGAACCGTTAGTGAATCAGAGCCCGGTGCATGATCGAGGGCCTTAATTTGGGTGTAGGTGTAGCTACCATCGCTGTTCAGCTCTAAGGTGAAGACCAGCTCACCATTCGCCTTACCTTGATATATCGCGGGATCAGAAGTCCCTGTCTGTTTAGTAATATCAACGTCAAAACCACCTGACTTAAGGCCATTCTCCGTCGTATTGATATTGACCAGTTCATACTTAACAACGGTGTCTGCACCTTCAGTAGTGATAAAGCTACCTGTTGCAGTTGCACTGCCCGGCGAAGACCCAGAGCTAGTATCATCTTCATTAACCGAGAAGGTACTGCCGATCTTGAAGCCATCAATAGTCGCGGTATCATCGCCAATATTGACCTTCAGATTCACATTCGTTGAATTGTCGTTGTCTTTATCCACCGCGTAAACAGGCACATTCACCGCCAGTGAATCCATGCCCTGCGCACCATGGTCAACTTCTTGCGACAAGGTCACTGTGTACTTGCCTAAGTTGCGCTGGTCGAGGGTCACGTTGAGCACCTCAACCTTAACCCCATTCTGCGTGATGTAACCAGCGTACTGACCGGTGAACTCACCATTCGGGCCAGTGATTTCTTCTAGTACGACTTTCTGACCCGCAGACTCTAGCGTGGAAGTGCGGTTGAACTCAGCCACATCGACTTTCATTGCCACCACAGTGTCACTGCCAGTGGTAAAGGTAATATCACCTGTGGCCGTGGTTGTCTTATCGCCCACCTGCGAACCATCAGTTAAGCCCGCTTCATACACATTAGCTTGGTCAATGGTATTAATGACTGGATCAGCGCCATCTTTAATCGTTAACTCGACGTTGCTTGTGAGCGTATCGCCGTCTCTGTCTGTCACCGTGACAACAATGGTGTGTTTAACCTCTTCACTCGTTGAATGGTCGACGTTACTGTTTGGAATAAAGGAAATCTTGCCGTCCGCAGACACCACCAATTTACCGTCGGTAACTAGGTATTCGCTTTGATTTTCGTTGAAGTTGATGCTTTGACCATCAAACGTCACCGTCGACACTTTACCTTGGTCAGCACCCGCTTCAGTAATGACATCAATCTCGTTGCTCTGCGCCGATTGACCAATCGTTGGCTCAACCACGCTGATTGTGCCATCGGCGACAACTTGGATGTCATCACCAATATTGACCTTCAGATTCACATTCGCTGAATTGTCATTGTCTTTATCCACCGCATACACAGGTACATTCACCGCCAGTGAATCCATGCCCTGCGCACCATGGTCGACTTCTTGTGACAAGGTCACTGTGTACTTGCCTAAGTTGCTCTGGTCGAGGGTCACTTTCAGCACCTCAACCTTAACCCCATTCTGCGTGATGTAACCAGCGTACTGACCGGTGAACTCACCATTCGGGCCAGTGATTTCTTCTAGTACGACTTTCTGACCCGCAGACTCTAGCGTGGAAGTGCGGTTGAACTCAGCCACATCGACTTTCATTGCCACCACAGTGTCACTGCCAGTGGTAAAGGTAATATCACCTGTGGCCGTGGTTGTCTTATCGCCCACCTGCGAACCATCAGTTAAGCCCGCTTCATACACATTAGCTTGGTCAATGGTATTAATGACTGGATCAGCGCCATCTTTAATCGTTAACTCGACGTTGCTTGTGAGCGTATCGCCGTCTCTGTCTGTCACCGTGACAACAATGGTGTGTTTAACCTCTTCACTCGTTGAATGGTCGACGTTACTGTTTGGAATAAAGGAAATCTTGCCGTCCGCAGACACCACCAATTTACCGTCGGTAACTAGGTATTCGCTTTGATTTTCGTTGAAGTTGATGCTTTGACCATCAAACGTCACCGTCGACACTTTACCTTGGTCAGCACCCGCTTCAGTAATGACATCAATCTCGTTGCTCTGCGCCGATTGACCAATCGTTGGCTCAACCACGCTGATTGTGCCATCGGCGACAACTTGGATGTCATCACCAATATTGACCTTCAGATTCACATTCGCTGAATTGTCATTGTCTTTATCCACCGCATACACAGGTACATTCACCGCCAGTGAATCCATGCCTTGTGCACCATGGTCGACTTCTTGTGACAAGGTCACTGTGTACTTGCCTAAGTTGCTCTGGTCGAGGGTCACTTTCATCACCTCAACCTTAACCCCATTCTGCGTAATGTAACCGGTATACTCACCGGTGAACTCACCATTCGGGCCGGTGATTTCTTCTAGTACTACCTTTTGACCTGCTGACTCTAGCGTCGAAGTGCGGTTGAACTCAGCCACATCGACTTTCATTGCCACCACAGTGTCACTGCCAGTGGTAAAGCTAATGTCTCCAGTCGCTGTCGTCACCGTATCGCCGACTTTGGAGCCATCAGTTAAGCCCGCTTCATACACATTAGCTTGAGTGATATTGGTAATGACTGGATCAGCGCCATCTTTAATCGTCAAGTCGACGGTACTGGTTAGCTCGTCACCGTCGTTGTCCTTCACGGTTACAACAATGGTGTGTTTAACCTCATCACTCGTTGAATGATCGACGTTGCTGTTAGGAATAAAGGAAACCTTGCCGTCCGCAGACACCACTAACTTACCGTCGGTAACTGGGTATTCGCTTTGATTTTCATTGAAGTTGATGCTTTGACCATCAAACGTCACCGTCGACACCTTGCCTTGGTCAGCACCCGCTTCGGTAATCACATCAATCTCATTGCTTTGCGCCGATTGACCAATCGTTGGCTCAGTAACACTCAGGCTACCATCGGTGACGACTTGGATATCATCGCCAATATTGACCTTCAGATTCACATTCGCTGAATTGTCATTGTCTTTATCAACCGCATACACTGGTACATTCACCGCCAGTGAATCCATGCCCTGTGCCCCATGGTCGACTTCTTGCGACAAGGTCACGGTGTACTTGCCTAAGTTGCTCTGGTCGAGGGTCACTTTCAGCACCTCAACCTTAACCCCATTCTGCGTAATGTAACCGGCGTACTGACCAGTGAACTCACCATTCGGGCCGGTGATTTCTTCTAGCACGACCTTTTGACCCGCAGACTCTAGCGTCGAAGTGCGATTGAACTCAGCCACATCGACTTTCATTGCCACCACAGTGTCACTACCTGTGGTAAAGCTAATATCACCAGTAGTCGTGGTTGTCTTATCACCCACCTGTGAACCATCAGTTAAACCCGCTTCATACACATTGGCTTGAGTGATATTGGTAATCACTGGGTCTGCACCATCAGTAATCGTTAACTCAACGTTACTCGTCAGCGTATCGCCATCTTTATCCGTCACGGTTACGACTATGGTGTGCTTAACCTCTTCACTCGTTGAGTGGTCAACATCACTGTTAGGAATGAACGACAGTTTGCCATCCGGTGTGATAACCACCTTACCGTCTGTCACCGTATATTCGGTCTTCCCTTCCTCAAGCGTGTAATTGGTATTATCAAAGCGGAACGACGTCACTTCACCATTATCAGCGCCTGCCTTAGTAATCACATCTATTTCGTTGCTTTGCGCGGGATCTCCGATCACTGGCTCAACCACGCTCAAGCTTCCGTCGGTGACAACTTGGATATCGTCGCCCACATTCACCACTAGGTTCGAACGCGCAGACTGATCGTTGTCCGCATCCGTAGCAAATACTGGAAGAGAAATAGAAAGAGAATCCTGCCCTTGTAATGGATGGTCTATTTCTTCAAGCAGTTCAATCGAATAACCTGCATTAAAAGTCGGTGACGTATCCGTCCCAGATTTAACGACATCATTAAGCGTCACGCGAAGCACATCGACTCGATTTCCATCTAGCGTAATAAAACCAACATAGACGCCAGGCTGGCCTGCAACCGCTTCTAATACAACAGTTTGACCTTGCGAAATAATTGGTGATGATTGCTGAGAGGCATTGAAGGCATCGACATCGATCTGTACTTGAGTGACATCGTCGCTTCCCGCAGCAAAAGTGATTGTTCCGCTTGCTGTAGTACTTATGTCACCCTCTTTTGAACCGTCATCTAAGCCCGCTTCAAAGACATTGGCTTCGGTAATATTGGCAACACTCGGGTCCGCCCCATCCCCAATGCTTACCTGAGCATCAATCGGAGCTTGGATTGAGTTTCCACCCGTATCCGTACCCGTTATTTCAAAGGAAACGGTAATTTGATCACCAGTGAAGGCGACTTGGCCGCCGCCAACAGAAGGTGTGTGATCAATTGGCTGTAAGATGGTTGTGGTTAGCTCTAAACCGACATCTCTACCAACGCTGCTTGCCTCAATATCTATAGTGAGAACAGGATTACCATCACCGTCTACACCCGTAATTGTGTTAGTCGTAGCGTCATAGGTAAACGTAACTGATTCACCATTAGACGTTATATCGGAGTTAAGTTCACTTAACAGTGAGGCCAAAGAAAGTGGTTCTGGCACAAAAGAGGTAGGATCGAGAGACAGATCAGCGGCAAATATGGTCACTGAGCTTGTCACTGACTGCGGGTAAGTACCGCCAGAGAGAGAGCCTTCAGTTAAAGATTCACTAATGCTTTGCCCACCATCGGCGAAGATAATAGGTCTAATTTCATCATCGACCTGCTCGGTAGAGTCTGTAGAAAAACCGGACGTTTCAAAGAAAGTACTCGCCAGAACTTCAGTGCCGTTGTACTCGATAGTTACAAAACCACCATTTGCCGAACCAGCAGCACCTGCGCCTGCCGCCGTTGCTTCTAGTAACTCTGTTGGGTCAGCACCTGCCAAGATAGCGTCTTGAATGGCTGCTAATTCGTCTTCGCTTATCGCACCTTCGCCCAGTTGCGCCAAGTCAAAGTTCACTTCACCAGCGACAGGGGCAACTCCCCAACCACCGAGATCATCTTCTGTCGCAAGGGTATTCGCATCAAGGTTAATGGCAGCCTGCGAAGACTCCATCAAAATTGTCGAATGGTTGGCTGTAATAACGATTTCACCACTAGGAATGGTATCGCCTACAACGACTTTTTTAGCACTTCCATCTGGTTTGACAGCAACAACATCACCAGAAACTTCTTTTACTATCGCGGCTTGGCGTAATACTTCTACGTCCATAAGGTCTCCTAATCACACTCCCGTCGGCCGAACAAGAGGCTAGAAACGATTTGTTATAATTTTTGTCAGAATATACGCACAAAATATCAAATATAGCTCGCATTTCCAGCGTTTTATATTCAACAGAAATATCAATAGCCAAGCTATAAGTATAGGTTACTTAAGAGGTTTTGCAGGATAAAGGTGATTAAAATATAATTTCGTCTGAAATATTTTGTCATTTGTATCATTTGTGAGAACAAAATGAGCCACCAAGACGAAATTGCTCAAATTTCACCCACCATTTCAACAACAATAGTTTTCACTGCGAATAGAGGGTTAATTTCCAACTTTGAACCAAGATCAACTTCTATCTAGGTAATCAATAATGCGTACTCCTCCCCTAAACAGAGAGAATGTGATGAACATCTTTCTTTAAGGCGTAGATGATTGGAATGATGTTGCACCTTAGAAGCTCAGTTAAGGTAGTGGGGTATAAAAATAATGACCTCAAGGATGTAACGTGAACAGTCTGTTTAAACCCAATCCAGTCATGCTTGCCGTTTTATTCAGCGTGCCTGCTGTAGCGAGTCCAACTTTAACTCTATCGACCACAACCACCAGTCGCGATATTCCGTTATCAGCCTCTGAACCCGCGATCATGTCGTTGAGCAAAGAAACATATCAGCTCACCGTATCTGGGATTGATGGTCACTGCCCTGCGGTAAATGGTCAGAAAGTTAGATTTCGTAGACCTTTATCCCTTAACTGCGGCCAAGACACAGTCCTACCGCTAAAAGTCCGTTTCGGCGGCGACTATTCGTTCGCTTTCGATAAAGAGAACAACACGCTGACTATTGCGAGAGAAGCAAAGAAGAGTAAGCAGACATTCAGCCGCCCTATCCCAGATGTTCAGTGCGAGAAATATTCTGGTGAAGCCGTTACCTTGAATCTAGGCGATACATTCACAGATGGTGAAGAGCTTAAAGATGCCTTAAGCGGGCAAGTTGTAACGGTTAAAAATGGCTCGGTTACCATTACACCGTCAAAGGACAGTGGCGGTTTAGTTCTGCTTGAGCCAACGAGTCCTACTGATAAGCCTGAATTTACCTATAAGAACGCCAATATTTACTTTGTGATGGTCGACCGATTCAGTAATGGAGATACCAGTAATGACCAGAGTTACAGTCGCCAGAAAGACGGTAAACAAGAGGTCGGTACCTTCCACGGTGGCGACCTAAAAGGTGTAATTGAAAAGCTCGACTATATAAAGAGCCTGGGTACAGACGCGATTTGGCTCTCTCCGATTGTCGAACAGGTACACGGCTTTGTTGGCGGCGGGGAAAGTGGTAGCTTCCCGTTCTATTCTTACCACGGCTACTGGACACGTGACTTCACTAAAATCGACCAAAATTTTGGTAACGAGCAAGACCTGAAAATCCTGGTTGAGGAAGCACACAAACGCGGAATTAAGATCCTTCTTGATGCCGTCGTTAATCATGCCGGTTACGGCACACTGGCGGATATGCAGTTTGATAACCTAGAGGTGGTCGATCGTTCGAAGATGCCTAAACAGTGGGCAAAATGGACTCCTGAACAAGGTCAAAACTGGCACAGTTTCAATAACGCCATCGACTATCAAAGCAAACAGTGGCAAAACTGGTGGGGCCCTGATTGGGTTCGCGCAGGTTTACCGGGCTATACGCAACCTGGCAGCAGCGATACCACAATGAACTTAGCAGGCTTACCTGACTTTATTACAGAGTCTACGAAACCTGTTACACCTCCTAAGTGGCTACTCGACAACCCAGATACTCGCGTTGTCGCTAAACCTGACTACACAGTGGCTGATTACTTGGTTGAGTGGCAGTCGGACTGGGTAAAACGTTTTGGTATTGATGGCTTCAGAGTCGATACAGTAAAACACGTTGAAGGGGATGTTTGGCTTAAGCTAAAACAAGCCGCAAGCGAGAACCTAGAGCAGTGGCGCAGTGAAAATGGCAAGTCTGGTCAACCGTTCTGGATGATGGGGGAAGTATGGGGGCACTCGGCTTACCGCTCACCGTATGCGGACCAAGGTTTCGATGCGCTGATCAATTTCGATATGCAGAAAAAACTCGATAAAGGCGCAGCCTGCTTTAGCCAAATGCAGGAAGTTTATCAAAACTATGCAGACTCGATGCAATCTACCCCAGACTATACGCCTGTCAGCTATATGTCCTCTCACGATACAGAGCTGTTCTTCAATCGCTTTAAGTCTTTTGACATGCAACGTAATGCTGCCAATGCCCTACTCCTAAGCCCTGGCGCCGTTCAGGTTTACTATGGTGATGAAGTCGGCCGTGAGCTTGGCCCATACGCGGATGATTTCCACCAAGGGACTCGCTCCGATATGGTTTGGAAGTTAGATGAACAAAGAAAAGCTTTACTTTCTCACTGGCAAACCGTCGGTCAGTTCCGCCACAACCACCCAGCAATTGGCGCAGGTAAACATCAGCCTATAGACAATGACAATGCTTATGTGTTCTCTAGAACCCTAGGTGACGATAAGGTTGTTGTCGCTTTTGTGGGGAAATAGTTTTCTTTTACTGTTGGAACATAGGAGGAGTTATCTCCTCCTTTTTCATCAACCGCCACTCCCTGACTGGATCAATTATCAACTCGATAAAACTTCCTACTTCGCACTTCTCTAATTTATAAGCAACAAAACACTTAATTAGTCTTCATAAGCTACTGTCTGTACTACACTAAATTTATAATGCAACTACACGAGTATTAACAATGAAAAAGCCTGTACTCTTAGTTGATGATGAGGTGAACATCCTTAATTCATTTCGTCGAACTTTGAGAAGTCATGTCGATATCGATCTTGCAAACAGTGGCGAGCAAGCACTCGAACTCATCTCCAAGAAGCAGTACGCTGTGATTGTGTCTGATATGCAAATGCCTGTCATGAACGGACTTCAATTGCTGCAAGCCGTAAAAGAAAAATCACCTGACACTGTACGTATGATGTTTACAGGGAATGCTGACCAACAAACAGCGGTCGATGCCGTCAACTTAGGCGACGTATTTCGTTTTATCAATAAACCCTGTACGCCAGAGCAACTACTAGGATTTATTAACGCTGCCATTCGGCAATACGAGCTTATCGTTGCAGAGAAAGTGCTGCTTAACAAGACGTTAAAAGGCGTCATTAATGTCCTGAGCGATGTTGTTTCTCTTGTCAACCCTGAAATCAATGACCGCAGTAATAAAGTTCAATTCCATATGCAGCAGTTAGGTAAAGCGCTTAACATAAAACCTCATTGGAGTTTTGAGCCTATGGTTCAGTTGTCTCAACTCGGCTTTATTATTTTTCCCCAAAGCACCTTAGAAAATATTAGTAGTGGACAAGTCGTCACTGAAGAAGATCGTCAACTCTTCGAGCAACACCCGTGCCTTTCCTCTGATTTGCTTAAACAAATCCCAAGGATGGGTGGTATCGCTAAGACTATTCTCTACCAAGAGAAAGGCTTTAATGGAGAAGGTAATCCTATTGATGACGTTCAGGGAACCGACTTACCCTACGGTTCAAGAATGCTTAAGGTTGTCTGTGACTATATAAAACTAGAAAGTGCCGGCTACACCATCCCTGATGCCGTTGAGCAGCTCGACAACCAAGATCACCTCTATGACCCAAGCATACTGAGCGCTTTTAAATCGACGCTCGACTTTGAACCACCAAAAATTTTCGTCGATGTTAGTTTCTTAAACCCCAATATGATTATTGAGCAGGAGATTCGAACCAACCGTGACCAGCTTATTGCACGAAAAGGTCAGAGAGTAACTCAAACCTTGATGAACATTGTGCACCACTGCCTAGAGAACAAAGCTGTCGCTGGGGAAGTTTGGGTAACCATGATAGAGCCAGAAGAACACGAACAAGCGAAGAGTGAAGAAAAAGCGCAGAGTTTTTAATCAGCGCCTTAATGGAATAACTAACAACGTAAACAAAGGACAGGTTGGGCTATGGTAGAGTTTTGGCGATTTAAATCTGTTGACTTAGAGGATTACAATTTACTCCAAGGAGAGTTTCACTACTCTTTGGTCTTGCTCTCTGTACTCATATCTAGCCTTGCTGCCTATTCATGTTTGATCGTCATTGAGCGAATGTGGGGTTCTAATGAGGCGAAAACAATAAGTTTGTGGCGTTTATTTGGCAGTATAGTTTTTGGCCTCGGTGTATGGGCTATGCACTTTACTGGTATGTTGGCCTACATGGTTCCTGCGCAAATGTCCTATCATCCTGGTATCACCGCGTTGTCCTTTATCCCACCAGTCGTAGGCGCTTACTTCGCGTTTCAAGTCCTTTATAGTCAACGATTCTCACTATTAGATATTCAGCTTAGTGCCCTGTACTTAGCACTGGGTATTGGCTCGATGCACTACCTTGGCATGGAAGCGATGCAGATGGACGCTCTAATGGTCTATGACTTCGTCTGGTTTGTTCTCTCTATTCTGATTGCTTTTTTGTTTGCTTGCATCTCAATCTATATGATCAAACTTCGCAATCGCCATTTTGGAGAAAACGTTACTCATCGTGCCTTAATAGCTCCTATTATGGGCCTTTCGGTCGCTGGTATGCATTACACGGCTATGGGCGCAGTGAGCTTTTACGCCTTAACCGAAACCCCAACCGTACATAACCATATGAGCGATGCTCACAACATTGCCTTGATCGTGGCTCTATTTGTGCTGCTAATATGCGCTGCAACATTCGTCGCTTCTATTGTCGACCAGCGCCTCCAACGAGCAGAGCATTCCATTGTCGCCAGTAAGCTGCGTGAGCAAGATATCCTCAACAACCTTGCCGACGGTGTCATTATCGTTGATCAAGAAGGCATCATAGATAGCATTAATGACATGGGATTGAGGATGTTCGAGTATGAAAAGGAAATGATCGATCAAAAGAACATCGAAGATCTAATGCCAACCTTTGATAAAGTCTCGTTGCGAAATTGTGCCAACAACGACTTAGAGCACCGAAGCAACCTAACCACTGAAGGGATTAAAAAAGATGGTCGCTCGTTTCCCATAGAAGTAAGCCTTTCTGCACTCTCAATTCGCAATGAAGAGAAGGAACTGTTTAACTGTGTTATCCGAGATATTTCGATGCGTATGGAGCTTGAACAGCAGTTAAGGCAAGCTCAAAAATTGGAATCAATGGGACAACTCGCCGCAGGTATCGCTCACGAGATAAACACACCAACTCAATATGTTTCAGACAACACGATCTTTTTAAAAGACGCCTTTCAAACCTGTCTAAACACTATCAACCAGATTACACAAACCATTGAAAAGTCAGGAGATGAGCCTGTCGATACGCTAAAAACACAGATTAAAAGCGACATTGCTGAAGGTGATATGGACTTTATCGCAGAAGAAATCCCTCTCGCTCTGGATCAGTCTTTAGAGGGGCTGCAACGCATTAGCCGGATCGTAAAAGCGATGAAGTCTTTCTCACATTCGAGTAACCACGAAATGCACCAAGTCGATATTGCTGAAGCCATTGAGTCGACCATTACCATCGCACGCGGAGAGTGGCGCTATGTCGCTGAAGTAGAAACCAGTTTTGACTCTAGATTACCTGCTATTCCTTGTTACCGTGATGAATTTAACCAAGTAATGCTTAACTTCATCATTAATGCGGCTCACGCAATCGAAGAAAAATTTGGTCGCCAAGACGGCACTTTGGGCACGATCAAGGTCTCGACACATTTAGAGGAAAATACTGCTCAGATTCGCATCCAAGACAATGGTACGGGTATACCAAAAAATATTATTGACCGAATATTCGACCCTTTCTTTACCACAAAAGATGTCGGTAAAGGGACGGGACAAGGGCTAAGTTTAGCCTACTCAGTTATCGTCGATTTACATAAAGGTGCAATTTCTACCGACAGTACTGTTGGAGAGGGAACGACATTTACTATTTCACTACCGTTAGACAACGTTAGCGTTGGCACTGAAGAGAGACTAGATAATGAAGCTGCTGCTAGTTGATGATGAACGCATGATCCTGAACGGATTAAAGCGAGCCCTTTTTGGAACTGGATGGAAGATATTTACCGCAGAAGGCGGTGAAGAGGCTTTGCAGTTTCTGGAAGAGCATGAGGTCGATTTAATTATCTCAGACATGCTTATGCCGAAGATGAACGGTGCTGAACTACTTGAAGAGGTCAGTAAAAGGCACCCAGGTATTATACGTGCATCATTGTCCGGCTATTCGGATCCAGATGTCACGATAAAAGGCGGTTTTTTCGCCCACCAAGCTTTTATGAAACCTTGCGATCCAAGTGTCATCAAGGCAGAAGTCCAGCGTATTGAAGAGATTCTTGAGTTATTCCCTGATCGAGTGATTCAAAATGCAATTGGTACGATTACATCGCTGCCAGTAGCGCCCAAGCTGTTCTTTGATGTTAAGCGTACCTTAATGGATCCCAACGCCTCGATGCATGATGTGGCAAAACTCATCAGTGAAGAGCCTGCCATGTGCGCCAAAATCATACAGATCTCTAACAATGCCATCTTTAGAGGGCGCAAAGAAATTAAGAGTATTTCTGAAGCCATCACGCGTTTGGGTGGCCAAGTGGTTACCAATATTATTGCCATGCTTGAGGTCTATTCGGTTTCCATGAATGAACCTAGTAAGCCATTGGAAAAAATCCAATCACACAGTCTTAAAGTCGCAAAGCTCGCCTCAACCTTAGTTGAACCTGACCTCAAGGATACGACTTTTCTTGTGGGTATTCTTCACCGTATTGGTGAGTACGTCAGAATGAAAATTGCCCCTGATCTAATGAGCGCGTTTCTAAACCCTAGAACCAAAGGCAACGATAAATCGCACTTAGAACACTACCTATTTAAAACCAAATCAGAGCAGCTTGGGGGATATCTACTGCACTTTTGGGGCTTTCCTTTGCCCATCATTGAAGGGGTCTTAAACCATGATGACCCAGAAAAATTGATGGAGTCTGATTTTAGCCCAGCCTGTGCGGTGTATATCGCCAACTCTATTTTGAGTGGCAAAGCCGTAAATGAGGAGTTTGCTGCCCACTTTGATTTAGAGAGCACCCTTGCCGTTTTAGAGCAGAATCATCAGATTTAATTGGCCACTCACTACCGATGATTTCATTGTAGATTGATTTAAAACACTTGAGTCGTCACAAAAGTCAGGTAACTTATCGTTTTTACAAACAGTGCGAAGAGACGACATTAGCCACTATGCCGACACCTGATATAAAGTTCGTAGCCACCGATATGGATGGCACGCTTCTCGATGAAAGTAGCCAACTCAATCCAGAGTTTTTTAATCTATACCAGCAATTAGAAGAGAAAGGCATTATCTTCGCTGCGGCCTCTGGGCGACAGTACTACAGCCTAATGGAGACCTTCTCACCAATTAATGATCGCATGATGTTCATCGCTGAAAACGGCACATTGGTGATGCACAAAGGTGAAGAATTGTATAGCTGCGAGATCGACAAACCTTCAATCAAATCAATCATTGAGGCAGCTAGAGGTATTTCTGGCGCGCAAATTGTTCTATGTGGCAAACATTCTGCGTATATCGAAACGCAAGATCCGCAAGCGCTTGAGGAGTTCGCCAAGTATTACCACAAGTGCCAGTATGTAGATGATTTGCTTGAGGTAGAAGATGACTTCATCAAGGTCGCCATCTGCCACTTTGACGGCACAGAAGAGTTGGTGTTCCCTACTTTCGACCAAGCGTTTGGTCAGACGCACCAGGTAGTCGTGAGTGCCAAAATCTGGCTCGACGTGATGAACGCTGAAGCCTCGAAGGGTGCAGCAATCGAACACCTACAAAACACGCTCAATTTTACCCACGAGCAAACCATGAGTTTTGGTGACTATCTCAATGATTTAGAGATGCTTAAGGCGAGCTATCATTCATACGCAATGGATAATGCTCACCCTAAGATTAAAGAGATTGCACGCTTTCAGGCGCCAAGCAATCGTGAGGCTGGTGTGTTTACCGTCATTAAACGTGAACTACTAAGCTAACCTTGATAGAGCTCTAACGGTAAGCCGTCAGGATCTTTGAAAAAGGTAAACGGCTTACCAGTAAACTCATCAATTCGAATCGGCTCAACTTCCACATCGCGGCTCATCAAATAAGCGGCGTACTGCTCTACAGAATCAACGCTAAATGCCAAGTGCCTTAAACCCTGTGCTTCAGGACTGGTTGGCCTTGCTGGCGGGTTAGGAAAAGAGAACAATTCAATCTGCCCCCCATCAGGCAAAGCAAGGTCAAGTTTGTAGGAATTCCGTTCGGCGCGGTAATTTTCAGCAATGACGGTCAAGTTGAGAACTTGGGTGTAGAAACGCTTTGAAACCTCATAATCAGAACAAATAACCGCAACATGATGTATTCTTTTGAGTTCCACGAATCCTCCTATTCAATAACCAGTGAGCCATCTGAGTTGAACTGCCAAAAATCGGCGTAGGCCACTTCCCATAAATAACCATCTGGATCAGAGAAATAACCGCTATAGCCACCCCAGAACACATCCTGCGCTGGTTTTTCTAGCTTAGCTCCTGCACTGACCGCAAGCGCTAACACGTCATCCACTTCCTGCTTTGAACGGGTATTGTGTGCGAGCGTCACCCCACTAAAGCCCTCTTTGACAACCGCCATTTCAGGCGAAATATCTTTTGCTAATGCATCTAACGGATACAAGGCTAAACACACGCCACCCGTTTTAAAAAAGATGATCCCCTCTTCAGGATTTTTGGAAGAGGGAAAGCCTAGCTTGGAGTAAAACTGATATGAGAGCTCTAAATCCTGCACTCCTAAAGTAATGATGCTGACACGTGGTTCCATAGCCCCTCTCCTTTAGCCCTTGTTCGAATCTGATTGATTATCGCCATTCTGGTCACCGACCAACTCTAAACGTTTAGCAATCTCCTCCTGCTGATTCGATATTGAATCCAACGCCTTAGCGGTGGTCTTAATCGCGCCAGCCATCGAAGAAATATTCTGCGTAGCTCGAACCAGTGTTTCCTGCATTGGGCGTAAAATCAACCATGCAATCGCAGCAATGACCAACACAATGACGAGTCCTATCACGCCAATAACCAGCAAAATTTGTGAACGTAAGTCATTAAGAAAACGCTCACTTTCTGTCGCAACAGTTTGCCTAGAATGTTCAAAAGCACCCGGCATTGCGGCTACCGACTGTTTAGACAATACCACCAGCTGGTTAAGGTTATCTACGGTGTCAGTCAATAGCTGCTGTTGCTCATCATTCAAGTTTCCACTTTGCGCGATGCTGTTAAGCGCAACGCCAACTTGGTCGAGGGACTGACGGGTATCCTGAATCGCACCTTCTATTCCATCTAGCTCTAAGGTCATATTTACATTGATAAACGCATTTTCGCGCGCTTCTTCTGTGGGCTCTGCAAGGGCTAGACAAGCCCATAAGCTTAGTATGACTCCAAACGTTAGCTTCATGCGATTCCTTTATCCTGACTATGCACTGCCTCGAATAATAGACTGATGCCTTGTTGATGACCATTCAAACCTGAAGCGAAAGCCAAAAAACGCTATCTCTCTGACGATTTCTTATCAAACAAAAAAAAGCCGACAACTGAATTGTCGGCATTTTAACGTTTTACTCATTACCAAAGCGCAGGATTATTAAATCCTTCTACACATGTTGGACGACTTTCAAGCGCTTGAATCATGTCTGAAGATAATGTCTGCACCATCCAACCATGAGGGAAACTCAGTGTTAACGGTGCCTTAAACTGCTCTTTAGAGGTCGGATTGAAACCCACTCTAGTGTAAAAGTTTGGGTCACCATATGTGAAAGCTAACTTCACACCTTGGCTGCGCATCGCCTCTAAACCATGACGGATTAATGCTTGCCCAATACCCTGTCCTTGATACTCAGTGCTAACCGCTACCGGTGCCATCAAAAAGCTTGCGTGTTCTTCCTCAAAAGCAAGGCGAGTAAATAGAATGCTCGCAACAATCTTTTGCTCCTCTCTCGCAACAAAAATCGCGATGTCTTGCTCTGGTGTCGTCTCTACTAGTGTGTTCACTAGAGTGCCAATAACTTTTCCTTCCTCTACGCCTTCAGAGTCTCCAAAGGTTTTAGTGAATAACCGAATAAGTTCGTCTGTCTCTTTCGGATTAAATAGACCGTAGTTCATAGTGTGTTCCTCTTTAAAGTTTATGCGCGCAGCTTAAACTGTAAAGCTGTAGACAGGTCAACACTGACTGATCAAAAAATTCACCCTGTTTTAAGAATGAATATCTGATAATTGAACTCACCATTGCGGTTGTCATAAGCAGAGATCTCGCGCTTCAAATCTGCAAGAGCAGATGAACCTGCTAACTCGTGCGCGAGCTCATTCACCCGAACTTTTAGCGGTTGGTAGTAGTTGTCCCAAGCTTGATCACTGACAGGAAATGAATCGACTAGCGTATATCCCGCTCGCCTTGCTTGCTCAATGCGCGTCTCTTCAGTGGTCATATCGGGGTACTCTTTGTGCCAAAATCTCATGGCATCGGACGATGGCTCCTCAACACTCCAGACCAAATCACTCAGCACTAGATAGCCATCGTCGGACAAGAGATGTCGCCACTCCTTAAAAGCATTCTCAACGCCCATAATGTACGCACTGGTCTCACACCAAATCAGATCAAACTGCTTAGATTCAAATGGCAGTTTCGCCATATTGGCGCAAACGGTAGTCACACGTTTTCTTTCACCGAGCTGCTGCATGATTTGATTGATATTCTCTAATGCATACTCTTCGTTATCGACCGCTGTAATGTGCGCTTGGGTATGCTCTAGCAGTGTTCGGGTCGCAATGCCCTGCCCACAGCCAATTTCTAAAATATGCTTAGGTGAAAAGGGCAGTTTCTGAATCGCTGAATGTGTATCTTGTTGGCTTCCGGGTCCCCAACACGTCAGTTGGCTGAAAACCAGATCAAAGTCTCGCATATAGCGATCGTGTTCATTCATATCTTTTGATAACCATTTCAAACGCATAGCCTGTTTCTCATCAAAACCTTGTTTGATCAGCCAGTCTAAATGCGCATCAGGAGCAAGTTGGTCGAGAGTATTGTGCCACTCGCTAAGAGAACTTTCGCCTAATAACGCGGCAAGCAGTTCGCGGGACTTTTGCTTTTGCGAGATTTCTTGATCGAGCTGATTCAGCCTGTCTTTCAATAAATCACGATTGATTTGTGCATCTAAGCAAGCCTGACACTCTTTCAAAGTTAAACCGCCAGCCTGTAATTTTTGCAGCAAAAGCAAACGCTGGAGATCTTTGTCACTATAGGAGCGATAGCCGTTCACTTGTCTCGCTCCTTTAACAATGCCTAGCTTTTCGTAGTAAAGCAGAGTGGTACGAGAAATCCCCGCCCGCTCTGCTAATTGAGAGATCTTGTACATCCGTCCACTCATAGCTTTTAGTCGATATCATTAACTCTAAACTATAAAGCGATAGACGGGTCAAGTAAGCTCGCTATTTTCTGCTTGGCATCTCCGCTTGGGTCAAATAGCCATCATTGTTTCTATCAAATCGGCTGAAATCTTTTGCCAACTTGCCTTTTGCTTCAAGGCGAGAGATTTTCCCGTCACCATTTCGATCCATGCGAGAAAAGTGTCCGTTATTCGAACCAGCCATATTTTGTTTGCCTTTTGACGACATAGAAGAAGCGCTATCACCATTTTGGTAACTTTCTGCTGGTCGCTTCACTAAAGTTGGCTGCTGAACAAACTCGACTTCACCACCAGCTACACATCGAGCCATGTTATCAATTCGAATCGCATCTCCCTGAGGTCCATGTCCAGTCGGGTATTGACCCGCATCTCCGGTTTTAGGATCACTGCGCTGAGAGCCCGCACCATGAACATCAATCCATGCATTGCGCATGTAACCTAAGGATGACCCGAAAGCGACATACGCACCATGCCCGCCGTTTCTCATATTTTCGTGAGTCGTACTACTCCAGTAATTCGCGTAATCCTCACGATTTGCTTCACTAGTGATCGCAGTCGTATTGAAAATTGGGTCAATTGCCGCACTGTTACTTGTGGCAGGCGAACGCGTGTAATCAACGATAGATTGCAGTTCCTTCACGCTTGGTAACCTCCAGTCACTTCTGCCCGCCAGTTCAAGGTTTTCACAGTAGGCCAAGGCTTGAGGAAAATCCATCTGCGATTGGCTATCAGACTGCTGCCAGACAAGACTCGTCGCGTTGTCAGTGATGGTGCCGTTGTTATTGTCTGCAAAGTGGTTGATGCCGTAATCTGGGTTACCTCGCACGGCAAGAACATAAAAGGTTTTGTCACCACCACGCGGGCTCGCAATGCCATAACCCTTAATCCGTCCGTCAATAAAGTTTACGCCAAATACCGTTTCGTCTTTGTTCATGGTGGTAGAAACATACTTGGTGCTCGACACAAACTGACTGTCAATCAGCCTTTCGCCAGATTGAACATCTCCCGCATTCATATCGAAGTACCTTGCATCAAGGAAAGGGATCATCTTAACGGTGCCAGACTGATTAACACCACTTGGATCTTGGCCATCAAACAAAATCAAAGAATAGAGCTCTTTAATCGAGGGCAAGCGCCAATCGCTATAACCACCGTGATTCAATGAGGCGACGTAATCCAATGCATCGTCATAACTCAGCTTATCTTGTGCATCTATCTTGCCATCGCCATTGAGATCGGTTGACTGTGTCCACATTAGACCCGTCACGTTGTCACTCACTGTGCCATTGCTATTTTTGGTGTAGCTTGGGGAATTGCCTTGATATTGTGCGTCTTGTCCAAAAGTGGCATCAGAATAAGAGGGACAAGAGCTCAATGTGTTTCTAAGCCCAAAACATTGGCTTTGGTTGGTATCTACTATCGGTGTGGTTAGCTCGTTTGCATTAGCCGCACTAGACCATACGGCGAAACAAGCTATAGCTAACAAACTGTTTATTGGTGCATTTTTCATTGTCGTTCCTTGTTTGCTCAACGTAATCATAGTCTAGATAGTGGCAAGTAAAGAAACACATTGAGAGCGTAAATGTATGTAAAGCTCACATAAGAGTTACGCTATTCGTCTCACCTGAGAACACAGTAGGCCCAATGCAACGGATAATTGAACGACAAAACAAGATATAAAGATGGCTTCTATGCCGAAGTGAGCAATCAAATAACCCGATGCGGCCAAACCAAAAGGCATCAGCAACTTAAATAGCGAACCCGTGATACCTGCGACTCTGCCCAAAAACTTCTCTTCAAACGCTTCCTGTCGGTAGCTCCAGATACAAATACTGCTATACAAACCAACCGCAGAAATCCATAAAAATGCCGCAGCCATACCCCAGACATTGTTGATGATCAGGGGGAAAACAAAACCAAGAGATTCCAAAACTATCGAGCCAATCAAAACCACACCTAAACCCAATCTTGAGCGTAATTTATCTGCACTGAATGACCCTAAAAGCCCACCAATACCCGATGCGGCGATCAAGTAACTCACCTCCAAAGCGTTAAACTCAAGCTCTGATTTCGCGTAGAATATCGCTTGGATCCAGAAAATGGCGCCTGTGGTGTTAATCACCATAACCGCGAGAGTAATAATCCACATGTTGCGTTCTGCTCGTAACACTATCCAACCTTCTTTTAATGCCGCAAAGACACTCTGCTTTTTTGGCGGTTCACTTGGAGCAAGCGTTAACCTTTCTAATTGCCAATATGAAAGCAACAGTAGCACCGCCACAGCGAGAAAAACATTGTGGATTGTCGACATCAGCATCAATGCGCCCGATAACACTGGTCCAACCGTTTCCATCACGCTGTTTAACGAACTCATCCTCGCTATCGCAGTATTTTGCGTTTCAGGAGCCAATGCCCTTTTCATCATCGTCATGCGCGCATTGTGATAGCCATAGTTAAACGCCATCATCAAAAAGGCGGCGGGAAACAGGATCCAAAGCGGCTCACGTAGCCACTCCACTGCCAGATACGAACACAAAACGACCACTAGCTGACCCAACAACATCGCTTGAGACCAACGCTTCTTATCAACGCGATCGACTACCACACCGATAAACAGCGCCAAGAGTAAATTTGGCAAAAATTCCACTGCGCGCATCCACCCCATCATCTTTGAAGATTGCGTCAGTTCATAGATCAACAGTGGTAACGCGAGGTTGTAAATCTGCGCTGAAAAAGCAACAAAAAGCGCGCTAGAAAATAGAATTTGAAATGGCCTGTTACGCCAGATAGAAGTTTGAGGCTTAGCTAACGTATTCATTAATTTCTCCTTTCATCCTGAATAGAATCTCCTATTATCGAGACTAAAAGATGAAGAAAAATAGAAATATAAAATTAGGATTTCACCTTTATGCGCTATTGGAATGCTCTGGCATTTTGCCGTGATAACCTCTCGTTCCAACATTGGACTCAAGTATCGTTAGATCAATTCAGCCACGCTTTACGTTGTACGCGTCGCAACGCACAGTTGCTAATTAAACGCTTGGTTGAAGAAGAGAAAATTGAATGGCAATCAGGAGTTGGGCGCGGAAATTTACCTCAAGCGAAATTAAAGCAACCGCTTGATGGTGTTTTAAAACAAAAAGCAACTCGCCTACTTAAACAAGGTAATGTTGAAGCAGCGCTTGTTCTCGTTGAGGCACAAGAAAGGGAGGGTTTTCTTAGCCAATATCTTTCCCAATATCAGGTAGCGCATTCTCAACAAGACATCCTACAAATTCCTTTTTATCGAGGCACGCATTGCCTAGATCCCGTCAAGATTAATCGCCGTACCGAGCTGCACATCGCCAGTTATCTATATGCGAACTTACTTCGAACTCAACCTAGTCTTCATGGCGATCTGGCACATTCATGGCAACAGCAAGAACACAGCCTGATCATAACCTTGAGAAAGGGGCTCAAGTTTGATGATGGAAGCCCATTAAGGGCAGATGATATCAAGGCACATTTTCAACGCTTGATAGAACAAGGCGGAGCACAAATCGAGCTTTTTCGATTTATCGATCAAGTGGAGGTAATCAACCCGCTTCGGATTAGATTTACCAGCCACACTATGCCTGCTCTGTTGCCTCGATTACTGAGTCATAGCGCGATGGGCATAACGAAAGTCAGGGATGGAAAGTTAATCGGCAGTGGTTCCTTTTTACTGTCAGAGCAAACCGAATGGCGCACATTACTCAGCGTTAACCCACACTATCACGGCTTAAGACCTTGGGTCGATGGCGTCGAAATATGGAATGTGGGTGATAATGCCAAAACTCTCGAACTCAATTGCGATGTGGTTCATGGTCGCCACCTAGCGGAAAAATCGGCAGCGAAGTTTACCGCCAAGCAAAAATGGGAACAGGGTTGTACCTATGCAATGCTGAATCCTCACCATCATACTTGGATGCGAAATCGAGCTCATCGCAAGTGGTTACAAGCTCTTATGCTCAGTATCGGCACACCTAGCGGGGAAGATTGTGAAGTAGTCGCACGCGCGAAAGGTATGCTCTCAACTCCTACTCCTATTGCCGAGCAAGATTTATCTGGGGTCAAATATGCTCTCGCGGATCTTAAACTCCCATTAAAACCCTTAGCTGTTGTCACCTATCAGCTTGGAACCAATATCGCCACCGCACAACTCGTTACAGATTGTTTGCAGCAACTCGGCATCGACTGCCAACTACAAGTTTTAGAGTACCCAGAGTTCAATCGACCTGAAACGTTCAAAAATGCGGATATTATCATCAGTGGAGAAGTGTTTGGCGAAGATACGCTGTTTTCTTGGGTTGATTGGCTACTGTGTAATTACTGTCACCAAGCCTGTCTATCGGATAAAAATAAACTTTGGTTGGAGCAAAAAGTCATCGAAGCCATCGCCGAGGGCAGCGAAAGTAAGCAGCTAAGATTGTTAGAAAAAATTGAGCAACAACTGATCACCAAGAACTTATATCAGCCTCTCTATCATGCCCTGCAAGACTTGAATATCTCTGATCAAATATCGGCACCAGAACAGCTTGCTAATGGTTGGATTGATTTCAATCACATCGTGATGTGAACTATAGTACTAAGACAAGCTTTTAAAATAATGCAAATAAAATGGGAATGACTGGACAAACCATTGTTAAATATTGCCCACAATTCCGCACAGGTTATTTATAAGATGATAAACTAAAGCATTAATCTTCTAATATGTTGAGATCACCTGATTTAATGAAACGCCTTTTTACCATAATGGTTACCATTTTGGCATCGATTGCTGCAGCGCCCTCTTTTGCTGCCTGCAATGTCGCGTCTGATCAGGATTTTCTCTATTCACATATTGAGACTCAAGACCGCCAAATGCTTGAGTTTTATTACCATTCTCTTTGTCGACCAAAGTCGGTTAGTTTGGAAGAATACAAGCTACCTAGTGATGCATCTCCTTCTTCCAAAGCACTCTATTATTTCGCCTTAGGTAACCTCAGAAAATATGAAGGGATTAAAAACATCACTATTCCTGACATGGAGCAGCTAGGCGTCGATAACAATGTCGACTGGATAGTGGCTGAGGCCAAGCTCAATCAGGCACTAAAGCTAATAGACTCCGACTTGTTACTTCAAGCGGAATACCTTCTCAATGAAGTGGTGCCAATAGCAAGAGAAATCGGCTATCGACGCCTGCTAGCACGCGCGTATCGTTGGTTAGGCAATGTCAAAATTCAGCGTTCGAATATCAAAGCTAGCTTGAACTACTATAAAACGGCATACGAGCTTGTCAGCGAGATTGGGGATGACTTTCAGAGCACCATGACACTGAATAACATCGCCACTGTCTATATGCTTTCCGAAGATTGGGAGCGGGCCGATACCTATATACAACGTGCGCTGAAACTCTACAACGACAATCAATACGATAACAGCCTGTTTGAAGCTATCTTGTTTGCAAATTCGAGTGCGGTCTACTTCGCAACCGAACAGAATGAACAAGCTAAATATTACATGGAGCGCGCTTTAGAGGAAGCGGACAAGACCGGTTCGAACCGAATCAAAATCTCGACTCTATCCAATATGTCCCAAATGTTCTCTAAAGTCGGTCAGCCTCAAGAAGCTTTGGCTATGGCTAAGCGCTGTGTCATCCAAGCGGAAAAGAATTCAACCAGCCTGATGCTGGCAAGTTGTTATGAAGCCTATGCCGGAGCCTACTTACTCAAGAAGGAATACCAACAGGCAATCACTTACGCGCACAAGGTCATGTACATCCTGCAAGCTTCAGAAAGTAATGAAATCATCTGGGAGCTAGACATATTAACCAAGCTTGTCGAAGCCCACGAAGCACTTGGCGAATATGAGAAAGCACTTAGGTTCATGAAACAAAAGTATCTGGTGCGCAAAAATTTTTATCGTCAGACCTACAATGAAGACATACTCAGCGAAAAAAGTGCGCTTGAAAGACGACTAAACAAGCGAGAGATAGAGCTATTAGAAGCGCAGAATGAACTACAAACCATTACGCTCAAAGAGCAACGCTCACGTGAGATCCTCTACGCTGCTCTGTTTGGTATACTGGCGTTTTTTGTTATTCGCAGCGTCGTAAGCCTAAAACGCACTAACCTAGAGTTACGTAACCAAAATACTACCGACCCATTGACCGGAGCCTACAACCGAAGGTTTTTAGAAAACTGGTTAGAGCAAGCTCCGTCCTCGATGCAAAGCCCTGTCTATGTGGTAAGCGTGATCGATATTGACCACTTTAAGCAATTTAATGATCGGTACGGCCATGAAATTGGGGATTTAGTACTCAAAGAGACCGTAGAGACGCTGCAGAACAATTTGCGTAAGAAAGATATCTTAGTTCGCTGGGGCGGCGAAGAGTTTGTCTTAGTCATGCCGATGGAAGATTTAAGCAAACTTGAAGAGACCCTTGAGCGACTGAGAGCCAATGTCGAAGCGCATATTGCTCATCACAACGATCAGCAATTTAGTATCACGGTCTCCATTGGCGCATCTTCGTGCAAAAGAGAATATCTTGCCGATGAGTGGGAAACTGTGTTCGGCCAAGCTGACGCCGCCCTATATCAAGCAAAAGATGCGGGGCGAAATCGCTATCAGATTCACTCAAATGAAGCTTGATTCAACGCTTCATTTCTTAACCGTCCCTGCTACCCAAAATTCGTTCTCCCTTGACTGAACCTGCTCAGCGAGGAAATCAACAAAGCATCGAATGCGTGCTGTTCTGCGCAGATCGCTGTGCATCAATAGCCAAATACTGCGATAGGGAATCGGTTTTTGAAAAGGAGCACGAACTAAGTTTGGATGCCTGTCACCCAGATTACACGCAAGATAAGCCATACCAAGTCCTGAAGCTGCCAAAGAGATCAGAGGTACAAGTTCTGAAACGCGATGTTTTAGCGTTGCTTTTGGATAGTAGCTCTCTTGCAACCATTTCGCTGTGATGTCGCCTTCAGGTTCATGCCAACCAATGAATGATAGTCCTTCACCTTGGTTGTCTTTGACCTTTTCCGCATATTCCCGAGTACAATACGCCGCTTGCGACATTTGAACCAGTCTTCGTCCTACCGCTTCATCATAAACTTCGTTGGCGACCCTTATAGATACGTCCGCTTCTCGTCGGCTCAAGTTGGCAATATCATTACCAAACTGCAAGTTTAGAGTGATGTCTGGATAGCGCTCCGAAAACAGCGCCAAATCATCCATTAGTGAAGTCAAAGCCATCCCATGAGGCATAGAGACATAAACCGTTCCCACTGGATCGGAGTCTCTACCAATGATCATTCTCGACGCGGACGTCATCTCATCTTCGACTCTTTCTGCATAAGGCAGCAACTCTTCACCAATTTGGGTTAGGACTAACCCCTGCTTAGAGCGGTCAAACAAACGACTTCCTATCTGTTCTTCCATCACTGAAATACGTCGAGTTAGTGTCGTGTGATTCACTCCGATACTGTCTGCGCCCCCGCGCAACGTACCGCTGCGTACCACAGCCAGAAAATACTTAAGATCATCCCAGTTGAAGGCATAGCTCTCATTAGTCTTCACTTCATTCTCCAATGGTTCATTTTTGAAGCACCGTGTTCATTTTTACCTGTATACAGTCCATTTTTCAACCATGGTAACTTAATCCCAAGTCAGCAATCACACCAATGGAGAAAGACATGGGTACTATTCAAACGGTATTAATCACAGGCGCTAACGCAGGTCTTGGGTTTGAAGCGGCACGCCAGCTCGCTCAAGAAGAAGGCATTAATAAAATTTTTCTTGGCTGCCGTAATCTCACCAAGGCACGAGAAGCGAAAGCCAATTTGGTTCAGTTATCTGGTCGAGACATTTTTGAAATCCTAATCCTTGATATTTCGGATTCATCGTCAGTGCGCAACGCCGTTTCGACGCTGTCTGCACCTCTTGATGCCGTTGTACTAAACGCGGGTGGCACTGGTGGACGCACACCGAATGCCCTCACTTCAGATGGCGTAACCAATATCTTCGCGGCAAATGTGTTTGGGCATTCGGTGTTGGTTGAGGAGCTAATTAAAAGGCAGCTGATTACATCAACCGTGCTCTATGCAGGCTCTGAAACGGCAAGAGGTGTGCCTAAGATGGGTGTTGCCAAACCTGAACTGAGCAGTTCATCCGTCGAAGAGTTCGCCTCTATTGCCAACGGCAGCAAATTCGGTGTTAAAGCAGATCCACTGGATATATATGGAACCATCAAGCTCACCGCTGCGCTATGGATGTCTTCAATGGCACGCCAGCACCCTCATTTACGATTTGTCACTATGAGTCCAGGTGGCACAACGGGCACCAATGGGATGGATGACCTTCCTTTCCTTAAAAAAGTGTTCTTCAAATATGTTGGAGGGCTACTGATGCCGATGCTAGGCATGATGCACAGCGTCGAAAAAGGGGCAAAACGATACCTTGATGGTCTGTTCGATCCAAGGTTTGAGTCTGGGCACTTTTACGCCAGCCGACAAGGTTCTCCAACTGGCCCCGTCGTCGACCAAATCACGATTGAACCTTCGCTCGGCAATATCGCTGCGCAAGATAACGCGCGCCAAGCTATCGAACAATTTTTGTAACAATAACAACGAATAGGAGAATCATTATGGATACTACACTGCAAATACTGGTAGGAATTTTCACTCTGATGCTAACTGGACTCGGTGTGATGTCGATGTTCGCCCCTCAAAAAATGTTGGCTAACTTCGCGCTTGAGCCCATCGGTAAAGCTGGTCTCAATACCGTTCGCTCCGTCATGGGCGGTCTATTTTTAGCCAGTGTGGCAATGCTGATGTTTGGACTAACCTCTGGCGATACAGAAGGCTACTTCTTTGTTGCAATCGTCATGCTCGCCGTCGCGATAGGTCGTATAGTCGGTATTGTGCTTGATGGGTTTGATAAAGCTGTAGTACCGCCGCTAGTTCTAGAGCTCGTCATTGCAGGCGTATTGACCTTCGCACACTTCAAAAATGGCGGGTTTTATTAAGGCTAACGCATAACCCTGACAACAAAGGCAGTCCTGTAGGTACTGCCTTTGTTCAGTTTTAACAATCGGCATCATTCAACTAAAGCAAGTTAGGTATAATTTGATTACACTAAACTTTTAGAGTCTGTAGAGTCATTGCATTGCTGACCAATAAAACACTCACTTTCGCTACCGCTAATCTATTCAACTTTGTAGAACCCCCACAAGCGTTTTACGACTTTGAAAACATCTATGATGGCGAAGCTTGGCAAGAGAAGTGTCGCTGGACACAAGAAAAACTAACATCCTTAGATGCCGACATTGTTGGTGTTCAAGAGGTGTTTAGTATCGACACCGCGCGAATCTTATTTGAAGAGCTGGGCTACCCTCATTTTGCTGTCGTCGATGAACCTCATCTAGAGCAGGACTATATTTGCTCTCAACCCGTTGTCGCCATTGCATCACGATACCCAATTGTCAGCGTCAGTGCCGTCACTCCGCTAACTTCGATTGAAGAGAGCTATCAGGTTAAGGCTCCCGACTTTAGCCGCAAACCAATTTATGCCACGGTTGATGTACCAGATATCGGCGAGGTAGCCGTTTATGTCTGTCACCTTAAGTCACAACGGCCAACAGACAGCCTTGACGCTGAGAATGTTCACTCCCTTGTTGGTCAGTGGTTATCCAGCCAGCAAAGGGGATGGGAAGCCGTTATGCTACGACTGTTTATGGAACAGCAATATAATAACCATCCAATCCCAACGGTGCTGATGGGAGATATGAACCAAGCGATAAGCAGCAATATTACTGGTTTACTGACTCAGCAAGTCAATGAAGATGATAAACAACTCAGACTAAGAGATAGCTGGCAGCTCCAATCTACATCGGCAATTGATAGTGAGCGACCGCCCACTCACTATCATTTTGCCAAAGGGAATGTGCTCGACTACATTCTGCTGTCACAGGAGTTTCAACCAGACTCCCAGTATTCGATGGCTGACGTCACAGGTTACCAGACACTGGATGCCCACTTGATCAACCCAAGCTTTGAAAAAGACAAGCAAGCCAGTGACCATGCCTTTGTCGCTGTGACAGTTCAGTTTGTGCTTTGAAATAAGTGCTACTGCTTTAGATATCCAAATCTCGATACTTCAATGAGAAGTTGTTATCTTCAACAATATAAGCCTCTTTTAGCACCACTTTCGGTTCATGGGGGCTTCTCTTACTATTAATTGACGCAATCAGGTGAACAATAAGGTCTCTTTTATCGGCAGGGAACTTGTAGCCAAGCGTAATACTCGCCACCCGAGCATGAATTTTACTGTAGTCTGGATTGGGGTATTGATAGCAGTCATAGCTAAATTTGTTGGACAAATTAGAAAACAGCCTGACTTCATCTTCGTAAGCCCACTCTTTATTCTTGGTCAGCACATACTGATTGAAGGTGTAATACTCTTTCTGGCGGTTTCTTTGAACATCATCACTGTACCTGACCTTGTCGATTCCCAACCCTTCAGGAAGTTCGCCACCAAACCAGTACTCAACCATAATGCCTCGGTGCTCTTGCGCATAGTGCGACCACATCAGCATCGAGTTGTTGTTATTGGATAAAGAACATATTCGATAGTTCTCATCGACCAATTTATCTGGCCCGATTCCTTCTAAATCGGGAAACTCGATCGGATCATTGAGCTGCTCTTTACCCGCCAAATAGAAATACTGGTTAGTCAAAGAGTCGATGGTATTGATGTTAAACGGAGAGTATTTGTATAAGCTGCGGCTATTTTTGGCAGTGAATGTCCGCCACTTAAAGTCACTGATTAAGTCTGCGTTAAATTGATTTCGTAAGTGGCTAAACTCTTCTTGATCTAGCGGCACATTTGGCAAGCGCTGCACACAATTAACGTAATTACTAATGATGATGTAACTACGCTGTTGGCACTGCTGCTTTAGCTTTAACGCCTGTTGGTAGTACTCAAACGCGGTGTCAAATTCACCTTTGAAGTCATAACACACCCCCAAGATATTGTATGAAGTCATATCCGGTTGATGACTGCGATGATAGGTTGCAACACTGTCGATCGCGTAATCATATTCCTGACATTCAATAGCCAAACCCCAGAGTTGAGGAAAGTCATCCAACTCCATTTGATTCTCAGCCAAATTTTGCTTTTGCTGCTCGAACTCTGCTCGGCAGTGGGCGCTATCCCAGCGCTGTTTAATCTGTTTGAGCTCTGACTCGAATGACTCAAACAGAAAATGATCGAATAGCTCCGAATTATCGAGGATTTTTCCTGCTGCTTGGTAAGTGGCATCAAAACGAATATTGTGGCTTGGTGGCTTACCTCTTGAAAGGTGGCGCTCTAAATCAAGCATGTGCTGCTTTAAGCGCAGCATACTGAACAAATTTTTGCTGTCATCTCTTAAGGAGTCTAATCGCTCATTAACATACGTCAGCGAAGCGTGATCCGCTGCTTGTCCCATTTGAAGCTGCGCCAATAAGTAATACAGACGAGAATCTTTATCATGCTTTAAGAAAACATCATCCTGTATTCCTTGCTCAAAGTGATTGATCACGTCTTGATATTCCCGAGCCCGAAACGCCATGCTAATCAAAGCACTTGTCGTTGTCCGCGTATTGTCCTGCTTAAATTCTTCGAGATAGCGTTGATATATTAGCGCATGATTGTCAGTGAAAAACTCCTTCAGCTGCCAATCGTAAATCTTTGCGGCTACGGTGTGCTGATCAATAAACCCGCGCTTAAAATAGGGCTCAATCGCCTTGAGGCTAACCGTGTCGATAGCAGAGATAAGCTCGACTCCCGATTCATATTCACCAAGAGAAAAATAAATCGGCACCAACAGTTCTTGTGTACACTCAACCTTGCCACTCAAGATAATCTCTTTAAGCAGCCGCAAATCATCGTGGCTTAGGTTCGAAAAATCGTCATATTGGAAGCGCCAAGCAAATAGCTTATCTTTCAGTTGGTCGTAATAGGCCTGCTGGTAATCAAGGCGCACCGAAGTCATCCCCGCTGCAATATCTCTCAGCTTGGTTGACAAACCCCAGTACGCTGCCGAGTGACTAGAATCGAACTCGATGGCTTTGCGATAAAAACCTGCCGCAATATGCTCTTCATCAAAGTGGTCATAAATCTGTCTCGCCACATCACCCAAATAGCAATAAGCACTAGCCAAGTCACCACAACGCGTGACGACGCAATCCAAAATTTCATCGACATTGTTTTGCTTCAGTTGCTGAACAAAATAATAGAAGCCAAGATAAAGACTATTTTCAGATGTCTGCCAGCACTGTTCGAGAAAGGTTAATTTAGAAAAACTGTGTGCCCTAATCCATTTAATGATTTCTTTGTCGCTGACCTGACTCAACTTCATCTACCCCCACGCATGAAATTTAACTATTTATAACAATAAGTTATACCTCAGAATACTGGTTCCATATAATACGTTCTATTAACAAATAACGCGACTGCTATACTAGAGAAAACCCATCTCTTGAACGGTGCTAATGAAAGTTCGCGCAATACTGTTGTTTTTCTTATTGTTACCCATTCAAGTTATGAGTGCAGAGATCGCGCTGTTTGTTCCGCGAACAGAGAGTGCTTCTTGGCAATCGCAGATAAGATTTGCCCAAGCGGCTGCTAATGACCTTGGCGTTACCTTACATGTCTATGATGCAGAGAACCAACCCGAGACTATGTTGAAGCAAGTCTCCCAAGCATGCGAGAAAGGCGTAGATGGTGTTCTGTTCATGAACTACGAACAGATAGGTGAAAAGCTGCTTACCATTACTGAGAAGTGCAAAATACCGAGTATTCTTTTCAACACAGGGTTTAACTCCCGCGATTTTCTCCCTCGAACCAAATATCGTTACTGGATTGGAGAAATTACTCCTAACGATATCAAAGCAGGTTCCGTTTTGGCCGAGCAACTGCTGCTAAAAGCCAATGGTCAGATCAACAAAGTAAAAATGCTGGTGCTCAATGGTAATCTCAAGGAGTTATCGGCAATCGAGAGAAACCAAGGGCTTTATCAATTAATACGGCACAACCCGAGCGTAACTGTTGTTGCAGAAAGTGACTCCAATATGAGTTGGGGGCGTGAAGAAGCGAAACGCCAATTTAAGCATTTTTACCAACGTCATCCTGAGATCAACATGGTATGGGCCGCCTCTGACACTATCGCATTAGGTGCCAGAGATGCCATGCGAGAGCTAGAGTTACCGCTAAATTCCATCTATATCGGAGGAGTGGATTGGCTACCGGTAGCACTTAGAGTAATTGAAGAGGGAGAGCCCTATATCTCGGTTGGTGGTCACTTTACCGAAGCGGCGTGGAGCATGATCTTGTTGAACGACTATCTTGATGGTCACGATTTTATTGCTGAATCCACCCAGTTTCGCTCCCCATTCTATTCCATCAATCATGCCAATGTAGCCATGTTTCAAAGCTTTATTGACGACAATTGGCAACGTATTGATTTTCAGGCGCTCTCTAAACAACATGAGAGCGATAAACTATATAACTTCAGCATCAAATTCCTACTTGATGGTTATTATCAAAACACCAAAGCACTCAAGTTGACCGATGATGAGGTAGAATGGTTAAGAGATCATAACGAACTAAGGTTAGCAATTGATATAGATTGGCCGCCGTTTGAGTATGTCGACGGTAGTGGAGAGTATCAGGGCATTGCTGCTGACTACATTAAGCTGATCGCTCAGCGCTTAGGGATAGAGCTTGTTCCTAGTACCAATATGAGTTGGTCTGAGGTTGTTGAAGCTTCAAAACAGCGAGCACTAGACATTTACCCTGCTCTTCCTGTCACGCAGGATCGTGAGCAATATCTGGACTTCACTCGCCCATACCTCAGTTTTCCACTCATGATTATCACCAATCAAGACATTCCTTATGTGCGCGATATTGAGGCTCTCAATGGTATGCAGGTTGCAGCGGTAGAAGGGTATAGTTCATACGAGCTACTTCGAGACAATCACCCACAAATCAAACTGTATGCCGCTGAACACGTGTCAGATGCTTTGCAATCCGTCGCATCAGGCAAAGTAGATGCATACGTAGGTAATATTGCAACCGCCAACTATGTTATGACACGCGAAGGATATAGCAACCTTAAAGTCTCAGGGCTCACACCGTATCGAATTGATCTTAGAATGGCAGTGCGAAGTGACTGGCCAATCCTCAACAGCATCTTGCAGAAGTCTTTGGACGCCCTCTCTGAAGAAGAGAAACAAACCATCTACTCCCGATGGGTAACGGTTAGATACGAACACGGAGTGGATTATAGTCTCGTGTGGAAAATCGCTCTTGTGTCGTTGTCGGTGTTGATTTTATTAAGTTACTGGACGAGTAAACTCTCCAAGTTAAATGACAAACTCAATAGCGAAATTACCGAGAGAAAGCAGATAGAACAGCAGCTGTTACATGAAAAAAACAAAATCGAGCAGCTATCGATTACTGACCCTTTAACAGGTCTATTTAACCGCCGTTACTATAATAAAAAGCTCCCTACAGAAATCCTACGAGCGCAGAGCATCCAAGACTGGCTAAGTTTTGTAATTATTGATGTCGATGACTTCAAGCAATACAACGACCATTACGGACATCTTAACGGTGACAAACAGCTCGTCGAGTTTGCTAATGCCCTGAAAAAACAGTGTCAGCAGAGTTCTGATTACTGCTTCCGTCTGGGCGGAGAGGAATTTGGCGTGCTGTTTACAGGGCGTTCTCCAGAAGAAGCCATATCGTTCGTCAACCTAATCAGACTGGAGATTGAATCGTTACAGTTAGAGCACCAGTTCAGCCGCGCTTCTGATGTTATTACGGCTTCGTTTGGAATAGTGACGACCAACAAACCTAAGTACACGATGGAACAACTTTATGAAACCGCTGATGCCGCTCTCTATGATGCCAAAGAGAGCGGCCGCAACAAGGTTGTTGCTAAAGAGCTAAAGTAGCGAACTTAAGCCTTTAGCCGATTAAAACTCGTTACTCAGGCTGTAAGTTTCATTTACCCCGCTTTCCTGTACAAAGTCCTCATCATGACTGACCAAGACAAATGCTCCACTGTACTGATTTAACGTCTGGGCGAGTAACTGCTTAGACTCCAGATCGAGGTGGTTATCTGGCTCATCCAACAGAAGTACCGGCTGCGTTGGCTGATGGCTGACCACCAGCATTGATAACTTCATTTTCTCACCACCACTTAGCTGCTTGACTGCGCGGAAAACCGAATCACGCCGAAAACCGATACCAGCTAACAAAGTTCGAGCCTCTGCTTCCACTAGTCCACGGCACATCTCCATCACCGTATCTAACAAAGTTTTGGTGTTATCTAACAAGCCAAAGTGTTGGTCTAAGTAAAATAACGGCGTATTGAGGTAACAGTCACCACTGAGCAAAGTACTTTTACCCCGCAAGATATTAAGTAAGGTAGACTTGCCTGACCCATTACCACCATGCAACCAAAGCTTGCTAGTTCCCGTTAGCTGCAAATGAATAGGCTCCTGGCAGCCATAAGGTAAGACACCATTGACTATCGAAACTAGCTGTCCTTTTCGGCCTCCATGACTCTCACCCATATAGAACTTTTGCGCTTTTAACTGCTCACTCCTCTTGTTCAAAGCGTGCTCTTTCTTATCAAGCAGCTCTCGACGACTGTTTTCGTTTTTCAGCTTGTTGGACATGGTTCGCTCAGCACTGTCTTTCATACCATCAAGCAAGATTTTAGGTTGGCTGCCACTTCTACGCGCTTTCATTCCTTTTGCTTGTCTTTGCTCGGCTTTCTCTTTGTTCTTCTGTGCTTGTCGCTCAAGCCTTTTTTGCTCCTTGTGGACACTGTCTAGTTGACGTTCAACCGCCGTTACTTCTAGCTCTTTTTGATTTCTATAGTCATCATAGTTACCGCCATATTGGGCTAACCCCAAGGTTGAAAGCTCCCAAATTTGCTCCATTTCTCGCAATAAAAAGCGATCATGGCTTATAAGCAATATATGACCTGTGAAGGCATTCATTTGCTCGCGAAGCCACTCGCGACCTTGTTTGTCTAAATGGTTGGATGGTTCGTCTAGCACTAGCAGCTGCGCTTCAGATTGAAACAGTTGCCACAACTGCAAGCGTGCGAGTTGCCCACCACTTAGCTCTGAACAGAGAAAGTCCGTGTTTCGCGGTAACTGCATCTCACCAAGCTGGGATTCGAGCTCTTGTTTCAAAGACCATTGCTCTCCGACAATTTCGAACAACTGTTCGTCGCAATCCCCTTGCTCAATTTTCGCCAAAGCGCGAAGAACACTCTCGATCCCAAGGTACTGCGCAACCGAGATATTGCCATCCAGTAGCTTTGAAGGTAATTGAGTGTAGGTTTTCACGCTCGCATTTAAAGCGACTTCACCCTGAGTGGGAGAAAGAGCCTTGGTTAGAATAGAGGCGAGAATCGATTTCCCCACCCCGTTACGTCCGACTAACCCGACTTTAGATTGCGTTAACGAACAAGAGATATCACTGAAAAGCACCTCGCCATTGTCGAAGTGGTAACTGATTTTATTGGCTTGTATAACTGGCATAAATTGCCTCCTGTTAGACAGGATTAGGCATTGCACGTAGCAAACAGATCGCAAACAAATGCGATAAAAAACAATCTTGTATAAGAGAAGTCATGCTCGATTGAGCACAGACGGAGCTACGCCGACTAACCCTGTGGAATCCTAATAACGATGTAAAACTGGATAACAGGTGTTAGTTATTCATATTGGCGTAATCTCCTAAAGAAGTGATGGCGGGAGTATAGGGTAATCTTTGTTCAAACTTCAAGCGCTAAAAAATAAAGAGATTATCAACCGCACACATAAGCTTGTTCATCTCTTTGTCTCGAATGCTATTAATCGACTTGCTCAACCGAAATACGTTTTTTGAACTCGAAGACCTTCTCTGCACACACATCAATGCAACGTCCGCAGCTCATACAGTCTTGGCTCATGACTCGTCGGTCACCTTCTTTTAGCGGTTGACGCAAAATCTCTGGCTCTGGGCAAACATTGTAGCAATCCATGCATTTGGTGCAGTCTTCACGACGCACTGCTGAAACACGAAGTAAGCTCTTTGAACCAATCACACCATAGGTTGCACCTAGCGGGCATAAGTGACCACACCAGCCGTGTTCAACAAGCAACAAGTCTAGCAAAAAGACCATAACAATCAGTATCCATCCGGCCCCCATTCCAAACACCAAGCCACGATGAAGGGTGGCAACCGGATCAATCCACGCCCAAAGCACGCTTCCCGAGATTGCACTGCCAATAAGTAGTACTGGGATCAACCAGTAACGAAGTTTAGATGACCAGCGGTAGCTCGCCTTTAAATTGAGCTTTCTTCTCAGCCAAGCGGCGAAGTCGGTAACGATATTAAGGGGGCAAACCCAGCCGCAAAAAGCACGCGGGCTCACTACAGCATAAAATACCACCACAATGGCGAAGCCAAGTAATGCGGTGAGCTCAGGCACGTGCCCTGCGGCGAGTGTCTGAAGAACAATTAATGGATCACTAAACGGAATGACATCAAACAGATTGCTAGACGATAGGTTGCCCTTTAGTACACCTAAGGTTGGCCCTGCCATAAACAAGGCAATAATGCTGAGCTGACATATACGACGCAACAGCAAAAAGCGATGAGCCTTCCACCAGCCAAGTTCTCGGATTGCGTCTTTTCCTGCATCTTTCGCTAGATTCTTAGCCATTAGAGCTTACCTCCTAGCGTTTCTAACGCTTCTACAGGTACTTCCGGCGCGCTATTTTCCAGTGACTTGGTTACCTCTTCCCACCCCAATTGGTAGTGAGCTCCCATCTTGCCTTTCGCGAGCTCTGTTGGAATGATCTTGATTGCGGCAACTTCGGTCACACAAGCCTGCTCACATTTTCCACAACCTGTACATTTGTCCGAATGAACCGTTGGAATGAGTTTGGCGTGATAGCCCGTTCGTTCATTGCGAATATGCTCAAGGGTTATTGCTTCATCGACCAGTGGGCAAACGCGGTAACAGACATCACAGCGCAAACCCTGCCAGTTAAGACAGCTTTCATGGTCAATCAAGACCGCGGTACCCATGCGAGCATCGTCGATATTGGTCAGGTTAGGGTCAAGCGCTCCGGTTGGACAAGCAGGCACGCAAGGGATGTCTTCACACATCTCGCATGGAATTTTGCGCGCATTAAAGTAAGGCGTTCCTGATTCAACAGAAGAGAGTAGCGTTGCCAACTTCAAGGTATCATAAGGGCAGGCTTGAACACATAAACCACAACGAGTACATGCGGCTTCAAATTCCCCTTTAGGCAGCGCTCCCGGTGGTCGAACCGGTACACCTTCACCGTTTCTTGCCTGACTTTGCGTCGACTGAAGTCCCAATACTGTCGCAGCGACTCCAACCCCAGCGGCCGTTCGAGCGGCATCGCGTAAGAACCGACGTCGACTCTCTGATAGCTTTGAATTAGACGAATTCATGACCCAATACCTCTCGCCTTCGCTTACAGTGTAAGGTGACTTACAACCTACTTAAGCATAGCAACCATAGTGAAATTGCGGTTATTTTTGCGAGCAATGAGATCGAGATACATACCTCTAAAGAGGTGTATCAAACTTCAATTGATGCTTATCAACAAACCGCAGTGATAAAGCGCCCATATTGAAAAATTGCAGGGAAACCACAGCTCACCTTATCCAACAAATATCTAAAGATTGAGTTTTTTGTCACACGAACTTTCCTTGCGACATATTATCCTTATAGAATGTGTGGCTATATTTTTGCTGCGGGGGTCTTATGATTGAAATCGTAATAGACGGAAAGTATCGAATTGTTGAGCAAGGCTCGACCCTTCTAGAAGCGGCCAAAGTGTGTGGAGTAGACATCCCCTCACTATGTGGCCTGAACAAATCTGACCAAAAAGTCCCTTGTGACTTATGTGTTGTCGAAGTCGAAAGTGGCGGAACAAAGCGTGCTTGTGAATTAGAAGTCTATTCTGGGCTTAATGTCATTACCCAATCAGAACAACTCAGCGCCCACCGTAAGCAAGCACTCAACCGGATCATGCAAGATCACTACGCCGATTGTGAAGCGCCATGCAAAACCGCTTGCCCTGCGGGTGTCGATATACAGTCTTATTTATATTTCATCGCACAAAACGAGCATCAAAAAGCGATTGAAGTGATCAAAAAAACGCTGCCAATGCCGCTTTCAATTGGTCGTGTTTGCCCTGCATTCTGTGAGAGTGAATGTCGCCGCTCACTGGTTGATGAGCCGATAGCCATTCGACAACTTAAACGTCACGCTGCTGATGCTGACCTTGCAGCGCAAGAATCTTATGTACCAGAGAAAAAACCAGCCAAAAACCTTTCGATTGCAATTGTCGGAAGTGGGCCGGGTGGCCTAACTGCGGGCTATTACTTGTCCAATGAAGGTTACGATGTCACGGTATTCGAGTCTATGCCTCAAGCTGGTGGCTGGCTTCGATATGGGATCCCCGAATACCGACTCCCTAAAGCGATTCTCGACAAAGAGATCGAGTTAATGTGCCGTAATGGCATGATGGTGAAAACGAATCAGAAACTGGGTGAGAATTTTAGCTTATCTCAATTAAGCGAAGATTATGACGCGGTGTGTCTTGCTGTCGGTGCGTCACTCGCTGTGGAGATGAACTATCCGGGCAGTGATTTAGATGGCTGCTACCTAGGTGTGGATTACCTCAAAGATTATGTCACTGAGCATCACTACACCACTGGCCAAAAGGTTGCAGTAATCGGCGGGGGCAACACAGCAATAGATTGCGCTCGAACTGCACGCCGAGCCGGAGCAGATACCACCCTGATTTATCGCCGTACTCGCGAAGAGATGCCCGCCGAAGACTACGAGATTGAAGAAGCCGAACAGGAAGGTGTGAAGTTCTTATTCTTGACCAATCCTGCCGAAAATATTGCCGACTCAAATGGTCGGGTCAGTTCAGTTCGGTTAGAGAAAATGGCGCTAGGTGCTCCAGATTCTTCAGGGCGTCGTCGACCACAAGCCACTGGTGAGTTCTTCACTGAAGCATTTGATACCGTGATTGCCGCGGTATCGCAAAAACCTGATTTGAGCTTTCTGGAGAACGATTCACTCTCTATCCCATTGACTCGTTGGAATACCGCGCAAACGGATGACGCCACCATGCACACCGGGACAGGCAATATATTCAGTATTGGTGATTTCAGGCGCGGCCCTGCTACCGCAGTAGAAGCCGTGGGAGATGGCCGCATCGCCGCGAAAGCGATTGACCTATACCTCAATGGCGACATGGCAGATATGCCTAAACCAGAGTTCAACTCGCGCAAAGAGAAGAAACTCTCTCAAGTTGATCCGCTTCACTTCGAACATATCGAGAAAGTCGCGCGAAGCATTATGCCCGAGCTCACTCCAGAGCAACGTGAGCAGAGCTTTGCCGAAGTCGAGTTAGGTTTCGATAACGATGACGCCATTCAAGAAGCACTGCGCTGCCTTGAATGTGGCTGCCAAGCCAACACCCAATGTGATCTACGTGACTACTCAACAGAATATGGTGCCGAGCAGCCTTTCAAAGTTTCGCTAGAGGTGAAATCTCATCAAGATTGGTTAACGCTGCGCAGTAAAGATCCTAGACACAAGTTCAGCGTTGACCGCAGTTCGCAGTTTATCGAGTTCGATGCTAACCGCTGTATCAGCTGCGGTCAGTGTATTCAGGCATGTAGCGAACAAGCCGTTCACGGCATTCTCAATTTTGTTCACGATGAGAAAGGACGCCCTGCCCTTCGCCCCGATGATAGACCGCACTTTGGCTCAGCGAGAAATGGTCGTTTACTCATGGGGGACTCCAACTGCGTACAATGCGGAGCGTGTGTGCAAGCCTGCCCGACAGGCGCCATGGTCGATAGCCGAGATCGCTCTCAAGGTCGCCGCGAACAACTTAAACAAGTCGATACCATTTGTACTTATTGCGGGGTTGGCTGCAAGCTCACCATGTATGTCGACGAGGCGAGCAATAAAATCCGCTTCGTTAAAGGGGCAGAATCTCCCGTTAACCAAGGCATGCTGTGCGTCAAAGGCCGTTTTGGTTTCGACTTTATCAATGATGACTCAAGGCTAACCACACCACTCATCCGTAAAGATGGCTGGTTACAACCCGCCACTTGGCAAGAGGCCATCGATTTAGTCGCCAAGAAGTTCTCTGCGATTAAGCAAGACTTCGGCGGCAATGCGTTGGCAGGTTTCTCGTCAGCAAAAACCACCAACGAAGATAACTATGCATTCCAAAAGTTTATCCGTCGTGAGCTTGGCACTAACAACGTCGATCACTGCGCGCGCTTATGTCATGCCTCTAGCGTTACCGGTCTTGAAGCCTCGTTAGGCAGTGGCGCAATGACCAACGACATCCCAAGCATCAAACATTCGGATGTTATCTTTATTATTGGCTCAGACACCACGTCTGCGCACCCGATTATCGCTTCGCATATCAAGCAGGCAATACGTCATCATGGCGCTCGACTGATCGTCGCCGATCCAAAGCGGATTGATATGGTCGACCATGCTGAGCTGTATCTCGCTCATAGACCGGGGACAGATGTCATGCTGTTAAACGGCGTGATGCAACAGATCATTAAAAACGGTTGGTACGATCAAGAGTACATAGAAGAGCGTGTGGATGGCTTCGATACCCTACTTCAGGAAGTGATGTCCCCTGCTTACGCCTTAGATAAAGTTGAGTTAGTCACTGGCGTCAGCGCTGAAGACATCTTTGCGATGGCGCGCACCATAGGCACCGCCAAACGCACCGCCGTTTACTACTCTATGGGCATTACCCAACATACAACGGGGCACGACAACGTTCGCTCAATCGCCAACTTGCAGCTTTTGTGCGGCAACATTGGTATTGAAGGTGGCGGCATCAACCCATTACGCGGTCAATCTAATGTTCAAGGGGCCTGTGATATGGGTGCACTACCAAACAACTACCCTGGCTATCAAAAGGTGTATAACCCAATGATCCGCCAAAAGTTCTCAATTGAGTGGAACGCACCTGACCTGCCAGCAGAACCCGGGTTAACACTCACCGAGATCATTGATGGCGCATGCCAACGTGATGTGCGCGGCTTGTACATTATGGGTGAGAACCCAGTATTGAGTGACCCGAACCAAGCCCATGTAATTGAAGGGTTAGAAACGCTCGACTTCTTAGTGGTGCAGGACATCTTCTTAACTGAGACAGCCCAATACGCAGACGTGGTTTTACCTTCATGCTCATTTGCCGAGAAATCTGGTCACTTCACCAATACAGAACGTCGCGTGCAGCGAGTCAACGCCGCAGTCAACGCTCCGGGAGAAGCTAAAGAGGACTGGTGGATCATCCAACAAATCGCCAATGCAATGGGTAGTGACTGGCACTATCAAAATGTCGCTGACATAACAGCGGAAATTACCCGCGTCACGCCACAATATGCTGGCCTCAAGTGGGATAACATTACGCCAGAAGGTGTCCAGTGGCCGAGCAACAAGAACAACCCGAACGGCACACGCATCATGCACCAAACCCAATTCACTCGCGGTAAAGGACAAATGGTTGGAGTTCCATTCCGCTACGCAGCCGAACTGCCTGATGAAGAGTTCCCGCTCGTGCTTACCACAGGCCGAGTGTTAGAACAGTTCCACACCGGAACCATGACTCGTAAAACCAAAGGGCTCGACAAGCTCGCTGGGCCAAGAGCGATGATCAGTGTACAAGACGCAGAAGCACTAGGGATTTCAAATGGTCAGAGATTGAAAGTCTCGACCCGAAGAGGAGAGATCGAGATCGATGCGTTTGTGACCAAACGAATACAGAAAGGGGTCATTTTTATTCCTTTTCACTTCGTCGAGTCGCCAGTAAACAGACTCACCACCACAGCCACCGATCCACACGCTAAGATCCCAGAGTTTAAGGTCGCAGCTGTAAGAGTTGAGTGCTTAAACACTCAAAGTATTCGTGCATAATTCGTTCTACTGTTAACAATTAATAGCTAGCCCAAATGGCTAGCTATTACCAAAATAAGAAGTAATGTTGTAGTTTAAGAACTATGTTCATACTTATTTCATAAACTTACTTGTTTTTACTACTAAATAGTGGCTTGCATTTGTCATAAAATAGTTCGCTCGCCCTTTGATAGCCTCTATCATGAGAGAGAATTTTATCAGAGGTAAAAACTTTCGAACATAACTCCAGTCTACGTTCATTTATTTCCTTTTTGCCTTCATAATTACTTCTAATCTTCGAACCCAGAGAGTAATTTAAGAACAATGCACAAGAAAAAGAGATCACTAATATGGGGATTGCGGCATTTTTGTTTTCTTTGATCCCAAAAATATAAGCGACCGTACCAGCCAAAAAAGTGAGAGCTGCTGGAATCAAATCTCCTACAACACCCAATCTACTTATACCACCAGAAAAGCCAGTTAAACCACCAAGTAAACTGACACAGAGCATAGTTAAATATAAGTTCTTATACTTCGTTTTATCGTTCCTCGAAAAAATGAATATCGAATAGATAATCGTCGAGCATACTATTGATATAACACTAAAATTTAGTGTTGTTCTGAGCATAGATACGTAGGTTTCAAAGCCGTATAAAACAGTCATCACTCCCCTCTCTTTTCAAATGCACTATAAGTTTGATAATTTTCCTCTTTGAGAAAGCTGCTGTTAAAAGGATGGTACCCATAACGAAGTTGGCTGAAATCCATACTAGCTTCTAGCTGAGTTTTGTTAGAATAATCAAATAGTGAAGCATGTTCTGGTCTACCTAAGACAGAAAATCCGAATGGGTGATAAGAAGGCATCCATGTAGGGTCACTAGGATTACATCCACAATCATCATCCCAAATAAAAGCTATTATGTTGTCTGATTTAGTAACGTCGACCTGCAGTCTTTTAACAGGCATCCATGTAGGATCACCTGTGCAGTCGCAGATTTCAGTAAGAGCTATCTCTCGAAAAGATTGATAACCACTTAGTTCACCATAATGAGCACGAACGTTGTTACCTTGAGACAAATCGAAATTATTGCCGTTCAAGCAAGCACTCACATTACAAGCAAAAGTGGGTAACAACATATTCAAGACAATAGCTGATGTTTTCATTTTGCATTCCTTGGCTAGGTGAAGTTCACTTCCAAGTCCATAACTTTACCAAAGGGCAATTGTTAACACAATATTAACAAAATTGTCTTTGTATTTGTAATTCAGCTCATTTCTCCGCAGCGCTAGCGTCAAATAAAGTATTGAGTTGCAAGATGTACATCTCTCGTATTTAAGGAAATCACTACTTTTGCACTGTTTTCATTGGCAAATAAACACTGAATTAAATCGTAGGTTAAGTTAGGTAGCGTTTAGCCGACTCCATCAGTTTTTGGAAAGACGGACACTCTAGATGAGACGGTTGAGGGCAGTTCGCAACGTGGTTAAGGTTGTCGCGTACTATTGCCAGCCTCTTGATTTGCTCATCAATTTCTTCCACTTTTTGAGTAAGCAAATTTCGGTTAATAGCCAATTCATCGTCGACATCGAACATGGATGCGATCTCTTCTAGCGATAACCCCGCAGCCCGACCCAATGAAATAATATTTAATTTATTCAAAATATTAGGTGAGTATTGTCGACGTAAGCCATTTCTTCCAATCGAACGAATCAGCCCAATCTTTTCATAATACCTGAGCGTGGACGGCGCCAAACCTGACTCTTTAGAAACGACTGCAATATCCATAAATATTCCCATTGACTTAAAGTTAACTTCAAGTTGTAACAGGTTAAAAACGAATTACAACAGGGAAAACGAAATGGCAGTATCAATTTGGCTACAAGCGATTTGGGTTGGTATCGGCGCGACAGTGATCATGGATATTTGGGCTTTAATTCAGAAGCGAGTGCTTGGCATTCCGCCTCTTGATTACGCGTTAGTCGCACGTTGGGTATGTTTGATACCCAACGGACAATGGGTTCATCGTCCGATTATGGCGACTCCATCCGTCAAGGGAGAAAAGCTGTTGGGTTGGGCTCTACATTATTTGACTGGTATCGTTTTTGCGTTGGTCCACATACTTATTTTAGGCGAAACATGGCTGATGAATCCAAGTATCGTACCTGCGCTTATGACAGGCATAGTGACACTAGCGTTTCCATTCTTGATCATCCAACCTTGCTTAGGATTTGGTATTGCCGCAACCAAAACTCCCTCGCCGTGGAAAGCACGAGGGTTAAGTTTGTTAGCGCATAGCTTCTATGGTTTTGGCCTGTATCTAACAGCGCTTTTAACGCTATAGGGACGTTAAGCTTGACTAACCCGCTTGAGAATCAACGCAGTACCCATACCACCACCGATACACAGAGAGGCGAGACCGAGTTGAGTTTTAGAGCGGATCATTTCATAGATCAGCGTAGTGACAATTCGACCACCTGATGCACCGATTGGATGCCCAAGGGCTATCGCACCGCCATTGACGTTGGTTTTATCTTCAAACCAATCGTAAGGCACTTGATGCTCCTCAGACAGCCCTTTCATCACTCCAATGGCTTGCGCAGCAAAGGCTTCGTTGAGCTCTAACCTTTGAATATCACTCAGCTCAAGTTCTGCTCGTTGCAATGCCTGTTTTACCGCGGGGATTGGGCCTAGTCCCATCACATCAGGCTCAACACCACCTTGTCCTGTTGCGACTACCTCAACCAGAGGAACCAGCCCATGCTGCTGAACCGCTTGCTCACTGACAACAATCAAGGCTACCGCACCATCATTTAAGCCAGAGGCATTTCCCGCAGTTACGCTCCCTTGCTTATCGAATGCCGCTCGAAGCCCAGACAAGCTTTCTATGGTAGTACCGAATCTCGGATGCTCATCGAGATTTACAGCGCTTTCACCTTTGCGTGATTTAATCACGACAGGAACGATCTCTTCTTCAAAGTAACCAGACTTGATTGCTTGCTCGGCTCTTGATTGGCTACGAAGGGCAAATGCGTCTTGCTCCTCACGGTTTATCTCATAGTGCTTGGCAATATTTTCAGCAGTAATACCCATATGAAAACCGCCAAAAGCATCCGTTAAGCCATCTTTGAGCATGGTATCAACCATGGAGATATCGCCCATTTTATTGCCTTGGCGACATTTCCCATCCATCACAAATGGAGCATTACTCATACTTTCGGTGCCCGCAGCAACCACAAGGTTTGCGTCACCGCTTCGTACCGAGTTTATGGCGTTGAGTATCGATTTCATGCCACTGCCGCAGATCATGTTCAAGGTATACGCAGGGGTTGAGACCGGTATCTCTGCGTTAATAGCGGCTTGCCGACCCACACCCTGCCCTAGACCTGCACCAAGCACATTACCCACCACTACTTCATCAATCATGGTCGGGTCAAGTTCGGCTTGGGCAAGCGCACTCTTAATGGTTAAGCTCGCCAATTCAACGGCAGATTGGGAGCTCAGCCCACCAAGGAAGCTGCCAATCGGAGTTCGCTTGGCAGCAACAATATAGACTTTCTCGGTCATCTTAGAGTACCAACCCACCATCTATTTTCAGCACTTGCCCAGTGATAAAGCTTGATTTGTCACTGGCTAAAAACTCGACGCCATTGGTGATATCTTCGGTTGTCCCCATACGGCCAAGTGGTGTTTTGCCTTTCATCATATCGAGAACTTTCTCTGGCAAATCAGCGGTCATAGGCGTTTCGATAAAGCCAGGTGCTACACAGTTGGCGCGAACTTGAGCCCCTTTGCGAGCAAATTCTTTCGCCCACCCTTTTGTCATGGCTATAACTCCACCTTTTGTGGCCGCATAGTTGGTTTGTCCAATGTTGCCGTCGGTCCCAACTACTGAAGACATAGTCACAATCGAGCCATAGTTGTTTTCCATCATTAACGGAGCGATGGCTTGAGTCAGGTTGAATACGCCTTTTAGGTTAACGTCCAACACAAAGTCCCACTCTTGCTCTGTCATTTTGTCGATCAGTGCGTCTCGGGTCACGCCTGCGTTATTCACTAACACATCTACGCGCGCGTATTGCTGTTTAATTGACTCCACCAGCTCGGCAATCGCTTGTCGGTCACAGATATTCACCGTAACAGCTTCCACATTCTCTATATCAGAAAATGCCGCGGATAATCCGTCCGAATTCATATCTAAGGCATATACCTTTTCTGCTCCGTTTTGAGCGAATCTCTCAGTGATTGCTCGACCTATTCCTTGCGCTGCGCCTGTTACCAGACAAATTTTGTTCTCAAACATGTCTTAATCCTTATGGGCAAATGAAAAACTGACGAGTAAAACCAATCAATTGCAAACGCACTTAGCCTACCAATTTATCGGTGTCTGCGTCGATTGGAAGTCGATGAACGATTGAACCGCTATTCATCTTTACTAATTTTGAGTCGAAACTGCGTGTCAAAGATTGCAGTATCCATAAATTTTAATGACGAACTGACGACAGGAGCGAAATCCATGTGCTGCAAGATGTCTCGCTCTAAATCCATACCCGGAGCTATTTCTATTAGCTCTAATCCATTCTCCGTTAAGCGAAACACCGCTCTTTCGGTGATGTACAGTACAGGCTTGTTGCTCATAACGGCTTGCTTAGCACTAAACGTGATTTGTTCTACTTGGTTAATGAGCTTTTTCTGTCGACCTTCCTGAATAATAGTCAAAGCTTGGTGATTTACCTCAACTTGTAAACCTTGTGCGGTAAAAGTGCCACAAAAGTAGACCTTCTTCGCGTTCTGCGTGATATTGATGAAACCACCGCAACCTGCAATTTTGTTTCCAAAACGAGAGACATTAATATTGCCGCTTTGGTCACATTGAGCTAAGCCAAGAAAGGCTTGATCGACACCGCCACCATCATAGAAATCGAACATCTGATCTTGGCTGATAATGGCTTGTGGTAAACGAGAGGCACCAAAATCCAATCCGCTTTGCGGCGTTCCCCCCACAGCGCCCGGCTCAACCGTTAAGGTGAAATGCTCCAAAACCCCCGCTTGCTGCGCGACTTGTGCGATATATTCAGGAGCACCAATCCCTAAGTTTAAAATCGAGTTAGCTTCTAACTCCATCGCGGCGCGACGGGCAATAATGGTTTTCGCATCGAGCTTAGGAGGCTGGTTAGAATCAGAAGGTGTTGCGTACTCTTGAGGAGTTGGGATTCCCACAAACTCAGGGTTCATCATGGTGGCGAAGGTTTGCATATGCTCAGCCTCGTCTTGGCACACAACCACAGCGTCAACAAAAATCCCAGGGATTTTCACCGCATGTGGATCGAGCGTTCCGGCTTCGACGACACGTTTCACCTGAACGATCACTTTACCCCCGTTGTTCTTTGCTGCTTGCGCCGCCGCTAAGCTTTCAACAATTAGGCACTCATCTTCCATCGTGATGTTGCCGTTCTCATCGGCTGTGGTACCTCGCAATATGGAAACATTGACGGGCAGTTTGTGATAGAAAAGGTGTTCTCCTCCGAGCAGATCAATCACTTCTACCCATTCTTGTGTGGTTGCTGAGTTGATCTTTCCCCCTTCGATTCTCGGATCAACAAACGTACCTAACCCGACTTTGCTCATCGTGCCCGGCTTACCTGCTGCGGTGTCACGCAATAGGTGAGAGATAATACCTTGAGGAAGGTTGTAGCCTTGAATCAGGTTGTCGACCGCTAACTGTTGTAGCTTAGGGACTAAACCCCAGTGCCCACCAATGGCTTGTTTCACTAGACCTTGTTTCGCAAGATGATTAACGGCGCGACCTCGCCCATCGCCCTGCCCTGCGGCAAAAATCAGAGTAAGGTCTTTCGGTTGCTGAGTGTGAGTAAAACGCTCACCGATGGCTCTTTCAATGGCTTCAGGCACCACACTGCCAATGAAGCCCCCGAGTAATACTGAATCACCGTCATTAATCCATTGCGCTGCCTGTTCTGGCGTAAGCTTTGCGACCACTTCAACCTTCCTTGTTGTCTCTGCCCGAGTTTGTTTCTACCAAATCAGCTTAGTTCCTGTCGGCGCTGTTGTTAATTGCACAAATAGAGATTGTGAATTTCATATTAGGAATAGTTTTTAGCGAGGGGAGTAAGCGGCACAGATCTCTTCGACCCTCTGATAGAGGTACTGTTTAAAGCCGAGGCAACGTTCTGGCATTGGCGTTCTTGGGCGGAAAAACAGGTCGATATCAAAACTCGCGCACTGGTAATCTTGCATGATGTGTTGCAGCTCGCCGTCTTGAATCTGCTTGCTCACCAAGGAATGAGGTAGATAAGCAATCCCAGCATTTTCTAGGGCAAGATCAAGCAGCATTTCGCTGTTGTCACACTCTAGTGTGTCTTGAATGGTGGCTATCTCCGTTTCTCCATCACGCTCAAAACACCATCGGTTACCACCAACCAAGGTTCGCGCATACAAGCAACGATGCTGACCAAGCTCATTGGGATTTTCTGGTATGCCATGATGAGCAAGGTAGTGGGGAGAGGCGCATAAATATAAAGGCTCACGCAGCAGCCGCTTACGCACAAGTAACAAATCTTGTTCTGGCTCACCGTCGTAACTGGCACTGGCACGAAACGCAAAGTCGATACTGAGTGGATCAAACTCTCCTGCCTCAATAAAGATCTTAAAGTTCACCTGAGGGTGCATTTCAATATACTCGGCGACAATCTTGGTCAAATATTGACGTGCAAATAAGGGGGTGGAAGAGAGCTTTATCTCCCCACGCTGCTCTTCAGCTAGATTTTGTACCTCTTCACACAAGCTATGAATATCGGGTAACAGCGGGGAAAAGCGCTCATAAAGTAATTGACCTGCTTGAGTGGCGATCAACTGCCGTGTACTGCGTTTAATTAGCTCGACAGACATCGCTTCTTCAAGCTCTTTAACCCACCGACTGCCCGCCGCAGGAGAAATCCCTTGTTGAATGGACGCCTCACGAAAAGAGCCGAATCGAATCACGGCACAAAAAAAGACGATCTTATCCAGAATAGGCTGTCGGCTTGAAAGCAGATTCGTTGTCATTCACTCACCAACCCTTTTTGCAGAGCGAGTTTGACTAACGCGGCTGTTGAGGTAGCGCCCAGCTTCTTTTTGATTCTGAGTCGATGCGTTTCTACCGTACGAACACTGATATGAAGTGAGTCGGCAATATCCTTATTACACGCACCATTAACAATCGCTTTTAGCACATCTGATTCGCGGTTAGTCAGCGTATCGTCTTTTGGCTCTGGCTTGTCGTTTATCTGCTCAAGTAAACGGTCTGATGCCTGAGGACACAAATAAGAACGCCCTTGCGCCACTTGATTGATTGCCATGACCAACTCTTCAGAACCCACATCTTTGAGCACGTACCCTTTCGCTCCTGCTTTGACAGAGCGAACGACATAGTCTCGGCTATCGTGCATCGACAACATAATCACTGCCGTGCGTGATTGGCTTTTTTCGAGCTTCTCTAAGACTTCAATCCCATTGAGGCCCGGCATATTGATATCGAGCAACAACACATCGGGCTTAAGTGACAGCGTGGTGTCCAGTGCATCAATACCTGTTCCCACACAAGCGAGAATATCTAGGTTGTCTTCCCTTTCAAGTCGCGACTTTAGCCCGTCCTGCATCAAACGATGATCGTCGGCTAATACAAGTCTAATCATACAAACTCCATGTTTAAGCTCACTCGTACTTCTGTACCTTGTCCCTGCTCACTGGTAACTGCAAATGTGCCACCAATCGCCTGAATCCTTTCCTTCATATTCTGCAATCCCATATGTTCAAATATAGGTTGTTTGCGCTTTCCTGATTTTAGTTTCTTGGCCGGAATACCGACTCCGTCGTCACTGACGGTTAAAATCAACATTCTGCCTTCTCTTTGCATAATCACATCAACGCCTTGTGCATTGGCGTGTTTTTCGACGTTATGCAGTGCCTCTTGCACAACCCGATACAAGGTCGTTTCTACTTCTGGTAAAAACTCTTCTCCATCTATATCGTGTTCAAACACGAGCTCTAACTGAGTACGCTCCCTTAGCTCGTTTATATAGGCTTCAATCCCCGCCACCAACCCTAAGTCATCCAGTTGCGGTGGGCGTAAATCGCGCGAAATTCTTCTTAATTCGACAATCGCCTGCTCCATCGCGTTTTTACTCGCATCGAGCTCGAGTTCTTTTTTCTCTTCATTCGCTTCTTGGGAAACATTGTCTAAACGGTATTTAGCGGCGACCAACAACTGGTTGACGCCATCATGCAACTCTCGCGATACGCGGCGACGTTCATTCTCTTGCGAATCGATAATCTGTTGGTTCAATACGCTTAACTGTTGATTCGCTAATCGGCGAACATTGAGATTGAGTGAAGCGCCCAAAGCAGCAATTACAGACACGGCAACAAACACCAAACCAAACAAGGCGGTACTGGTTTTGCCAACATTCTGGTCAAAGCCGTTTTGCATATGCTCGACTTGTCGCTCAATATCGTCGAGATAAACCCCTGTGCCCACCATCCACTGCCATTTATCAAGCGAGACCGCATAGCTCAGCTTGGGTAGTGGTTCTTTCTTCGATGGCTTGTGCCATAAGTAATCGACAAAACCGCCACCGTTTTTTCCCGCTTCGATGAGCTCTTGCAGCAGTTTTTTGCCTTGAACATCTTCGACGTTCCACCAGTTCTTACCTATTCTATCTGTTTGATATGGCAACACGAGTGCATCACCCTCCCAGGTATAGGCAAAGAAATAACCATCACTGCCATATGTGAGGCTGCTCAACTTTTCGGCAACAATTTGCTTGGCTAGCTCCTCAGTTAACGAGTCATCTAGGTAGTAAGGCTCGATACTTTTGACTGCCATTTCTACGTACTGTTTTAATTCTTGCTTCTTGACCGCAAGGACATTATTTCGGGTCAAGGCAACCTGCTCTTCAACTAATTGTTTTGCTTGACTAAATAGGATGCTAGCAACAATCACTACCACGATAATTAATGGAACTATCGATAGTAGAATGATGTTGAGTGTGAGCCTTCTGTTACTTACAAATCCCATTTCGCTATCCATGCTTGTACGTAGTTTTACTGAAACTTTATTCGGAAAATTGCACTTAATACCGACTAAATTTGCGCAATTCTCCCAATAGAGAGCAATAAATCCCCTCTCTAAACTTAAGCCCAAATGTAACATTGCATTAACACAAATTACTACGCGATGTTCACATTTCTCAATATTGACAAGGAACTCAGCTTAACAAGGAGACACCCCCATGAACCTTAAGAAAGTTGCCATCGCTACTGCACTCACTCTTGCAGCTTCAGGTCTTTCTATCAGCGCTCAAGCCGCAGATAAAAAGGTACTACTGAAAACCCCAATCGCTTTTGGTAGCCACTTACCTGCTCTCGGTACACCGATTCAATGGTACGCCGATCACATCACCAAAACCTCGGGCGGTACGATCAAAATGAAGATCTATGAGCCAGGTAAATTGGTCAATCCAGCTGAGATCTTAGACGCGGTCTCTACAGGTAAGGTCAACTCAGGCTATTCAACCGCTGGTTACTGGCAAGGTAAGCTTCCTGCGTCTGCGCTTTTCTCAGCAGTACCATTTGGCCCAGAAGCGGGTGAATACATGGCGTGGCTGTTCTTCGGCAACGGGCTAAAGCTCTATCAAGAGATGTATGACCAAGGTGGCTACAACGTAAAAGTAATGCCTTGTGCGATCATTTCCCCGGAAACATCGGGTTGGTTCCGTAAACCTATCGAGAAGCCAGAGGATCTAAAAGGCCTTAACATGCGCTTCTTCGGCCTTGGCGCATCGGTGATGGAAAAACTTGGCGTTGGTACGGTTCAACTACCCGGTGGTGAGATCTTCGGCGCTCTAGAGAAGGGGGCGATTGATGCTTCAGAATTCTCTCAGCCAGCCATCGACCAACGTTTAGGCTTCCACAAAGTGGCTAAGTACAACTACTTCCCGGGCTGGCACCAACAATCGACCGTATTCGAGCTGCTGATCAACAAAGATACGTGGAACAAGATGAGTGACACTCAACAAGCCGCGGTTGAAACCACTTGTATGGCAACCATGACCTACTCGATTGCAGAAGGTGAAGCACTGCAATTTGCTGCGATGGAAAAAGCTAAGGAAAACGGCGTAGAGATTCGTTACTGGAACAAGGAAATGCTCAGCCTGTTTAAGAATACTTGGCTAGAAGTGGTTGATGAGAAAAAAGCCGCCGACCCATTCTTCGATAAAGTCTGGAGTGACCTAAGCACCTTCCGTGAAGGATACGCGCTGTGGGCAGCAAACGGCTTCTTACCTCGTGAAACCCAAAGCCAATAAGCTTGCGTAAATTGGACTTAAAGGTCGACGTGAAAACGTCGGCCATGGTTGTAAGGAGTAACCAATGAGCAAAGTGTTGTATTCAACCCCGACGGTCCCTATGTACTGCCACATTGAACGCTTAATCACCACCGCAAGTAAGGCCTTGGCTTGGACGAACCTAGCCCTAGTTGCAGTGATCATCATTCAGGTAGTGCTGAGAAAAGTCTTCTCCAATGGCCAAATCGCGCTTGAAGAGTTGCAATGGCACCTGTACGCAACGGCGGTAATGTTTGGTACCGCTTACGCGCAAATATCCAACCTACATGTACGCGTCGATCTGTTTTATCACAAGTTCTCGGAGCGTAAAAAAGCACTCGTCGATCTGTTTGGACTAACCCTGCTAGCGATACCTTTTGTCGTGATTGTGATTCTTCACTCTTATGATTTCGCTTATGAGTCTTGGCGCGTAAATGAAAGTTCTGCATCCCCATCCGGACTGCCTTATCGCTGGCTTATCAAAAGCGTTATCCCACTAAGTTTTACGATGTTACTGCTGTCGATGCTGGCGAGAATTCTGCGCAATTTAGAAACTTTGTTTGGCGGCGAACAATCAAAAGGAGCAAATCATGGAAGCGAATGAATGGATTGTGATCGCCATGTTTGGCTCGTTTATCCTGTTACTGTTTACCGGCATTCCAGTTGCGTACGTACTTGGTGGTATTGGCGTTGTGTTTGCGGCAGTAGGGTATTTCGCGGATATCTATCTCGATACTTTTACTGGCCTCGATTACACCAGTTTGGGTTTGGTGGTTAACCGTATCTACAAGATCATGGACAACTGGATCTTGGTTGCCCTGCCTATGTTTATCTTCATGGGTAACATGCTCGATAAATCAGGCATCGCGGAAAAGCTCATGGCTTCAATGCAGGCTCTGTTTGGTAAGGTACACGGTGGCTTAGCCATTACTGTAATGGCAATTGGTATCATCTTAGCGGCTTCTACTGGGATCATCGGTGCTTCTGTGGTGTTGTTAACCGTGATGTCACTGCCAAGCATGATGCGTCAGGGCTATCACCTACCTCTTGCTCTTGGCACCGTCGCATCAGCAGGGACACTGGGTATTTTACTTCCCCCATCCATTATGCTCGTGATCATGGCGGATCAGCTTGGTCTCTCGGTCGGTGACTTGTTTATGGGAGCCATCATGCCGGGCTTACTACTGGGTAGTTTGTACATCATCTACATTCTGGTTGTAGGTAAGATGAATCCGGACAAAGCGCCTGTGCCAGAAGATGTTGAACCCGTCGATTGGAGCTTGATTCTGCAAGTATTCAAAGACATCACGCCAACCGTCATGCTGATTTTCTGTGTACTGGGCTCTATATTCGCTGGAGTGGCTACGCCAACTGAAGCGTCTGGCATTGGAGCAATGGGCGCGACTATGCTCGCGGCTTACAATAAGAAGCTTAACCTCAAAGTACTGAAAGAGGTACTACTGTCATCTTACGGCACCACGGCCTACATTTTTATGATCTTCTTAGGCGCTTCTTGTTTTGCTTTAGTGCTGCGAGAGCTAGGTGGGGATGAACTCATTGAATCATTCTTAAGCGGCTTACCGTTTGGTCCTTATGGAATTATCGCTTTCATCTTGATGATCGTCTTCCTGCTTGGCTTCTTCCTTGATTGGATTGAAATCACCTTGATTGCGCTGCCGCTACTCGCGCCCGTCATCGCAAGCCTAGGAATTGAACTGGATGGTCACGGTGTGGTGGATAACCCAAGCTTGGTTTGGTTCGTGATGCTGGTTGCTATGGCACTGCAAACGAGCTTCCTAACCCCGCCGGTTGGCTTTGCGTTGTTCTACTTAAAAGGGGTTTGCCCAGAGGGTGTCGCACTAAAAGATATCTACCGCGGCGTTATTCCGTTTATCGCTATTCAGTTGGTCGCACTTATCTGTTTGGTTGTTTGGCCGCAGTTAGTACTTTGGTTCCCGAGTATTGCCTACGGTTAATCTTGATCGCAAAGTATAGTGTTCCAAAAGCCAACTCATTTGTTTGAGTTGGCTTTTTATCTAAGGCGTGAGCTGAGAATAATCGGAACACTTGGTCGTAATACACTTCCCTATTTAATCTGCGACAACTTAAGATAGGAGTGAAGCTCGCCATTCTTGTGTTCCACCGCAGAATGAATATTGATCTCTGCGTTACCGACAATGCTAAAACTGTAGGTGTTATCCCCTTTGTAAATCTCTACCGAGACAAGCCCCTCTTTCAGTGTCCATTTCCCTGTGGTGTGAAAACGGTCAAACAATCGATACTCGTCTAAAGTACCATCACAGTGAAAAATGACTTCGGTAATGTAGCCGCCAGTACAGGTCTTAATCCAATGATTGCCCACAACATCATCAAATGTAAGTTCACGCTTACCTTCAAGCCAGTGTCGATACTCTCTACTCTGCATTTGCGTTGGGGTTGAGGCTTCTTTGTTCATCAAGGCTTGCTGCTCAGCTTCCCGATTAAAGAGTTGCAATAAAACCTTATCTTTATCCATTTCTATACCGTTAGTTCTAGTCGATTACCATCTGGGTCAAACACACAGCTTTCGTAGTAGCCATCGCCAGTATGCCTTGGGCCGTCAACTCTCTCATATCCATCCGCGACTAAGCGAGCCGTTAACTCATCGACAGCCTGTTCACTACCCAATGAAATCGCAAAATGAATCAAGCCAGTAAACTGTTCATACAAATCATCTTTTGATTCTGGAACGCCTACCATCTCCATAAGCTCTAGTCGGCAGCCGCTATCAAAGGAAAGAAAGTACGAAGAGAACTTCTTGCTTGGGTTATGGTACTTTTCGTTGGCCGTCGCATCAAAATACTTAATGTAAAACTCTTTAAGTACTTCAAGTTGTTTTGTCCAAATTGCGATATGTTCGATTTTCATCACTTTGCCTCTTTAGTCTCGATAAACATCAGATTAAAGACGAACGAGGTTGCAAAAAAGAGATGGGATTAAGCAGTCAGTTTTCCTATTTGTTTGACCGAGCACACCACTTTTTACTGTCTTATATACGTTAACTTTTATTCTCAATCGCATGTACTAGACTGAGAATTAACCACTAATAACGCAACAAAATGAGTATGCCTGACATCAGCCATTGGTTCGATAATTTACCCATAAAGAGCAAGCTTCTCTTGTGCTTTCTAACACCTGTCGTACTAATGCTGGCAGTATCACTGACAGTGCATCACAATACCCGCTCTATGGTTGAAGACAATCGCTGGGTCGCTCACACCCACATTGCCGTCGCGAGAGCTCAAGAGCTACTCACGCTCATCGTAGATATGGAGACAGGTGTTCGGGGCTTCCTCATTTCTGGCAATGACGTGTTTTTAGAGCCCTACGACCAATCTATCGCTTTATGGCGGGAAAAAATTGAGATTATCTCAAGTCAGGTAAGTGATAACCCAAGCCAGGTTGAACGACTCCAAGTGATAGACAATACGCTGAACCATTGGCTCATCACCTCGGTCGACCAAGCACTCAATCAACGGCATCTTGTCTCGACTGGCCGTGCCGATATGCAGAGTATCGTCGAGCTTGTCCAGCAAAAGACGGGAAAAAGGATCGTCGATAGTATTCGAGAACAAGTTGCAGAATTCATCGCAATCGAAGATAAGCTAATAGAAATAAGAACTGAAAAATCTGCCCAATCAGCGCAACGAACAAGCCTCACCCTACTATTTGGCACGCTGTTTTCAGTCATAGTTTCTGTTGGTGTCGCTGTTTGGTCTTCAAATCGGGTCAAAAGGCAGATTACTTCGCTGCTTACTGCAACAAAGAAAGTTACTCTTGGTGACTTAGCCGGAGGGCACTCCATCCTTAAGAACATTAAACATCACGAGGGTAAAGATGAACTAGCAAAGCTCTCAGAAGGACTTAAGGATATGACACTCAGCCTAGTGGCTAACGATGTTAAAATGCGCGACTACAACACCCAACTTCAGGCAGAAGGCAAAAGAGCGGAGCAGGCTGCGAAAGCTAAAAGTGACTTTTTATCAACCATGAGTCATGAAATTAGAACCCCCATCAATGGTGTCTTAGGCATGACCAACCTACTTCTCGAAAGTCCGCTCGATAGAGAACAACAAAAAATGGCGTTGTCGGCTCGAATGAGCTCAGAATCATTGCTTACAATCATTGATGACATCCTCGACTTCTCAAAAATTGAAGCGGACAAAATTGAATTTGAAATGATCGATTTTGATTTGAGTGAATTAGTCGAGAGCGTTGGGGCGATGCTACATGTATCTGCAGAGAAAAAGGGCATAGATCTCACCTGTCCAGCCTCTGCAATTATAAATAGAGGCTATCGTGGTGACCCAGGGCGTATCCGCCAAATACTCTCAAACCTAGTCAGTAATGCGGTCAAGTTTACTGAAAGTGGAGAGGTTGCGGTACGAGTTTCAATCACGGCTAACCCAAATGACATCGACCTTATTCGCTTCGAAGTTAAGGATAAGGGGGCAGGTATTAGCCAAGAGCAACAGAAAAAACTATTTTCGCGTTTTTCACAAGTAGACAGTTCGACAACCAGAAAATATGGAGGGACTGGGCTTGGGCTATCTATCTGTAAACGGCTAACTGAAATGATGGGAGGAACAATAGGTGTCGAAAGTGTTGTTGATATTGGCTCAACATTTTGGGTAGAAATTCCACTGCACAAATCGACCCAACAGATTAATACCCCATCACTCAGCAATAAATCGAATACTCAGCGTATTCTAATTGTTGACCACTTAAACTCGCGAGCTGAACTGCTCTCACAGCTACTCGATCATCTAGGCATTTCCTATCATCTCACTAACAACGGTGAAGCGGCCTTCTCACAACTCATCTCTACTAATTTGACCCCACATGCCTTTTCGACAGTTATCCTCGACTATGACACGCCCGATATAAGCGCCATTGAGTTCGTTGAGAGGCTCGCACAGCACAGCAATATCAAACAACCTCATATTATTGTTAGCTCCACCGTCACCCAACGTAGAGAGGCTGGGTTACTACAAAACGATCATATAAACGGATACCTGACCAAACCTATCACTCAGTCCGATTTTATTGAACTGATAGAAAGTATCTCAAACTCCAACAACTGCACACTTGCTGGTGCACTAAAACAGCGTCACACGCCCAAAGAAAAAACACAGTATAAGGCGCGCATTCTTGTTGTCGATGATGTAGCGACAAACCAAGCGGTATTGCAGTTAATGCTGAACAAATATGGCATCAAGGTCGACAAGGCAAGAAACGGGATAGAAGCATTGGCCAGTTTAGAGAACTGCCATAAAAATTATGATCTCGTGTTTATGGATTGCCAGATGCCTGAAATGGATGGTTATGAGGCAACTCGGGTTATTCGTAGAGGTAACAATTCAAAGATCAATGCTGCAATCCCCATCGTTGCGATGACAGCTAACGCAATCCAAGGCGATCGTGACAAGTGTATTGATTCCGGTATGGATGACTATGTAACAAAGCCAATCAATGCCAAGGCACTAGAATTAACACTCGATAAATGGTTGGTGCATCTGTGTCAATCTGCCTCCAACTCAGAAAGCTATGCGTAGAGGCTCTTGAGCTATTACGATATTGATTTCCCTGTCAAAATCGATACAATCTCTGCGCTATTTAAGCAAACGTTTCTTTATTCTCAGGGCGGGGCGAAATTCCCCACCGGCGGTATTCCCTTCAAAGTTTAGGGTGAGCCCGCGAGCGCTCGATACGTCGAGGTCAGCAGATCTGGTGAAAACCCAGAGCCGACGGTTAAAGTCCGGATGAGAGAGAATGAAAACACACCATCATGCAACGATCGGTTGATCTAAGCGTGTCATGGTGCATTTCGTTTTGGCTGGGTTTTATACCTCAGTGCTCATGTATGCCCTGATTCTGGTGATATTTAGGAGTTAACCATGAATCAGTCATCTCTACTTGCCGAGTTCGGCGAACCAATTACTCGCGTTGAAAACGCACTTATTGCCCTTAAAGAGGGTCGTGGCGTACTTTTGCTTGACGATGAAGATCGTGAAAATGAAGGCGACATTATCTATTCAGTTGAATCACTCACAACGCAGCAAATGGCATTAATGATTCGCGAATGCAGCGGTATCGTATGTTTATGCCTACCAGAAGAGCAAGCAGACCGCCTTGAACTGACCCCAATGGTTGAAAACAACAACAGCGCAAACCAAACTGCGTTTACGGTTTCAATTGAAGCGAAAGTGGGTGTGACGACAGGTGTTTCCGCTCAAGACCGCGTTACTACGATTAAGGCTGCTGCAAACCCAACAGCGCAACCTTCAGACTTAGCAAGACCTGGTCACGTCTTCCCACTGCGTGCGCGCAAAGGTGGTGTACTTACTCGCCGTGGTCATACTGAAGGCACAATCGATCTCATGCAGATGGCTGGTCTTCAGCCAGCAGGCGTACTTTGCGAAGTGACCAACCCAGACGGTAGCATGGCGAAAGCGCCAGAAATCGTTGCCTTTGGTAAGCTACACAATATGCCAGTACTGACCATTGAAGATATGGTGATGTACCGCCAGCAGTTTGAACAAAAACTCGCTTAAAAAGATAAAGCCAAGTGCTCTAGCACTTGGCTTTCTAAGCTTGCTCCCGCTCTTGCAACCACATATTTAGCGCTTCAACAGGAATGGGTTTAGAGAAGTAATAACCTTGGACACAGTTGCAACCGTATGAGCTTAGCATCATGTGTTGCTCTTTCGTTTCGACCCCTTCTGCCACCACTTTAATTTGGTAAGTCTCTCCGATTGCCAAGATCGCTTTGATCAATGCATTGCTTTGCGCGTTGTCCGTTAAATTAGCGATAAAGCTCTTATCAATCTTTAACTCGTCAATAGTGAACTGGTTAAGATGGCTCAAGCATGAGTAGCCAGTACCAAAGTCATCCAGTGAAATGCTGAATCCATGTGACTGCAATCGAGCAATGATAGGTGTCACTCTCTCCAAATCATGAATAAAAATACTTTCCGTTACTTCAAGCATTATTCGCTTGGTGGTTATTCCCACCTCTTCCGTGATCGCAAGTAGACTTTCAACAAATCCGTCGAGCAGCAGCTGTTTAGGAGAAACATTGATAGAAACATTTAACCCCTCACCGCCATTACCCGGTAAATGGCAAATATCTTCACAGGCTTTCTTGAACACAAACAGCCCTATTTCGTTGATCATTCCATTCTCTTCTGCAAGAGGAATGAAGACATCCGGTGGGACAAATCCGTGTTTTTTCGAATTCCATCGAACTAAGGCTTCAACACCCACCGTTTCTCCGCGCGCAGTACATATTTGGGGCTGATACACCACGCTAAGTTCCTGACGGCGCAGCGCATGTTTTAACTGTTGTTCAATTTGATACTCATCTTTGATCTGTTGATTAATCTCATGATCAAAGAATAGGATACTGCCTTTCTTATTTTGCTTAGAGCGGTAAAGGACCATGTCTGCGTTGGTAATTAAGGTTTCTGCACTATCACTGTCGCATGGGTACATGCTGACACCAATACTACAATCGGTTGTCAGTAAGCGCCCATCAATGATCAAGGGCTCATCAAACACGCTTTTGACTGCCGATGTTTTCGCAATTGCATGCTGCTTGTCGTCTATCGCTGGAAAACAGAAAATAAACTCATCACCACCAAAACGAGCCACGGAGTCTTGAGATTCAAGCAAGGATTCAAACTTGCGACTTAAACACTCTAGAAGTTTGTCACCGACAGAGTGTCCATATAGATCGTTAACCTTTTTAAAATCGTCTAAATCCAAGAAAATGACAGCAAGCTTTTTCTGATTCTGTTTCGAATGCTTGATTCCCGCTTCAATCTGTTCGATTAAAGCAGTACGGTTGGATAACCCTGTTAGTGGGTCATGCAACGCCATATATTGCATTTGGTTTTTGGACTCTTCCAGACGCTCAAAATCATCGGTAATCCGTTGTTGGAACTTACCAAAACGCTTCACAATAATATGGCTTGCAATAAAGCTTAGGCCAACCATGAGCAACGTTGAGGCTAAGCTAATAAGAACGAGGTTAATTAACTGCTGGTTGTGGTTGTCTTCTAGTATCTCTTGCTGCTTATCTATGTAACGATTAACTTCGTTGATAGGAAATGAGGCACCAACGTACCAACCCCAAGGATTAAACTGTCTCAGATAGGCAATTTTGGAAGTTGCACTGACTTGTTCACTCGGGGGCTCAATGAAATCGCCTTGCTCGAAGTCACGACGAGAGAGTTTTTGCCAAGCCTTAGCCAATTGACCGTCGAGTTGATAAACGTTTTTTCCAATCAAATCAGAGTTTTCATGCACCAAAATGACGCCATCGGCATCAAAGATAAACACCTTTTCTTCTTGGTTAGCTTGGTAGTCAGCGATACTTGCAATCAATGCGGATTTAACGTCACCCTCCACATCAGCTACGTATTCGCCCGTTCCTATAAACCAGTCATACGGCTCAAAGGCTTTACCAAAACCTATCTTTTCAAATTCTTGTGTGACAGGGAAACCCGGCTTTTGATACCACCAGCGATAAAAAGCTTCACCGTCATTCTGCTGAATCAGCTTGATATGTTCTCTTAAGATGTAGGTGCCTTTAATATCGACAGCATTCCACGCCGAATTACCTTCTATTTGCGGCTTAAGGGCGTGCATTACGTTGATACCGTCCATCTGAAAGATGAAGAAGTAACCGCGATTATTGTAGAAACGAATAGGTTTGAGGGCATCAGAGATCATTTTCTTGATCTCTGATTTACTTTTATTCGGGTTATTTTGGAAGATACTTACGGCGATTTGATGAGCTTCATCAACTCTTTGCTTTGCCTGATTTTTTAACTCTGATACCGTTTGTGCCTGACGATAGACAACTCGGTTGTAAACCTGCTCAACTTGCTCAAAGATCACTTGCTTTTGGTGATCCAACATATTGCTTCGTAACGATTCAACACTAAGACGTGCTTTTTCCTTACTGTCACTGATAAACACCAACATGATGACAGTCGCAAACAAAGCAACAATCAAGGTGGGTACATATCGAATTAACAACACCAGTTTTTTATCGTTAAGAGACGCCAATTCCAACAACCATAAATACTATAGATATATTTAATAACTATACTTCAAACTATCTCCCACAATATAAAACAGTACTAAAGTTGAGTGTTTGGTTAACTTTTGAACTAGAAAAGAGAACTCCATCAAACTCGAGATTGAAAATAACATCTTGTATTGTAAGGAATGTTGCCAACCATCAACTCTTCCTACAAATCATTTTCTGCCAAATTAAGACACCTTTGCCTGCTTCAGTTCATCGCCACGGCTATTCAACTTTATATTGAACAACATTAATAGGATGAGCGCAGCCAAGGTACCACCTAAGGAGACATATAAGGTACTGTAATAATTGTATAGTTCACCGACAACGCCGACAGAAAGGCTCGCTACTAGCATGCTGATATTTAGCATATTAGAGAACAAAGTTGATGCTGTTCCTAATCTATCTCGCATCATGTCTTGCAGAACCACCATTCCCAATGTGGCGCAAATACCGATAAAGAACCCATTCAATAGTTGAGCGGCTAACATGGCCTCAAAGCTTGTGTTGGTCAGCATCACCGCATAAAAAAGCGTACCACTGGCAATTCCCATAAGCAGCAGTTTTACTGTCCCTACTTTCTCCGACAAGCGCCCAGCCCAAAGCATCACAGGGATCTCACATAGTGCGCCAGCACCAAATAAAAAGCCCAACCAGTTAGGGTCAACTTGTAACTCTTGCGAGAGATAAAGAGGCATACTGGTGATATAGAGATTGTTGGCGCCAAAAGCGACAACGAGCACTAGGCAATATAACGAAATCAAGCCACCTTTGCCTTTCGAACTCGGTTTAGTCAGGTCTTCTTCTAACTCTTCGGCAGCCGTTTTACATGAAGGTAAGAAAAACATGATCACTAAGATACCAACAGCAACAATGACAGCAGATGTACTAAATGCCGCGCCAAATCCAAAGCTCGCTTTAAGCATAAAAGCGATAGGCGGCCCGAACACCCACGCAATGGCAATACCTGCACGCATGGTCGACAGGAATATTGTGCTATCTTCAACGTTATCATCCGCGTACTCGCGCCCCATGGCGAATAGCTGTCCAAACGCCGCCCCACCAAAGCTGCCAAACAGTGTGGCTATTGTGACCCCCATCCAATAGTCTCGGATAAAGATAAAGCTCACTACGGTAACCAAGTAACAGGTCAACGATACAACTAAAATCGTTTTTCGTTGCCAGTTCTTGTCAGATTGAGCAGCCAACAGCTGTGAGACGACAACGGAACTAACGACTGCGAGAACCATATATAAGCTCAGCATCATTGGCGAGGCACCAAGCTGTTCGACGATAAATAAGCTCGAAAGTGGGTAAAAAAACGCACCACATAAGCCTGTTACAAATGCGGTGAAAATAAATAATAGAGCAATTTTATCTTTGTACATGATGAGCCAACTCGTGCGATGTAATGTCTTTAACTTATCGCTAGTTTAATCAAACCGATGCCTATCAATTGATAGTATTCGAGCCACCTCTAATACTATTCCTTCAATATCTCTTTTGTTTTTGACGGTTAAAGTCATCTGGCTTAGCCTAGGCGCTGACAAAGGGGATTATTGATGAAACCATTTATAGAAAATGTACTCAGCGCACCAAATTACGACTGGCTGGTGCGAGAATTTCATTGTCGTGTGAAGAAAGAAGAATTTGCTTGTTCATGGCACTATCACTCTGAGTACGAGTTGGTTCTTTACCTTGATCCGGAGAATGTCTTTAACGGCAATTATCTTGCAGGCGATGCAATAGGCCAAGTCCATAACAACACGCTTCTACTTTATGGGCCAGGGTTACCGCATATGATTACAGGCAAGCTTGCAAGCAGTGTAGAAAAACCGCACAGCTCTATCATCGTTTGGCTTAAGCATCATTGGATTGAAAGGCTTCAGTCAACCATCCCCGAAGCACGAAATATCAAAGCGCTACTAGAAAAAGCGGCGTTTGGTATCAAGTTCAGTGACGATACTGCGCAAAAAGTGGCGCAGTTGTTGATTGGAACGGAATCGCTTGAACGCCACTACCAAGCTTTAAAAGTCATGGAAGTTCTTATTCACTTAGCGGATGATCTAGAATCCCAGAAACTTTCTACGACGCCTTATCGAATTAGCCAAATCTCTGATAAGGATGCCCATCAAAAAGTGGAAAGAGCCACGCAATACATCGAAAAGCACTTCCACGAACCGATCAAAATCTCTGATGTGTGCCACGCCCTCCACATCAGTGAAAGCTCGGCATATCGGTTATTTGAAAAGCACTTTGGAGTCAGTTTCTCCGATCACTTAAAGCTATTTCGAATTGGTAAAGCGTGTGAACTGCTTGCCAGTACTCAGTCTCCAATTGCGTTGGTCGCGGAAAAAGCGGGCTTTTCTAACCTTTCTAATTTCAACCGCCAGTTCCGCAGCGTTAAGCAGATGACACCCACCCAGTTTAGGGCTCGGTTTAATTAGATTCCCACTCTCAAAGAGCTATTGTTCGATAAGATCTCTAAAGCCGTAGAGAAATCATAGGCCTCGCATGCCATTTGAAGTTGCTCAAACAGAGAGTCTGTTAACCCCAGCTGAGCCGCTGATTGAATGCTTTTCACTTTGTTCATTGCTAACGTGTCGTCGTTTTTCAACATTGAGACCAATTCTAAATATTGGCTCTCGCTGATCCGACCGCAACCTACTAAGGAGCTTGCCTGTTTTGTCGTCGAGAAAATCGCCTCAATCTCATGACAAACATCGCGAACAACTTGCGAGAGTGTAGATATCACCAAGCTCTTAAACGAATTATTTTCTAGTTCTATACACAACCGCTGAATTTCAACTAAACCCAAACTGGCAGCGATACCTTTCAATGTGTGGGTTTCACTTGGCAAAGACGCCCTATCACAGCTCTCTAAGTTGAACTCAATATGGTTTGCGACAAATTTCTTAAGAAGTGATATGTATAAACGCTCGTTGTCTGCAGCAACACTAAGCCCCCGTGCAACATCTAAACCATGAACATGACTTAGTGACTCAAGCAAAGCAATTTCGCTGACACTAATCGGAGACTCTTTCGCTGAAGCGAAAGATTGATTGTTTCCAATCCAGTCCTGCAATACTAATTTCAGTTGTTCATGATCTATCGGCTTATGAAGCACAGCATTCATCCCTGATTCCAGCGCTTTATCCTCATCACTCGATAGGGTATTGGCTGTCAATGCAATTATGGGGAGGTCATGTAAATCGAGCTCCTTTCTAATTGAAAGTGTTGCTTGGTATCCATCCATGACTGGCATTTGACAGTCCATTAAAACGATATCGAAGTCTTCTTTTTGCAGAACCTCAATCGCTTCTCTCCCATTGCACGCCAAATGAACATTTAACCCCATGCGTTTTAAGAGCTCTTCCACTAACTCTTGATTAAGTACATTATCTTCAACTACAAGCACCTTACCGCGACCAAGAACCGTAGAAGTTTGGATGTAAGCATGATGTTCATCAACCCACTCATTCTCAACAAAGCTAGATATGGCATTAGCCAAAGCAGTACTAGTGAAAGGCTTAGCGAGTATTTGACCAACATTGCTATTCAATGCCTCCCTTTCACACGACGCAATATTACTCGGGCAATTCGCCGCAACAATCACCTTACTTCCTGCATTAAGATAACTTTCAAGATCATCTATAAAATGTTCCAGTTCAGCGCAATCGCTATGTAAGGAGATGATAATCAATTCAGGATCCTGACAACCACTACGAGTCATCGCACAAGAATCTTCATATCCAAAACATGTGATTTCCAACGCTTCCACCTGTGCGATGAGCGATTTTCTCGACTCACTGCATTTGTCTAGGACGACGGCACTATGCAGAGAGCAACGGTTTTTAGCCTGAGATAAGGCCGATTCAAGATATTGATGCTCTATGTAGAAGGTAAACAGCGACCCTTTTCCTGACTCACTTTCAACCTCAATATCTCCCCCCATGAGGTCGACTATGTTTTTTGTAATCGCAAGCCCGAGCCCCGTGCCTCCATATTCACGAGTTGTCGAAGTATCTGCTTGAGAAAAAGACTGGAACAAATTGCTGACTTGCTCGGGAGTCATGCCAATTCCATCATCCTGTATCGAATACTTAAGCACGATTTTTTTGTCAGGTTGCACCTTTTCAACTTCAACCCGAATTCTTACCTTCCCTTGGTGGGTAAACTTTATTGCGTTGAAGCCTAGATTAAGCAGAACTTGCTTTAACCTAAACGGGTCACCATGCAGTTCTTGGGGTACATCAGGGTCAACATATAGAAGCAGATCAACATCACTCCCGTTAACCTTCATTCGCAGCGTGTCTAGCGCTTCATCTAGTACCTCGTCGAGAATAAACGGAATCTTTTCAAGCTCCATTTTGCCCGCTTCGACTTTCGAGAAGTCCAACAAGTCATTAAGCAAGTGCAATAACGATTTTGCAGAGAGATAAACCTTGTTCACATAGTTTCGTTGGTAAGTATCTAATTTAGAATCGAGAACTAAATACGTCATACCAATAATGGCATTCATTGGTGTTCGAATCTCATGACTCATATTCGCTAAAAAGCTCGATTTAGCTTGGTTAGCTGACTCGGCCTCATCTCGGGCAGATTTAAGGCTACGAGTTAGGGAGCGGAGCTCGGTTTGAGAACGGCGAATGACATAACCGAGTAGCAGAATAGCAAGAGTGAAGATTATCGCCGCGTAAATTAGATACTGAGAGAGTTGTTTGAACTGTGCGACTTCCGCAAACCTTAACTCACGCAGGTGATCTAATTTGTCGTCGGCTTTTGTTGCAGCAGAAACCATTTGGCTTGCAATTGAGGCTTGCAATTCAGAGACTTGAGCCACATCCAGGAAATGACGTTTGTAAGCTCTTATCGCGGGGGCCACTCCCTTAAAGGTGGCATTGTCATTTTCTTCGATCAAGTAAGACTGCACGAGGTCGGTATGATAGAGAGCGAGATCCAAAGCATTCAACACATCCTCTTTACTTTTTTCTCTAGTGACACTCTGCCTTGCTAGCATGAAGTCCTTATCGGCTTGACGTGCTAAGCTAATCGCTTGTTTCAGCGCGGTAGCCTGTATACCGACCTCAAGGCTCTGACGCATATCTTGCTCCAAGTCAGTCACATTAGCCTGAGCTAACTTAAGCTCTTGTCGTATACGATATCTTAGTGCTTCAACACTACTAGCAAGTTGGTTGGAAGCTTCCTTCAATACTCTAGAAGCTTCTTGGCCAGTTCTTTGCTCACCTAGCGTCTTGAGTGTTTCCGAGAAGCTATCTTTTGCTTTGCCGAGATCTTCCAGTAATCGCAACTCATAGCTGTCTTGAAGGGCTACAGATAACTTGGTAATCAGCTGCGTAAGTTTGTTTAAGTTCTCTTTAGCTCGTTGAAGATCATTCTCTCTGCCTAACCATAAAAACTCCACACTAGAGGCGTGTATTGCTTGCGCCACTATGGTTATTTCGTAGCAAAGAGCATCATGATTTGCGACACGTATCATTTTCTCTCTGTTCGTTAGCTCTGCCGCTTTCTTATAAAGCACCTTAGAGGCCAAACGTTTTTGCAGTTCATTGGTTTTGCTCGTGGCCTGCATCGCATCTAACTCCATAACAACCAAGCGTTGCTCCTGAAGTTGAGTTAAGCGTTTATACTCTGCAAATAAGCTTTGGTAATCAGAAATAGAATGGAGTAGCGAAGAGTCTACAAAATCTTTTGTCGCAGCACTTCCTTCAAAATCGTCGGCCAGACCCAGAGTGATATCAATGTACTCTTCTGCTTGTACTGCTACCTCTGTTTGTCTATCGCGCGTATAGGTCAGCTCAGACAGTCTCGCATTGTCGAGAGACAGCAATAACTGCCCTGCTAAGCTATAACGCTCTAGAGAGGCATAGGTTTTATTGATACTGACACCTGCTAGAAGACCTACAAAACAGAAAAGTGCAATCACCAATAAAAAACCGAGGCTAATGTATTTCGCCTGTTGCGAAATTCTTATCTCATTGTCTCTTGTCATACGATTTGCACACTGTATTCGCCACTATCGACATCCGCGTACAGTTCCATAATTTGCGCGATTTCGGGCATTAACGATAAGAAATGAGGCACGAGTTCCGGATCAAAATGGCTACCCGACTCATTGACAAGTAGTTGGCAAGCTTCTTCGACGGACCAAGCTCGCTTATATGGTCTTGAACTTGTGAGCGCATCAAACACATCCGCAATAGCAACGATTCTCGCTGATAGAGGGATACTGGAACCTGAAAGTCCGTTTGGATAACCAGAACCATCCCATTTTTCGTGATGCCCAATGACAACTTCTCTCGCTAAATTTAATAAGGGAGAATCATGCCCACCCAAGATCTCGTATCCATACTCCACATGTCTTTTCATCTCTTGCCATTCGAGAGCATCAAGTCGACCTGGTTTGAGGAGCACAGCATCAGGTGTCCCGATCTTTCCTATGTCGTGCATTGGAGCAGCTTCGAAAAGTAAATCACACCAGCTTTCCTCAGCACCTATCTGCTTAGCTAGCAAGCGACTATAATGACTCATCCGAATCACGTGCATACCCGTCTCGTTATCCTTGTATTCAGCAGCACGAGCTAGGCACTTAGTAATCTCCAATTGGTTTCTAGCGATCTCAACGGTTTTATCTTTGACTTGTCGCGTCAACAGACGGCTATTGCTGTAAGCGTCGATCTGCGAACGAACTCTTACTCGCATGATTGGCGGACTGATTGGCTTGGTAATATAGTCCACTGCACCAAGATCAAATCCTGATTGCTCCTTATCAACATCACATTGTGCGGTAAGAAATATCACTGGTATCGATGCTGTAATTGGGTTTTTCTTCAGTTGTTTACAGACCTCGAAACCATCTATGTCTGGCATAATGATGTCCAGCAAAACAAGTTCTGGCTTTGGGTCTTGGCTCGCTATCTGCAGCCCCCGCTCTCCATTTGTCGCGGCTTTCACGACATACTCATCGCGCAGTACATTTGAAATAAGCTCTATATGCTCGGGGGAGTCATCAATGACCAACACCACGGGTTTATCACTATACATATCAAAGTCTCCTCGTTGATTAGTAGACATAGACAGCCCCAGAGCCTGAGGCCCCATTGTCTTTTGGCGCGTTTCCAGAAATAGGTAAGCTAGAAGCCTCATTAAATGCACCAACAACTAAGGCTTCCCCTTTACCGCTCATCGCGAGCGCTGATCCAAACTGGTCATTTGAGTTGGTATTGGTGGCTTTTAAATAGGCGGTTTGTCGCCAGACTCCCCGGTCTTCGGTGAATACATAGGCAGCACCTGAGGAAAGCGCAGCGTTGTCCTGAAGATCACCGAAAAGACCAACACTGGAAGAACTTTCTTGTGGGGAGCCTACAACCAAAGTATCTCCATCACGATTGAGCTGCGTCTTGTACCCAAATCGGTCATGAGCATCAGAATTTGAAGGTTTTAAATAAGCTTGTTGGCTCCATACATTTTGCTCTTTTACAAACAGATAGGCTGCTCCGGAGGAAGGAGCCGAGTTGTTAGATTCATCTCCATAGCTATCTGCATTGGATGACTCCTTATAAGCACCAACACTTAAAACGTCTCCATCTCCGTTAAGAGAAACAGAAAAACCAAATTGATCGCCAGCGTCTGGGGTAGAAGGTTTAACATATGCCTCCTGAACCCAAGCTCCGCCGCTATTAGAGAATAGATAGACTGCGCCCGAGTCGATGGCGCTATTGTTACTCTGATTATCATTTATACCTTTGGCATTTGAAGACTCTCCGGGAGCGCCGATTGCAAAACTGTCACCATCGGCACTCAGCGCAACGTCGTAGCCAAATGAGTCTTTTCTATCAGTATTCGAGGCTTTTATGTAAGCGGTTTGTCTCCAACTGTTATTCTGAAGCTCAAACAGAAAGGCCGCACCAGATAACAGAGCTGAGTTGTCGGCCTGATTGCCGTCGATTCCTTGTGAAGAAGAAGCTTCTGCTGGAGCGCCGACTAATAAACGCTTCCCATCGAAACTCATAGAGAGTGAAAAGCCAAATGAGTCCAAGGCTTCATTGTTCGACGACTTTAAGTAAGCTTGTTGCTGCCAGACCTCACCTTGTCGTGAGAAAACATACACAGCACCAGACATCGGTGCACTATTATCTAGTTGATCACTCCCCACACCAACCGCGTTAGACGCCTCCTGTATAGCACTGACAGCAAGCGTCCGTCCATCGCCGCTCAGGGCCACAGCGTAGCCAAACTGGTCACCTTTGTCTGTATTAGATGCTTTGAGGTAAGCGGATCTATCCCATTGTCCGTCTTTGAAGCTATACACATAAACCGCTCCAGCTTGTGCTGAGCTATTATCTTTTTCATCCGCGTTCAACCCTGTACCAGAAGAACCTTCCTTTATTGCACTTACCGCTAAAGTTAAACCATCGTCACTCAACGCCAGTGCATGACCAAAGTTATCTCCTAATTCAGCATTAGAAGCCTTTAAAAAACCTATTGCCGAAAGACTTTCGCTATCACCCAGTGTTACCTCATTACTTTTCCTTAAACCCTGTTGGTTATGCGCTATTACGAAAAACTCATCACTTACTTGTAGCAACTGCTCTACCTGGGCTTGATACTGAGTTTCTCCATAAGTCATTGCGAGTTGTCGACATTCATTAGGTTGGGAGATGTCTTTCTGGCATAGGGTATAAGAGTCTGCGTAATCACTTTGCTGCCAGCTAAATTGAAATGTTTTGGTTTTTCCCATCAATGCAGTGGGTGAGCTCATTTCAAATGGTTCAGGGCTTTGAAGAGGGATAGTGGAGGAAGTTTCATCGCCACTTTTACAGCCAAAGATAGATAGAACTGTCACTGTTAACAAGGCTTTTAATCGTTGCATAACTGTTCCTTCTTAAATAGAGGGTTGCAGTAAAAAGTCCTTTTGACACTTATAGTCTGCTCTTTACAGGCACATATATTCCCTACTATGCATAAGGCACACCAAATCCACAGAGATTAAAAAAACGGACTCCATATCCTTTTGATAATTAATATAAGTTTAATTATTCCGCCCCAAAATTAAGATTAATTTACACTTCATTTAAGTTTTCTAGCACCCATAAAACTGCTGCTGGAATATAACCCAGCCCTGATTTCTATGAACTTTCCAATTTAAGATGTATTTTGACTTTCAATTTGAGAATGCCCCCTCTCGACGAAGTCGTATGTCAGCCAGAAATCTGCTTTTAATTTAAATTACCTTTAATTTAATTATTAAAAATTAAAACCTATGAATTAATCCCCTCGAACAAAACTGGAACTTATATAAGGGGATTCCATGGTCAAGTATTTCAACGATAACGATACAGGTTTTGGCTTTATTAAACCTTTGTCGTTTTTTTCCTTAATGGGGTTATTAGTTGCATGTAATGATGACTCTTTATCAGAAAGCACAACAGGGGAAACTATTTCGGAAGTTGGAACTATAGGGGAAGCAACTGTTAACTCGGGTCTATATTCAATCCAGCTTTCCCATAAAGAAGCCTCTGTACTGACGGGAAGCGAAATCTCGCTATCCGCGATGGGCGAGTATGATGACGGAAGTACTGGAGATATCACTCAGTCCGTACACTTGGAGGTGACTGATAGTACGATAATGTCGGTAACTCCTGACAAGAAAATAAGGGGAAACCAAGTTGGTACAAGCACTGTTTCTGCTAGCTTGGATGGAATTACAACTTCCGTCTCATTGGAGGTCATAGAGTCAATGTGTGGCGCTAATGAAAATGACTCAGACCAACAAAACACACTTGACCAGTGCCTAAAGGTTTTGCGTGGAGTCTCCGGGGAAGCCAAAGATAAATTGTTTACTTCTACTCCTAGCGTTAACTTCCTTGATCTTTTGGGGTATCAGCAAGACAACAGTGAAGACAATCAAGGACGTAGTTATGCCCGTACCTACCAAATTGGACATGGGGAACTCGCAGGAGAAACAATTGAGCTTAGTCCAAGTGGCGCGCCTTTTGCTTTGTTTCGTCAAGATGGACTTAATTGGGACGATGACCCTAATTCAGAGTCCTTTGGAGAAAGAGGACAATTTGAACGCTACTGTAAAGACTTAGCCAATATTAAGTTTAATGGCAGATCAGACTGGAGGCGCCCAACAGCAAAAGAGTTTGTCGCTCTTTATGCTGACCATGGTCGATTATGGGATAACTACGGCTTTCCAAGTACTTATGTATATTGGACTTCGACACCAGCAGCCGCTTCAGGAAACTTTATCCGTTTTGGTTTCTTAAATGGAGGAGAGTACGGTACAAGCCCCGACCTAGCAGTAGCAGCCTCTTGTGTTTCAGAGACTGGCTAACGTCGTCTAACTTGCTCATTTAAGGGGGAAAGGATGCTCATTCATAAACCTGAACTTCATACATTTGAGGAACAAAGCTTCAGTGTCGGCTCCTGTACCTTAAAAATACGTGAGCATAGTAGTGAAATTATTCACGGCAATGGTAACAGTTACTCGATTACGATTAAGGAAGGAGAAGTGCTTAAAAACCTTCTCCTGTCCGACGGAGAGGTTAGCACAAAGGATGAGCTAATTAGCGCAGCTTGGGGAAACCCAGAAGCTATTGGGTCTAACTCCTTGCCTGTTGCCATTTCAAACCTAAGAAAGGTGCTAGAACCGGAGAGTATTAAAATCATTAATGTACCCAAAAAAGGCTACAAACTTTCTTTCTCTGAAGCACCCAAAAGTGACCAAGGAATCAACGGTCATCCAAAAAGCAGCGATGCTCCATCAATGAATTCTGTACCACGAAGCCATGATGAAGAAGAACTGACCAAAATGTCTATCACACGTAAGCTATTCGCCTTCTTTTCAGCAGCTACCACACTGCTCGTCCTCTTTTACAGTGCATTCTCTTGGGTTTCGGTCTCTTGTTCAATTGAAAATGGAACTAAGGTTTGCGCCATTGATGGAGACCTACAAGGACATTCCGCATTTAACGCACCGAAAGGTTCTACCTTATTTGTCTCTTCAAACGGTAAACGATATGAGGTGACCAATGATAACTAAATATATTGAGTACTTTGTCTATCTAATGTCGTTCGTAACGCTTGTAGTTCTCTTATATAGCTTCATCAATGGCTCCGCATGCCGCTACGATATTCGTGTCCAAAGCATGGAGAACCGAGATACCTTTGTTACCTGTTATCGAGGAAAAGTGATGGTTCTCCATTCACTGTTTGATGAGCAAAATCAACTCGCGTCGAAATGGCAAGTCAGTGCCAGACAACTGAAACTCGGCAAACAAATGATCTATCTCATATACGATAGACAGCGAATCGAAGGCTCAACGACAAACAATGAGAACGATAGGTACAATGAGATTTTCTCTGGATACAAAATCTTGTTCTATCATGTTGAAGTAAAAGGAGACAAAGTATTTGTATTCGAAAACTTCCCAGAAAACAATGTAGTAGAAGGGCAAATCGAAGGCTTTATGGATTTGTGGCAAATGGCTCGATTCAATTAACAGGAATCGTTCTTGTGCTGCGAAAGTAGAGGGTAGACAACCTACCCTCTATTCATTTAAGCGATTATTACAGATTGTACTTAGACAAATCCGGACGCGTCGCAATCGCTTGTTCGACTAACGCAATCACTTGCGCGCGTTCTTCACCTTTAAGGTTCTGACGAGGAGCACGTACTTGCTCGCTTCCTCGGCCACACACTTGTTCCGCCAGTTTGATACATTGAACCAAGGTAGGAATTGTATCTAAACGAAGCAGTGGTAAGAACCAACGGTAGATTTCTAACGCTTCAACATAGCGTCCTTGGCTTGCCAGTTTATAGATAGCAACAGACTCAGCAGGAAATGCGTTGGTTAAACCAGAGATCCACCCCGTCGCACCAAGCATGAGAGATTCCAGAGCGATATCATCAACGCCACTAAAGACGGTAAAACGGTCGTCGAAACGATTGTACAGTTCAGTAATACGACGCGTGTCAGTGGTAGACTCTTTAACCGCAACGATACTTTCACACACTGCAAGTTGTTCCATTAGATCAAGATTCACATCTACGCCATAGGAAACGGGGTTGTTGTAAATCATAATTGGCATTTCAGGCGTTGCTTGCGCAAGAGTACGGTAGTAGTCCACTGTTTCGCTATCCGATGTGCGGTAGACCATTGCAGGCATCACCATGCAGCCATCGATACCAATTTTTTGCGCATCTTGCATGTAATCAATCGCCGCAGTGGTTATCGACTCTGCTGTCCCCGCAATCAATGGCACTCTATCTGCAACCACTTCTCTCGCTGCCGCGAGAACCTGACGCTTCTCTTCAGGGTACAGCGCGCAGTTTTCGCCGACCGTCCCCAAGCAAATAATGCCATTAACGCCATCGTTAATTTGGTTATCGATTACAGTTTGAGTGGCGTCGAGATCAATGCTCTGATCTTTACGAAACTGAGTACTTACTGCAGGGTAGACACCTTTCCAATCTACGTTCATCTTTACCTTCCATTTGTATATTGTATGCAATTTAAGTTTGCAGTCGAAACTGCAATTAAACGGGGATTTCCCCTAGTTAAAAAATCTCTTTTTCCTGTAGCACAAACTTTACTGCCGCAAGATCAGCAAGAGCACTACCTACTGATTTATATAAGGTTATTACCTCTTCATTACTGCGACCTTGATGAATTTGTTTACACAGTTCAGATAGCTCTGCTCGTATATTCTCGGCTGCAAAAACCCCTTCTTCGATAGGAATAAGCAAATCACCCGCTTCTGCCAACACATTAATTTTGCTATCAACAAACACATTGGCCCTTTGAACTATAGTGCTGTCACACTCGCGCTTGTCAGAGTCGTGATTACCAATCAGATCGATATGAGTTCCTGGTTGAACCAGAGCGCCATTAAACAGAGGCTCATCTGACCCAGTGACACATGAAATGATATCCACTTGACTGAGAACTGAATCGACATTTTCAATGACTTCTAACGTGAACTGATGAGAGTTGGGCAGCGACTGATACTCATTGCTCGTCAAAATAGTATCGAGAGTTTGACGTGCTTTTTGCTTATCGCGTCCCCAAATCAGCACTTTGCGTATCGGACGAATGGCTGAATAGGCGTAAGCGATGTAGGGAGCAAGGTTGCCCGTGCCACAAATGAGCAAGGTTTCAGCTTCACGCCTCGCTAAATAATCGGCAGCAAGGGCTGATGCTGCGGCTGTGCGCCAATAGGTAAGAACTTTTCCATCGAGCAAAGCCAGTGGTTCACCATTAGATCGATCAAAGGCGAGAATTTTCGATGCTAAGCTGTCTTTGCCTTCGATGTAGTTATCTGGAAAATAAGTAAACGCTTTTACGGTGATCAGCGATTCACTCCAAGCAGGTAACAGGGCAAACGCATCATATTTGTCTTCCTCTAAAGGCATCACGTTACGCTGTGGAATAGTTGCTTGCTCTTGGTAGGTGAGTCGCATTGACTCAATCAACCCTGCCATCGAAAGGCAGTTGACTATTTGATGTGCGTCTAGGTTAATCATCTCTCGTTCCTTTTTGCATCCAATCTGCAACCTTTCGTTAACATAATACGTTGGTATATTTTATACAATATTTAATTTTAAATTTTTTTAGCAAAAGCGACTTAGCGCAAATGGTGAAATATCAAGCGACGGTTCACGCTGTCGGCTTAGCTCACTGACTAAGTCTGCAGTGATAGCCGCTTGCGTAAGACCAAGGTGTTGATGGCCAAAAGCAAACAGTATTTTTCCATCTTCTACGCTGTCTATGACGGGCAAAGAATCAGGCAATGAGGGGCGGTTTCCCATCCACTTTTCACCATCGGACTGATAGGATAACTCCGACTTTAGAAGCCCTTTTGCCAACTCTTTAAGCATGGTCGCGCGTTTCATATTCGGGGGTGAGTTCAGCCCTGCATACTCAACCGTACCCGCTAACCTCAGTCCCTCTTCCATAGGCGTCATGATGAATTTTCTATCCGCAGAACTGACAGGAAACGGGATAGCATTTTTAAGTTCTGGCACCATTAAGTGATAACCTCTTTCTGCTTGAAGTGGTACCTTAATGCCGGTAATTTTTTTAACCAAGTCTACAGACTCTGCGCCAGTGGCAATGACGATTTTGTCAAACGAGTAACTTTCATTTTCCGTTGCGACAACACCTAACTCACCGTCAAAAAATGCCTCTTCCACTTGTTCTTCTACCCACTTCCCTTGTCGAAACTTAAAAGAAGATTCAAGCTCAACGCATATCCTATAAGGGTTTAGACTGTGGCCAGTATCTGGAAAAAACACACCAAACTTTACTGATTCAGAAAGTTGAGGAACTCGTTCGCGCAGTTTCTCTTGTTGCCAAACTTGGCATTCAACCCCATGTTCTCGTAAGCTGTTTAGCGTCGCACGGTACGAATCAAACAGCCGCTCACTTTCAAATGTCAGCAATGAGCCGTCCATCTCGATTAAGTGTTGCAACCCGACTTCTTCAAGCAGCGCGAACCAACTTTGCATCGCGTTCTGATTGAGTTGAGTCAAGGCTTGAGTGGATTGCTTGGTTGTTTTATCTCTCGCATTTAGTAAGAAACGAATCATCCAAGGCGTGGTTTTGTGAATGTCTTGAATGCGTATTGAGACCGGGCTTTGACGAGACAGAAGCATCTTTGGCAGTTGAGGCAAAAGTGCTGGTGTAGCAAGCGGAAAAACTTGCTCGGTTGCGAAATGCCCTGCGTTACCTTTTGAGCATCCTTGCCCTGCTCCACGCTTATCGAAAACCGTCACGTTTTCACCTTCAAGTTGTAACTTCAGAGCAATGCACAAGCCAATTATCCCACCACCAATCACTGCAATATTTTGCGAATCTGCTGAATTGTTGCTCACCATTTATTTTGCTCCTTATCACGTTTCAAAAACAAAATTGTATAAAATATACTTAACATCACGATAACATCCAAATTCACCACTTCAACCAATTTCTTATTCAAGGAGCAAGAAATGAGACAAGGAACCTTCTTTTGTATCGATGCACACACCTGTGGCAATCCTGTTCGGCTAGTAGCAGGCGGCGTTCCCCATTTAGAAGGCAAGACGATGAGTGATAAGCGTCAGTTTTTCTTGGAGCACCATGATTGGATCCGTCAATCGCTGATGTTTGAGCCTCGTGGTCATGTAATGATGTCTGGTTCGGTCGTTCTTCCTCCTTGCAGTGAGAATGCTGATGCGTCGATTCTGTTTATCGAAACTAGCGGCTGCCTGCCGATGTGTGGGCACGGTACGATCGGCACCGTGACATCAGCCCTAGAACATCGTTTGATTACTCCGCGCGTCGAAGGCAAATTGATCCTCGATGTTCCGGCCGGTCAAATTGAAGTGCATTACCAACGCGATGGCGAGAAAGTCACCTCAGTGAAGATCTACAATGTTCCCGCCTACCTAGCCCATCAAGATGTCACCGTTAACGTGGAAGGATTGGGCGAGATAACAGTTGATGTTTCTTATGGTGGCAACTACTACGTCATTGTTGATCCACAAGAAAACTATAAAGGGCTTGAGCACTACTCATCAGATGAAATTCTAATGCTTAGCCCTAAAGTTCGACAGGCGGTTTCACAGGCCGTCGAATGCATCCACCCTGAAGATCCAACCGTATGTGGTGTATCTCATGTTTTGTGGACAGGCACACCGACTCAGCCAGAATCTACCGCACGAAATGCCGTCTTCTACGGTGAAAAAGCGCTCGACCGCTCACCATGTGGTACAGGAACCAGCGCACGAATGGCGCAGTGGCATGCCAAAGGAAAACTCAAACAGGGCGAAGATTTTATCCACGAAAGCATTATTGGCAGCTTGTTCACTGGCCGTATTGAAGGTATCACCGAGGTCAACGGGCGCGCGGCCATACTGCCAAGCATTGAAGGGTGGGCTCAAGTCACAGGACACAACACCATATGGGTAGATGATCAAGACCCTTACGCCTACGGCTTTGAACTGAAATAACCTCAAATTAATAAGAACACCTAGGAACCCGTTATGAGTACCACGACTACTTTTTCTGCCATAAACCCTCAAACACAGCAGCCCTTGCAAGGCGTATTCGCCGAGCATTCTGACCAAGACGTTGATCTCGCGATTACTGCTGCTCATGAAGTAGCAAAAGCATATAGGCAAACCTCTCCCAATATACGTAGCCAACTGTTACAGACCATCGCCGACTGCTTAGAAGAGGATCGCCAAGCGATTGTAGAAAGAGCAAATCTTGAGTCAGCCCTCCCGCTCGCAAGGCTTAATGGTGAGCTAAGCCGCACTACAGCTCAACTCCGTCTCTTTGCCGATGTAGTGGAAGGAGGTCTTTGGCAAGAGGCGATATTTGATACTGCGAATCCATCTCGCGAGCCTTTACCTAAACCCGATATTCGCCGTCAAAACATCGCCTTAGGTCCTGTTGCCGTATTTGGTGCTTCGAACTTCCCTCTTGCCTTCTCAACCGCTGGTGGCGATACCGCGTCTGCACTTGCGGCAGGTTGCCCTGTGATTGTAAAAGGTCACCCAGCCCATCCTGGAACCAGTGACATCGTCGCTAAGTGCATAGCAAAAGCACTCAACATCGTAAACTTGCCGCAAGCCGTTTTTGCTCTGCTTCAAGGAACTACACACGAGCTTGGGCAGGCTGTGGTAACGCACCCTGCAATTAAAGCGGTCGGATTTACTGGATCCATTCATGGCGGTCGAGTACTGTTTGATCTCGCTCAGCGAAGACCAGAACCGATTCCTTTCTACGGTGAACTAGGCGCTTCAAACCCTGTTTTCATTCTTTCGAATCGAATGAAGAGTGGCGCAAAGTCTTTGGCTGAAGAGTATGTAATGTCGATGAATATGGGCTGCGGTCAGTTCTGCACCAAGCCTGCGGTCGTATTTGTCGCGAAAAGCACTGCAACCGACGAGTTCCTAGCTGCCGTACGCAAAGGTATTACCGCACAACAAGGGCAAACCATGCTCACTGCTGGCATTAGGCACAATTATCTAGAGCAAAGTGAGCTAAGAGCACAGCAAATAGGTCTTACTCGCACACTATCGGCAGCGGAACAAGGCGTACCGTCAATGCTGTTTGAAACCACCAGCGAGAAGTGGCGCTCGAATCCTCAGTGGCAAGAAGAGATCTTTGGTCCCCAATCCATTGTCGTCTTGTGTGAAGACGACCAAGATATGCTTGAACTTAGCCAAAACTTAGCAGGTAGCCTTACCGCGACCCTACAAGCAGAACCTAACGATCACCCGATCGCTGCTCAGCTACTATCTGAGTTAGAAGAAGTCGCAGGTCGCATCGTGTTTAATGGTTGGCCAACAGGTGTCGAAGTCAGTTACGCCATGGTACACGGCGGCCCTTACCCTGCCTCGACTATGCCCGCGAGTACTTCTGTCGGCGCAGAAGCGATTAAACGCTGGTTGAGGCCGGTCGCATATCAAGCTGTGCCTGAAGAGTTATTGCCTCAAGCCTTGAAGTCGGCTAATCCACTAAATGTACGTAAGAGCGTTGATGGGAAGTAAATCAGTGTAAAACGAAAAAGCCAACCTCATTTGAGGTTGGCAAAATCTTACCTATCAGGTGATATAGGTGGGGATGAAAGGTAAGATCAGGAGGTAGCGAGCACTCCGTGAATTTCAGACTTAATGGTATCTGACTGAGTACCAAAGATGGCTTGCAGGCTGTCACCTATCACTAGCACATCGTGAGCACCCAGCTGCTTGAGCTTTTCCACATCGACATTGGCAATATCTTTTACTGACACTCTCAAACGGGTAATACACGCATCAACAGACTTGATATTCGCTTTACCACCGAGAGCGGTAATCACATCAACCGCAATCTCATCTGGTTGACCCGCAATTTTGACTTCTACAATTTCAGTCTCACGCCCCGGTGTCTTAAGATCCAGTTTTACGATTAAGAAGCGGAACAAGCCATAGTATAGGCACGCCCAAATCGGACCTATGATGATAAACATCCACGCGTTGGTCGACATTGGGTAGTACAAGAAGAACTGAATCGCACCGTGAGCAAAATCAGTACTGTGCTTGATCTCCAAGAACGCAGTAATAGCAAAGGCGATACCGGTCAAAAAGATATGAATGATGTACAGCACTGGCGCAACAAATAAGAAAGTGAATTCGATAGGTTCTGTAATACCTGTTAGCCACGAGGTTAGCGCCGCTGACATCATTAAACCACCGACGATTTTCTTACGCTCTGGTGTTGCACAGTGGTAGATAGCTAAAGCCGCTGCAGGTAGCGCCCACATTGAATACATAAAGCCACCTGAGAGATAACCTGCGGTTTTATCTCCAGCGAAGAAGCGAGTTAACTCACCAGTGATCTCTTTGCCTGTCTCAGGATCAATGTAGCTACCAACTTCGAAGAAGAAAGGTGCATTCCATATGTGGTGCAAGCCAACTGGAAGTAGTGAGCGCTCACCTGCTCCATAAACAGCCCAAGCTAAAACCGGATTTTGATAAGCGGCCCAATGGGAGAATGCATCTAACATTTGCCCTACAGGAGGCCAAGCAAACGCCAAAATAGCACCAACGACAATGGCAGTTAAACCAGTAACAATCGGTACAAAGCGCTTTCCGGCAAAAAAGCCAAGATACTCGGGTAAACGAATATTGTAGAAACGGTTATACATCAGAGCGGCAACGGCACCAATGATCACCCCGCCAAACACCCCAGTTTGCAGAGTGCTGACGCCCATAATGGTCGCATCCGTTTCAAAACCTCTAAGCCCAGTAACAATGCCGAGCGAGGCGTTCATAATGATTAACCCGACTAAGCCAGCGAGTGCCGCAGCGCCATCATTACCTTTAGATAACCCAAGCGCTACGCCGACCGCAAACATCAGCTGCATATTGCCAAATACGCCATCGCCCGCCGCCAGCATAATCTTACTTAAGGATTCTGGGATAAAGGCAAATCCGGCATTACCTATCCCGAGCATAAGGCCTGCGACAGGTAACACCGCCACTGGCAGCATCAATGACCGCCCTATTTTTTGTAGTTGTCCAAATAAACTTCCAAACATGGTTCCCTCCTGACTTATGTCAGTCATTTAGTATCCGAGGAATCCTCGGGTTTTGTGTTTCACGTAAAGTCAGGGAAATTTTATCGAGTCTAGAAATGTTGAAGGTTACAAAACACTGCCAGTTTGTAAGTGATGACTTACAAAAGTGTTGCTTCAAAATCTGAAAATTGCCTCGTCCTCGATTGAGAAAGAGTAAGCAAAAATGCATCATATTTGTGCGCACAATCTAGGATGCATGACAATGGAAAACAAACAGATACTGGTGGTAGATGATAACTTAGAGCTAAGAGAAGCCCTATCAGACTACCTTGGCCGGGCAGGCTTTGAGGTCATTGGCGCTGAGAATGGTCAAGCGATGTGGCACTTATTGCAATCCAATCAACCAGACTTGATCATTCTCGATATCATGATGCCCGGTGAAGATGGCTTTACCTTGTGCCAAAAACTTCGTCGTGACTCGCAAATTCCAATAATCATGCTCACTGCGGTAACCGAGGAGGCCGATCGCGTTGCCGGGCTAGAAATGGGGGCGGATGACTACATCACCAAATCATTCAGCCCTCGTGAACTGTTAGCACGAATAAAGACTATTCTAAGGCGCAGCCAACACACCACTGAGGCGAAACTTACCCGCAAAGTGAGATTCGATGGGTGGCTACTCGATACCGTCACACGTCAACTGACTCATTTAGACAATCATAGTATCAAACAACTCAGTGGCGCAGATCTCTCCTTGCTTGGTCTGTTCATCAATAATGCTCAAGCTATTTTGTCTCGCGACGATATCGCCCGCGAAATATGGGGCAGAGACGCCGACCCGTTTGAACGAGGAATTGATGTTCAAATCAGTCGTCTACGACACCATCTCGAAGATAAAGATCGCTCTTTGATCTTAACAGTTCGCAACAAAGGCTACATGCTGACAACGGATGTCCACTATGAAAATTAGAGCACTCAGCCAGTCTTTAGCCTTTCGTGCTAGCGCATTCTTGTTAGTGGTGATTCTTGCCGCGCAGCTATTATCTGGACTGATTTGGTATCAGCATGCCAGTGAGCGGGACAAGCAAGGACTCTCCAATACCGTTAAAAGCTTAGCGTTAAGCGCCTCATCAACGATTTCATTTTTCCAGACGCTTCCTGCTGAATATCGCCACTTAGTCCTCAATCAACTGAGAAACATGGGCGGCACGCGCTTTTTTGTCTCTCTCAACAATCACCGTATTGATGTCCCACCGATTGCTCAAAGCGAAACTAAAACACTGGTCGTCAATCAAGTCGAGCAAGTACTCAAAAGCGAGTTACAAGGCGTTCCGAATATCGACGTTGAGTTTACTGAAAGAGAAAACCTGCGTGTGTTTAATAACGAGTTACCCATTGATGAGCTACCACTACTCTGGGCACATTACTCACTCTCGTTTGGGGATTTAGATCCGCCGATTTTAGTGATGCAAGTTGAAGTAGCCGAGAATGAATGGTTTTACCTTGCTGCCGTCCTACCTGCTCCCTATGTGAACCTTGAAACCAGTTATTTCGAGCTTAGAGAATGGTTAACGCTCTGTTTATCTGCCTTGCTACTTTTGCTCTGTACTTGGTTTATCGTACGCCGCGAGATTCTACCGATTCGCGAGCTCGCCAAAGCTGCAACCTTAATGTCGAGCAGGCTCGATGTGCCAAAGGTGAAAGAAAGAGGGAGCAAAGAGTTAAAAGCGGCGGTGAGAGCGTTTAATAAAATGAATCGTAGAATAGATAGCCATATTAATGATCGTGAAATGCTATTTGGCGCGATTTCTCATGATCTCAAAACCCCGATTGCTTGTCTGAAGCTAAGGGCTGAAATGCTTGAGGATGAAATAGAACGAGAGCGCTTTACTCGCATCGCCAACGACCTTGATCTTATGGTCAAAGGTGCCCTTCAATGCATAAAAGACACAGATATCCACGAGGAAATTGAACCTATCAACCTTAATGAGTTGATCCAACATATTACTACTTCATTTCCCCATCAAGCCGATAACCTAACGGTCTTAGGGCATGTTGATAAACCCTTAGCAGGCAAGCCTTTAGCTATCAAACGCTGTGTTCAGAACCTAGTCGACAACGCGCTTAAATATGGTGATAAAGCTGAAATCACTTTGATTGAAGAGACCGAGCATGTCGATATTCGGATTGAAGATCATGGTCAGGGCATAGAGCCAGAGCTATTCGAAAAACTCTACCAACCCTATTTCCGAGCCAACACTGAGCATGAAGGCTCTGGGCTTGGCTTGACCATTTCCCAAAGCATTGCCAAAGCGCATGGCGGCTCTCTCAACTTATCTCGGTCTCAGTTTGGTGGTTTATGCGCTACGTTATCTTTCCCAAGAGATTCGCTATGAACAAACTTGTATCACTATTATCCCTCCCTCTTCTCTCGTTACCCGTTCACGCTAACGTCGAATTTCTTCATTGGTGGACATCGGACGGTGAACAGCAGGCACTCAGCGTACTTGAAAAACAACTCACTAGCCACGGCTTAACCCTCTCCCCAAGCCCAGTATTAGGTGGCGGTGGTGACAGCGCAATGACGGTTCTGCAAGCACGCGCCCTAGCGGGAAATCCACCAAGTTTTGCCCAAACTGAAGGGCCGAGTATTAAATCTTGGGATGCGATAGGCATTCTTCATGAGGTCAATTCCGTCGCTCAGAAGCATCACTGGGATGAGACTTTGTACCCACTCGCGAGAGAGATTAATAAAACGCAAAATGGTTACGTAGCCTTACCATTGACCTTGCATCGACTTAATTGGATGTGGGTTAACCATAAGCTTCTTAACTCTCTTGGTCAGCCTGTTCCCAAAACATGGCAGCAAATGTTCACCACTATGGAGCTCGCCAAACGAAATGGTATTAGCCCACTTGCGGTCGGTGAGCAGCCGTGGCAAATCGCCATGTTGTTTGAGAATTTAGTTATCTCAATGCAAGGCGTAGAGTTCTATACCAAAGCCATGGTTGAGCTACAAAAAGAGAGTATCGACAGTGAGCCTTTGAGGCTTGCGCTGCAACAACTAAGACGAATAAGTTTACTGGTAGAAAACTCGCTACCGGACACCAAATGGGACACTGCTACCCGTGCGCTGGCTTCAGACCAAGCTTTGTTCCAACTTGGCGGTGACTGGATATTAGGTGAGTTAATGGCGAACAACATTAATGTACCCAATGATGTCGGTTGTTACGCCACACCAGAAAGTGACGGCGTATTCCTGTTTAACATGGACAGCCTTATCTTTATGGCGAGCAAATCCTTTAGCTTCTCTCAAGCCAATCGTGCTGCTGATATTCTGGCGGACAAAGACTTTCAACGTGACTTCAACCAGTTAAAGGGCTCTATCCCCGTTAGAGAAGATATTGATATTAGTGACTTCAATCCTTGTCAGATACAGTCATATCAGGATTTCCAAGCCGGAATAACCAATAACAAAGTCGTGCCGAGTATGATTGATTCGATGGCGGTTAACCCAGTGGCACAGCAAGCAATAAACTCAGCCATTTTCCGTTTCTATCGCAACAAAGATCTTAAGCCCGATACGGTGATAAAACGCATTATTGCTATCGCAGAAAGCAATTAGATGATGGAGTAAGTGAAGCAGTCGAGAATGACTGCTTCACATTGCTAACAAGGGTTACATGATTCCTCTAGCGACACCGACGCGGCGCCCTTCTTCCATTTCCCACTGCACTCCATACTTATCAATCCAGTAGAAAAACGAAATCGGGAAACCATCTAGCTTCTCAGGATGGTAATCATCAGACGGATCAATCATCGCCACACCTTCTTGCTGCTTAAGGTATCTAAACACCGCTGTACAGTTCGAGACTTCAAGAGCAATATGTCGCGGGCCACCTAGGTCATAGGTTCTTGGTTGAGGCGGGATTTCTGATTGACCTATCGGCTTGTGGTAACGCATCAGCTCCAAATAGATCGAAGCATAAGGGTGTTTGAGGAAAAGCACATCCAGCTCGACATCTTGGTCTGATAGTCCAGCATCTTGATTGAACTCTGCCATTGAAACATTGCGATAGTCCATCTTCTGGCCTTGTTCATCTATCGCACGCTCAAAACCAAGCACTCTGTGGTAGTACTCTGCTGCACTGTCGACATCTTCAACAATGATGTTAACGTGAGATAAACCGAGTATAAAACTACTGATATCCTGCTCCGTCAGGCGTTTAAATAGCTCGGGCTCAGCACTAGGCGACAACTCCACCGCGTAGTTCACCAATTTGCCCGCTGTTAGCTGTTCATTGCAGACTAGGTACTCCTTGGTTTCACCTCTATCGGTGTCGCTAGGAGCAACTTGAACTTGAGTATGCCATTGCTTTAAAGCAAACCACTCAGGGTTAATCACATAAGCCGCAGCAACCATATCGAAAGGAATGAAGCCTTGGCTTGAACCAAATAGCGCCGCCCATTCAAGAGCCCAAATACGCGACTCTTTTTCTAGGTACTCCGCCAATGAACTGCCGTTACGCATCTCTCTCAACTCATGGAAATCAATCCAAATATCATCACAGACTTCAAACGGAATAAGCGTGAGTTGTACGTCACTGTTTAGCAGCACGTTAAACGCCGCCTCGTCGACTTCAAAGTTTAGATCTCTGAAAGGTCGTAACTGCCTCTTACTCGCTACGAAATGTTGGTCTGTATTTCGACGCCCAGCAACACAGACAACTTCTTCAATGTTCTCAACCAACTCAGGAAAGTGTTGAATAAGTAAGGCTATGTTGGTCAGCGCGCCGATAGCAAGAATGGTCAATGGGCCTTGCTTTAACTCTTGAGCGAGATTTGTAACCGCTTCTGGTAACTCTTTATCTTGCGCTTCAGAATAGAAAACAGAACTTCCTTTCGATACCCTCAAACTGGTTGGCCCAAATTTGGCGGTAAATTGAGTCGCGATCTCCGTCGTCACCTCAATATCATCAGTATTACCAAGCGTTGAGCTCAAACCAACAATATCGACTTCTTGACTGCGGAATAAAACACCTAACGCGTACCCGTCATCAACATCACAAGGGATTAACCCATTGTAGTGGTCGATGGTGATATCCGTATCTATCCATGTACGTTTTTGAGGCTGCATTAAGAAGTCTTTAGAATCAAGACCTTGCATAGACTCTCCTTTGCTTTCTGTTTATTAGTGGGATTATTTTTAAGTAGGATAAAGAGGAAGGCTTATTCAATGATCAATGGCTTGCTATACATCACTACATTGCGACCCACTTCTTTACCCATGTAGAGTTGCTCATCCGCTTTAACGATAGCGCGTTGGATACATTGGTCTGATTGTTCAATAGTGACATCGTGCAATGCTGTAGAAATCGGAACAGCTCCGATAGACACAGTGACAACGTTATGCGGCGAGTTTTCGCTGTGTTCAATATTGAGCTCTTGAACGGCGGTTCTAAGTGCATCGACTCTGTCTTTTAGCTTCTCTTCCGCTTTGCATGAAAGAATGAATACGAATTCCTCTCCACCTAAACGACAACCCAACTCTTGTGGCTCAAGTAGGCTGTTCATCGCATTTGCCACATCAGTGAGGGCGTTATCCCCTTCAGTGTGACCGTAAGAGTCGTTAAACAACTTAAAGTTGTCGATATCACACATAATAAAATAGACAGACTCACCCTGACGCAAAGCTTGCTGTACTGTTTTCGCAGCATGTTTCTGATATTTAAAACGAGATCCAATACCGGTGAGCGGATCGGTTTCTGTCTGATTATGTAAAATCCGCAGTTGGTTTTTAATCTTGGTGATCAAACTTGAATAAGAGCGTGCCAAATCACCAATTTCATCCGCTCTTTTTATCTCTGGAATTTTTGATTGATCAATCTTTTCAATATCTTGCTTCATTGACAGCGCTAAAGCTTTGACCGGGCTGACCAACCAAAAAGTCACCAAATAAATCAGTAGGAATGAGATAACTAGCGCAACCAATGCCTCGTACAATACTCGAACTAACAATTCCCTTTGGATCTGCTTGAGCGAGGTGGCATCAACAACTGCTCTAAAGTAACCGCCATTGTTATTGCGTAACTTAACCTGAACATAGAGTAGTCCCGCTTCCTCATCGAGGTAATAACCCGAGTCGTATAGATTCTCAGGTATGGTCGGAATTGGCAGTGAGCGTAGCTTAAGATTCTCATTGATAACCGAAAGATCGACCTTTAGCTTATTAATCAGTCGATTAAGTTTCTTAATATGTACTGCGTTGGTGGCTGGTGTTGCGGCTAATTTGTTCTCAAGCTTGACTAACTTATTAGCCAACATTTGAGCCTCTTCTGCAGTGACATCTAGCCGCCACCCTTTGCTTTTCGCTATCGAGTATCTCACCTTAACGGTTTGCTTTAGGTAGTCACTGGTACCTGAAACTTCAGCAAACTTTAGGTTCGGTATTGCTTTGAGGTTATCTAACGTCGACTGCATAAGCAGGTTGGCATAGTTTCTTCCGGCTACAGAGCCAGAAAAGAAGGTGTTATATGCCGCAAGATGACTGGCAGACATATCCGCTAGGTACTCAACTTTTGTTGACCAGTCATTTTGATAGCGGCTGTAAGACATACCAAAAATGATGGACAAAACAAGAACCAGATGCGAAACAAACAGCATCTGGTTTATTGTCATCCAGCCAAATAAACGGTCACTCAACGGCGTTACTCTTTGCTATCCGTATAAGTCGCGAGCACAGGCTCCGTACAGGTACCGTTGATACAGATATCTTTGTAAGTGGTGTGGCAGCTAGCGCAAAAGCTAGGATCTAGGGAAGGATGCATCGAACTAATGTCCTCGCCTTTACGATTGTAGCTTCCATAAATTGCCAACCCTTCTATATGTTCCGTCACCCATATAATCCCGTCTACTTCTGAGACCGCGACAACCGTTGGACCATCGGTATAAGGCCCATGAGTCTTATATTGCTCTAATTTGCTTGGGTTAACTCGAATAGTCAGAGGTGAGCCTCTTCCTTCATTGATCCAAGCGTACGCACGAACTGACTCTTGAATAAACAGAGAGGTATCTGGTGGTAAAACGGTATCAGCAGGAAGGTTCATCGACTCTTTCACAACCGGCCAATCTTCCCACCCTTCTGGGTAACTTGCATCTGAATCCGCGTAGGCAAAACCAATAGATGCGATTGAAGACACTGCACACAACAAAGCCACTTTTAGGCGTTTGGAAACTTCCATATCATTCCTTTGAATTTATACTTATTATTTTCTGTTTCTGCACTTTAAGAAACACTGCTCAAGCCTTGAGCAATCAAGGCCTATACGCATGTTATGAAACTAAAGTTTATACATCAGTTGAATATAGTAATGATATAGATATTAAGTGCAAATTGAATTCTGCGTATTTAGAACTTAAATGAAACAATAACAGCACAACTTAGAGCAATGGTTCGTTTTAGCTCGTTTGCATGTACTCACCAACTATTGACCAATCCCCCAAAAAGCAGCTGTTTTTGAGTTGTAAAGTCGCATTACGCCAATCAAATGGTATATTGAATACAAAATAGTAATTGAGAAACACCGGAGACTTGGATGTCGCAACAACCTGTTTTTAAGACTCGAACCCAATTAGTGGAAGAAGCAATCCGCAGCAAAATTCTAAAAGGCGAGTTAAAAACTGGTCAGCCATTACGTCAAGATGCGTTGGCAAAAGAGTTTAATGTCAGTCGAATTCCCGTACGTGAAGCCTTGATGCAGCTTGAGGCGCAAGGGCTAGTGAGCTTCGAAGCCCATAAAGGCGCGACGGTAACCGAGCTGTCACCAGATAAGATTGATGAGCTGTTTGAGCTGCGCGCTGTGGTTGAATGCCACATCTTAGAACGTGCGATTCAAAACATGACAGATGAAGATCTCGCGCGTGCCAATGAGATTCGCGAACGTTTCGATGATGTTGTCAGCCGCGGGGACGAAGTCGAAGAGTGGAGCAATTACAACTATGAGCTTCACAAGGCGCTTTACGCTCCGGCGAACATGCCAGAGACCATGGATGTAATTTACAACCTCAACACCAAGTGTGACCGCTATATTCGCATGCAGCTCCTTTTCACCGAAGGAACGGCAAAGGCAGATAAAGAACATCAGGCGCTACTGGAAATGTGCCAAAACCGCGATATTGACGGCGCTAAGTACATGCTTAAAAAGCATATCCTTGAGGCTGGCGCTGCCATACGCGACTTACTGCTTGAGCGTAATAACCATCAATAGAGTGAGTAGAAGCCATGCATCTAGGCCCAGAGTTCTTGCTGGCGGCGATTCGCCAGAAAATTAAAGACGAAGGTTTGTGTTACAGCGAATTGTCCGAGAAGACGGGGATACCGCTATCGACAATAAAACGCCAGCTACACAATCCATCGTTGGGCTTAGATAAAATCTTGCTCTATACCACTCACCTCAATACTGATTTACAAGGCTTATCGGATATCGCGATTCAAATTCAACGCGATAACGAACAGTTTTTATCCGACGAACAAAACGCCTTATTTGTTGAGCATCCTTACCTGCTCGACTTCATCTATCTAGTGACTTCTTGCAATAAAACCCCAGAGGAAATCGCTGAGGAGTACCAGTTGTCTGACACCAGCGTACGTTTTTACCTTAGTATTGCAGAAGTGTTGGGCTATATAGAAAATCTCGGAGATAAGATTTTTTATCGTTCTGGACGCCGCTTTATCATGGAAGAAGGCACTGCGCTTGATACCATGTTCAAAAGACGCTTTGAACAAGTATCTATGGCGGATGAAACCCTCTCACAAGTGTGCCATGCTCGCGTGCGATTAACCGCAGAGCAGCGTCTACAGCTCGAAAAAGAAGTCGATCAGAAAATAAGTGAGATGCATGCCGCCAACAGCGCCAATGGAACAGGTGAGCTAACCAATGTTTTACTGCGAAACATTCCCGGGCAACAGATTTTCTTCTCTGACGGCATTCCTGAGATAGATGGAAAGCTGCTTAAAGAGGTCTCTTCCCGATTCCGGCGCCAGTAATTCCCTTCCTAAAGCTTACTGTGATCAAAGCCTAGTAACCGTCAGATTAACTGCGCATTTTTTGTTCGGTCTCAATTTCTAAGACCGATGGTCTCTCTTTTCGCCACCTTGTTACAGACATGTTAATTAATGTTTGTTGGATTATTTTATACAATATACATTCCTCTTACCCTTTGGTGAAACATCAAGCTTACTCTAGTGCCGTTTTGGAGTAGCTCCCCCACACGGTGAACCCAAAGGACCACTCCGATAAGGACATAACGAGGAAGCTATGAAAGCCAAAAAATTGATCGCACTGAGTACCATCGCTGCTGCGCTATTGACTAGCAACGCGATAGCTAAACCCTTTCCTGCTGGGACACAGCTCGCAGATAAACAAGAGATAGTGTTAAACAACGGGGCAGAAGTCACCTCTATTGACCCTGCAAAACAAGCGGCAGAGCCTGCATTTAACCTAGGGCGTGACCTGTTTGAAGGCCTTACAATCCAAGATAAACAAGGAAAAACTATTCCAGGTATCGCAGAGAGTTGGCAGGCTAATGATAACAATACTGTCTATACCTTTAAGCTGCGTGAGTCTAAATGGTCCAATGGCGAGCCTTTGACTGCACACGATTTCGTTTATAGCTGGAAGCGCTTAATCGATCCGGAGACCGCTTCTCCATACGCATGGTTCGCTGCGATTCCGGGCATTAAAAACTCAAACAAGATTATGAAGGGTGAAGCATCGGCAGATACCTTAGGTGTGCGTGCCGTTGACGACTATACCTTTGAGGTAACGCTAGAAAAGCCTGTTCCTTTTTTCATCAAACTGCTTAGCCACCCTGTACTCGCACCTGTTCATCAGGCAACGGTAGAAAAGCATGGCAACGCTTGGACACAACCCGAAAACATCGTGACCAACGGCGCATTCACCGTTTCAAGTTGGAAGGTCAATGAGAAGATGGTAATGGCGAAAAACGCCCACTACTGGGATGCAGATAATGTCGTACTAGAGAAAATTACTTGGTTACCGATTGGTGATGCTAACGTCGCATTAAATCGCTACCTTGCAGGAGAAATTGATCAAGCACTCTCGATTCCAGCGGCGCAGAAAAACAAACTCCTTAAGAAATACCCAGAACAAGTCGCTGATACCAGTGCCTCTTTAGGATCGACTTTCTACTACTTGAACACACAAAAAGGGCCAACCAAAGATTTACGCGTTCGTCAGGCTTTATCATTTGCGATTGACCGTAACATCATTACCAAAGCGATTGCTAAGAATGGCGGCATCCCAATGTACACTTTGGTACCACCGCAAACCGATGGTTTTAAAACTCATACGCCAACCTTCGCAACTTGGGATCAAGCTAAGCGAGATTCTCAAGCTAAAGCGCTGCTTGCAGACGCGGGGTACAACAAGATCAACCCACTTAAGCTGACCTTCACTGTCCCTACCTTCTCTAAAGATGTGAAGATGGCCACCGCAATGGCTGGTATGTGGAAGAGCAAACTGGGTGCTCAAATCGAAATCAAACAGCTAGAGCCTAAAGTCTTTTACGCACTGAAAGATCCGGGCAACATCAGCCGTGGTGGTTGGACTGCCGACTACAATGAAGCATCCACTTGGTTAGATATCTTTGTCTCAACTGGCGAGTACAACGACTCAAAATACAACAACCCAGAGTATGATCGCTTGATGGCTGAGTCTAAGAGCCTAAGTGACCCTTCCGCTGAATATATTGCCGCAGAGAAGCTTCTTATCGAGGACATGGCGATCATTCCAATGTACCGCAATGGCAATGACCAATACCTGATCAAAGAGTATGTCGGTGGATTCGAGCGCACCAATCCCGAGTCGTCATACTACCGCAAAAATGTTTACGTAAAGGCCCACTAATTGGGACGGTTTGCCTGCTACTCATCGGTAGCGGGCTTTTTTGAACGAAAGGATGCGTCATGTTGCTGTATATTCTCCGTCGCTTGCTTATCGCAGTGCCCACATTACTGTTCATCGCCTTGGTTTCTTTTTGGCTAATGCATATTGCCCCGGGCGGGCCATTTGATATGGAAAGGCCGATGCCAGAAGTGGTACGCGCTAATATTGAAGCTAAGTTTCACCTTAATGAACCTTTTATTGTTCAGTTTTTTATCTACATTGGTAACTTTGTACAGGGCGACCTTGGCCCTAGCTTCGTTTACCAAGACTTTAGTGTCACCGAACTTGTCGCGCAATCATGGCCAGTATCAGCAGTGTTGGGCGTAATTTCTTTTTGTATTTCCGTCCCACTAGGGATGGTTCTAGGCACCATAGCCGCGCTCAATCGCAATGGAAAACTAGACTACTTACTTATGTCGCTTTCAATGACAGGAGTTGTGATTCCAGCGTTCGTCTTGGCGCCGGTGCTTGTGACTATTTTCTCTATCCATTTAGGCTGGCTACCCGCAGGCGGATGGGAAGGCGGACAAGCTTCGTTTTTGATTTTACCTGTACTTAGTTTGGCGATTGGCTCTGTAGCAAGTATCGCTAGGGTCATGCGCGGCGCAATGATTGAGACGCTCAATCAACCTTATATACGTACAGCAAAAGCAAAAGGACTGTCCACCAGCTACATCCTGTTTCATCACGCACTTCGCCCTTCACTCATACCGATTGTGGCGATGCTCGGTCCGAGCTTTGTAGCCGTTGTCACTGGCTCAGTGATCATCGATATCTTCTTTAGTACCGGAGGTATGGGGCAACACTTCGTCTCTGGAGCTCTTAATCGAGATTACGGCTTAGTCATGGGCATAACCCTGATTGTCGCCTCTCTTACCATCTTGTTTAACTTGGTGGTCGACATTCTCTATACCGTCATCGACCCGCGTATTCGTGTTTAGGAGGTAACCAATGTTAACCAAACGTATTGACGCCCAGGAGCTAGCAGATCAAGTAAGCTCTCAAGTTGAAGCGGTAGAAGGGCGTAGCTTATGGCAAGACGCCTGGACTCGCTTTCGTAAAAACCGTGCCGCAATGACATCCATTTATGTGCTGATGTTTATTGTCTTGTGTATCACGTTCGGCCCACAGCTTGCTGCCTTCGGTCACGATGAAATTGATTGGAACGTGGTTGCTGACCCTTATGAATTAGGTAAACCTTCGCTAAGTTCAGGGCACTACTTTGGTACCGATGACTTAGGCCAAGATATCTTCGCCCGCACCATGCAGGGAGGCAGGCTTTCGATCATGGTTGGCTTTATGGGCGCACTGGTCGCGGTGGTGATTGGAACCGCTTGGGGAGCCTTATCTGGTTACCTCGGGGGGATCGTTGATAGCACTATGATGCGCATTATCGAGGTGCTCGACTCCGTCCCATTTATGTTTCTGGTCATTCTGTTCGTTACCCTATTTGGCAATAATATCTACCTGATCTTTGTTGTGATCGGCATGGTCTCTTGGCTCGGCATTGCTAGGGTCGTACGCGGTGTCACATTCAGTATCAAGAAAAGGGAGTTTATCGAAGCAGCCCATTCTATCGGGGTGTCTCGATTGACCATAGTGCGCCGTCACGTGTTACCCAATGTACTGGGCATTGTGATGGTTTACTCCTCACTCATGGTGCCCGGGTTCATTATGTTTGAATCCTTCCTAAGCTTTTTGGGGCTGGGTGTTCAACCACCCGATACCAGTTGGGGCATCTTAATCGCTGAGGGCGCGAAAACAATTGATGTCGCCCTTTGGCAATTGGTATTCCCTTCAGTTTTCCTTGTTGCCACCTTGTTCTGTTTTAACTTTATCGGTGATGGTCTGCGTGACGCACTCGATCCAAAAGATCGCTAAGGAGTAGTGATGAGTATTCTCTCGATTAACCAGATGAATGTGCGCTTCCAAACCCCTGATGGCTTAGTGCAAGCGGTCAGTGATTTGTCCTATAGCATAAACAAAGGCGAAACCTTGGGCATTGTCGGCGAGTCTGGCTCGGGCAAAAGCCAATCGGTTTTTGCGCTGATGGGCTTAACTGCTGACAATGGTTTGGTCAGCGGAGAGGCCAATTTCCATGGCGAAAACCTACTTTCGATGTCAAAAAGCCAACTCAATCATATTCGTGCAGAAAAGATTGGCATGATCTTCCAAGATCCGATGACCTCACTCAACCCGTTTATGAAAGTTGGTAAGCAACTTGCCGAAGTTTTGATGATTCACAAAGGCATGTCACGTAAAGAAGCCGATAAAGAAGCCATTGCGATGCTTGATGCGGTAAGGATTCCATCAGCGGCCACAAGGATGGCGCAATATCCGCATGAAATGTCAGGCGGCATGCGCCAACGAGTGATGATTGCAATGGCACTACTGTGTATGCCTGAGCTATTGATCGCGGATGAACCGACCACCGCATTGGATGTGACGGTACAAGCGCAAATTTTGACTCTATTGCGTGAGCTGCAAGCCGAGTTCAACACCGCCATTCTGCTTATTACCCATGATATGGGCGTGGTCGCGGAAATGTGTGATCGAGTCTTAGTCATGTATGGCGGGCGCAAAATGGAAGAAGCAGATACGGAGTCAATTTTTTCGACTCCTTCTCACCCGTACACACAAGGTCTTCTCAAAGCGATACCTTCAATCAGTGAAGATATGGATCGCCTGCCTACCATTCCCGGCAATCCCCCTAGTGCACTGATTCACAACAAAGGCTGCCCTTTTAAAGAACGTTGTAACGAGTACCGGGCGGAGTGCAGTGCGCAAATGCCGCCATTTAGAGCGCTCTCTACGAGCCAAGGGTTAGCTTGCCATGTCAAAGCCCCCGCTTCCATCACATCCATTGCACGTTCAGCTTAGGAGGTAACATGAACCAACCAGAAGTTTTACTTTCAGCGCGTGATTTAAAAGTTCACTTCGCAATCAATAAGCACATATTGCCAAGTAAACGCAAAGTGGTGAAAGCCGTCGATGGTATCGACTTAGAAGTATTCCGCGGAGAAACTTTAGGCATTGTCGGTGAGTCTGGGTGTGGAAAATCAACCCTAGCACGAGCACTGCTTCGCCTGATAGAACCGACAGGTGGCGAGCTCTCATGGAAGGGGCAAGATATGCGTGGGTTTAGTAAACAAGAGCTAGCGAAAAAACGTCGTGAGTTTCAAATGGTGTTTCAAGATCCTTCTGCCTGTTTGAATCCTCGTCTGACGATCTCCGAATGTATCGCTGAACCCTTGCTGACTCATGAACCCCATTTAAGTCGCCAAGAGGTAGAAAGCCGCGTTATCGCGATGATGGACAAAGTGGGTTTACTTGCGAGCCAGCGAAATCGCTATCCGCATGAATTCTCGGGCGGTCAATGTCAACGCGTGGGCATCGCGCGTGCTCTGATCCTCAAACCCGACTTAGTGGTGTGTGATGAACCTGTCAGCGCCCTTGATGTATCGATACAAGCGCAGGTGATTAATCTTCTTGATGATTTAAAACAAGAGATGGGGTTAACACTGGTCATGATCGCCCACGACCTAAGTGTAGTAAGACACATAAGCGATCGTGTCATGGTGATGTATTTAGGTAAACCGATGGAAGTTGGCCGCTACGATAAGGTTTTCGATGACGCCCAGCACCCTTACACCAAGGCCTTACTATCTGCTGTTCCTATCGCTCACCCAACACTCGCTCGCAATCGTGAAATTCAACTATTGCCTGGCGATCTTCCATCACCGCTCAATCCACCAAGTGGATGTGTATTTCGCACTCGTTGCCCAAGTGCCACCGATTTATGTGGCCAACAAAAACCGACTCGAAGTGGTCTGCCAGACCACCACATTTTCTGTACTCATACTTTGCTAGGAAGCCAAACATTATGACTTTAACCACTGTTCCACAACGACTTAACGCTTTACGTGACGGCATGCAAAAACATAGTTTTGATGCTTATATCGTCACCAATAATGACCCACATGCCAGTGAATACTCGGCCGATTATTGGCTGGCAAGGCAGTGGATATCCGGCTTTACTGGCTCTGCTGGCGATGTGGTGGTGACCAAAGATTGCGGTGGGCTTTGGACAGATGGACGCTACTACATTCAAGGAGCCGAGCAAATCGAAGGCTCTGGTTTATCGCTGTTTAAAGCACGCCTAGCCGAGACGCCAACAATTGCGCAATGGTTAGCTCAAACCTTGCCGGAAAACGCGACGGTAGGTGTCGATGGTCGCAGTATCAGCAAGCAGTTTTTCGATGAGCTTAATAGCGCATTCGCAGACAAATCGATTCGAGTGGCACTAGAGCACGATCTGATTTCCCCCATTTGGCATGATCGACCGTCACGACCAACAGCGCCTGTTTTTAACCATCCAATAGAGGTTGCAGGGCTAACATGTGGCGAAAAAGTCGCTCAGATTCGTCAATACCTCAATGCTCAGAAGGCCGATGCACTATTGATTTCAACGCTAGACGACGTGATGTGGGCGCTCAACATTCGCGGAGGTGATACCGCTTATTGTCCGATATCTGAAGGCTACCTACTTGTCGATATGCAAAGTTGTCGTTTGTTTATTGATAATCAAAAGCTCACTCAGCAAGTTGTCGCTGCACTTGAAGAATCTCAGGTTCATATCCATGATTACGAACACCTTAGCACAGCATTAAACCTTATCGAAAAAGGCGCTAGGGTCATTTATACCGCCAAAAACTGTGACAGCCTGTTAGCAAGCCAGATTAAATCTGAGCTCTGTCTGCTTGACCGCCCATGCCCTGTCACACTGATGAAAGCCCAAAAGAATTCAACCGAACTTGCAAGTATGGAAGAGACCTTGCGCCAAGATGGCGTGGCGGTCGTGAAATTCATGCAATGGCTAGATGAGCAAGTACCTAGTGGCAAAGTCACCGAGTTAAATGCCGAACAACAATTAATGGGTTACCGCAAACAGATTGATGGCTATTTAGGTGAAAGCTTCAGAACCATCGCAGGGTTTGCTGAGCATGGCGCTAAGATGCACTACGCGGCAGATGCATCAAGCTGCTACCAAATCGATGAGAGCCGTTTCTTCCTTGTCGATTCGGGTGGGCAATATCCAGGTGGTACCACAGACATCACTCGCACCTTCCACTTTGGCAACCCTTCAACACAAGAAAGAAAAGACTACACCTTAGTGCTAAAGGCTGTCATACGCCTAACACAAACTCGCTTTATGAAAGGCTCGACTGGAGCCAATCTCGATATCATGGCGCGCGGGGTGTTGTGGCAACATGGCATCGACTATAAATGTGGCACGGGTCATGGTGTCGGCGTATGTTTGAATGTTCATGAAGGGCCGCAAAACTTTTCGCAAAATCCTGCCGAAGTCACCCTTAGACCGGGTATGGTGATAACTAATGAGCCCGGTGTTTACCGCGAAGGTGTGCATGGAGTTCGGATTGAAAACATCATGAAAGTGGTCGAGTTAGAAGAGAACGAATTTGGCACTTTCTATGGCTTTGAGACCATAACCCTCGCGCCAATCGCGACCAAGATGATCGATAAATCGATGCTGGATAGCAGTGAGATTGAATGGCTCAATGGCTACCATCAGCAGTGTTGGTGCAAGCTCTCACCAGGCCTCGATGAGCAAGGAAAAGTTTGGTTAGAGAAAGCCACGCAGGCGATCTAACCTCATAGAGTCACTCTGCCAGATACGCCATGATGTATCTGGCAGAATCAATAGGTTTGGTTGAAGCGTTATTTTCGTGAACGACCACCGCGCGAAGAACGCGCTTTATGCGCCGAGGCCGCCTTTGCTTGTGAATTCAATATTGATTCAACGGTCAGTTCCATCGGCTCTTTTGGTTTTAAGCCATGTGGGAAAGTACGAGCGCGCGGAGGTAAATCATACTCTTCACTAGACGCTCTAGGCATTCGCTTAAAACGGTACAAATAAAAGTTTTCTACTTTCTCTCGCGCCCAGTCGGTTTTCTTTAAGTATTTAACACTACTAGCAATCGAAGGGTTGGTGTGGAAGCAGTTGAAGCGCATTGCGGTATCAAGAATATCCCAACCATAAAAGTCTACTAACTCTTGTAGTAAAGTCTCTAGTTTCAGGCCGTGTAAAGGGTTATTTTGTTGTAGTTCAATTCTTTCTTCATCGGTCATCATATTGAGATCCTAGGTGTCTTACTAATTGCAGCGAGTTAAATAGCCAGTGTTACGCATACCCTGATGGGTAGATGTCCAAATAGTAAGGGCAACAACACTTGGTGGCGCGGATTCTAGCAGAGTTAATCTAGCTTCCCTATCCTTATTATCAACTAGGTAAGCTTTCTTCTTCTCGTAACGTCAGCACTTCATATCCACTACTAGTGACCAACACAGTATGCTCTGATTGAGCAGACAACTTTTTATCTCGGGTTATCACCGTCCAGCCATCTTTCTTAGTCTTGGTTTTCTCGGTACCTTGGTTAACCATAGGCTCGATGGTGAACACCATGCCTTCTTTTAGCAGCAAACCGGTATCGCGAATACCATAATGAAGCACTTGCGGCTCTTCATGCATTTCTCGACCAATGCCGTGACCACAATACTCTCTTACTATGCTGTAGCCGTAAGTCTCTGCATAGCTTTGAATGGCATGGCCAATATCACCAAGACGCGCTCCTGGTTTCACTTGCTTGATCCCCTGCCACATTGCTTCATAAGTGACTTTAACTAACTTTCGCGCCAGTGGATTTGCGTCAGGCATCACATACATTTTGCTTGAGTCAGTGATAAAGCCACCTTTCTCTAGCGTAATATCCAGATTGATAATATCGGTACTTTTTAGGATTTGGCTCGCTTTAGGCACACCATGACAAACCACTTCATTTAACGAAGTATTGAGCACGTACTGGTAATCATACTGCCCTTTGCTAGCAGGTCTCGCCTGTAGATCATTGACAATAAAATCTTCAACTCGGTTATTAATGTCCATAGTTGAAATACCCGGCTTCACGTAGTCATCCAGCATTTGAAACACCTTAGCCAATAACTTGCCGGAGGTACGCATCAACTCAATCTCGCTTTTTGACTTAATCGCTACATTACTGTTCATTAGCAACGCCTTCTGTCGCAGAAACATTGGTCACTGACACTTCTGCCGATTTCATTAAATCTGCCACCAAGTCATTGAAAGAGAGCTGAGGATGCAGCTCAGCAAGCATACCAATCTTGATCCAGAATTCTGCCTGCGAGTTGATCGAACGCGCCATCACAGAGCTCGCTTTTCTGAGCTCTTCATGCAACTCATCTGAAATCTTAACAATACCCATCAAATACACTCTATATATAAATCGTATATTTATTGTATATGTCGTGCTTAATGGGTCAAGTAAAGAATGATCAGATCAATCATGGGCCTCTAATCGCAATATTGATCAATGAGTTAATAGAAATGCGCATATTGCCTCACTACACAAATACTGTTACGTTGTGAGGATGAAAGAATTTAAAACCTCTCACATCAATCTTTTCTGGTGGCGCTCTAACTAGAGCGGCGCGGAATAGTCACATTCTTACGCTGCTGGATGGTAGCTAAGAGTGTGGTGCTTTTTTATCTCCAGTAGCGATCTATTTAACTCGGAGATAAACCATGAACAATCATCCAACCCCTTCACAGCGCGAAGTCATCCTTACAGGGGATAGAGCAACAGGCCCTTTGCATTTAGGTCATTATGTCGGCTCGCTGCAACAGCGCGTTTCCCTGCAAGCACAACATGATCAAACCATCTTGGTCGCAGACATGCAGGGCCTCACCGACAATGCGCACAACCCAGCAAAAGTCTCATCAAACATTTTGAATGTGGTGGCAGACTACTTAGCCGTGGGCATAGACCCATCGCAAACAACCATCTGTTTGCAATCTCAACTGCCTGCTCTTGCCGAACTCACTATGTTCTATAGCAATTTGGTTTCTATAGCGCGCTTAGAACGCAATCCTACCGTTAAAAATGAAATCCAGAGTAAAGGTTTTGAGCGCTCTATTCCGGCTGGTTTTCTTACTTACCCGATTTCTCAGGCAGCCGATATCACCGCATTTAACGCGACGCTGGTTCCGGTTGGCGATGACCAGCTCCCTATGCTCGAACAGACCAATGAAATCGTTCGAAAAATTAACAATCTAGCGGGTGAACCAATCATCAATGAATGCCGCCCGTTACTGAGTGACGCGCCTCGTTTACCCAGTACTGACGGCAAAAACAAGATGTCTAAGAGTTTGGGTAATGCCATCAATCTAGGTGCAAATGAAAAAGAGATTCGCGCTGCGGTAAAGTCAATGTTTACCGATCCAAACCATTTAAGAGTAGAAGACCCAGGGCAAGTGGAAGGTAATATCGTCTTCACCTATCTTGATGCCTTTCATACCGACAAAGGCTATGTCGAGCAGCTTAAAGCCCACTATCGCAGAGGCGGTCTCGGTGATGGTACAACGAAGAAAATCCTTGAGGAGTGCCTGCAAGAAATGCTTCGCCCAATACGAGAGAAACGTGCCGAATATCTCGCTGACAAAGCGCAGCTTATTGAGGTGCTAAAACAAGGCAGCATCAAGTCTCATCAAAGAACACAACTGATGTTGTCCAAGGTAAAAGAAGTGTTTGGATTGAATCTGTTTTGAAAGCTTTCATAGGGCAGCTACGTGCCTTGAGTAAGCGGCCTTTTTCATTATATACGAGTAAAAAAATGTGAAGTGAGTAAAGCTCCTAAAGTGGCTAAAAAAACAACCAGATACGATTACGTATCTGGCGGAGGGTGTGACAAAAATGAAGCAGATGTTTACTTACCTAATCCTAAGTTGCTAGGAGTTGACGTAGGTACGTTCGGAAGTATAACTGGCAATAAGTATTCTGATTTGACTCTAGCCCAACTATCGAGTTCAGTTCGAACTACCGTATCAAATGGATATGACTTCTGGCGATCAGCCAACGCTGCTTCAATAATTTTGGCTGAAACATCTACTAAGCTGACCTTGTGTGGTGTAGTAACCGACTCATCTTTTTTGGCATGCTCACCTTTATCTTGCATTGTATAAGCCCCAAACCTGACGATTTTCCCTGAAGTATCACGTTGTGTATGTGATTCGGAGTATGAGTCTTGTATAACATGTAGTAAAGAACCTAAAGCGATATTGCGAATATTCTCTTTTGAGAACTTGATGTATTCACACTCGATCTCGCCACCAAACCAGGATCTTGTGCAATCAAAGCTAAACATTCCTTCCGCTCGCCAAAGGCTTCTACCTCCATTTGGATGAATCATAACCGCTTTAAAGGTAGCAGCAGCTTGCGGTGACATTCTGAAATGCACACTTCTAAATCGTAAATCGGTCGGTAATGAACCTGTTGATGTTTTATAAGTAAATTCAAGCCAAGCTTCTAACTTCTGATATGTCTCTTGTGCCGATTCTTGTTTCTTTGAAGCCATAGCGTGCAAGAACTGCATGTCACCACAATGACTTCGGTAAAACAGATCCCACTGGACATTGATTTTCTCCGCCGTTTTTCTTTTACAAGAGTGTGCGAACAAAGCACTAGCTGTCACCGAATGTAGACGAAACATATGAAGAGGATCATCATTCCACCGTACCCCCAACACCAAACCTTCAATCAACTCCCGCTTATCTTCCTCGCTATAATGCGGCAGGTGAGCAGCTAAAACGGATTGAACAATCAAATTCTCATGTACCGGCTTGCCCATACCTTTAATGGTTTTAGTATTTTTGTACTCGAACTTGTCAGCATCGAGTTTGCTCTTCATATCAAGTTCATAGGCATGCACATTTTGTACTAACACCACCAACACGGCTAACCAATATTTCATCAGATACTTCATATTATTTCCCTATATTCCTAACCCTGAAAACTAACTAGCGATAAAGTGTTTAATACTCTCAATAGTTGTCTTATCAGTGCCAAAGCCACCATGTGTGGTGTAAGTTGTTTTAAAACCATCCTGGGCATCTTGCGGTGTGGGAGATTGCACTAGATGATCAGGCTGCTCAATAAAACTTTTCCATTGTTGTACGCCTTTACGGTCAAAAAACTGATTATCTTGATAAAATCGCATCATGCCCGCTAGGGCTTTATCAGTTTCACCTTCAAGAACACCACTGATAAAATAAAGTAGCGACGCGCTATAAACAAAGGCGACATCATCTTTTTTTTCATACTCATCAGACATAGTGAACATACGGAAGTCTCTAAATAAAGCGCTTCGATTAACTACTGATGAAACTGCTTGTTCAGCCGTAACTGCAGGAGCTACAAACACGACTTTATTAATTGTGAGATCAGGGTAATCAATGGCGACCATATCTAACAGGTGACAGATTGCTACAGACCCAGCGGAATGACCAACAAGATTAATCTCTATAGGCTGCCCCGTTGAAATCTGCCTACGGCTAAGTAAATCAATAAGGGCTGTTCCTAGCTTCTCCGTCTTCTTTCCCTGTTCAAACATCTGGTCAGTTTTTAGTTTCATCGCACTCCAAACAGACTCGCCAAGTTTATCTAAATAGTAGGCTCGAAGGGTCTCTTCAATAAGTGTCGGAATCACCTCATGATTGCTACCTTTATAAAAGCGTACTGCCGAGCTAGCCACTACCTGAGTCGCTTTCACCAGTGTGCGAGCGCTACCAAACAATGCCTTATCTTGATCAAGAACTTCGGCTTCTGAAGCTGAGATCTGAAACCGAAGGTCTTGCTCTTCTTCAAGCACTTTCTGCGCACTAACTAAAAAAGAATCATAAACAGCTTGTTCATCGACTAGCTGTCGAGTGTGATCACTTAAGCTTCGGCATATATCAGCATCATTTTGCTTCATCATTCCATGCACATTAGTACGTTGATTGAAAACCTTGGTCGCAAGCTTAATTATCCAACCAAAGATGGTTTGTTTGGCGATATCACCAAAACGTTGAGTCAATGTTTCACCTAGACCAGATTCCCAAACAATACAGATCGGCGTACTCTGATCGGTGCCAAAATATCGAATGAACTTATTGGCGGAGTCCATCCCGCGACTCTCAGCTACCAAACCACCATGAAAGTACAGAGTAACTGAAGAACCAGACACTTCACCAATTGCCTGCTCAAGTTGTTGATATGTCGTATGGTGGTCGCCAGATGGGTTAAACCCTCCCTTTGGCCCCGTATGAAGAATTAGTGCCATTTTTTGCTCCTGATTCTGACGTCAAAATTTTATAAAGTGCCGTTAAACCAAAAAACTATAGTCTACAAAAATAGGGAGTGCTCAAACGGTACGCCCAGTCGTGTCACACTTTTGGATATCAGCTAGGTCCAAAACAATTCACTCGAAATATGCAATCCGACATACCAAGACTAAAAAGACAGTAACCGAGTTCCCTTCTACTCAGAATGTTTGGTTAGAAATTGCACCCATACCCTATTAGTGGCATATTGATGTGATACTGTTTGCCATCAAACTAGGGAGAGTTAAGTGCATAAGGTATTTGTTTTTGGGACGCTAAAGGAAGGTTTTCCTAATTTTAAAACTAATAAAGGGACTCGCTATGGCAATACATTCCAAACCAAACAGCGATTCCCTCTTTACCTGATTGGTGAACGCCACTCCCCTTGGTTAGTGTTACAACACGGACAAGGTCATCCAGTTAAAGGGCAAATTTTTAGCGTTACTGACCAAGCGTTGTCGGCAATGGACAAGCTTGAACGTATTGGTGCGAAGGACGGTTATCGGAGAATCTCACTTGAAGTTGAGTGCGTGGAAACTGGGGAATCACTGACCGTGTTTGCTTATGGTAAACCACCAGAAATGCTCAAAGACGCTGATATTCGTGCTCAGTTAACGGATGAATATTGTTTGTCACACGCGAAGCTTTATCGTAGCCGCTATGCCACTTCCTAAAGGTTTGAAATGGACATTCTGAAGTTTGCAGAAAAAGCCATGTCTATGGACGACAACGCATGGGCGAAACACTCTAGCCCTTGGAGTGTCTATACTCGCTTTTCCACTCTGCCGCTGCTCACCTCTGCCCTAGCATCAAGAGAGTGGTTAGGCTGGTATGCTTTGGTTCCAACACTTTTGGCATTAGCCTGGATTTGGTTAAATCCGCGAGTGTTTCCTGCTCCCACTTCAACCAATAATTGGGCTTCAATGGGGACATTTGGCGAACGCATTTACCTCAATCGAAATAAAGAAGACTTAATCCCCAAGCATCACCTTATTATGTGCAAAATATTGATGCTGCTACAGCTTCTCGGTTTACCCGTTTGGCTCTATGGGGTTTGTACACTCCATGTCGAATCGATGCTATTCAGTACATTGTGGCTTATGGCCACCAAGGCATGGTTTGTTGATCGTATGGTTTGGATTTATCAGGATGTGAAGGATTTAAACCCAATTTATCAGTCTTGGCATAAAGACTAGGCGACACTACTAGCGACTACCCTCAGGCAGGCTTCAGATATTCGGCTAAACTGAAACCATGACAAATTAACAGCAGTTTAAACAAATGCTTAAGCAACCTGTTTGGTATTGTGTGTAGTAAGGATTAGTCAATGGAATCTGGTGCAATTGAGTTTGCCTTTGAAGTTTTCATTTCAGCGTGTTGTGTTTATGTCGCTGCACAAATTGCACTTGAGAAAGTACATTTCGCTTCTCTCGCAGCAATCGTTGTTGTTGTGTCTCTTTTTTCCTTGATTCCTTCACTAGGGTGGCTGATCAGCTTAATTGTGTTTGTTGCTCTTCTTTACTACGTGACCGAAACACCTCTCGAAGGTTGTATATGGATCGCATTCATCTCCAAATTAATCAGTTCCGTTTCCATTGAAGTAATGCGGTACTTATTCATCTAAACTTTCTTGCGTCGATAATCTTGAACCACGAAAAATGGGACTAATTTTTAGTCCCATTATTTTAGATCTTCTTTCGTTATCTTTACTCAGTTGGATTGATCGTCACTGGCTTGAAGGTCGCCGTAGCATTACCACCAGCTCCAGGGCGATCCACATATGGCGTGTTTTGCATCAAGGTGTAATAAACATCGACATAATCGTCATCGTTGGTCAGCAATCCATCAGGAATCACGTCAATAATTTTTCCGGTGATCTGAGCGATAATGGCATAGCCTTGCACTTCCGGATCTGGAATCATTTTTAAGATCTCTTCAGCGGCTTTCACTAGAAGCTTGGCAAGCTCCTTGTAGTCAGTGCCGTCGTCCTGCTCCATCAGAACCATATCAACGGCTCCCCAGCGGTAACGAGGCCAGATTATGATTGTTTGCCCTGGATAGTAGTCTTGGCCGTCGTAATCAAGGTAAGGCATTTCAACTAAATCTATCTGAGGCGCGTCTCTGCTTGGATCAACACCAGTGATGATAGCGTAGATCTCTGCCTTGCCAGAAATCCAAGGTTCTTGGTCATCATTGAGGCGAATTTTGGTAAGCTGAGTCGTACTCAGGGGTTGCACATCTGCTGCCATCGCTGAGCGTTTAAACCGCTGCGTTTTTGGCTTAGCAACGGGTTCATCCGTTGTTAGCTTGGTTGGTTGGCCTAAACGATGCATCTCTGCCTGCATCGCTTGTAGACCCGCTCTTAGCTCCTCGGCGCCATTACTATCAACAACCAGAACAGGTACGTCTGGCATTTCATACACATCTAACTGGTGAAGCTGACCATATATGTCGTAGGCCTCTATGTACTGCCAATTGGAGTCATCACCAGCAGGTTCAAATGCGAAAAGTGGGCTTTCCCCCTGCTTCCACTTCTCTACCATCGAAGCATCAGCAATGCGTAGCTCGATTAAAGAGTCCGTAAAATCTTCGACTCCTTTGATCGTCCGGTAGTCTTGGTCTGCTTGTTGTAACTGACGACTAAAGGCCGAGTACGGTTGGGCCGACTGAATCTGACTGACGGATGCCGACAAATTCTTCTCGGTGATTTGCGCTTTCAGGTTAGCTTCTAGCGATTGGTACCTTTCACTGAACTGAAGTGCGAGTTCTTGTTTCTGTTTGGAGATTTCTTCTGCTTTCGACACCGGAGTCATGTCTTGTGCAATAAGAGGTTTTGCGTTGGATTGGAATCCAACCACTGCCGTTGCAAGCATTAAGCTGATAGAAATATTCGGTCTCATAAATGATCCTCATTGTAATAATTATCAGTAGTAGAGTAATTAATCTACAACTACAACCTATCAGCTTGATGGATAAGAGGAAGCAAAATGATTAGATTTTGGCCAATTTTTCTGCTCAAGATCACTCTATCACATAAAATATCAATATTTAATATTGCCTAAATTAGCAACAACGAATTTAACCTCTACCTATTGATGCTTTTGTAATATCATTTACTAAAAGAGCGCCGTTGGCGCTCTTTTATGTTTACTTTTAGTAACTTGCAAATAGCTCTATTTCACTGCCTAAGTGAGAAGACTTGAGAGTGAAGTGGACATAGCTCGTTTTTTCGACATTGAACTCAAGATACTGGTGTTTGCCCTGTGAAACCGTGGAAAAGTCATACTGATTTTCAGATGCCCAAGCCTCTAGACCAACGTACATATCGACTTCTCCTTGCGCTTGCTGTTTAGGTGTCAACCAAACACGGACAGTACCCGGCTGTTCAACGTACAATCCGATATAACGACGCTCATTCACAGTGAGTGATTTAGCCCTGTTATTTTCAATCAATAGTGGCGATAGGTCATCTTTCGGTTTATGAGTTTGATTTTGCTGTTTAGCAAACGTAACAACTTCGATATTTTGAAATGCCTCGCGTGCTGCCAAGCTAAAGTAGTAACGCCCAGGGGCAACCAATCCGTTTGATTGTGCAATGAACTGAATCGTTTCTTCACTTCCACGCTGGAACTCTGAAACCTGGTAGTCATAATAGTGAGCGACTTTCTCGTAACTAGCGTAAAGATCAGCGTCTCCGTCGCCTGTTATCGAAATACTGAACTCCGAAATACCGTTAGGAACATCAACATAAAACAGCTGCTCCTGATAATCATCAGCCTTAAAACTCATTGTTTGATTTAAGCCGATGTTTAATAGATCTTGTGGTTGAGGTTTGTCAGTTGTGCCCGATTCACCATTGCCGCCACCCTCTTCTGCATCCGGCTGTTTTGACACCACTTTCAGCCAAGTAGCAAACTCAGCATTCAAGTTAACACCAAGCAGATCTACTTCGCGGGACCATGTCACATAATCGCCCGAACGAGCAAACTGAAGCAGACGGTCAACTTCGCTTGGATGTTGCTCGAACAGGAAACGAACCGCTAAGTAGCCCCATCGGTAAACTCGATTAAGGTCATGCTCATATGTTGTTGTCAGTATTTCTGCCAATGAATAGTTTTCATCACCAATGAGATCCACCGCAGCCTGATAGCCTTTTTTGTAATGCATGTACTCAGCAAAACCTTCGAGCCACCAAACAATGTTTCCTTCACTTAGTGTCTTACCAAAACCACCATACAAGTTGAATCGACCATCAAGATAGTGAACGTATTCATGTTCTAAATTGAGGATTGAGAGTTCATCTGACGAATATCGATACGCGAGAAATCTCGCCATGTTGTTCTCATCCGAAGGGTCTCCTTCCAAATACTGACCACCGTTATCAGTACTATTACCAAACAGAAAGTTCGAATATGTGGTGTACGAATTATTGTCTTGCCAAACCACAACCTCTACCTTGTTGTTATGGTCGTCTTTGACTGGAATCTGACCAGTATTGGCAACTAGATGGAAATCAGCCTCAGTCGAACCCAGTATCTCGCATGCCTGCTGTGACTGCTGCTGAGTAAGGTTCTGAGAGCGAATGACTGCCGGACCATTACACTCATACCTATTCACTAACAAGCGGTGCTCTAGTTGCTGCTTTTTACCCTCAACATTGAGCTTTTCCGCCTTTTCGGGCGCGTAGAACATCAGCATTTCAGCGGATGCCAGCCAAAGTTTTTCACCTTGAGTTCCGATTTTATGCTGAGCCATAATGCTTTCTAAGAAAGGCATGACTTGCTGGTTCAGCGATTCGTTTCTGCCCGCTAGAAGACGACCTGTTTCACGCACCGCGTTGTAAATAAGAAACTCAGAGTCCGTCCCTAGAGCCCATAAGTTGCTATCGACAAATTGTTTTAATCTTTGCAAGTACTGGGGATGTTGTACCAACTCCTCATAGAAAGCATCGCGAACAATGTGACCGCTCATTGCTCGAAAGAGGTTATTTAAGCCATCAACGTACTGAAGATTGTTGCTGTTTTCACGATCAAACGACTCTAGTAAAGTCAGCATAGACTCCATCGTTACGTGAAGCTGTTTAACACTATCGACTAACAAGGTCATAGACGACATAGCCCTAACTTGCTCGCGACCTAGATCTGTTGCATGTTGAGAACGAATAAAGCGATCTGAAATTTGTGCAATCGAGCGACTCAAATCATCTGAAAAGTAGCCGTACTGCTCCTGTGTCGAATAACGAGCAAAATACCCCGCTTTAATAAACTCACTTAGATTAGCAATACGAACTGCCTGCGCGTCTTCCCCCTTGTACTGGTTCACTTCAGCACTTAACGCGCGTGCTACTTGGTTTAGTGATGCTTCACTATAAAGTGAAACAGCCGCTTCAGCTGGCGCATTGAACCAAGATTGATAGCAAGATAATTGAGCAGATGCGATATCCTCTACCCATAAATGACCTTGAGATAATTCGTTAAATTCGCATTGTGTAGACGCTTGAGCGTAGCTTCCCAAGCTCGCTACTAGACATGCTCCCGCTAATTTACCGAGAGCCCATTGACGTTGTTTCATTTGCAACACCCTGTTTTTATTGATAAATGGCAGGCGCGTTATAACAACAATCAATATATTAACTAAAAACATATCAGAAGCCTTTTAGACTCCCATTCAAAAATTTCGCTCTCTGTTCAAATAGCAATCGTTTTCATTAAACACTTATTTAACAATTACTTAGAATTAAAAAAGTCGATGCGAAACTGGCTAATCTGCTCATTGTAATAGGCCATCCAATCTGAATCAGTCATCGCGCTGTAAGTGGAAGTTCGCTGTTGACTCAGTGAGGACTTCAATGCAGAAAGCTGGCTTTGATAGTCTTTTACTTCTTGTTGTTGCTCCTTTACCTGCTGCTGCCGAGTGCTGATTTCATTGATTTGTTCACTGCTTAGGTAAGTCGCAGCTAGTTGATTGACGACCGCATCTCTTTGCTGCTGGCTGTAACTAGCCGGAATGAGAGAAACCGCCGTTTCAAAAGTGGCAACATCACCGTCCAATCCCACCGATGCCGAATTCTGTTGCCAACGCTGCGTAAGGGATTGGAACTCGGCGAGGTAATCGTCTGGCGAGATATCAGCGAGTGCTTGGGAGTCGAGAGCAAAATCATAGGCCGCAAATTGATCTGCGAATATTGTTTCAGCTTGCTGACCCCAAATCGCTTCTGCCTCACGTTTAAACTCAGTAATTTTGTCGGCTAACGTTGCTAGTTGGTTTAACTCTAGATTCCCTAATCTGTCATGCCATTGCTGCTTCAATTGAGGATAATTTGCCAGCAAGAAGTAACCTGAATCAGTCATTAAAGATTTCAGCGAGACCAGTTGCATTTCACAGTTGTTCAATTCTAGGCAATGTTGCCAGAATGCTTCGAGCTCCTGACTTAGCGCTGTCCCTTCCAAAGCTGATAAGCGTGCTACCCATTCATTCACATTCGGCTGATTAGGCTGAGCAGATGGCGCCTGAGTTGGAGCTTTGTCTTGTTGAGCCAGATTATCAATAGGAAGAGACGCGTTCTCTTTGTCAATCGCCGACTCTACAGGGCTAACGTTATGATTCATTGTTGAAGAAGACGGGCCCTCAATGACGAACCAACCAATAATGCTCGCCGAAGCGACGAGCATAACCAATGACAATAAACGCAGCATTATTTCACTACCGCAGTCACTGGGAAATGATCCGACAGATTATAGTGTTTCCATAATCGTTCGTCGGTTGAGCGAGGGACATCAACACGGTTGTCGTTATAGGACTTCACCTGATACTCATTACTGACCATCACATAGTCTAGATACTCGACATTTTCCCCCCCAGACATAGCTTCACCAGCAAAGTCGTTGATTCGAGGATCAAACGTCGACGCCGTATAGCCTGAGTAGGTTGGCTCGATAGCGCTCAAGTTGGCAATCATCTGTTGGTAATCACCCGGGAACTTCAGCTTATTGACGTTGAAATCACCGCTGTACACAACAGTATCTGTTTTGGGAATATTGAGTGACGTCGCTAACTGGCGAATCTGTTTGAACTGACGCTGACGGTAATCCCTCGCTGTATCGGTATCAAACGACGCAGTATGAGTGGCGAATACGTGGTAAGCCTTTCCACCTTTGATCACCTCAGCATAGTTGACACCTTTATCTGCAAAGCAATCCGTGCCGGTACAGTCAGGGAAAACAAATTGCGCCTGATTCACAATAGGATAGCGACTCACGATCATCACGCCACCATCGTAGATGTTGATCCCCTCCTTATCGAGCATCTTGGTTTGGTAGGGGTATTCTTTCGCCAGTTCACGCAGAAAAGCATCACGTCCACTTGCAAATACTTCTTGCAGTGCCAACACGTCATAACCTTTCACATATTCAGGGATCAGATCATAACGATCACCAATATGAGAAGCGATAACAGGTAGCGCCCAAATATTGTAGGTCATCATTTTGAGGGTGTTTTCATCGCTATCTACTTGCTCTTCGACCTTTTGTGGCGTGATAGTGTAGTAAAGGTCATCATAACGAGCTGTTTTAGCCGATTTAAAAGCAAGCTCAGCGCTGCGCTCTCCAAATGATTGGCTGTTGTAACGGTGAATATCTCGATCATCTTTCAAACTTAGCGAAACATCTGACGCAGATACACCATACTCAATAGAAGAGTTGTACCAATGCCCTTTCATCACCTGATTTAGCGTTACACTTTCACCCACCGGGTTTGAAACAACAGTACTAAAACGGTAGGTTTTGCCGGATTTAACCCCTTCCCAACGGTTGAAGCTCATCACCTGTTTGGTTTCCCAAGGTCCGAGGGTTTCAACATGCTGCTTCCACTCTTCACCATGTTTGAGAATGTCTGTGCCGTCATGGCTGACTTGAATGGTCAACGCTTGGCCGGAGTTGTTAGTGAGATACACATCTGTGTCAGCAAAAGCTGAGCTTGCCATCAGAGCGACTAAGGCGATGGAACACTGCTTAAAATTCATTACGTTATCCTTGTTGTGTTTTGGAGGCTTGAATCTAGAGCATATGCTTTACATAAATGTTATGAATGTATGACATGGTTATTTCGCAGTAATCGCGATACAAATTCGTGAATCAGACATTGTTTAAGTGCAACAAGAAGCAAATCTATAAATAAGTATCTGGCAAAAGATCAAACTTTCATAAACTGTGGTTCATAACTTCTACTGAAAAAGCTCAGCGATTGCTGAGCTTTTTCTTTGGTTAGATGATTACGGGCGACAGCTTGAGGTATCGAAATCAACGACTATTGCTGCATTTTCAAAATTGCCGGAAACTTTCAAATATCCCCAGTAGTTGGCTTGCCCAGCGATAGTGATACACTCACTGTTGCCTTCATTGTCTGACCATCCATGAAGGTTCGATCCTGCTTCATTCGGCCATCCAAAATTGCTGTATTCCAATTTAAGATCACCTGTCCCATTGGCAGAAGTTATTGCCATCGACTGATGCTCATTGACCCCTTCGATACTGAGCCAGATGGTTGACTGGCTCGCAAGACATGCAGGCTCTCCTACCACCAATCGTCCGCCTGAGATTTTGCTTTGTACTGCACAATCAGTAGGTAGCGAAGAATCACCTCCTTGCTGTGAAATCACAATCGAAGCGGTCGTCGTGCCGGTATTTCCATCGTTATCCGTGACCGTTAAGCGGACCGTGTAGTTACCCTCGCTGTTGAACTGGTGCGACGGATTGGCCTCGGAACTTGTCGAGCTATCACCGAAGTCCCAGAGGTATTTTGTGATTTGGCCGTCTTTGTCTGTACTACCTGCACTGCTGAATGAAATGGATTCACCGACTTTACCCTCACTGCTTACATTGATTACCGCGGTCGGTGACTCTGCACCGCCACTGACCAGTTGTTGTTGCCACTGTTCAAACTCAGCCTGATACTGAACTGCCCATTGATTGATAATGACTTTATACTGTGACCATTTTCCGCTTCGTGTTTCAACTAACATGCGGTTGACGTCATCCATGTGGCGTTCAAACATAAATCTCACGGCTAAATAACCCCAACGATAAATGCGATCGACATCGAAGCCATCATAAGTGGTTTCGAATATTTCGCTTAATGTGTAAGTAGAGCCATCTTTAATTGTCTCTATCGCTTTAGGATTGTTGTCTTCATTTGCGACATACTCAGCGACACCCTCACTCCACCACACGACTTTTTCAGTTGGATGACTGAAGTCGCCATACATGTCGAATCGCCCATCTAAGTAGTGGACATACTCATGTTCAAGGTTCCAAACGAAGTGATCCGGGTTAGCGTAAGACGCTTCATAAGCAATGAAGTTAGGAATATTACCCGGCTTAGAAGGGTCACCTTCTAGATACATGCCACCATTGTTAGTGCTGATATCAAAAATAGGACCTGCGTATTTGCCGTAATCGTCACTGCTATCGAAGATATTTACCTGCAGCTGAGTATTGTGATCGTCTGCGACAGGCTGGTTGCCAGTTTCCAGTCGGGTATGGAAGTAACCTTCCTCAAAACCCATTTTTTCACACGCAGCCTGATGCTGAGTTTGGGTCATATTCTGAGACAGAATACGAATAGTTGGGCTACACGTGTAGCTTTGTGCCAACACAAGGGATTTCAGTTGTTGTTCAAAATTACAGATCCCAAATTGAGAACAATCGGAATGATAGGAGGCAGTATCAGCAGTCGCGAGCCAAACCGTATCACCATAGCCATACATCTCGTATTGGCTGAACACCTCGGTGACCTTAGCTTTTACTTTCGCTTCAATCGCAGTGCCACTGTACTTTAGTAATCTGGCCATTTCACGACCCGCGTTAGCGGTCATAAACTCATCCGCTCGCGTAATAGAATCTCGATTGAGTGCCACCTTAGCGAGTGCGTCGACCAAAGCGGTCTGCGAACCTATCGACTGAACGTATTGGTCATTCCATTGCCCCCCGAACAGCACGGTGAAAACGCCATTGACTGCATCACGCATATACCAATGCTGAGCGTAATCTGAGTTCCAGCGATTTAGCCATTGAGTAATAACATCAAGGTAGGCATGCTCAAGACTTGCGCTATCCATTGTGATGATCACTTCGCGCAACACCTTACCGTGAGCATCGCTGCTTTCATAAAAGTTAGCGTTGGCGACAAAAGCATCGACCGCTTCTTTTACCGCAGGTGTCACCCAAGATAAAAAGCTCACGTTGTTGTTATAAAATTCAGCGTAGTAGCCTGCTCGCAGGAAGAGGAACAACGCCTCTAACTCATCACTTCCACCACCCTGATATGCTTTTGCAACATTCACCGTGTGCTTGGCGACATTGAACATATTGCTAGACTCAAATGCTGTTTCTTGAACGCGGCTTTCTGCTGAGAAAAGTTTGTTCACACAACTCGCTCCCTGCGTCGTAATCGCGGAAATAAGCGTTGTACTATTTGAGGTAGCAAATGTCTCTACATCACAGGTTACCGCTGCTTCGTCTGCAGCAGCGGCAAACATCTTAAAAGTTGGCTCTGGTTTTTGAGTGAGTGTTTTCTTTGGCGCGTTGTCTGGTTGATGATCTTCGACACCATGATGTTCATGGTCATGCAGAACACTTCGGTCTACATATTGCGGCACTGGCTCGCTCGCCGCGTACACGTTCAAAGAAAATAAAGCACCTGCCACTGCTATTGTTAGTTTTTTAAGTTCCATCTTAGCTCTTCTACCTATGTATATTTTATACAAACGGCATTGCCGTCACCGGATCTCACTTACTGCGAAATCACTGATTAATCTAGACGGGAAAATCTTAACTATGAAACAAATTACTGATACTCAATTTTTGAGTCTCAGTTTATAAGACGCACAGAATCACTATTTAAGCTTGGATACTTATTCATTCATTAATTTAGTAGCAGTGACTTTCTAAGCTTTAAAAGTGGTAGACGTTACGTGTATAGGAAAAGCATCATACTGGCTAAAGTGTGGGATAAGGTTGAGATTTAACCTAATGAATATCAATGAAAAAGCGCCATACTGGCGCTCCTATCAAACTTGTTTTTTCGCTGCAATTGGGGCTAAAAGGATTTCGCCCAACTATGGAGAGCATCTTTCATCTCGGCTCGGTCATGTTTCATTTGATGCATTTCTCCATCACTAATTGGAGAGTCTCGCAACTCAAGGGTTCGAATCTCTTTATCTAATGAGTTGTAGTTTCTCATCATCTGCGCAAAGTCCTCATTGGTTTCGACAAGCGCAAGAATCGCATCTTTATATTCAGGAAATTCTTTTAGTAGAGAATGATCTTCACCGAGCATATGTACTCCTCCATGGTAGAAATTAGCTGTTCATTTTTTAACCATAGCAACGAATACTGCCTTGAAATGTGCGCTCTCGCACTTACTGGCAATAAACTTCCCGTTCAAGTGTACTTTGATTATGGAAGCTTTAACCCATAATCTTCGGAAGATTCGATTAATGTAGTCTTGAGTCATTTGTCCCATAATGGCTACATCGACATCAGACAGGTTCAGTAAAATGCAAAAGGTTATTCTCGTAACAGGCGCAACAGATGGCATCGGTTTTGAAACTGCAAAAATGCTCACTAGCCAAGGGCATCACGTACTTATTCATGGCCGTAATCCAAGCAAACTGCAACACGTAGAAGAAACACTAAGTCAACTTGGCAACGTCTCTAGTTATGTGGCGGACCTGTCTGACTTATGTGACGTAGACAAGCTCTCCCAGCAACTTATTAGCGACTTTGAAACCATCGATGTGGTGATTAACAATGCGGGCGTATTTTCTACCCAACAACCACGTACCGAAGAGGGTTTAGATGTCCGCTTTGTGGTCAATACACTTGCGCCTTATAAACTCACTAAAGCGCTTTTGCCTTTGCTACCAAGTGATGGTCGAGTAGTAAACTTATCTTCAGCCGCGCAAGGAAGTGTCAGCATTGAGGCTCTTATTGGCAATAAAGCGCTTGCTGATGGTGACGCCTACGCACAGAGTAAGCTCGCGCTCACTATGTGGTCTCGTCACTTAGGTTTAGCTCATAAAGATACTGGCCCTATGATTGTGTCCGTCAATCCGAAATCGCTGCTTGGGAGCAAGATGGTAAAAGACGCGTTTGGTATTGCTGGCGGCGACCTCAGCTTAGGTGCCGATATACTCGTAAGAGCAAGCCTTTCAGCCGAGTTTGCCAATGCGCATGGACTCTATTTCGATAACGACCTCGAACGTTTCTCTGAGCCGCATGTCGATGCGCTTGATGACATAAAAGTTCAACAAGTCATAGAGGCAATTGAACGCTTAGCTTGATCGAGAGTACTCACTAAAAACAAAAATCGGTGTTTGGCTTAACCAAACACCGATTGTTTTCTGTTTAAGCGAGTGCCTAATAAGCAAATGTCTCTCGGTAGGCAAACAAGCCTTGGCTGCCCCCGGTATGTAAGAACAAAACATTACTGCCCGCTTTGATCTATTCCGACCCAAAACAAACTAAGCGGTTGTCGCTTCTTGGCCGCGCTTGAAAAACTTCTTAGGAACTTTAGTCAACAAGATACCAAAAAGGAGAGGTAACATCAGAACAACTGACTGATCTGAGATCATTTCATCATTCACATAAGAAGAAATAAACAATGCGACAATCGGGAAGATCAAAAAGCAGATTGAAGCATGAAATGGGGACGACACCTGCCCCAGTTTAAAGTAAGCCACGATACCGCCAACACTGGCGATCAAACCAAGATAGATAACCGCCCAGATCGAGTCGCATGTGAACGCGTCAATCTCTACGTTTTCACCGACCGCCGAAACCGCAAATAGAAATAGAGAAGCGATAGAACAAGGTATCGCGTTATAGGTCAGAACCTGAACATCACGACACTGCTTTTGAGCAAAGACATACATAAACGCGTGGATCGCAACAGCCATACCTAGCGACAAGGTACCAATGAGATAATCTTCACCTCCAAGCTCCATTTCATTAGATAGGATGATGCATAGGCTGATCACCGCTAACACTAAACCGAACATTTGGTGCTTTTCCAAACGTAAACCTAAAAATAGCGAAGAGGTTAACATCACTGCAATCGGCATATTGGCAAAGATAATCGAAGCGAGACCCGACGAAATGTACTGCTCGCCGTAAATCATCAGCGTAAACGGGATAGCAAAATACATAATCGATACAATCAGCATCCAACGACGCTTACCCTTAGGAAAAAGCAGCGGTTGGTTAAATGCTTTGGTTAAGACAATAAGCAGTGGAGCTGCAAGCAAAAAGCGTAGAGCAGTAGCAAACATGGGTGGAATGGAGTGCAGCGCGACTTCCATCGCAAACCAAGTTGTCCCCCATATTAAACAAACCGATAGGAACAACAAAAAGGTAAATGACTTTGAATTCATGGTGATAACTCATCAACTACGCAAATGAAAACTGTGCACTGAAGCACAAAAAATTTGGCATGTAGTCTAATGAATCACTAAGAGAAAATGTTTTCCTTTTACATCAAACCTTATCCGTTAAAGGTAAAATATTTCTAATTAACCGAGATATCTTAGAAAATTTTTATACCCGGCAAATAATGCAAACGATAACCTTAGTTAAAAAAAGGTTATGAATAGAATTAAAGCATTTATGGTCGCTATACAAGATAGTACTTCAAGAGTGAGCCACTATGATTTAGCAGGATAGTAATGTTCAAAGTTGGGAATATGCTGCTCCCAAATAGGCGGAGTCCCAATATACTGTTGAACAGCCGTAATAAACTCTCTTACCAGTGCCGTCTGCTTACGGTGAGGGTATAAAGCGTAAAGAGCCAGTCCTTTGTTACACAAGGTATAGTCCGTAAGAAGCGGCTTCAGCCCTAGCTCATCAATAGAGCAGTTTAGATTGGAAGAAGAAAGCGTCACATAACCAAGCCCATCTTGAACCGAAGCAATCAAGGTCGGGACATCATTTACTTTGAGCTTGCCTCTCATCTTGTAGTTAATGATATTACTGGAGTTGGGTTGCTCGCTAAGCCTCATCGTATCCACGGTCAAAGAGCGGTTGCTGTACACCACAGAAGGAAGCTTCACTAGCTCTTCAGGGGTTAACGGCTCTCCATACTTTTCGATAAAACTGTGTGAAGCAAGGATCACCGCCCTAATATCGGCAATCTTTTTCGCAATTAAGCTCGAATCATCTAAGCGCCCTAAACGAAACGCCACGTCAAAATGGTCAGAGATAATATCTGAACGTTTATCATCCAGTAGCAGTTCAATCTCAACATCTGGATATGCCTGCATAAACTGACTGATCACCGGGCGAAGGTAGTTTTGACCCACATGGTACGGGGCAGTCACTCTAATTCGCCCTTTAGGCTGAGCATGATAAGAGTCAGCGATTGATTGAACGTGAGTCAAAGTCCCCACAAGGTTATGAGCTTGTTCGAGAATCTCTTCTCCTGCTGGCGTTAGTGAAAATGAGCGCGTCGAACGGTTAAGAAGCTGAACGCCTAAATCAGACTCTAGTTTTTTTATCTGCTTTGATAGAGAAGAGTTGTCCATATCATGCAGAGCGGCAGCCTTAGTAAAAGAGCCTTGCTGGACGACATCGATAAACAGAGAGAGTTGATTCACTAACGCCATATTACAACCTTACTTTTGAGCTCGCTGCCATTGCACCAACCATTTATCAAGATGGTTCGCAAACTGCTGGCGATCAGCCTGACTTAATGGCGCAGGCCCTCCTGTTTGGATACCGCTGCTACGCATGGTCTCCATAAAATCACGAATATTCAAACGTGATTTGATGTTCTCTTTGGTAAACAACTCACCGCGCGAGCTCAGTGCATGGCCGCCTTTGGTGATGATTTCGTCCGCAAGCGGAATATCACTGGTGATCACCAAGTCACCCGTTTGGCAGCGTTTTACTATCTCATTATCAGCCACATCAAATCCGGCTTGAACTTGTAGCATGGTTACCTTTGGTGAGGCTGGAGTGCGAATAAACTGGTTAGCTACCAAGGTCACTTCAACTCCAGTACGCTCAGAAGCACGAAACAAGATGTCTCGTACTACGACAGGACAAGCGTCCGCATCTACCCAAATTTTCATTCTTCATTATTCCTAAAAACGGTCTACTGACGCTATTAGACCGTAATTACTAGGGACTTAATAGCGTTATTTAAACTTAACCGCCGTTCCGCTAACACTCACCATCATCATGCTACCGCCACTACCTATCACTTCGTAGTCGATATCAATACCGACAATACCATCTGCACCCAACTCACGAGCTCTGGACTCCATCTCTTGGAAAGCGATCTCACGCGCGCGTCCCATCTCTCGCTCATAGGCACCTGAACGACCGCCAACCACATCGCGAATCGCGCCAAACATGTCTTTGAAAATGTTGGCTCCTAATATTGCCTCGCCAACAACAACACCCAAATAGTCTTGAACCGGGCGACCTTCAACAACTGAAGTGGTAGTTTTGATCATCATTCTTTCCTTAATAGTGTGTGATATAGAAGGCCTTACAAGGTTAGCCTCGGCTGTATAAAGTCAACGAATGCCGAGATACGACGAGCCACCGTCGATGACTTGTAATAAACAGCATTGACCAACTCTCGCTCTGTGTTGTGGAGTTTTTGATCCTCTAGCAAAGAGACGAGTCGACCTTCTTCAATATCTTTTTGAACCATAAAACCAGACAAGCAAGCCACACCATTTGCGTTGAGGGCTAACTGACGTATGGTTTCACCATTTCCCGAAGTAATCAGTGGTTTCAAAGGTTGGAACCCTTTTAGAGGCCATTGGTTCAATACTTTTGGTGCCGTAAAACCAATCACTTGATGCTGAGACAATTCCAACGCTGTTTTAGGTACACCATGTTGGACGAGATATTCTGGTGACGCCACAATGTAGAGTGGGCTTTTACCAAGCAGTCTTGCATGTAATGTGGAATCTTTTAGCTGTCCGATTCGAATTGCCACATCCGTTCTTTTTTCTAACAGATCAACAAAGCCTTCATTAGAAGTCAGCTCCAGCTCAATATCTGGAAAGGCTTGTTTGAACTCTTGAATAAGTGGCACCAACTGATGGAAAACGAACGGGCTTGCAGCATCTACACGAAGATGACCCTTGGGTAGTTCACCTCGCGTTACGATTTCTTCTTCAGCTTGTTTGATAATATCAAGCCCGCGTCGAACCGATTCGATAAACTGCTTCCCTTCAAAAGTGAGCTCAATACGTCGAGTCGTCCGGTTCAAAATAGAAACACCAAGCTGCTTTTCTACTTTGCTTACTGCTCGCGATACCCTAGCGACCTGAATATCAAGCACATCCGCAGCCGCAGAGAACCCACCGCTATCCACGACTGTAAGCAAAATATCCAAATCATCTGAACGGGTCAGCATCCAATCTCTCCAACAATGTTATTACCTTCATTTATAGCAAAAGTAATTTGATAAAATCACTATTTTTCGCAAATAACCTTTCTTTAATAATGCTCGCTATCTACTACACAACTAATGAGAACAACAATGCCAATCGCTCTATTCGCATTAACACTCAGTGCCTTTGCTATCGGCACGACTGAATTTGTCATCGTTGGATTAATTCCAACCATGGCTGCCGATTTATCCGTTTCGCTCCCTTCCGCCGGGCTCCTAGTGAGTTTATATGCTTTGGGCGTTGCGGTCGGCGCGCCTGTATTAACCGCTTTAACTGGCAATTGGCCACGTAAAAAAGTGCTCCTGACCGTGATGAGTTTGTTTGTCTTGGGTAACCTGTTAGCTTGGCAAGCCCCCGGCTATAACACCCTTGTTATGGCACGTATACTGACCGGCCTTGCCCATGGCGTATTTTTCTCAATTGGCTCCACCATTGCGACAGGCTTAGTGTCGAAAGAAAAGGCAGCCAGCGCGATCGCGATAATGTTCACTGGTCTAACTGTTGCTTTGGTTACAGGTGTGCCGCTTGGTACATACATTGGGCAAACCTTTGGCTGGCAGGCGACATTTCTCATCGTAGCCTTGCTAGGGTTGATTGCTCTTATTGGCAGTGCGGCATTGATACCAAGTAATCTGAAACAGCCACCAGCAACCAAGTTGTCTGCTCAACTTAAAGTGCTTACTCAACCGAGACTGCTACTCGTCTATGCGATCACAGCACTGGGGTACGGGGGGACGTTTACCGCGTTTACTTTCTTAGCGCCAATTCTAGAAGAGGTGTCTGGGTTTAACTCAAGCGCAATCGGCCTAATCATGTTGGTGTATGGTGTATCAGTTGCCATTGGCAATATTTGGGGCGGAAAAATGGCCGACACTATGGGACCAATTAAAGCCTTAACGGTTATCTTTGTCGGCCTCGCTCTGGTTCTATTGGTGTTTAACTTCACTGCATACAACTCAATCGCCGCAGTAATGACAATTCTCGTTTGGGGTGCCTTTGCTTTTGGTAATGTTCCCGGCTTACAGGTTTATGTGGTCAAGCTAGCGGAGAAATACGCACCTGATGCAGTCGATGTTGCCTCTGGTTTAAACATCGCCGCATTTAACGTAGGTATTGCGTTGGGATCTTGGGGAGGTGGCGTTATTGTTGAGCAAGCGGGATTAATGAACACCCCTTGGGTTGGCGCAATGATCGTGTTGGCTGCTCTCGTCCTTACTCGCGTAAGCGGCGCACTGGATAAGCGCTCACTGAGATTGCAACGAGTATAATGAAACCAATACTCAGCCCTTATCATATGGGCTGAGTGTCATTTCACACGCATAAGGCGATGCTTAACATCCTCTAGCTCAAACTCTTCGACTTGCGAGCGTCGCATCTGATCTACTTGCTCTATCATTACTGTGGAATAACCTTTGCGTTTCATCCACTGCATTGGCTCAGAAAAGCTATCTTCGTTCACCACGTAAGACTCGCCTTTATGCACTCCTTCATACACACTGACAACCCAGACGCGAGATTGAAAATCTAATACTTCAAGTAGTTGTGACTTCACTCGTTTCAACAAATTCATAGCTAACTCATAAACAACCAAACACCAACACCCATCATTAGCGTGCCAGCAATACGATTAAGAAGTCGAACGTTTTGCGATTGCCCAAGTAGGCGTTTCAGCCCTTTCCCGCCAGTTGCGTACAAAGTCATACAGATAAACTCGAATACCAAGATTATCGAGACCAATACAATCAGCTGAGGGGCTAAGTCAGCACTCTGGTCGATAAACGGAGGAAGCAAAGAGATCATAAACGCCCAGCCTTTAGGGTTAGCGATCGCAGTGACAAAGCCTTGCACCACCAAATCCCAATCACTTGAAGGTTGCGGAGCTTGTTCATCTAGGTTAATAGCAAGCTTACCTTTTGAGCGCCACATCTGAATGCCTAGATAAAACAGGTAACTGCCCCCAATGAGCTTCAGTGCTACAAATAACCACGGATAATTGAGCATCACAGCAGCAATACCGAGGACAGCAGCGACAGCCACTAGACCGACACCAACTAACTCCCCTGCCATCATCCACAGCGCTCGGCGATAGCCAATACTCATGCCTAAGGTCAGCGCTAACGTCATGCACATCCCAGGAGTAATTGAAACGAAGAAAAAAGTCGGAATAAACATTCCCAGCAAAGCGGTATTCATAGTTGAGATTTTTATCGTTATTTGTTGTGTTATGCGTCTAACATAAAGCAATGAACTCTTAAAACCAATACACGTAATTGGTTGGATTAGTGGTGACAACGCTAAATGATATTATAATCAGTCTATTAACTGTTTCTCACTCATAAGGGGCTAGGCTTGTTCACTCTCATTTGGCGCATGCTTACACTATTGTGTTTCACTTGGTTGGTTGGCTGTGCGTCGGTGGATCCAAGCACGCTGCCTGAAAAAGCCACCTCCACTCATTTGGGTTATCAACAGAGTAGCCCACTCGCCAAATACTTTGAGTTTGATAAGCACCCCGATCCTTCCCTGACTGGATTTTTACCCTTAGATCAAGGCGAAGACGCTCTTCTAGCCCGCCTAGCCTTGATTGAATCGGCACAAAGTTCGCTTGATTTACAGTACTACATCTATCGTAATGACGAGACAAGCCAACTCCTGACTTGGCGACTCTACGAGGCAGCGGAGCGAGGGGTTAGGGTTCGCTTGCTGCTCGATGATATGCAGGATAGAGGTGATGATAAACTGGCTGCACTCAATACCCACCCGAACATTGAGATTCGCCTGTTTAACCCTCACCACTATCGAAGTGCCCGAATAATAGCGATGGCAAGCGACTTCCAAAGACTCAATCGACGTATGCACAACAAGTCTTTCACTGCCGATAGCGTTGCTTCTATCGTAGGTGGACGCAACATAGGCAATGAGTACTTTTCATTTGAGTCTAATGTCGAGTTTGGTGACTTTGATGTGCTTTTATATGGTAAAGCCGTTGAACAAACCGCCGAGCAGTTTGACCTCTATTGGAACAGCCTTTACGCCATTCCAATGGAGTGGATCGTTGAAAATGCAGAACGCCCAAATGACAGCGCTATTGAACAAGAAGTCGCGAAAAGAAAGCTCGGCGAAAAGTTCTCCGAAGGACAATACGACTTCACTGAGTTAGATCTATACGAGCAGCTCGTCGCAGGTGATTTGGATATGTATTGGGGAGAAGGTGTTGTTTGGTATGACTTACCTGACAAAGTCGCCACACAGCAGAGCCAACTGGTTGATAATTTAAGTGAACTACTAGCAGATATTGATTCCTCAATTGTACTGATTTCTCCTTATTTCGTTCCTACCGAATCTGGAACAACCGCTTTGGTAGAAGCGGCTCAACGAGGAATAGACGTTACCGTTGTGACTAACAGTCTCGCCTCAAACGATGTGTTTGCCGTTCATGGCTGGTATGCGAAATACCGTGAAGCGCTCGTCAAAGGTGGGGTAGAACTATGGGAAACCAAAGCCAGTGCCGATCTTGAAAGTAAATGGAGTGTAACAGGTAGCAGTCGTTCAAGTTTGCACGCCAAAATGATTTTCATCGATGGAAACACTCTATTTGTCGGCTCTATGAACTGGGACCCTCGCTCTGCATACCTCAACACAGAAATGGCAGTGGTCATAGAACAAAAGCGCTTTGTAGAAGAATCTCTCGAAGAGCTACCAAAAAGCTTAGAGAAAAATGCCTATCAAATAGTCATTCAAGACGGTGACATTGCGTGGAAAGATCTCTCTTCTGGGGAATTGTTAACCTCTGAACCAGACGCCAGTATTTGGCGAAAAATGGGCGCTTGGGTTTCGGGATTACTGCCAATTGAAGAACAACTCTAGCCCTATGATTTCATGTTAAAAACTGCATAAGCCTCGACTATATATGCAGTTTTTAACACCTCATACCAGTATATGCATTTAGATTCTCAAGTAATGAGAAACCCGTATATATTAACAAGCAGTCTTTTCCGTGTTACAAAATGGGTTTTATAGATAATTCCGTTAATCATACTGGTTAAAAACCTGTTAAATGACATAAAATTCTAGTGATGAATGTCACATCTATAAATCTAGTCAGTTATTTTGCTTTTTGATTTTTCGATCTGCCTGCTAACCTCCTGCTCGCCTTGAAGTGAACTCAAGGTGCATAACTATAAGGAGTGTTCACTATGAATACCAAGAAACCGATGTCGCTAACCAGCCGCGTAATTCTAGGTATGGTTGCGGGTATCTTGACAGGATTTGCGATTCGCAGTCTCTTTGCTGACAACGGATTTGTCGATGCATATATTGTAAATGGATTATTTGAAGTCGGCGGCCAGATCTTTGTCGCTAGCTTGAAAATGCTTGTTGTCCCACTAGTCTTCGTTTCACTAGTTTGCGGTACAAGCTCTCTAAAAGACCTTTCTACACTGGGTCGTATGGGTGGTAAAACACTCGCGTTCTATGTTGCAACCACAGCCGTTGCCATCACTCTTGCCCTTACCATGGGTAACCTTTTCCAGCCGGGCGCAGGTGCAGACTTAACTGCCGCAAGCTCGTTTAAATCGGCGGAAGCACCCTCTCTTGGTCAGGTGATCATTGATATGTTCCCGACCAACCCAATTAGCGCAATGGCAGAAGGTAAAACCCTTCAAGTTATCGTCTTTGCTGTGCTTTTTGGTATTGCAATCAGCGCTGCGGGTAAACCGGGCGAGCGTATTGCCTCTTTCTTCTCAGATCTCAATGAAGTGATCATGAAGCTTGTTGCTATCCTAATGAACCTTGCGCCATACGGTGTGTTCTTCTTGATGGCCAAGCTATTCACTGGCTTAGGTCTTGGCGCTATCGTCAATCTAGCGGAGTACTTCCTTGTACTAGCAGGAACGCTATTGCTGCACGGCCTAGTGACTTACAGCGTGATGCTAAAAGGCTTTACGGGTCTTAGCCCAATTACCTTCTTGAAGAAGATGGAAGATGCGATCATGTTTGCTTTCTCTACGGCTTCTTCAAATGCGACGATTCCAGTCACAATGGAAACAGCGAAGAACCGTATGGGTGTTGAAAACCGTGTCTCTTCATTCACTGTGCCATTGGGCGCAACAGTGAACATGGACGGTACGGCGATCATGCAAGGTGTCGCGACCGCGTTTATTGCTCAAGCATTCAACATTGATCTCACTATGGGTGATTACCTTATGGTGATCATGACGGCAACTCTAGCGTCAATTGGTACTGCGGGTGTTCCAGGTGTTGGTCTTGTCATGTTAGCCATGGTGCTAAACCAAGTTGGTCTACCACTAGAAGGTATCGCTCTTATTATGGGTGTAGACCGTCTACTTGATATGATCCGTACCGCGGTAAACATCACAGGTGATAGTGCAGTGACCATCATTGTTGCTAAATCCGAAGGTGCGCTAGATGAAAATCGCTTCAATGACCCAATGGCGGGTGTAAAAGAAGAAGAAGTTCATCTCAAACACTCTGAAGTGTAATTTCAAATTCAATGATACCAACCCGAGAAATTTTATTTCTCGGGTTTTCTCTTTCTAGTCAAACAGTTTCTTTCCAATCCCTCAATTGTGGTCAATTTCTTCCCTTTGACCATACGCAAAGCAGGTATTTCCAAACCATAATTGACATAATTGTTAATTAAACTTTTAGGGGAGCGTTGCTTTATGCTATTCAAACATTGGTTGATATCATTAGTTAGCTTGTTAACTAGTGCACTGTGGTCGATCACCACCTTAGCGTCCCCTCCATTTGACGTACCACCCGGTCTTGCCGTTGCAGCCGCAGCTCAAGCGAAACACAGCCAAGAACTACTTCAGACAACCGGTGTTGTAGGTCACGGCCTTGCGGTTGATGAAAATGGCCAAGGTATCATTGTTGTCTTTACTCACGATCCCAAGCCTAAAGGCACACCAAAATGGTTGGATGGCGTTGCGGTTAAAGAAGTTTATACGGGCCAGTTTTATTCCCTCGCTCCTCCAAAATGTGGAGGGCCACCATCGCAACGTCCCCCTGAGTGTTTTTCCGATCCTGATCCCGAACCTGACCCTGTCGACCCAACAGCTCGGTTTGAGCGCCCCGTACCAATCGGAGTTTCAACAGGTCACCCAGCGATCACAGCAGGTACAATTGGCGCTCGTGTAACAAATGGCACTAACGTTTTTGCTCTCAGTAACAATCATGTATTTGCCAATTCCAATGACACTAATGTGCCGGAAAATATGCTACAACCAGGGCCTTTCGACGGCGGTACTGAACAAAACGACACCTTCGCTTCACTGACCGATTACGAGCCTATTCTATTTGATGGCTCCGCAAACATTATGGATGCGGCTGTCGCACTCACTAGTACAGGTGAACTAACAACTTCAACTCCTGCCGATGGTTACGGAACACCCGACAGCACAGTCAATGAGGCTGTTATAGGTATGTCGGTCAAGAAATATGGCCGAACAACTGGTTTCACTCAAGGTACTGTTGACGCCATTAACGCTTCTGTCAATGTCTGCTACGAGGGATCTTCAACTTGTACGAAATTGGCGCTCTTTGTCGGACAAATCGTTGTCACACCGGGAACATTTAGCGCCGGAGGAGATTCGGGTTCACTTATTGTGAGTAGCAATGGCAACAATCCAGTTGGATTGCTGTTTGCGGGTTCATCCTCGCATACTATAGCCTCACCGATTGAACCTGTATTGGTGCGCTTTGGAGTGAGTATCGACTCTGATGCACCGCCACCTCCTCCACCTCCAAGCGGAGATTTCTCTTTGACGGCTTCAGGCTATAAAGTCAAAGGCTTCCATAAAGTAAACTTAGAATGGTCTGGTAGCGAAGCTTCAAATGTCGATGTTTACCGAGATGGTTCAGTCGTGGATACCGTGAGTAACTCTGGCTTTTATACTGATCACATTAATAACAAAGGCGGAGCAAGCTATAGCCATAAGCTCTGTGAAGCCGGCACCAGTTCATGTTCCAACACGGTTGTTACGAACTTCTAGCAATACAAAGCACAGTGCGCTCTGGGCTTTAATATCTCCAATGAAATTGTCCGATGTAATAAAGCTGCAAGAGCAATGGCAAGGCGAGTGGATGAAAATCGGAAGGGGTAGTGGGTGTCGCCATTGCTGAGTCCAGTGGAGCGGCTTACTTAGTTATATATAGCGCCCTCCCTAAATTAGTCATTGAGCACAAGATCCCCAAAAGCGTTCAAGGTGTAGAAATCAAGATTATTGAAACGGAGCGTATTAATACACACAACAAGTAGCGCGCCCTCTTACAAGCACTTGTCGCATAAAAAATGCCCCAATAATTGATTACTCAACCATTGGGGCAGATTCATTATCTTATTTATGGTGTTTTCTATTTCACTAACATGGCGATCTTTTTCAGGAAGCTATCTCTAAGATGCTCTTGGTCATAATCAAGATGATAGGTATTGTGAAAGCCAATTTTTAGCTCGACACCATTACCTCGCATATATACATTGTACCCATCGTAATCAGAGAAGGCTTCAACACCTTCATAGATCTTGCCATGCTCAGTTGGTGAGCCGTTCGCCATCACCGTTTCGTAAGCTTGTAGAACCTTGGTTGGATCAAGTTCGTTCTTCATAGATCACCTCCTTTCCCTATCCAAACCTACGTAAATGGTTCGAATAGCGATTACTAAAAAGTATGAGCGGTGATTGAGGTTTTCGCCATCTCCAAGCTTGAGCCAAATCAAAACTCTAAGCGTTATTGTTTTCGCGAACTAGCTCTGACAATGTTTTTAATCGTTGATCGCTATTCTTAACGTATGGGTTATCTAGATCCCATGCATACCCCGCTAAGATAGCGCTGATCATTTGCTTAATTCTAGGATTGGGGTTCTGGTAGAAGATAACATCTTGCAGAATACCGCTATACCAGCCTTCGACATAAGTTCGGAAAGTATTTACACCAACCATCAGCGGCTTAGCATACTCTTGATTCCAATCCACCTCTTGCCCATTTAGCTGTTTCACCACGCACTCGGCAGCATACTGGGCCGACTTCATCGCAATGGTCACACCGGAAGAAAATACCGGATCAAGAAACTCTCCTGCATTGCCTAGCAGAGCGTAGTGTTTGGTCGCGAGCTGTTTTACGTTCGCTGAGTATCCGCCTAGCTCTCCCGCAGGGTTTGGATATTCTGCATTGGCAAGCAAACGAGCTAAGCCAGACTCTTCATTCGCCAATTGCTTAATAGCGGCAATTTTATCTTCCGGGTAGCGGTCAAAGAACTCAGGTTCCCCCACCACACCAAAAGAACATACTCCATTGGAAAACGGAATCAACCAGTACCAGACATCGTGATTTTCAGGGTGCACTGAAATTAGAATCTTGTTGCGGTCGTACTCTAACGCTTGTGGGTCAATGTTATCAACGATATGGGTGAAGATAGCTTTGCGTGGCGGAAGACAAGAAGGTTCTTCAAGGTCGAGCATTCTTGGTAACACTCGCCCAAAGCCACTCGCATCCAGCACATAGTCTGCTTCTATTTGGTAGCTCTCACCCTGCTCATCTTTAACTGTCAGCAAAGAGCGATCACCAACAAACTCAAGTTCAGTTAATTCATGTTGATATCGAATTTCTACCCCTTGAGTCTCTGCGCTATCAGCGAGGACTTTATCGAAATTACCTCGCAGAACTTGGAACGTCGTCCCTGGACCTGAAGTGAATTTATCTGTGAAATCAAACTGGGTGTATACGCCATTGCGTCTAAACGCTGCGCCATCTTTGTACTGAAAGCCGTATTTATTAACCGCATCAAGCATGCCAGCTTGCTCTACCACTTCCATACACGCGGGAAGTAGACTTTCTCCTATAGAAAAGCGTGGAAACTGCGCCTTTTCGATAACAATTACGTTTATGTCTTGCGCGTTTAACAACGCAGAAACGGTAGAACCTGAAGGCCCTGCACCAACTACAACGACTTGGGTAATTTCTTTTTTCATAATTTTTATTGTGATTTTAGCTTGAGCAGCGTATGCCCAAGACCAATATTATCTGTTCTTTCTTCAACGACTAAACCTGCTGCTTCAATGATCTCTAAGAAATCGTCGCTACGATAAAAACGGCTATTGCCATTGGCTAGGCAGGTAAAGTAGAGAGAAGTGGCATTCAAACTAAAAGAAGCGGCGTCGTATTTTTGCGCGTCCCAGAACAACTCAAGAATGTAAATCGAATCGCCGTCGCGAAGCTGACCTTTGACTTTCTTGAGGATATTAAGAATTTCCATTGGCGAGAAGCAATCTAAGAACTGGCTCATCCACCAAACATCGGCGCTTTCTGGCAATACTTGCTGCTTATCGAGCATATTGGCAGGATGCGGATGAACTCGATTTGCAAAGCCCTGCTCCTTGGCATTTTTCATTGCCATCTCAAGCTGTTGAGGTAAATCCACAATGGTAATCTCAACATCTTGGTTGTAGTTACAGCATTGCATTGCCCACTTACCCGTGTTGCCACCAATATCAACAAGGGTTTTCGGTTGGCTTTTAAATACTTCTTCAAGTAGAACCGGGAATGAACGGTCAGAATAGAAGTGGTCAAATTTAAACCAACTCTCTTTTGCTTGTTCCGGCAGAGTCGACAGACCTTGATAGATGGTCTCCCAGTCTCCTAACTCCTTCAAGCCAGCAGGTTTGCCTTCGACAATCGCTTCAGTGAGGTGCATCATCGCCGCGTAACAAACATCAGCCGTAAAATCCATGTTGGCATTGGTCATGCCATCATGGAGGATAAAGAAGCCTAAGTTTGCTAGGCAATAGTTAGGTTTTTCCCACAACACGATATTGGCGCTGATCGCCATATCAAGCAACACTTTAACGCCATACTCAGAAACCTGAGTTTGCTGAGCAATCTCAGCCGCATTTAGACCTTTTTCACCAGCTTTATCTAGTGCAGACAAAATACCTAAATCACGTAAAGTGCGCGCTGTTTGGAACACGATTGGAGCAAATGATAGCTTTTGAGCTTCTGTTTTTGCTTCTAGAGCATTAAACGGGTCTTTGTTTTCTTGTACCACGAAAAACCTAACTATTAGTTGATTAAATGATTATTGTGCAGACGCTGTTAGTGCAAGCTGCTTCTTAATATCTACGTTTAAGTTGTTAATCCAACGATTGTAGTTACGGTGAATTTTGCCATCACCTGCTTTTAAGTTTTCTGAGTTGAGATAAATAATTGAGTAAAACTTGTCGTTATATGGAATTTTTACTTCCGCATAATGCGAGCGAACGTGTAATTTCGCATTTAGCTCATTTTCAGAAACTTCATCTACGATCCAACCGCGGTTCATGGCAGCTTGCATAATCGCCATCTTAACTTGTTTACTTTGAAGATTATAAGCAACTGGAGTATCCTCAACGTTCATTACTGGCTGAACGCGACCACAACCGACAAGTAGCAATGCTAGCAATACTGAGCTGAGTAACTTTAGTGGTGACATATTAATAATTCCTTATTAGGTGTTTAGTCTTTAATAGTATTTCGCTGTAAAAACGACAATTCAATATCTTATGCTAAATTCAGATATCAACATCTCATTTAACATCGACGCGTGGCTCGCGCATTCTAACGGATTCTCAGTGTCTCAAAACTGGGAAAGTTGGGCAAATAGCTTACAGTGGCCTGAAGAGGACAAATTAATTACCTCTGCGATTCCACCCATGATGCGCCGCAGAATGAGTAATCTGAGCAAGCTTGCCGTTCAAACGACCATTGAACTCCTAAACGAGCACGAGGTCGACTACCTGGTCTTCGCCAGTCGTCATGGAGAGCTGCACCGCAGTGTCAAACTTGTCGACGATATCTTAAATGGTGAAGAAGCTTCTCCGATGGCGTTTTCTCAGTCGGTACACAATACTGCAGCAGGTCTTGCCACCATCGCGACCAAAAAACCTATTCCTCTTACTTCTATTGCTGCTTCAGAAAATACGTTCCAAAGTGCGATTATCGAAGCCTGGTTGTACTTAAACGATCATCCAGACAGCAAAGTATTGGTTGTCGATTTCGATGAGCCACTACCTGACGCTTACGAGAAGTACGAAAACCAGAGCTATCGCGGTTACGGCTTAGGACTTGTTGTTTCAAATGGCAACGGCTTCTCGCTATCGCAGCATCAAACTAGCGAGACATCAGCCCAAACACTGCCACAAGGATTAGAATTCATCCGTCATTTCTTGTCTAATCAAAGCCAATGGAAAATTGAATCCCCACAACAGACATGGACTTGGCAGAGAAATTAATGAAAACATTCGATCAACATTGGCGTGTTTTCGCGACGGGATTCTGCTTCTCTGTTTTTGGCCTTGGCGGCTTAACCCTGAGTTTCGTCGTAATCCCCGCAATTCACCTATTGACCAAAGATCAAACGGTTCGAGAGTACCGTGTTCAAGGTGCCATTCAGCGTTCATTCAATCTGTTTTGTAAACTGATGAAGTTCACTGGTGCGATTGATTACAAAATTGTCGGCGCTGAACTTCTACAACAAGACAGAAACTGCTTAATCGTTGCCAACCATCCAAGCCTTATTGACTATGTTTTAATTGCATCACAATTGAAACGATGTGACTGCTTAGTTAAATCTGCCATTTGGGCCAATCCGTTTATGAAGCATATTGTTAAAGCAGCAGGTTACATTCCAAATGAAACGCCTGATGACTTGCTGGCAATATGCGAAGAGCGTTTTGAACAAGGCAACGTATTACTCGTTTTCCCAGAAGGCACCCGAACCACACCAGGAGTTGAATCGAAACTCCAACGAGGTTCAGCACAAATCGCAGTGCGAACTGAACGAGATTTGCGCGTTATCCATATTAGCGTTTCTCCGAGCTTTCTCACAAAAGAGACAAAATGGTATCAAGTTCCCCCTACCAAGCCTTTTTTCCTTGTTGAAGTTAAGGATAAAGTTGAGGTTAAACCATTTATAGAGCAAACTACGTCCCCAACAATTGCCGCTCGCCGTTTGCAGCAGCATTTATCAGAGACGATCTTTCCAGAAAATTACTAGTGACAAGTAGGCCCAAGTGGAAAAACTACACAACGAAATAAAACAACTTATAATTGATGCACTAAATCTAGAAGATTTAACCATTGACGATATTGAGACAGACGCTCCACTGTTTGGTGATGGTCTTGGCCTAGACTCAATCGATGCGTTAGAGCTAGGTTTAGCGATTAAGAAGAAATACAACATTGTCATCGATGCGGATGATTCAAATACTCGCGAACACTTTGCTTCAGTGAGTAATTTAGCGAAGTATATTTCTTCACAGATCAGTGAATAATCCGTAGGTACACCCATGACAGATGTAAATAAAGAACAGGTATTTGCTCAAGTAAAGGACGCGCTTGAAGAGTTATTTGAGATTGATGCTGCGGATATCGTGCCTGAAGCGCACTTGTATCAAGATCTTGATTTAGACAGCATTGACGCTGTTGACCTAGTAGTTCACCTGCAGAACGTGACAGGCAAAAAAATCAAACCCGCTGAGTTCAGTACTGTGCGTACTGTTGAAGACGTGGTTAACGCAGTGACTGAGCTTCTTAAGGAAGCCTAATGCGCCAACTGCTGACAGTTCTGTCTGCACTTGTCCTGCTCGCTTATCCATTCGCCGTTTACTTCGGCATAGATAAATACGGCCTTTCCATGGTGGGGATTCTATTGATCGCCGCCTTGGGAGCACGCCTCCTGTCCGTACATCGTACCAAACTAAAAGAACTCAAATACGTCGCGCAAGTTACCGCTGTTACGGGTATCTCACTCGTTGGATTAGGTATCCTGTTCAAACAACATGGCTGGTTGATGTTCTACCCTGTTGTTGTCAACTTATGTATGCTGGTTGTGTTTGCTTCTAGCTTGAAGCAGCCCCAGACCATCATAGAACGTTTGGCACGCCTTCAAGAACCCGACCTACCTCAAAGCGGTGTTGATTACACGCGTAAAGTCACCATAGTTTGGTGTCTATTCTTTGTTCTCAATGGTTTGACTGCCCTGTATACCTGTTTCCAACCTATCGAAGTTTGGACACTATACAACGGACTGATCAGCTACATTCTTGCTGGTAGCTTGTTTGCAATTGAGTGGGTTGTGCGTCAGTTTATTCGTAAGGATCACTCATCAAAATGAACCTAGTTAACCCCGAATTTACTTCACTTGCTTCGCTTATGAACGCATCGCGCTTAAGCACAAAGCCAGTGGTATTCGAGCCAAACGAAACCATTACATGGGGTCAGTTTCAACAAGATGTGGCTGAGTTTTCTCAGCAGCTATCGCAACATTCGGCAGAGCGCGTCGCTCTGTGCTTTGGTAACAGCTATCTATTTGCGGTCAGTTTCTTTGCCAGTTGTTATGCTAGTAAAGCAATCATCCTACCGGGTAATTACCAAACTCAAGCCGTAGCGGAGCTTAATGAACATTTCGATCTCGTTATCCATGATGAGCAAGTCGTGGTAGCGCACGAACTGAAAGCACTACAGCTCAATCCCTACACACATTGGACGAGCAAAGAAGTTTCCTTTGATGCGTTATCACTCGAACAGATCTCGATAACCTTGTTCACTTCCGGCTCTAGCGGTAAAGCGAAAGCGATCAACAAAACGCTTTTACAGCTTGCAACTGAAATTGAAATATTAGAGTCACTGTGGGGACAAACCTTGGTAGATACACGTATCGAAAGTACCGTGTCTCACCAACACATCTATGGCTTACTGTTTCGCCTGTTATGGCCCTTGTGTGCAGGCAGGCCGTTTGCGCAGTTCAACCTTGAGTTTCCTGAGCAAATTGTCCACCACGCGGATGACAATACTGTCTTGGTTAGTAGTCCTGCCTTACTTAAGCGTTTGACAGAAGAGCATTCTAGCTCGCCACTACGCTGTGTGTTCTCCTCGGGCGGTCCCTTACCCCTAAGTGCAGCCAAACACAGCAATGAGTTGTTTACTCATCTTCCTATTGAAGTCTTCGGTAGTACAGAAACCGGAGGGATTGCATTTAGACAACAGCAAGACGCAACGACACCTTGGCAGCTGTTTCCGAGTGTAGAAGCAGAGCTAAATAGCGAAAATTGTCTAAGACTGCGTGCTCCGCACATTGCAGGTGATGAGTGGTATCAAACAGCGGATGAATGCCATTTCCATGATAAGGTGACCTTTGATCTAAAAGGGCGTACTGACCGAGTCGTGAAAATTGAGGAAAAACGTATTTCTTTGGTTGAGGTGGAAAAACGTTTGGAACAATTAGATTGCATTGAAGAAAGCGCGGTCATTCCAATGCAAGATGGGAACCGTTTAACACTTTGCGCAGTCATAGTATTAACCAACGCAGGCCAGCAAGAGGTGGAGCGACTTGGTAAAGGAAAGTTCTGGCTCTCTTTACGTAAAAGTCTGCGCGACTGGCTAGAGCCTATCGCGATTCCAAGAAAGTATCGCGTGCTAGCTGAAATTCCGCTCAACAGTCAAGGTAAGCGACAAGTCGCTGAAATTGAAAAGCTATTCCAAGAATAAAAGAACATGGATAAAAGAAAACCAACGATAATAGATGTAAAGACAATAGACTCAGAAACGACTTTAACTTTTAAAGTGGATGCTGACATATTGGATTTTCGTGGTCACTTTACTGATTTCCCGTTGCTACCGGGCGTCAGCCAAATCGATTGGGCGCTGTATTACGCCGTTGAACAGTTAAACACTCCACCGACCTTTAAAGGCATGGAAGTGATTAAATTCCAAGAGCCCATCTTGCCAGATATGACAGTAAACCTCGCACTGAACTGGGATGAAACAAAGCAAAAGCTCGCCTTCAAGTACAGTTCACAACAAGGTGAGAGGTTGGTTGTTCACTCTTCAGGTAAAATGAAGTTAGGTCAGTAACGTGGAAAATTACCAACCTTGTTTCCTTATCCCTTGCTATAACCATGGCAGCACAATCGCTGCTGTGGTGTCATCGCTCGAACCTTTTTCATTACCTTTTATTGTGGTGGATGACGGCAGCAATAATGAAACTAAACACGCACTTCAACAGATAGCCGAGCAAGACAATATTACTCTGGTCACTCTGTCTGAGAATTCGGGCAAAGGTGGCGCAGTCATGGCCGGTATTCGCAAAGCGAAAGAGCTTGGCTACAGTCATGTGGTACAGATTGATGCCGATGGGCAGCACGATGTAGAAGCGCTGCCTAATCTGCTAGCGTCTTCACAGCAAAACCCCTATCACCTCATTTCTGGTCAGCCCGTCTACGATGATAGCGTGCCTAAATCGCGCTTATATGGTCGATACGCGACTCACGTTTGGGTCTGGATAGAGACACTGTCGTTTGCCATCAAAGACAGTATGTGCGGCTTTCGAGCCTATCCAGTTGCCAAAACCGTAGACGTGCTCGATAAGTACGACATCGGCACACGAATGGATTTCGATATCGAAATTCTTGTGCGTATGTATTGGGAAGGAGTCGAGATTGATTTTGTTGAAACTCGCGTTATCTACCCTGAAGACGGCATCTCCCACTTTGATGCTCTGTGGGACAACGTTAAAATCAGTTGGATGCACACGCGACTTTTCTTCGCCATGTTGCCAAGAATCCCTCGTCTACTGGCGCGTAACCGTCGCAAGAACGCTGCCAATAAAGATGCACACTGGTCTAAACGACAAGAGCAAGGCACCATCTTTGGTATCAAACTGATGCTCGCGATCTACAGCTTGCTGGGGCGTAAAGTGTTCAACCTGATCCTCAAAGTTGTCATGCGTTACTATCACCTAACTGGCAAAGAGGCGAAACAAGCCTCTGAGATTTATCTCAAGCAGCTGAAAAGTTACGCTCAGCAACACTCGCTCACTCTGCCCAATGGATTAGATAGCTATCAGCATTTACTCTCGTTTGGTCATACCATGCTGGATAAACTGGCCGCTTGGAAAGGTGACTTCAATGTCGATAATCTAACCATTCACGGTCAAGAACATTTCCAAGAGATGGTCGACAATAACCAAGGGGTACTTATTCTTGGTTCGCACTTAGGTAATATCGAGCTTTGCCGTGCGCTTGGCCGACGACATTCACACGTCAAGATTAACGCTCTCGTCTTTACTGAACATGCTGAGCGATTCAACACCGTGATGAAGGCCGTCAACCCAAGTTCTGAGTTAAATCTGATACAGGTGAGCTCGATGGGGCCTGATACCGCGATTTTACTCCAGCAAAAAATCGAGCAAGGTGAGTGGGTGGTTATTGTCGGTGACCGCACTTCCACCAGCAAAGAAAGTCGCTCTGTGTGGGCAGAATTTTTAGGTAAACCTGCTCCCTTCCCGCAAGGCCCATTTATGCTGGCTTCAGTGCTCAAAGCGCCTGTTTACCTGTTATTTGGCTTAAGAGATGATTCATGTGAGAAACCTCACTTTGACGTCTATTTCGAACCGTTTAGCGACAAGATCGTTCTTCCACGTAAAGAACGTCAGCAAGCGCTAGAGAAAGTGGTGCAGGATTATGCTAATCGACTGCAACACTACACCCTGCAAGCACCCTTGCAGTGGTATAATTTTTTCAATTTTTGGACATTAAGTAATCAGAACGATGACAAAGCAAAACACTAACGCCATTAAGTTTGGCGCACAGGCGCTAACCATAGAAGACGTGGTTGCCATTGCCCAAGGTGCCAATGCTAGCCTCAATAATTCACCAGAATTCACTGCAAAGATCGATCGCGGTGTTGCGTTTTTAGAGCGCCTGCTGAAAGAAGAAGGCGTCATCTACGGTGTTACAACTGGCTACGGCGATTCTTGTACCGTTGCGATTCCACCTAACCTTGTCGACGAACTGCCACTGCATTTAACTCGCTTCCACGGCTGTGGATTAGGTGAGGTGCTCTCTCATGAACAAGCAAGAGCAGTACTCGCAACGCGACTTTGCTCATTAGCGCAAGGTGTGTCTGGCGTTACCCATGATCTGCTTAACCAAATCGTTACTCTGATCAATCAGGATATTGCGCCGCGTATTCCTCAAGAAGGATCTGTTGGTGCCAGTGGCGACCTTACTCCACTTTCTTATTTGGCTGCAGCATTAATTGGCGAACGTGATGTCCTTTACAAAGGTGAAGTTCGCCCTACCGCTGAAGTGTATGCCGAACTTGGCATTGATCCTATTCACCTTAAGCCAAAAGAAGGTCTAGCCTTGATGAACGGTACATCCGTCATGACCGCTTTGGCTTGTCTTGCCTATAAACGCGCCGAGTACTTAGCGCAGCTTTGCACCAAGATTACTGCCATGGTTTCTGTCGGCATGCATGGTAACGACTTCCACTTCGATGAAGCTCTGTTTGCGGTTAAACCTCACCCGGGTCAACAGCAGGTCGCAGCTTGGTTACGTGATGATCTAAAAGCGGATCGTCCACCGCGCAACAGTGACCGACTACAAGACCGATACTCACTGCGCTGTGCGCCCCATGTTATCGGAGTAGTACAAGACTCACTACCTTGGCTACGTTCAATGATTGAGAACGAGCTAAACAGTGCCAACGACAACCCAATAATCGATGGCGACAACGAACGCGTTCTACATGGTGGTCACTTCTATGGCGGCCATATTGCGATGGCAATGGATACGCTAAAAACAGGTATCGCTAACTTAGCTGACTTGCTCGACCGCCAAATGGCGCAGCTAATGGATTACAAATTCAATAACGGCTTACCATTCAACTTAACGGGTGCTGAAGGCGAACGTAAACCAATTAACCATGGCTTCAAAGCGGTACAAATTGGCATCTCGGCTTGGACAGCAGAGGCACTAAAACACACCATGCCAGCCAGTGTTTTCTCTCGCTCAACGGAATGTCATAACCAAGATAAAGTCAGCATGGGCACCATTGCAGCGCGTGATTGTATTCGCGTATTAGAGCTGACTGAACAAGTTGCTGCCGCTTCGCTTTTGGCAAGTGTTCAAGCGGTAGAGATTCGTCGCCGTCATAATGAGCTCGATGAGCACCACATGAGCGACAATCTAAAGATGATTCGTGATGCCGTACTTGGAGAGTTTGAATTTGTCGCAGAAGATCGTCCATTGGAGAAAGATCTGCGCCACTTTATTACACGTATTCAACAGCGTCACTGGTCTTTGTACTCGGAGTCATAATGGAGCAAGAGATCCTATTTCCGCTCGAATCTGAGGTGACATTAGTCACCTCTTTTCAGGATGCTGACCCAATGGGCGTCATCTATCACGGTAACTACTTCCGCTACTTTGAAGAAGCTCGTCGTGTGATGATGGATAAGATTGAGTACGGCTACCTAGCAATGAATGCCTCTGGCTACATGTGGCCTATCATAGGGACTCAAGTTAAGTACGTAAAAGCGATTCCATTTAACCACGAGATCCGCGTAACCGCGAAACTCACCGAGTGGGAAAACCGACTGCGCGTCGATTACGTCATTTATGATAGCAAGTCAGGACAAAGAATGTGTAAGGGTCACACAATGCAAGTCGCAGTGGCAATGGAAACGGAAGAGATGTGTTTTGCCTCACCTAAGGCGCTAACTGATAAAATAGAATACTGGCACCAACACGGGAGAATTGCCGAATGAAAAAATGGCTGTTAATCGCCCTGCTTGCTGTCTCTCCATTTTCATCGGCTACAGTCACTGATCTTGAGTCGCTGCAAGTTCAACTTGCACAGCATGAAATTGTTCGCGGTGACTTCACCCAACTGCGACACATCGAAATGTTCGAGCAACCTCTTAGCTCACAGGGCAATTTCACATTAAGCAAACAGCAAGGGCTACTTTGGCAGCAAACGATCCCTTTTCCAGTTAATCTCGTTCTGACTGAAGATAAGCTGCGCCAAACTTTTGCAGGTCAAAAACCACAAACCGTCACTGCAAAAGACAACCCAATGGCGTTTTATTTCAGCCATGTGTTTTTGGCGGTTTTCCATGGTGATACGCAAGCACTGCAGGAACAGTTCGACATTGCATTCAAGGTGACCTCCGGCGACTGGACGATTAAGCTGACGCCGAAACAAGCGCCATTAAATGCAGTATTCGAAACGATCACCCTAGTTGGAAATCAGAACATTGATCAACTGACCTTAAAAGAAATTCGTGGTGATAAAACCGAGATTCTTTTCTCCAATCAAACTCATCAACCAGAGAGCCTAACGGATGCTGAACAAGCGCAATTCAGCTTCTAAACTCCCTAACTTGGCAGAAGCAAAAACAACAAAAAAGATCGCACTCGCATGGCTAGGTTTAGTTATGTTGTTTATTGCTATGCTTGCGAAGCAGTGGCTCTGGTCAGCCCAATCTCCGATTGAAACCAATATCCTCAAGCTGCTGCCTATCAATCAGCAAGATCCTGTTGCAGAACAAGCCTTTGAATCTGTCTCTGGCAATTTAAGTGACAAAGTCGTATTTGTTGTCACCGCCAACAAGGATGAGAGCGCCTTCGCGGCGGCCAGCCAATTAGAACAAGATTTGATCCAAACAGGGCTGTTTGCCGAAGTCGTCGGCAAAGTGAGCGCAGCGCAACAAAGTCAGTGGGCGGCCTACTATTTTGATCATCGTTACCAGCAGCTGACTGCCGAGCAACGTGATAGGTTAGCTAATCAACCACAAGCTCAGGTCCAACATGTACTTCAGTCACTGTATAACCCGTTTTCTGGTGTGACAGGTCAAGAGCTCGCGAGCGATCCATTCCTCCTCTTTCGAGATTACCTTTCTCAACTAACTCAGTTGAGCTCGGCTTTTGTCCTTGACCAAGGTTTCCTCACTACAGAGTTTGAAGGGCAAAAATATATACTTGTCAGTGCGACGCTTAATGACTCTCCTTATAGCTTAACGGCACAGCAAGGTGTCACAGATATCCTTTCGATTGAGCACTCGCTAGCCGAACAATTTGGTGCCAATACCTTCCATACAGGAGTACTGTTTTACGCCCAGTTTGGTACTGAAAGCGCCAAATCTGAGATCAGCACCATAGGTTTGTTCTCACTATTAGGCGTTATCATTTTAATTGTTGGAGTTTTCCGCAGTGCAGCACCGTTATCACTTGCACTTCTTTCTATTGGTGTTGGTCTTTTATCTGCGTTAGCTCTAACAACCTGGATATTTGGTAGCGTACATTTGTTTAGCTTGGTATTTGGAGCGAGCTTAATTGGCGTCTCCATCGATTACGCATTCCACTACTTAACCGAACGTCTGGCCGCGGGTCAAAAATGGGACAGCCGTAAAGGGCTTAAGCATATCTTTACCGCAATCACTATGGGGCTCATCACTAGCTTAATCGGCTACCTAGGAATGCTGATTGCGCCTTTCCCAGGGCTGCAACAACTGGCTCTGTTCTCCTCAATTGGTTTAATTGCCGCCTACGCTACTGTCGCTGCTTGGTATCCTGTGCTCGCGGTTAACCCAAGTGCTGACAGAAAACTTCCAGGGCAATGGTTCTGGCAACAGTGGCTCACTGTGTGGACTAAACCTGCGGTTAAGTACGGGCTACCTTTTATTTGCTTAATCGCAGCGATTTTGCCTTTATCAAGCTTGCACTACGATGACGATATCAGGCAACTTCAAGCCATGCCTGAGAGTTTAAAACAGCAGGAAGAGTTCATTACCCAACTAAGTGGCCTACAATCGTCTCAACAGATGTTAGTCGTGACCGCTACCAATGATGAAGCGTTACTGCAAAGGCTTGAAGCTTTAGACACACAGCTAAAAGAATGGCAACGTGAAGGTAAAATCCAAGGCTATCAGAGCCTAAGCCAGTACCTGAGTTCAACCACTCGCCAAGAGCAAAACTATCAACTGATTCAAGATTTGTATCAGCAGCAAGGTACTCTTCTCCGCGATACATTAAAGCTCTCCGAAGTACCTAGTTTGTCTGCTCCGTTATCGAAAGTGACACTGCAAGAGTATCTTGAGCATACTGTTTCAGAGCCAGTGCGCTTTCTCTATATCGGCAAAATCGCAGGTAAAGCCGCCGGGGTCGTTGTTCTCAATGAGCTCTCGCAACCAGAAGAGATTAAGGCATTTGCCAATATTCATAGTGATATTAGCTACCTCAATAAAGCCGAAGAGATCTCGGCTTTGTTTGCCGACTATCGAGTTAAAGTCATGGAGTTGCTTATTGCAGCTCTTACCGTTATCGCACTGCTACTGGTGAAACGTTATGGTTTCAAGCATTCAATCAAGATTTTGATGCCTTCTTTGATTGCCTGTGTTGCCGGTTTAGCGACCGCTTCAGCCGTAGGATCTACACTGAATCTGTTCAATTTACTCGCACTTATTCTCATTATTGGGATTGGCATCGACTACACTCTGTTTTTTGCTGAAAAAGCGCGTAGCCAAAGTACATTACTGGCAATTACGCTTTCGGCGATGACCACATTGCTCTCGTTTGGCTTGCTGTCACTAAGCCAGACGCACGCCATTCATAGCTTTGGTATCACAGTGTTGAGCGGTATTTTCGTTGCTTGGTTGCTGTCCCCTATGGCTATCGAAGAAAGGAAACCATCATGAAGTCACGTTTTCTATCCCAAACGCTATTAGCCACATTGCTTGGTGTGACTGTAAGTGCCTGTAGCTCAACACCACAATCAACCACACCCGTTGTTCAGATTACTCAGCAGGAGCAAGTTAACTTACCAACACCCAGCGACCTAGGTTATTCCCTAACGGCAAGCCAACTAATTGAAGCGACATGGAACAGCAATAAGCAAAAACGTACAGAGCAGCTGCCTGTTCAGCTACAAGTGAGTGGCGACAAACTGGTTTTAGCTGGCTTTTCATCTTGGGGGACTCGAATATTATCGCTTAACTATCAAGATGATGAGATCACAACCGAGGTACTAAGTGGTCTAGGAGGCGTCTTACCTCCTCCAGAGCAGGTACTATTTAACCTGATGATCACGCTCTGGCCTGTTTCTGCTTGGGAAGCCCCATTAAATAAGGTAAGGTGGCAAATAATTGATAACTATAATACCCGAGCAATTTTCGATAATAGTGGTAAAAAGGTCATTGATATCCAATATAGCAACAAGGACAGGCTAAGCGGAGATATCATTTTCCATCACTTAATCGACAACTACACTATTACAATTAAAACACTGCAATTTAATAGACAACACCATAGATAGCCATCATGCTGACACACGTTTCAAGACCCATTTTTATTCAAGACTGTGGCTTTCATTCTGCGATGGGATCTGAAGACTCTCAAATTCATCAGTGCCTGTCCGGTCAACGCGCATCAAACATGGTGCGAGATGATCGTATACTCAATACAAAAACCTCAACCATAGTCGGTCGCGTGCAAGCTGCGCTGCCCGAACTGCCTGAGCACTTAAGCGCATTTGATACTCGCAATAACCAATTAGCTCTCTCTGCACTTAAGCAAATTGAGGGTTCGGTCCAAAACGCCATTGCTGAGTATGGTGCATCGCGTATTGCTGTGATTATCGGCACTAGCACATCTGGCATTGCCGATGGCGAAATTTCCTATAAGCAGAAGTTAGATAGTGGCGACTTTCCCGATTCATACCACTACCGTAAACAAGAATTAGGAAATACCAGTGACTTTGTCGCGTCCTACTTTGGAATTACTGGACCTTGTTATGCCATCTCAACCGCTTGTTCTTCTAGTGGGCGCGTATTTATTACTGCTCAGCGCTTAATGCGCAGTGGGTTGGTTGATGCCGTCATTGTCGGGGGCGTTGATACGATCTGCCGCCTAACATTAAATGGCTTTAACGGTTTAGAAGCTTTATCCCAAAATCTTTGTCAGCCATTTTCAGAGAATCGTGATGGCATCAATATCGGTGAATCAGCGGCGATAATGCTGCTGGGTCAAACACCATCAAAGGTTGCCTTGCTTGGTGCTGGGGATAGCTCTGATGCTCACCATATCTCTGCGCCTCACCCTGAAGGTGTTGGTGCTGAACAAGCGATGCAAAAAGCACTAGATGATGCTGGGCTAACTACCGCTGACATTGGCTACGTCAATGCACACGGTACAGCGACCCCACTCAACGACAGCATGGAAAGCAAAGCCATCCATAGACTGTTCCCAAACAACGTGCCTGTTAGCTCAACCAAACCTTTAACAGGCCATACCTTGGGCGCTGCTAGTGCTACCGAAGCCGCGATTGCTTGGCACATTTTAAAACACGATTTACCACTACCGATTCAGCATTGCCAAAACAAAGCAGAAGACATTGAAGTTTCACTGGTTGAAACTCAAACCAAGCTGCAAGGCAAAGCCATTTTAAGTAACTCTTTTGCGTTTGGTGGTAACAACATTAGTCTAATTTTTGGTTACACCCATGACTAACTACCCTTCAGTAGGGCAACTATTGCCTCATGATGAGCCCATGATACTTATTGATCGTGCGCTAGACATTCAACAAGACACCATTCACTGCCAAGTGGATATTGGTGATAAGAATCCGTTCTTCAACGCCGAGTCACAAACCATTCCTGCATACGTCGGTATTGAGTTTATGGCTCAATCAGTCGCTGCTTGGTCCGGTTACCATGCCATGCAACAAGGCCAAGAACCGCCAATAGGATTTCTTCTTGGCAGTCGCCGTTACACATCTCATGGTGACCATTTCAATCAAGGTCAAATACTCGATGTATACGCCGAGAAAATGATGGAAGATAACGGAATGGCGGTGTTCACTGCGCGTATCGAATTCGAGCAACAAACCGTGGCGAGCTGCCAATTGAATGTTTACGTACCATCTGAAGAAAAATTAAAAGAAATGAAAATCAGGAGTCAACAATGACCCGACAAATTTTAGTGACAGGCGCAAGTAAAGGAATCGGTAAAGCGATTGCCGTTCAATTAGCGAAAGATGGCTTTACCATTGCCGTCCATTATATGGGCGATCAGCAAGGTGCTCAGGACACATTGAACCTCATTGAGGAGAACGGTGGCAGCGGCCGTCTGATCCAGTTCGATATCAGCAATCGCGAAGAGTGCCGCTCTAAGCTAGAAGCCGACATCGAACAACATGGTGCTTATTATGGTGTGGTTAACAACGCAGGCATTACCCGTGATACCGCCTTCCCTGCAATGACAGAAGAAGAGTGGGATGGTGTTATCCACACAAACTTGGATAGCTTCTACAATGTGCTCCACCCATGCGTGATGCCAATGGTACAAAAACGTAAAGGTGGCCGAATCGTCACACTAGCGTCTGTATCTGGCCTGATGGGTAACCGTGGGCAAACCAACTACAGCGCGGCAAAAGCAGGCGTTATTGGCGCAACAAAATCTCTTGCGCTTGAACTGGCTAAACGCAAAATCACCGTTAACTGTGTCGCGCCTGGACTAATTGATACCGGTATGGTTGATGACCATGTCAAAGAGCACGCAATGCCTCAAATTCCATTACGCCGAATGGGAGAGCCAGAAGAAGTGGCAGGCTTAGTCAGCTACTTAATGTCTGACATCGCGGGCTATGTAACTCGCCAAGTCATTTCGGTTAACGGAGGTTTAGTATGAGTCGCCGCGTCGTAGTCACTGGTATGTCCGGCGTTACTGCCTTTGGTAACGACTGGCAATCTGTAGAGCCTAAGCTAAGAGCCTGCGAAAACGCCACTCAATACATGCCGTCTTACGAGCAATACGATGGTCTTAACACTAAGCTCGCAGCGCCTGTTGATGACTTTGAACTGCCTAAGCATTACAAACGCAAGCAAGTTCGCGGTATGGGACGCGTGTCTCGCTTGGCGACAGTGGCAACCGAGAATGCATTAAAGCAAGCAGGATTAATCGGCGCTGAGGTGCTTACCAACGGTCAGACCGGTATTGCTTACGGCTCTTCGACAGGCAGTACCGACGCTGTTGGTGCATTTGGTGTGATGCTCAACGAGAAATCAACCAGAGCTATTACCGCCACGACATATGTTCAGATGATGCCTCACACTGCCGCAGTGAATGTCGGCCTCTTCTTTGGCTTAAAAGGGCGTGTAATCCCAACCAGCAGTGCATGTACTTCGGGTAGCCAAGCCATTGGTTATGCCTACGAAGCGATTAAACATGGCTACCAAACGGTCATGGTTGCGGGGGGTGGTGAAGAGCTATGCCCAACCGAATCTGCCGTCTTTGATACCCTATTTGCCACCAGCTTAAAAAACGATGCGCCGAAAAGTACGCCTCGTCCGTACGACACTCACCGTGATGGGCTAGTGATTGGTGAAGGCGCTGGTACTCTAGTACTTGAAGAATACGAGCATGCTAAAGCACGCGGTGCCAAAATCTATGCCGAAATTATTGGCTTTGCCAGCAACTGCGATGCCGCTCATGTGACCCAACCACAGATGGAAACCATGCAGATTTGTATGGAAATGGCGCTGCAAGATGCGGGTATCGAGCCAGAGAAAATCGGCTATGTTTCGGCTCATGGTACTGCAACAGATCGGGGTGATATTGCGGAAAGTAACGCTACCGAAAATGCACTAGGTAAAGTGCCAATCAGTTCGCTTAAGAGTTACTTCGGGCATACTCTTGGTGCTTGTGGAGCCATTGAAGCCTGGTTGAGCCTAGAAATGATGCACACTGGTTGGTTTAGCCCAACGCTAAACCTAGATTCATTAGACGAGCAGTGTGGTAATCTCGATTACATTACCGGTAACGGTCGTGAACTTGATGTCGAATACCTTATGAGCAATAACTTTGCGTTTGGTGGCATCAACACATCGATTATCTTTAAAAAGATCTAACTCTAGGGTCTCTTTCCCAGCCAAGTCCAACCGTGACTTGGCTGACTTCTCTCTCCTCGTTTCCCGTTTCCCGTTTCCCTAATAATTCTAAGCACTTGCGCACAATCTTTATGAAATGAGATTGGCTTAAATCCAAATCTGAAGCAAGCTCACAAGTTATTTTTAACAATTAAGTAACATGCAAAAAATCACTCATTACCTCGTGATTTCAGCCGCATAACGCACCTAATATAGCCAATATTCCACATATCCTTTTCTAGACTTGCTAACTTATTTTTAGGTAATTATTTATCTAATCATGCGCAGTTTATAAGCGTTAAAACGTGAAACAGAAATAATAAGATAACGAGTGGAAAGGATTAATTATGTTTAGAATGAGCAAGTTAGCGGCTTCGTTAGCGTGTATTGTTTTAAGTGGCAGCCTCTATGCTGCAGAACCTTACGATGCAACGAAAACCTACTCTGGCGGTAGCCAAGTAACCGTTGGTGGCAATACCTATGAAGCAAAATGGTGGGTGAATGCAGGACAAAGCCCTACTGATAACTACGCCAATGAATGGGATTCTCCATGGAAGTTGGTCAGCGGCACCACTCCTGATCCAACGCCTGATCCAGATCCAGACCCAACACCGGATCCAACACCTGACCCTACTCCCGATCCGACCCCAGATCCTACACCTGACCCAACGCCAGACCCAACACCCGATCCAACGCCTGGTACTGGAGTCTGTGCTGAATTCAACGTCTATCCAAATTGGACGCAAGGAAATCATGCTACTGGTGGCGACATCATGGTCAACGACAATGTTGCCTACAAAGCAAACTGGTGGACATCTTCCATTCCGGGTAGTGATAGCAGTTGGGCGCACCATTTAGATTGTGACAATAACTCTTCCGGTGGCACTACTGCACTGAAACTGCCAAACCCATTAGATCCGGTAAGGCTTGAAGTCAGCGGTTGGCCAAGTAATTTTGTTGTCGCAAGCCCTGCAAGTCTTGACGCTCCATCCACTTTGACCATCAATGCCATTAATAGCCAAGACCTTGCAAATCTAACCAAACTGACTGACGCCTTCGTAGCCTTGATTCAAGCAGCAGATCTTGCTGGCTCAACGTCAATCATCCTCAACAGTGATGTATTGGATGCTGCAACAGCTGATAAAGGCGCAGCCCTTGGTACTGTCGCGGTCAAACAAGCACTAACCGCAGCAGTAGACGCCACTGGTACTCATAGCCAAATTGACGTTAACGCGATCAATACGCTTACGGATGATGTTAAAGGTTGGGCGCAAGCTCATAACCTTGTCATTTCAGCGCTGGCGCCACAGGCGACATTCGGTTGGACATTGAGCATTGGTGATTTTGCTTACAACACTCATTCAGGTAAACGAGCAGTATGGAACGCCGCTTCCGGCGCGTCTTCAGATCTGTTGGCAAGCTTCGAGCTTTATAAAGCAGACTCACTCAACAAGGCGGATTTTGTTGCCTTTACTAAATCAGCAACAACTGCCGCTCTTACCGATGAGCAATGGCACTATGCACTAGAATACGTTAAACAAGTATCTGACCATATCAAAACACCAGCACTGCTCTCTTCAATTCCTACGGCACAGGCTTCCACCTACTTCTTAGGTAATAACTCTGGTGACCGCCATATTCGCAAAGCTGCGCACAGCAACATTTTTGCGATTTTGTTCGATACAGACAGTGCTGACCTAAATACTAAGATCGCTCGTTACCAAACTGCGACCGTACCTTTGTATTACGTTGGTGAAAGCGTGAAGAATGGACCACTCACTCGAATCACCTCACTGAATGCTGAGTTGGCCAGCGCTGAGAACGCAATGAACAACCAAGCCTTCCTTTATGAAGTGGCTCAAGCACAATGGGCACCATCTACGGTATACAAATGGAATGACTTCTTAGCAGGTCTTAACTCGATGCACAATGTCGGCGTTGCCGGTAACACCTTCTGGTTATTGGATGACGCTGCTAACGATGCGACAAACTCAGTTTACGCAAAAGTCGCTATCGCTGCCTTCTTAGCGCAAAGTATGCAAGAGACCATTCGCTACAACGCTTGTGATGAAAACAACTGGTCTGAAGTTCGATACGGCGCACCGGTTAACTACCCGATGACTGCAAGTTGTGGTCAGCTAGGTCAGAAATACGCCGATTACGGTAAAGACCCAGTTACCGGCATTGACCACCCTTACTCGTGCCCTCGCGATCCGAAGATGGAAGTCACAGCACTAACCAATGCGAAATGGTACGGTGCACCAGCGCCAGTCTTCGCAGCACCAGACTCTGTTCTTGCAGAGAAAGGTTTACTCGTGAACGGTAATGTTGGCCGCTGGACAAACGACGGTCACTGTATGGAAGTTCCAACCAGCGTAGATACCTCTAAGCAGGTTTGGGAGCGTGGTGAGTGTAAAGTTTACGAAGGTCAAAAAGCGGGTAAGTTCATCTGGGATGGTAGTGACACTAACGGCACTGTCGAAGGCTGTGGTTGGTGGGGCCGTGGCGTTATTCAAACCACAGGTCGCCAAAACTTCGGTACGCTAAACCACTTCATGGGTCGTTCTCACGTTGACCCAGATACGATTGGAACCACTGTGAATGGTGTTGTTGTTCAAGCACCACCTGCGAACCCACTCTATGCCGATCTCGACTTCTGTTCTAACCCTGGCTTAATCTGTAGCTCAGAAGAGAACAGAGAGATCAAATGGATTGCAGGTCTATTCTACTGGGTAACCTCCGTACAGGCTTACAACGATGAAGGTGGTCCATACGCAAGCTGGAACTACCATACTGAGCTGAAGAGATACGTTGACGGTGGCCTACAAGGCACTGAGTTTATTGACGCAGTTTCAGGCATTGTAAACCGTGGCTGTCCTGATAGTCATTGTCCAGTGAGTGGTGAAGTTCACGCAGTTAAAGAGCGTCAAGACAACTTCAAACTTGTGTTACAAACTCTGGGTCTAAACCCTCAGTAATGAAGTAGTACCTTAGCTACAACCAAGGCTCCTGATGTTCAGGAGCCTTTTTATTTTTTCAAAAACAAACAGCGAAAACAAAGATAACAACATATAATGCACGCTCCCGCGCTAATGTATAACTCGCAAACTATAAATCATACCTATGAAAAGTATGATAATCTTACGCTCCCACAGGCGACAGGGTTGCTTGTCAGGTTATCAATAATTAGATCATAAAAACTAAGGATTAATGATGTTTAAACGCCTACTTTGCGTTGCTGCTGTACTTGTAATGGCAGGGTGTAGCTCACCTAAATTTGACGGTAAGCCCCTTGAAGAGACAAACCAATCAAAGCAACTCACCATTGTCGAAGATGATGCGACACGAGATATTTTTCTGGCTTCAATGCTAAATTGGTGCGATATCAATGGTTACACATGTAAAGTTGTCGTAGATGGCACAACCCCTAAGGAAGATGAACTCACTCTCGACTATGTATCTCGCTGGAGCTGGGACTTTAAAACCTTTATCGCAGATGCTCGTATCACTGCATACCAGGAAGGGCAACGCGTTGGCTACGTGACATTCAAAGCACCAAATCAGCTGACTTTTGACAAATATGGAAGTGATGAAGAGCGCATTAAAGCTATGATGGACGTTCTTTTCAAAATCACCTCTGCAAAAGAAGCAACTCGTAAAGCTGGTAATGGTGAAATTTAACAATATAGAGCCCTCTTCTTGAGGGCTTTTCTAAATATTTTAAACGAATCTCTTCGAAACCTACTCAACCTTCACAATAAACCTTTACAATGCGCTAAGTTCAGGTACTATCTACGTGCTCTGCAATTCAGAGTTATTAGTGAAACTGCAAGTCGAAAGTAAATTCTTAGTAAAACGCGTTACCGTTGTTATCCTTAGTGTTTCCCTTAGCTTCATCGTTACATTAAATAGTTCAAATTTTCAGTGCATATAGAAGATTAACTTAACTTATATAAGGAAGACATCATGTCTAACAAAACTACTGGTATCGTAAAATGGTTTAACGAAGAGAAAGGCTTCGGTTTCATCACTCCAGAAAACGGCGGTGCTGACGTATTCGTTCACTTCCGTGCTATCGCTTCTGAAGGTTTCAAAACTCTAAAAGAAGGCCAACAGGTTTCTTTTGAAGTAGAACAAGGTCAAAAAGGCCCACAAGCTGCTAACGTAGTACCAGCTTAATTTTAAATTGACCTAAGCGTCAATTATCTAAGATTCGAAAAACCAGCCCAAGTGGCTGGTTTTTTATTGCCTATAAGAACCAAAAAAGCCCTACCGAAGTAGAGCTTTCATTTCTTTAATAGCGATTACCACATTAAATCGTCTGGCACGACGAAATCTGCGTATGGATCATCTTCAGCAGGGATATCTTCCGCTGGTGCATTTTGTTCGATGATGACGCTCTCATCACGCATTGCAATTTTCTTCGCTACGCTACTTGGAATGACCACATAAGTCTCATTTGTGCGGGCAATAGATAGAATGCCTTTTGCCAATTGGTCACGAATCAACTGTTCAACATAGATAGCTTTAACCAGTGTGCCATCAGTAAAGTTGTATTTGATTTCGCCATCTTTCTGATCGATGGTGTTCATCTCAATCAGTTGCTTGATTTGCGCTTTGATCTCTTTGGATAAACGTTGCTCTTTCTGCTCTTCACTCAGTGCTTTATCGCGCTCTTGCTGTTGGCGCTTGTTCTCTTCCACTGCTGCTTTAACTTCACGTGCTTGTACACGAGATTTCTTCGAGCCTTTTTTTGCTTTTTTCAGTTTCTTCTCGTTCACTAAGCCTGCTTTAAGCATTTGCTCTTGAAGTGTCAGTTTTGCCATTGTTCTTCCACAAGTAAGTCATCAATTTGCGTCTATTTTAACGGCTCAATGCAGTCAAAGAAAGGCTTCATCCAACATAAAATCCGCAGTAGAAATGAATAGAAAATCATCGCCTCGCCATTGCGATTTCATCAATCGTGACGACAAAATTGTTTTGTTAGACTCTGATGGCTTTTTATCCGTTAATGCGCTCGACGCGGAAGCTTAGAGAAGCCAAATTCAGTCCCGTGTCAGGTATGGTTCACCTTCTGTGAGCTATAAGTTTTTTCCCCCTACCTTTGTGAGATTTGTAGTGGAAAACAATTCTAAACTTGATCGTGTTCGCGCTGATTACAATGTTCATTACTGGAGCCAAGGCTTCTACGGTATCGATAACCAAGGTGAAGTGTATGTATCACCACGCAATGATAATGCCCATCAGGTACCACTGAGTAATATCGTCTCTAAGCTAGAACAGAAACAACTGAATTTACCGGTATTGGTTCGCTTCCCTCAGATCCTGCACCAACGTGTGCATGGTATCTGTCATGCTTTCAACCAAGCGATTGAAGAGTATCAATACGACAACAACTACCTACTGGTGTACCCGATCAAGGTAAACCAACAAAAAGAGGTCGTCGACGAGATTCTTGAAAGCCAAGCTCAGCTAGAAACGAAACAACTTGGCCTTGAAGCAGGCAGTAAACCTGAGCTACTCGCGGTACTAGCACTAGCTCAGAAAGCGAGCTCTGTGATTGTCTGCAACGGCTACAAAGATCGTGAATACGTTCGCTTAGCGCTAATTGGTGAAAAGCTAGGTCATAAAGTCTTCATCGTATTAGAGAAATTATCTGAGCTCGATCTGGTTCTGAAAGAGGCGAAAAGCCTTGGAGTGAAACCTCGCTTAGGTATCCGTATTCGCTTGGCATCTCAAGGTGCAGGCAAATGGCAATCGAGTGGCGGTGAAAAGTCTAAATTCGGCCTAGCCGCGTCTCAAGTGTTAACCGTCATTGAGCGTCTAAAACAAGAAGACCAACTGGATGCGATGCAACTGGTGCACTTCCACCTAGGTTCGCAAATGGCCAACATTCGTGATATTCGCAATGGGGTTAATGAGTCAGCTCGCTTCTACTGCGAATTACGTGGCATGGGTGCAGATATCAAATACTTCGATATCGGTGGTGGCTTAGCCGTAGATTATGATGGCACACGCAGTCAGTCTTCTAACTCGATGAACTACGGGCTGATTGAGTATGCACGTAACATCGTAAGTACAGTGGGCGATGTCTGCCAGCAGTACGAGCAACCGGTTCCAGTAATCATCTCTGAGTCTGGCCGATCGCTGACAGCACACCACGCAGTGTTGATCACAAACGTAATTGGTACAGAGGCGTATCATCCAGAAAGCGTGGTAGAGCCAAGTGCAGAAGATCCAACTCTGTTACAGAATATGTGGCGTAATTGGGAAAACCTGCAAGATGGTAGCGATGCGCGTGCCTTGATTGAGATTTATAACGATACCCAAAGTGACTTAGCCGAAGTTCACTCACAGTTTGCAACTGGCGTACTGAACCTACAGCAACGCGCTTGGGCAGAGCAGCTTTCGCTACGAATTTACTTCGAGCTGAGCCGCCAGATGAGCAATAAAAACCGTTTCCACCGTCCGATCTTGGATGAGTTGAATGAGCGACTAGCGGATAAATTCTTCGTTAACTTCTCGCTATTTCAATCTCTACCAGATGCTTGGGGGATTGATCAGGTGTTCCCTGTTCTGCCGCTATCAGGATTGGAAAACGTTGAAGATCGCCGTGCAGTCATGCTCGATATTACTTGTGATTCTGACGGAGCTATTGAGCAATACGTTGAAGGTCAGGGTATTGAAACCACGCTGCCAGTGCCAGCTTGGGATAAGGATAAGCCATACCTGATGGGCTTCTTCCTTGTCGGTGCGTACCAAGAGATTTTGGGCGATATGCACAATCTGTTTGGCGACACCCACAGCGCTGTGGTGACCGTTGATGAAAACGGTGAGGCGATTATAGAGCGCATTGATGAAGGTGACAGCGTTGAAGATATGATGCGCTATGTACACATCGATGTAGATAAGATTCGTCAAAACTACCGTGAGTTAGTTGCTGAGCGTGTCAATGTAAACGAGCAGCAAACCGTCTTAGAAGAATTAGAAGGTGGTCTAACAGGCTACACCTATTTAGAGGATTTCTAAATGAATGATTTGTTTACAAAAACTGATTATTCGCTTTACTCGAATTCAATGAGTTTTATGCGCAGACCTTACCTGCGCAACCCTGTCACTGCAGATGCCGATCTCGTCGTACTTGGCGTACCCTTAGATATGGCAACATCAGGCAGACCAGGCGCTCGAATGGGGCCAGATGCCATACGTCGTGCATCAGTAAATCTTGCGTGGGAAGGAAACAAGTTCCCTTGGGATTTTAATGTCTTTGACCGCGCTAAAGTCATTGATGCAGGTGACTTGGTATTCGATTGTGGCGACGCGGAAGATTTCACTTACCGCCTAGAAGCAGCAACCAGTGAGATCCTTAAAAGTGGAAAAACGATGTTGGCGCTAGGTGGTGACCATTTCATCACTCTGCCGATTCTACGTGCATATGCAAAGCACCACGGAGAAATGGCACTGATTCATTTTGACGCGCACACAGATACTTATGACAACGGCAGTGCTTACGATCATGGCACCATGTTCTACCATGCGCCAAATGAAGGACTAATTTCAGCGAAGCACTCTGTCCAAGTTGGTATTCGTACTGAGTATGACCAAAACCATCATGGATTCAATGTTATCAATGCCATGGAAGCGAATGACTTGAGTGCCGAAGCGATTGTAGCGCGTATTCGTGACATCATTGGCGATAAGCCAGTCTATGTGACCTTTGATATAGACTGCTTAGATCCTGCTTTTGCACCGGGTACAGGCACTCCAGTTTGTGGTGGTTTGAACTCTGACAAAGTACTTAAGATCTTGCGTGGTTTAGCTGGCGTTAATATCGTCGGAATGGATGTGGTGGAGGTATCTCCTCCATACGATCATAGCGACCTGACTGCCTTAGCAGGCGCGACCGTCGCACTTGAACTGATGTACGCTTGGGCATCGAACCGCGATAGCGAATAACCTATCTAATATCAATCGGGATAAATAGAGCCTGCCAAATCAAGACTGGCAGGCTTTCACTGAGTACCACGAAATCGTTGAGGCGTTATTCCTGTCCAACGTTTGAACCCCCTTCTGAAATTGGCGGTATCGCTGTACCCCAATCGAAAAGCAATCTCTTCAATGGTCAATTCGGTCCGAAGCAGAAACTCTTTGGCAATGTCGCTACGTACTTCGCCGAGCAGTTTCTGGTAGCTTGTCCCATCCTGTTCAAGCTTTCTTCTTAACGTACGTGAAGAGCAGCCAAACTGCATTGCAATCGCTTCAATAGATGGGAACACACCCGCACTCTGATATAGAATTGTTTTGATCTGGTTGGTCAGCAGATATGGCGATTGTAGTGCTGCTATGACTGAATCGCAGGATTGAAGGCAAGTGCTCAACATATCCGCGTTATGGTTTTTTAGCGGCAGAGACAATAACGAGGAACAAAAGCTCAAGCTTAGACTAGGCGCTTCAAACTCGGCTGCGCAGTTAAATCGCTCGCTATACTTCGAACCATAAGCAGGTGCTCGATAAGGAAAACAGAGTCGAGTAATCGCGAGCTTCTCCCCTGTTAGCTCTTCGAACATAGCCACTAGCGCACTAAAGAAATACTCGCTACAGAAAGGCAGAAGTTCACCAATTTCGAGCGTATTTTCCAATACGATAGAAGCAATACCGTCATCTATTGTCACTTTTACGGAAAACACCGGACCATTTAGGTTGAGATATTTAAACCCCGTTTTAATCGCTTCTTCTAAAGTTCGGCTTCTTAAGATGGCATAACCTAAAAGACCAAAATGGCTCAGTTTGGCCCTTTCTCCAATCAGTAAACCCAACCCTACATCGTGAAACTGCTGAGACACATGGCGAAACAGAATCAACTTGTCCGCATAGGTCAACTGCGTCTTTTCACTTTGCCAATCTAAGTGAGCTAAGCCTAGATTCTGTAATATGGGTGTCGTCTTAACTCCAAAGCTCTCCACCGCCTTTAGCAATAAGGCAATGTCCATTACGCCTAACTGGTGACGATGATCTGTAGGTAGATACTCAGCGACAATTTCCATAACTCGTTTTTATTGGTTATTTGGGTTTGTTGGCTAATTGGTGCTTCTAGCATACTGACATTATGAGTTTACTTTCGTGATCCTAGATTACTTTATGTCCGAAAGTGACCTGATGAATCGCTTCAAAATGGCTCAAGCTAAGTCAAGTGTTAATCATTTGTAAATCAAAGCTATGATCTCTACTCAATCTGCCCCTCAGAATCTTGTGTCGTCAGAAGGCAAACCCACCTATGGTCATTTTGATGGTACGCCTAAGCAGCTCAATGCGACCTGTTTTGACTATCGAAATAGTATGGACAAACCTGCAAGCAAGCTTGCCAAGCATTTCCACTATAAGCAGTTTCAGTTTGTCAGTCTGAAAACGGCAAGATACATCATAGGATTCGCCATCGCAGATATACGCTACCTTGGTTCGTCTTTTTGCTATATCTACGACACCGAAAGCGACTCGCTAAGCGAACAAAGCTGGTTAAGACCACTGTCGTTTGATAAACAAATGACCGAGTCGCCTTACGCTGGTTTGACACATATTGCTGGGGCAAAACTGCAGTTTGAAATAACCAAAGGTCAGTGGCGTGCTAAAGCGATAAGCAACGATCTGAAGCTCGATATTATTTTACATGCTCCAGCCAATAGTTTACCGCTTTCCGTATGCACGCCTACGGCCTATTCTGGCTGGACTTACACTCAAAAGCACAACGCACTTACCGTGACTGGCAAGTTAGAAATCGATGGCAATAGCGTAGATCTAAACAGTGCACTCGCCAGTTATGACTTTTCAGCAGGGTATATGCGCCGTGAAACGAGTTGGCGCTGGGCGAGCATCAATACCCGCGATGAAAGCACCTTGCTTGGGTTGAACCTAGCCGCAGGGGTTAATGAAACTGGCAGCTGCGAGAATGCACTTTGGGTCAACGGCCAACGAGACCTGATCAACCCAGTCCATTTTACGTTTGATCGCGACTATGTTGAGCAAGATTGGCACATATATTCCGACGATGGACGAGTTTCGCTTAGGTTCAAGCCGCTCAATAAACGCAGTGAAAAGCTCAACTTACTGCTACTCAAAAGTAACTTTCGCCAGTTCATCGGTCTCTTTGACGGCTTTGTCATCGACAATGATGGGCAAAAGCATCAGCTAAGAAGTGTTCTTGGGCTCACTGAAGATCACTATGCCAAGTGGTAATCCTGTTTAACGGAGAGCAGAAATGGAATTTCAAACGATTATTGATCACCCAGAGTGGCTGCTGATGTTGCTCGCTCCACTGTTTATTGGCTTGATGGCCGCAGAGTATTTCATCGGTCAGAAACGAGGAAAGCTGCCAGAAAACTCCGGCTATAAACTGCCAGAGGTGCTGTGCAATTTTTCGTTAGCAGGCATGCATCAACTAGCGGATCTGCTGACAGGTCTCGTCATCGTAAAACTCTATTTTTGGCTGTTTGGTTGGAAGTTGCTCGACATTGAAATGAACGCGACCTCTTTCATTGTTTTACTTGTTTTGCAGGATTTTTGCTATTACTGGTTTCACCGTGCGAGCCATAGGATACGTTGGATGTGGGCAGCCCATGTCGCGCATCATAGCTCGGAAAGAATGAATTTTAGCACCGCATTTCGTCAAAGCTTAATGTACCCGATAGCCGGAATGTGGCTGTTTTGGGTTCCCTTGGTCATCATAGGTTTTGAACCTAAATGGGTCATCTTTGCCGTGCTGCTCAACTTAGGCTTGCAGTTTTTCGTCCACACTCAGTGGATTCGCTCACTGGGTAAGTTCGAGCTCATTTTTAACACGCCATCGCATCATCGAGTCCATCATGGACGTAATCCACAATACATAGATAAGAACTACGCGGGGGTTTTGATTATTTGGGACAAACTGTTCGGTACGTTTGAACCTGAAGTGGAAACCGTTCGCTATGGGATTACCAAGCCTATCGACAGTTATAATCCGCTGACGGTCACCTTCTCCGAATGGCGAGATATGCTCCATGATGTGCAGAGTAAGCATATGTCACTAAGACAGAGGCTGAGGATCTTGATTGCACCTCCCAGTGATAAACCCGTGGCTATTGAAACAAAGGATTCAAAACAGCCTATAGAAGAAGCCAATCAATAACAGACTAACGGTCGACACTGTGCTCTTTACGCAAGCCTTTAAGTAACTGCTGTGCTTGCTTAGGGCTACGCAAGCGAACAAACCGAATATGCTGGTAATCTGGGTGATTCATATCTGCTAGATAACGCTGCTGGTTCTTGTGATAGGTTTTCACTGTCCAGAGGATTATTGAATCACGGCTAAAGAAAGACTTGGCAAAAGTTTCGCGATTGCCTGTTCCCGGCCAAAGCTCTTTGCCTGTGATACATCGCTGTATCGCTCGACTTACCGCCTGATACAAAGTTCGTGGGAGAGAGTAATCTACCCAAATAACAGTATCGACGTTCTCCCATTTCACTTTGCGTGTACGGTTGTAATTGCCATCGAGCACCCAACTGGAGCCTTGCAATGCATTGCGGATCTTGGCGAAAAACTCTGGGTCTGGTGACTCCTGCCAATCTGGTTTCCAGAACAAGCGATCCATCTCGATATGCTCGCAATCAAGAGCACTTGCTAGCTGAGCACTAAAAGTCGATTTTCCACTTCCACTTGTCCCTACAACATTCACCTTATGCATCGTAACTCCTTGTATGCAAGTCAAAAAAGGGGCGAGAGTAGACCACAAGTTGCACAGTCAATCAAGAGAAATATTGCAAATAGCACAAGACTAAAAAGGGCATCCGAAGATGCCCTAAGTCATATGTCTAAGATCATAATCTTAATCAAGTCTTAGTGTCACGCCAGAGTAGTTTGTGTAACCGCGCAGCATCACATGGTAAGTCACGCCTTTTTGGGCTGATACACTGCATTGCTCACTATTGCCGTTTCGGTATGGACGACAATCATAGCTACTCGTCGTTGGTTTGCTGCCTGCTTTTACGTACAAATCAGCATCACCTGAACCTCCAGAAATAGACACAACCACATTTGATGCTGAATCTACGGTAAAGGTGTAAAAGTCTTGAGCAGAGCGGCTGCCACTAAGGTTAGTGAGAGGCTTACCTTTCTCGAGAACGTTGCCGCCAGGAGGCGTTGCGCCACAGCTCGCATCAACACCAACAGTGGTAAATGCCGCTTTAACATCATCGACGCTGTATCCCATATCGGCAGCAGCTTTCGCTACACCACACGCACCTTGGTCAAAAGTACTGTTTGCTGTCCAGTAAAGTTGGTTAGCCACTGTAAAGACTTCGAATCCCTTACGGACATTCCAGCTAGTCTTATTCGACAACAGATAAAACGCGCGGTTGAAAACGCCACTGGAGTAGTGAACATTTAAACCATCATAGTATTGAGATGCATGATCAATTGAACGACCATCTTTTGAAGGTTGATCAAAGTAGCGTAGGCCACCTTCTGATTTAAAGATATCTGCACCCACAATCCAGTCTACATTGCCACGCATGTAGTACTCCGCAGCCTCACCTGCAATATCAGAGAATGCCTCGTTAATACCACCAGACATGTTTTGGTAGACGAGCCCTGAATTTTGCTCAGTGAATCCATGACTCACTTCGTGTGCGCTGACGTTAATGTCCACTAGTGGATAAAAGGTGTTTTGGCCATCACCGAACGTCATTGACGAGCCATTCCAGAATGCGTTTTCATAGTTAGAGCTATAATGTACACGCATCGTTAATTGGAAAGTCAGAGGGGCGGTGTTCATCCACTCTTTATACATGTCAAACACGACATTACCGAAGTAATGAGCATCATTAAGTGGTGAATAAGCACCATTGATGTATTTGTGATCGGTAAAGTTAGTACCATCAGTACAATCGTACGTATACGCCTGAGTACCAGAAGTACCATGATTTAAATCGATGGTTTTGACCGCAGCATTTTCCAACTTACACTTAGTACCGGTTTTGTCGATAGCAAAAGCTGGGAAGTCTTTACCGTAATCATAGCGATTGGTCTTTAAGTTACCTCCGGGGCCTGTACCGGTTGCTTCTGCATGGTTTAAGCCATCCCAATGCTGAAGTACTTTACCTGTCATGGCATCGATGAAATAGAACGGACGCGCTGGTTCTTCCTCTGCGACAAAGAAATCTACCATGTATACCACTTGCGCCGTCTGTGACTCATCTAAACGGACCATAAGTTTAGCGTTTTCATTTTCAACGTTAGGTTTAGCTACAGACTTACCTTGATAGGCTGCAATAGCCGCCGAGACGGCTTGCTTTTCATCCAGCGTTGGGCTTGTCGTTGCTAGATCGGCACCAATACCCTGAGCCATGGTACCAAACACTTGGCTAGGCTGATCTTTCGACACGGTGGCGACAACTGAAGTATCAAATACTGGCAGGCCTAAGTGTGTTTGTTGGTAACGGACCTTTGTTTTTCCGTTTGGCAATACGACACGTTTCACTTCGACGAAACCTGTCTCTACTGGAACAACACTGTTCGATTGAGCCTGAAGAGTTTGTTGTAGTAATGCATCATCACTGACTTGCACCATTTCTGCCGCAGCCACAGACCAGCTCATAGACGTGCCCATGATAGCGGCAATCATCCAGCTTAAATGACGTTGTTGGTTCATTATTCTTTCCTGTTATTTGTAGAAACTCCTTCTTCCCAACAGCAAGATAGGAAGTGTTTAGCGATAAATCGCGCATTAAACATGGAAGATAGAACCAAAATTGAGCAAGTTTATAGCTCAACTCGCTTTTACCGAACGCTCACTAAAATTTACGCAAATAAATCAATAACAAGCGAAGTATAAAATTGAGCAATATTTAGTTGTAACAAAGCAAAGGCTTATTGCTAATGACAAAAATGTGCGCCAATTAATCCACACAAAACCATCAACAAGTAGCACGTGATTTACGCCTAAAGTTTAGTTCTCGCTTTCATACTTTGCAGTACAGCTTCCCGTCAAAGATATAGAGTAAAAATTCAATTAATACCTCAAGAGCCCCGATAGCTGACACATTAAAATACCGTCTCATTTTTAAGAAACTACACACTTATAAATCGGCTTTTGTTCTGTTTGAACTCCAGTAATGATTTGAAGGACTTTTGCATGTTGCAAAATAGTTGCAATATGCAAACTAGATATACAACCAACGCGTAAGAAGACAGTGTTTAAGGGTTAATTCCCTATTTATTCAGCACCTTCCTGTGGCACACCCTTTGCTTTGATGGTTGTAAAAATGTAAATCAATATTGCGTCAGACAATAAAGAGAAAGGAATTTCTGCATGCTGTCTAAACTAACGATTGCTCAAAAAGTGTATTTATTAGGCTTCTGCCAACTGCTTGCTATGGCTATCTTAGGTGGGTTCGCACTCTATCAAATGAACAAAATTGGTAACGAACTTATCGACATAGCGGAAGAGGATATACCACTGACCAAAAAGCTCACTGTCGTTACTGAACATCAACTTGAACAAGCAATTCTATTCGAACGAGCCCTACTCAAAGCCATTCGTGTAGATCAAGGGATGGAAAGTAAACAAACCTTCGAAAAGGCCAAGGATAAAGTGCATGACCTGACGGTACAGGTACAAGAAGAGATCATCGAAATTGAGTCATTCATAGAACATGCGATCCCTTTACTTCACTCAGAAAAAGCCAAACAGGAATTTGCTCAACTGCTCGCAGACCTGAAAAAAGTAGAGGCGTCCTACAGTACTTTGACGGGCGAAGTCGACCAAGTCATGGATTATGGACTCAACGGTGATATCGAGAAGATGTTAAAAATCTCGCACAAGGTCGAGGCACATGAAGACGAACTGGATAAAGCTTTAATCGCGATACTGGATAGGGTTCAGGATTTTACACTGAAAAGCGCATTACAGGCCGAGCAAGATGAGAAAGAAGCCATAAAATGGATGACTATCATAGCCGCTATATCTTTGGTGGTCGGTATTATCCTGCCACTTTTAGTAACTCGCTCTATTCGTTCCCCCATATTGAATCTAATTGAAAGGTTAGAGCAAGTGGCTAGCGGAGATGGAGACCTCACTGTAAAACTTGAGACCAGCTCCAACGATGAGACGAGCACAGTAGCAAGATCCTTCAACAAATTCTTAGGTGTTCTGAGCTCTATGATTTCACAAATCAACTCTAAGGCAGAGGAGTTGCAAAGTTCTTCGAACCTGACTTCTAGCTCTTTGCAAAGAACATTACAAAACGTAGAAAAACAGCGTATTGATATTGAACAGGTCGCCACTGCTATTAACCAGATGAATATGACGACCCAAGAAGTTGCAAACAGTACAGCTAATGCTTCTTCAGTCACCGACCAAGTTAAGAAAAACGTCTTAGAAGGACATAGAGAAGCACTCGCTACGCAAGAAGTAATTCAAGAACTGGCGAACGAAGTAACAAGCTCATCAGGTGTCATTGAAAACTTGGTTTCAGAAACCAACAACATTGGTCAAGTCTTGGACTCAATTCAAGGCATTGCAGAACAAACAAACTTGCTCGCACTAAACGCTGCTATTGAGGCCGCACGAGCTGGTGAAACCGGACGTGGTTTCGCTGTAGTCGCAGACGAAGTAAGATCTCTGGCTAAAAGAACTCAGGAAGCAACTATTGATATTCAACAGCTAGTGGAAAGATTGCAGTCAGAAGCCAAAAACGCAGTCACGAGTATGAAGAAAGGCACCGACACAGCGGAGCTATGTCTATCTAAAAGTAGTGAATCTGCCAATACATTCTCGCTTGCAGCTGAGTCTGTAAACCAAATTGCTGACCTAAACCTGCAGATCGCAGCAGCAGCTGAACAGCAATCAACTGTTACGCAAGACTTAGACAACAATCTTATCAGCATAAAAACGCTAGCAGATGAGACCGCCGAAGACACTAAGCAGTCTGCAGTTACTAGTGAAGCCATCGCTAAAAATGCTGTCGATCTTCACAACAATCTACGCAAATTCCGTTGTTAACCAAATGTTGAAAATAGCGGCTTTGAACAGTGCGTTCAAAGTCGCAAATTCAGCCCTGCTCTAGCCACATGTATACAAAGTAAAGTATGATTGTTTTATAAAGGAAATAAATGGTTTAAGAGTGAACGCCGCCTATGGCAAATCTAAAAAATTCTGTGGCAAAAAATATCAAGACTAAGGTCGCGGGTCAGACCCAAGATGATGTCGTTTACTGCCACATTTTCGATGCAATTCTGGAACAACGCCTTCCACCAGCAACGAAACTCAATGAAGAAGCCTTAGCCGAAATCTTTAGTGTCAGCCGAACCATCATTCGCCGCGCTTTGCTGAGACTCTCTATGGAGCAAGTTGTCAGTATTCGCCCAAACCGCGGGGCTATGGTCGCAGCGCCTACTAAGGAAGAGGCGAAGCAGATCATTAAAGCGCGTGAAGTCATGGAGCTAGCGATTACTGAGTTAGCCGTTGAGCACGCAACACCCGCCGAGATTGACGAGTGTCGTCGATTGGTTGAAAAAGAAAATCAAGCTTTCGACAATGGTGATTATGGTAAAGGGCTACGTTTATCAGGTGAGTTCCATATTAAGCTAGCCGAGATTGCAAACAACGCTCCGCTGCTTGCCTTCCAACGCAGTTTAGTTTCTCAAACGTCACTGCTTATCGCCCAGTACGAAACAGGCAACCACGCTAATTGTTCTTTAGATGAACATACGGTGTTACTTGATGCCATTGAGGCAGGTAAAACCGAGCAGGCCGTCGAGTTAATGCGAGTGCATATCGACCATATTCGTTCCAAGCTCAACTTAGATAGCGGCGCCGCTTCCAACGATCTGCACGTTGTGTTCTCTGATCTGATTAAAGGGCGTTGATAAGGTAGCACGATGCGGGAACGCTTCGCTTTTGGATGTGAGACCGCTGCGCTACGAGAAAAAGCCAAATTCCCAACGCTAACTTAACAAGGTGTTGGGAATTTCTCTCCCTCAATACTCGCTGCAAGAGAGCCTCAACTCACTCGTCCCTCGTTCTTCAGGATGACAGTGCCTACATCCCGTATCCCGTATCCCGCATCCCGCATCCCGCATCCCGCATCCCGCATCCCGCATCCCGAAGATTGTACACAATAAAAAATACAATATTAATTTTCTTTACGTAAAGATTTTTTACTCGAAGATTAGATAACTTCATCATATTAATCATAAGCTTATCGAAAACACCTCTGTTGAATAGCGCCTAAAAAACGCCTTTTCGTGTTGCATTTTTGTAAAAATAAAGTTGACCTTATGGTCAAATTATCCAATTATTGACCACAAGGTCAGAAAAAACATCAGAACAATAGTGTCAATGCACAAGGAGGTCTCTTGATTACTTTCCTACTCAATCAAGAACTCAAACAAGAAAGTGAGCTGTCGCCTAACATGACAGTGCTTCAGTACCTGAGAACACATGTACAAAAAACGGGTACCAAAGAAGGATGTGGTTCAGGTGACTGTGGTGCCTGTACCGTTGTACTGGGTGAAGTCATTGAAGGAAAACTTCAGTACCGCTCTGTTAACTCTTGTTTGACGTTCGTCTCTAGCCTTCATGGTAAGCAACTTATTACCGTCGAAGACTTGCAGAACAAAAACAAACTGCACCCAACACAGCAAGCCATGGTGGACTTTCATGGGTCTCAATGTGGCTACTGTACTCCGGGCTTTATTATGTCCATGTTCGCTTTAAGTAAGAACAAACCAGCAGCGAACAAAGAAGATGTCATGGAATCACTGGCTGGCAATCTATGTCGCTGTACGGGTTATCGCCCTATTGTGGATGCTGCCTTGTCATTGGTTTCAAACGAGCCACTAATGGATCAGTTTGTTGAGCTTGAGAAGAAAACGGTCGCGAGACTGCAAACCTTGCAAGAACAGCCAGCTAGCTTAAGTCATGGAAACTTGACCGCGTACCTTCCGCGTAGCGTCGATGAGCTAGCAGAAATTTACACTGCAAATCCTAAGGCGAAACTGGTTGCTGGCGGTACCGACTTGGCGCTAGAAGTAACCCAGTTCCACCGAGAAATTGAAACTCTAATCAACGTCAACCTTGTTGAAGACATGAAGGTTTGCGAAGAGAGTGAAGACGCTCTACACATTGGTGCTAACGTGGCAATTAGCGATGCATACCAACTGCTGACCAGCCACTACGCTGATTTCGGCGAGCTGCTACATCGCTTCGCATCATTGCAAGTACGCAACCAAGGTACGCTTGGCGGCAATATTGGTAACGCTTCACCAATCGGAGACGCGCCACCACTTCTCATCGCACTTAATGCTCAGGTTAAGCTGCGCCGTGGTAAGCAATCAAGAATCCTGCCGATTGAAGATTACTTCATCAGCTACAAGGTGACCGCTCAGCAAGAAAGTGAGTTTATTGAACAAGTCATTATTCCTAAACCGAAGAGCAACGACACCTTCCGTGCATACAAACTTTCTAAGCGCTTAGATGACGATATCTCAGCAGTATGTGGTGCGTTCAATATCCAGATAGAAGATGACAAAGTGGTTGACGCTCGTATTGCCTTTGGCGGTATGGCAGCAACACCAAAGCGCGCTTCGAACTGTGAAGCTGCTTTAATTGGCCAGAGCTGGACGCAAGAGACTATCGATAAAGCAATGAAAGAGATATACAGCGACTTTGAGCCACTGTCTGATTTCCGAGCAAGCAAAGAATATCGCTCTATGACCGCCGCGAACATGCTGCGCCGTTTCTTTATCGAGCAGAACCATCAGAACAACCAGATTGAAACGAGGGTAACGTCTTATGTCTAACGCACACCATCAGACCCTAACTCATGAAGAGATGGTCGCCATTGTAAAGCAGGATCTCAAAACTGGCGTTGGTAAAAGCGTAAAACACGACAGCGCCCCAAAGCAGGTCACGGGTGAAGCGGTCTATATTGATGACCGTCTTGAATTCCCAAATCAACTGCATGTGTATGCGCGTTTAAGTACCCACGCTCATGCGAAAATTACCAAGCTTGATGTTTCTCCATGTTATGAATTCGAAGGCGTGGCGATTGCCATTACCCATGAAGACGTACCTGGGCAACTTGATATCGGCGCCATACTACCCGGTGACCCATTGCTTGCTGACGGGCTAGTTCAATACTATGGACAACCCGTACTCGCAGTTGCAGCAAACGACATGGAAACCGCACGCAAAGCCGCGCAAGCCGCCATTGTTGAGTATGAAGCACTGCCACCGGTTCTGGATGTCAAAGAAGCACTAGAAAAAGAGCTATTTGTGACTGAGAGCCACCAGCAAAAACGTGGCGATTCGGCAGCAGCACTTGCCAATGCTAAGCACATCATTGAAGGTGATTTAGAAATTGGCGGTCAAGAACATTTCTACCTTGAAACTCAGGTTAGTAGCGTTATACCGACCGAAGATGGCGGTATGATCGTATACACCTCAACGCAAAACCCGACAGAAGTACAAAAGCTAGTTGCTGAAGTTCTTGGCGTCCCTATGCATAAAGTCGTGATTGACATGCGCCGTATGGGTGGTGGTTTTGGTGGTAAAGAAACCCAAGCCGCAGCGCCAGCATGTATGGCGGCCGTGATTGCTCATCTAACCAAGCGCCCGACTAAGATGCGCCTACCACGCGCAGAAGATATGACCATGACGGGCAAGCGTCACCCATTCTACAACCAATACAAGATTGGTTTTGATGATGATGGTGTCATTCAAGGGTCAGAGATCATCGTTGCAGGTAACTGTGGCTACTCACCAGATCTATCAAGCTCAATTGTCGACCGCGCAATGTTCCACTCAGACAACGCCTACTACCTAGGTGACGCAACGGTCACAGGTCACCGTTGTAAAACCAATACTGCCTCAAATACTGCCTATCGAGGTTTTGGTGGCCCGCAAGGTATGATGACCATTGAGCACATCATGGATGAGATTGCCCGTTACTTAGGCAAAGACCCACTCGAAGTACGTAAAGCCAACTACTACGGTGGTGAAGGACGTGACGTCACTCACTACTACCAAAAGGTTGAAGATAACTTCTTACCAGAGATCACAGAGCAGCTAGAGCAAAGCAGTGACTACCACGCTCGCCGCAAAGCAATTGCCGAGTTCAACAAGCAAAGCCCTATCTTGAAGAAAGGCTTAGCGATCACTCCAGTGAAATTTGGTATTTCATTCACGGCGACTTTCCTCAATCAGGCTGGCGCGCTCATTCACATCTACACCGATGGCAGTATTCATTTGAATCACGGTGGTACAGAGATGGGACAAGGCTTGAATATCAAAGTGGCACAAATTGTTGCACAGGAGTTCCAAGTTGATGTTGAACGTATCCAAATCACCGCAACCAATACCGACAAAGTACCGAACACATCGCCAACAGCAGCCTCATCGGGCGCCGACCTCAATGGTAAAGCCGCGCAAAATGCCGCACTAACCATTAAGCAGCGCTTGATTGATTTTGCTTCTAGCCACTTTAAAGTCTCACCTGAAGAGGTGGTTTTCAAAAACGGCATGATCATGATCCGCGATAAAATCATGACCTTCGAATCCTTTGTTCAATTGGCCTACTTCAACCAAGTATCACTATCGAGCACAGGCTTCTACCGTACGCCGAAGATCTACTACGATCATGAAAAGGCTCGCGGTCGTCCATTCTACTACTTTGCTTACGGTGCCTCTTGTTCGGAAGTAATCGTTGATACCTTAACAGGTGAGTACAAGATTCTACGTGCAGACATTCTGCATGATGTAGGTGCTTCGCTAAACCCTGCCATTGATATCGGTCAGATTGAAGGTGGCTTCCTGCAAGGTGTCGGTTGGTTAACCACCGAAGAGTTAATCTGGAATGAGCAAGGCCGCTTAATGACCAATGGCCCTGCAAGCTACAAGATCCCAGCGATCGCAGATATGCCAATTGAGTTCCATACCCACTTACTGGAGAACCGAGCGAACCCAGAAGATACGGTATTTAATTCAAAAGCCGTCGGTGAGCCACCGTTCATGTTGGGTATGTCGGTCTGGAGTGCATTGAAAGATGCGATTGCTTCTGTCGCCGTCGAGGGAGCGATTCCTAAGTTGGATACACCAGCAACACCAGAACGTGTCTTGATGGCGATTGCGAAAGTGAGCCAGCCACAAACGGCACCAGAGAAAGCTGAACAAGCCTAGTAGGCGTCATTCCATAGACTGATGAAAGAAGGAGTAGGGAATCTCTTAAAATCGGCACTATCTATAAGAGATCCCCAACTCTCTCGTTCCTCGCTCTTGAGGATGACAATGGTTAAAGAGTCCTTGTTGCCGAGAATGACGACAAGATAAATAGTTCAAGGAGAGACGTATGTTTAAGGACAATTGGATTCATGAACTGGCACAACTAGAGAAAAACAGCGAACCGTGCGTGATGGTGACTGTATTGGAAGACCGTGGCTCTGTGCCAAGGGATGCAGGAACCAAAATGCTGGTCACCCGTGACAGGTTGATTGCCACTATAGGTGGTGGTCACCTTGAGCATGTCGCGACCAAAATGGCTCGTGAGATGCTGATCGCTGGTGAACGCTCACTCAAAGTAGAACGCTTTAATTTAGGTGCCCGTCTAGGCCAGTGTTGTGGCGGAATGGCAACACTGAGCTTTGAACCTATTGGCACCGCGCAAAAGCATCTGGTTGTGTTTGGAGCAGGTCATGTTGCCAAAGCCCTTTTACATATCGTCTCGACTCTTCCCTTCCGAGTTACCTGGATTGATGAGCGTGATGATGTTTTCCCTGAAGAACTACCACGTAATGTGACTAAGTTAGTGACCGATGATCCGGTCGCAGAGGTACGAGACTTGCCACCAAACAGTTACTACTTAGTCATGACTCACAATCATCAACTCGATTTTGATCTCGCTAGAGCCATTATTGACCGAGATGACAGCGTCTATTTCGGCATGATTGGTTCACTGACTAAACGCAAGAAATTTGATATGCGCTTAGCCCAGCGTGGTTACAGTAATGCACAGATCAACACTATGATTTGCCCGATTGGCGTCAGCATGGTGAATGGCAAGCATCCGGCAGAAATCGCGGTATCGGTTGCAGGTGAACTAATCGCACACTATCAGGGCATTCCACTTGAAGAAAAGCGCCCTACGGCACACAGTAAAAGTAATCATATGAGCGATTCGCCACTGGAAGAGAAAATCGCCTAACCCAATCAGCCGTTTAATTTGGGTTGAAAAAGGAAGTAAAAATGACAACGCAACGCAACGCTTATCGTGCAGCAATTTTGCACAGTATCGCGGATCCGAAAGATGTCGGACTGGACAATTCATATCAATTCTTTGATGACGGTATCATCGTGGTCGAAGACGGGCATATTGTAGATATTGGTGAAACCGAGGAAGTGCTCGCTCGCCAACCCAAAGACCTCAATATTACCGAATACGAAGACAAGCTAATTACCTCTGGGTTTATCGATACCCATATTCACTATCCGCAAACGGGTATGATCGCTTCATACGGTGAACAACTGCTCGACTGGCTAGAAAACTACACCTTCCCAGAAGAACGCCGTTTTAAGAACCCAATTTACGCGCTCAAGGTCGCTAAGTTGTTTTTTGATGAACTGGCAAGCAACGGGACTACTACAGCCCTTGTATTTGGTACGGTACATAAAGAGTCAGTAGACGTATTTTTTGGTGAAGCGGAACGTCGTAACCTACGCATGATTGCAGGTAAGGTATTGATGGATAGAAACGCGCCAGACTACCTAACCGATACTCCAGAATCTGGATATGAAGCATCAAAAGAACTGATTGAAAGATGGCACAACCGCGGTCGTCTGCTTTACGCTGTTACTCCTCGATTTGCTCCCACTAGCACACCTGAACAGTTAGCCACTGTGGGTAAACTGCTTGAAGAGTACCCCGATGTGTATATGCACACTCATCTTTCAGAGAACAAGAAAGAGATCGAATGGGTACTCGATTTATTCCCTGAGCGAGATTCTTATCTTGATGTCTATGACCACTATGGTTTACTGCACAAACGCTCGGTATTCGCACATGGTATCCACCTGTCTGATTGTGAGTGCCAGCGCCTAGCAGACACGGAATCAGCGATCGCTTTTTGCCCTACGTCTAACCTTTTCTTAGGTTCGGGCTTGTTTAAGCTACCAAAACTAGAGGAGCACGGCGTAAGAGTCGGAATGGGAACGGATGTTGGAGCGGGTACCAGTTTCTCGATTCTTCAGACCATGAGTGAAGCGTATAAAATCATGCAGCTTCAACAAGAGAAGCTACATCCACTTAAATCTCTCTTCCTTGCAACATTAGGCGGTGCTCGATCACTCCACTTGGAAGACAAGATTGGTAACCTAGAGGTGGGTAAAGAAGCCGATTTTGTGGTGCTTGATCTTCACGCAACGCAGCTGATGCGCTTCCGCATGAACCAAGCGACAACCCTTGAAGAGAAGTTGTTTGTTCTAATGAGCTTAGGTGACGATAGAACAGTGTGCGAGACCTTTATCTACGGTGAAAAAGCGTATGATGCTAAAGGTAAGATAGATGGAAAAAAGTTCGCTAGCTAGGTTCCTATAACCTGCAATTTAAAAACGCTCCTGTTTTTGATGGGAGCGTTTTTATTTGCCAGCCTAATACCTCTACTTAATGCCGTATTTGGCTAAGATCTTGTCAAAGGTACCATTGGCCTTAATTTCGGCTAACCCTTTGTTAAACGCGTCAATGTATTCGGCGTGATTAGGATTCGCTAACCCTGAGGTAACATGCAGTGGGTTAACGGACAAGGCGTTATTGGTGAACTCAAAGTCAGCCAAATTCATTCCCGCACCAGACAAAGTAGACTTCGCCACAAGCTCATCTTCCAACGTCAGATCAATCCTTTTGGCCATCAGCTTTTTAGCATTGGCAACCAAGTCATTCGCTTCGGGCTTTTTAAAGTTATTCGCCGCTAAAAATTCATCACCATAACCGTAGTTACGGATAATACCCACTGTTTTACCCGACAAGCTATCCAATCCGTTGTATTCGAATCCTTCCCCTTTGCGCATAATAAATTTAAGCGAGTTTTCTAGGTAAGGGTCACTGTACTTCAAGAAAGAGGTACGTTCATTGGTAAACCAAGTCGCCACTAACACGTCTACCCTACCGCCTTTAACTTCATTGAGTGCGCGAGTCCAAGGCATAATTTTGAAATCAACACTATGCCCCTGCGACTTAAAGGCTTCAGTAATAATCTCAACAGATACTCCCGGATTTGCTTTATCCTTTTGAACAAACGGCGCCCATGGATCTTGCGCGGCAGTAATGACCGCTGCATTTAAAGCAAAAGAAAACAGTGTACTCACCACAATCAAAATGAGATTTTTCATAACTTATCCTCTGTCTTATTTTAGGTACGGAACTTAGCCATATGGTTAGCAATACTTTGGCTTAAGCTCAGTACTTCTTCCGTTCTTTTAGCGTTCTTAGTCGCACCTGATGAAACATCATTGGTTGCCTCAGATGCTTCAACAATCGCTTGGCTAATTTCTTCAACCGCCATACGCTGCTCGTCAGTTGCCTGCGAAATCTGCCCACTTCTATCTGAAATAACGGTAATCAAGCCTTGCACTTCACTGACTGAGCTTTGAGATTCACTCACTCTTGATGCCGTTTGCTCAAGTAAAGTCGCAATACGAGTCAACTCATCCTCTACCGATTTGGTCGCCGCACCTAATGCAGCAATGTTTTTTTGAATCTGCTCGGTGGATTCGCTGGTTTTCACCGCAAGATTTCTCACCTCATCCGCCACAACAGCAAAGCCACGTCCTTGTTCCCCTGCCCTTGCCGCCTCAATTGCGGCATTAAGCGCAAGCAAATTAGTTTGCTCAGATATGTCATTAATCACGTTAAGAACCGTAGTGATCTTTTCTCCTTCTTCAATCAAGATGTGCATCTCAGCATTTACATGATTCATCTCTTCACGCATGTTAATGATGTCACTAGCAGAGCTCTCGATTGCATCACTGACATTTGTAGCAAGTGAAGTCGCTGTATGTGCTTGTTGGGCAGTTTCAGACGCCGTCTCTGCGACGGTAGAAACCGATTGATTTAGCTCTGTTGCCGCTGCTGCCACAGTGGTTAATTGATGCTTTTGCATTTCAAGCTTTTCAGCGTTGGATTTTGCCGTTGCGCCATTGGCTTGCGCCTTGTCTTTAAGCGCATCGGAAGATTGATTAACATCTTGAACAATTACCCTGAGCGACTCTGTAAAGCTGTTAATTCCTTCGGTGATGTCTGCAAATTCTTGATATTTTGCTGGGGCAAGCTTGTTGGTTAGATCGCCATCACCAGAGGCGAGATCTTTAACCACTTCTGTCAGTTCAGAGATTGGGCGAATCACCGTCATAGACAATGCCACGACGATCACAATCGATAAAATAATATCGAGAACAATCAGCTCAATAATGTTGGTTGTCAGTGAATCTGCAAGCTTGGTATCGAGAGCATGGGTATCAAAATAAACCGTCACCTTACCGACCGAGTTTTCCTCACCATATTCGACAAAAGTCAGTGCAGCACTCATGCTGTTCTCTTCGGTAAACAGAGATTTATCTGTTACTTCGACCGTTTCATACTCTTCATTAACTAGTTGGTGAGTCAGGAAGAGAAGATCGCTGCCTTCGTTATCAATCAATTGTACGGCGGAGATTTCTGGCAGCTTCAGTTCTGCGGAAATAGAAACTTTTGCCGAGTCTAAATCAAAATCCCATACTGCCTTGGGCAAACTGATCATCATCCGCTGAGTCGTATTCTCTACCGAATGCTGTAACTCAACTAATAAGTTATCTTTAAATCCTTGATACTTAAGGAATGCCGATACTAGTAACACTAGAGTCAGAGCAATGATGACCTGTACTAAAAATACGACCTTTAACTTTTTCAAAACTGCCTCCCAAATTTTTCGACAGTTAATAAAAAAGTAGTAACTGATTAATCAATTATCAAACTAAGGGTTTAATTAGATTTAAATCACATTTTTTAGGGTGTATGGCTGCCGTTACAGAAAAGGAGAAATACCGAGAGACTGGCATCAATACCCCTAACAAACATGATTGTGACCAATGGACAGTCAGATAAGTCAAACCTAAATGGTTGCAGGGGCGTATTTGTCTACAATACGCTGCACTAAGTCAATACGAACAGGCTTAGGTACAACATCATTAAAACCTAGCTCTAAATAGTGCAATACGTCTTTATCGAAGGTGTTTGCGGTTAGCGCAACAATTGCGGTGTCTGGCGCCAAATCATCTTGTCGAATTCTTTTCAGCGCTTCTATCCCATCCATAATCGGCATTTGAATATCCATGAAGATGATATCGAAATGGCGTTGCTTAATAATATCTAAGCACTCTTGTCCATTGTTTGCAGTGGTAGTTTCAACTTGCAATGTCGACAACATTTTCTGCGCGACGATCTGATTGACTCGCATATCTTCCACGATCAAAGCAGATAAGCCCGAACTGTTAGTCAGCGAAACCTCTGGTTGTACTATACTCTGCTTCTGACTACCTAACACACTGAGCAAGCTGAAAATATCATAAGGCTTAGTCAGCTTTAATTGCTTATCTGAGACGGTAATTGAATTAGGTAAATCCGCAATCACAACGATCATTTCCTCATTGTCGCGTACCACAGGTAAATTGTTCTCTATGCTGCTGTCGCCACTTTGGTAGTAGACAGTGATATCACCAGATTCATCAAACAAGCCAAAGCGTTTTAGTTCATTACTGATTAGCTCTTTGGCATGGAGGTCAGCACTAACCACCCTTAACCGGCTTTCAAGATTCGCAACACAGCCAATGGCTTTCTCTCCCTCAACCTTAACTGGTATTGCAACGCTAAACTCTGTGCCTTTATTTAACTCGCTCTCGACCTCTATAGACCCATCCATTAGATTGACCAATGACTGACAAATAGACAGCCCCAAGCCAGTACCACCATATTTTCTTGTGATGGAATCATCGGCCTGCGTAAACTCTTCAAATACTTTATCGAGTTGCTCTTGTGACATGCCGATACCGGTGTCAGACACCTTTATTCTTAATAAGCTCGCTTGTTCTAAGCGCTCCAATGAAAGGCACACATCAACATAGCCCCGTTCAGTGAACTTAAGAGCGTTGTAGCTTAAGTTATTGATCAACTGCAGCAACTTAGTTTTATCTGCGATGAGTTTGTAATCCTTATCCAACTGTGTCGAAAAAAAGATCTCAACATCGCTTTTGCTCATATCAACGAAGATGGTTTTAGACAGCTCAATTAACTCACTGCAATAGAATGGTTCTGTTTGCAGCTTCATCTTTCCTTGCTCTATCTTACTGATATCAAGCACACTATTAATCAGCTTTAGTAGGTGTTGGCCTGAGCTATTAATCATCGACAAAAAGTTGCGCGTCTGCTCATCGGTAGACTCGTAGTACTCTTTGTGACTAAGCCCGATAATAGCGTTTAAAGGCGTTCGCATTTCATGCGACATATTGGCCAAAAAGCGAGCTTTAGCGGTTGCATGCTGCTCAGCGAGCTTTTTCGCCTCTTCTAGTTTTTCAGTTCTTTCTTGAAGATCGCGACTGAGTTTACTCTGGTTTAGATACATCCATGAGACTACTCCGATCATCATAATCGAACCAAGTAATATCATAGCTAGGTAAACATACTGCCGATTGTAAAAGTCTTCTTTGTACTGAACGAACTGCATTTGATTCTTCTGTACATTGGAGACAAACCTAGATAAATACGCATTCACATCGGCATAGACACTCTGTAGCTCTTTCTGGGCTAATTCAGCTTGGTTATCGTTCACTGAGGCCATACTTTGTAAACGAATCAGCACGTTCTCGATTCGACTGGTTATTTTGGCTAGCTGATCGACATCACCATATTGGGTATGAATCCTAATCGTTCGCTCGGCGGCAAAGTCTTGCAATATACTCGCTTTATAGATTCGAGCCTTCATCTTGAGGGCAGCTAACGCCTTTTCTGACGGCTTGTTTCGAAAGGTCAAAATTTCATTTTTTACTGACAGCAGCTTCACTTTTGCAGAAAGGTTATTGTTAACTATGGTGACATAGGGTTGAGGAGTCACATTTCTAATTTCAGACAGTGAGTAAAAGAAGTAGCCTATCATCAATACGAGAGAAACGCTGAGCCCCCCAATGATGGCTAAAAATGTATGTCTTAGCTTCCAACGAGCCTGCTTAGAAGTGTTACTCAACGACAATTTCCCTGACTTGCCAAACTGATAGGCTGTAATAGGCGTCGTTTCTTAACTCTGCGTGATCAGTAAATGGAAACACGACAAAGAAAGGGCCTTTGTCATCAAGAGTCATTCGATTACCTGACTCATGAGTAGCAAGTATGACCCCATACTTTTTGATATCTGCCACGGGTATGGTGACTAAATACTCGTCCCATGCAATAACCTTAATGGTGTCCCCTCTTGCTCCCACATAGTCTAGCAAGCTTATAAGCGTTGGACCGCGATACTCTACGACCTCTTCTACAACATGGTTGTTGGTATGAATAGTCCCTTGCTCTAAGCCAAAAATCATCGCTTCATCAAGCTCTACCCCATCTAGAGAGTTCGTTTCGCTTATATTGCCCGATACCCAAAGGATTGGCTCTTCCGTTGCCGGCGATATCGCCAATACATGTTGGCTAATAAACAATAAAGTGCTAATCACACTCATAATTAGAGTTGTTCGCATAGTTGCCTCGGAAATCAGTTATTGAGTAATCACGCTATAATCTAGGTCTATCAAGTCAGTATAGACAAAAATCTGTAGAGGGATGGAAATCAACTAATGTATGTCATTGAATCGATGACGAATTAATTCCTTGTTCCTAGCAACACTCTTCTCACAAATCACCTTGCTCTCACTATCTGCACTGCACCAATAATGATGCAGGTTGTTCCTTATCAGTGCGCGAGAACCTTAACAAACACTCAAAAACATCCATACCACCTTGTTTCTAAAGAAATAAATCTCTTGGCATATAGATTGCTCAATATCTACGCAGTCATTGTATACAAGTTAAAATACAAAGGAGAACACAATGGAAAAGACTTCCGACTTAATATACGCACTTGATGATAGGCCCGCGCCAAAAGCAGCGGCGTGGGCAGCGATTCAGCACGTACTGGCAAGCTTTGTCGGCATCATAACTCCGACGCTAATTATTGGCTCCGCGCTAGGCTTAGGTGAACATGTGCCTTACCTCATAAGTATGGCGTTGATGGTGTCTGGAGTCGGCACTTTCATTCAAGCAAGGCGTATTGGCCCAATTGGTGCCGGACTTATCTGTGTTCAAGGAACAAGTTTCGCATTTCTAGGGTCGATTCTAGCTGGCGGCTTTTTGGTCAAAGGACGTGGCGGAAGCGCAGAAGAAATTCTAGCGGTGATATTTGGAGTGTGTTTCATCGGGGCATTTATCGAAATCTTTCTCTCACAGCTTATCGATAAACTTAAAGCGGTGATCACTCCAATTGTCACAGGTATTGTTATCACTACTATTGGGATCTACTTGATCAAAGTCGGTGTGACTGATTTAGCAGGCGGCTTCAATGCACCGGATTTTGCCAGCCTTGAGAACTTGATGCTAGGTGGTTTAGTGCTTACTACCATTGTCATCATGAACCTGAGCCAACATACCTGGGTTCGACTCTCTTCGATTCTTGTTGGCCTTATCGTAGGTTGGATCGCCGCAGCACTACTAGGTAAAGTCGGCTCTATCGACTTTTCAAGCCAAGCTTTTCTGAGTGTTCCTGTCCCTTTCAAATACGGCTTTAGCTTCGATTGGGAAGTGTTTATTCCTATTGCGTTTATCTATCTAATCACAGCGATTGAATCCACCGGTGATATCACTGCAAACTGCATGTTTTCTAAACAAGAGGTGACTGGTCCGAAATATTTAAAACGCTTAAAAGCGGGTGTTCTGGGAGATGGTGTTAACTCATTGATTGCAGCCACATTCAATACATTTCCAAATACGACATTTAGCCAAAACAACGGGGTTATTCATTTAACAGGTATTGCGAGCCGATATGTTGGTTACTTTATTGCAGGAGTGTTGTTCTTACTAGGCTTATTCCCGATGCTAGGCACACTGCTAATGACCATTCCAAAGCCCGTACTAGGTGGAGCGACATTGGTGATGTTTGGTACCGTCGCAGCGGCAGGTATTAAGATCATCGCCAGCGAAACACTAAATCGTCAAAAGATCATGACTATCGCTTTATCCTTTGGCTTCGGATTAGGGGTTATGCTGGTACCAGATCTGCTGAGCAATACGCCAAAACTGGTTCAAAGTATCTTTGGCTCGCCGGTGACACTGGCTGGTCTCACGGCACTTACCATGACAGCGGTACTCGCTTTATTTGATCGTCAAAAGAATGAAAAGGGTCAAGAAGTGATTCTGGCAGATAGTTAGTCCAAACCGCCCTCAACACCGTTATTACTCGTGGTTGAGGGCGCTTCCAATTATTTAGACCACCAGCCTAAACGAGCAACGGCGGGAGAACACCAATAGAACTGCAAATCTCGATTATCGGTACCAATTCTCGCGCTCGCACCGTTTGGACCATCTGTAACGTTATTCAGCGCTGCCTTAAGCGTTGCAAGAGAATAGGTGATCGCCCCCACTCCATGTTGAGTGCTCACATCCACTTTACTCTTCTCTACTTTGTCAAAAAATGGGTCATTGGTGCTGTATAAAACGTTGCCTTCCCCAACATAATAAGAGTGCGGAGTGTATGTCGGATGCCCTGTTGCATTCGTTACCGTTAAGACGCCAGGTTTTAGAGTTTCGATATTGTCTGGATGAATAAGCTCCATCTTAGTGCGCAAGATGCGCCAAAGGTCGACACTCTCTTTCGCGCTAGGTGTTCTGTCTTTGCTCTCGACAGGGAAACAGCGAGTAAAAGCAAAGTCGTGACATATTCCATTAATAGGCATAATTTTCTCTCCAGTTAATATTTGTTAACCATATATTTATAAAATAATAACTACAAACCGAAAATAACTGGTAAAACCAATAGGTTGGATTACGCCAAGATCAAAAAAGGCACCAAACACGGTGCCTTTGCCCCAAGCGAGGAGTTTAGCCTTTCAGGGTTAACATACCTTGAGTGACGATAAAATCGATGATGGTATCTAGCCCTTTGCTTTCCTTAAGGTTGGTGAACACAAAAGGTTTGTTCGGACGCATCCGTTGAGTATCTTGCTCCATCACTTCTAACGACGCCCCAACGTATGGTGCCAAATCGATCTTATTGATGATCAACAAATCTGAGCGAGTAATCCCCGGGCCACCTTTACGCGGAATCTTTTCCCCTTCCGCCACATCAATCACGTAGATGGTCAAATCCGCCAACTCTGGGCTAAAGGTAGCACTGAGGTTATCTCCGCCGCTTTCTACAAACACTACATCAAGATTTTTATGACGTTTTGCCAACTCTTCAACCGCCGCTAAGTTCATCGAGGCATCTTCACGAATGGCGGTATGTGGGCAACCTCCAGTTTCAACACCGATAATACGATCCGGCTCTAATGCTTCAGCACGGGTGAGGATTTTGGCATCTTCTTGGGTGTAAATGTCATTGGTCACAACCGCGATATTGAGTTTGTCTCTGATCGCTTTACACAACACTTCAAGCAATGCTGTTTTACCCGATCCTACGGGGCCGCCAATACCGACGCGTAAAGGTTGTTTGTAGCTTTCCATTATTAAGTCCTTCTAAATCTTTGCTTGCTACTTCGCTAAGAGCGAAACAGCCGTGTGTACTGAGTTTCATGCAAACTGCTAGCAATTGAGATTGATGGAGTAAAGCTGCCGATCATCCAATCTTCAATCGTTCTGGCTCTATCTAATGCTTGAGGAAACCGCTCACTGAGTTGAATCAGAGCACGTTGCCCGTCTGTTTGACCTAAAGGCACAAGCTTGACCCCTGCCATAATCAGGTTTTCAGCCCAGCTCCATAAGTAGCCTTGTTTGAGGTGCTCAATCTCTATGTCCCAGTGCTGCGCGGCTACGCACAGCCCGAGCAGCTGATTTGGCTCGCTATCGGCATAATCAAAACTGTCATGATAGATATCGAGCTGCTTGAGTAACGTATACAGCGCTTGTCCACGCTGCTTCTCTTCGGCCCTGAGTTCCTTGGTTTCTCGGCTGCTGTAGAGCAATTCACTCAGCGCAATTAACTGTTGCTTGTTATTACTTTTCAGCGCTTGGGCGTAGCGCTCAAGGATTGGCAATTCTAGTGTCGCGACACTGTTCATCAGCATGTTATCTAACCAATCTTGCATTGAAGCACGATCCGATACCCACTGCGCTTCAACCGCCCACTCCAAACCTTGCGAATAAGTAAAACCACCGATGGGTAGAGAGGGGCTTATCAACTGAAACAGGCGATACAACGCCAGATCGCTTGGCCTTTTTTGATAAGACATAGGCTAAGGTTTACAGGATAACGAGGGCGCTAACTGAGGCAACACCAACAGAAAGCCAAGGGCTTGAAAGTGCGCGACCAAACTGCAAGCCAAGAACCATAAGCGCCGCTGCGCTGACGGTCATGCCCGCGGCAAACGAAGAGATTGCGCCTTGCGCTTCAACACCGTGCGCATAACCGTGGAAAAACACTAAGCCAACACATAAAGTCAGCGCCAAACGCAGCATATCTTTTGAAGCGTGGAAGGCTTGCCAGATTGCGCCGCTCACGACAAACAGCGAAGCCCCTATCGCAAGCTCGACGCCATTAAAGCCGCCAAACACCTGCCCAGCAGCGAGGCCAACCAACAATGAGGCAAGCGCGCTGAGTACTAATCCTACTTTACGCACAGCTGACGTCTGTACGCATGCGACTAAAATACCAAACGCGACCAACATAACCAGGTGATCGAAACCAGTTACCGGGTGAGTTAAGCCTGCGGAGAATGACCCAGTTTCGTGACCGGGATGCGCCATCACCGAAGATGAGAGAAGAGCCAGAGAGGTGAATGCAGCAAATTGTTGTGTTTTTTTCATAATAACTTCCTTGTTGTTATTGCTTTAATTTGTGTGTGATTAGTGGTGGTGATGGTGCCCACCAGAGCGGCCGCCATAAGCGCCACTTTCTGGCTCGAATGACGCGTCTTCTGTGGTCACTTTCGCACCTAAGCCTTCAACCATTTCGTCGAGCACATGATCGTGCTGGTAACGAACCCAGCCAAATTCAACTTGCAGCGGTACATGCCGGTTACCAAGGTGGTACGCCACGCGCGTTAGTAGATGCAGATCGCTGCAATAAATCGTAGAGACCTTTTCCGGCGCGGCTTTGATTTCGACGATCATGCCGCATTGGCTTTTAAGTTGTTCACCGCCACGTAAAATGTGTCCGCGTGGCAGAAACAAGCCCGCTTCACGACCATCATCTAGCTCAACTTTAAGTCGGCTCTTAATTCGGCTATCAATTGGCAAGCTCAGAAACGCATTAGGTTTAGTACAAATTTCTTTGCTGATTTCGGTAAGTTCGATCATCTCATCTCCTTATCAGTTCGTTTTCTCATTCAATCGTTCGTTTACTGGTTAGCTATTTCGTTGCAGCGTTAAAACAAGAAGTACTTTTGTGCCATGGGTAACACGTCAGCAGGTTCACACACCAACAGCTCCCCATCAGCGCGAACTTGGTAGGTTTGTGAGTCCACTTCGATGTTCGGCTGCCAATCGTTGAGCTTCATATCGGCTTTACTGATATCTCGGCAATGGCTGACAACCCCGATTTGGCTGCCAAGACCAAGCTCACTCGCGATGCCTGCTTGCTCAGCCGCTTGGGAGACAAACAGCATGGAGGTGTTTTGCGATGCTTTACCATAGCTGCCAAACATGCTGCGATAATGGACAGGCTGAGGGGTTGGTATCGAAGCATTAGGATCGCCCATCGGAGCCATGGCTATCATGCCCCCTTTTAGGATGACGCTTGGCTTAACGCCAAAGAAAGCGGGCTTCCACAGCACGAGGTCAGCAAGCTTACCCACTTCAATTGAACCGATTTCATGCGCCATACCGTGAGTAATTGCCGGATTAATGGTGTACTTAGCGACGTAGCGTTTGAGTCGAAAGTTGTCGCTGTAGGAAGAGTCTTCTTTCAAGCTGCCGCGCTGCACTTTCATTTTGTGCGCCGTTTGCCAAGTGCGAGTAATCACTTCGCCCACACGCCCCATTGCCTGTGAGTCAGAGGCAATCATCGAGAAAGCACCGAGATCGTGCAGAATGTCTTCGGCGGCGATGGTTTCGCGGCGAATTCGAGACTCGGCAAACGCCACGTCTTCAGCAATAGAAGGCGACAAATGGTGACACACCATCAACATATCGAGGTGCTCATCAACGGTATTGACCGTGTAAGGACGAGTTGGATTGGTCGACGATGGCAGAACATTGGATTCACCCGCAGCGCGAATAATATCCGGGGCGTGCCCACCACCTGCTCCTTCGGTGTGATAGGTATGAATCACACGATCGCCAATCGCACCTAACGTCGATTCTACAAACCCTGACTCATTCAGCGTATCGGTATGAATCGCGACCTGAACATCCATCTCGTCAGCAACCGACAAACAGGTGTCAATTGATGCCGGCGTCGTGCCCCAATCTTCGTGCAACTTCAATCCCACCGCACCCGCCGCTACCTGCTCTCTTAGCGCTTCTGGCTGACTAGCATTACCTTTCCCGAGCAGGCCAAAGTTCATTGGGAACTCATCTATCGATTCAAGCATACGGTGCATATTCCACGGGCCGGGAGTACAGGTTGTCGCGTTGGTTCCTGTGTTGGGGCCAGTACCGCCACCAATCATGGTGGTGACACCTGAAGCCAATGCTTCTTCGATTTGCTGAGGACAAATAAAGTGAATGTGCGAGTCGATACCGCCCGCGGTTAATATTGATCCTTCCCCTGCTAAGATCTCTGTCCCCGGTCCAATCACAATCGTCACTTCTGGCTGCACATCAGGGTTACCGGCTTTGCCTATCGCTTGAATACGCCCATTTTTAACCGCCACGTCTGCCTTGACGATACCCCAATAATCCAATACCACTGCGTTGGTGATGACCAAATCTGGCGTTTCAGCGCTTGGTCGTTGACTTTGCCCCATGCCATCACGAATCACTTTACCGCCGCCGAATTTAACTTCGTCGCCGTAAACAGTGAAATCCTTTTCCACTTCAAGCCACAGTTCGGTGTCTGCGAGTCGCACGCGATCACCCACTGTTGGCCCAAACATTTCGGCGTATGCCTGACGAGAAATGCTTGCCATTACCTATCCTTGTCTTTGTTTTTTATTGGGCGAGTTTGCCCATGACCTTTCCTTGGAACCCGTATATCTCTCGCTTACCTGCAAACTCAACCAACTCAACCGTGCGAGATTGGCCAGGTTCAAAGCGGGTCGCAGTGCCGGCAGGGATATTGAGACGGAACCCTTTGCACGCCTCACGTTCAAAGCGCAGTGAATCGTTGACCTCAAAAAAGTGATAATGCGAGCCGATTTGTACTGGTCGATCGCCGATATTTTCTACTTTGACCTTGATGGTCGCGCGGCCAACATTGAGTTCAATCTCACCGGGGGCGGATTCAATTTGACCGGGAATAAAACCAGAATATTGACTTGTTGGTGCTGACATATGATCTCCTAGGCGATTGGCTCATGAACGGTGACCAATTTGGTCCCATCAGGAAAGGTGGCTTCGACTTGTACATCAGGAATCATGGAAGGCACGCCCTCCATAACGTCATCAACAGTAAGTAGTGTTCGTCCAAAGTCCATAAGCTCAGACACCGTTTTGCCTTCGCGAGCACCTTCAAGAATGGCACTGCTAATAAATGCTACAGACTCTGGATAGTTAAGCTTTAACCCTCGCTCTTTTCGTTGCTGCGCCAGCATCCCAGCGCAGAAGATCAACAGTTTGTCTTTTTCTCTCGGTGATAATTCCATTGGTTTCCTTGCCATTCCCTTAACATGATGGAGAAGGTGCAAAGAGAAACATGGAGTTTAGGTTGCCCAAATCCTTGGGGGCTGGGGAGTTTCACCTGTCCAGTATTGGCGCGCTTGTTGCCAAACCTGTTGAAAGCTCTCCAAGATCACCTCACTCCATCGACCCAGCGCTCTCACGACAACCATTTCTTCTATCTGTGTCGCAGCAATCACTAAGTCCTCTGTGCCGACTTCTTGCTGTATGTTAGAGAGCAAGCTCTGTACCAGTTGAAAAAAATCCTCATTTTCGACAGAAATATACAGCGTTCCCGCGAGAGAGAAATTAAGCAAACCCTTTTCTATCATGGACTTATCACCACCAAAAATATTTAACCCCTCGGTCAAAATTTTTCTTCCATCTCGGTAAACCTCTGTTTTTCCAACTAAATGTCCGGAGGAAAATCCCTCATTTAGTGCAGGACGTCCAAAACAGTGCATTTCCCAGCCCACATATAGGGCATCATGATCAAGGTGAATCTCGGTATCAAGGCGAGCATGGGCGTCAGGAAAGAAGATGTTTTCTTGCGGTAACCACTCAAGTAAACCACCACCTTCAACATGCAATATCTGTTTCTGATGAGCGTAGCGTTTTTCAGAGCGATAAAACTTAGTCGCACCCGGTGTGGTGACCAGAGCATGAGCCCCTTGTTCCACACGAGTGCTTATTTGCAGAGTGTCGCCACCGACCACACCGCCGGGTGGATGCAACAAATAGGTATGGCACGTTTTCCCTTCGGGATACAAAGGGCGCTGAATCGCTAAAGGCCCTTTCTGTTGACGGTCTTTGATGACGGTTTTATCCCCTCTATCTTTAAACAAAAGCGATAACATGGCCTTCCAGCCTTTCTCTACATCAGACTCGATGTTCTTTTTAAGCGTCTGATTATTATCACCTAAATCAAACGCAACGGCAGGTTCACAAATCATACGGTGAGATACTCCTTTATCAATCTATCATCCAGCTCTTCCATGTCCCCTTGGGCGACAGTGCGCCCTCTATCCAAGATGCAAAACTGATCACCGACCTTACGGGCGAACGGCAGTTTTTGCTCAACCAGTAAAACCGTAAGTCCAAATTTCTCATTCAACATGCGAATAATATCGCCGATTTCTTGCACAATATTGGGCTGAATCCCTTCCGTCGGTTCATCCAAAATCAGTAAGCTAGGGTTGATTACCAGCGCCCGACCTATAGCCAGTTGTTGCTGCTGCCCACCCGATAAATCGCCCCCTCTGCGATGCAACATTTCCTTCAACACAGGAAACAGCTCGAAGATAAATTCGGGGATGTGACGGTCTCCTCTTGCTCGGATAGGTAAACCTACTTGCAAGTTTTCTTCCACAGTTAACATTGGAAAGATTTGACGACCTTGTGGAACATAGCCGATCCCCATTCTGGGCCGAGCTTCGGCTTCTTTTTTGATGATAGAGTCACCTTCAAGGGCGATGTCGCCACTCTCTGTTTTGACCAACCCCATAATGCATTGCAGTAAGGTCGTCTTACCCACACCATTACGCCCCATTAACACGGTGCATTTTCCTTTGGGGATCTCCATCTCCAAGTCCCAAAGTGTGTGGCTCTCACCGTAAAACTGGTTCAATCCAGAAATTGATAGCATGTTATTCCCCCAAATAAACCTGTTTGACTTGCTGGTGCGCTTGAACCTCATCCATAGTGCCTTCTGCCAACACATGCCCCTGATGAAGCACAGTGACATGGCTAGCGATAGAGCGAACAAAGTCCATATCATGCTCAACGACCACCACAGAGTGTTTACCAGCTAGTGAGTTAAGTAGCTCAGATGTACGATCCATCTCTTGGTGAGTCATGCCAGCCACAGGCTCATCAATAAGCAGCAGCTTAGGGTTTTGCATCAACAGCATTCCTATCTCTAACCACTGTTTTTGGCCGTGGGAAAGGTTGCCTGCCAGCAGCGTTTGGTGGTCATGCAGATGAATTAAACTCAGTACCGATTCGAGCTTATCTTTTTGCTCTCCCGTCATCTTCGCCACATACGAGCCCCACACGGAACGCACACCCGACATCGCCAGTTCGAGGTTCTCCCACACTGTTAAGCACTCGATCACTGTCGGCTTTTGAAACTTACGGCCAATTCCCGCATTGGCGATCTCGGCTTCATTCATATTAAGTAAGTTGAGGTTCGAGCCGAGCCAAACTTCACCAGTATCCGGTTTCGTCTTACCCGTGATGATGTCCATCATGGTGGTTTTCCCGGCTCCATTTGGGCCAATAATGCATCTCAGCTCGCCTTCACGGATGTACAGATTGAGATCATTAATCGCTTTAAACCCATCAAAGGTTTTATTCACCCCTTCCACATAGAGCAAGATGTTGTGTCTGGTATCAATCAGTGGGTGGACGTCCGGCTTAAGAAACGAGAACACTTGATCTCGACGCGTAACTTCAGCGAGTGATTGCTTAAATTGCTCGGTGCGCTTTAACTCAGTCATACCAAGATCTCCTTGCTTTTCTCTTCGTCAGTGTTCGACTCAGCGGAGTCATGCCCGCGGTTTCGATTGACGACTAAATGCCACTTATCACTGATAAAGCCGATTAAGCCTTTCGGGAAGTAGAGCGTTGAAAGGACGAACAAGCCTCCGAGGGCAAACAGCCACACTTCTGGAAACTCCACCGTGAACCAGCTTTTGGCATAGTTGATCACCAAGGCGCCAACAATCGCACCAAACAAGGTCGCACGACCGCCAAGTGCGACCCAAACCACCACCTCTATCGAATTGAGCGGTGCAAATTCACCTGGGTTAATAATGCCAACTTGCGGCACGTACAGCGCCCCAGCAATCCCGGCGATCACCGCAGAAAGGACGAACACCCACAGTTTGATGCCATCGACGTCGTAACCCATAAAGCGTGTGCGCGATTCGGAATCACGAATCGCAACCGATACGCGACCAAGACGGCTCGCCACGACGCTGCGACAGACCAAATAGCTGACGATAAGGCCTATACCAGTCGCAATAAACAGTACGATTCGGGTACTGTCTTGCTGCAAGCTAAAACCCAGAATGTCTTTAAAATCGGTTAAGCCATTGTTGCCACCAAAACCCATTTCATTGCGAAAAAACGCCAACATCAGCGCATAGGTGAGAGCTTGAGTAATGATGGAGAGATAGACCCCAGAGACCCGAGAGCGAAACGCCAAATAGCCGAATACATACGCCATTGCGCCGGGTACCAGCACCACCATCAGAGCCGCAAACCAGAATTGGTCGAAGCCATGCCAAAACCAAGGCAGTTCTTGCCAGTTTAGGAACACCATAAAATCAGGCAGGATAGGATTACCATAGACACCGCGATCGCCGATCTGACGCATTAAATACATACCCATCGCGTAGCCGCCAAGCGCAAAGAAAGCGCCATGGCCTAAACTGAGAATACCCAAATAGCCCCATACTAGATCGACGGCGAGCGCTAACATCGCATAGCTAAGGTATTTACCCAACAATGAAATCGTAAAGGTTTCGACGTGAAGCGGGTGCGAAGCGGGCAACATCATATTCGCCGCCGGAATTAAGATCACCGCTGCCAAGATGACCAATATTGTCATCTGACCGCCTTTATCGCCTTGCAGTGCAGAAAGGACAAAAGAGCGTGAGGGTTTCGTGTGTGTTTGATTGGTCATAACGCCTCCTTAACTCTCAGCCGCGCGACCACGTTGAGGGAACAATCCTCTTGGTCGCTTCTGAATAAATAAGATGATAAACACCAGCACCAGAATCTTAGCCAGTACCGCTCCGGCCCATGGCTCTAAGATCTTATTAAACAGTCCCAAACCTAAACCAGCGACCAGTGTTCCCCAAAGGTTGCCTACGCCACCAAACACCACCACCATAAAGGAATCGATAATGTAGGCTTGGCCCATATTTGGCCCAACATTGGTCAACTGAGACAGAGCTACGCCTGCCACACCTGCCACACCCGCACCTAAACCAAATGTCAGCGCATCGACACGCTCAGAACGAATCCCCATAGCTCTCGCCATCGGGCGGTTTTGCGAAACGGCACGAACCTGTAATCCGAGGGGGGTTTTCTTCAAGATCATCACTAAAGCCAGAAATACTATGGCACAGAACAAGATGATGTAGAGGCGGTTGTAAGTCAGTGACAGCATGGGGTTGATTTCCAGCGCACCCGCCATCCAATCTGGCGTACTTACCGAGCGGTTTAACGGAGAGAAGATAGAGCGAACTGCCTGCTGAAGAATCAAACTGATACCGAAGGTTGCCAATAACGTTTCAAGAGGTCGCCCATACAGATGGCGAATCACACTGCGTTCAATCAAGATCCCAACCAATCCTGACACCAGGAATGCCATAGGAATCGACAAGATCAGCGCCACACCGGTATGAGCCGGAAGCAGTTGCTGCATCACATAGGTGGTATAAGCTCCAAGCATAATCAACTCACCATGCGCCATGTTGATCACGCCCATAACCCCAAAGGTAATCGCTAAGCCAATTCCCGCCAGCACCAATACAGAGCCAAGACTTAGCCCAAAAAACAACGTCTCGACACCTGCGTAGAGTCGCTGGCTTTGCTGGTAATCTTGTAAACCACGCTCTGCGGCCGCAATGATTTGTGGATCAGTCTCTTGCGCCAAAATCGTGTTAAGAGTCTTAAGTACAATGGGTTGGTTGGATTGAGAGATAGACTCAACAGCGTCAATGCGATTGGGAGCCTTGGGATCAAGCGCCGCATCAACCGCAATGGCGAACGCCAACATAGCAACGATCTCTGCGTTGGTTTCACTTTGTTGTAATGCGCTGAGCTTATCTATCGCTTCAGGGTTACCAGTTAGCGCTTTGATTGACTGCTTGCGAACCTCTGGGTCCTCGCTGTTAAGACCAAGTGATGCAATTTCAGTACGAAGGTAAGCACGAAGTTTATTGTTCACTTTTATTTTTTTAAACTTACGCTTGTTTTCAATGATCAGAGGATCGTTAATCCAAGCCTGTCTCGCCTCTGCCCCTGTTTGAGCACTCTCGATAATAAATAGCTGCTGATGCTGAGCGTGTTTATGATCTTTAAGGTAATAGAGCTGTCCATTCAGCCACGCCTCTAGAATGGGCTTGGCTGTGTCATGAGAATAGTTTGAGGCAAGCCAGCTAGCCGCTTGCTGCTTTTCGTGTGTGTTCTTTCCAGTCAACGTCTGGAAAAAAGAGTTTTGAGTCAGTGGCTTAACGTTCTCGGCCGACGCTGTCGTTAATCCAATAAGCACAGAAACGAGCACACAGAGCATCCGTAATACGGTCGTCATGATATGCATCCTTGCGTTAGAATTTATGGCAATAAAAATGCGCTGCGTTACCACATGCAGCGCCAAACTTTTCAGGTTATTTATTGGGGGTGTTGAGTCTTAATTGGTCCCTGAACATTTCTTGGTTTCAACATTAAACGCACCGCAAGAAAACGGCTTCGACCAGCTAGAGAAGAGTTTCGCCGATTCAGGGAGATACTCTGACCAAGCATCACCTGCTACAAGGCCCGTCGTTTCCCAAACAATATCAAACTGACCATCATCTTGGATTTCACCGATTAACACAGGCTTAGTGATATGGTGGTTAGGCAACATAGTTGAGTAACCGCCTGACAAGTTTGGGACAGACACGCCAATCAATGCATCTTGCACGGCTTCAGGATCTGTCGTTCCTGCATTGGTGACCGCTTGCGCCCACATGTTAAAGCCGATGTAGTGCGCTTCCATAGGATCGTTAGTCACACGCTTTTCGCTGGCGATAAACTTTTGCCACGTTTCGACGAACTCATCGTTTTTCTCCGTATCGACGCTCATGAAGTAGTTCCATGCCGCTAAGTGGCCGACAAGCGGAGAGGTGTCCATACCAGACAGCTCTTCTTCCCCAACAGAGAAGGCCACAACTGGGATATCTTCTGAAGAGATACCTTGAGCGCCAAGCTCTTTATAGAAGGGGACGTTGGCATCACCATTAATCGTCGAAACCACAGCGGTCTTTTTGCCTTCAGCGCCAAACTTCTTAATGTCAGAAACGATCGACTGCCAGTCTGAGTGGCCGAATGGAGTGTAGTTAATCATGATGTCTTTTTCGCTCACCCCTTTGCTCTTGAGGTAAGACTCTAAGATTTTATTGGTAGTACGTGGATATACATAGTCAGTGCCGGCCAGTACCCAGCGCTCAACATCAAGTTCATTCATTAGGTAGTCAACCGCTGGAATCGCTTGTTGGTTTGGCGCAGCACCAGTGTAGAACACATTCTTCGACGACTCTTCACCTTCATACTGAACAGGGTAGAAAAGTAGGCTGTTGAGTTCTTCGAATACCGGCAACATAGATTTGCGCGATACGGATGTCCAGCCACCGAACACCACATCGACTTGCTCTTTTTCAATCAACTCGCGAGCTTTTTCTGCAAACAGCGGCCAGTTTGAAGCAGGGTCGACCACTACCGCCTCAAGCTTTTTACCGAGTAGGCCGCCTTTTTTATTTTGCTCTTCCACCAGCATAAGAACCGTGTCCTTCAATGTGGTTTCACTGATCGCCATGGTGCCAGAAAGCGAGTGCAAAACGCCAACTTTAATAGTGTCGGCGGCGCTCACCACTCCTGACATACAGGCCAATGCGGTACCTACTGCTGCAAGCTTGAGTTTGAACTTCGTGTTCATTGGATATCTCCTTATAGTGAATTGTTATTCAATTCTTTTTCCTAAGGAAACAAATCCAAAATCGATGCCAAATTAATAACTTAAAGATAAAATTCATAACTATTTGATTATAAATAGATTAAATTTAAATCTTGTTATTTTGGTGCAACCAAGCGATAGCACATCGCTGCATACTAGTGCAATTACATATTCAATTTCACCAATTTGGAGAGATGACTCGTAAAATTACCTCAACTAAAACCGAAACTTAGCCACTAGCTCACTAAGAGAGTCAGCATTTCTCTTCAAACTAACGCAGTGTTGTGATGTTTGCGTGACCATCTCAGTATTGCTTTTTGCTACATCGGCAATACTTTCAACGTGCGGTGCAATCTCATTAATGACCTGAGACTGTTGGCCTGTTGCGGTGGCAGTCTGTGCACTGAGTTGATTGATCTCCTCAACAATATTGCTGATAGAGGCAAGGTGGTGTTCAGACTCTTTAGCTGCGGTGAGACACTCACTACCTATTTTGTGGCTCTGGCTAACTTCACTAACGACTGTGTTACTAAGTCCCTGTAAGTTTTCAATGATGGTACGAATTTCACTGGCAGACTCATGGGTTCGAGAGGCTAATGTTCTTACTTCATCGGCAACAACAGCAAAGCCACGGCCTTGTTCACCTGCTCGTGCCGCTTCTATAGCAGCGTTTAATGCCAGTAGATTGGTTTGCTCAGAGACACCACTGATGACATCCAGTACCGTATCAATGGCATTGATATCATTTGATAGCTTTCCGATGCTTTGGTTACTCTGCTCTAACTGTTGGCTCATAGCTTCAGTACGTGCGTATGTTTTACTCACTGAGCTCAAACCGTTTTTCACCTCTAATGTAGTTTTGTAGACATTGTCTGAGGTATGGGTGGCATTGTTAGCGATTTCTTCAGAGCTGGCGCTCATTTCATGAACCGCGGTTGCTACCTGATCAATGTTGTGTTCTTGACCATGGATCTGCTGTTTCATTTCGTTAGCTTGTTGATCAATCAGATTGATGGTTGCAACTAGCTCTTTACGCGCTCTTTCTATTTCTTGTAAAACGTTGCCCATATAGGCGACAAACTGATTGTACCCCTTGGCAATGTTACCCACTTCATCACTACGACTTTCATCCAGTCGTTGAGTCAGATCGCCACCTCCCCTACCAATTTCAAGCAGCAGTTGAGCTGTAGTCGAAAGTGGTTTGAGCAAGATATGTGTCATATATGCGCTGATAATGATAAACAGCAGTGCTACAGATCCGCCGACCCAAATCATCGTTTCGATGAAGTGGTTAATCTCGGTGAGCACTTCAGCGGTGGGTTGAACAGAAATCAGCACCCAATCAAGTTGCGGTAAGGCCATCAAACCAACGATCGTCGATGTTTGTTCAAGCTTTGATTCATGTATAACAGGCGCTGTTCCAATCAAAGTTTGCAGCTCAGGCGTCAATGCTCCAAGCCCAATATCAGCCAACTGCTTTCCAACTTGCTGGGTATTAGGGTGCACTTTGACTTCACCGTTCTTGTCGACCAACATTAATCGACCTGAATCGCCTAGAGAGTAGTTAGCGACAGTATTGCCTAAGTTTTCGAGCGACAGACCAATCCCCGTCACTCCTACGCGGCGGCCTTGACTAATCACAACATGGTTAACAAAAACCGTTGCGATGCCTGTACCATCGTCGATATCAATCGACAGCTCGACCTGTTTGTCGCCATTGAGAAAGCCATAAAACCATTGGTCATCCGCTGAGGAACTCGACATAGATTTGAGCTTTCCACTGGGCAAATAATAGCTGTCGTCGACAGTGGTAACGAAAAAGGCCGTTAAAGCATTAAACTGCTGCTTGATCGCGGCAAGCTGTGCACTGATCTGCCTACTATCTTGACCGTCAAAATCCGTAAGTGGTTGTAGCTGGGACATCACTTCAGCAACAACCAAAGGCTTTTCTAGTTCCAGTTGAATTTGGTTACTGACCTCTCCCAACGCCGCTGGCATCTGCTGTGAATAAGTTTTGTCGAGGATAATCTTCTGGCCCTGACTGACGGTAATGCTAATTAGCACCACAATGACCAGAATCACTGCCATCACCGTCGCCACGATAGTCTTGTGTCGAATACTTAATCCAGTTGCCATCACATGTCACTCCTTTTAGCGGTATAAAAAACCCCGGAACAGGGGCCGGGGGATCTCACTTGAGATAAATAGCGGGAAATACCACGTTTGCATGAATCACGCTTATCGGGCTTGCAATCCGATAAGCGAGATAAGTTGGGTTAGTTGATTACTGACCCTTGTTCTACCCAATTGCCAACCAACACACGTTCGTCATCTGTCATTTGGGTCAAATTACCTAATGGCATGTATTTAGTATTAACGGTTTGCGCTATACGTGGACCATTGGCTTGTATCTCTTGAGGTGTATCTAAGATCACTCCGGCTGGCGCAGCAGCAAAGGCAGCATGGGTTGGCGTTGCAGAGTGACATACCGAGCAGCGCTCTTGAATGACCTTATTGATTGCTGCAAAACTAACACCGCTAGGCGCCGCAGATTCCGATGCTGACGCACCTGTTTGCTCAAGGCTCTCCGATGTTGCTGCCACTGTGTCTGTAGAGCTTGCTTCCGGCTGCGCAGTCGCTTCAACCGCAACAGGTGCTTTCGCCACTGGGGCTGCCGCTTTCTTAGCATACGGTGAGGTTACAAACGCAAGTGTCACCATACCTAATGCAGCTACAGGAACCGTCCAAGCGAATTTCTGGCTACCATGACGAGTATTGAAGTAATGGCGCACCAAGATACTGAATATCGCCAAACCTGCGAGTATTGCCCAGTTGTACTCCGAGCCATAGGTACTCGGGAAGTGATTACTGATCATGATGAACAGCACTGGCAAGGTTAGGTAGTTGTTGTGACGAGAACGCAGTAAGCCTTTCGCAGGCAGTGCAGGGTCTGGCTCGCGGTTTTCTTCAATCGCACTCACTAAGTTGCGCTGTGCAGGCATGATAACGCGGAACACGTTACCGACCATGATCGTACCGATGATTGCACCAACGTGAATATAAGCGCCGCGGCCACTGAAGACTTGAGCTAGACCATAAGCCGCGCCAACTAAGAGTACGAATAGAACCGCACCTAATAGCATTGGCGTTTTACCTAGTGGCGAATCACACAACAAATCATAGATAAACCAGCCAGCAACCAAAGCACCAACACCAATGGCAATTGCCGTCGTTGGTGATAAGCCCGAGCCTGGTGCAATCAAATAGATCTCAGCGTTTAGGTAGTAAACCACAGCCAATAGCAGCACACCGGTGATCCAAGTGAAGTACGCTTCCCATTTAAACCAATGCAAATGCTCAGGCATTTCTGGTGGTGCAAGTTTGTATTTTTCTAGGTGGTAGATACCACCTCCGTGAATCGCCCAAAGGTCACCTGAAAGGCCCGTTTTTGGGTTAACCCGGTTTAGGTTGTTCTCCAACCAAACAAAGTAGAATGAAGCACCAATCCATGCGATGCCAACTATCATGTGAACCCAGCGAATCGCTAGATTCAACCACTCCGTGATATGTGGATCCATAATTTACTCCTTTACAGCGCTTGTTCCATGCGCTGTTTTTCTTCCAGCTTGTTGTTGCTCGGTAGATCGTCCAAATGTAGTGAGACTAAGTCGTTCTCGAAATAGACTTCATCGCAGTTATGCCCTTCACCGCCTCGGTCGACGATAAGAAACTGATCTTGGTCAGTTAGGGCTAACACTGGGTGATGCCAAACGCCTTTGTGGTAGTTAACACCTTGACGTCCATTGCTCAAGAACGCGCGGCATGACTTCAGACTTGGTTGATCCCCTTTTGGCGCAACAACAATAAGATACGGTTGACCAAGCAACGGAACGAAAGCTTGCGATCCCAAAGGATGACGTTCTAACATTTTTATCGTTAACGGATAGCTAAGCGGCGTCGCTTGAAAGATACTGATGATGGCTTCACCACCTTGCTCTTGTACATCGGTGCTCGCTAGCTTGTGATAACGACGAGTCGAGCCATTGTTGATCATAAAGTAGTCGCTATTGTCTACTTCAATCACATCCCCAAACTCAGAAAATGCTTGCTTGGTCAAAGGTTCGATGGTTAAACGGCGAATTCCATTGCTCATATTGCTTCCCTCGCTTATTTCGCTTTAGTGCCAAACAAACGTAAACGGCTGATACCACCATCAGGGAAAATGTTAAGGCGAACATGAGTCACAGCGCCAAGATCATTCACCTCTGAGCTAAACTCGTGAATGTCATGTGCCTTGAGCTTTTGCGCAGGCAAGAGTTCGCGCCAGAAGAGACTCTGAGTTGCAACTTGATCGTCCGTTCCGCCTTTGACATACGCAGCTTGAATTGAGCAGCTATCTGGGAAGTTACCTTTAAAGTGGGCTGTATCGACAACTACTCGGTCAATGTTGCCTGCATGTCCCAGCGCGACAATCACCCAATCATTACCCGGAGTACGACGACGGGCTGTTTCCCAACCATCACCCATATTCTCACCACGACCTGGGCCAAGAATATTAGACTTGTTGCCGTAGTGCTCATCACTACATGCCAAAGCGCGACCGCCATTTTCAACCGCAGCAAGGTCGACTTTCTGCTGGCTATCGATGCGATCCCAATCAACGCTAGGTCGACCATAAACGCGTAAACGTGCAACACCACCATCTGGATAAATGTTGAGACGTAAGTGAGTAAACACTTCATCGCTTTCGATCTGTTCAAGATGATGGTGATCGCCTTGCAAACCCATAGACGGCAGAATCTCTTGCCACTCCGTTGCGTCAGTTGGATCACCGTCAGGGGAGTAACAAGCATCAATCGAAGCCGACGGCGGGAAGTTACCCGTGAAGAAAGACGTATCAATATCAACACCCGCAATTGTGCCTGCAAGACCTAGGCGGATGACACAGTAATCGTAGCCTTCACCACGCTTACGGCGGCTTTCCCAGCCATCCATCCATTTGCCATTATCATCGTAAAGATCGTCTTTCCATTCTGGTGCTTCACGGCGTAAGAGTCGGCTCTTATCAGCAAAAAAATCATCGGTAGCGTAGATAGCTTCTGCGCCAAGTTTATCGTCAGCAAGGTTAATGTATTGTTCAATATCTAAGGACATGTCCTTTATCCTTCCAATTATTCAAAAATAGGTTAAGTGAGTATGCTCATCTAGAGCTCTATGCCCTTTGTCGGGCAGATATCAATCGATATCAGAACGAAACAGTCGCCATCTCCGTGACTTACATATCTCGTAGGCGAAACAGTGCGATCTTGTTGATCTCCTGTATCGCAGTAGCAAACTCAGTGTCACTATCATTGCCTAATCGCTTCTCGAAGGATTCAAGAATTTGGTAACGATTGGCCCCTTTCACTGCCATGATGAAGGGAAAGTTGAAGCGGCTTTTGTAACTGTCGTTGTACGTAGTGAATTTTTCGAACTCTTCCGCTGAGCACTGATCAATGCCTGCGCCAGCTTGTTCCGCAGTGGATGCGGCAGTAAGTTCGCCGTTAATTGCTGCTCGCCCAGCTAAATCTGGGTGAGCATTTATAAGTGCAAGTTGTTTTGCTTTCTCTGCGTCTAAAAGCGTTTCAGCCATTCTTAAATGCAGATTTGAAACAAAGTTATCCTGATCTGATAACCCTTGATCGTAGACGGCTTCTGCCACCCATGGGCTATGCTCATACACATCGCCAAAGTGGGAGACAAATTCCGTACGTTCCATTTGAGATGGTTTGCAAAAACGAAATTCAGTCATGTTATTTTCCCTCTTTTGGTGTGTATGGATGATGCTCGTGCCAATGACGAGCGATATCAACACGGCGACATAACCAAACATCGTCATGTTGTTTAACGTAATCTAGAAAGCGCTTTAACGAGGCGATACGACCGGGTCTGCCGATCAGACGACAATGCAGACCAACCGACATCATCTTAGGGGCTGTCTCGCCTTCAGCGTATAAAGTATCGAATGTGTCCTTTAGGTATTGGTAGAACTGTTCACCCGAGTTAAATCCTTGCACAGTGGCAAAGCGCATGTCGTTGACATCCAGTGTGTAAGGAATCACTAACTGAGGTTGACCCGCCTCGGTATGCCAATAAGGCAAGTCATCGTCATACGCATCTGAGTCGTATAAGAAACCACCTTCTTCTGCAACTAACTTGCGGGTATTTGGCCCTGTACGACCTGTATACCAACCAAGCGGTCTTTCACCGGTGATCTCTTTGATGATTTCAATCGCTTTCATCATATGGTCGCGCTCTTGCGACTCATCCATGTATTGGTAATCAATCCAGCGATAGCCGTGACTACAAATCTCGTGTCCCGCTTGAACCATAGCTTCTGCGACATCTGGATGACGTTCAATCGCCATCGCCACTGCGAATACGGTCAATGGAATCTCGTACTCATCAAATAGCTTTAACACACGCCACACACCTGCGCGGCTACCATACTCGTAGATAGATTCCATGCTGATGTGTCGCTCGCCTTTAATTGGCTGCGCGGCTGGAATCTCTGACAGAAAGGCTTCGGACTCATCATCCCCATGTAGAAGGCAACGTTCACCACCTTCTTCGTAATTCAACACAAACGACACGGCGATACGAGCACCACCTGGCCATTTAGGGTGCGGAGGATTCGCCCCATAGCCAATCAGGTCTCGTGAATAATCCTTATCCATTCAGGCTCTCCTTAAATACAAGACACTTTGTCTTTATGCCTTCTTAAACTTCATACATTTATTGTATACAATAAATTATCTTAATGTAAAGATTTTGTTGTTAAAGTTAATTTACGTAAACAAAAGCCATTTTATCAATAAGTTATGTACACTTAGGCTTAAATGGGTATCTAGCTCGATCTCACAAAACTGATTTTTGTTCACTTTTACTAGTAACAAAATTATAACATCAAGCTTTACTATCCGAATATTTTGTGTACATATATAGGTAACAGAAGCAAATTTAAAACAACTTTGTATACAATTTAAAATCAATAATCGCTAAGGAGAGCGCTGGGCGCGAATAACAATTATGGGCAAATTAACTACACACGTATTGGATACAATGCACGGCGTTCCCGGTGCAAATATTCAAGTTGAGCTGTTCCGTGTTGGAGAGGGCAGCCTGACCAAGATTAAAACGGTCACCACCAACTTTGATGGTCGAACTGATGAACCAGTGCTAGAAGGCGATGAGTTTGTGACAGGCAAATATCAACTGGTATTCCATGTTGCCGATTACTACAAGAACCAAGATGTCGACCTTGGTGAAATCCCATTCCTAGATGACGTTGTGATTCGCTTTGGTCTAGGAGAAACAGGTGCACATTACCACGTGCCTTTGCTTGTTTCGCCGTACAGCTTCTCTACCTATCGTGGAAGCTAACCAAAGTAATCAGCAATAGATAACCCTAACAACGTCATACATATCAATCGGGAGAATTGGAGTCTGCAAAAACACCATCAAAATGCAGAAAGCGGTATTCAATTTCAGAAACATCAAAACAAAAGGACTTGCTGACATGAATGAAAGCAAAGCAGAAGTGCTGAATAACGAAAGCCAATCGGGTGGCTTGCTAGAGCGCTTTTTCAAACTGAAAGCACATGGAACCAGTGTTAAAAACGAAATGATCGGGGGGATTACCACTTTTGCCACTATGGCATACATCATTTTCGTTAACCCTCAAATCATGGCGGCTTCAGGGATGGATTCTGGCGCAGTCTTCGTTGCAACCTGTATTGGTGCAGCGATTGGCTGTCTGTTAATGGGACTTTTTGCCAACTGGCCTGTCGGTTTGGCGCCGGGCATGGGCCTTAACGCCTTCTTCTCTTTCACTGTCGTTAGTGAAATGGGCTACAGCTGGGAAGTCGCGCTTGGTGCGGTATTCCTCTCAGGTATCCTATTTGTCGGGATGAGCTTCTACAAAATACGCCAATGGATCATTGAAAGTATTCCAGAGAGTTTACGCTTCTCCATGACCGCAGGTGTCGGCCTTTTCTTAGGTCTTATCGGGCTTAAAACCGCGGGGATTGTGGTAGAGAACCCAGCCACTTTGGTTTCGCTTGGCGACTTCACTAAACCTGATGCGATGCTTGCAGCTATCGCTTTCTTAATCATCGCGGTACTTAGTGAGCGTAAAGTTTTCGGTGCGGTACTGATCGGGATTTTGAGCGTCACTGTTGTTGGTATGATGTTAGGTCTTGTTCAATACAACGGCTTCTTTGCAGCGCCGCCAAGTATTGCACCTACCTTCTTGGCAATGGACATCTCTGGCGCGTTTAACATCTCAATGGTGAGCGTCATCTTAGCCTTCTTGTTCGTTAACATGTTCGACACTGCGGGCACACTGATGGGTGTTGCTGAACGTGCGCATCTGGTTAACAAAGAAACAGGTAAAATTGAAGGGCTTAGCAAGGCGTTAAAGGCTGATTCTATCTCTAGTGTCGCAGGTGCTTGTGTCGGTTGTCCGCCTGTCACCAGTTACGTGGAAAGTGCAGCGGGTGTAGCAGCAGGTGCTCGTACAGGTCTGTCAGCCATTGTGGTAGCAGCACTATTCTTAGCCGCTATTTTCCTTTCACCTCTGGCAGGTATGATTCCAGCTTACGCCACGGCAGGTGCACTAATCTACGTCGCATTCGTGATGATGAGCAGTATGCAGCATGTCGATTGGAAAGATTTTACCAATGGCGCTCCGGCAGCGATTACTGCTCTGATGATGCCGCTGACTTTCTCAATTGCAAACGGTATTGCTCTTGGCTTTATTACTTACACAGTACTGAAAGTCGCGACAGGAAAAACTAAAGATGTCTCTATCTCAATGTACATCCTGACTGTCGTCTTCGTCGCTAAGCTTATCTACATCTAATTCCTAGGGTCTGATGACCCTAATTATCCTTGTGAAAACTAGCCTGAGCATGGGTTCGGGCTAGCTTCCTATACGAAAAATTCGTGACCCTACGTAGTTTGTAGAAGTCAATTGTCCAATCTACGAGAGACAAATGGAATCTCTCTGAGGTATAACCAATGAAACTTCTGTATACACTCAACCAAAAACCACCACACGGCATTACCTTGCTGCTCGCTTTGCAACACATGCTAGCATCCATTGGTGGTATTGTGGCTGTCCCGCTCATTGTTGGCGCATCCATCGGACTGCCTAATGAAGAGATTGTCTCGCTAATCAATGCCGCCCTACTCGCTTCGGGTATCGTCACCATGGCGCAATGTATTGGTGTCGGCCCTATAGGTATTCGTTTACCTGTTGTCATGGGCTCTAGTTTTGCTTTCTTAGGTGTGGCGATTGCTATTGGCCGCGAAGGCGGCGTCGCTAGCATTATGGGCTCGGCTTTAGTCGGCTCTCTAGTGGTGATTGTTGCTAGCTTTTATATGGACAAAGTCCGCAAGCTATTCCCAACGGTAGTGAGTGGCGTTGTTGTCACCTTAATCGGCTTAACCATATTGCCCGTTGCGATGAACTGGGTGGGTGATGCGCCCGCAGCGAGTGAAAACTTTGCCACTCTACCAAAGCTTTTCTTAGCCATCGTTTCACTGGGCATCGTGGTTGCAGTCTCGGTTTACTGTAAAGGCGCCGTTGCCGCATCTGCGATTGTTATTGGTCTAGCGGGCGGTTACATCGTCGCGCTATCCCTAGGCATGGTAAACCTCGATGATATTACCTCTGCCGCTTGGGTTGGTGGACCAGAGCCTCTTAAATACGGTTTAAGCTTTCAAGCTAGCGCCATTGTGAGCATGAGCTTGGTTTATATTGTCGTCATTGCTGAAGCAACGGGTGACTTTATGGCACTAGCAAACAACTGTAATAAACAAATCTCGGGCAAAGATTTGCAACGCGGTCTGCTTGGTGATGGCTTAGGCAGTACGCTTTCTTCGATTTTAACCGCTATGCCACTGGCTTCTTTCAGCCAAAACGTAGGGATAGTGGGCATTACTGGTGTAGCGAGTCGATATGTTGTTGCAGCAACAGGTGGGCTACTGATTTTAGGCGGCTTGTTCCCTAAACTTGCAGCCGTCGCGGTCACCATCCCTAAACCGGTTCTTGGCGGTGTTGGCTTTGTTATGTTTGGCATGATTGCCTACGCTGGTATTCGCATGCTGATTATGGCCGCGGACACCAAACGCAACGCTTTGGTTATCTGTGTCGGTTTAGCATCAGGTTTAGCCGTGACTTTTGAACCTCGTTTACTTCAGCACTTACCACACGATATTGCTAACTTCCTTCACTCTGGCATTACTACAGGCACCATAGCAACGGTTCTTCTTCATCAACTTCTTCCTAAGTCTTCCAACAAAGAAGTTCGTGAAGCACTGACAGAAAGTAAGGTTCAAGTCGAAGAAAAGATCATTCGAAAATCAGATGATGAAGCGCCACAAGTGGTAGAAAGTAAACTTGAAGCAACGACCACTGAATAAACTCACTTTAATCACAACAAAGGCATCAAAAGGAGACCTAAGCTCACTGACATCAATCTGAGCTTAACAACAATAACACCGCTAGTACTTGCTAGCTTAACTGTAACTAAAACGTTTAAGACCCTCTCCCCTGAAATGGCTGAGATGGCTAAGGACTATTATGAATGGAAACCATCTGGATTAAGAATCCACTGGCAATTTATACCGGAAACACGCAAGACGCCCAAGGTGGTCTCGTGGTTCAGGGAAACAAAGTTGCCGAACTTATCCCAAAACATGGGACGCCGTCCCACCAAATAGATTATGTGGTTGATGCCTCTCGGCATGTCGTCACACCTGGGCTCGTTAACGCCCACCACCATTTCTATCAAACCTTAACGCGCGCTTACCCTGACGCGTTAAACAAAGAACTGTTTCATTGGCTAAAAAGCCTGTATCCCGTCTGGGCAAACCTAGATGAAGAGATGATGAGTGTCGCGACTGAGCTTGCCTTAGTTGAGTTGATGCTGTCGGGTTGTACCACTGCTTCCGATCATCACTACTTGCTGCCAAACGGTTTAGAACACGCGATAGACTTGCAGGTCGAAGCGGCGCAAAAGCTTGGTGTCAGAGCCATCTTTACTCGTGGCTCAATGAGTTTAGGTAAAGAAGACGGCGGCTTACCGCCACAGCATACCATTCAAACCGAGCAAGCGATTGTCGACGACAGCTACCGTTTGATTCGCCAATACCACCAGCAACAAGAAGGGGCAATGACCCAAATCGCGCTCGCGCCATGCTCTCCTTTCTCCGTCACTACAGATTTGATGAAAGAAACTGCCCACATCGCCAAGCAAGAGAATGTCATGATGCACACCCATTTGTGCGAAACGCTGGATGAGGAAGATTTCTGTGTCGAGCAATTTGGCATGCGCCCGGTCGATTATCTCGAAGATGTTGGCTGGCTCAATGATAAAACTTGGCTTGCCCATGGTATCCATTTCAATAATGAAGAGATCCGCAGGCTAGGCCAAGCAGGCGTAGGCATTAGCCACTGCCCAACATCGAACATGATGCTTGCTTCAGGGATTTGTAAAAACAATGACCTAGAAGCCGCAGGTGTTAAAGTCGGCTTAGGCGTTGATGGCTCAGCCTCAAATGACGGCTCAAACATGATTGCCGAAGTGCGTATGGCGATGTACTTACAGCGCCTACAGTATGGCTCGGCAAACGTATCCCATTTTGATGCGCTGCGTTGGGCGACCAAAGGCTCAGCACAAGCGATGGGACGTAATGATATTGGCGAGCTTAGCGTGGGGAAACAGGCCGATATTGCGATGTTCAAACTCGATGATATTCGTTTCTCAGGCAGTCATGATCCTCTTGCTGCACTCCTATTATGTGGCGCTCAACAAGCTGACCGTGTAATGGTTGCAGGTCACTGGCGAGTAATGAACAGTGAGGTGATTGGCGTCGACATCCATCAATTGATGGAACGCCATAAAGCGGCCGCATCTAGGCTAGCGCGTAAAGCTTTAGGTGAGTAAGTCATATAGCCCCAGTCACTTACTGGGGCTCTTTGATTTTAGGCTTGCTAGTTTGCTTCTACGTTGTAGATGACGGGCATTTCCCCCCGCCAATCTAGCCAAAGCTGAGAATCAGTCACTAAGCGAGTTAGCGCATTGGCGACATTGATTCGGCTGGTTTCTCCAGCATTAAACAAAGCACTGCGAGTCGGGCTATTGTGCCATGAATATGGACTTACGTCGCAGCGGTCAATCAAGGTATCTGGTCGCAAGATAACCCACTCTAACAGAGTGCTCAGTTTACGGCTTCTGCTTAAGAGCTCAGCTGCTTTTTCATTGTCACGGTGCGGCGGTAACAATGCTCGTAGCAAAAGGCATAGCAATCTCTCCTGCCTAGAAACTTGTTCATTGATTGTATGGTTGCTCACCCCTGTTGAGCCCATTAAAGCTAACTTTAGCGGCTCGTTTCGTTGAGGTGATATCACTGAAGCAATACGCAATATGCTGTCTCGAACCAATAATCGCGGTGTTCCATAAACACCTTGCAACGTCAAGTTGTGGCCTAGGCAACAGACACACGCTTGGCACTCTGCCACGATCCCTTCTAGTTCCTGAATGGGCATCGCTAGTGCTGTTGTTTGGTACTGTGTCAAATTCGAGTGCTCTACTAATACGTTGATATCCCTAACTAAAGCAACCACATGATGATTAGCTTCAAGAAGTTGGCTAACAACTAGCTTCCCCGTCGCTCCAGTGGCTCCTAGTACCAGTATTTTCATTTAATATTCCTTTCGACTATCGCTTACCCATTAGCTTATCAATTCAAAATTGTTTGGAAATCCACTAGATATGTATAACAATCATTCATAATTGAATATGTAGGGCTTAACCATGGAATGGAAACATATTGGATTTGACTGGAATCGGGCGAGAGCGTTTTTGGTTGTTGCTGAAGAAGGCTCATTCTCCGCAGCAGGCCGAGCTTTAAATATGAGCCAACCTACTTTAGGTCGCCAAATTGCCGCATTTGAGGAAGAGCTCAAACTCACTCTATTTGAGCGAGTGGGCAAAAAACTGGTACTGACAGATAGTGGTCAAATACTCTATCAACACGTCAACCAAATGGCTCAGTCTGCAAATCAAATGCTACTCGCAGCACTAGGGCAAGATGAAAGTCTCTCTGGAAAAGTGAGCATTTCTCTTACGGAACTTGATGCATTTTTCCGTTTTCCTCCATTTGTTAGCAAACTAAAGGAATATGCACCACAGATAAATATCGAGCTTGTCGTATCCAATCAGGTCAGTGACTTAAAGCGCAGAGAGGCCGATATCGCATTGCGCTATAAAAGACCTACTGATCTAGATCTAATTGCAAAAAAAGTCGGTCACGAAACCGTTTATCTATACGGGCATAAAGATTTAGTTAAAAACTTTCAAGGCAAGTCGCCTAATGATGTCGCAAACGTATCCATTCTCGGATTTGATCAGGAAGAGTATCTACGCCAGCATCTAATAAGATCCGGTTGGGATCTCATACACAACCCTTTTACCCTGATCTGTAACAACCAGTTAGTGCAATGGCAGTTAGTACAGTTCACTCAATCACTAATCCTTTTACCAGAGCATATTGCTCGTAAAAATCCAGATTTACGAATTGCTTTCAAAGATCATTTTCAGCCCTTCGAACTAGATGCATGGCTTGTATGTCACCGAGAACTACACACGAGTAAAAGAGTACGCATAGTGTTTGATTTCTTGACTAAATATCTAAGCTTATGACAGGTACACTATTGAGAAATCAAGTTTAGTAAAGGGGCGCTCATCGCCCCTTTTGTTTTTGTTATTCGCTTAACCAAAGTCACTAAGCTTTGAAACGGTCGATTGCCAGCGTTAAGTCTGTCGCTTGACCCGCAACAACCGTTGCCGATTGCGCATTTTCAGACACTGCGCCCACATTGGCGTAGGTCAAATCGCGGATAGTATTGACGTTGCGCGCTATCTCTTCAGACACAGTACTTTGCTGCTCCACTGCGAGTGCAATCTGCGTACTGCTATCTAGGATGTGCTTCATCTCTTCCATAATAGCTTCGATGTGGCTTAACGCTTGCTCTGACATATGAACACTATCAGCCCCCTTAATACTACAAGATTGGATTGTAGACACCACAGTCTGGGTCTGTTGCTGAACCGCGCCAATAATATCTGAGATTTCTGCTGTTGAGCGCTGAGTTTTACCTGCTAGGGTTCTCACTTCATCAGCAACGACGGCAAAACCACGTCCTTGCTCACCCGCTCGTGCAGCCTCAATGGCGGCGTTCAACGCCAACAAATTGGTTTGCTCGGCAATTTCTCCAATGACATTCAGTACTGAACTAATCTGATCAGACAGAGCAAGAAGGTGATTTACTTCGCCGCTTGCGGTTGAAAGGTCGGTAGATAAAGAAGAAATGGTATCACGGGTTTCCACAATATCATCGAAGCCGAGTTGAGCATTTTCATAGCTTCTTTGTGTGTTGCCAGCTGCGCTTTCAGTGGTACTCGCCACATCTTTAATCGTCTCGCCCATTTCAGTTACCGCAGCAGCAACACTATCTGTTTCCAACTGTTGTTGGTTAAGTGCCGCTTCTGTATCAATGCTACTCTGCTGTAATTGAGTCGACGCTGCCCCAAGCTCACTCACACTCCCTTGCACCCGAGAGATGAGTCCCTGCATACTGGCCAGTAGAATATTCAGTTGCCCTGCCATTTCAGCAATTTCATCTTTTCGCTCCGTGTTTGCTTTCAAGGTTAAATCATGTGTATTGGCAATGGTAGACATCATATTGCTCAGCTGTTTGATATTGTCTTGAACACTTCTGATGAGGAAATATGAACCCAATAGCATCAGCCCGGCGACAACGACAACAGAACCGGAAATAAAACGTTCTATGGCAATTTGAGCATGTTCGATTTCAGCTTCGAGAGTGGCTTCTATTCCATGAAAAATGGTGAAGATATCTTTAAACAGACCTTTCATCTCCTGCTTTAACTGCTCAACTTGATTAGCATCCGACCCGTAGTGTTGGGCCATTTTTTCCAAGTCTTTTCTGTAAAGCGTGATGTTGCTGCGCAATGTCGGTAGCTGTTGAACAACGATCCCTAGTTCTTCCAAGTCCGTTGTTAGTAAACCTGATAACGATTGGAACCTCGCGTACTCCGCTTTGAAGGCTTCCAACTTAGCTGGCGAAGGTTTGTCGAGAAAGTCATATTCGATACGATTCATATCTAGCAACGAGACTTCCATATCCTTTACTTCTATCAGCGTTTTCTCAAGTTTGAGCAGCTTGAGGTTACTAATCTCCGTGATGGCAACAATGGCAATAAGCGCAATAATAGAGAGTCCGGTCAAGCCGAACAGTTTTCTTTTTATAGTCATGATCTTTCTCAATGAAGCAGGCTAGCAATAAGTACTTATTTTTATAATGGTTTTTGCGATTTGTAACATGTTGTTACAGCCTTGTCACCATTGCATTGACACAAATGTTATTTGCCTCAACCATCATGCACTGATTGAATCTTAAACAAAGAATAAAAAGAGATTAGAAGCAGGTTTTGGGGAAGTAAAAACTAGCTAAGTCACTGAATAAAGGAAACAAAAAAAGGGACGTTTCCGTCCCTTGATGTTCTTAAGTTGTTCTTATTTGGTATGGAAAATTTGCTCAGTTTCCAATGAGGTCATCGCGCGGATTTGACGCCATACGTAGTAGAAGATACCAAACATCATCAACATGCTAGGAATCGCGATAATTGGGTAGCTGTATAGAGTAAGCTTACCAAGCTCTTCATTAAACTCTGGCGTGCCTGCAGGACTAGTCACAATCCAAGTTGCGAGGAAATAGTTCATCGCAGAAGAGAATGCAAAAGTACTCGCGAATAGATAGTTTGACGACATTAAGCAACGCTCGAATGCATCCGTCTTGCCCCTTTCCTTTAAACGCTCAGTGATCAACGCTAGGTTCAGCACAGTGTCGTTAAGGATCATTTTCTGCATAAATGGGTAGCGGGTAAATGTCGACCCCAGAACAGCTAAGCCAATAAGACCAGGAATTAACGCCTCTTTTAGTGCTAACCAACGGGTATCAAGCTCTAATAGACCAATACCACCTGTCAATAAAACGCTAATAAAACCTAGTGCGGCGATAAAGTTGAACTTCTTATTGCGGATAAGATCCATGCCGCCATACACAATCGGAAAAGCCAGTGCGACAACTAATGCCATTACAGTACCTAGGTGCTCTTCGCCGCTGAACTTCATCAGAATGAATGAAGGAATAAATACGTTAAACAGGATTTCGAATAGGGGGTTCGACTTTTTCGTCGTGGTGTTACTCATAATTGTTACTGACTCTACTCTGTCGCTTCATTTTAGTTTCGGGGAGAAGTGTTCAACGCTTAGCTTGAGATGTAAAGCGTTAAAACGTCGAGTTGTGTAACGACTTATGAAATATGTGGGTAGGAAGAATAAAATAAGCCTTTGTCACTGCAGATTGAATCAGTAAGTAAAATCCGGCTTCGATTTCTCGAATCCGGATTTACCCGTTGGTTTTAGCTATTTGCCCCAACCATTATTTAACTTCGTCAGCCGCTGCAAAAATTGCAGGAAGTGCTTTGTAGAAAATAGCGATAGCCATGCGTGGTGTTTCCGTTTGAGGGTAGCCACCGTTCATTGCAACAACAGTACCTGTTTTGTGATCCATGGCTACAACCTGACCATGAATACCCACCATAGCAATAATCTGACGACCATTGATGTTTAAAGAACGGAACTGGTCTTTGTACCAACCTTCAGCCAGTGCAGACTCTTTACCTTTCAGCCATGCAGCACGCACTTCATCGTTACCTTCTAAGATGTTGTTGATGAAGTCAGCGGGAACCACTTGCTCGCCTTTGTAGTTCTTACCGCCGTTCATAAGCATGCGACCAACGCGAGCAAGATCTTTTGTCGCTGCATTTAAGCCACCCGACGCCACTGGATTGCCAGCAAAGTCCGCTTGATAATGAGCGTTTTCACCCATGCCAACTTTACCCCAGATTTGCTTCTCTAGAAGATCAGCCAGTTTCTCGCCCGTTGCCGCTTCAACGACTTTACCTAGCACTTCAGTATTGATGCACTGGTAAGAGTATTTAGACCCCATAGGCTCAGAGATCTCTTTCACCATTGGGAAGTAATCGTTAATGCCATTAGGATAAGTTGCTTCATGGTTACCGCTCCAGCCTTGAGAATCAGTCATACGATTATCCCAAGACTTGTGTTTTTGAATTTCTTGTACAACGTTGGTACGCATGTCAGCGGTTTCTTGAACGGTCGCTCCATCCCAAGCCGACCCTTTAAGCTGTGGTAGGTAATCAGTGACTTGCTTAGACATATCAAGCTTACCCTCACTCACTGCGATACCTGCAAGCATTGCTGTAAATGATTTAGTAACCGACATATCTAGGTGAGTTGAGTGCTCATTCATACCATTCCAGTAGTGCTCGTGCAGCATGTGGTCGCCTTTAAGAACAACCATTGAGTGATTCTTCACGCGATCACGCAGAAAGTCGTTGAGGGTCATTTCACCGTCGATTGCCGGAACCATGATTTTGTCAAAGTCTAGCGACTGGTTGGTCTTGAACTGCTCTGGAGCTATTCCTGATTTCTGAATCTCGTAAGATGGCGTGAACTTATACGCATTTGGGAAGGTAGATGCCGCATATTCCGCATTATCCCAAAGCGCAGCAGGTACCCCAGAGGCCGTTGCTGCTTCTACAAATGCGGTATCAGGTTTGCTGAACGTTGCGGCATTCACCATAAAAGTGCTACTTAGTAGAACGGCAAGAGAGAGTACTTTAAGTTTCATATTGAATCTCCAAGTCAGTGCGTTAAGAACCATCCTAAGGCACGTTGTTTGACATAAAATCTGTAAGGTCTGAGAAGGAATTTAATCCAATCTAGTTTCATGTCATAATTGCTAAGCATGCGTAATGCGCACGCTCAAATCGATTATGGGAGAAGATATGAACCTTAACCTTGAGTATTTAGCGGCATTCGTTGACGTATATGAACAGGGAAGTTTTGCTAAAGCCGCAAGTAAATCCTCCCAGCACGCCTCAACATTTAGCCGTAAAATCAGTGCATTAGAAGATTATTTAGGATTTGATCTGTTTGTGCGATATAGCCGATACCTTGAGCCTACCGAACAGGCTAAAGCACTCTACGACCATGCAAAAGCCTTTCTTACCGAAGCAAGTTTATTTGATACTAAAGTAAATAGTATTTTTCATGGTCACACTGGAAGCTCTGTTATTGTGATAGACACCTCAGTAATAGAGTTAGGTATGCTAGAGTCCATTAGCCAATTGATTCGTGCCATGCCCTCTGTGAAAGTCACGATCAAGACAGGTGATACCGAATCCGTGCGTACAGCCCTTGTGAACGGTGAGGCGGATATGGCTTTTGCTCTGGCAACGTTTTCTTTACCCGCAGAGATAAACGGCTTTCGCTATTTGGAGTTTCCGCTAACACGTGTCGCAACCCAAGCTTACTTAGAGCAATTCGGTTACCAAAAAGGTAAGCCACTCTCACCAAGTACGGTACGTAGTATGACTCAGGTGGTGATGACTCCTCTGCGTAAGTTAGGTGTAGAGAGCCAAGTGTATAGTCACAACGTGATTAACTCAGATAGCCTACTTATTGCTAGGGAGTTAGCTCGGCATGGCGCAGGTTGGAGTAATTTACCCATTTCAATGGTTGAGGCTGACATTAAATCTGGAAAAATCACCCCCTTCGATGCCGAAGATGACTTCCACCTAACTTGGTCTGTTGAACTTTTGTGGTCAACCGAAAAGGTTTACGATCCCATTCGTGAACAGCTGATTAAGATGCTTGAATAGCCATTGTTATTTGCTGCATTTATTTTGATCCTAAACCGATGAAAAAGGGAGCGAAAACTAGCTCCCGTTCCCCAGCGAGCTGAAGTTACATCTCATAAACCAACTTACCGTTGAAGTAAGTTTGTTTGACCTGCGTCTTATGAAGCTTGCGAATCTCGCCATCAAAAATATCGTTGTCTAGTACGATAAAATCAGCGAACTTGCCTTTCTCAATAGAGCCTAGCTTGTCACCCAATCCGATCGCTTTAGCACCGTTTAAGGTAACAATTTCCAGAGCTTCAGTCAGTGAAATTGAGCTAAAATCAAACGCGGTTTCAATCGAACCTCCCGGCACTTCACGCGTGACCAATGACTCGATAGCCAACCAAGGATTTGGCGAGAAAGCGACCGTCCAATCGGAACCATAAGAGATCAAGGTATCTTTTGCCAACAACTGACGAATCGGCCACATGTACTGAACGCGTTTTTTACCGATATCTTTTTCAATGATGCCGATCGCATCAGATGGGAACCACAGTGCAGGAGAAGCTTCATAAACGACATTCAACTTATGAAAACGCTTATAGTCTTGCGGGTTAACGAAAGTCCCATGGGCAATACTGTGGTACCGACCATCATTTCGCACAGGCAATTGCTCTAGATTGTCCAACATCATTCGAATAGAGCCATCGCCAATCGCGTGAACCTTAAACACAAAGCCTTGTTTTTCTAACCTTGCCATCTCCTCCATCACATCTTCTTGAGGAATACGTAGGGAACCTGAGTACTTAGTGCCAATAAACGGTTCTAGCATCACCGCAGTTCGCCCAGCTGCGGAACCATCGAGGATGTATTTGATTCCATATGGATAAACAAACTCACTAGCGAAAGACTCTTTGTTATCAATTAGGTACTGTTGGGCTGCCTTTGCTTCTGGTTCTGGTGTATTAAGTGGAGAGGAAATACTGACGTGCATACGTACCTCCATTTCTCCCTTGTCTTCTAGATACTTATAGGCATCAAAATTTCGCTTTACGCCATAAGCATCGTTCATTGCAGTCACACCATACGAGTGCATCTCATCAAAAAATGGTTTCATACCTTTATCCGCCCACTCTTCGACCGTCGGGTTGTCTAGTGCAGCAATCACCCACTCAGAAACCGTCTCTCGTACAACACCCGTTAGCTCTCCATTTTCATCTTTAACAAAAATACCACCAGCAGGAGGCTCACGATCTTTAGTAATACCCAGCTCTTTTAAAGCCAGTGAGTTGAGTAGCATGGCGTGAGCACCCTGATCCCACAGCGCTACAGGCCTATCATCAATCACCGCATCCAAAGCAGATTTATGAGACGGGGTCGTTGTCCCAGAAATAAACTCGCCATTGTCAGCAAGCCAGTTGAGATTCCCGCCATAGATCCACTTTTTATCAGGATACTTGTTACGGTATTCTTTTAATGTAGCGACGACTTTCTCCCACGGGTCTAAAGGCGAGACAAAAATATTCATATAGTTGTCAGCACCCATGTCAGGGTGAATGTGCTCATCAACCATACCAGGCATAACGACTTTACCGCTTAGATCAACCATCTTAGTCGCTGCATCACGGTGTTGTTCAACCTTAGCGAGATCACCAACTTCAACAATTACCCCATCTTTAACGGCAAACGCTTGTGCCCAAGGCATTGCATCATTCACCGTATAGACTTTTGCATTGTAAAAAATGGAGTCAGCATCAGCGAAGACGCCAAAACTGGTGCAACCGATAAGGGTAGATATTGCTAGCCTCTTCATAAAATCTCCTTGTGAAATACTCACTTGATAATTAGCAACTATAAGCTCAAACCAACATTTTCAGTCATTACATTTGCAGAATAAATGTAGCTTAACTCGTATAAATGGCATTCAACTCATCCGATAAAATCCGAGTAGCGCACGAAGGTAGTGGTTTGAAAACAAAGAAAAGTAAGGTCAACTCCACTTCGATAGAGATGATTATTCGATCATCGCACTCACTTCAGGGCTAAATTTACGCTGCTTGTAGTAATACTCTTTATCGTGCTCGCCAATTTCGCGCATCACTTTGCATGGATTGCCAACCGCAACGACATTGGCAGGAATATCTTTGGTCACAACACTTCCCGCGCCAATCACACTGTTCTCACCGATTGTGACACCCGGTAAGACGACAGAGTTTGCGCCAATCCAGACGTTGTTACCTATAGTGACTGGCATATTGAATTGGCCCACCTTTTTCCTTAAAGAAGGTTCAATAGGATGACCAGCGGTCGCAATCGTAACGTTTGGCGCTATCATCACGTAATCACCAATGCGGATAGTGGTGTCATCGACTAAGGTCAGATTGAAATTGGCATAAACCTGCTTACCCAAATGGGTATGCCTTCCCCAGTTTGCGCGAAGTGGCGGCTCGATATAGCAGTTCTCTCCCATCTCAGCGAAGAAGTCTTGTAGGATCTGTTTGCGTTTTTCGACTTCTGATGGGCGAGTTTGGTTGTAGTCATAAAGACGCTCCAAACATTGCGTTTGCTCATCCACCAGTACTTGTTCATGAGAAAAGTAAACTTCGCCGTTGTGCATCTGTTGTTGGATTTTTTCTAGTGACATGATGGTCTTCTCTAGGCTGAGGATTCAATGCTATCGCGTCAGGAACTAAGCAAAATTGCGTTTCGATGGGTCTCATCTTGCCACGAGAACTCTCTTTCACTCTCTCGGATTCGTCACATAAAACACTGCAGAATTTGAGATTTTCACCCGGAAGTCACTTAGCTTATTTCTCAGCCAGAAAACCACTCATTCGGCACCTTGACCGCAATCACCTCTGCTCGGCAACAAACGCTACCTTGCGAGATAAGTTCACATTCAAGCACTATCTTCTTTTCGAATGCTTCAACAATTTTCGCTTTCAAAGTCACCGTAGAATCCATTACAACAGGTTTAAGGAACGAGATGTTTAAGTTGCCCGTGGCAAACCAAACAGGCTCCCCTTGCCCGACTTCCTGCCCATTGAGTTGATACCCCTTGGCAATAGCCATACAGACACAATGACAATCAATGATGGTTGAAATAATGCCGCCATTGAGAAAATGAGTTGGTCCGGCGCAATGGTGTTTTTGAGGAACAAAGTCGCAACTTGCCTCATTTTCTGATTGCCAATAACTCTTGATCTGCAAACCCAGTGGGTTCTCTGACCCGCATCCATAACAGTGGTTATTTGGGATCTGATCTTGTATCGCAACGGTTTGTGGCATGTCTCGCTCCAATTCAGAGTTCACGTTCCGTGAATAAGTTAATAGTTATCTTATAGTTATAGTCGACTTTGCTCGCGAAATAATGGAAAGCAGAATTCTATATCTCAATCCTCAAAAATTTTTGTCGTCTAGATAAAATCACTCGTTTGATATCAATATCGCTCCTACCTACTATGCCCGCATCCGCAGATAACAGCTGCCCAACACAATTTACTGCATAACCTTTTTGGAGAAGTTATCGTGGAACGACTAAAAACTATAGACCCTGCGAAGATGGGGAAAGAGCGTCACAAACGTGAATATGACCTACGAGTTTTGAACTGCGTGGGTGAAGATGAATACCAGTCTCGTATGGCGATTTGGAATAACCTAATCACGCCTACGGCACCGATAGAAGAAGCAAAAAAGTTTGTCGATGCCGCTTTTAGCAAACTAGAGCAAGACCTCAAAGCATCAAGCAGTGAGTTAGTGATTAACTACAACGAGTTTGTCACTCTAGCGAACGAAGAGATTAACTACATCAGAGTTCATGTTGCCGACAATCGCTCACAATATTTTTGGTACGCGACAATCGCGTTAACTATCTGTTTAACGGCGTCGCTGTACTTCTAAACAATTCCGATGTTAAGCCTTCCCCATGAAGGCTTAACACTAAGTTAGTGAATGGCTCCGCTTTGCGCTCTCTGCAGGGATCAAAGCAAACAACATAGATGAAGCCATCAATAGTATCGCTGCGATACTCCAGCTGACCCCGATTCCAAAATGATCGGCTAAGTAACCGAAACCTAACGATGCCCCCATCCCACCGACCGTCACTATTAGCGAACTTATCGACAACATAGTCGAACGCATATGACTCGGCGTGTTGTCTTGCAGCAAAACGCTTTGCGAGTTCTCACCAAGGGTAAACAAAAAGAAAAACAGCAGATAGACGATGGCAAAGCTCTCTGGCTGAGTGGTCAACGCTAGACCAAACAGCGCGCCACCAGAAGCGACGCGACTAACCAAAAGCAACATTCGGTGTGACCCTGAAAACCAACTCAGCACTTTGACAGAAAGCCAAGAAGAGAGAGCAGCCATAAGAAAATAAAGTGCTGAGATAAGGCCAAATACCTGAGTTCCAGAGTCGCGCTCACTCAGCAGCTCTGAAAGGTAAGGCTGCCACAAATTCTCTACACAGCTTAATACCATGCCTAACACGAGTGTTGTTTGCATCACTGGTTTTAGAACACTGTGATGCCAAGATAATTTCAATGCTTGACGCCCTTTGGTTAACAAATTGGAAGGTCTAACTTCAGACTTGCCTTCTGTCTTAGACAGCTCGATTGGTACTAACCATTGAGTCACAATGAGTAAGGCGATACTTGCGGTGATGATCACCAGTAAGTTGATATCATAGATAGATTGCATCCAAGAAAAATGTACTAGGTCAGAGTCAGGTAACCAGCCTCCCATCAGAGAGCCAAGTGCTAAGCCAAAAGTCACCATAATGTTGATCTTAGCAAGTGCTGAGTGATAGCTAGACTCTCCTTTAGTAGACTGAAATTGATCATAAAACCAAGCGTCTAACGTCCCCGAATAGATGGCACGAGCCGCGCCAAGTAATACGGCACTGACCATGACTAAAATCAAACTCGACGCCTGCAACATTAGCGCTGCACCTAGTATGGTCATCAATAGGGACAACCGGTAAGTTCTCACTCGACCAAACTGATCAGCAAAGCTACCTAGTGGCACCTCAAGCAGGGCCGTTGTACCAATCCACAGTGCCATCACGATACCGATTTCGGTGAGATTTAAGCCGCGGGTTTGGAAAAGCAGAATCAGAACCGGAACGATCAATCCCGTAATCGACCAATGCAAAGCTTGCTGAGATGCGAATCGATATATGAGGGCTGATTGGGTCATTGTGTATCTCACTCACTAGTTAGAATGAGAGAAGAATCCCATAGCGATTCTAAAATACAAACATATCTATTTTAGGTCATTAATATGATACTCAATGTATCGTCACATGCGTTCGGAAATAGAATGGACCAAAATCTGGCAGTAGAAATCTGCCGACTAATTAAACGAGAATTAAAAAAGGTGGGAGTTTCTTATCAAGATCTTGCCGAGCAACTCGATCTCTCAATCGTGAGCGTTAAACGATTACTTAATAATGCTCAACCCATGTCGATGCAACGACTGATTCATATTAGTCAAATTATTGAGCTTCCATTGTCTCAGCTGCTCAAATTAGCCGAGCAAAACCTTGATACGCTTCCTCTATTCACCACAGAGCAAGACACGGCTTTTTACCAATGCCCTCCCCTGTTTACTTTTTGGAGTGAACTCGCTGAACACAAAACCGTAGACGACATCGCGCAGAGGTATCAATTGGATCAAGCATCCGTGCATTTGTATCTACGCATGCTCGAAAAGGCGGACTTAATCTCTCTGGGTATTAACAACCAATGTAAGCTCTTGGTTCCCGGTCATACTGCATTTGAGCAAGGTGCCAGATACCCTGAATTTTTTACCACCAGAGTTTTAAGTGGCTTGCAAAAACGCGTCATCAATATTCCCGTAGAAGATGATCAGGCTTTTCTGGTCAGCCTGAAAGCAGAGCTGACTCACCAAGAATTTTTAGAGATAAACCGTAAGCTCGAAGACTGGATGTTCACTCTACTCAGAGAAAGCCAAGATATCGCGGCGAGAGATGGACTCAAGGTTGCCCCCTATACTTTTGGTTTTATGGGAGCACAAGGCGCCTTTCATGACACATTGCCGACAATTGTGCGACTGACTGAGAAACAGTAATCCGTCACCAATAACAAAAAAGCCTCCAGTTGGAGGCTTTTACGTATCTAGTGATTGATATTAGCGAACAATCAAACCAAGTAGGATACCGACGGCACCGAAGTCTGCGTCGCTGAATGTTGTGTTAGCAAAACCTAGGTCGCCCAATACTGGCATTAGGAATACTGGTAGGAAGGTAATCAGTAGACCTTGAGCAAAAGCACCTAAGATTGCACCACGGCGACCACCTGTTGCGTTACCAAATACACCCGCTGCTGCACCGACGAAGAAGTGCGGTACCACACCTGGGATAATCACAGTTAAGCCCATCACGTAAAGTAAGAACATACCTAGCAAGCCGGCAGCAAAACTGGATAAGAAACCAACCAGTACAGCATTTGGCGCGTATGGGAATACCACAGGACAATCGAGCGCCGGTTTAGCATTTGGCACAAGCTTGTCTGAAATACCTTTAAATGCAGGAACGATTTCAGCGATAACCATACGAACACCTTGCAGGATAACGTAAACACCCCCAGCAAAGGTAATCGACTGCATCAGGGCAAACATAAACCAGTGCTTGCCACCACTTACTTCGCGAACAAAGTCTCCGCCAGCGAAGATACAGGTCACCATAAAGATAATGCCCATAGTGAAAGAGATTGCGACTGGCGTATCACGTAAGAACAACAAGCTCTTTGGTACGTTCATCTCTTCTGTCGAGTGCTCTTTATTACCAAACTTGCTGCCAATGAAGCCCGCTAGCACGTAGGAGAGCGTCGAGAAGTGACCAATAGCCACATCATCAGAACCTGTCACTTGCTTCATGTAACGGTGCGCGATAGCTGGGAAAAACACCATCACTGAGCCAACAACCAAAGAACCTAATGCAATAAGAGGTACACCACTCATTCCGCTTGAAGAGAGGATCGCCGCCACCATCATCGACATAAATAACGTGTGGTGACCTGTCAGGAAGATAAATTTCCATGGCGTTAAACGAGCAATCAGAATGTTCACCAGCATCGCAAAGAACATGATCATCGCCATTTCTTTACCAAATGCTTCTTGAGCAATTGACACAATCGCTTCGTTGTTTGGTACCACACCTGTAATGCCAAACGCTTGCTGGAAGATAGTCGCAAAGTCACCTAGAGAGGTAACAACTAAGCCAGCACCAGCGCCCAAGATGATAAAACCGAGAATGGTTTTTACTGTGCCTTTAATGCATTCAGTCACCGGCTTTTTCTGAGCAATTAGGCCGATAAGAGCGATAAGACCAACCAGAACAGCAGGTTCTGATAGGACATCGTTCATTAAGAAACTAAAGAATTCCATATTGGCCCCCTATAGTGCGCCAAGTTCTTGTAAAGCCGCAGATAAACGCTCTTTCATTGCTACTTTATCAACCATGTTATCTAAGCTGACGATCTTCGGTTCAACATCGAGTGCTTTCAGTTGGTCAGTAATATCGTTCGTACCAATAAAGATGTCACAATCTGTGCCTTTTGCACTGCCTAAATCAATGTGATCAACCGCTGCATTAATCTCAAGCTCTTTGACGATGCCCTTGATGCTCATTTCCATCATTAGGCTCGTGCCAAGACCGTGTCCACAAACAACCATAATTTTCATAATTCAGTACCTTTTTATTCTTGATATCTATAGGGGTGATAGTCAGGAGTTATGTTTTAGTAATTCTTGATGACGGCTAAAACGTCATCGACAGATTGAGCGTTGCAGATTTGCTCTACATGCTCTTCATTCATAAACAGCTCAGCCAGTTTTGAAATAGCACCGACATGGCTATCGCTATCCGTTGCCGCTAGCGTCACTAACATCTTCACAGGGTCATTACCTTCAGAGTCAAAGTTAACGCCGTTTTGAATCACAGTGATCGCAAGTGATAAACGATTAACGCCATCTTCTGGTCTTGCATGCGGCATCGCCATACCAGGGCCAACGACATAGTAAGGACCGAGCTCTTGATGCGAGCGAAAAATCGCCTCTACGTAGCTTGGCTCAACAGCGCCATTATCAAGCAATGCCTGACACGATTTTTGAACAGCGTCTTTCCAGTCGCTGGCTTCAGCATGGACTCGAATCACATCAGAGGTAATCAGTTCACTTAGCATTGGATCTTTCCGATTTGTTGTTTTGATGGCGCTACTCTAGCGATGATCCTTGTGGAAAAACCGGACAATGATCACAAATGATATCGCTATCTGGTAGCGCTATCATAAACTGTGATAGCGCTACCATTTATTGTTCTTAATGCGGTTTCATATGCTTGTGATCACCATCTAATGCGCTAATATCATTTCAACCCAAGGGCTGTGATAAGATGTCGCGGCGAATTAATAAATTAAAAAACGAAAATAAAAAATGAGCGAACCGCGAAAACGCAGAAGCACTGGAAAAGTCACGCTTGCCGATGTAGCCAAAAAGGCCGGTGTGGGTTCGATGACCGTTTCGCGAGCATTAAGAACACCAAACTTGGTGTCTGATAAATTGCGAGAAAAGATTCAACAAGTCGTTGATGAGCTAGGTTATATTCCCAATAAAGCGGCGGGCGCATTAGCCTCAGCTGAAAGCTATTCGATTGCTTTGATCCTGCCTTCATTGATCGAAAAATCTTGTGCCTTGTTTCTACCTAGCTTCCAGCAAACCCTAAACAAAGCGGGCTACCAACTGATTCTCGGCTACAGCGACTACTCGGTAGATCAAGAAGAAAAACTGCTTTCAACTTTTCTCGAAAGTCGCCCTGCGGGGGTGGTACTTTTTGGTGGAGAACACAGCAAACGCACCCACCAGTTGTTAGAAGCAGCAAATACGCCAGTACTTGAGATAGCCGAGCTAACCTCTACCGCCCAATACTTGAATATTGGTGTCGATCATTTCGACATCGGGAAATCCTGTACCAAACATATTATCGAGCAAGGCTTTAATAATGTTGGCTTTATTGGTGCACGTGGTGAGCATTCAACCCTCCAGCGCAAACTCCATGGCTGGCAAAGCGCGATGATAGAAAACTATCTAACACCGGATCACTTTCTAACCACGCACGAGGCCCCTTCTTCACAACTCGGAGCTGAAGGTTTGGCTAAGCTATTGCTGCGCGACTCCACTCTCAATGCGTTGGTATGTAGCCATGAAGAGATTGCCATCGGCGCTTTATTTGAATGTCACCGCAGAGTGCTCAAGGTTCCAACCGACATTGCGATCATCTGTTTAGAGGGTTCTTCAATGGCAGAGCATGCCTACCCGAGCCTAACTTGTGCAGAAGTCGATTACGAGCGAATGGGAACCAAAGCGGCGGAAAAACTGCTCCACCAGATCAAAGGCGACCGAGTTGAAGCCGTAACAGATATCGGCTTTAAGCTAACGCGCAGGGCTAGCACTGCGATCAATTAAGTAGTTAGTTTGTTCAGTCAACGTCAGATATTTATAAGCTGTTGAGCGATCTCGGGTTCACAATCTTTAAAGGATTCCAGTAGCCACAAACGAAACTGATCTTCTAGTTTTGTGGCTGGCTGATTTTTGCTGAGTAAGGTGTAGCTATGCCCCGATGGTACAAAACCAAAAGGTGCGATGAGGTTACCACGTTGCAAATCATCAGCAACCAAGGGGTAAGAGCCTATCGTTGCCCCTAACCCATCAACACTGGCTTGAAGTGAGAAATAAAAATGAGCAAAAGTCTGTTGCTCATTGGCTAGCAGCTCCGGTTTGTTTAGCTCATTACACCAATTTTCCCAAGCCAATGGACGTGTATGGCTATGAAGCAGTTTCATGGTAGTTAAATCCTGCTCTACTTGTTGCCAGTACTCTGGTGACATCACAGGTCCAACCCACTCTTCAATTAAAGGAGTTTGCTGATAGTCATGGGGAATAGCAAAGTCATCTCGTCGTATCGCCATGGATAATCCAGATCGCTCCAGATTGATTGCTCCGCCTGCGGTTGATAAGCGCACATCCGTAGCGAAGTCATCGTTAAACGTAGATAACCTAGGCATTAACCAACGCATGGTTAGTGTCGGCTCACAAGAGACTTCTAGTACGTTTTGATTGTGTGTTTCTAACTTAGCTACCCCCGTCTCAAGCGCTTGAAAAGCCTGCTCTGTATAGGTTTTCAGCAACTCACCTTGCTGACTCAAGCGGACATTTCTTCCTTGCTTCACAAACAAGGTCTGGTCGAGATAGTTTTCCAGCACTTTGATCTGCTTGCTTACTGCACCGTGCGTGATGTTCAGTTGCTCTGCAGCCTCACTGTAATTTGAGCACTGCGCTGCAACATGAAAAACATGAAAAGATTTAAGATGCCTCATTAGTGAACTTTTCTCACATAAAAATAGAATTCATTTCGATTATAGGCACAACCAGATTTACCTACAATGCCAGCCGTAATCCAATCAAACTGGGAATAAATATGGAGTTAGTAAGTTTAGCGCTATTGGGCATTTTAATCGTGATTAGTCCAGGAGCTGATTTTGTTCTGGTACTTAGAAACAGTCTTAATCATGGCCGTAGAGCGGGAGTCATGAGTGCACTGGGGATCAGTTTTGCCATCGGTGTTCATATTGCTTACTCGATGCTCGGCATTAGTTACCTAATCTCACAAAATGAATGGTTGTTTAATCTGGTTCGATACCTAGGTGCAGGATACTTAATTTACTTAGGATTAAGGGGGCTTTTCGCGCGCTCCTCAGCGCCAGCTAATGCAATCGAGCCGAGTGCGACCAAGTCTGCTTGGCGCTATCTAGGTGAAGGCTTTCTTTGTAATGTGCTTAATCCTAAAACCATGCTGTTTTTCTTAAGTATTTTCAGTCAGGTAATGACCAATGACGCATCAAGTAACAACAATGCCCTTATTTATGGTGGCTATATGATGCTTCTACACGGCCTGTGGTTTGTACTAGTCGCACTACTCTTCTCCTCTAACAAGCTGCAAACCATACTGAGTAAAGCCAAGCATCGACTTAATCAACTGTGTGGAGCGGGGCTTTTGTTATTCGGTTTGGCACTGGGGCTTAAGGGGTAATGAGCTAAAAGTTTTGCGTTGTCTACATGCCCCAAGTAGGTTGTCTGGGGCACCTTAATGATAGGCGAGCTAGAGCCAAGATGATGGTGCTCCACGCCCCAAAATCCAACGCGTGTCAGTAGGTTACGTCAGACGAAACAAGCTTTTCACATCGTGCCAATAGTCGAGCATTGGCGTGTGACTACTCAAAGTCGATTGATGGTGTTCAAGCCATTGGTAGAGTAGACGTCTCGCGTACAGCGCTCCGAGAATATTCGCCAAGCTAATTGCCAGCCAGATGTACTCACTACCAAACTGGGCACCGAGAAAAGCGAGAGGAATCGTCAACCCAAGTGATTTCACCAAAGTCAGTTTGAGCGATACCTTAGCTTGCTGAACACCATTAAGGAATGCACTGGTGATGAGCACCAAACCGTAAGCCGGAAAAGAGATACCAACCCAAATTAAGTACCAACGGCCATGGGCAATGGTGTCATTGTCGGTAGTAAACAAAGCCATTATCGAATCGATGGATAAAACCAGTATCGCGAACACTAAAATCGCCCAGTAGACGGTCATTCTGCCGGAGTAAGCGATCACTTGAGCCAACCTTTGCTTTTCTTGAGCGCCATAATTTTGTGCAACAAATGGCGTCAGAATCACGCTAAGGGCAAGTATTCCGGTCAACAATAAAGATTCGATTCGAGTCGCAATGCCGTAAGCGGCGATCGCGCTGTCACCATATTGTGCTACCAAACTGGTTATCACCGCGATAGCAACAGGATTTAAGATCTGAGCCGCAATTGCAGGCGTTGATATGGTCAGGATCTCTTTTGCTTGGGCACTGATATTGAACATGGAACGCAGTGAGAGCAAAGCGTGCTTGTGTAATAACGCGAGCATCAGCACTAAGATCACCAGCCATGAGATCAAGGTTGCCAGCGCCGCCCCCATCAAACCAAGTTCAGGGAAAGGCCCTTTACCAAAAATAAGCAAATAGTCGAACAACACATTGGTGATGCCACCTAATGCCATCACCAATGTAGTCTGAATCATAATGCCTTTTGCCATCAAGGCTGAATTAGCGATAAGCCCACCGACTAGCAAAAACATGCCTAGATAAAGCGGCCCCATATATTGGCCAATCAGTTCAATGGTGGTTGCATTCGCCCCCAACAAAGCAAACGTACTAGGCATTAGCGCATAACCCGCAAGACCAAGTAGACATGTTACGCCACTAAACAAGAGGACGGAGAAAGTCGTCAGCGACTGAGCTTTACGCTGATTATCTTCACCGAGCGCTTTCCCCACAGTTGCAGAGACGCCTGAAGCAATGCCCATAAACAGGCTGACAACAAGAATATAAACCGGATAGGCAAAACTCATAGCCGCCAGAGGTTGGGTTCCTAACTGGCCGACAAAGTAACTGTCGACCAGTTGGAAAAGAAACGTCATTAACATGCCAAAGGCTGCAGGCGCAGCCATTGAAAGTAATGCCGACTTGACGGGTTTGGTGAGCAGAGGTTGAGACATGACCAGTTCCAAGCAGATTAACTATAGGGTTTCAACGATGTCGAGTAACTGCTGGTTAAACATTTCATCCGTCACGACCCCTTTTTCTAAGTCAAAGTTGTCGTAGAAGCTAGCTAGCGACAAAGCGCCTTTCACGTCAGCGGCAAAGTAGGGTGCAGAACCTTGAGCCGCGCCTAGTACACTGCTCGCTCCACCAGGACCCGGAGACGTCGCCAGCATAATGACCGATTTATTCTGGAACACTTTCATATCAATACGCGAAGTCCAGTCGAATAGGTTTTTGTATGCTGCCGTGTAAGAGCCGTTATGTTCAGCAAAAGAAATAACCACCACATCTGCTTCACCAATCGCTTTAAAGAACTGCTGCGCTTGTTGCGGTGAGCCGAGCTCTTTTTCTCTGTCCTCACTAAAGATAGGCATTTCAAAGTCATTGATATCAATCAGTGACACCTCTCCACCTTTGATCTGTTTTGCTGCGTATAATGCCAACTGTTGATTGATTGAGTTCTTGCTGTTGCTTGCGCCAAATGCCAGTACTTTCATGTTCAAATCCTCGTTTATCTTTGCGTTAAGTTCACTATAGTTTGATTCCTCTAGTTGATTAATAGGGTAAATGTGTAATGATTATTTCCATATGACTCTTAATAGACACAGCAGATGAAGACAAAGCTATTAGATGGCATGGTAACTTTTGTCCATGTGGTGGACAGCGGAAGCTTTACCCATGCCGCTCAAATCACGGGTCATTCGACCTCCTATATCAGTAAAGAGATGTCTAAGTTAGAAGAACGCCTCGGTGTTCGACTAATGCACCGCACAACGCGAACTCTGAGCCTGACTCCCGAAGGTGAGCTGTATTACGAAAGCTGCAAACAGCTGGTGGAAAGCGCTCAAGAAATTGAAAATGCACTGGGTGGCAAACAGAGTGAACCTCAAGGCCACCTACGAATCAGTTGTCCGGTCAGCTTTGGTGTGGTGGAACTCAGCCCAATGCTGGCTAAGTTTATGAGCCAATACCCCAAAGTGACCTTTGAAGTAGATTTAAGTGATCGCAGAGTAGATCTCGTAGCTGAAGGTATCGACATCGCCGTTCGCGCTGTGCATAAAGCGGCCGATTCCAGTTTGATCAGCCGAAGGATTAAAACCGCCCAAGCCGTGACGGTTGCTGCGCCAAGCTATCTACGCAAATACGGCACACCAAAGCACCCTTCCGAGCTAAACCAACATAAAGCCATTACCTATAGCTACCAAAAGAACCCCAATTTATGGGAATACAACAACAATGATGGCGAAATGATCAAAGTTGAGGTGGACAGTGTCTTTGCCGCCAATAGCCCGGAAATGGAAATGAGCATGTGTTTAGAAGGGATTGGTATTACTCGCTTACCAGAAGAGCACACCAGAGAGGCGATTGCGACAGGCAGGTTAGTTGAATTATTTAGCGACTTACCTAAGCACAAAATCGATCTGTGCCTTGTTTATCCCAGCCGCAAACATATGTCAGCCAAAGTCAGAGCCTTTATCGACTTTATGGCGGAAAACTTAGCAGCTAACTAGTACTAGTCGGGGTTAGAGGACGAAAACTTATCTTAATTGCCCAAAATGAACAAAGCCCACCATTAGGTGGGCTTTGTATTTCGTTTAGAATCTTGCTTAATCAATCAACTAACTGATCTGACTGGCGCGGCACGATTTCCGCTTGATACCAGTTACAGGTGGGGAAGTTTTTATTCTCCAGTTTATTGAGCATCAATTTCGCCATCTCTTCTCCCACTCCGTGTGTGTCGTAGCGCAGAGTGGTGATGGACGGCTTACTGTAGCGACTGTGCTCATAATCACCGTAGCCGGCAATCGCAATGTCTTTACCCGGTTGATAACCGAGCTCTTCACATCCGGCAATAGTACCCAGAGCCATGGTGTCATCGGCGCATAAAATTGCCGTTGGTCTATCCGCTAAAGAGAGCACCTCTTTCGCCATGCGAATCGCCGCTTCTTCGTTTAACTCACCGTTGAGCAACAAACGCGGGTCGATCTTTAATCCCGCCTCTTCTATTGCTTTTTGATAGCCGCGCTTGCGAGATTTCGACAAGGTCAATTCAATCGGAGCGTCAAGGAAAGCGATACGTTGATGCCCTTGTTCAATCTGACGCTTGGTCATCTGATAAAAGGCTTGTTCGTTGTCAACGTCAACAAAACAGTTCGGCTCAAACCCATCATCAAAGCCGTGACAAATGTAAGGAAAGCCACGCTCTTTGAGCATAGCAATACGCTCATCATCACTGCGAGTTCGGACAATAAACAGACCATCGATCAAGCCACTCTCAATAAAATCCGCATAGACTTTCGCTTCGTCTTGCCACTCAGAGATAGTAGTTACAATCAGTTGGTAGTCATGTTTGGCCAATAGTGCCGATGCCCCCGCCAACACTTTCGAGAAGGCAGGCGAAACAAACATTCTGGAATTAGAAGGAAGGATAATACCGACGTTACGTGATTTACCTGAAGCCAAACGCTTAGCGGTAGGATTGGGGCGATAACCTATTTCTTGTGCTGCCGCTAACACCTTCTGCCGCGTTTCAGGATTGACATCTGTGTAGCCATTCAGAGCGCGTGAGACCGTCGATTTGGATAGCCCTAAGTGCTCTGCTAATTTTTTTATCGACATAATCGCTTTTAACTCTTGGTTGTTTGACTTTCTCAGTCACTTACAAGGCAACTGCCTGATTTTGTTGCTGAGGAAGCCATTATTTTACTCGCAAAGATCGGATATAACGATTGAAAGTGCAAATGCTTGACGCAATTTCGAGATAACCGTTGCAATAAGGAAAACAAAAAAGTCCCCCAGACTGGCTGGAGGACTTCACCGCTTAGAGACGCTCTTGAGTTTGCGCATCAAAGAGCAACACTCTGGAGAGATCAACCAGCAAGTCCATCTTCTCACCTCGCTCAACTTCAGAACGTAAATCGAGCCGCGCTTTCACGTCCTCATCGCCAAACTTAAACAGTACTTCTTTATCGAAACCCATCGGCTCAACGAGCTCGATACCGATTTGAGCAAAGTTGAAGGTGGTATCACTCTCGGCAAAGAAGTCTTTATCGTTAAAGAAATCTGGACGAATACCGACTTTCACTTCTACCCCCTCTTCCGGTACAGGATCAGAATAATGAACACTAGAAAGCAGCGCTCTTGGCAATTTGAATTCACCAAGCTCTAGATAGTCAGCAAACAACCTGCCTTTCAGGATGTTCATTGATGGAGAACCAATAAAGGTCGCCACAAAAACATTCACCGGGTTAAGGAAGATTTCCATCGGAGAGCCCACTTGCTCGATGATTCCATCACGCAGCACCACAACTTTATCGGCTAACGTCATTGCTTCAACTTGGTCGTGGGTTACATAGACACTGGTGCGGCCAAACTGATTATGGATCTGAGCGATCTCCGTACGCATGTGGTTACGCAGCTTAGCATCGAGGTTTGATAAAGGCTCATCAAACAAGAAACAATCCGCATCGCGCACAATAGCACGCCCCATTGCCACACGTTGACGCTGACCTCCAGAAAGGTCAGCTGGTTTTCGCTTGAGGTACTCTTCTAGCTTAAGCATCTTCGCCACTTCAGAAAGGCGACGCTGGATTTCCGCTTCATCCATTTTCAATCGGCGCAAGGCAAACACAATGTTTTCCTCTACCGTTTTATGAGGGTAAAGCGCGTAGTTCTGGAACACCATGGCAATGTTTCGGTGTTGAGGTTCAACATCGTTTACCACTCGGTCACCAATAGTGATTTCACCCGATGTAGCTTGCTCAAGACCGGCAATCATACGCAGAGTGGTCGATTTACCACAGCCAGATGGACCGACTAAAACAACAAATTCACCATCTTCGATATCTAGGCTGATGTTCTTAACAACCTTAGTATCACCATAATTCTTAACGATATTTTTTAAAGAAATAGCAGCCATAATAATTAACCTTTCACACCACCATCAGTTTTACCACCGTCCATATGACGCATAGCAAACAAGAAACACACAACAACCGGAGCCAGAGTCAGCATTGACGCTGCCATAATGCGATCCCAAATCGCGTTTTTAGAGACGAACAGCTCTTGAAGTGCCAATGGCAATGTATAGAACTCTTTGAATTGTTTTAGGAACACCGAAGCAAATAGGTACTCGTTCCAGCCGATAATAAAGCAGTACATAAATACCGTAGCTAGCATTGGTAGCGACAGCGGCAACACCACCTTCCAGATTGCTTCCTTGCGCGAGTAACCATCCATCATCGCCGCTTCTTCTAACGCAAACGGAATGGTGCGGAAGTAATTACCTAGCATGTACAACGCCACTGGCAGAGTTTGCACTATGTAGATAGCAAACAAGCTGAACAAGCTGCCCCACATATTGGTTGCCAATCCCAAATTTACAGCCATCTGGTAGAGTGGAACCATAAGCAGCACCCCACCGACCATGTAGACAAACAGAACCGAGCGTTGCACTACCACTTGCCCACTGAAGCGCAGTCTAGAGATGGAATAAGCCCCCATCACGGCAAAGACCAGAGAAACAATGGCAGCGCCAGCCGAGATAGCAAAGCTATTAAGCATAAAGCGGCCAAACGGGAATACATCATTGTTGCTGGTGTACTTCGCCATGATGGCGTCTTTTTTGTCCTGAGGCAGCGCTGGATTTGCCAACACTTTTTGAATCGCCGCAGGGATCTCAACCGCTTTTTCCTCGGTTAAACCCAGTAGCTCTTTATAAGCCTCTAAGTTAATCACTTGAGGGATCAGTGACGGGTTGCCCCAGTCAAATTGATGTTTCAGTGACGTCGATAAGATTTGCGCGAACGGCAGCAAACAAAAGCTGACTAGCAAGAAGATCGCCAGTGCAAATCCAATACGTCCTTTAATAGTTGGTTTACCTAACATTTTTTCACCTAGGAATAGCTATTACCACTTCAGAATTTTCTTCACGTAGAACCAAATCAGCACACACAACACGCTGAACTGAATGACAGATGTGGCCGCCGCCAGACCTTGGTCAATGACCCCAGTAAAAGCTTGGTAGTAGGTAAACACTGGCAGTGTTTCTACATTTGGCGCCAATAGGAATACATCTTCAAAGCGGTTGAGGTTCCAAATCAGGCGCAAAATCACCACCGTCGCCAGAACGAAGTAGATCTCAGGGAGCGTAACGTGGAAAAAGCGTCCCACGGGCCCGTAGCCGTCAATCGCTGCTGCTTCATATTGATCCTTAGGAATCGAAGTCAGCTTAGATAGAATCAATAGATAGGCGATCGGAAAGTGCTTCCACACATCAAAAATGATCACCACCCACACTGCGGTATCAGGCTCACCAATCAAGTTGCTACGCGCATCCCATAGGTGAAGCACGTCGACCATCAACCAGTTGAACACACCGTTCACAGGATCGAATAGGAACTGCCAACCAAAGACCACAGAAATAACTGGGGCGAAGTAAGGCATCAAAATCGCCGCGCTAACCAAGCCGCGACCTTTGAATGGATTTTTCATCAACAGTGCAACAGCAAGACCGAGGACTGTGGTACCAACGACAGTACCAAAAAGGTATACGCCTGTGGTTGCGATGGATGAATAGTAATCAGGGTTGGCAAGCAACTTAATGTAGTTCGCCATACCTACAAATGTCTTATCGCCATTTAGCTTGACATCAAAAAAGCTTAAGTAGACGTTAAACACAATTGGGTAGAGTATCAGAAGTCCGATAATACCTATGGTTGGAGCAACAAGTTTCCAACCGAACCGAGCTTCCGCTCTCTCTAATGGAGTCATGGGAAAATCCTTCTAATATCAATTTGAACAACGACTTATCAAATCGATATAAATGGGGAGCGAGTGACCGTCGCTCCCATCTTACAACTATTACTTAGTGATAATCTGCTGCATCTCTTTCTCAGCCCAATCCAACGACTTTTGCGTGTCTTGGTCTTCGATGACGGCACTGTAAATCATGCGAGGAATGATCTGTTTGGAGAAGATTTCGCCTGATTTAGGGAAGGCTTTACCGTCAACAATCGAGAAATCTTTGATGTTGTCGAAACCCGCAATGATCTCTTTGATTGACTCTTTACCATAGCGGTTGAAGATGCCTTTAGGATCATTTAAGAACTCATCGGTTTCTGCGATATCACGCAGCATAGGCAAGTGACCACCCGGCGCCATATGTGAGTAAGCCACCACTTGGTCTTTCTCGTTCATGTATTCAACGAAGGCCTTGGTTGCTTCCAAGTCTTGCTTGTTGTCATTCTTCATGATTGAGAACCCAGTCAAGGTACCAAAAGTAGAAGGAGAAGAGTGGGTCACCGTGGTAGCTAAGCGAGTGTTCTTCGCCAAATCAGGATCGAACGTAGCTCCTTTTAAGTCAGCAAAGTTACTGGTGCCTAGCGAACTGGCTGCTGCCTCAGCCAACGCTAGGTCATCCATGATGTAAGTCGAGTAGAAGAACATCGCCAACTTACCCTGCAAGTAGTAATCACGAGCACGCCAGGTTTGTGGACCTGGTGGCGTGTATTCAGATAACTGCTTGTAGAAATCCAGCGCCTCTTTTTGCTTAGCCGAATTGAAGACAAGATTGCCCTCTTTATCGAACTGACCTGCATCGTTGGACAAGGCAAACTGAGTGTAAACCTGCTCTGCATAACTGTCAGCTTTAGTACCAATCAAAATACCATATTGGTTTTGCTCTGGTTTGTTGAAGTATTTAGCCGCTTTTTCGATGTTTTCCCACGTCGTAGGAGGCTCAAGCCCAGCTTCTTTAAACCAATCCGCTCGGTACCAAATCCCTTGCACCCAACCACTGTAAGGAACGGCAACAAACTTATTCTGCTCTGGGTCCTCAACCATTTTCAGCGCACCTTTGTAGATGCGATCTTTACCAAGGCTGTTGACTACAGCGGTCGCTGCATCTGCATCGGTGATGCCTTGCTCAGCAAATGCCAAAGACAAGTTAGATCCAACCTCAATCAAGTCAGGGAGAGTGTTCGATGCCGCTGCGGCTGCGATCTGCTTAGGCATATCGTTTTCATCTACAGCGACCACTTTTACTTCAATACCTGGGTTAAGGGCTTCGAACACATCCGCCATCACTTCAATCGTCTGAAGACGATCGGATTGCGTTTGCATGGTCCAGTATTCAACCGTTGCAGCCTGCGCTACCGAAGATAGCGTCAGTCCGGCGGCAGCAAGGCCAAGAGTCAGAGTTTTAAGTTTCATCGTTATATCCTTTCAATGTTAGGACTCATATAGTTATTTACCCACTATAGCTACTCAATGAGCATGGTGGGTGCGAGGGCTAATCCACTACCCCTCAGCTTTAATGGCAATTACTTGCTCAACCACATCACTTGATATGGTTTTAGTTCGGTAACACCTGTTACAGCACTACCTGAAATCAAGTCACAGCGAATACCTGGCAGCAAAGCATTGGTATCGAGTTCAACCGCCTGACTTGAAATATTGATCGCCACCACAACCTCTTCTCCACGCACTAACGTAATAAGTTGGTTGCCGGTTTTCACAATTCGTTGGGATGCATTTGGCGCAAAAGCGCTATGCTGTTTTCTTACACTCAACAGCTGTTTGAACCTAGCGAGAACCTGAGCACGACGAGACGCTGGCAGGGCCAACTCTGCCTCAACGGTTTCGCGATCCAATTTCTCGCGGTTGATGGCACGGTTATAGCCTAGCTTTTCTAGACCAGCCAAATCGTTACCCGAGCCAAGTAGGCTGTGGACGTATATACCCGGCACACCCGCCAGCGAAAGCAGAATCGACTGCGCGGCCATGAAGCGATCTAAGTTGATTGCATCACTTACCTGCGGATCTCTAACGGCGTCGAAGAAGTTGATGTTGAGTTCATAAGGGCTTTGGGTGCCATCGCCATTATCTTTATAAGAGACACGACCGCCGTTACTCGTCACAACGTTCAGCAGGTGATCAACTTGTTGCTTATTCAAAATGCCTTCGACCGGACGCACGCCAATACCATCATGAGAAGCAAGGAAATTGAAGAAAGTAGTGCTCTCGGTACAAGGCTCTAAGCTGTCCATCCACTCGACGATTTTTTCACTGTTACCAGTTTGCAAGGTATGCAAAGTCAGTGGCGGAAGTGGGAATTGATAAACCAGATGTGCTTCATTACTACCGTTGCCGAAGTAACTAATATTGTCTTTATGCGGCACGTTGGTTTCAGTAATAAGCTTAACGTGCGGCGCAGCGGCGTCCATCACAGCACGCATGGCTTGGACCAAGGCGTGTGTTTGCGGTTGGTGAATACATGGTGTATCGAGCTCTTTCCACATAAAACCAATCGCATCTAATCGGATATACGTTGCACCTTGTTCGGCATAGAACAGCAGCAGTTCAACGATTTTCAGGAACACTTCTGGGGTACGAAAGTTCAGATCAATTTGGTCAGCGCTAAAGGTTGTCCAGATATGCTTGATGCCGTGCGCCGTTTCAAACTTGGTCAGCAAAGGTAATGCGCGAGGTCGAGTGACCGAGCTGTAATCTCGATCGGGATTAGCTTCGGTAAAGAAGTGACGGTACTTATCATTACCTTTTAGGTAACCTTGGAACCAGTCACTGGATTGCGAAATGTGATTGATAACTCCATCAAACATCAAGTCGTAGTCTTTCGCCAACGCCTGTACGTTGTTCCAGTCACCAAGTTCTGGATTGATTTTCCAGTAATCGACCACAGAGAAACCATCGTCTGATGTGTATGGGTAACAAGGTAGAATGTGCACAGCAGAAAGAACCTCCTGTGCGTGTTGATTCAAAAATTCATTCAATGTTTGAAGAGGAAACTGACCAGGCTGCTTAATAGAGTCACCATATGTAATCAACATGATGTCGTTCTGATCGACCCATTGCTTTTTGTTTTCCACTGAGGCGTGAGCACCAACTACTTTGACTAGCTTAGGGATCAGTGCATTCAGCTGAGCTGGTGAATACACACCAGCGAGAATCTGTTGCAGGTCTTTAGCTACGCTATCCAATTTAACTTGCTTCTGGTTCATTTCTATCCCGTTACCTTAAAAACACACCAAAACCGGTTTTGATGAGATTTAAAAAATTGACGACACAGATACGAGTCGCCACTAACATTCAAACTACCAATTAGTCTAAACATGAATCTCTGATGATAATTTGACCTAAATCTCATTTATAAAATGATCAAAACCGGTTTTGAATTTTCGTGAATACGATCACTATTAACATAGGAGTCATTAAGGTGTATATGAAGGAACACGACGAGCCGATAGCCCTATTTCTTGCTATAATCGCAGGGTTTTCTTTCCCAATGAGTAATAACAATGATCATTTTATCAACCACTTACGGCGATATTGAAATTGAATTAAATATGGAAAAAGCGCCAGTGAGTTCAAAGAACTTTCTGCGTTACTGCCAAGAAGGCTTCTATGAGGGAACGATTTTCCACCGCGTGATTGATGGATTTATGATTCAAGGTGGCGGTCATATTGAAGACATGACCGAGAAAGAGACTCATGCGCCTATCGCGAATGAAGCGAACCGCGGCCTAAAGAACAAAACCGGTACCATCGCTTTTGCTCGAACTGATGCCCCGCATTCTGCTACAGCACAGTTCTTTATCAACCTAGATGACAATGACTTCCTTGATCATACCGCCAAAACCAACCAAGGCTGGGGCTATGCCGTGTTTGGTAAAGTGACCGCAGGGATGGACGTGGTGAACAACATAGGTAAAGCCATGACTGGCAGTAAAAAAGGTCATGATGACGTGCCTTTAGACACAATTAAGATCAACAAAGTAACCATCACTGACTAAACACTTTGTTTGTGCCGACAATCGCTATGAATAAAAAGCCATTGAAATAGCACCTAAATAACAATGGCTACGGCATTGCCCGCAGCCATTGCATTTTTCTTCGTCTACCACTGGACGCTCCCCCTCTTCAACACGGATTGCTGATTGAGGACACCCAATAGCGCACTGCTGACAATCAATTTGTAGGTAGTTGTTACAGCTCTGAGAGAAGTCTGGTCGTAGATTGATTTTATTCATCTGAGAAGCGTGTAGCGCCCCACTGGAGCACACCTTAGTGCACTCGTCACATAGTGAACACTCGTTGTAATCCAGATTGAGCCTTGCTGTTTGATCCCTCATCTCGATAACACTATTGGGACAAATACGCTGGCATTCGCCGCAACCATCACAGAGACGCAAGAAAAGCGCCTCATCCACAGCTTTAGGTGGTCGCGGCCCAGTTCTCGGCGTTTGCTCTGGTTGCTCAGATAAACGACTTACTGGCTTAGATAGCCGAGAAAGAAAACCTCTGCGATTTGTATCAATAGTTTCAATCATTTAAATATATTTTCTTCTCTTCAACGACTAACTCAAGGTCGATAATAAGTTTGTTTAACCAATCAGAAACATCTAGGGCTAACAGGCTATAAAACTTATTGTGTGAAACTTTATTTAATAAATCTAGGTAAATCATTCCCCAGACTAATAAGTGGGATTCCATTAATATTTTTGCGGATTTCGTTTTGTTGCTTTCTAATAAAAAAGCAAACGCTAGTAGCATCAATCCAAATTGGTCTTCAGGCTCTCTAATACCCGTATTTAATTCAATTTCGTTATCTGATAAAAATTGGCGATATTGAACCGTTGATTCACCAAAGACAACCTTTTCTCTATCGAGGTAAACAGATCCCCATGGCGGAGCTTTCATCTCACCCAAACCTTCAAAAAGCTCTGTAAAGTCAGCGCTTAATGTGTCTTCATCAAGCTCTAATAAGGACTGTTTAGTCGCCTCACTCAATACCCCATCTTCAAAAAGTGCGGTAGTAAGCTCGATTAGCTCATTCTTGCTTTTCTTTTGATGGAATAATATTCCCAACAACTTCGCGGTATCGATAATCATTTCTATTTTCATTAAATGTAACTGTGATTAATTATAAATTATCATTCACTATTTAATATTAAATGAATGTCAAAAATACAATTATTAAAATTTATAGCACGTTATTTTGATTTTTATCAAAACCAGTCCAATCCTTGATATTACCAAGCACAAACTACCTATAAGGTATTATCCATTAGTAATATAAAAGGCATCTTTGTATGACGAATAACAAAAAAGAATCTGGAGTAATGAATCTTACTCGCCGAGGGTTTATCAAAGCCTCTTCGGCGGTAGGTAGCGCTGCTGCATTGGCCAGTGGTATCAGCTTACCATTCACTTCAAAACCTGTTGCTGCTGCTGTTTCAAAACACGTCGACGAAAAAGTTGTGTGGAGTGCGTGTACCGTTAACTGTGGTTCACGTTGCCCGCTGCGTATGCATGTGCAAGATGGTGAAATCAAGTACGTTGAAACCGACAACACCGGCAGCGATGTTTACGGCGAGAGCACACAAGTAAGAGCTTGTTTGCGTGGTCGCTCGATGCGTCGTCGTGTCTACAACCCCGACCGCCTCAAATACCCAATGAAGCGCGTGGGTAAGCGTGGTGAAGGTAAGTTCAAGCGCATTACCTGGGAAGAAGCGTACGATGAAGTTGCAGGTACGATGCAGCGTCTTATCAAAGAGTATGGTAACGATTCTATCTACCTCAACTATGGTACAGGCACACTTGGCGGCACAGTAACTAAGTCTTGGCCACCTGCGTCAACATTGATTGCTCGTCTTATGAACTTATGTGGTGGATACCTAAACCACTATGGTGACTACTCGACTGCACAAATCGCCAAAGGTTTGAGCTACACCTACGGTGGCTGGGCAAACAACAACTCTTTCTCTGACTTAGCCAATACTAAGCTCAACGTTCAGTTTGGTAACAACCCAGCTGAAACGCGTATGTCTGGCGGCGGCTTGATTCACCATTACGTTGAAAGTAAGAATAAGTCGAACGCGAAAACCATCATCATTGACCCGCGCTACACAGATACTGCGGGCGGTCGCGAAGATCAATGGATTCCAATTCGCCCATCTACCGATGCTGCCCTTGTTGCTGGTTTGGCTTATGTCATGATCACAGAAGAGCTTGTTGATCAGCCGTTCCTAGATAAATACTGTGTCGGTTACGATGAGAAGACGCTTCCTGCCTCTGCGCCTAAAAACAGCGATTACAAATCTTACATTCTCGGTAAGGGTGAAGATGGCATTGTGAAGACACCTGAGTGGGCCTCAAAAATCACCGGTATTCCAGTCGACACCATCGTTAAGCTTGCACGTGAAATGGGCACGAACAAACCTTGTGCTATCCACCAAGGTTGGGGACTACAACGCACCGCAAACGGCGAGCTAGCTTGTCGCGCGATCGCTATGCTTTCTCTGCTTACAGGCTCTGTCGGTGTTGCAGGCGGCTCAACAGGTGCACGTGAAAGTGACATCAACATTCCATTTGTGCGCTTCCCAACTGTCCCTAACCCAATCGAAACCTCTATCTCAATGTTTCTTTGGACGGATGCAATCTACCGTCACCATGAGATGACTGATAAGACAGATGGTGTTCGTGGCGCAGAGCGTCTTAAAAACCCAATCAAGATGATTTGGAACTATGCGGGTAACTGCTTGATCAACCAACATGCAGACATCAACCGCACACACGATATTCTGCAAGATGACAAGGCGTGTGAAATGATCGTAGTGATCGATAACCACATGACTTCTTCAGCAAAATACGCAGACATCATCCTGCCAGACTTAACAACGTCAGAGCAAGATGACTGGGCAATGGATGGTAAAGCCGCTAATGCGCCTTACTTTATCTATGCACAAAAAGCGATCGAGCCGCAATTCGAAGCAAAAGGCATCTATGAGATGTGTAGTGAAATTGCTAAACGTATGGGAGTAGAGCAGGCCTTTACCGAAGGTCGAACTCAAGAGCAATGGGTAGAACACCTTTACGCTGAAACGCGCAAGCAAGACCCATCACTCCCTACGTTCGAAGAGATGAAAGAGCTAGGTATTTACAAGCGCCAATACAACCGCGACTACATAGCTTACGAAGATTTCCGTAACGACCCAGAAGCGAATCCACTCAACACTCCTAGTGGCAAGATTGAGATTTACTCCGAGCAACTGGCTGAAATCGCGGCGACTTGGGAACTCAAAGATGGCGATGTCATTCACCCGTTACCTATCTATGTAGACTCATTCGAAGGTCATAATGACCCACTAGCGAGCAAGTACCCACTACAGCTGACGGGCTTCCACTATAAAGCTCGCTGTCACTCAACGTACGGCAACGTGGCTGAAATTAAAGCAGCCGCTCGTCAAGAAGTGTGGATCAACCCGATTGATGCTGCAGAGCGCGGTATTCAAAACGGAGACATGGTCAGTATTTTCAATGACCGTGGCGAGGTTCGTATCCCAGCAAAAGTGACCCCACGTATTTTACCGCGTGTTGTCGCACTTGGTGAAGGTGCTTGGTATGCACCTGATGGTCAGAAAGTCGACCACGCTGGCTCAATCAACGTATTGACCACACAGCGCCCAAGTCCGCTTGCTAAGGGTAACCCTCAGCATACAAACCTTGTTCAGATCAAAGCAGTTAAAGCATAAGGTAGGTTGGAATGAAACAATACGGCTTTTACATTGATTCAAGTAAATGCACAGGTTGTAAAACTTGCCAGCTTGCTTGTAAAGATTACCGCGACCTAGACATCAAACGTAACTATCGCCGCGTTTACGAATACGCTGGTGGTGGCTTTGTTCAAGATGGCGACACTTGGGTACAGAAAGATGTCTTCTCTTACTATCTATCGATTGCCTGTAACCACTGCTCTAACCCAGCATGTGTGAAAGTGTGCCCATCTGGCGCAATGCACAAGCGTACCGAAGACGGTCTTGTCGTCGTTGATGAAGACGTGTGTATCGGTTGTCAGCACTGTAGCAATGCCTGCCCTTACGGCGCCCCACAATACAGTAAAGAGAAAGGTCACATGACTAAGTGTGACGGCTGCTATGAGCGTGTGGCAGAAGGCAAACAGCCGATGTGTGTTGAATCTTGTCCTCTGCGCGCACTTGAATTTGGTGAGATCGGCGAACTACGTGAAAAATACGGCACCACAGCTGATGTGGCACCATTACCATCCTCTAGCCTAACGCTGCCAAACATAGTGATTAAGCTAAACAAAAACTCAAAACCAACCGGTGATACCAGTGGTTTCTTAGCTAACCCGAAGGAGGTGTAAGATGATTTTCCATGAGTATTCGTTAATCTTCTTTACGGTGTTAGCGCAAACCGCTGTGGGTGGCTACATCCTAGTCAGTGCTCGCGCACTGGCAATGGGTCATGATGAAGAGAAAATCAACAGCTACAAAGTGCCGATGTTTGTACTTTGGGCTCTGATGGGAGTGGGGTTTCTATTCTCTACTACTCACTTAGGCTCTCCATTCCGTGCCTTCAACGCACTAAACCAAGTGGGAACCGCATGGTTATCGAATGAAATCTTCTTCGGTGCCGCTTTCTTTGCGGTAGGTGGTTTGCAATGGCTACTTTCTGTACTGAAAAAAGGTGGAGCGGGTATCCAAAAAGCGCTGATGATTGGTGCTATGGTGCTTGGGGCGATCTTCATGTACGCGATGATTAACGTCTACATGATTGATACCGTGCCGACTTGGTTTAACGCCTACACACCACTGAGCTTCATCATGACTATGGTGGTTGCAGGTTTACTACTGTCTCAACTTGTGATTGTGTCAGCGAATGATTCACGCTTCACCGTTGACCGCACTATCATCATGCTTGCTGTCGTAGCTGTGGCGCTGAGCCTTGTTGTCACAATGGGTAAAGCTAACCTAATTGGTGACATTCAAACTTCTGTGGTTAAAGCATCCCAACTGGTTGATGGCTTCGGGGTCTACCTTGGCGTCCAAGTCGCGTTGTTGATGGCTGGCCTACTGATTTGGGCTTTACCAATGATCAACAAATCAAGTGTTAACCCGGTCAACCTAAGCGTAGCGTTAGTGTTAATCCTCGCTTCAGAGCTGATTGGTCGTGGTTTGTTCTACAGCCTACACATGACTTCAGGTTTATAACCAATCGCTGCTAATAAAAATCCCCAAGTTGAAAAACTTGGGGATTTTTGTTTTGGCCTATAAACGACAACTAAAACACCGCGTTAAGTACCTCAATCGCTAGCGTTTCGTCCTCTTCTTCACTCAGACCACTGACCCCGATGCCCCCGACAACGACACCATTTCGCTCAATCGGTAGGCCGCCTTTAAAACCTGTGATCTTTGGATCTGTCCAGTAGGAGAGTGTTTTGCCTGTTTCCCGCACCCAAGCGCCGAGGTTGCCACTTGGCTGACGATCACGAGCTGATGTATACGCTTTGCTTTGCGCCAGCACTCCTGCTTGTAGACTGACACCATCCATACGAATGAAGCCCAGTAGCTCACCGTGGGTATCACAAATACTCACTGCAATAGATTGGCTTGCCGCTGTCGCTTTGCTAATCGCCTCATTTATCAGGGCTTGTACATTATTTTGATTAAGCATAGTTCTCTCCAATCTAAACTAAGGCAGCGCATGGCCACGCGCTTTAACAAATAGGCTGTACCACTCTTCACGAGTCAGGGTAACCGAGGTTGAAGTAGCGCACGCTTTAATGCGTTCAAGGTTAGTAGTGCCAATAACAGGCTGAATACTTGCCGGATGACGAAGTAGAAACGCCAGTACAATCGCTTCGCTTGGAACTTGGTACTTGTGGCAAAGCGTCGCCACATATTCAGCGGTGTTGCGAACACTTTCACTGTCTGAATGGCGACCTTGCTCAGAAAACGCGCCTCTAGCAAGGCTACCCCATGCCTGAAGCTGAACACTGTTTGCACGGCAGTACTCCAATGTACCACTGGCAAAATTGATCTCTTGCTGGCTTGGTGTACCGACCATCACACCATCGTTTAGCCAATCTAACTTCGCTAGTGACATTTCAACTTGGTTAGCCACAATCGGCATATCTAACGCTGACTGTAAAAACTGAATTTGGTGATGATTCATGTTCGACACGCCAAGGTAGTCAAACTTGCCCGCTTGTTTTAGCTGGTTCAAAGCACTTGCTAACTCATCTAACTCAACCAAAGGATCTGGGCGGTGCAGCAAGAACACATCAAGTTTTTCGGTATTAAGTCTGCTTAATATGCCGTTTAATGATTCTGTCACCCACTCAGCAGAAAAATCATACCTTCCAGGGCCAAACTCATCTTCAAAACGAATACCGCACTTAGATTGCAAGTACATAGCATCTCGCAACGAAGGGCTTTGCTTTAGCACCTCACCAAAGGCTTGCTCAGCTTTACTAAAGGTGTAAATGTCAGCATGGTCAAAGACATTGATTCCTGACTCCAGTGCAGTTTCAACAACGCTTTGTGCCTGCCTGATGTCATCGGCCTGTAGAGGGTTATCATTCCACCCTCCACCTAAACCCATGCACCCATACACCAATTGGCTTGCATTAGGTAAGTACTTACTAATCGGAGATTGATCCATAGCGGTCACCAGTTAAGTTTCTCATTCTGTTGAACAAATATTATTGTTTCCATTCAGTTCAATAAACTAGCTAATAGTAAAAACACTGTTTACTATTAGGAAACCTAACTAATCAATGAAGTGAGCTTAAACAAGTGGATGTGAAAAACGTAGAGCGGCTAATGATGTTCTTAGAGCTTGCTGAACAGGGCAGCTTTACCAAAGCAACTGAGAAGCTCGGCATATCCAAGGGCTATATGTCTAAGCAAATTAAAGCGCTTGAAGAGGAGCTTAAAACAAAGCTTGTGGTGCGCTCGACTCGCCATATGCGTTTAACCGCCGAAGGCCAGCGAGCCTATAACCATGGTTTAAAAATCAAGCATCAAATCCACACGTTTAGAGATAATGTCCAAGAGGAAAACGAACAGGTTAGTGGGTTGCTTCGCCTGACCGCTCCCAAGATGTTTACTGAAGCATTTCTTAGCGATATCTGTTTTAAGTTCAAGCAGCTGCACCCTGATATAGAGTTTGAACTTAACTCAAGCTTTACCAAACACAACCTTATTCAAGATGATATCGATCTAGCGATCCGTGCCACCAATACCCCGCCAGATAACCTGGTCGCGCATAAACTGTTTAGCTATCGACACATTCTGGTCGCATCTGCCAACTATCTAGCAAACAATAGCATTCCAGAGGTTGAAGGCGATCTTCTAGACCATAGTTGCCTGACAACCCTTCACCAGACAAACTGGCCACTGAAGTCAAGTGATCCGATCGTATCTGGCTGGTTGAAGACCAACGAGAACCACGTATTAAAACAACAAGCATTAGAGGGAAGAGGAATTGTTCGGGTACCAAGTTATTACGTCGAGCAAGAAGTAGAGCGAGGAGAGCTTCGAGAAGTGTTGAGTGAACAGAATTCAGGGCAAACAAACACCTTTTATCTTTTGTATCCCCAACCGGTTTACCCACCAGCAAAACTCATCACCTTTATTGAGTACGTTAAAAGCTATTTCGAAAATACCGATTACGCTTTTGAACAGAAAGACTAAATCCCCAAGCAAGCTTGGGGATAGTATGAATAGTCGCTTCAATTACTCGCTAAAGAAGCGGTTAAAGAATTCATCTGAGCGGTAGAGATCACCTGAGAAATTTTGTACTCGTTGAATTTTACCGTTTTCAATTTGATAGAGTAGAACCCAGTTCACATCGATCTTCTCACCTTCTGCGGTACTCCAACCACGGTGAGCATCAATCACGTAAGTATCGTTTGCTGCCAGAATCATCACTTCCGCTTTAAAGCCGGCTTTGCCTAATTGATTGAAGAATCCAACAAACTCATCAATACCGCGTTTAGTGCCAGCTAGATTATGGCGACCAGGAATATGCCACTCAACGTCTTCAGCAACATACTGCTTGAGTGTTTCCATATCACCTGCGCCATATGCAGCAAAAAATCCTTGTACCACTTTCAATGCACCGCTCTGCTCTGACCCCTTAGCTACAGGGTTAGCAGGTTTAGGCCACAGCGTTGGGTTGTTGATTTCGACTGCGTCTTGCATCGCTTGCGTGTTGGTTGATTCTGCTGCGACAGCACTGTTAAAACTTGCCGCTGCAAATAGGCTTAGAAGAAGTGTTTTCAGGCTCTTTGTTGTGTTCATCTGGTATCCCTCATTACTGGTGAGTAGAGGCTAAATGGTTGCCTCTCGTTATTGGATGAACACAGTATAGAGAGCGATATTGATTAAAATAAGAACCAGTAATCCTACTTTATTATTAGCTTTAAACTAACAAACCCACCAAGGTGGTGGGTTTGATTGATTAAGCATATTTGTCAGTTGTAGGCGCGTGCTAGGGTGCCATTACCTTGGTAACTGTACATACCTGAATCATTGCTGATAAACACTGATTCTCCCGGTTTTAGTCGCAGCGCTTGCTCATTTACTTCGACCTCAACCTCTCCCTCAACACAGAACAGTATCTCAGCACTGCGAAGGTATTGACGCTTAATAGCATCATTGGCAGTCAAGATGTCAAAGCCAAAGTCATCCACTGGAATAGGATAACTCTGCTTTCCTTCTTTGTAGATAGGTGCCAGCTTAATTTGCTCCGGATTGGTCGAGACAAACAAGGTGTTATCAGTCAACTCATCCACATCAATATGCTTAGGCGTTAAGCCTGCACGCAGCACATTGTCCGAGTTGGCCATGATCTCTAGCCCAGTGCCTTGAACATAAGCATGCGGCGTTTCAGCATGAAGGAACATAGCCTCACCTGGCGCTAACTCAATCGTGTTAAGAAACAACGGAGAAAGTAAACCAATATCACCCGGATAGTGCTTGTTAAACTCCGCCACATACTCAAACACTTCACGCATCAAGGCAGTTTTAGGGCCACGTATCAATGCTTGATCAAGCTGTTCTAATGCGCTGATTTTTCTCTGCTCATCCAAAGACATAATGGCAGTGAAAAACTCACGTAAGCCATCGCTGTTTGGTTTCGCATCAAGCGCACTCACCTCGGTATCTAAGGCTGCAATGCCCGCTTGTTGGAACAAGTCGATGATCTGACTGATAGGCCGAAATCCATTCATCGCCTTGTAGAAGGTTAGCGCATACACTAACTCAGGCTTGTGGTTCGGATCCTTGTAGTTACGATGGGCAGCGTTTAGTGCAATCCCCTGCTCATTTTCACGTGCAAATCCTGCTTCCGCTTTATGTTTACTTGGATGAACCTGAATCGACAACGGCGTTTCTGCCGCAAGCACTTTAAACAGATAAGGCAGCTCACCAAAACGCATCGCAGTGTAATCCCCAAAGATACTTTTGCTGTCTTGGGCGATCACATCAGAAAGCAGCTCTCCCGTTGCTGCGACACGCGAGCATCCGTTGGGGTGTGCCCCCATCCAAATTTCCGCTTGTGGTTGGCAGTCCGAGTTATCGATTCCAAACATTTTAGAAATCGACTCTTTACTGCCCCACGCGTAGTTTTGAATAACGTTATCCAGTTTAAAAACAGACATAACGCACCATTAAAGTAATAGGAAGAGGAATGCTGAAATCAGCACACCCGCCCCAAGCACCAACGGATAAGCAAAGCGGCTAAGATCTTGCGCCAACTCTTCGGTTGAATTTGGCTCATCTTGAGCTGACTCAACTGGCTGCTCTGCCTCTTGCTCTGCACCAAATAGCGCCATCACTTGCTGCGGAGAGTTTGCCGCTTGCAGTTGGTCACGGAAATCATCGTCCACCAATGAAGAAGTCAGTGTAGTCAGCACTTCCATATGGGTCGAACCCGCTTCTGCTGGCGGAATCGCCAATAGGAAGATCATAGTCACTGGCTCATCGCCATCGAGACCTTTCCACTGCATCTCATCTTTAACAAACGCACACGCAAACACCGGCTCTTTTACTGCTGGCGACTTACCATGTGGCACCGCTAAGTATTCACCGAGCGCTGTTGGGCCTTCATCTTCACGTTTCAGCACGGCTTCAAGGAACTGGTCACGATCAGTTAACTTGCCCGCTTGATCAATTTTGTCGACCAAGGCATTGATCGCTGCGAAGCGCCCATCAAAGGTAGCATCGAGCATGATTAGATTTTCAGACGTTAAGTTAGCTAGTTTCATCATTGACTCCTACTACTGGGCTTGCGGCTGAGTCAGCCAAACAAATTGATATGGTTTAAGTGTAAATTGCGCATCGAACTCGCGCTGTGAAATCAGATCCAAACCACCTGCTGCTAGCGATACTTCCGCTGCTTGCTCCGATAGGTTGACCACAAATTGAATCGCACTTTCCCCTTCACCGCGTTTAAGTCCAAACAGTCCATGACCTAGCTCTAGCACTTGCTGAGATGAGCTTGGTGAGAAGGCTTTTTGCCCTTTACGCAACTGGAGAAGACGCGTCATTTCACTGTAAACACGTTGACGTAACGAGCCCTCTTCAGCCAGCTCAGTTTCTAGCTGAGCAAAGTCAAACTTCTCACGGTTGATGCGGCGGTTAATGCCCGAATCCAGCATCCCTTGTACATCGTTTTCACTGCCAAGTAAGCTGTGATAGTAAACCGCAGGCACACCGATGAACGAGAGCAAAATAGATTGCGCAGCTAGGAACTTGCTCGCTTTTAACTCGTCACTATCACTAGGCTCCGTCACCGCACTCAGATAGTTAATATTCAGTTCGTAAGGAGACTGGGTGCCGTCACCGTTATTCTTGTAGTTAACTCGTCCACCTTTGCGTTCGACGTGCTGACACATCATTAGACGATCGTCATCGCTCAAGATCCCTTCTGTTGGGCGTACACCAATCCCATCATGGCTAGCGAGGAAGTTAAAGTAGGTTGTCTTGCGTCCCGTATTGAGAGACTCCATCGCCTCTGCCGTTAAACCTTTAGCCCAAGTTGTTAATACTTGGCTATCTTGACTTAAGAACGCGTGCAAGGTTAATGGTGGCAGTGGGAACTGATACACCATGTGCGCTTCATCGCCTTGACCAAAGTAAGAGATGTTCTCTTTGTGCGGTACATTGGTTTCAGTGATCAGCAGAGAACCCGGCATCACCTCGTCGAGCACAATGCGCCACAACTTAATGATCTCGTGAGCTTGCTCTAAGTGGATACAGGTCGAGTTCAGTACTTTCCAGATAAAACCAATCGCATCTAAGCGAATCGAACGACCACCATTTGCCGCATACATCAGCAAAATATCAATGCTTTCGAGCAGGACTTGTGGACTCTTAAAGTTAATGTCGATCTGGTCTTCAGAGAAGGTAGTCCACACATGAGTTGTCTCACCCGAAGCCTTGGTAAACGGTGTTAGGAGCGGTAATGCGCGGGGGCGCGTAACACTCGAATAATCTAGGCTTGGGTCAGACTCAATAAAGTAATCTTGATAAGCTTCATCTCCGGCTAAAAAGCGCTGAAACCAGTCACTACTTTTAGAGATGTGATTAATCACGCAGTCATACATCAAGTCGAAGTTTTCAGCTAATGCGTTAAGCTCACTCCAGTCGCCTAAGTTAGGATCGACTTTGCGATAATCAACCACACTAAAACCATCGTCTGAGGTATATGGGAACATTGGCAAGATATGAATGTTGCTCAAGGCGCCTTTCAGATACTTATCAGCAAAGGTTTTCATCGTCGCTAAAGTAGGCTGGCCTTGCTCTTGTACGCTGTCGCCGTAAGTAATGAGATAAGATGTTGTCTCATCGACCCAGTTAGCGTAATTCGGTGCTTTGCCTTGCCACTTTTCAACCAGGGCATGGATTTCTTGGGTGATGCTTTCCGCTTGCTCATCTCCGTAGAGCAAAGCGACTTTTTGGTAAATTTTCTCGTTGTTCATACTCTGCTCCACTAGATTTTAAAGCCAATGCGTAGGTCGATTGAGTTGTTCGGTTTGACTGACCACTCTTGTTCCACACTCTGCTCGCGGTAATTTACACGCTCCACCTGAGCAAAATGGGCAAACGCCGTGGTATCAAGTTGCTGCACATCCTCTGTGGCATTAAACAGGCGCACAATCACGGCATTGTCTTGATAGAAGGAGTGACCAATACTTGAAAGCGTCAGTGGCTGATTCACTTCAAACAGGCTGAATGACTTCACCGCTGAACGGGTGTCAAAGCGGACTTGGAAACGTTCGAGACGATTTTCAAAGCTGTTTAGTGACTGCTTCTGGTAGCTAAACGGCAGGTCGAGATATTGGCTTTCTAGGACTCGCAGCGTTAGATGGCTTGCATCTGTCGGCATCGCAATCGAGAAAGCAAAGCTCATCGATTTTTGCAGCTGAGCATCTGGCGTATACACCACGGTATTGTTGATGCCAGAAGCTCGCCCCGGGCGCCACAACAGATCATCTTTACCTAGCTTGCCCGTCGCTTTAAACAGCGTCAGCGCAATCACATCACTCTGCTCATCTGGTAAAATTTGGAACTCTTTCAGGCCGCGACCATTTACCACCACCGCTTTACCGGCTTGCTCAATCGCAACCGCACCATCTGTGGTTTCAATATCAATCGGACACTCACGGAAGCGCTCTTGCCAGCCTTCAACACTCGGGGCAATTGGACGCGTCATCACAGCAAACGGCTGAGTAGCGACGGATTCCTGGCTTTGTACATCGGAGTTAATCAGTACACGAACGCGGTGGTCACACGCCTGATTTACAGTGTGAATTGAGACTTTTAGCTGCTCGTCATTGGCATCTAGTGTCAATGTAATTTCAAAACTGGCTTGAACCAGCTCATTACCTGCTTGACGCGACTCTAAATCTGAAGGCACAGGCATTGTTGCCAGCAGCGTCATTGTCTGCTCAGTCTCGCCTACTTGGCTTGATAGCCAAGTTAACTCATTGAGATAACGTGGTTCGTCTCCTTCTAAAGGCGAGAAGTCGTAAGAGTCACCATCATCAGCCTGCTCTTCAAAACGCAGCAACTGTTCAATCACGCGGCCTGTTGCTTTGTGGGTTAAGCTCAGTTCACCATCTTTCAACGTGACGGTTAACGCCGCATTTTCAATCGTTTGAACATCACTGCTCTGCGTAAGCATCGCTGACTCTGACTCAACCACTTGGAAGACTTGGTAGCCCATCGCAGGAAGGTTGGACACCTTCACGTTCAATTCAAAGCGGTAGTATGGCGGCACGGCGACTTCTTTCTCACCATCTTTAGTCACTTCAATGACCTTGCCACCATCTAAGGTCTCGCGCGCAAGAATTTCGGTCGCAAGCAGGGCTTTACCATCCGACAAGGCAATAGACGGGTGCTTAGAGAAAGCGACAACCTTTGCAACACCGTCAAATGGTGTGATTTGGCCGTTAAAGATCATCACTTCATTGTCATCACATGCACTACTAGCAATCTCTTTCACCACTAGGTTGTATAAGCCGTGACAGATCTCTTCGGCTTGCTTTAGACGGTGCATGATATCTGCGTTGGTGGCATCGCTATTACACCCACCCATACTGTCATGGGCGTGACATTCAAGGATCTTCTTCCAAGCCATATCCACCAGCTCAGTGTGAACTATGATGCCTTGTGCTTTAGCAATCGCAATCACGACTTCAAGCTTCTTGAGTAAGAACTGCTCAATCTCGAAGTTGAGCTTTTTAATGTCGTAGCGAACAGAGCCAATTGTCTTATGGATACGAGTGTATCGCGGCGCTTTGAACTCACCTTGGTAAGTTTCAAATTCACTGCTGTTGCGGCGAAGAAAATCAACAAAGCTTTCCATCGATGAGATGGTGTAAATGTCCCCAGCAGGCGAACGTTCGCTGGCAGCTTGCAAAGTTTCCGGTAGATTCGGGTCAATACTGACCTGATCGCCACCGGATGGGATCAGCACTTCATCAAGACCTGACAGCGACTTAATCTTGTCAATCATCGGGAAGATTTTTTTGTCTAGATGGTCTGCATTAGGAACGATGTTTTTCGCCGCGCCGTAACCATGAACTAGATTGTAAGCGTAGATTGAATCTCCACCTTGCGATTTCCAGAAGAAGTGCGATTTTTCTACGTGTTGGTCGTAATCAATACCACGCCAAAATACGATGTTATCGATCCCCATTCCCTTGAACAGTGTCGGCATTTGCGCGTTGTGACCAAAGGTGTCCGGTAGGTAACCAACCTTCATGCTGTGACCGAGTTCTTCTGCGATATGCATGCCGTACTTCAAGTTACGGATAATTGACTCGCCTGCTACATTGTAGGTATCGGTCTGAGTGTACCAAGGGCCGATAAAGAGTTTTTTATCGCTCACCAATTTAGCCATACGCTCACGCATGTTCGGAAGCACTTTGAGATAATCTTCAACAATCGCAGATTGACCATCTAGGTGGTAGCAGCTGTAGCTTGGTTGGTTCTCCAAAGTTTCAATTACTTTGGTGAAGTTATAAGTTGCCAGAACGTCACTGTCTTGCTGAGTAAAATACCACTCACGATCCCAGTGAGTGTGAGGAATGACATGTACTTTTGCCATGGGGAAACTCTCGATAAATTCTTGATAGTTTGGGGAGGCGAGCCTCCCCGTTAGACGTGTTTAGGCTTTTGCGTGGTCAGGTTTAGTGCACAGCAATAGAGCTATAGCGATAAACATAGAACCCGCGATAACAGAAATGGTGTAGCTGATTGGGTCAGAAGATAGGAACCATCCCCAAACGGCAGGTAGTGGTAGGCTTTGCCATACGTTGAGAACGACAGCCAATTGCGTACCGATAATTGAACCCAGAATCATGATTGGAATCATCTTCGGATTTTTCAGAATGAATGGAATCGCACCTTCTGAGATACCGATTAGGCCCAGCATCAGAGAAGTTTTACCGACCGTGCGCTCTTCACTTGAGAATACTGGTTTGCGGAACTTGCCATCAAGCAGCGCCGCGATACCCACACCGATTGGTGGAATAACGATACCCAACTCACGAGCAATCAGGTCAAACCCTTCCCCCATGCCATTCAAACCAAGCGCAACCGAACCTGCTGCTTTGTTGATTGGACCACCTAAGTCAAAGGCTGTACCTGCGGCAATTACCATTGAGTAGATCCCGCGCCCAGCATCACCGGCTTGAGTAAACAGGTCGATCATCGCAAGGTTTACAGCGCCAAAGAATGGGTTAATCGCGTACTCCATAGTAAGCACCATCACGACACCCGTCACCGCCGGGACAAGTAGCATGGTCTTGAGTGTGGTCAGTTCGGTTTTCACCTTAATTACATCATTAAGGTAGCGAACCAGATAACCCACAAGGAAACCAATCGCAATCGCACCAAAGAAGCCAGATGGGGCCCAGCCTTCTAAATCAAAGAAACGCTTATAAGGTTCATCGGTCATCAAGCCGCCGATAAAGGCAGGGATCAGCGCTGGTTTGCCAGCAATCGAGTACGCTAGGTAACCCGCAAAGATTGGATACATAAACTTGATGGTCATGAAACCAAGTTTATCTAGGGTTTGGATAGGGGTACCTGAGATATCAATGAACTCACCAGTGATTTTCGCCACCGCCATCAGAAGACCACCCAGTACCACGACTGGCAGCATGTAGCTGATACCCGTCATGATATGGCCGATTGCGACTTGGTAAGCAGAGCGCTTTTCATCATGCACTTCTACACCCCCATCTGATTTCTCTTTGCCGCGCAAAAATACGGTTGGAAGCAAATCATCAACGCGTTTAATCAGCTCTTGAGTGCGAACCTGAAGTGGATTAGCGTTATCAAAACGCTCCATGTCCATAATAGGTACATCAACCGCCAGAACAACGCCGTCTGCGGTTGCAATATCATGAGCAGTGAGTTTGTTTTTAACACCATCACTTCCCTGCGTTTCGACCTTCACTTCATAGCCTTGCTTTTCAGCCCAGGCTTTGATTTTTTTAGCCGCCATAAAGGTGTGTGCAATGCCGGTAGGGCAAGCGGTCACTGCAACGAGTTTTTTCTTACTCATGGTTGTTCACCGTTATACTTATCAACTGCGGCAAGTATATTTAGCGGTGATGTATCAAGGTACAGTTTCCTCGTACAACCCATGTATGACGATACTTTTGTGATAACTATCAAGGTAATTTCCCGCATTTTAACGCCTAATAATAACCATTCTGTTATTAAGTCTTAGTGTAAGCGATGAATACCTTTAAAGGGATCGAACGAGTCATATATGAGTACCTGATCAGCCACGCCAAAGAGCTAGATTCAGTCTCAGCCAAGACGATAGCCAACAAGGCCTTGACCACAACAACATCGGTAAATCGGGTGTGTAAAAAGATGGGCTATGCGAGCTACACTGAGCTCAGATACAAACTCGCCGACGACCTGAATAAAGATGTCGCACCAACAACTCAGGGAGATGACCAAGCGCAGCGAGTCGACAAGATAGCTCAGTCGCTGATTCACTCTCCGGTGGTCTATCTATATTCTCGTGGGGCATCAATTGTAAGCGTTTCGTATTTGTCGCGTTTTCTTTCCCTCGCTAACATTCCTCACTTAGTCATTACCGATATTCACCAGTTAGCTCGCGCAGAATCAGGAACCGTCATCCTAATTAGTAAATCAGGAGAGACTCAAGCTGTGGTCGATATGGCCCACAATGCAAAGCGCAAAGGATTAAAGGTTTTTGCAATAAGTCATTTAGGCTCAACATTGGCAGGCATAGCAGGTATCAACCTCGACTTGGAAGAACAGGTCGATGGTATCTCTCCATATCATCGAGAATCTCAAATCCATATCTTAGAGCTAGTCGATTTGATCGGACGAGAGCTGTTAGCGGGTTAGTTCTTTTTCAAGCAAAAATAAAACCCGCCTGATACAGCGGGCATGGTCAAACCTTTTTGTCAGCTCACAAACAGTTAACGACCATTAAAACCAATACTGAGCCCAGAAGAAAGCTAGTAGTCGCTGAGCTCCGACATTTCATTTTGCATATAACTAGCACGGGGGCACTAATTGTACGCACGAGCCAAAATGCCGTTCCCTTGATATTGGTAAAGATTAGAATTATTACTGACAAACAGTGACTCGCCCGGTTTAAGCGTCAATTGCTGACCTTCAGAAGTAATGGTGACTTCGCCCTCTACACAAAATAGAATCTCGGCGCTGCGCAGATATTGGCTCTTGCTCTCATCAGTGGCGGTTAGAATGTCGAATCCAAAGTCATCAACCGGAATTGGATAACTCATCTTGCCTTCTCTTGGCACAGGCGCTAAGCGAATATGTTCAGGCTTAATCGGCTCAAACTTGGTGTTATCAATCAGTTCAGCAACATCAATGTATTTAGGCGTTAATCCCGCTCGCAATACATTGTCTGAGTTTGCCATGATCTCTAACCCAGTCCCCTGCACGTAGGCATGTGGAATTTCCGCATACAAGAACATTGCTTCACCAGGTGCTAATTCAACCGTGTTTAGCATCAGTGGTGAGAATAAACCTATGTCTCCAGGATAATGCTGGTTAAACTCAGCACTGTATTGCATGGCTTCGCGACCCATCATGGTTTTGGCTGGTCGATTATGTGCCGCTTCTAACTCAGCCAACGCCACCTCTTTTCGCTCACCTTCAAGTGACATAATCGTGGTAAAGAACTCTTGTAACGCTGCGCTATCAGCATGTTTTTCAAGATCAGTAACTTCTTGAGCCAGGCTCGGTATGTTCGCCTCTTTAAACAGGGCAACAATATCCGCAATGGGACGAAAGCCGTTCATCGCTTTGTAAAAAGTTAACGCATACACCAACTCAGGCTTATGGTTAGGATCTTTATAGTTTCGGTGAGCAGCATCTAGCGGAATCCCTTGTTGGTTTTCTCGCTCAAAGCCCCGCTGAGCTTTCTGCTTGTTTGGATGCACTTGGATAGAAAGCGGCGTTTCTGCTGCGAGCACTTTAAACAAAAATGGCAGCTCGCCAAAACGTGATGCCGTATAGCCACCTAAGACATCCATCTTGTTGTGCTCAATCACGTCTGAAAGCGGCTCACCCGTTTCACCCAGCTTAGAGCAGCCGTTGGGATGAGCCCCCATCCAGATCTCGGCCTGCGGTTGATGATCTGGATTGTTGATACCAAACAGTTCATGAATGGAATCTCGGCTACCCCATGCGTAATTTTGGATAACGTTATCAAGCTTAAACAGAGACATAATCTTTCTCTCTCAAATCTATGTGTTGACCTTAAATATCGAGCCAACCTTGCTTACCAACCGCCCAACCCTTGATTTCGAGATGAGCGAATCCCGCCTTCATCACCGCTAGTTAGTGGAAGATGCTATGGGAATAATTTGTTGTTAGTAGCTCGGCCCTCTAATCGCAAGGGCCGAGCGGTCTTTGGCTTAGAACTTCACTTGGAATGATTTAGCCTGACACGCTTTAAGTGCACCAAAGCTCTGGCTAGCGACTTCAGTATCACGTACTCGCTCATCCATACTGGTCTCTTGCCATGAAGTGATACTCCTAGTAAAAGCGACGCTATCTTCAATTTCACCAGTTTCAGCCGGGTTGTAGACACGTAGGATCAATGCGTCTTGATCTTCCGCTTTCTTCAGTACGCTAAGCACCGCGCCTTTCTGCGTTTTCGCAAGAAGCGAGTAAGTTAACGGCTTGTCTTGCTCACCGACGTTTAGCTTCATAGCGTTGTACGGGATCTTGTTGTAACACTCGATTGGCGTTACATAGTCTCGTGCTTGAGCCATGACGTTGGCCTCGATATGGTTGCCAGCAAAGCCAAGTAGGCTAAACTCACACACTAACTTGCCACGCGTTTGTGAATCTGGGGTCGGGATCTTAATCCCTGACGGACGTCCTGGGCGCAACAACAACTCTTCTTTACCTAGAACCCCTACCCCACGCAGCAGAGTAAGGGCAAAGGTATCGCGTTCTTCATTGCCTTGGCTTGATATTACTTCAAACTCGCGCAGACCATTTGTCATCAATGCCAAGCCACCTGTCTGATTCTCAACAGCAGCAAAGTTCATCAGCTGATACACTGGCACTGGCGCTTCTTTCCAACCTTCTTGCTCCCATACTTCCATTGCAGGATCGTTAGTTGGTCGAGTTATAAGGCCAAACTGGTTATCAGCAACTACGCTTTCAGACACAAATGGCGTTGGGATAAGCACGCGTACACGATGGTCATCAGCTTGGTTGTCTAGCTCCATACGAACTTCGATACGGCGTGAACCTGCTTTCAGTACCACTTGGCAATCGACATCGACATAGCCGTTTTGTCCTGTGCGCTCTTCGCGCTCTTGCAGATTAGCTGGTACATCCATACGTAGTTTGATGCTAGCGACAGATTGGAAACCTTGGTGTTTGATATCGGTTTCGACTTTGAACTCATCGGAGTAAAGCAGCCACTCTTTGCGAGATGGCGAGTAGTCGTATTCATCACCATCATCTGAGCCATCTTCAACTTTCAGCACTTGGTCATAAGTCATCTCGGTCTGTTTATCCAAGATGGTTAGGGTACCGTTGTCGTTCACTTTGACGGTATAGAACTCGTTCTCTAGCAGGTAATCTTTCTGCTCGGCAATTTTCTGCGTGCCTTTCTCGTTGCCCTGGATATGCAAAGTGGTAAAGCCCATCGCAGGTACAGCTTGTTTAATCTGAATATCGTACTCAATAAACGGGTCATAGTTACCGTAGTGGACGATCTGGCGGTCGATCTTGCCTGGGTCGATCACTCGCTGATCTTGGATGAAGTACTCAACTGGGTTGCCGTTATCATCGAAGATGTTGAACTGCTCTGCACGAATAGTAATGGTGGTGTTGATCACCTCTTCACGTTCGTATGGCGATAGGTTAAAGAAAGCTAGCTTGTCACAGCCTTCACGAGCTGGCATGTGATCAACGATTTTACGCTTGTAGAAGGTGATCAGATTGCTCGCCATATCGTCGGCTAGGATGTAACGGTTAAGGATTTCCGCATGCACCTTGTCTGAACAGCAGCAACCAATTGAGTCGTGGGCATGGTTCTTCATGCTCTCTTTCCACATTTTCTCAATCAAACCGTGGTGATATTCAAAACCAAGCGACCAAGCGATAGAAGCAAGCGGTTCTAGGATGTTGACGATCTTGTTCTCTACCTGAGCGTGGATCAGCTTGATATCCATACGAGTTGACGAAATTGTACGGTGCACACGCATGTATTTGCCATCGTTAAACTCGCCTTTTACTGTGTCTAATTGATCGCGTTCTTGCTTGATGCGGTCGAACACCTCTTCAAAGCGGCTCATCACAAACTCACGTTCTGGGTAAACCTCACGTAGCTTGTCCATCACCTCGAAGATATCTTTTTGAATTGGCATCTGATCGTGACCATTCGGCAGCAGGATATCTTTAGTCACTGACGGTCTTTCTAACACCGGGAAGTATTTGTCGAGGCGAGCACGCAACCCTTCTTCATCTTGAGGTAGGTACTTACCAATCGCATATCCAAGAGGCAGTACTTGTGCAGCCACTTCTGAACCATCATTAGATTGCCATAAGAACTCAGTTTTGTTGGTACCGTGGCGCTCAGAGCAACCACGCCAGAACATCGCTGTATCGATGCCAAAACCGTTATAGATCATTGGCAACTGTGAGCTCATTGAGAACGAGTCTGGCAAGTAACCAATTTTCATTGGTTCACCTAACTCTAGACAATCGCGTAGACCGTACAACATGTTACGAACGATTGACTCACCACCAACCTGCATAGTGTCAGTTTGAGAGTACCAAGGACCGACAATAAGTTTGCCGGCTTGAACTAGGTCACGTACACGCTCTTTATTTTCGGGCTTGATAGCAAAGTAGTCTTCAAGGACAGCGGTCTGACCATCAAGTACATAGTATTTGTATTCTGGATCGCTCTCCAGACGTTGCATGATCTCTTCCATGTTGTTCACTAGAAGAATACGAGACTCTTCAGTGGTGAAGTACCATTCACGATCCCAGTGCATGTGTGGGGTAATATGAACGCGTGATTTAGTCATTGTTTTGTACCTGTAAAGACTGTGCTGTGCGACTTAAATGAGTAATGGCTTTTGAGTAAACGCTGAGTTATCCAAATAACTTTGAAGCAATAGAGCCAAACAACCCTTTCTTCTCTTCAACTACTGGTGCAGGTTCTTCGGCTGCCTGTTCAATTTGCTCTTCCTCATCGCTAAGAAGTGCAAAAATTTGTTCTACCGTAGTCGCGCTAAGTACCGCTTCACGAACTTCATCATCAATCAAAGTACTTGTCAGCTCGGTCAGCAGTTGCATGTGTGTAGAGCCCGCTTCAGCATTAGGAATTGCAATTAGGAAGATCAGATTTACATCCTCTTCTTCATCAATGCCCTGCCATTTCAAATCTTGTTTTAGGGTTGCAACTGCAAATGCTGCTTCTTTTACTGCGTCGGTTTTGCCATGTGGAACGGCAAGGCCTTCACCTAGCGCCGTTGCACCATGCTCTTCACGGGTAAACACAGCTTTTAAATATTCTTCTTTGTCGTGCAACTTGCCCTGTTGGTCGAGCTGCTCAGCGAGTGCTTCAATTGCTGCGTCACGGCTTTCAAACGTCGTTTGTAGATTAATCAGTGATGAGTTAGTAAGCGTTGTAAGGTTCATAGTTTTAGCCCCGTGTTCACGTTCTTTTGGGTTATCTGTTTATACGCCAACAATAATACCAATCAAATACAAATAAACCGTGACATAGATCTCGAAAATATCACAATATGTATTGAATTGGAGTTATAAAACCATATTTGTATTCTTTTTGTTTATTAATCTGGGTTAAATTCGTATTATCCAAGTCAAAAGTCACACACTAAGACCTGTTAGAGCGGTTCTACAGGTTAATACGCAAGAGGCTATCTAGGATATGACGACAAGATTACCCATGTACCGACAAATCGCTGATGCCATTAGAGATAAGATTAGCACCGGTATTTACAAGGTCGGTGAAGCACTACCTACAGAGGCACAACTACGCGAAGAGTTCTCTGTCAGCCGCGTCACTATACGCCAAGCGCTTAAGCTTCTAATCGAACAAGAAGAGCTAGAAAGTATTCAAGGTAGTGGCACCTATGTAAAAGAGAGCAAAATAAACTACAACATCTACCAACAGAGCAGCTTTGCTGAGAAGTGGGCTCATTTGCAGGGAGTAACGCACAGCGATGTCTTGTCTTTCGAGGTACAAGCAGCCTCATTAACGCTGGCAGAACACTTGGAAGTCAATGAAGGCGAGCGCCTTTTCTACATCAAGAGAGTACGTTTCCTAGACGAGACCGCCATTACGGTTGAAGAGACTTGGATGCCAACGACTATGTTCCCGGACCTCAGTTACCAAGTGATGCAAGGTTCTAAATATGACTACATCGAAAAGCAAAAGAAGATGGTTATAGATAGAAGTGAGCAAGAAATCATGCCCGTTCTTCCACCAAGTGACGTGGCGGTATTGCTTGGTATCAATCCTACGGAACCCGTTATAGAAAAGCGCACTCGCGGATACCTAGAAAATGACACCATCTTCGAGTACAGCCGAAACTATTTCACAACCAACAACTATAAATTTACCCTCACCTCTAAGCGTCATAGGGCGAATACAAGCTATTCTATTTAAATAGGGGTTTATTATTATTAAATGTCGTCGTGTATCTAATTCATATATATTTCAGTACTATAGCGTTGCAAGATAATTTTGTATTACTTTCATATCAAAACAAAAAAAACAAATTAAATACAAATAATACAACTTGTGAGAGTTATCACAGATGATTAAAACAAATTAGGTAAGAATATAATCATTGAGTGACCTATTTGTCGCTCAAATGACGAGAGACGACGCAAAGGAACATCAGATGAAAATCTTAGCGATTACAGCATGTACGGCCGGTGTAGCGCACACCTACATGGCGGCTAAAAATTTAGAAAAGAAAGCAGCCGCGCGCGGTTGGGAAATAAAAGTCGAGAAGCAAGGTGCGAATGGCCTTGATGGAAAACTAACCGCGCAAGATGTCATGGAAGCCGATGGCATTATCTACGCTGTTGACGTAGGCGTAATTGAAGCTGAGCGCTTCGAGGGCCTAACATCTGTACAAGGTAAGGTTAAAGATGGCATCAAAGCCGCTGATGAAATGCTTGATGCACTAGAAGAGAAGGTCAAAGCAGGTGGCTCAAAAGCGAAAACAACCACGACAGCCAACAAGTTTGCCGAGAAGGAAGAGAGCAACGACAATATGATCGCCAGCTTCTTAAAACTTTGGTACAAAGGAGCTCTTTCAGGCGTATCTCACATCATTCCTCTTGTTATTATCGGTGGTCTTTGCGTAGGTCTTCTAAACCTATTCTTCGGCTACGATTACACCCACCTTTATGATGAAGCGATACTGGTTGAATACACGGGTAAAACATACGCAGACCTAGGCATTATTAACGCTGCTGAAGGGTTAGCAAACAGTGAAATTGGTGCGATTAAAAAAGAAGTCTATGCCGCTATTGCGCAGCCCGAAGCAAAAGCGCAGTTTGAGTCTTCGTTCCAAGGCATTATTCACTTCTTATACTACAGTACGTTAAAAGCCTTTAACCCACTGTTAATCTGTGTGCTTGCGGCATTCACGGCTTACGGTATGGTGGGTAAACCTGGTCTAGCTCCCGGTTTCGTTGGCGGTTTCGTCGCTGTTGGTGGCGGATTCGGTAAGATCTCTGTGGTGACTGGCGGCTTCCTAGGTGGCTTAGTAGCCGGTGCAGCAGCAGCCTTGTTCGTTATGCTTGTCCGCCAGATCAAAGTGCCGAAGGTACTAGAGTCAGTAAAGATGATTATCATCACACCTCTACTCGCGGGTATTGCAACGCTAATCTTTATGTATGCAGGCCCTGGTAAGTTCTTTGCGATGCTAAACAGTGGTTTGGTTGATTGGCTAACGTCAATGGGTACAAACAACCTACTGATTCTTGGTTTCATTCTTGGTGCTATGGCTTGTTTCGATATGGGTGGCCCGGTAAACAAAGCCGCTTACCTATTCTGTATCGGTGTCGGTACAAGTGGCGACTTCGCTGGTGATGCATCAATCTTCTACGCAGCCTTTACTGCTGCGAAATGTATTCCAGGTATGTCACTAGGTATTATGTCTGTGGTATTCAAACGTTTCTTCGACGAAGAAGATCGCTTGGCAGGTCCATCAACTGCTATCTTAGGTTTCTGTGGTATCACTGAAGGCGCTATTCCTTACGCTGTAAAAGATCCAATGCGTATCATCCCAGCACATATGATTGGTGGTGGTGTAGCGGCTGCGTTAATTCTATCTTCTAAGATTACGATTGGTACCGTAGCTGGCGGCGCAGTGTTCATGCTACCGGTTATCGGTAACCCTGTGGCTTGGCTTACTTACTTCGTCATCGGTATTGCAGTGTCAATGGCACTAACCATCGGATTAAAAGTTATAGGAAACCAAAAAGAAAAGAAGTTAGCTGAAGCGAAAGCTTAACTCACCCTCACTTAGTATGCTCCAAAACTCCAAGTCTCCCCCGCTTGGAGTTTTTTTGTATTATCAGCTCACTCACTCAACAACCATTTCTTGTATTCAGTGCTTTAATTCGTATCATTAAGCCTCTAGAGGTGATCACAAGTCGTTGTCACCTGTCTCTTTTGTATTATTTTCGAGGTTTACATGGCAAGACTGCCCCTGTATCGCAAAATAGCTGACGCCATTCGAGAAAAAATCAGCAGTAAGATTTACAAGGTAGGTGAGGCGCTGCCAACAGAAGCTCAACTGTGCGAAGAGTTTTCTGCCAGCCGAGTAACCGTTCGCCAGGCGCTCAAGCTACTGATCGAAAATGAAGAGCTAGAGAGCATTCAAGGTAGCGGCACCTACGTTAAAGAGAATAAGGTTAACTACGATATCTACCAACAAAGTAGCTTTGCGGAAAAATGGGCTCATTTAGGTGGGATAACTCATAGCGATGTGATTGCCTTTGAAATTCAATCTGCCTCGTTAACACTAGCCGAACACTTAAACATCAACGAAGGCGCTCGAATTTTCTACGTAAAACGCGTTCGTTTTGTCGATGACAACCCAATCACCGTTGAAGAAACATGGATGCCGGTCGACATGTTCCCGGATCTTACCTATCAAGTGATGCAAGGCTCGAAATATGATTATATTGAGAAGCAAAAAAAACTGGTGATAGATAGAAGTGAGCAAGAAATCGTGCCAATCCTACCAGCTGACGATGTTGCTGAGTTGCTAGGCATTAGCCCTGCTGACCCGATCATTGAAAAGCGCACTCGCAGCTACCTACACGATGACACTGTATTCGAATATAGTCGCAACTGCTTTAAATCTAGTGACTATAAATTCACTTTGGTCGCCAAAAGACGTAAATCGTAAACTGAGCCCTCTAAGGGCTCTTTTTGTATTACTGCACTTTAGACTTAGCAACGAATATCAGCGCAATGCCTCCAAGAACTAATAGGCAAGACAGTACTGATATTGGCGTTATCGACTCACCTAGCCCTATACTTCCTGCGGCAAAGGCAATCACAGGCACCGCTAACTGAGAGACAGACGCCTGAAGAACTGAGATGTGCTTTACAACTTGATACCATAAGATGTAGCCAAAGCCGGAAGCAAAAACGCCCGACAGTAACGCCCACAAAACGCCATCAGTTGTGATAGTTTCAATCGACACAAGTAGTGGGCTGGCAGCAAAAGCAAGCACACTTGCGAGTATAAACCCTTGGGTAATAGACACTGAAGCAACGCTATTTTGGCGCCCTAACAGAGTGAAAATACCCCAACAGACGCCAGAAACGAGCATTAGAACAGCGGCACTCAAACTCGGAGCCTCTGCCGACGGTAGCATTAAAATAGTAAAGCCAGATAGAGCCACCCCAATACCTAGCATCTCTTTCGCACTTAAGCGATTACCAGAAACAACGTGAAACACCACTAAGGTCAGCTGCACCATACCAAACAGAATCAAAGCGCCGGTTCCCGTACTCAGCTGGGTATAAGCATACGAAAAACAAACTGCATAACCAAAAAGAGAGATGCCTGACCACCAGCTGTGTTTATCAGTAAAGAAGCGATAGCTCATATGGCCACGCCAACTTTGAATAAGCAGCAGTGTAGTCGCACCAAAAACCAGTCGTAGCCAAGTGAAAGAACCCGGATCGATAGCGTGATTCGCCAATGCTAAGCGACAAAAAAATGAGTTGGCAGCGAAGGCAATTAGCGCGACGACAAGTAGTGAAATAGTGTGCATGACTCTCCCTTTTAGCTAGAAGAGTGTAGTGGGTAATCAAGCGCTTGTAATAGCTTTAATCATTCTGGTTAAGACGGATTAGCTATAAAGAATCAGGCATAAAAAAGCCAGTCAATGAACTGACTGGCAAAGGACAGATAGAGAAAAAACTACACTACAGATTCATTACAACGCCAAAACGCACCGCGTAGTCATTTTCGCGATTACCATTGCTATCAACATAAGTCTCGTCTACCGATACCAACTCCATGTATGGCGTCCAAGTCTCATCGACTTTATAGTTAACCATGATGGTGTGCTCCCAGTAATCGTCTCGGCCCGTACCCTGATCAACACCGTCTTGAACACGGTAGCGAGGGTTATACATTAACCCCCAATCACCAATGTTTTTAGAGATCCACAAATCAAACTGATTTGATGCACCGCGTGTTGTGCCGCTACCATCCAAATACTGCTTACCGTTAGCATCATTTGACCAGTTGTAGCGGTAGCGACCTGTCATCGACACCCCATTGTCAAACGTGGTTCCTAGCTTTAAGTACGGGCGATATTCCGTCCAGTTTGAAGTTGTGACTGTGACCAAACCCGGAGACCAATACCAATCCTCATTGAGATTAAACTTGTAAGACGCCTCAAACTCTTGAGCCGCCGCTTGCAGGCCGTTTTTGTCTGGGTTGTTAGCATCATTGCTGCCAAAGTAAGCGTCGTTATGTAGCTGAGCCGCTTCTGCACTAAAGTAAAAACCGTTGTCGAAGGTGTGCATAAACTTCACGCGGCTATCACGATTTTCTGACGTCGTATTGTAACCAAAACGAACATCAAGTTTGGTTTCTCCAGCGATAGCAGAAGTCGATGCACCTGCAAGCAAAGCTGCGCAAATTAGGGTTTGGAGTTTCATTCGTAGACCTTTAAAAATGTTTATAAAAATGTGCTGTCAGCGACGCCAAATATAGGGCTACGAATAAACTCGGTAAAAGGTATGGTGATACATTCGCTGTATCAAGATTCTATTGAGCCCCAAGTCACAGCAGATGTTTCTAGGTTGTTTCTATTCAAAGGAACACGTAAGAAAATGTGACAGGAAAATCGCTACGAAACGGGCAAAGAGTAGATGTTGTGACTTATCTCGCGGCGAAAAGAGAGCAATCAGATATGCTGAGTGAGTTACAGCAAAAGGGAACTACCATGAAGCGCCTCACACTACTTTTTACGTTATTGGCTGCGCTAAGCCTTCCAGCTATCGCCTCTGAGCGAGCAGAAATAGGCTGGCAATGGATAGAGCAAGGCGCAATGATTGTTGATGTCAGAACGCCACCGGAGTTCGCAGACGGGCATTTACCACAAGCTGTGAACTACCCGCTCTCAGCGCTAAACATTCACTTTGCCGATATCGCCAAAGATACTCAGATAGTACTCTATTGTCGTAGTGGCAATCGTTCAGGGAAGGCTTATCAGTATCTAAAAGCGAAAGGCTTTACCAACTTGCATAACGCTGGCGGTTTAGCTGAGATGCTTGAGAGTCAACACTGATAGCTCTTCTCGAAAAACTACTTTTACTTAATTTGATACCGTTTCACCAACTCTCGCTTGTGACTGTATGACTGAATAAGCTCTTGCTGGCTTTTCCCTTCATTGTGATAGAAAAATCCACCTTCCTGCTTGAGCTCATTGTAGTGCTCGCGGATCATCGACAGTACTAAATCCACTCGTTTAATGGTGGTCGGTGTACAGCTTTGACCATCAAGATCATCCTCAATATCGAGTACATGCGAGCGAAACATTTCCAAACGAAACAGCGCGTTTAGATTGTCTTCGCTCTCTAGCGCCTGCTGATATCGCTTAACCAGCGCCTCTTTTTCGGCTATCACCACCGAGTCAGCCGATCTACTTTTTAACCCGTTGAGCTGCTGAACTAAAATGCTCATTGCCTCATGCTTTACGTTCTTATATATGGCTAACGATTCACGATGAGAGTAATCATTTTCCAATAACCAGCCAGATAAGAAGCGAGTCTCAAAACGCTCACAGAAGTTGAACATAGGTGCTTCTAGCCCATTGCTGTTAAGTTCTTTCATAGGATTGAACGGATACATATAACCAAAGTCGAACAGCCATAATTTTTGCTGCTCATCAACAAGCAGGTTTCCACCACATAAATCCCATTCAAATAGACCTATCTTTTCGCACGCAGATAAGGTGGCAAACAGCTGTGAGAGCATTGAACTCGTTACCTGCTCAACGGGTTCCCCCTCAATCCAATCAGACAGAATAATGCCTAAGCGATAATCAGCATAAACCGTAGACACTATGCACTCGAAATCTTGCGAAGTGCTCATATCGTCTTTTTGCTGCTGAATATCGAAACGGCGTTGGACTTCGTTAAGGAAGGAGTACTGACCATCGAGGTTTTTCACTTTCGCCTCTGGGCGCTTTTTCTTCAGAGTGTAATCTTTGCCATCAAAACGAACGCGAAACACTTCTGCGGTTAGTCCACTTTGAAAGGTGTCGACAACGTAATCAGAGTCAGCAGTGGTGGCTGCCAATAACTCGGGAGAAATAGGACATTGCTTAGCGCAACCGACAATTAGGTTACGTTCACTTAGGTCAAACTCTTGCTGTTGTGACTGACGTTGATTCACAGGTGACTCCTTGTCTGGGATGTGTATTTGGTGATTTTATCAACAGCAACATGGTGTGAATCCTCCCAAATTTATAAATTCAGGGTTGAGAGATGAGGCGTAAGCCAAAAGTATAAGCCTATGATTGTTATCACGAAGCTATCTTGAACCCTGATAGTTTTCTGTACATTGGTGACAATGGCGCTAAAATGCTCATCAACGAATAACCGAAAGTGGCAACACTTTTATAACTAACTTAAGGAGGAATTTATGTCTTTGTGGTGTTCAATCAACCCACGCTTTTATGGCATGAAGGCTCGCTCAAGAGTTTTAGATATCGCGCTGCGATAATCTCGACTTGAGCGAAATATCAACTATAGACGAATAACGTCCCCGAGTACTTTCCCTCAAGCTCGAAGAATTATTGTCAGCACAGACAACGGCCTTTTGCGCCCCAAATTCTTGAGAAAATTATGAGTACTTATTTAACTGCACAATCACTAACTCTTTCTTACACCTCAAACCCGCTGTTTAAAGCGCTAACCTTCACCCTTAATCGTGGTGATAAAATCGGACTCATTGGTCATAACGGCTGTGGCAAAAGCTCGCTATTGAAGCTACTCAATGGTCAATACGAACCAACCGAAGGTCACATAGCCAAAGCAACTCATTGCCTTATGAGCTATGTAGAGCAACATGTTCCTGAGCACCTTTATAGCCAAAGTATCCGTGAAGCTTTAGCCGAAACATTAAGCGTCGATGACGACTGGCGCGCTGAACTGGTGCTAGCCGAGCTTGGTTTTTCTGACTCTGAGCAAGATATGCCTGTCGCCAATTGCAGTGGCGGTCAGCAGATGCGATTGCTTATTGCGAGAGCCATTATCAATCAGCCAGACTTACTGCTTCTCGATGAGCCAAGTAACCACTTAGACTTACCTTCGTTACTTTGGCTAGAGCAGTTTCTCTCCAATTGGAAAGGCTCTTTTGTCTTGGTTTCACACGACCAAACCTTGCTGGATCGAGTGACAAATACGACTTGGGTCATGCGAGATCAATCTCTTCATCATTTTGCTCTACCTTGCACTCAAGCAAGAGCCGCACTGTGTGAGAAAGATCGGCAAGACCAAGCTCGACATGCCAATGAGCAAAAAGAGATAGACCGAATAGAGAAAAGTGCCAAACGGCTCGCGACCTGGGGTAAGGTTTATGACAACGAAGATCTCGCCCGTAAAGCAAAAACCATGTTCGCGAGAAAAGAGCGCTTGGAGGAAGCTCAAACAAAGCTGACAGAAGGCACACCTTGGCAGCTTATATTGCAAGGTGAAGCTCTGCCTGCCAACCGACTGCTTGAAACCGGCGAGTTTAGCGTTACGCCTCCTGATAGCCATTTCCATCTATTTAAAATGGTAGAAATGCGCGTAAAAAGTGGCGACAGAATTGCAGTTTTAGGAAGTAATGGCTTCGGTAAATCAACCCTGCTTAACCAACTTTACCGACATTATCTCGCTGAGATAAACCCATTGAGCTCACAAGCTGTCACCTTCCATGACAGGTGTCGCTTAGGATACTACGACCAGTCTCTCAAGCAGCTGAAAGACACTGACACTATAAGCGACGCCTTACAGACTTTTTCATCCGTGAGTAGTGAGTTAGCTAAGCGTTCGCTGATTGGTGCAGGCTTTGAGTATGCGAGGCACAACCAAGATGTGGCTTCACTCAGTGGCGGTGAGCGTGCTCGCTTATTGTTTATCGGCTTAACCCTTGCGAAGTACCATCTGTTGTTTCTTGATGAGCCAACCAACCACTTGGATATGGAAGGCAAAGAAGAGCTGATTACGACTTTAAATGAGTTTAATGGTGCAGCACTCATTGTCAGCCACGACCGTAGCCTCATTGAACAAAGCTGCAATCGTTTCTGGTTAATCAACAATGGTACATTGACCGAATACCTAAGTGCTGAAGAGGTGTATCAACAGATAGCCGAACATCCTGACACAGCGTTAGCTGTTCAAGCACCAGATAACCAACAGGAGTTGAATCCCTTCGATGGAAAGCTAACTAGCGAAGAGCAACTGTTGGAGCGTTTGATAGAGCTAGAAACGTTACTTGAAGAAGATCTTCAGCGTAAACCTAAACATCAAAAGCCCAACCTGCAGCAAGATTGGCGTGAGGAGATCGAGAGGATTAGCAGTCAACTGTAACATAGAAATTAGGGGCACCATCAGGTGCCCTACTTTATTCGTACTTTTTAATCATCTCGGCAATTCTTCCTGACTGCTGCAGTGACTTCAGGCCAGCATTAAAAGCCGAAAGAATACTCTCTTTGTTTGGATGATCACGACTGATAGCAATGTACAAAGGGTTCTCTGCTAATGGTTTGTCGATCAAAGCGAAGTCATTAATCTCTAATTCGTTGTTCTTTACATACCATAAGAAAAAGAACTTATCGGCCACTAATGCATCGATCCGGCCCGCTTTTAACTTTCTCACATTGGTGGCTAAGCTATCAGAATCCATCCGATCAAAAGCATTCGATTTCAAGAAGTCATCATCGTAGGCATAGCCACGCAATACTCCTATCCGCTTCTCGTTTAAACTTGCTAGCCCTGTATAACTGAATGCGTTTTCTTTAAGCGTGACAAAGATGAGTGAATTGGTCAGATAGGCATCACTGAAGTCAAGGTACTCTAGTCTCTCGCTACTCTTCCAAACGGTCAGCGCAATATCATAGCGCTGAGTCGTCACTTCTCTTAAAGCACGGCTCCAAGGTTTAATGGTATTTTTAATGGTGTAACCTTGTTCAGAAAAAGCTTCCGAAATGATCTCATAGGCTAAACCTTTCACTTCTGCAGAATCGATAACATATGGCGGCCATTCATCCTGTATCGTCCATACTATGCGCGAAGGAACCTGTGCTTGAGCTGAAAAGACAAACAACATACATATTGTGATAAACCGGATAATCATAGCTAGCCCCCCACTTTATCGACTCTAAGCACCGGAGCGTAACGACGTAAGGTTAAACTCTAGCGCCGGCTTAACTAGCTTTGGTGGCGTAACCTTTTGGTCGCATTCCCCACGATGATCAATAAACTCTTGCTTGCTGGTTGAAGCATTAAGCATCTCATTTTGATGCTTTTCTTCTCCAATCGTCGTTTTGTGTTGGGGATGCCCTTCACTATCTAAACAATCATGCCCGAGGTACACTTCGGTACTGTCTTTTAGTGCATACAATTTGCGAATAGATTCAAACATCTTCTCCGCATTGCCACCGGGGACATCGACATTTCCGGTGTTGTGAAAAGACAGCGAATCACCGACAAACAGTGCATCTCCTATCTTGAATGAGACATCTGAACGCGTATGCCCTGGCGTATTGATCACTTCGAGGTGTGAATGACCAAAGTCCATCTGCTCGTTTTCAAGTAAAAAGTGCTCAAAATGGTAAAGCTCACTTAAACACAGCTCCTCTTTCCAATCTGCATAGACTTCCTTAACACCTTCCGATACATAAATTGGCACTTGAAGTTGCTTACTCAAATAGAAGGAACCTGACAGATGATCGGTATGGATATGCGTTTCCAAAATAGCCACTATGTGTAACTGATGAGTCTCGACATAAGCGAGTATCTCCTGCGCAGATTCATAACTAATGGCATCATTTTCAACGTCGTAGTCAGCCACGGGGTCAATAACAATCGCTTCATTGGTCTCCTTATCGGCAACAACATAACTGATCGTTCCCGAAACAGGATGAAAGAAATCTTGAATACTCTGAGATGCCATTGTTCCTCCTTGAGAGGGGGTCAAATTAGAAGGGAAAATTGAGAGACGGACAATAATCAGTGTAGACCGTCATAGATATTTTGACTGAAAAAGTGCCCCTAAAAATGCACTCCCTAGCGAAGACAAAAAGATGATGTAAGGAGTAGAAAAGATCAGTTACCGATAAACTTTTGATAAACCACCACTATGCAAATGCGCGAGTGGTAAGTAACTTTTAAGCTCGGTAATAATCTCGTTGGCAGACTGCGTATTAAGGCGATAAGGATCGAAGTCAGGTGAGTCCATAAAGTATAAATTGAGTGGCTTTAGTATCTCAGACTGGAGAATATAGGCCATCGACCAGCAACCAAACTGTCGAGAGTCCAGCATGCTTTTGTCGAGTAACTTCACATTGTAATGGCGCACATCTTTCACGATTCGGCTATACGTAGAGTCGACATCTGAAACATCACCCTCTAAATATTGCATAAAGTACTTGTGGTTAAAGTAGAGAACTCCAGTGATGCTGTTTTCATTATTATGTCTTTGAGCCGATGCCATGATCTCCTCAAAAGAAGAGAGCGTAAACGCGTCGCTAACTGTGCTCACATAGATAAGCTTTACAAGTTCCATGGATATACTCAAAGGTGCATATTAGGTAAAGCATAGTCACCTTCCGAGTAATTTACAAAACAATCACTAATCGAAGTAAATATCACTACACCCCTTGGAATATCAGAAAGCCAGAGTGTTACTCTGGCGTTCTGATATTCCGTCTCGTTAAGAGATTAACTAAAGATCGTTATCCGAAGGAGCGTACTCCAGCAAGTCTCCAGGCTGGCAATCTAAATGCTTACATATGGCCTCTAAAGTGGTTAACTTGACCGCTTTAGCGCGACCATTTTTAAGCACTGATAGGTTCTGCTCGGTAATGCCAATTAATTTAGCCAGCTCATTTGAGCGCATCTTTCGTTTAGCGAGCATCACATCAAGGTTAATTACAATTGCCATAAAAATTCACTTAAATTGTCAGCTCACTTTCTTCTTGAAGCTCAGCCGCTCTTTCCATTACCACTGCAATGACGCGAACAACTAACCCAATAACAAACATGGTGATATCAGCGTCATTCACTTCAAAGGATATGTTCCAACCTTCTTCATTGTACGATAATACAAAGCTAAGAAGTATGCCCATGATAAGCTGAACGAAAGGTGTTGCCATCAGTAAATAGCTGATCTTTTTGTAACACAGTGTATTTTGACGCTCAAAAATCTGACCTTTCTCGTACAAGCGGAATAAGACTATCAACTGCCACAATAAGGCCATTGTTAGAAAAGTTGTCAGCATGCTTGGTATAAAACCAATCAATGACCGAGTGATACTCAAAGGCAAGGTCACCTCTACTGGGAAATTAGCATTAAACCATTCAACATCCCATATGGTCGCTGAAAACCAGAAAACAGTGTTTAGCACGGCAGTGAAAATAAGAGAAAACCAAAAGAGTATTAACAACTTTCGGCTGAATTTGCTGATAGATTGTTGTGTCATGAGAAGACCTAGTTGAACTTAACTTCAGTATATCTTAGGCATGCAACAGCTAACTAGCAATAAAAAATTATCGTAAAACGATAATTTTTTATTGCACTGGTGTTATTTTAGCTCTAGTTTATAAAAAGAACTTCGCTCAAACTTTTTAACAGGCACACCTTTATGATTAAGTATTTATTCCTAGCTTTCTTACTACCCACATTTGCCGGCAATGTCTTTGCAGGTACATTCCTTGATGAGTTACCTCAAGACCATACAATCTCTGCTCCCGTCCAATGGCAGCCATCCCCATACGATGAAGAGACCACACCAATACAAAAACAATATTCAGGAGATAAGTGCGTAGAGAAAACCCAAAACTACTTTGACACGGAAAAACCTGCGTCAAAAAGTGGCAACGTAGAATGTTACATTACCCAATTCCCTAACAAAGGAATAGAAACTCGCGTCCAGTCAAGTGAGGATGGAGAAATGAGCGTCGGGGTTAAATGGGATATTGATTAGAGTTTGATCTTCGGTCACAGCAGCTCAAATAGGACTTCATAATCACTTTTCCGAGCGAGATACAGTACGTAGATATAAAAAAGGCCCTTTTGCATTAACAGAAGAGCCTAGATATTGGATTAGTGGGATTAAGCGTTCTCTAGGTCAGCAACCATTGCCTTAGAAAGAGCTTCAGCTACCTTGATACCGTCAATACCCGCAGAAAGGATACCGCCCGCATAACCAGCCCCTTCACCCGCTGGGTAGAAACCTTTTAGGTTGATGCTCTGGAAGTCTTTACCACGCTTGATACAAACTGGAGAAGATGTACGAGTCTCTACGCCTGTTAGTAGACCATCATCTGATGCAAAGCCTTTGATCTTCTTATCAAACGCTGGAATGGCTTCACGAATCGCTTCAATGGCAAAATCTGGTAGCGCTTTAGAGATGTCCGTTAAGTGGATACCTGGCGTAAATGATGGTTGAACGTCGCCGATTTCGCTTGGATCACGACCTTTCAGGAAGTCACCAATCTTCTGCGCTGGCGCATCGTAGTTCTCACCACCAAGTACGTAAGCACCAGATTCTAGCTCACGCTGGAAACGGATACCTGCTAGTGGGTCACCTGGGTAATCACGCTCTGGGTCGATACCCACCACGATCGCGCTGTTTGCGTTACGCTCTGAACGAGAATATTGGCTCATACCATTAGTCACAACGCGGCCTTCTTCAGATGTAGCGGCGACGACTGTGCCACCCGGACACATACAGAAGCTGTACACAGTACGACCATTCTTACAGTGGTGAACCAGTTTGTAGTCTGCTGCGCCAAGAATTGGGTTGCCCGCATTAGGACCAAAGCGCGCTTCATCGATCATTGACTGTTTATGCTCGATTCGGAAACCAACCGAGAACGGCTTCGCTTCCATGTACACGCCGCGATCGTGCAGCATTTCAAACGTATCACGTGCACTGTGGCCGACGGCTAGAACAACGTAGCGAGATTTAATCTCTTCGCCGTTTGATAGAGTTAGACCCGTGATTTGCTCGCCATCCATGTGGATATCGTCAACGCGAGTACTAAAACGGATTTCACCACCCAGTTCGATGATTTTCGCACGCATCTTCTCGATCATCGTTACCAGCTTAAAGGTACCGATGTGCGGCTTACTTACGTACATGATCTCTTCTGGTGCACCTGCTGCAACAAACTCAGTGATTACCTTACGACCGTAGAAGTTTGGATCTTTTACTTGGCTGTAAAGCTTACCGTCAGAGAACGTACCTGCACCACCTTCACCAAACTGTACGTTTGATTCCGTATTTAGAGTGCGCTTACGCCAGAAACCGAAGGTATCTTTTGTACGCTCACGAACCTCTTTACCACGCTCAACAACGATAGGTTTAAATCCAGCTTGCGCAAGAATCAGTGCTGCGAACAGACCACATGGACCAAAGCCGATAACCACAGGACGTTCCGTCACGTTCTCAGGCGCTTTGGCAACGAATTTGTACTCCATGTCTGGCGTTTCTTTTACGTGCGGATCACTAACGAACTGCTCAAGTAGCGCAGCTTCATTTTCAACCACCACATCTAGCGTGTAGATCAATAGAATATTGGCTTTTTTACGAGCATCGTAGCCACGTCTAAATACATTGTAAGAGATGACTTGGTCTTCAGAGATGCCAAGCTTCTTGGTAATGGCGGCAGTCAGCGCCTCTTCCTCATGATCAAGAGGAAGTTTGATTTCATTTAAACGTATCATGTTGATGTCTCGTATAGATAGGTGTCTTAGCCAAAACCGTTTGACGAACGGTCAGCTCACAATGGCGCGCATTTTACGAGAAATTGAATTGTCTGTCATACTAAATCAAACATATTGAATTTTGGCTTGGGATGAGTATTATCCCCTTTCCTCAATTTTGACTTATACAAGAGCATTCATCATGGCGTTTGTCGTAACTGATAACTGTATCCAATGTAAATACACTGACTGTGTCGCTGTATGTCCGGCAGATGCGTTTCATGAAGGCCCAAACTTTATGGTCATCAACCCAATCGAGTGCATTGATTGTGGTCTGTGTGTTGATGAATGTGATGCGCACGCGATCTTCCAAGAAGATGAAGTGCCAGACGATCAAACCCTTTTCATTGAGTTAAATGCTGAACTTGCCGAACTTTGGCCAGTACAAACCGAAGTAAAGCCTGCCATGGATGAAGCCGAAAAATGGAACGGTGTGCCAGACAAGCTAGGCATGCTAGAGAAGTAGCGAGAAAGCGAGAATTTTTGAAGGGTTGGCATTTTGTGTCAACCCTTTGTTTTTGGGTCATCCTTACGAACATGGAACGAGTGAGTAGGGATCTCTAACTTGTTTTTGGACAGAAACGTTTTAGTTCATTTACACTAAAACGTTTACATGGATTAGGTTATTTATTGAAGAAATCAGCAACCGCATCAGCCGATAGTCTTACTGCCTCTGGCTTGTAGTAGAAATCAACGTGGCTAAATTCAGCAAGAGATAGCACTTCATGTTCATTCGTCAACTTTTCAACAAACGCAGTTGAGCAAATAGCGGTTGGCGCATCCTGACCATAGACAACTAGCGTTGGTTGCACAATTTTGTCAGCATAGTGTTCACAAAGAGAGAACAAGGATTGCATTGGCTGATCTGCCACATGCATGTTAGTGAAGTTTTCGACCGCGACAGGGCCTCGATATCCATCACGACCGTAATAGTCATAGCTTTCACCTGCCATTTCAGGGAAAGCGGCTTCACCAACGAACTCCTCTTTTGATTGTTCGTCATTTAGACCAAATGGCGCCACATAATCCGGTTTTCCTGTTTCAAACATTTGCTGTTTAGAAGCGTTTGCACCCGCGATCATTTGTTGAACTGTGGTTGTATCTGTCCATTGGAAGGCATCAGCTGCCATCATGCCGGACACAAGAGCCATCTTCTTAATACGGTGGTCGGTTACGGCTGAAGACGCCATGATTGAACCTCCCTGACAAACGCCTAGACCGTAGACTTCGTCAACATAAGGTAGCGAGCACAAGAAAGATACCGCATCCCACGTGTTTTCGATCAGACGAAACATGTAACGAGACTGCATGTGTTCTCCAGGAAGTGCCGGAGAGTCGCCCATTCCCAAGTAGTCGAATGCAAGGAAGATGAAACCACACTGTGCCATTTCTGCACCATAGGTTGCTAGCACTTGTTCTTTCACCTGCGGAAACGGACTTGCACCTAAGATCGCTTTGTATTTTTTGTTTTCGTCAAATCCTTCAGGCACATAGAGATTACCAACCAGGTCTACACCAAATGATTTGAATGTTACTTGTCTAATATTCATAGTCTTACCTTTTGTTTCTGCTACTAAATTAAGCTTGCCTTATTTGCTTTCAAACACTGGTATTAGCTCTAGCGTTGCTGCTTCGTGCTTTTTTCGGTCAAATGTTAAACGTATTACTGGGTATATCAGCCCCAATAACTTTCGGTAGGCTTTATTGACCCGAGCTGTCACCATAGGTAGATCTTCAGGAGCTTTGCCATTGACTAACACCTCTAGATTACCAACTTTCATTGCACCATTAGGTTCACCATCCAAGCTTGGGTTATTGATAAATGCGTCATACCAACTACGCTTGTTGAACTTGTACTGTCTAACAAAGAAACGACCTTCCATTTGTACAATGGTGATATCGATAAAACGGTGATCGCCACATCTGATCTGATGAACTTTTTGGCCGCTAACGGCTTGAATCAACTGACTTAACTGTGTTTCATTTTGTCTCATAGGTATCACCTCTCAGAAGTTGTCTGGCATTCGATGAGGTTATCTTACGTTCTATGCAGCCGAAGAGCAGTGCACAAAACTGCAAGAGTTGTATACATAATTACGAGACTGAAAAGCTAACTTAGAACCCTGTGTAAAAGGAGGGTTTCTCTATTGAGCTCGTGCCACATCGAGCATCGCTCTTTCAAGATCTGGATAGTAAGGATTCCACGTCAATCTAGCGTGAACCTTGCCGTTTTCTTCGTACCCCCAAGCCGACCACCAGACTTCCCCTCCTTGCTCGCAGTAAGTTACCGCATCGCTATCCATGCTATTCATACACATCGTGTAGGTTGCATCTTGGCCATAATGAGCATTGGTTGGCGCAAATAACGGACTCATATGTGATGCGGTACTAATCCTTAACTCATCTAGCTTCATGCTCGACACTGTCACAGTGTCTTGCTCAATGTTTGACTCGCCGTACCAAAGCAACTGATTGTTTGAGTTCGTAAAGCGCTGCTGATAAAACTCGTGTACCGCTTTTGGATCGATAATGCTGTCTGCTTCACTTAGAACAACAAGGGTCGGGATCTCCACTTGATTCTCTTTCAAGAGCTCTCTTAGTTTTGCTGCACTTTGTGAATAGGCGATCGCCCCTTTTAGTGGCGCTGAGTTATAGCGAGCTAGGTTGTCCTCATCAGTGGTATAGCCATCGAAAAAAATAGAAGCGACAGGCGCTAGCTTTTCAAGATATGGCGTTTGAGACTGAAAGCCAGGAGAGAACAGCAAAAGGCCATCAATACCACCTTTTTCGATAGCATGAATGGTGACTAGGTTTCCTCCAGTAGAGAAACCGCCCAACCAGACTTCTTGGTACTGTTGTTTTAATAATCCAGCATAATGATCAACGATTGTTTGCCAGTCATTGTAAGTTGGCAGCATTAAGTCGCTAGGCTTGCTGCCATGACCGGGAAGTAGCAAAACCTCTACATGAAACCCTTGTGCTTGCAAGGAGGGAGCAATATCCGAGAAGCTGTAGGGTGAGTCACCCAAACCATGAACCAATAAGACAGCCTTGTTTGTCTTGTGTTTTGGAGTCAGCTCGAATGGCATGTTCATCGAGATTTCTTTATCGCGATCATCGCCGATGTAACCACGGTTTTCCGCTAGCCACTGCTCGGTCACCGTTAAATACTCGGAAAAAGATGGTTGAAGGTATTCGTAATAATCCTGTGACTGGTTTAATGAGGTTGCTGGGCTAGAAATACACCCAGCTAAAGCGAAGACGATGTTCAGTAACAGCAATTTAGATAGATTTGCAGACATACTTTTAGAAAACCTTTTTTTTCTCGGAGCGCAATTGCTCTTTCGATTCGGAGTTCATCATAAGTGGTGGCTATAATTTAAGCAGTGCACAAAACCACGAGAGTTGTATACAAATTCCCGAAATGAGCCGTTTCGTTGTTTTGTATACACATTACGGTGTTTTATATACTGTGTTTCTGCCTAGATTACCGCATAGTAGCTTTCGCACTAATCCGCATGGGCGTGGGTTATTGTTTTTGACTGATGCTAAGTCTGCGTTACACCATGAGGTTCAACTATGAAAATATTCCACTTTCAAACGATTGCACAGCACAATGCAGCCCTAGGTCTTCGTCCGCCAGAGCATCCTCTCATTGACGTGATAAAAATGAGCTCAAACAGTGATGACAACCAACTTAACTGTGCAGGAGAGATTTCGCTCTCCACCAGTTTCTACTCGATATCGCTCAAGCACATTGTTTCTGGTGAACTCATGTATGGGCGCACAAAATATGATTGTTCAAATGGCACCATGCTTTTCCTTGCACCCAACCAAGAGATAACAGCCAGTGGCATTCAGATCGACTCTGTCGCTCGCACCATCTGCTTTCATCCTGATTACATCCGTGGGCACAAGCTACAAGAAGAGTTAAAGCAATATCAGTTCTTCAATTACTCGGTGAACGAAGCGCTACACCTTTCACCGAAAGAAGAGCAACACATGGCGATGATATTTGATGCGCTTGAGGCTGAAAGTAACAACAATCTAGATGCCTTCAGTAAAGATCTAATTTTGTCACAAGTCAGTACCTTATTGATGTATGCCAATCGCTACTATCATCGCCAATTTCTAATGCGTAAAGAGGCAGACACTTCGGTGTATGACCAATTTTCTACTCTTTTGGACACTCGATTAGAAGCAGTGATTCAAGAGTCTGCCTCAATCCCAGAAGTAGAAGAATTAGCTAAAGGCATGAAAATGACCGGTCGATACCTGAGTGACGCTCTGAAAGCTGAAACGGGTAAAACGACGAAAGATTGGATTCACTATGCACTTATTGAAAAATCCAAAGATCGCTTACTTTCGAGTAAAGACTCCGTAGCAACTATCGCCTATAGTCTAGGATTTGAATATCCACAATATTTCTCAAGACTATTCAAAAACAAGGTAGGGATGACTCCTTCTGAATATCGAGCTGATAATATTCGTCACTAAGTAAATCCGAACACATGATCCGTTTCATCACTGATTTATTGCTTGTTAGCTCATAATGGGGCACAAGTAAGTTAGCTCAACCAATTCAATTGACTCAAACCTTGAGTTAAAAACTGACAGAGACTTCTTTCTATCACATACGGAAACGCCCAAAGTTATTGGCTTTGGGCGTTTCTTCTAACAAGCGTTGCTTATTAATAAGCTGAGTTACGACAAACCGAGCTTTAGAGTGTCATGTGCAAAATTGGAAAAGGTTTTCCCATATCATCAACAGGCGAGCGTGAAACGACCTTAAAACCCATGTGCTCGTAAAATCCTACCGCTTGCGGGTTCTGTTCGTTTACATCGACTTTCGTCGCGCCTAACTGCTCTATTGCATATTGCAATAGCACAGCGCCAATGCCTTGCCCTCTTGCCTCGTTTAAGATGAACAGCATTTCAATCTTTGATTCGTGAGTCCCCACAAACCCGAGAATTGAACCATTTTCTTTTTTTACACATCTTAACGTGACAGCAGGAAAAGCCTGTTCAATGATAATGGGTTTAAAAAACTCAATATCGTCTTCTGTTATGAAATCATGAGTTGCTCGGACTGAGTTTTCCCAAACATCAAGCATTTCTGCGTAATACTCAGGAAGCACATTTTCTACAATCATCGTTTTGTCTCTTAAGTTGACTGAAATTCATGTGCAGCCGCGATTGGGATTCTAGCTGAAGAGAAAGTATGGCGTCTAGTTTGGTGTACGGGCGCTTAGTGAGATTCCCTACTCCTTCCTACGTCAGTCTAGCGGTTCAAATCAGTTCGCATTCGTTGCTATCAAATCAACCAAGCGCTTTGCGACTGCTCCCTGAGCTTTGTCCATTGGCCACAGTACATCGACTGACCACTTTAGATCCGATTCATGGACACCACGAAACGCGACCAACTCTCCTGTTTGCAGTTCTCGCTCGCACTCTGCTCTTGGTAAACTAGCCCAACCTACACCATCCACTGCTAGGGATTTCGCCATTTCAAAGTTATCGACATTGACTAGATGACTACTGTAGTTCTGAGTACTGACGCCCAACCGATTGAGTGGAGATAATACGATCTGAGTTAAACCGCGTATAAAAGCAGGCTCCAACTCCTCGGCAAGTTTAACGTTAGTGCGCTCAGCGTAACTTGGTGACATGACACGAACAATTTCAAACTCAAATACTTTAATGTTCATGGTGCTGCTTGGTACTTGAAAATTACTGAGCACCAAACCAACATCTGCTTCTTGCTCGGCCATATACTCCATCACTTGCGCCGAGTTACCACCGAGAATATCAATTTCGGTGGCGGGAAACTCTCTGAGAGCTTGGCTGATTGCCTTGCTAGGAGAAAAACAGCGCAAAGCAGAGTCAATCGCGACAGTTAGGTGAGTTTCATCATTGGTTAAACACAACTCGACACGCTGTGCAAAGTGCTCGGCTTCGGCCAATAGAGATTTGGCTGGATGATACAAAACTTTCGCATGCTCAGTAGCAACAAGGTGAACACCATTGCGCTCAAACAGATCGACGCCTAAATCTATCTCTAGGTTACTGACTCTGCGGCTATAGGTTGAGGAGTGCTTACCATACTTTTGCGCCACAAGCGAAAAGCTCCCAAGCTCATAGGTGAATATGAAAGCTTTTAACTTCCCTATATCTAAACTATCTAGAATATCGAGCATCAGTTCACTCCTTGCCTCAACACTTATCGTGCATATTACGCACGATAGCGAAGTTTGTCACTACTGGCGTATAGCTTAATATTGCTGCATACCTTAATCACCAAACTCAATTAAGCAACCGCCCAAATTGGACGTTAATCAACTGTAATTAAAAGGCTATTTGGTGAAATTACGTACCCTAACTAGATAAATATTCCGTCGAGATAATACTATGAAAAAAACATTCCTAGCTACAGCCATTGCGCTTACTGCAGCATTCAGCGTGCAAGCAGTAACATTTAACCAACCAGACCAAGATTACATTGCAGCAGCAGAGTCTATCGGTATGACTGGTCAAAACTGGGATGATCCAGAGTACGTTTCAGCGTCGATGCCTCACGTTTACAAGTTTTCTCATAGCTACACGCTACACAAAGGCGACTACGTACTTGACCTTAAAAAGAGCGATAAGCAACTCGATCTAGATAAAGTGATGATCCAAGACTACGACGGTCCGATCTCAGCAACTCACTTTCTTATGAACCGTTTCCAGAACCACAACGCGATGATCCTGCAAGATGGCAAGATCGTTCACGAGCACTACAGCAACGGTCTAAACGAGTTCTCTCCACACCTTGATATGTCAGTATCCAAGTCTTTTACTGCGATGGCAGCAGCCATAGCGGTAGGTCAAGGCAAGCTTAACTGGGAAGATAAAGCCATCAAATACGTACCAGAGCTAAAAGGCACGGCATTTGAAACGGCAACGGTTCAAGAAGTTTCTGACATGCGCACTGCAGTAGTGCTAGCAGCAGGTACAGTTGAGAAGTACTGGGATACTCGCCTATCTGAAGCGCAAGGCTACTATGGTCAAGAGATGTCTGCCAAATACCCAGGCGGTACGATGGACTTCTTCCCACTAATCACTGAGCGCCAAGATTACGCAATGGGTGAAAAGTACGACTACCAAGACGTAAACAGTGAACTACTAGGTCTTATTGTTGACCGAGCAACAGGTAAGCCTTTTGCAAACATCCTAGAGCAAGATTTACTGCAAAAAGTAGGCGTAGCCGCTGATGCTTACTTCATGTCTGATAAGCACGGTCTAGGCATGGGCTCTACTGGTATGAACATGCCTACCAAAGACCTTGCACGTGTTGGTCTGCTGTTCCTTAACGAAGGCAAGAACGAAAAAGGCGAGCAAGTACTACCAGCGAAATTCGTTAAAGACCTATGGGAAGGTAACGACGCGGTACGCAGCGCTTGGATAAAAGGCAAAGAGTCAGCCCTAGCTGACGGCTACTACAAAGACCAATTCCGAATGCTAGAAATTGGTGGCAAACGATACCTAGCAATGGTGGGTGTTAACGGCCAAATGTGTGTAATGAACAAAGAAGCAAACTCGGTAATCGCACTTAACGGCGCTTACCCAATGGCAGAAACGCCACGCTTCGCTGTAATGCAGTTCCACCAATTTGTTCCTGCGATTGTTGAAGCGCTAGTTAAGTAAGTTGCTCTGGAGAACTGGAGAACTGGAGAACTGGAGAACTGGAGAACTAAAGTTGACTCACTTTGAATAAGCGGGCAACTTTAGTTTTCTGGCAAAGTGAAGCAATCCTGCGCTTAGCCGTGCTGGCGACGCAAGTTATCTAAGATGATGCCTGTTGCCATCGCAACATTGAGTGACTCCGCACCACCAAAAGCAGGAATGGTAATCTTGTCGGTAACAAACTTAGCAGCTTGCTCGCGAATGCCGTGAGATTCGCTGCCCATCAGTAAAATGCCTTCGGCAGCAAACTCGGTTTTGTGCACGCTTTCACCTTCGAGGAAAGCACCATAGACAGGTAAGTTTGATTGCTCTAGGTAACTTGGCAGGTCAAGCTGGCTAACCGTCACACGACCAAAACTGCCCATTGTGGCACTGATGGTTTTTGGGTTGTAAGGGTCAGCACAATCTGCACTTGCGACTATGTGTTTAATACCGTACCAGTCGGCAACACGAATGATAGTCCCTAGGTTACCTGGATCAGACACGCCATCGAGCGCAATCATCAAGCCTTGCGCTTTTGGTGTATCTACACTTGGGATTTCGACCACGGCAATCGCCGCATTGTTACTGACTAAAGTGCTCGCTTTCGTCAGTTCATCAAGTGATGCTTCGATGCAATCGAATCCACTTAGCTCAGCGTGATAATCAGCAAGAAACTCAGGTGTAGCGAACACCTGCTTTACCGTTAGCGCGCTATTCGCCAACTCAAGTACGTTCTTCTCTCCTTGCACCAAAAACAGACCATGCGCTTTACGCTGCTTCTTTTGGCCAAGAGCTCGAAGTAGTTTAAGTTGGTTTTTTGAAATCATAATTTTTCCACAATGATGGGCTAACCCAGATAAAAGCGCGGCAATTATAGAGTAAAGCCTTGTTGAGCTAAAGAGGCCAACCAAGATTACTCTGATTCTAGTTACAGTCTTGAGCACGAGGCTAATAACAAAAAAGCACCTCACTGGGGGTTGTGAGGTGCTTTGTCTTAGTTTGACTCGCTTCAATTAGCTAGCTTGATACTCAGGGTAATCAAGCAAGCCTTTTTCTGCGCCACCAAATAGCGTTGCAGGGTCGTGCTCAGCTAGTGGGTAGTCGTTCGCGATGCGAGCCGGAAGATCAGGGTTTGCGATAAATGGGCGACCAAAACCCACCATATCGGCTAAACCATCATTCAGCGCTTGCGCCGCTTTTTCAGTGTTGTAACGACCTGCGTAGATGATCGTTCCTTGATAAGCCTCGCGCACTGCGGTTTTAAATTCAGCGGGGGTATCTGGAGCGTCATCCCAGTCCACTTCAGCAATGTGCATGTAAACAACATTGAGCTTGTTAAGTAGAGCCGCTGCCGCCGTGTAAGTTTCTACTGGAGTTTTATCTACTGTGCCATTTAGTGATGTGAACGGAGCTAAACGTACACCAACGCGATCCGCGCCAATTGCATCTGTCATCGCTTCGACCACTTCGCCTAAGAAACGCAGACGGTTTTCAATTGAGCCACCGTACTCGTCTGTGCGGTTATTCGCCTCAGAATCGATGAACTGGTTGATCAAGTAGCCATTCGCCGCATGAAGTTCAATACCATCAAAGCCAGCTTCAATCGCATTTAGCGCAGCCCAGCGATACTCTTCAATCACTTTTTGAATATCTTCTTTGGTCATCGCGCGTGGTTCTACAACATCGACAAACCCCGGCTCATCTGTGCCATTATCGATGAAGACTTTTACATTCTCAGCTTTTAAGGCAGACGACGAGATTGGCTGTTTTCCACCAATATTATCTGGATGAGTAACCCGTCCTACATGCCACAACTGAGCAAAGATCGCACCGCCTTTTGCATGAACGGCATCGGTGACTTTCTTCCAGCCCGCAATCTGCTCTGCTGAGTAAATACCCGGTGTCCAAGCGTAACCCTGACCCATCTCAGAAATTTGAGTGCCTTCTGCCACAATTAAGCCCGCACCAGCACGTTGAGCGTAGTACGTCGCCATCATATCGTTTGCCACATTACCCGGCTGACTAGCACGTGAGCGAGTCATCGGCGGCATCACAATGCGATTTTTAAGTTCAAGTTTGCCTAATTGAATAGGTTGAAATAGTGCGTCTTTCATTAGTCTATGCCCCATTACTTGCTGACTTGAATCAGTTCAATTTGGTAACCATCAGGATCGGTGATGAAGGCGATATGTGTTGAGCCGCCTTTTACTGGACCAGGCTCACGAGTCACATTGCCACCTAAGGCTTTAATTTGATCACAAGCGGCGTAAATGTCTTCAACGCCTAGTGCTAAGTGACCAAATGCATTGCCCATTTCGTACTGGCCTGTATCCCAGTTATGAGTCAGCTCAATCGTTGTGCCGCCCTGTTCATAACCGACAAACACGAGCGTGTAGCGGTACTGGGTATTTTCAGTGCGATCCAGAACGCGCATACCTAGCACCTTAGTGTAGAACTCGAGCGATTTTTCTAAATCAGTCACGCGGATCATGGTGTGCAGAAATTTCATCATTTCCCCCTTGTCGATAGCGACAACAGCCTAGAGTCACTCGCGGGCTATTGTGTCGGTGGTTCGTGTCATAAACTTTGCACCAAGAATACGACCAAGTTTAAAGGACAGGAAATTATCGTTTTTTATTATTTAAATAATGATTTGTTATCATCATTCAATTTGTTAACCATAAAGGATTTGAAGTGGTGATACGCAATCGGCAAAGCGGCGCTAGCAACAATCACGAGTAGGCCAAGTATCGCAAGCTCATTGGGAACTTCGCTAAACAACCCGTACCCAAGAGCAACAGAGTAAATAATCTTCCCATATTCGACGTTGGCAATAACGTTCGCTTCACCATATTTATAAGCCGTCACACCAATCCACTGCGCCACTGATGAAAGCACGCCAACACATAGTAGTAGTCCTAACTCCGACCAACTCGGCCACTGCCAAGCTGCTAGGCTTGGTAACAAAGCCATGATTCCTACAAACAGCGCCTGATAAGCAAGTAGCGTAATTCTAGGCTCTTCTTGTGCCACTTTTCGCACGCAGATAACAGCCACAGCAGCCCCCATTGCAGCCAGTAAGCCTGCTCCGGTATATTGCAGTGAAGCTTGTTGGAACTGTGGCTGAACCACCATCATCACACCGATAAATCCCACAATGATGGTGAATAGGCGCGTAGCCGTGATGCGCTCTGACAAGCAAAGCTTAGAGATACACGCTACAAACAGCACTTGAGTAAAGCCGAGTGCCGTAGCATCGGCTAAAGGAATATTACTTACCGTGACAAAACCAAAGTAAAGAGCAATAAACGCACCTAAAATACGTAACGCGTGTAGCTTGACTCGTTTAGGTCTAAGCAAAATGTCTAGGCTACGAACCATAGCTGGCATCAACAAGGCAATAAACACCAGTTGTCGGAAAAACAGTATTTGAAACACGTCAATGGTATCGCTTAGCACTCGAACAATAACACCGACCAGAGTAAACATTGCTGTTGAACATAGCGCTAAAGCAATCCCTTTCCACATGGGAGGTAATTGGTCTAGCCTGCGAGTAAATGGCTGAGTATAGCTACTGAATTTATGGAGAGTATGCAAGATTCAATGCCTCGAAATTAACTGCGAAGAATCTAGCTTAAAGGTGACACTAATAGACGGGTCAAGAAACTCGAACATTGAAATGACAGTAGCGGATCATCGCTATGTTAGTCTGTTCGAAATCAAACCATTATCATAGGAGTTCGCTTGGAAACTGTAGAAAAGTACACTCAAGCCATGTTTGAGTTTATTGCAAAGGAGATGATTCAAGATCCCGCGCACGACATCAATCACGTTAAACGTGTCGTCAAAACCGCACGCAACCTATGTGCGCAAGAAAACGCCAAGCTAGAGGTGGTGCTACCCGCCGCTTATCTGCATGATTGTTTCACCTTCGCTAAAAACCATCCTGAACGCAGCAAAAGCTCTGTGGTCGCAGCCGACAAAGCAATCGAATTCCTTACTTCCATCCGCTACCCAGCTCAATATTTAGATGCCATTCATCATGCGATTGTCGCGCACAGTTACAGCGCAAATATCACACCGCAATCACTCGAAGCGCAAATTGTGCAAGATGCAGATCGCCTTGATGCCTTGGGAGCGATAGGGATTGCTCGCTGCCTACAAGTAAGTACTAACTTTGGCGCAAGCTTATACAGTTCAGACGATCCATTTTGTGAGAATCGAGAGTATGATGATAAAAACTACACCGTCGATCACTTCTACAACAAGCTGTTTAAACTTGAGCAGATGATGAACACTGACGCGGCTAAAACCGAGGCAAGAATCAGAACTCAGTACATGCGCGCGTATTTAGCCCAACTCGCGAGTGAAATTTAGCCTTTGTAGAAAACCGCTAGCCAGACCGTTATCTCGTCTTGAGCGGTCTGCTTCACTTTATGTTTGCAGTGTGCAGGGATATTGACATGATCGCCCTGCTCAAGCTTAACGATACGGCCATCTTCAAACTCAATTACACCAAACCCAGACAAAACCATCACCCACTCGCTCTCATCTTGATCATACCAACCAGACTCCGGTGAGCTTTGACCATGAGAGAGGATTCGTTCAATACGTACATCCCGACCGGAAACAATGTCTTCAAACACTTCTTCATTCAGCGCTTGAGGTAACCCCGCTAACAAATTATCCATATCCGTCCCTATTATGTACGTAGACTCATAAGCCAAGCAGTTTATCATGAGATGTCACAGCTGAAATTATCAACATCTCGGCTTCGACGTTGCAAGCGATATTGATTGCATTTAACCACGACTAAAGCTACTTTGTAATGCTGCGTTAATTTTACCGCACTAACTGTCTTTGGCAGTTCTCACATCGAATTCGATTAAAGGTAAAATATGAAATATCCAACCACTCTTCCCCAATCACACAAGCAGCTACTGGAAAAAATTGTCGCTTGTTTCTCTCAAGATCCTAGAATCGTCGGCCTCGGGGCTAGTGGCTCTTATGCCTCTGACACTATGGATAAATACAGCGACTTAGATATTGTGGTTGCTATCAATCCAGACGATTTTCCTAGCATCATGGAAGAGCGATTTGATCTTATTGACAAGGTAGAGGGAAAGGTCGCAGCTTTCACCGGAGAGCACGTTGGCGAACCACGTTTAGTGATTTCTATCTACGAGCCGGGCGCTGTCCACGTCGACTTCAAGTTCGTTTCTTTGCCGGATGCAGCCGCACGTGTCGATAACACTCAAGTTCTTTGGCAGCGAGGGACTTGTCTCTCTGACATCTTTGCTACTCAGCAGCCACATTACCCTCAACCCGATCCTCAGTGGGTTGAAGATAGGTTTTGGATATGGGTGCATTATGGAGCAACAAAAATAGCGCGTGGTGAGTATTTTGAGGCGACCGAGTTTCTTTCATTTCTGCGTACTGTTGCGCTCTCTCCGTTGGCTTTAAAACAACAAGGGTTGACACCTTCAGGCGTAAGAAAGGTTGAAACTCGCTTACCAGACTTTGCTGCTCAACTAGAAGAAACCGTTGTGAAGCCTGAAAAACAGGCACTCATTGCTGCTTTTGAAAAAATCACTGATTTGTATCTCAGCCTTCGTCAGCATGAAGAGGTTGAAGTGAATCAACAAGCGCAGCAGCTATGTTTGGATTACTTCCACAAAGAACTCAGCCGCTAACTCAATAATTGACTCAATCAAGGGGACATCCGTCCCCTTACTTTTATGCCAGCGGAAAGATTAGATGATCTGATTGGTAGTGCTCATCTAATCACAATATAAGCTCTTTATCGTATCTCGCAGCCACTTGATCTTTGGATTGCGGTTATTACGCTTATGCCAAATCATGGTGAATGGGATCTTAAGTTTCTGTTGCTGCTCCTCATCTAATGGAATCGGCATGGCAACCAGATCTGGGTGGAGTTGCTGGCAATATTTCTGACAATATTTTGGGGCGGTGGTGATCATCTCATGGCCGGCTTTTTCTGCAACAAACAGACCCTGCTCAAACCCCGACATGGTTAAGTTAACGTTCCGGGTCAAGCCTAACTCTATCAGTATGTCATCCAGAGCCCAGCCCTCTTTTTTCTCCCACGTCACGTTAATGTGTGGGTAGCTGAGAAACGTCTCCAAATTCCATTCCTGCTCCAACGCTGGGTGATCTTTGCGTAAGTAAACCAAGGGCAAGTCAGTAAAGAGCACTTCAAAATTAATGTAGTAAGGCAGCAGTTCAAGCGACTCTCTTGAACGAGGGTGGCTCTCTCTACCCGTAAAGCCAATATCGACGTCTCCACGGGCAATGGCCTCTAGAGAGTCATAGTCCCAGTTAGTAAATTTTATCTTAGAATCTGGGTAAGTCTGATGAATGCGCTTAGTCAATTCATCAACCATGATCAAAGATAACGGAGACTCTACCCCAAGATTAAAACGTACACCTGTTGGTGCTTCATCACCACGTCTTGAGACAATTTGGCTTCCAATAAGTAGCCAGTCAGACAGACTCTCTTCCATGCTTATCGCCAGTGGCGTTGGTCTTAAACCCTGCGGAGTATTGACGAACAACGGGTCATCAAACCAATCACGCAACTTGCCCAATGCCTTACTTACCGTTGAAGGCGTGACATTGAGCTTCTTTGCCGTTTTGGTCACACTCTGCTCTTGTAGCAACAATTGCAGAGTGAGCAGTAAATTCAGATCAAGGCGTGCAAGTGATTTCTTCATGAAGATCGCTACGTGGTTGATTTGCCCCTAATAGTATTAAAGCGATGCCGATAACGCCACCAGCAACCAATGCAATGAGCAACATATTTACTGCAGATACACCAATCCATGCCATAAACCAGATATACAACGCGGAACAACACACTTGAGAAATACCCAGTACCGAACTGGCTAAACCGGCTTTGTTTGAAAAAGGGCTAAGTGCTTGACTCATCGCGACCCCAAACCCCATAGAGAACCCCATGCTAATCAAGCCAAAACCTAGCATGTAAAGCGTCGAGCTATCGCCATTCAAGTGAGCCGCGAGGATGACGATAGCCGACGTCAAAGTAATGATTTGTGAGCCTAGCAACAAGGTTCCTTGCTTAAAGTAAGACAGGGCAATGGGTGCTGAAAATGAAGTCGACATCCCTACCATAGCCAAGAGCGCCATTGCCGTTGAGTATTCCCCGCGGCTAAAGTTCAGTGTCTCCATGACAATCATTGGAGAGGTATTTACATAGGTAAGAATTGCCGTCACACCAAGCGAGGTAAACAAAACTCTAGAAAGGAAATAACGGTTCCATAGCGTTTCGTTAGGACCAGGTTCTTCGCTGTTAGACTGATCATTTGGCTGTCTTGACAAGGTTTCTTTCAACACAAACGTCGCAATCAGGCAGACTAAAACCCCCATTGCCGCCATCGCACTAAACAGGACAGGCCAAGGAAATTTCAGCATGATTAAGTGCCCAATGACTGGTGCTAAAACAGGGATCATGCAGGTGATACCATTCAACATAGAGAGCACTTTAGCGCGCTTTTGATCGTCTAGTGTGTCGCGCAAAATAGCGAAGGCCACCACATAACAACACCCTGCCCCTACGCCTTGGAAAAAACGCATCATCAGGAAAGCATCACTGGTTTGAGATGCGCCACCGAGCCAAGAAGAAATAGCAAAAACAATGGCACCAGCAATAGCAACTGGCTTACGCCCGAATCGGTCAGCAAGGCGACCAACAAACAGCATCGTCATTGCCATACCTGACAAGTAGATAGAAAACGCCATATGAAGCTGTGACTCCGTTGCGGCTAGATCGGCGGCGATTTGAGGTAACCCAACAAGGTAGAGGTCAATGGCCGTAGGATAAAGAAGCACAAAGGAAAATGCGCATAAAAGGAATCGGGACATAGCTACCTCACTTATATAGTAATCGTTTGCGAGGATAATATTCGATACTCCACCGTTTGGCGCGTTGCCATTATGACAACAAGCATTTCCAATTACGACATCGGTAAAAACGACTATCTTATCTCTCATCAGTTATTCATTAACCTAAGCCACTTCACTGAAATACAGAGTGAAATTTCATAAGATAAACAGTTCTTTAAACAGCATTAGATAATCAATATGGAAAACGTACTTTCAAAGGAATGGAAGTCCATCGAATGGGTTTTGACGGATGTCGATGACACATTGACATGGCAAGGCAAACTGCCACCGGAAACACTGATTGCGCTATCAGAATTACAGCAACAGGGGCTTAAAGTTGTCGCGGTGACTGGAGCGTGTGCAGGTTGGTGCGATCATATTGCTCAGCTTTGGCCTGTCGATGCAGTACTGGGTGAGAATGGGGCTTTTACTTTGGAAAAAAGCACCAAGGGCATTTCTCTTACCAGTTCTGTACCACTGCAAAAGATGCGTGAACAACAAAGCCAGCTAAAGCAGCAAGTAGAAGATATTCTCGCAGATTACCCACAAGTAAACTTGACCCTAGACCAAGCCTATCGCCTGTGTGAAGTCGCGATTGATATCGGCCAAAATCGAGAGCCACTAAGTGCCACTATCGTAGAGCAGATAGTCGCCCGTATTCACGAATTAGGCGCGCATGCGACGGCGAGTTCGATCCATATCAATGCTTGGTACGGCAATCACTCAAAACGTAACAGCGCATTCGAATATCTAAAATCGAAAGGGTTAACTGAGCAAGATGTTTTGACCAAGTGTTGCTATGTCGGTGATTCGCTTAATGACCAACAAATGTTTGAAACCTTGCCCTTGACTGTTGGGGTGAAAAACATCCAGCACTATTGGGATAAGCTGACACACAAACCCTCTTTGTTCATGACTCAGCCGGGTGGTTATGGATTTGCCGAGTTTGCAAAACAGCTACTGGCACAAAAAGAGACGCAGTAGGGTAGCTACTACGTCTCAATTAAGGTTAGATCACTCTTCCCCTTGAGAGATAGGCAGTCGCTTATCTTTAAGGTTGGTGTACAGGTGGGCTTGATTCCTTTCAATCATTACCATAGCAAGAAGAGGGTTAAGTGCGCGCACTTCCCCTTTCATATAGGGAACTGGGATGTCCCATGGGTTGTTTTGGTACAAACCCTCTTCGTCGAACTGGACAAGAAACTCCATGCTTACCTCCTAACACATCGAGCATCCCTTAAGTTTAGTTCGTAATTGAGACTTTTATTAGTAATGAGTTTTTTTAAACAGTACCAGCGAGTAGTTTCAAGGCGAGCGAAACCATAAGCCCAAGTGCAACAATAGCAATTTCCTCTACCATTGCTTGGACTTAACTTACCGCTTAAACTTCATTTCTCGGTGCTGAACTGCTTGTCTTTCTCATGAAAATAGAGATGAGCTTCGCGCCTATCAATCAACACAATCGCGGCAAGAGGAGTCACTGAGTGGATCTCTCCTTTCTGGTATGAAACTGGCAGATCCCACGGATTATCTTGATAGCTTCCGGTTCTATCAAACTGAACTAGAACATCCATAGCTACCTCCAAAACGACATCAAGTACTCCTTAAGTTTAGTTGATAGCATTATCAGTAATGACTTTTTTATAGATAAACGAACTAGGCCTAAGTCTAGTTCGCTTATTGACTGCGGATTTTAGTAACTACGATCTGCTCAGAGCCGTCTTGCAATTCCGAGCTCTAATGCAGTATTGAGGGTAATGCTTTCGTTTACTAAGTTGTGGAGGGCCGCTTCCGAAATCAACAATATTTCAGAGTCCGAGCTTGGGGTCGCTACATGTATAGCCAAGCGATTGTTTGTTTGATGATGAGACCAGAGTTGGCTGTCCACTAAATAGATATATGTCCCTGTGGGGAGCTGAGGGTACAGCTCTACCATAACATTTAACCACCAGCTTGCGCGTCGTAGTCCATTCACTCCGACTAAACTCTCTGGCTGCTCAATTGACTGACTGCGTATCGCTTCTTGTGTTGAGATAGCCACATCCAGTGACCCCGGATAGCTTTCAGAAAACGGGTTGCTAAATTGTCCGTCATAAGAGCAAGCCCAACTACTCTGTGGGCTTGCTAACATGAGAGCAAAAGCAATGAGCAACAATGCGCTTCTGTCCATTTTGTTCTCCTTACTACGGAGTCACGATATTGAACCAGAAATTGAAGGTATCAAGCATACCAACAAAGTCTTTGAACACACCTTTGTCCCCATCTAGAACTATATCCCCATTCGCAATCGCCTGCTCTAGTGTGACGTTACCAAGCTGGACGTCATCAAGAGCCGACTTAGTCAAGGTAAGAGTTACATCGGGGTCATCATTTTGCTTACGGGTATGATTTAAGACGGAATTCTCTACATATAGCGTGTACTTCTCATCCAAATCTGTGAAGTTCAGATTAATCGCAAATGCTTTGCCCGAGGCTTTCTCTGGAAGAATCCTTACCGCTAGGTAATCAAACAACATTTCCGGTGGCATATTTTTAATGATATCTGGCGAAGCAGTGTTTGTTCCTCCTGCTGACGGTGTCCCGTTTCTCAATTCATAAGCACCTTGTAAATAGACAGAGCGCCATGGACCAGATTCAGCTTGATAGCCTAACTGCTCGTAAGCATCAGCCAGCAAAGCTTTACCTTTCTTACTTTGAGGGTTAGCAAAAACGACATGCTTCATAACTTCTGCTACCCAACGATATTTACCCGCCTCAAAGTCAGTTTGAGCTTTCTTAATCGTCTCTCTTTCACCACCCATATATTCCACATATTTGACCGCAGCATTGGTAGGTGGAAGGTTGTTCAAATCAGAAGGATTGCCACTGTACCAACCCATGTAACGTTGATAAACCGCGCGACTATTGTGGCGCAAAGTGCCGTAGTACCCACGAGTACTCCAATTATTTTCTATCTCATCGGGAAACTGAATAATCTCTGAAATTTCTGAACCGATATATCCTTGGTTCATCAATCGCACAGTTTGGTCGTGAGTGTACTTATACATATCACGTTGTTTCTTGAAATACTCTACGATCTCTTTCTGCCCCCACATTGGCCAGTGGTGACTTTGGAACTTAACCTCAACCTCATCCCCCCACATCTCTATCGTTTCCTGAAGATAGCTTGACCACTTTAGGGCATCACGTACCTGAGCCCCGCGCAGCGTAAGGATGTTATGCATAGTATTGGTGGAATTTTCAGCCATCCAAAGCGCTTTTTTATCAGGGAAATAGGTATTAATTTCAGTTGGAGCTTCAGAACCTGGGGTGTACTGGAACACCATTTTAATACCATCAATGGTGCGCTCTTCGCCCGTTTTCTCGATGATGTCTGTAGGTTCGATTAACGTCGCCAATCCAGTTGACGTTGTTTGACCCAACCCGCCATTCACGCCACCACGCTCATTTCTAGGTAACAGAGCACCGTACATATACACTGCCCGTCGCCCCATCGCATTCCCTGCAATCACATTTTCAGATACGGCATGCTCAGTAAAATCATGCGAGGCTATTATTTCAACTTTACCATCCTTCACATCTTGCTCATCAACGATACCTCTCACACCACCAAAGTGGTCGATATGGCTGTGGCTGTAAACCACCCCAACAACTGGCTTCTCACCAAGCTCTGCATTGATAAACTCTAAAGCGGCTTTTGCAGTCTCTTGGGAGATAAGTGGATCAAATACAATCCATCCCGTCTTACCCTCTACAAAAGTGATATTCGAAAGATCATAGCCACGGACTTGGTAGATGCCGTCTGTAACCTCGAATAACCCATTGATCATGTTTAACTGGGCATTGCGCCATAGACTCGGGTTTACGCTGTCAGGTGCTGGATTCTCCAAGGTGATGTATTTTTTGTAAGCTTCGAGATCCCAAACCACATCACCAGCTTCATTCTTGATGGTGACAACATCTTGCTTAGCGATAAATCCACGTTGCGCATCTTCAAAATCTTGTTTGTCGCTGAAAGGAAGAGTCTGCTTAACCTTATTGTTTACTGCTATTGTGGCGTCAGTCGCTGGTTTCGGGTCTGCCGCGTAGAGTCCTGACGAGAAAACAACTAACGATACTATCGCCATAATTGGCTTCATAACCTTCTCCTTGATATGCATCTTATTGAACAATTAAAGCGTAGACCAGTTCTTCTACACTTCAAATGCAAATCAAGGCAAATCAAAGCTTTATTTCCTCTTCTCCACGTAAGATCAAATAAGGGCAGGAATTGCCTGCCCTTACCGTTAATAGCCCGTAGGCTCGTAATTCTATTTTGTGTTGTGCGACATCTAGATCAGCTTCTTACGCAAATGCACCACCAGTGCTTCAGCGAGAATAACAACAGCGAAGATACTCACTAGGACCATCGACACTTTTTGCCACTCGAACAGGTTTTGCGCGTCGTTAAGCACTACGCCGATACCACCAGCGCCTACTAGTCCTAAAACGGCAGATTCTCGAACATTGATATCCCAACGGAATAAGACAATCGAGAAAAAAGCCGGCATAACTTGAGGCCAGTAGCCTTTAAGCAGAATACTCATCCAAGAGGCACCCGTCGCTTTTAAGGCTTCGATTGTTCCCATATTCACTTCAGCAATCGCCTCTGCGAGAAGTTTACCGACAAAGCCCACACTGCGAACAGCAATCGCCATGATTCCTGCTAATACGCCAGGACCGAACAGAGCGATAAACAGCAATGCCCATACCAGTGAGTTAACCGAACGCGAAGAAACCAAGAAGAACTGTGCAATCCAGTTTAATGTTTTGCTTGGCGTAATGTTAGGTGCGTTTAGCAAGGCTAATGGAATAGCGAGAATCAAAGTGAAAAGCGTTCCAAGAGTTGCAATGTGCAGGGTTTCAATCAGGGCTGCATGAATCATTTCAGGGTAGAAACCGTAATCCAACGGAACCATGCGACTAAACATGTCACCAAACTGCGCTGGTGCGTCGTAGAGGAACTCTGGAATGATTTCTACAGTCTGCCAAGACCAAACTATCGCTGATACAAAACACAAATAGGCGGCGAACCTTGCCAAACGCTCATTGAACGTAAAACGCTGCCACTCTCTATCAATTGAAGCGGTTGTCATTAGAAGATTCTCCTTACTACATTAGATAAGAATTCACCTACAAGAATCAGTGCAATAATGGTGATAAGAATGGCGGCAACAAAGTCGTAATCAAAACGTTGGAAAGCAGAGAAAAGAGTGCCACCTAAACCGCCTGCACCAACAATGCCCACCATGGTTGAGTTACGTAGGTTTGAGTCAAGTTGATAGCTAGCAAAGCCGATAAAGCGCGTAAATACCTGTGGCATCACCGCAAACAAAATCACACTCGCAAAGCTTGCCCCTGTTGCTCGAATGGCTTCAACCTGTTTAAACGAGATCTCTTCAATGGCTTCAGCAAAAAGCTTGGCGATGAAACCAATCGAAGCAAACACCAAGGTCAGAATCCCCGCTAACGCGCCAAAGCCCACGGCTTTAACGAATAAGATGGCAATAATGACTGGGTGGAATGATCGGCACAGCGCGATAAAACCACGTACTGGTGTTGAGACAATCGATGGCATCATGTTTCTTGCCGCCAAAAGACCGAGAAACAAAGAGATAACGATGCCAAAGAAGCTTGAGATGATCGCTATCTGTAAACTCTCTGCTAAGCCACTAAGTAGCAGGTTCGAACGAGAGAAATCGGGTGGAAACATGCGAGATAGCAAGCGCTCACTTTCACCAAAACCGATAATCAATCGCTCAAAGCTAAGGTTCAGAGTCGAGAAGCTGTAAAACAGATAAACAACCACAGCAACCACGCCGACTCGACTCGCCCATGATGCTTTAAAGGGGTTCTCAACGTTTACCGAAGAAGGTGACGTGCTTAATCTAGCCATGACTCACCTCCATAGATGATCTTCAGATCTTCTTCGCTAATACCTTCTGGGCTGCCATCGTAATGCACTTTACCGTTACACATACCAATGATGCGATTGGCAAAACGCTTCGCCAAGTTCACATCATGGATATTCACCAGAACAGGGATTTGCTTATCTTTGGAAAACGTCTCCATCAGTTCCATAATCTCGACCGCGGTTTTAGGGTCGAGAGATGAGGTTGGCTCATCCGCCAATAAGATGTATGGGTCTTGCATCACGGCACGCGCAATACCGACACGTTGACGCTGACCGCCAGAAAGACTATCGGCACGCTGATTGGCAAAGTCTTGCAAGCCAACGAACTCAAGAAGCTCGAACGCTTTTTGTAAATCCTCTTTCGAGTAGTTTCTACGCCAAGCGTTCCATGAAGACATGTAGCCTAAACGCCCACTGAGCACATTTTCTATTACCGTTAGTCTCTCAACCAAGTTGTACTCTTGAAAAACCATCCCGATGTGACGACGCTGTTTACGTAATGCTTGCCCCTGCAGTTTTGTCAGGTCTTCACCTTCAAACAAGATTTCACCGCTGGTCGGGTCGTTTAAGCGGTTGATGCAACGCAATAAGGTACTTTTACCTGTACCCGATGGGCCTATGATGGCAATGATGCCCGGCTGATCGATATCAATGTCGATGCCTTTAAGGATTGGCTTACCTGCCACGTACTCATGAAAGAGATTGTTGATCTTTATTCCGTCGTATTTTGATGCGTCACAGCTTGCTACGGCCATACTACTATTCCTTGTTTTCTTATTTTGAGCCCAAATTTAGGGTGTACGATGCCCGTGCCCTACACACTAGGCACCGTACTTTTTGACGTTGTTAGAGAGTTATTATTGGTTGGTGGCTTGCTTTGCTAGCTCAGCTGCTTTTTTCTTAGCGCGCTTAGCTGCATCTTTCTCAGCCAGTTTTTTCAGACCGGTTTTTGTGTAAGCCGTGCCTGTTGCATGAGCGATATCGCGGATAACTGACCAATCCTCTTGGTAGGTAATTGGTGAAAAGCGGTCTGCGCCTTTAAATGCCGCACTCATCTCTGGAGTGAAACGGTAGCTAAAGAAAGCTTCGTTAATTTTCTCTACCAGTTCAGGTTTTAGGTTGTAAGCGTAGCCAAATGCAGATGTTGGGAAACGCGGGCTGCGGTAGATGATTTTAAGTTCAGAGTCATCAACACGACCAGCCGCAACCATGCGGTCATACACATCTGATGCAACAGGCGCTGCATCGTAGTCGCCATTGTATACGCCTAGGATAGATTGATCGTGTTTACCTGAGTAAAGCACTTTATAGTCTTCATCTGGCACCAAACCTTGTGCTGGGAACAAAGCACGTGGCGCTAGGTTGCCAGAGTTTGAAGAGGCCGAAGTATGGGCAACTCGTTTACCTTTCAAGTCTGCCATTTCGTTAATGCCACTGTCTTTACGAACGATAGTCACTAGGTTGTAGCCTTGGAAACCAGCTTCGTCACCTTTTACCGCAATTGGCACATAGCCCGCTAGGTTTACTGCGTAGCCTGTAGGGCCCGTTGAGAAACCCGCGACATGCAAGCGACCAGAGCGCATGGCTTCTACCTGAGCCGAGTTAGAGTGAACAGTGTAGTAAATGACCTTTTTACCAGTGATTTTGCTTAGGTGTGCTTGGAAATCGGCAAACGCATCTTTATACAGCGCTGGGTCTTCTACTGGTGTGTAGGTAAAAACCAAGGTGCTTGGGTCGATCCACTCATTCGAGTCTTTTGGTGAATCTGCCACTAAATCTTGGTTTTCATCGCAATATCTTTCATCCAGTACCCCACGGTTAGCACACTCACTTGCCATCGCCATAGATGGAAGCAGCAAAGAGCCAGCGATTAACAATCCTTTTACACTGTTTTTCATATTAGAACCTTACATTCACGTTATTGTTGATGTTCATCTTTGCTATTGCAGGGGACATGCCATCTATTTTTGTTAATATTTTCAATATTTTAAAAACAACCAGATCTAGCACCATTTAATTTGGGTCAAATGTGTCTTGTACGAGCCGCGGTATTTGGGTCATTTTTGTCTCATGGAATTTATAACTAAAAAAAGGGCTCGAAAGCCCTTCATCTTTAGTAAAAAATCTTGCTAACTTAGACAGTATCGCCGATTAGATATCCATACAGTTAGCATAGTAAGTGACTGTTGACGGCCAATCACTGAATACGCCTAGTACGCCAACATCTTTCGCCAACACATCCAACACTTTCATCATGTCGCCATCTTGGTTAATTTGCTCAGTAACGCTTTGGTAATACCAACCGCCACCTTGCGCAAGTGGGCCAGAACGCTCTAATGTCCAAGCGATAATATCGAGATCGGCTTGTTTGGCTAGCTTCGCGTATTCTGATGCAACAATCGCATTCTTATCGTCTAACTGAATCAGCGCGTATAGAGGTGGAGCAATGATTTGAACACCATCTTTAGATAGCGCTTTCATGTTCTCTAGCGTCGCAGTAAAGCCTTCTAGATTGTAAACACGATCGTCGAGGTAAACGGCTTGTTTACCAAACTCAGGTTCGTTTTTAATCCAGTATTTCACGTCATCTAGGTTGAATGACTGAACATAAGCATCTTTGGCTGTAAACCCTGCCGCTTTCAGCTCATCAATTAGCTTCTGCGCATAATTCTCTTGGCTGAAGCCCTGATAAGGCATTTCAACTTTGGCTGACTTCAGCTCTGGAGTAACCTTCACACCGTGCTTTTTGAACAACGCTGCACTTTCAGCGTGGGTCATCAAAGTACCGGTTTGTGAGTACAAATCAGTACGCCACCCCGGCGTCCCGTTCATGTATTCTTCAATAGTAGTGGCTTTCGGGTTTGCACCATCCATCTTGCCTTTCAGGGTTTTAAACTCAGCCAAAGTAAAGTCTGAGGTACGACACTCGACTTGAGCATCCTCGCCAGTCTCAGGATTAGCTGGTTTAAACGGCACTGAACATTTCTTAGCAAGTTCAGGATGAGCAAGAACATCGGTTGTAGTGTGGAGATCACTTTGTGAATGACGACAAACCAATTGTTTATCTTTAGTAAAGGTCACATCACATTCAAGTACACCTGCTCCCATCGCAATCGCAGCAAGGTACGACTCTTTGGTATGCTCAGGAAACTGCATTGCTGCGCCGCGGTGACCAATCGAAAAATCGCTACGATAAAATGGGCCGTCACTACAGCTTTCAAGCTTAGTTTTTAGAGGACTCTCTTCCATATCGCTAACGAGATAGAGAGGGCGCGGGCCGACCTGCGCTGGTTCGTTGCCCGCCATGGCAATTGAGCTAACACCTAACAATAGAGTGATACCACTGGTTAAGATTTGCTTCATCGGTTTCTCCTTGCAGCAAATTGTTTTATTGATTTTTAATCGACTCTGACAACAACGGTTTACATCCGCTTTACAGATTTGTTTCCGCAAGTTTAAATCAGAGTGGTTACTCTATTGCACTCTCCATGCCAAATAATTTAACCTTAAAATTCAATAATATAACTTCAGCCACACTATCACTCCGTTATATTGAGTCATTTGTGTCTATCGTTCAGTTGGTGCGATTCGCTTTAAAGCTCTCTTTATCCAATTGATGCTTTTTCATCTTTCGATATAAGGTTTTGCGCGGTAGATTTAGCCGTAGCGAGACCTCATTAATATTGCCTGCCATTTCGATTAGCGCTTCTGTGAGAACATTGCGCTCGTACTGCTCCATTTGCTGCTCAAACGCAAAGGCTTCACTACCTTGAGTCGACGGTGCCTGCAAATCAAACCCTTCGCCCACAATGCCCAAGACAAATCGATCTGCGACGTTTCTTAGCTCACGCACATTTCCGGGCCAGTCATGACGACATAGCTGTTGTATTTGCTCAGCGTAGAGGGTCGATGGTCGCGTTTTGTATTTTTGACTAGCTTGAACCACAAAGTGCCTAAACAGAGACTGAATGTCTTCTTTGCGCTGGCGTAATGGCGGTAAATTTAGACTGGCGATATTGAGTCGATAAAACAGATCGGCCCTAAACTCACCGCGCTGACTCAGCTCCGATAAATCAGCTTTGCTTGCTGCAACCACAACAATATCAACTGGAATCAGTGTGTTTCCGCCAACACGTTCAATGACTCGCTCTTGTATCACTCTGAGCAACTTAATCTGAACCGCAATTGGCATGCTTTCAATCTCATCAAGAAATAGAGTGCCACCGTTTGCCTGTTCAATTTTCCCGATACGCTTTTTATTCGCACTGGTAAAAGAGCCTGCCTCATGCCCAAACAACTCACTCTCAATGATGCTTTCCGTCATACCGCCACAGTTAATGGCAACAAACGGCTTATCACGGCGTTTTGAGTAACGATGCAGGGCTCTAGCAATCACTTCTTTGCCCGTTCCTGTTTCACCATTGATGATGGTATCCACCCCAGTTCGAGCCAAAGCCAACACTTGGCTTCGTACCATCTCCATTTGACTAGAAACCCCAATCACGACATTCTCAATCGGTAGCTCTGGCGTATCCGACAGCGTATCAGGTGCGTTCTGCACCTGCGTTGAAGCGAGGTTGAGCTTTTCTATCAGCTCATCACTTTGTAGAGGCTTTTCAATAAAGTCGAAAGCACCAAGCTTCATCGCTTCAATCGCCATCGGAATATCACCATGACCACTCATCAGGATGATTTCACACGCAGGCGAACGACTTTGAATCGCATCTAGCATGGATAAACCATCAAGTTGCGGCATACGTACATCACATAGAACAACTTGCTTACTGTCCGGAGATAACGACTTCAAACCCGCTTTCGGGTCGGTAAAACTGGTTACGTTAAAGCCTTCAAGCTCTAGCATCTCACTGACTGCCTCTACGACATCCAATTCATCGTCAATGAGGGTGATTTGCTTTTCCATCGTCATGTTCTTGCGCCTTCTAAATGAACAACAAACTCACTGCCCTGTTGCGGCTGTGAGTTAACCCGAATTGAACCACCAAAATCTTTGATGATATTAAAAGCGATAGAGAGCCCTAATCCTAAGCCCTTGCCCACCTCTTTACGGGTATAAAATGGGTCGAAAATATGAGGAATATCGTCAGCGACTATGCCTTTGCCATTGTCTTTAACCGCAATCCTAACCTCTTCTCCTACTCTAGAGACAGACACCAAAATAAGCGGCTCAGGGGTTTGTTCTACGGCGTCAATCGCATTGCTGATTAAGTTAACTAACACTTGCTCTAAGCGAATCGGGTTTGCTCGAACACTCTCACAAGAAGAGAGATTACAGTCGAGCACTATCGGTATCTGCTTATTGGCAAAGAGCTCTATCGCATCGTTGACAACAGGCATCACCGCTACCGAGCTCACTTTGCCATCGCTCTTACGCGAGAAGGCTTTCAAGTGACGCGTCAGAGCCGCGACTTTACCCAGCAGGGTTTCTATTTTGTGCAGATTCTGGGTCGCTTTATCTGAACGATCTTGCTCTAGCCACTTTTGCGCGCTGCGAGTATGACTGCTGATCGCGGTTAAAGGTTGGTTCATTTCATGAGTAATTCCAACACTCAATTGCCCCAGTGCAGCAAGCTTGCCTGCTTGAATCAGCTCGTCTTGAGTGACGCGAAGTTTCTCTTCTGCCAATCTGCGCTCTTCGACTTCAGCTTCCAGTTTTTGGTTGGTTTTTTTCACTACTTTTGCGGTGGCTTGGAATACTTGTAGAGACTTCGCCATTTGGGTTATTTCATCCTGCCCTTTTAACTCAATATCGGTATCCAAGTGCCCTGTTGAGATGGCAAACATATCGTCTCTCAGGTTAAGCAGGCGCTCCAAAATATTCTTGCGCACGTAGAACCAAGCAATCCCTGCTGCGGCAAATAGACTAAACACCGAGAGAGCAAGCGAGAAGGTGCGGTTTGAAGCTAACGAGGCTTGTACATGGGCAATCGACGAATCAATTTCTAAGTTAACGTTAGACGTATTTCGCTCTATTTGAACGGAGAGTTGATGCAGGTATTTACGGCTGTTTTCAAGTAAGAATTCCTGCTGATAGTAGTGCTCCAACGCTTGGTTCTTGAGCTGGACTAAACGGCTTGAGCGAGAGGCAAGGGTGTAGATTACTGAAAGCTTTTCATCGAGCGCAGGCAAAGATTCAGCGAGCCCACTTTCGAGCCACAAGCTAAACCAATCTTGTCCCAATTGCTCTAGACGGTAGGTTGTGTAATCCAACTCGTTGAAGCTGCCATCGTTATAAAGCTTCTCAACCAAGCCTAATTGATAGAACAACAACGCCTTTAGCTGGCTGTACTGAAGACGGGACTTTTGCTCCGCAGGTAAGCTATCAAGCTCTTCACTCACTTGCTGCAAGAGAGGATAAAAACCTTCCAGCAGGTTGCGTAACTCTTTGTTGAGCTGCCGCGATTCTTCACCGCTTTGATAGAGTAAACTCAGGCTGTTACTCACCTGCATAATCAAGTCTTTAAAGTAAGCATGGTACTCAGGAAAATGGGCAAGAACTTGGTTCATCTCTTCTATGCTGTCTTCAATACGAACCATGGCATTGCGCCTTTCAAGGTTCGAATCGGCTGAGACCAGCTGAGACGATTCCGTGATCACCAAACGCACCATATCGTTTAGCCTAGCCGCCTGCTCAAGGGCGGGGATTTCTTTTTCCTTGAGCTCAAGCAACGCGCTTTCTAGCTTGTCATAAGTGGTCGAACTAAAAAGGGCAAGCAGTAACGTCGTCATCGATAGCATTGCCAGCGCGAGACCCAGTCGCACTTCGATGCCCCGCCACTTAAACTTAGCGCGATGCGTTTTTTTCGTCATTGGTTCGGTATCAGAAACCGACGAGTCTCTACCAAGCATCTGATTCACAAAGATATTCCCACTAGCTAAATGTCTGGCTTTTTAGAGCACAAACACCATTAACAAAGCATATAAAACATCACTACATTTTATTAATAAAGCTATCTGTATCAGATTTGTGGAATAGACGAAGAGAAATTTTGTGAAAGTAGGAGTTAAAAGCGTGAATAGACTTTAGAGGCATGGCATAAAAACCAAGTGCAAAAGTTCTATTCACTGCTGTCCTTAATAGAGAACAGGTGGATTGCCACGGTTTTCGACGACCCTTTCGACCTGAGATTCCCATTTCCTAATCAGCTGATTGAATTCACGCGAGTGAAGATATTGAGCACATGAGCCACCCAGATGAAATTCCGGCATATACGTACCAAGCACGCCTTTATCTAAGATTCCATCCGCGATGACTCGGCTTTCGCGCAAGATCAACACAGGCAACCCCAGCTGGAATGCCATTGCAGGCTCAATTTGACTGTATGGGCTAGTAAACCACTGCTGACTGATATCGTACTCTGACGAGCTCCCGGGTTTCGCAGCCCCTTGTTCAACATAATAGCGACGAAAAGCGACCGTAATCAGACCATTAGATTCCGACATTAAACGTCGTATCGACTTCAGCGGTGCATCCAAATCGTAGTCTGTTACGCCTAACGTTCTTGGTGAGTAGCCACGTTCAGTGAGATAACAAGAGAGAGCAGAAATGAAATCAAGTTGGCATTGGGTATATGCGTTTGGGTAGCTAAGAAAAACTGACGTCCCCATTTTACCTCCATTGTTCATTTGTTGAACTTCAATATGCATCAAAATGAACTTAAAACATAGACTCATCTGATCTATCTCATGCTCAATGCGCCCAAGGCAGTTAAGATGTTGTTCTGGAGGTTCACTATCCTGTGAATAGCCAAAGAATCGTCTTTTCTGTAAGTTAGTGAACCGAACATGAAGGAGGCCGACATGAAACTAGACTACAGAACAGCAGTTATGAGTGACTTGGAGCATCTTGTATCGCTACTTGCCAACGACGTATTAGGTAACAAAAGAGAAGACCCTTCCCTACCTTTGAACAATACCTACATCGAAGCTTTCGAGGCAATTGATGCAGACCCAAACAACCTTCTACTAGTAGTAGAGAAACAAAACCAACTTGTCGGCATGCTACAACTTACGTTTATTCCTTATCTCACTCATATTGGTAGTTGGCGCTGCCTTATTGAAGGCGTTCGAATCCATGAAAAATACCGAGGTTTGGGCTTCGGAGAACGTATGTTTGAACATGCTATAGAGCTTGCGAGAAAGAAAGGTTGTAGCATGGTTCAACTCACCAGCGACAAACTTCGCCCAGACGCAATCAGGTTCTACGAGCAATTAGGCTTTAAAGCAAGTCATGAAGGTTTTAAACTAACCCTATGATTTAATTTAGTAAGAATGAAGAAATGGCTGTATTAGATATTCTCACTGCCCCAGATCCGCGCCTCAAGATAACCGCTGAGAAAGTCACGGACATTGCGTCAATACAAACTCTAATCGACGATATGCTCGAAACCCTATATGCGACTGACAACGGTATTGGTTTGGCTTCTACACAGGTAGGTCGTAAAGAAGCGGTGGTGATCATTGACCTTTCAGATAACAGAGATGAGCCACTAATCCTAGTTAACCCGGAAGTCATTAGTGGTGAAAACAAAGCCTTTGGTCAAGAGGGATGCCTGTCTGTCCCAGATTACTACGCTGAAGTTGAACGTTTTACTTCAGTGGTTGTGTCCGCGCTGGATCGAGAGGGAAATCCGATCACAGTTGAAAGTGATGAGTTCCTAGCCATCGTGATGCAGCACGAAATAGACCACCTCTCTGGTAATTTATTTATCGACTACCTGTCGCCCCTGAAACGCCAAATGGCAATGAAGAAAGTAAAGAAATACGTAAAAAGCCAAGCTAAGGCTCGTTAAGTGCTCATTAAATGGGCGAGAAGCTAAATCGCCCACACTTAAAACTTAATGAGAATCACAATTATTACCAATAACAATCACTAAATTATTATTTTGTTGTATGTTTGCCACCGATTTTATAAAGGCTAGGTTAATCATATGAAAAATAAATTGTTTCTTTGTTCTGCTCTACTCCTCGCACTCTCTGGTTGTGCCTCTGTTCCTACGGTAGATACCGAGGTTTCACAACATGCTAAGTCCTTCCCTGCCCCACAAAAAGGCAACTCGGGTATTTACGTTTATCGAGAAGATGCGTTTGTAGGCGCTGCGCTTAAAAAGTTTGTCTATGTCGATGGCGAATGTATTGGCGAAACAGCCCCGGGGGTGTTCTTCTATCATGAGGTGAAAGGCAACCAAGAACATATTATCAGTACCGAATCTGAATTCTCAGAAAACCATGTGACGCTTTTCACTGACGAAGGACGCAACTACTTTATCAATCAATACATAAAAATGGGCGTGTTTGTCGGTGGCGCTGGTGTTGAGCTTGTCGATGAAACACACGGTAAATCACAGGTTTTAAAAACCGAAATGGCGCAAAACGGCAATTGCTCTTCAATCTAGTATCAGTTAGCCGCAGAAAATCATCTCGGCACTAAACTTGATAAAAGATCTATCGGTAACGCTTAACTCGACGTTAAATATCAAGGGACACACTGATGAAAATGAACACAATGCGTATTCCGTGTAAATCTGTTGAAGAATCCGAACAGTTTTACACCCACAAATTGGGACTACATAAGGTCTTTGGCAGCGCAAATGATGGATTTGTTGGCTATCAGTTAGACAATGTCCAGTTGTTACTCGAAGTGGAAGAAATCGGAGAATTTGAGTGTGGTCGATTCTTGGGTTTTAGCTTAGAAGTTGATGACATACACAGCTTCTTTGAAACATTGATTCAGCGCGATGTCAGGTTTACCGGGCCTCCTGAACCGCAGTTTTGGGGCGGCTTAATGACTCATATTATTGATTGCAATAACAATACATTCTCAATAGTCCAAACCAATCCCCATCAGTAGTATCAACAGTTCGCAACAAAAAAATTATAGGAGTATTTATATGAAGAAGTTAATGGCAGGATTAGTTCTGTTGTTTTGTGCTGGCACTGCCTCTGCGTATGAGGGTCAGCCTAAAGAGCAGGTAGACAAATTCTTCAAAGAGCTTTCTTCTGAACAATCAACTCAAGCTATCGATAAGCTATTTAGCAATAATCCGACGATTAGCGCCAATAAACAACAACTAACTCTTCTCAAACAACAACTTGGAGTAGTGCTAGCCATGTACGGTTCAATCATTGGAGTGGAGAATATTCATTATGAAGAATTATCTCCTTCTCTGGTCCGTATTGTGGAAGTGGCAAAGCATGAAAATCATCCAGTAACGTGGGAGTTTTACTTCTATAAACCTAAAGATACTTGGATGATTAGCCAAGGTATGTTCGTCGATCAATTCCAAGTGATTGGAACGAAAAAATAGATGGGCCTTATTGTCTTGAATATGAAATCGATCTATCAATCCATCTCGATAAGAATGTTATTTTTACTATGGTCTCTGCTCGCAGTAGGTTGTACTACAGCCACACACACAACTGATGCGGTAGGGTTTGATCAGCAAGAATACATCAAAAGGCTGTCATCTAATCTGTACTATCCACAAGAGGCAAGAAGTCTGTCGCTGGAAGGTACCGCAATGATACAGACAGACATCAATCAAAAAGGGAGTGTCATTGGGCTCACTATATTAGAAAGTTCAGGGCATACCATTTTGGATACCGCTGCAACAAAAACAATACTCGCAACAAAGTTTCCAAAGCACACTGCTCCCCACCCGATCACCGTAGTCTTTCCAATGGCCTATCAGCTTGAAGATAAATAGTGCCTGGTCGACTCGCTGCTCACTTTGAAAGAAACGCCCAACAGACATACCATCTGTTGAGCGTTTTGCATTTGTTAATACTAGTGAGCTAAAACAGCATCAAAGATTTGTCCGTTGTCACTCCCTTCAATACTGTGTTGATAGAATTTAGCCACCTCACTTGCAGGAATTCCTGTGCTGCTATCAACGCCCCATTGCTCTAAAGTCTCTTTAACTACAGCAGGGCTGACCGCATTGATACGCTTACCCTCTTCAAGCTCTAAGGCAGCAACACCGACAAACGCATTAATACCAGCTACACCAATAGAAATCGCCGCTGTACCCGCCATTGGGTAGTTGGCAGCCTGACCAGAAGTTAAGGTAATAGAACCTCCCTCTTTCAAATATTCCAGACCAATACGAACGAGGTTAACCTGCCCCATCAGCTTACCCTTTAAAACCTCCGCATAACCTGAGCTTGGCATGTCTGCGATACTGCCCATTTCACCGTTACCCGCCATAGAAACAATCGCATCTACCTGACCAACGTGCTCAAACAAAGCTCTGATCGACGCTTGATCTTCAATGTCGACGGTCACCTCTCCACGGCTATGCCCAACCGCTATCACTTGATGATTCTGACTCAGTTGGTTAACGACGGCTTGTCCAATGACACCATTTGCTCCAATTGCTAATACTTTCATACTGTTACCTTCTCTTGTTTATATTGTGTTTGCTCTAACCAATCGACCATTTTGTTGGCTAGTTGGACAGATTGATCTTCTTGTAAAAAGTGGGATGCGTTGTTTATCGTGATATGTGGTTGGCCCGAAGCACCAGGGAAATTATTCTGGAATTTCTCGTCGTAGCCTTGTCCTGCAAGGAATGGGTCTTGATCGCTAAATAGTGTCAACACGGGCTTGCGCCACTGTTTAAGTTTTCTCCAATCCTTATTCACTTCATCAAGTTCAGCGGCAACGATTTCAGGCATTTTTCGTGGTGCTGCATAGAACTCAGATGACGGGAACGGTGCATCGTAGGCTCGCATTTCCTCACTACTCAGCTCTTTGGTCGTCAATATTTGGATGACTTTGCCAATCTCTAGCTGTTCGCTATGTCTGAAGTATCCAGCCCAATTGCCGTAGTTGATCTTGTGTGACAATTTAGCGAGCGTTGCTTTACCTGCCGCAGCAGCCATGACCTTCAACACTTTTGGCACCATAAACTTTTCTAAGCCGTTCATCTCAGCGAGAGCAGTATTGGCGACGACCAAACGATCTAACCATTGAGGTTCATTCGCTAAAGCGCGTAAGCCAATCATTCCACCCCAATCCTGCATAAATGCCGCACCATGGCGAACACCAATTTGACGAATAAAGCTTGTCATCCAACGAACATGATTTGCGTAGGTGTGCACATCACTTGTCGCTGGCTTATCAGACTTACCAAAGCCAATTAGGTCAGGGGCAATGACGCGATATCCTGCCTTCACGAGCACAGGCACCATATGGCGGTAGAGATAGCTCCACGAAGGCTGACCATGAAGCAGAAAAATAGCCTGAGCGTCCTTTTCGCCCTCATCAATGAAGTGCATTTGCATTCCCTCAACCTCGATATAGTTGGGGGCAAATGGGTAGTCAGGTAGGTCGACAAATGCGCTATCTGGGGTCGTTAAAATCTGGAAAGTCATAGTCTCACTCCTAAATGTTCAAAATAGTTGGCCATCTTCTGCCAGTACGAACAAACCGCTTGGTTAAGCTGAGTATTTTCTGGCGATGGAGTTACTTTAGAAGAGAGACATGAACGAAAAAAGCATAGCTTTTAGACCATAACGGTCATATTATTAGACCATGATTGCCTTAGAACATTTACACGTTGTTAACGTGATTCATCAGGAAGGTAGCTTTCGCCAAGCAAGCGAAAAGCTATTTAAAGCGCGTAGCGCGGTGTCTTATTCCGTTAAACAGGTTGAAGATCACTATCAAATAGAGATTTTTGATCGTGACACTTACCGCCCGACTCTTACCAGAGAAGGCAAAGTTCTGCTGCAAAAAATCCAGCGCTTGCTCGATGCTGCCAACGAGTTCGACCTTTTCGCGCGTCAGATGAACAGTGAAGTCGAAAGTGAACTTAAAATCAGTATTAGTGCGATCTTCCCGACCGACAAAGTAACCGAGCTTCTCAAACACATTAAGCAATCCTATCCAGAGACTGTAATTCATCTAGACATAGAAACCGCCTCAGGCGAGCGTATGTTGTTGGATGATAAAGTGGATATCGGTATTTATGCCGTAAGAGAGCTAAACCAAGAGTTGGTGGAGTATCAGCGTATTGATAGCCTGAGTTTGCCCGTATTCATTTCAGACCAGTTCCCTTTGGCTAAGCTAGACCAAATCAAACAGAGTGATTTGTATGAATACCCGCAAGTCGTGGTTAAATCATCCTACAAGTCAAACCCAGACTCGGGGATCGTCAAGCAAGCCTTGCAGTGGTATGTCTCTGATCACCAAACAAAAAAGTCGCTGATAAAAAGTGGCTTAGGTTGGGGACGACTCGCCACACATGAAATCGAGCATGAACCAGGGCTCATCCCTGTTTCAACTATTGAACCACTCAACGTACCCATATATGTTGCGCGCAAGAAAACCACAGCGCTTGGCCCCGTTGGTCAGTTAGTGTGGGACTATTTTCAAGCTACCTTCAGTGAGCTCACCGAAGACTAAGGTGAGCAACTTAGAAAACTAGCCCTTTAGAATTAATTTTAATCAAATTATTGTCTGATTTCGGTGGGTCATTCTGTATCTATCGCCTAAATTTAATGAAGTGAGTAACAGATTTCCGGCCAAGGAGCTGGCGTATGTTTAGATCATTATTTTCTAGCTTAAATCGACTCTCTTCGATGCAGTGGTCAATGCTGCTAACCTTGTTCATTCTTCCTATTGCTATTGAGCTATTCATTGAACAATCATGGTTATGGCTCGCACTCTTGCTGCTTTATCACTTGGTGGTGGTTTGTGCTATTAGCTCCGTCACTGGATTATTAGCTCAGCTTAAACAAGCCGCGGCACATCTGTCTGAAGGTGATCTTACCGTCAGGATCGACACCAGTGATACCCTCAATGCGCCACTATTGCGCTCGTTCAACCGAATTGGTGAGGATATTTCGCGAACCGTACACGCACTTCGCAAATCAACCGCTCGTTTAGTCGAAGTCGCTGGCACTGTCCAAAAAGATTCGGGCATTTCCAAAACAGGAGCGCTAGGCCAAAAGCAAGATGTAGATAGCGCTAAAGAGATCATCGGACAGCTCTCTGAAATCACTCAGAATGTCTCTAGCTACTGTGAGTCAACGGCGACATTGGCCAATCAGGCAAAAGTCAAAGCAGACCAAGGTACGCGGGATATGATTGCCCTAGAGCAAGCTCTCGATAACGCCAATCAGCATATCGATAACTCTAATGAACATTTTCAGTCACTGATGGAAGAAACCGCGCAAATTAGCCAAGTGATGGAAACCATAGGTTCCATTGCCGAGCAAACCAACTTGCTAGCACTTAATGCAGCAATAGAAAGTGCCCGCGCAGGCGAACAAGGCCGAGGGTTTGCCGTCGTTGCAGACGAAGTCCGCTCTTTATCACAAAGGACTCAAGAAGCAACCGAAGAGATCCGGACTAAGATTACCAACCTTCAAGCAAAAACAGACGACGTGCTAGAAACCATGCAAGAGAACAAATCGAGCATGCAACGCTCATTAGAAATTGCGTCGACTGCAGAGCACACATTCAAAGAGCTTAACCAACAAATCGACGAGGTACGTACTTACGGTCAACATATTGCTCAATCCTCCGAGCAACAACTAGGGCAAACTCATAGCTTACAAGAGAGCCTAGCGCTTATCGCCTCGGAATCCGATAACAACGTACGTGCCACTCAGGAAACCTTGATTGCCAGTATTACCGTACGTAATTTGTCTGGGGAAATTGACTCCTTACTCCATCGCTTTGCAACCGATGCGAATCAAATTGAAGCCCATGAAGCCAAGCGAGAAAAGTTGATGGAATGGAACGCTCAACTCGATATCGGATTACCGGAAATAAATAGACAGCACCAAACCTTACTTCACCTTATCAACGAGCTCTACTACTTGCTGAAACATAACTACGGGTTGTCATCTATCAAACGCGTCGTACAAGGGTTGATTGACTACACTGCTAACCACTTTGCATACGAAGAGACATTGTTCGAACAAATCGGCTACGAGCAAACCAGTCATCATGTGGAGGCGCATCAACAGTTGGTAAAAGAGGTCTTAGATTTTCAGCGTCGCGTTGAAAGAGGGGAAGACATCGGCGATGAGTTAATGACGTTTCTCAAAAACTGGCTTAAAAACCATATTATGAAAGAAGATAAAGCTTACGTAGACTCATTTAAAAACAACAATTTAAACTAACAAGCGTAGTCAAATTGTAAGCTTACACTACAAGTAATTTATTTGATTGTGACGACAAAAAACCTGATTAGTTGTCAGGAGCAATTGCTGTTTAAATCCGCGCCGAGAGATTAATTCTATCCATTAACTTCAAGGTGTTTCCATGTTTGCAATTGATGATGTTGTTGTCGCAACAAAAGGCGTTGATTTCGGTAAGATGGTGGTTGTTGGTCTAAGCAGCGGCGGCTTCTACGTTCGAGTAACAGTAGATGGTATGACACTGACTTACCCAGCTCGCGACCTACAAAAAGCGTAATCACGCGGCAAATACACGATCAAAAAAGGTAGCGATTTCGCTACCTTTTACGTTTCTGCTCAGCAAATACTACTGATACTTTTCACCCGCAGCCGCGACAAACGCCATTTCAACCAACAGGTTAGGATCTGCAAGTTCGACTTTAACGCAGGCACGACTTGGCGCTGTGCCTTCCACAAACCAGTTATCCCATACTTCATTAAGGGCATCGAAATTGGCAAAGTCTGTCACGTAGATAGTGACCGACAAAATACGCGTTTTATCGCTATCGACGCTTGCCAGCATCTGCTCAGCTTGATCAAAAATCTGCTGCACTTGACCCTTAATATCTGCGGAGGTATCCGTTTCAGCCACTTCGACAAAGTGGGCAATGCCATTAAATACCGTTACATCTGACCAACGTTTTGTAGGGTTAATACGGTGGATTGTCATACTGTTCTCAATCGTTATTTTGTTCAATTACGCAGACAGGTGCGGCAACTTGGCACTGGTATCCTGTTGCGACTAAGGCTCCCGTCTTCAAATCACGACGAAAGCTAGTAAGATTATTGGAATGCTGGTTAGCGACGACTACCCACTCGCCACAAGCGCTAATCGTAAAATCACGCGGAAAATCACCGCCACAATCGGTTAAGCCAAGCCATTGCGCTGTAGGTTGCGAAACATCAAAGCAGCTCAACACGTTCTGCTGTCGACATGACACATAAATAAACCTCTCGTCTAGCGACAACTTAATCGCGGACGCCGCTTCTCCTTTCTCCCTATTTGGGATTAAGTCTGACTGCTGTGACACTTGCCAGCCAGCGCCTGTTTTAGTCAGCACAACCAAGGTTTCACTTAACTCACACACAACATAAGCTTTATCTTCAGAGCGATTGAACACCAAATGGCGAGGTCCAGACCCAGGTGTTAAAGCTAGCGTTTGTTGCAAGAGAAATTGGTTTTGCTCAATGTGATAGAAGCGGATGGCATCGCTGCCTAAATCCACGCTTACCAACGCTTTTTCCGTGCGCTGAAACACGACTTGGTGCGCATGCGGGGACGCTTGTCTATCAAGATTGGGGCCTTTACCCTCTTCAAACAGCGTCGTCACGAGCTCTCTTGGTACACCATCATCGCCAAGAGCAAACACGTTGACATCACCAGAACCGTAGTTGGCAACGGCAAGATATTGGTTATTCTCGCAAACGTCTAAATGGCAAGGGTAGTCGCCTAAAATAGGCAGCGCGTGATTGATGCCCCCTTGCATACAGACAAGTTGTGCGCCGTCTTGCTGAGCAACTTCTGAAAAACTATATAGAGCTTGGCGGGTTTGTTTGAGGTAAGAAAGATTACGTAGTGGGTAGAAATTGTCGAGGCGAGTCAGTTCACCAGTCTGTGGATTTAAGCTGATTTGAGCAATGCCTTGGCTCTGACTCGGGGAATCAGTGTAGGTTCCGATGAAAAACCGTAAGTGACCGCTTACTTGCATTGTAATACATCCAAATAAAAAGGAGTTTGCCGCTAGGAGACGCTAGGGCCTGTTGACCTTTTGCGGTTAAATTTTGTTCGAGATAAAAGCGTTTTAATCGCGGCGAGAGGTTTGCCGCCTAGTCATTCTAAGCAAAACACCTCTCAACAAAGAGTAAAACGCTTTTAGCCGAACCCTTCGGGCAGCATTTGTGGTTCCCTTCTGCTGCGTTATCAGCTTATCAGGTAGAGCAGCTACAATTCAAAGCCTCTGCCTTGCATAAAGAACCCACAAACTGCTGCAAAAATCAGCTCAAAAGGTCAACAGACCCTAACGGCAAATGGTTTAACCATTATTTACTCAGAGTTTTAAGTAAGCTCTCAGTTGGTTTAACAATGGCGACAATCGTTTCATCAATGATGATGGCATTTTGATCAATCAATGCTTGATACTCTGCCGCATCCGCTGCACGAACTTGGTGACCCTGCTTAGCCGTTTCAATTAACGTTAAGGCTAAGTCTGCTACTCGCACACTTGCGTCTGCCACTGCAACCGTATCAACTGACGCGACATTCGCTGCAAAGATTGGCTTAGCCTGAGTGGCTGCAAACTTCACCGCTTGATAATAGCCTTGCAATGTAACCAGAGCGGCTTTATCACCCTTAGCAAACGCCTCAACCAAATCATTCATCTGATATACCGCCAAGCTTTCTACCGGTAGCGCATCAGCAAAGCGATTTAAGCGTTCATATTGGTTGTAAAGATCGCCTTTGTTCGGCGTTGATATCCACTTCTCCCAGTGACGCGCGTAATACTGCGCTGGTTCAATGTACTTAGCCAGTGTTTGTAAAGGCATCACATCCGCACCATTTGCGAGGCGCTTAAGCATCATATTGGCGTCAGCGTGATGACGTAAGCCAACGGAGACTTCAGACCACGTATCCATCACATTCATACGACGATACATGCTGCGCTCATCAGTAAGCTCTTGGCTAGACCATAAACGCTCAGCAATCGCGTAGCTACGCGGCCACAAACGCTGCTCGATAGTCATTGAGTCAAGGTTTTCACCCCAAATGGTAATTTCACCACCCAAGATGAGTTTCTGTTCATCTTTGGTTAGTTCAGCAGGGTAGCCGCCGTTTGGCTGAGGAATAACAGACCCCTTGATTGAACTTCCTGCCACTAGCTCACCTGTCGCAGGCCAGCGAACGTTACCGATAAGCTGATAACTACTTGGCTTAAGCTTGCCACCAGCAAACTCATAGTTGAACTCGGTGTAGGACATAAAGTTGTCGAAATGACCGCGGAACACTTTGCCCGGCACATATTCAAGAATATGAACTTCTTGGCGAGACTTACCGTTGTAATCAGTAAACGCGCGGTAAGTGCCATCTTTTGCTTCGATGATGGTCAGATTACCTTTACGTGGGCCACCTTTATTACGCGGTTTAACCCAGTCGTAGGTTGCGAATCGCTCACCACTATGCAATTTATCGTCAACGGTAATACCTGCTGGCATTGGGTCATTGCGGTAGTGGTAGCTTGTCGGTTGCGGCTGGTCTAGGTAGTAACCCGTTGAAAGTACCCCTTGATACCCTTCTTTAGCGGCACGACCAATACTGTCGTGTCCACGCCAACTTTGGATAACAATTGAAGTCGGCAAGTCTTTATGCCAGATCTCATCCCAACCAGACATTTTCTTACCACGCTGCTCAAGCATCTTTTCCACTTTCGTGTTGAGATAAGATTGCAGGCCACGTTCACCATCTAGGTTATTGTCAGCAATAAACTTCTGAATGTTCGGGTTTTCTTTCCACTGCTTGTAGTTCGGCTCGTCGCCGCCAATATGGAAGTACTCATCAGGGAACAGCTCCACCACCTCATCAAAGACACTTTCGAGCATGGTGTACAGTTCTGGGTTGGTTGGGTCCATCAGCGGCTCAAACACGCCCCATCCACGCTGCTGAGGGTAAGCTTGCTCGCCGACACCAGACATCAATTCTGGATAAGCATGAGCAACCGCGGAAGCATGCCCTGGTAGAGAAATTTCAGGAATAACACGAATGCCAAGATTACGCGCGTAGTTCACCACATAACGAATCTCGTCTTTGGTGTAGTAGTCACCATCTGCCGTTTCAGACCAGAGCTTAGTGTAGTTATCTAGCTGAATACGAATCGCTTGGTCATCCCAAATGTGCCAGTGGAAGACGTTCATCTTCGCCGATGCCATCGCATCAAGCTGACGTAAAATCACGTCGAACTCGATAAAGTGACGTGACGTATCGTATGAAACACCACGCCATTTAAAGCGTGGCTCATCTTCAATCGACACTTCTGGCACGTGATAACCTTTAGCATCTGTTGTCACTAGCTGGAGGAAGGTTTCTAAGCCATGTAGCGCACCATATGGACGCTCAGAGCGGATAACAATTTGACCATTCTTAGCATCCAGTTGGTAAGACTCATCACTCTCGATGTCTTGTACTTGGCTTTTTGGTGCCTTGCGAATATCAATCACCAAAGTTGCGTCTTTCTCAGACTCGGCTTGCCAATGAAGCATAGGTAAACCAGTTTGACGATAAAGCCTTTCCATCGTGCGTTTTACATTGAATTGAACACGCTCAGAGTCATAACCTTTTACATAGATACTAAAATCTTTGTCGAGCGCAATTTGCCCTTTCCCCAGTTCGACTTCCTGAGGGTAAGGCATAAGATTAAGATCAGTATTAGGAGCCATTGCCATCGCTGTTTGCCCCGCCATTAAGCCAGAAATAAGTAGTGCTAACGTTGCTTTGTTCATCCGTGTCATCCCAAATTTACTAATGTTCGATTCAATTACGCAACATGCGCAACCGCTTCTTGGACAAGCTTCGCGATCTCATCCCATTGTTCGTTCTCAATCAGTGTTGGAGCCACCATCCACGTACCACCACAGCAAATCACTCGGTCAATCGCTAGATAGTCGTTGATATTGTGTTTACCGATGCCACCAGTTGGCATGAATGACACATCAACGTATGGAGCAAGCAGAGACTTGACCATGCTAATGCCGCCAGATGCTTCCGCAGGGAAGAATTTTAGGAAGGTTAAGCCAAGCTCTAGTGCTTGCTCCACTTGGCTTGGGTTATTGACTCCAGGAACAACAGGCATGCCTATCTCTTGGCAGCGACGAACTGTGTTTGGATTAAGGCCTGGAGCAACCACGAATTCACTTCCGGCTTCTTTCGCTAGATCAATTTGCTCTGACGTCAGTACTGTTCCCGCGCCAATGCACATTTCAGGATACGCTTCGCGCATTGCACGGATTGCGTCTGCTGCCGCCTCAGTACGGAAGGTCACTTCAGCGACGGGTAGGCCATTTTCAACCAGAACTTTGGCTAGAGGGACTGCATGTTCAACCTTGTTGATTTGGATAACAGGTACAACTTTGAACTGCTGTAGCTTGTTGATGATTTCTTGAGATGTAGCTTGTAGAGACATAATAGTTTCCGATTCTATTTCTGGTCTTGTGACCCAATAATAAGTTCACTCATCGCGCTGACAGGAATAATCGCGCCTGAGTATTGAATAACGGTTGAAGCTAATTGATGGCCTAATAGCGCTGAGGCACTGGCACTTTTTCCGGTTAGGCGAGCAGCAAGATAACCTGCGGCGAACGAATCCCCTGCGGCGCACGTGTCGACGACTTTGTTCACTTTACTTGCCGCAACATAACGCTCTTCTATGCCTTGATCGCTAGTGGTGATGATTTTACAAGGCTCGCAACCACGCTTAATCACCACTTCTTTGCAGCCAAGGCGCAGACATCTCGCTTGCACCGACTCTTCACTGCCCCAGACAATGTGATCATCATCTTCTGTAATCAAAGCAATATCGACGTAAGGTAGAAGTTTTGCATACCAATGTTGCGCTTGCTCTGTTGACCAAAGTTGCGGGCGATAGTTGTTATCGAATATCACCTTTCCACCTTGAAGTGAGAAGGTACTAACGGCATCTAGTAAGCGTTGACGTGAATCGTCGTCTAGAATGGCAAGGCTGATACCGCTTAGGTACACCGCATCTAGCGCCTTATCAGCCAGTGCAGCTTCAAGCTTGGTTTGGCTTTCGCTATTAAAATAAAACTTGGCTGCGGCATCACTGCGCCAATAGTGGAAGTGACGCTCACCAGTCTCATCCGTTTCAACCATGTATAGGCCGGGCAGTTTGTTCTCAATGCGTTCGACCAACTCAGTTTGAATGCCTTCATGATGCCAGTTTTCCAACATACTCTGAGACAATTCATCGTGACCAAGCCCCATCGCATAGTGCACAGAGACATTTTGATCTTGAGTTAAACGAGACAGGTAAAGCGCCGTATTGAGCGTGTCACCGCCGAATTTTTTACTCAGTGGAGACCCACTGATTTCGACCATACACTCGCCAAAAAAAGCAATGTTAAAATTAGAAGATGCCGACATAACACACCTTAATCTTGAAAAGTAAAAAAACAGTGGCTCTGCTAGGCAGAGCCAAAGTTGTGGAGAAAACTAGCTAGTTTGAGTGGCAGGACGTTGTGAAGATTTGTCTTCTTCTAAGACGCCTGAGTCAGACAATTCCATTTCCATCAGAGCACGCTCATCATCAAGAATTGCTCTTGCCATTTCAGGGCTGACTTGGTTAGCAGGAGTACATAGGCTCACTACGACACCCGCAGTCAGTGCGAACAGACAAGATGGAATCACTGGGTTGCCCCAGAAGGCTGTGTAATCCGCGTTAAGCATGACAGTGAATGAAGCCACTGAAGCACCAGCAAGTGTCGCGATAGCACCTTGCCAGTTGTAACGTTTCCAGAAGCGACCTAGCATTCCGCACACGAACATGCCTGACATAACAGTAGAAATCATCTTAGTGATGTAGCCAATGATGTCGTTTGAAGTCAGAGCAAACAGTAGAGCAAAGCCGATAACCACAACCAGCGCTAGGCGAGAGTAGTTGAGCATGGATTCTTTGTTTGGCACACGACCAGTGAACATAACGTAAACATCGCGCAGTAGAATCGACACACCCGCAATCGCATCAGAGCTTGCACTCGACATGGTTGCTGACAGACCCGCAATCAGAACAATCATACCGATACCTACTGGCAATACGGTTGCAGCAATGTATGGGAACGAGAAGTTAGGGTTGTCTAGTGTTGGGTCAATCGCATGTGCAGCCATACCAATGATTGCAGGGATGATTGAGAAGAATAGATACAGCACGCCAGAGCCAATGAACGAACGGCGAATTGTAGATACATCCTTACCCGAGTAGATACGTTGGCGGAATGAAGGCGTCGCAAGTACACCAACACCAATCACAACCGCTAAAGATACCGCTGGAATGATGCCCAGTTTTTCAATTGCTAGGAAGCTCGTTGCGGCTGGGTCCATAGCTGCGTATAGGTTGTCCATACCACCGATATGTTGAACCGATAGAACCGCCATCAGAATGAAGCCAACAAATAGAATGATTGCTTGAATCGTATCCGTCCAGACAACCGCAGTGTAACCACCAATCACAACATAGATAGTGAACGCCGCAGCAATGATGATTTTCGCTAGGTTAAGGTCGATATCAGCGATCCAAGCGAGGTACATACCACCGCCAAGAATATGCGCGCCTAACCAGCCAATAGAAGCGATAAAGATAAGCAAGCCAACCACGTTTTTAACGATGCGATTTGCACCCACATAGTAAGCAAGCTCTTCACTCATGGTCATAAAGTTCAGTTTACGAACCGGAGCAAACCATAGCGCAAGAAGCAAGATACCAATGGCACCACCGATGCCATAAAGCGCACCAGCCCAACCATTAGCATAACCAAAGCCAACCGCGCCCATACTTGAGCCCGTTCCGACCATAGTCGCGACGGTTGTACCTAATACAAGAAACAGAGGTAAGCCACGGCCACCTAATAGAAAATCTTCCCCCGACTTTTGGTTGCGCGAAACAAACCATCCAAGCCAAATCAGAAATACTACATATGCACCGAAGCCAGTAAGAAAAAGTGTACTATTCATTGGACACCTCTCAATGTCAAAATCCATCTTTCAGATTAATATAATTCTTGCAGTTGTATTATTTCATCTATTTCAGACAATAATTAAATATAACAATCGCTTATATTTAATTAATATTTATTTTGCTGCACAACAAAGAATTATATTTGTAGGGATGAGAGCACCGAAACAATATTAACAGGGAACGAAATTATTCCGGCACTCTTAATTGTTATTTGTGAAGTCTATCGACGATCTTCGCGGTAACAAGTCACATCGACTTCTACCTTCACGTCAACGACCAAATCACACACCATGCAGATACGTGCTGGCGGGTGCTCACCAAAGAACTCTTTGAACACCTTATTGAATGATTGGAAATAACGAGAGTCCGTTAAAACAACCTTTACATGAACCACATCTTCTAGTGTGTAGCCTGCTTCAGTCATGATATCGACACAGTTTTGAATCGCTAGGCGAGACTGGTCAACAATACCACCTTCTACCACTTCACCGTCGGTCATTGGTGTTTGACCAGAAACATATAGGAAACCGCCTGCTTCAGTCGCTCGTGCAAATGGAAGGTGTTGACCACCAGTGCCTGTACCACCTTCTACACCGTAACGCTTAATAGACATAATATTCTCCAGTATAAGTACTTTATTAAATTGATAATAAATAATTAATTTTAATTTTTAGGCGTCATTTCTATAAATAAATACGCCGCTTCTATTTTTGGTTACATCGCCAGATAAATAAGACAATTCACCATTAACAAATACAGATTCAACACCTTTAGCCATTGAAATAGGATTTTCAAAGGTTGCAGTATCTTTTATTGTATTTGGGTTAAATAAAACTAAATCTGCGTAAGCCCCGACTTTTATTTCGCCGCGATCTTTTAAGTTATATCGCTTGGCTGACATGCCCGTCATTTTGTGAATGGCTTCTGCTAATGAAAACAGTTTCTCTTCACGACAATAGTGGCCAAGCACTTTCGGGAAAGTACCCCACAAACGTGGATGTGGGTGCGGGTCATTAGGTAAACCATCCGAGCCCACCATGGTCAGTTTGTATTTCAAAACGCGTTTAACGTCGTTTTCATCCATGCAGTGGTAAACCGCGCCAGCGGGTTGAATCGCTTTTGCCGCCTCCATTAATGGCAGCTGCATCTCTGCGGCAATGTCTTTGAGCATTTTGCCTGCATGTTCAGGAGCAGCTTCTGACCAAGTAATAAAGATATCGATCTCGTCGGTCACTTGTTTTAGGTCGAGTGTTGATGAACTTGCGGAGTACGGGTAACAGTCACAAGACACATCTTGGTGTTTCGCCGCTTCATCCATTACATTAAGCACTTCTTTTGTTCGTCCCCAATTGCCAGCACCAGCACACTTAAGATGTGAGATAACAACCGGCACTTTAGCGAACTGACCGGTTTCAAAGGCTTCTTCCATTGCAGAGATGATCTCTTCAAATTCCGTACGCATATGAGTGGTGTAAATGCCGCCGTGTTGACCGAGCACCTGAGCTAAGCGCATGACCTCATCTGCTGTCGCTTGTTTCGCACTCGCATAGGCAAGACCAGAGCTCAAACCAAGCGCACCTTCTGCCATCGCTTGGTCAAGCGTGCTGCGCATCTGCGCGATTTCTTCATCCGTTGCGGTGCGTTGCAAGTCATCCATCACGTTGTTACGCAAAGTGGTATGACCGACTAATGCCGCCACATTGACTGCAGGATTCGCTTGCTGCACAGCTTGTGCGTAGCTAGCGAAGGTTGGGTATTTAAAATCTTCTTGCTTACCGAGCAGGTTCATTGGATCAGGTGGGTCACTGGCTAATATAGTCGGGCTGGCACTAATGCCACAGTTACCGACAATCACAGTAGTCACACCTTGACTGATTTTTGGAAGACACTCGGGATAACGAATCACATTGGTATCATCGTGAGTATGAACATCAATAAAACCCGGCGCGAGTGCCAAGCCTTGCCCATCAATCACCTTGTTAGCCATCGCTTCAGATAACTCACCAATTTGCTCTACACGATTGTGACGAATTGCGACATCAGCGGTATATGCTGGAGCGCCGGTACCGTCAAAGACTTCTACACTTTTGATTATGGTATCGAACAACATGGTTCACTCTCTTCGTCTCTCGTTTGCATGTGTCCATCATAATAATTCCCGTTTTTAAATCAGTGACAAAACACACATAAAAATCCATTTTGTTTGATAGTTTCTAACATATAAATTAACCTAGACAGCAACAAATATTAGTAATCAATAACTTAAACCATGTTAGAAGTGAGCTTGCGATGAAAGAATTCGAGCAAAAGTGTGATAAAAACTATCATAACAATACTATCAACATCCCTGGGTGTGGCGAAAAGTCTCAGCCATATCAGAGTGATAGCCAGCAAACCTACAGCTTGATCAACGAAGAAATCAGTCTACCCGCTGCGGTTATTCAACAATCTAGAATCAGCAATAACCTTGATTGGATGCAGCGCTTTGCCGCAACCCACAACGTCAAGTTATGCCCGCATGGCAAAACCAGCATGACACCCGCGTTGTTTCGTCAGCAACTTGACCAAGGCGCATGGGGAATGACCGTCGCCACTGCCGCGCAAGCTGAAGTTGCGGCGTTATCAGGGGCAAGTAACATCATTATCGCCAATCAGGTGGTCGGCAAAGCCAATATGGCTATCTTGGCTAATCTGATCGAGCAACATAATGTTGATGTATATGTTTGCGTTGATTCACAGCGTAACGTTGAAGCGCTTGGGCAGTTCTTTTCTAGCCGTGACGTCAAACTCAATGTCTTGATTGAGTTCGGTGTTGAAGGTGGACGCTGTGGCTGTCGAACTGAGCAGCAAGTTGCCGACCTTGTTCAGTACATCGCCGAGCAATCTCACCTGTCACTGACTGGTATTGAAGCTTACGAAGGGGTCATTCACGGTGACAATGCAGAGCAAGCCATTCGTGATTTTCTCAATCAGATCATAACGCTTGGCCGTAAACTGGCTCGCGATCAGCTCATCTCAGGTAAGCCTATTGTGACTGGTGCAGGTTCCGCTTGGTACGACGTGGTTTCTGAGTGTTTTGCCAACCTCGACGATCTTGATGCCATCATTCGTCCGGGTTGCTACGCCATCCATGACACGGGAATCTATCTAGAGGCTCAAAACAAGGTCATGGCGAGAGCAGAGAAAAACCAAGGGGCAGCGTGCGATTTGGGCGGTGACCTACAGTCCTCTCTTGAAGTGTGGGCACACGTCATCTCAAAACCAGAGCCGGGTAAACTCGTAGTTGGCCTAGGAAAAAGAGACGTCGCCTTTGATGCCGGTTTACCCATTCCAGAGCGTGCATACCGCGACGGTGAAGCCATCTCCGTCTCTAATGCCATCACCACTGCCGTCATGGATCAACATGCGTTTATGGAGATAGACCCAGATTGCCCACTCAATGTTGGCGACGTTATCGCTTTCTCAACCTCACATCCGTGCCTAACCTTCGATAAATGGCGTGCTATTGCCGTGTGTGATGACGAATACAATGTGACTCATTGGGTAGAAACACGTTTCTAAACCGCTGCACTTTTACGCTTGAATGAATCAGGTATACTGCAAAGCATTGATATGGAGACCAAACCAGAGGTCTCCCTAGAATAGGAAAACATCTTGAGTTTAGACGTCGATATTATTTCGCAAATCACTGAGCGTTTTAGCGCTCTGCGCGACGCTGAGAAGAAAGTCGCCAAACTGATCATGGACGACATTCAGACTGCGGCGAATGCGAGTATCACCGAGCTTGCAGAAAACGCTGAAGTGAGCGAAGCCACCATTACTCGCTTTGCTAAAGCCGTTGGCTGTAAAAACGTTCGTGATATGAAAATTAAGCTGGCGCAAACCCTGACAGTTGGTCAACGTTTTATTCTTGAGCCGCCAGATCAAAGTGGTTATCAGGGCATCTACGAATCAATCAAGCAGTCGCTAGATATCAACCGCAATTTGATCAACGAAGCCGATATAGATACCGCTGTGGGTTGGCTACACAATGCAAGACAAGTCATCTCTATCGGTATGGGTGGAGGCTCAACGATTGCCTCGCAAGAAATGCAGCATCGCCTATTCCGTTTAGGCTACCCTGTGGTTGCTTACAACGACGGTTTGCTTGCACGTATGATTGCGTCTACCGCAGACAGTAATGATGTATTGGTTATGCTATCCGCAACGGGATACACCCCGACCATCGTCGAAACTGCAGAGCTAGCAAAGCAATACGGGGTGAAGATCATCGCCATCACACCGAGCTCAACGCCGCTCTCTGACATTGCCGATCTCACACTGCCGATTGAGCACCAAGAAACAGATTTTATCTACAAACCTTCTGCGTCTCGTTACGCAATGTTAGCCTTGGTTGATGTCCTTTCGATGGCGCTTGCCGTCAACCATAAGCGACGCTCAAGAGACAAACTACGACGGCTTAAGTTGGCGTTAGACTCATATCGAGGTGGCTTAGACCGTCAGCCGCTCGGAGACTAATAGCAATCCACCGCAAACAAAAAGGCGCTAACCAACCGTTAGCGCCTTTGCTATTTTCAAAGCGTTCTAGTCAACTGAGCGACTTAATCTTAAGCTTGCTAGCAAACCCAACACGCCGAATGCAAAGTAGATGACCAAGTTAACGGTACCAACATTTGCAAAGGCAACAAGTGGATTGCCCTCTATAAGCAGATCAAATGGCAAGGTCGTTACAGCCTGTAAAAAATGGCTCACTGCGTACGTCCCTAGCAGGTTTGTGGAAAGCAGTTTAATCACGTAAAAACCAATCACCATGACTAACAGAGGCGAATTAACCTTCTGAGAAATGGCCATGGCCAAAGTTGCAAGTGGCAGTAGCGCCAAGCCCACTAACCACATGCGAGCAATAAACTCAAACCAATGGGTAAAGACATATAAGATTGACTCACCGGTGAAGAACAGTGGGAACTTCTCCGACATGACAAGATTAATCAGCCACATTAGGAAGTCAGCAGACACCACTAGCATCGAGCAAATGATAGGTGTCACCAGCAAACCAAAACCAAGCTTCACTAAATGCGTCGTCAGGTCAGAGACAGGCATGCTACGCCAAAACATCACACTGCCCTCTTGGCGCTCTTTACGTAATGTCTTCGGGAAATAAAGGCTGGTCAATAGAATCGACAAAAAGCCAGTAAAGCCAAAAGCCAAGCCACTTAACTGCTTACCTAATTCATAACCAGATTCGAACCCATTAACATCATACGTTAGCTCGTAAGTAACATTGCTTTGGATGGTCGAATTCATCAAGATCGAAAGTAGTAGCAGCACACCACACACGAGCAACACCAAAGGAATACGTGTGATCACTTTATGTTCTAGCCACTCTTTCTCTAGCATATAGAAATAAGGATTCATTACGCTGCCTCCTTCTGTAGAGCTAAGAACAGATCTGCCAGTTTTACATTGTAAATTTTGTCTACGCTATCGAGTTGTTGCGCTTGTTCACTGCGAATCAGCCAACGCGTACTGCCAAGAGCGCGCTCACTAGAAAGCGGCTTCAATGCTTCCATTTGTGCGCGTTGTTCATCGGTGGTTTCTACGATCACGTAATCTTCGGCAATGTTTTCCATTGACGATTGCAACACTGCTTGACCATGCTTAAGGATCAACACATCAGTTAGCAGGTGTTCAATCTCAGACACCTCATGGCTAGCAATAATCAGGGCACGCTCTCCATCATGAAACCATTCAAGGAGATGGCGATAAAAGGTGTCTCTGTAGACAAGGTCCAAGCCAAGGGTCGGCTCATCGAGAATCAATACTTTGGTGTCAGTCGAAATCACAATCGCAAGATGTAGTTGTACCTTCATGCCTTTTGAGAGCGATTTGATTTTGCTATTAAGCTTGATGTCGGTTTTCTCAAGTACAGCACGCGCTTTGTTCACATCGAAACTTGGGTGCACACCAGCGGTGTAACGAAGAATTTGTCTTACCGTCATCCAGTCAGGCAGCACGTTCACGTCTGAAATATAAGACAGGTGCTCCATCACTTTGGCGCGCTGTGAGATAGGCTCAAGCCCCAGTACTTGAATATCACCCTGATAGTCGTGAGCACCGAGCAGGCTTTTAATCAAGGTCGATTTACCTGCACCATTGTGACCAAGCAAACCGAGGACTTGTCCCGCTTTGAGTTCAAAACTAATGTTTTTAATCGCTTCGCCTTGCTCTTTGGCTCGACCTGAGTAGTGCTTGGTTACCTGCCGAGCTTCAATTAATACGCTCATTGTTTGCCCTCAACATGCAGTGTTAACTGCTCAATAAATTCTTGAAGTGGAATGTCTAGCTGCTGCAGTTTCACCGCGATTGACGGGATCTGCTGCTGAATAAAATCCTGTTTTTGCGACGCTTTTAACTGACTCAGTGCGCCTTGTGCCACGAACATTCCCTGACCGCGTTTTTTTTCTACGAGACCTTCATCCACCAGTAGCTGATAACCTTTCATCACAGTGATGTGGTTGATTTTCAAATCTCCTGCTACGGCTCGAACCGAAGGTAATGCCTCTCCTTCGTTCCAAATGCCTTGCAGGATTTGCTCTGTAATTCGATCCGCTAGTTGACGAAAGATAGGCTGCGTTTCGTTCCAATCTGTCATGAAGCTTGCCTTATCAATTGCGCTTTAGTGTTATACATGAGCATAACACTAAAGCAATTCGCAGTGATTGCAACCATTAACTGAATTCTCGCCTTAGATAACAAATTAATTGATGCAGATTAACAAAGCCTTAATCAGCGCTAGATCACACTTTTTATCCCCGTAAAATACCGCTCCTATTTTATTGAGTAAGAGATAAGTAGTGACACGCGATCAATTTGAGTTATTAGCACCGGGCGGAGATTTAGATTCGATTAAGGCAGCCATTGCCGCTGGGGCGGATGCTATCTATTGTGGTTTAGACCGTTTCAATGCGCGTAACCGAGCCACCAACCTCACCTTAGATAACTTGAATGGCGTATTGCAGCTTGCGCATCAGCACACCTGTAAGATCTTCCTGACTCTTAACGTGTTGATTCTAGAAAGCGAAATTCCAGCTATCGTGCGCTTGCTTAGTCAATTGAACACCACGGCGATTGATGGCGTGATCGTGCAAGACCTTGGTTTGGCCTACATTCTCAAAAACTATTTTCCTGATTTAGATATACATGCATCAACTCAGCTCAATACCCATAACGAGGGGCAGATTTTGTTTCTCAATCGATTGACGGCAAGTCGCGTCAATCTATCGCGCGAGCTGAACATCAGTGAGATTAAGCATTTAGCTCAGTTTGGTCGTGAGCATGATGTAATGATGGAAGTGTTTGTCCACGGATCATACTGCATCGGCTTCTCGGGTATTTGCTACATCAGCTCTGCGCGTAATGGCGCTTCAGGCAACCGTGGTCGATGCAGTCAACCTTGTCGTGAAGAGTACCAAACCACCAAAACCGGTAATAGCTACCCACTCAATATGAAAGACAACTCGGCCTTTGGCGATTTGGCAGCGCTTGCGGATGCCGGCGTGTATTCGTTGAAAGTGGAAGGCCGCATCAAGAAATCTCACTACGTTTACACCGTGGTCGACAACTGGCGTAAACAGATTGACCGCTTGTGCGATGGCGTAGAACTGTCGAACGACACCACGGAACTGTACACCGTCTTCAACCGTGATTTCTCCAATGCATTTTTGCAAGGTGACTTCGGTAAAGCAATGTACATCGACAACCCCCGAGACCATGCGGTGAAACACTTTTCGAAAATCTATAAATGCGAATCCGCCGACGATGTAAAAGTAGTGAAGAAAAAGCTCTACGACGACAAAACAGCAATCATCGAGAAAGTAGCTGAAAAGACCCAAGACTTTGACGTCACTACAACACAAACTTCTGCTAGCAGCCTAAAAGGGGCGATTGATGTACCTACTTTGCCCCTGCTACCTCAGCCAGAAATACGTCAAGGAGCGCCAAAGTTATCGGTTTTGATCTCATCACCACAAGAAGCTGCACTGTGCGAATACACTGATGTTGACGTCTATTTTCAGCTGCCGATGGGGCTGGCATCTGAACTGAATGCAATGATCGAGCTGTTCCAAGCAAACCCGCAGTTAAAACCTTGGTTTCCTGCGATTTTGATTGGTGACGATTACCAAGCTGCACGCACACTGTTAGAGGCAGTAAAACCCATGCTCTCGATCACTAACAACTCCGGAGTAGGCATTTTGGCTCAAGAACTTGGGCTGGATTGGATCGCAGGCCCGCAGATAAATACGGTCAACTCTTACTCATTCAAATGTTTACAACAAGAGTTTGCCGCAAGCGGCGCATTTATCTCCAACGAGTTGAACATGAAGCAGATGCGCCATATTAAGCGTCCGCAAAACATGCGCAGCTATTACAGCATCTACCATCCAAATACACTGCTGACTAGCCGCCAATGCTTGTTCCAACAGACCGAAGGCTGCCGCAAGATTAAAGTCAATAAAGGTTGTTTGAAGCGTTGTGACAAACGTACATCTATCATTAATCTCAAAGACAACCCGTACGTAGTGCAAAAACAAAAGGGTAGCCACAACTCAATCTACAGTGAACACAACGTATTGAATCTGCAAGTATTGCAAGACTTACCGCAACTGTTCACTGATGTGTTGATCGATCTGCGTGATATTCAAACCGAAACACAAGTAACAGCCAGTAAACCAGAATTGATTGATGCTTTCTTAGTGCTCCTAGTACAACACAATAACGACAACGTGAGTAACATCAATCGCATGATTCAGCCAACGGCCAATGCCCAGTATTTGAAGGGGTTGTAGGTTCAAACTTAGATCGTTTGTGATAACTGTCATTAGATGTCTTGAACCTATAGCAATCTGTGACTTACAATGGCGCACTTTTTTTACGGACTTCAAGGTCGAAAAACATGACAGATACAGCTAAACCAGCTCTACCAGATCGCCTATCAGGTAACCCACGTAGCCCTTTCTTTGTAAAAGAGTGCTTCGATCACCAAATCGGTATTCGTTTTAAAGGTCAAGAGCGCACAGACGTTGAAGAGTACTGCGTTAGCGAAGGTTGGGTAAAAATCGCATCACCAAAAGCGAAAGACCGCTTTGGTAACCCAATGCTTATCCAACTAAAAGGCGAAGTTGAAGCGTACTACGTTTAATCGCATAAGACTGTAAACTAAACCACCGCTTGAGGTGGTTTTTTGTTTTTAATCTGAGGCTTAATCCCATAGCTTTGCAGTACGATTTGTCTCGACCTTGAATAAGTGTCATGCTTCATTGCATATGAAGCCTTCACATCTCACGGACGAAAGATGAACATTTCCCTAAGACCTGCACTCGAATCAGACATAGATTTTTTAGTCGACCTACGCAACGCCACAATGCGTGACTACCTTGAACAAGTCGGCATGCCAATTAGCCTCGACGACTATTTGAATCGCATTCAGTACAAGTTCGAATGTGCTCAAATCATTACCTTAGATCAAGTGCCTATTGGTTTGTTTAAAGCGGAATACCAAGCCGATCAAAACCTCTGGTATCTCATCCAAATTCAGATTCATCCGGGTTACCAAAACGCGAGTATTGGCAGCAGATTAGTAAAAAACCTGATCGAAAAAGCTCAAGCTAGCCAATCACGAGTTGGTTTAAGTGTGATAAAAACCAATCCTGCTTATCAGTTATACCAACGTCTTGGATTTAAAAAGATCTCGGAAACGGAATACGAGTACAACTTAGAACTCAAAGCCTAAAAAGTAGCAAGGAGCCGCGCATGGATTTGCCGTTAGTGTCACTAAAACACGCCAACAAAAGTTTCGTCGATGGCAAAGAAACCCATCGCGTATTGGAAGGCGTCGACTTCACTTTAGCGGCAGGTGCGAGTGTGGCGTTGACAGGTGCAAGTGGTAGCGGAAAAAGTACCCTACTCAATGTTATTGCTGGCTTTGAGCCGCTTTCCGGTGGTGAATTGTGGTTAGATGGCGATAACACAGCAGCTTGGAAAGATCCGCAATGGAGCCAGTTCCGCCATCAAAAGCTCGGTGTTATCTTTCAACAATTCAACCTGTTAACACCACTCAACGTAAAACAAAACATCGCCTTTCCTCTGCATCTAAACCAACAAAAATGGAACGATTGGTGCGATTTTCTCATCGAGACATTGGGCATCAGTCAGCTTCTTGATAGGCACGTTTCTGCCCTTTCTGGCGGCCAGCAGCAAAGAGTCGCCATCGCACGCGCATTGACTCATAAGCCTAAGCTTCTGCTTGCCGATGAACCGACAGGGAATCTCGACCAAAAAGCGGGATTGGAGGTGATGAAGCTATTGAATGAAATCACCGCACAAGGCAACACTGCAGTGCTATTAGTGACCCACAGCCCCGATTGCGCAGAGTTTATGCAGACTCGTTTGCGGCTAGAAAACGGTCAATTACGCAATGGTGATTTGCAGCAACCCCTCCCTACTTTGCAAGAGCAATGCGACCGAGGGTAACACCATGACTCAGGTTAGATTCTCGCCTATCAGACTCACACAGACTCGACTCACATTGAATCTGTTTGCGGCGCATTATCGCCAAGCTCCCCTGCAAGCAGCTGCAATTCTGATTGGTATCGTGCTGGCGGTAACCTTGTTTGTTGCCGTGCAAGCGATCAACCTCAATGCTAAGCGCAGCTATGCGGAATCTACCGAGCAACTGAGTGCTCAAGCGCAAAACCTGATTATTCCAGCAGCGGGGCAAAACTATTTGCCTGAATCGCTTTACTTCAGCCTCAGACAAAACGGACTCAGTGCAGCCTTACCAGTAATTGAAGGGCGAGTTCGAGACCAGAAAGGTCGTCGCTGGTCAGTACAAGGTAGCGAATTGATTGCTGCTATCTCGTCACGCTCTCGCTATTCAACCCACAACGAACAATCATCAGACAGCGAGCAAAACGTTTCTCTATTCGACAGTGCTTTACCGCTCCCTGAGCTTTTAGCTGGTGAACCCATAGTGATGATGAGCTTGTCGCAGCACCAGAACTTAGGCGAAGTAGAAACGCTGACTCTGGATGAAGTCCCGACCCGTGTCGTCGTATTACCCGATGAGTGGCAATTAGGCAGCCGAATGTTGATGGATATTGGCTTTGCCCAGCAGTTGCTCAACAAACAAGGACAGCTCAGTTACATTGCCGTTTTCGACGCTGGCTTCAATGCAGGTAATAACGCACAAGCAAAATGGCAACACCTCATCGGCGAGCAAGGACAATGGATCGCCAACAATCAAAGCAATGACCTTGGCTCACTCACTGATAGCTTCCACCTCAACCTTACCGCGATGAGCCTATTGGCATTTCTAGTTGGTCTATTTATCGCTTATAACGGCGTGAAGTACAGCTTACTCAAACGCAATCGGCTGTTAGTCCAAATCCAGCAAGCGGGGGTTGGGCAAAACATGGTGTTCACGGCACTGCTGATTGAACTGACCATTCTGGTTACCCTCGGTGCTTCACTCGGTTTTGTATTGGGCATGCAGCTTAGTCATTGGCTGCACCCAACCGTTGCGCTCACACTTGAACAGCTTTACGGAGCAACACTGCTTCCCGGCACTTGGCAGTGGCAATGGTGGGCACAAGCGCTGCTGCTAACCCTAGCGGCAACACTATTAGCTTGTTGGCAGCACTTTAAACAGCGAGTGAACCAGCCGCTCTCTTCTCATGGCGGTTTTTATCAAGCCCCAGAAACGTCTAACGAAAACCAACTGTTCATGACTGGTATTGTGTTGACTGCTGCGGCGCTCGCTGGATTATGGCTGAGTGAGCATCACCGTTTTACTATGGCTTGGCTCGGCGTACTTGTCGTGTCGATTCCTCTGTATCTGCCCAAAACACTCAGCGTGCTCGCCAACGAATGTGAAACGCGTACCCGTTCCGGTTTGATCCAATACCTGTTCGCTGAACTGCGCGAGCTCATTTCTCCGCTTTCTCTCGCCATGATGGCACTGCTACTTGCGGTAACAGCCAATATAGGAATGAACACCTTGGTTGGCAGCTTTGAATCGACGCTAAAGCAGTGGCTCGAACAGAGGCTTCATGCCGATATTTACGTTAGCCCCGCACAGGGAGAGATAGCCAATGTAGAACGCGCATTAGAGCAATTTGACGGGGTTGAGACGGTCTACAAGCAATACTATGTTGAAGATAACCTACAAGGCTTACCCACTTTGCTCGGTACCAAAGACAAGGATACCTTAGAGCAAACCATGGTGTTCAAGTCGCACCTTGATAACTTCTGGCAGCGCTTTTACCAAGGTGAGTTGGTCGCCATCAGTGAACCAACTGCGGTCAAACTCGGCTTATCGCTCGATAGCGAACTTGAGCTCGATGCAATTCCAAACCAAACTCTGCGTGTCGGGGCGATATTCCATGATTACGGTTCCCCCAATGGTGAAGTATTATTGGCTCCAAAGTTGTGGCGTGAAAGCGGCTTTACCAACTTGCCCACCAGCCTTGGCGTCAAAGTCTCTGGCAACCCCGATCTCGTCTATGACCAACTGCGAAAGCAATTGAATCTGCACCCAAGTCAGCTTTATGATCAGGCGCAAATCAAATCCATCGCGCTCAATATTTTCTCGCAAACCTTCGCCATTACGCGCGCCCTCAATGGCGTGACTCTAATGGTCGCGGTGATTGGTTTATTTAGCGCTTGTTTTATGTTGCTCGACGCGCGCAAAGCCGCCATTGCGAGGTTGTACGCGCTTGGCGTTAGTCGCCGTAAGCTAATGACTATGGTCATCGGGCAAATCGTCGCTTTGATTAGCTTTACTTTGATTATCGCTCTACCCCTCGGCGCTATGGTCGGTTATGTGCTAACGGACATCGTTACCCTACGCGCCTTTGGTTGGAGCTTAAGTTACCTGTGGAGTTGGAGTGATGCCCTAAGCATTGCAGCAATCACTATCTTAGTCGCGGTAGTTGCGACCCTGATTCCGCTGTGGCGATTGGTCAGCAAACCTGTCGTATCTAGTTTGCAAAGCGAGGTGTTGTAATGAATCGTTTAGCACGCAACCTCACTTGGCTATTGGGCAGCCTGTTGCTGCTTGGCTGTGAAAAGCCTCAGCAGCAAAATATGGCAATGCTATTAGGCAGTGGAGAGGCTCAAAGCGAGAGCAATCCATTCACTCCTGTGGTTAAGGACGTTGAACTCAACTTCCCTGCTGATCATCAAGCGCACCCTAGTTTTCGTCATGAATGGTGGTATTTAACGGCGAACTTAATCGATGAAAATGGCAATCCGCTCGGTGTTCAGTGGACACAGTTTCGTTTTGCTGCCGCGCCAGAAGATGGGAAAAACAAAGAGCAAAAAACCGTATGGCAAAGCCAACAAATTTATATGGCGCATAGCGCAGTAACCACGCCAGACAAGCATTATGCCGATGAGAAATGGTCACGCGATCAAGCTTCGCTAGCAGGCGTCGATGCATCGCCATTTCGGGTTTATCTAGACGATTGGCAGTGGCGCTCTTCAACCGACGACCTCTTCCCCGCCACACTCAATGCCAATTCAGAGCAGTTTGGCTACTCTTTGACACTCACTAATAGTGCACCTTATCAAAAACAGGGCGAGCAAGGTTACAGTACCAAAAGCGCCGATGGTCAGGTGGCTTCGTATTACTATAGCCAACCGTTTATTGATGTTTCTGGCCAAGTCATTATTGATGGCAACACTCATCAGGTAACGGGTAAAGGTTGGATCGACAGAGAATGGAGCTCGCAGTTCTTGCTCGACTCACAACAAGGTTGGGACTGGTTTGCCTTAAGGCTCAGTGACGAAACCAGCTTGGTGGTATTCCAGTTGCGAGATTCCAAGACCGGAAAAGCCAGTTACTCTAGCGCCAGACTGATGCGACAAGACGGTTCTGGTATCGCCCTTTCACCCAATGAGATTCAATTAAACGCGACCAAACAAACTGAAATCCAAGGGCGTAATTACCCAACCGAGTGGCAAGTGGCTATTCCGAGCCAGCAAATCGAGCTTGTGGTTTCAGCGCTCAACCCAAAAGCGAAAATGCCCCTTTCAGTCCCCTATTGGGAAGGCCCGGTTCGCATCGAGGGCACTCACTCTGGCTCAGGGTATATGGAGCTAACGGGTTATTAAGCCGCAATCTAGTTTCAGCTAATTAGATTTGCGCTAGTTCAATCCACGCTATCCTAGTGATAAACTGCTGCGCAAAGTCATCAATAGATTAAAAAGGAAATATGATGAACCCGATTATTGCACTGCTGAAAGAGAACAACATCAGCGATGAACAGATCAACGAAATCTTCCAAACTCTGACGCAAAACCCTCTTGCAGCGATGGCAACGATCAGCCAACTAGGCCTGCCACAAGACAAGCTACAAATGCTGATGGCGCAAGTAATGCAAAACCCTGCGCTAATCAAAGAAGCCGTCGATGAGTTGGGATTGGATTTCTCAAAAGTTGAAGAAGCAAAAGAGAAGCTTCAAAGCCAAAATCAAGGCAGCTAAGACTTAGCACTTAATTTAGAAAAGGCCGCTAACCCGACCATGGGCATAGCGGCCTTTTTGTTTGCTGCTTAAACGCGTCGATTGATCACTTAACGACTGAAAGAGGCGAATTGCTCTGCGGTCATACCGTAGTAAAGTTTGTCTTCCAAGCCTTGCTCTACCTTGTAATAGTCTTTCTGACGTCCTTCTTGGCTAAAGCCGCATTTCTCTAACGTTTTGTATGAACCCACATTCGATGAGTAGCAATCTGCACTGACTTTATGCGCCTTGAGCTCGGTAAACCCAATCTCCGTCATCATTTGGCACGCGCGAGTCGCAATACCTTTGCCCCATGCGCAAGTCGGTAGCTGATAACCGACTTCATAATTACCCGTTAGGAACATTACCGACGTCACGGCACACATCCCCATGTATTTACCTTGCTGATCACGAATGACAAACGTCGGACTCTCTGGCCAAACGTCATCTTTGAACGCTTGAGCTGTGTTCTCAATGATTGGGCCAAAGAAACCTTCATATAAGCTATCGTCTGCCGGGGCGAAGAACAGATACTTGTTGACCTTATCGTCATTGAGCATTTCGATAATATCTTGCAGATCAGACGCTTGAATCAGTTGAATATTCAACGACTCATTAAATGGAATGGTTTGGCCTTGTTTTAGTTTTTGATATGACATGTGTTACCTCGTTATCTGGCAACTATCTTAGTGGAACCAACCAGACAATAATTGGACTTTTGCGACAACTTGCTTGTCTTGGTCGCCGCAAGTTCCTATTCGAAGTCACCGTAGATATCTATCGTCAGGTCGCGTTTTTGCAAGTACTTGTTCGGCGTTTTTCTAAGCTGCTGCTTGAGTGTGCGTATTAAGTGCGACTGATCACTAAAGCCAAATTGCTGAGAAAAACTCACCCAATCGATCGCATCTTGTTGTTTGTAGAGTGCCAAAATCATCTGCTCAAGACGGGCCATTTGCTGATACTGCTTAACGCTCAGACCAACCACCTGCTTGAAACTACGCTCTAACGTTCTTCGAGAACACGCGCACTGCTTGGCAATCTGTTCCATATCTATCGCGAGATCCGGTGAACTTAGAGCTTGCGCGTCCATCACTGAGATTGCCTTCTGCGATACTAAAAACGGCTTGGCTCGACAGGGTTCAATCCTTAAAAAGTCTAAGTGACGTTTTATCGAATCTAACAACGCTTCTCGTGAATCTTGTTGCCATAGTGCTTGTTGAAAATCCTCATCAATTAAAGGGCTCAGCCAATCAAACCACTGACACTGGTTAAGCGCATTAACACGGGCATCATCGTGAAAAGCAGATTGGAGGGCATAGAGCCCTTCAGGTCTAAAGGTAATACCGATGCGTTTGATCGGAGCCTCATCCTCTAATAGAAGGAGGCTTTCATTCGCAGTCAGTAGGTGGCTTCCTTTGACACGAAGTAAGGTTTCACCGTTGTCATAGCTGTAGGTTTGATGCTTAGGAGTGAACAGCAGATGAGCGCGCGGGTTGGGAATAAGATGAGGTTTTGGATCAATTACTTCACCATGTTCAACCTCCAAGTACCAGACTTGGTGAATAAGCCACTCGTAACCTGCTAAATGCTGCTTCCAAGCGATCATGGTTGTCCTTGCTTACGGAGAAATGAGCAATAAGTGTGACTCAATTCGTCACTGTGCGCTACGCATTTATCAAAACTCCATTTTTAAATTGAGCCCACTTACTGTACGCTTATACAGTCATTTTTAAGCAAGGGTGAGCTCAGTAATGCGCGTTGATTATCAAAAGAGGCTGATTCCAGTGATTCGATATCTGGAAAAGAACTTCAACCAACCCCTCAATTTGCCAGAAGTCGCAGCCCTAGCGAACCTGTCTCCTTATCACTTCCATCGCACCTTTAAAGCCGTGCAAGGAGAAACCCTCGCTGATTTTGTCAGACGTTTGCGATTGCAGTCAGCAGCCGACGATTTGTTTAAATCAAAACAACCAGTACTAAACATCGCATTGGAGTATGGTTTTGCCTCTTCACAGAGCCTAGCTAAAGCGTTTCAGCAACATTATGGGGTAACGCCGAGCGCTTTTCGTGATTGCGAAAACTACCAGCAATTTTCTGAATTATCGCGAAACAGCAAGATTGGACACACGCTGCGCAAGAATGGAAACGCAGATAAACCTAGCGATTCATATACTGGCTCTGAACTAACAACGTGGAGCAACAAAATGGAAACGCAAAACTTTACAGCAACAAAACTGGCTTATGTCCGAGTAACAGGCCCTTACGGCGAAGGTTATCAAGAAGCCAGTGGTCGACTCTACCAATGGGCTGGAATGAAAGGGTTAGCAGAGAATACTTGTATCTTCATCTATCACGACAACCCTGAGATCACCCCAAGCGATAAATGTCGTACCGATATCTGTTTGATGGTGCCTGAAGAGACAGACGTAATAAATGGCATAGAACTGCAAGACTTTCCCGGAGGGGAGTACGCAGTGATGCGCCAAAACATCACACAGCACAGCCAATACGCGCTCGCTTGGGATGATTTGATGAGTAAAGTTATCGAAACAGGGCTAGAAAACGATGACAGACCTTGTTTCGAGCTCTACCACAGCTACGACCCACAAACCCAGCATGCTGACGTCAGTTTTTGTACTGCGATTAAGTAACCATAAAGCCTGCGAATAAGCAGGCTTTTCCGCTTTTCTCATCCCTCACAACTTATGCATTAATGACATAAATATCATTTATATCAATGAGTTAAAATTACAGTTCGTGATCTTAGTTCGTAAACCACAACCATATGTCGAGTGTTTCATTTAAAGTGAGAACCAATTCACAGACTATCTGAGAGGTAATTTTACACTGCAAAAAATTCGTCGACGTAGATCGACACATAACAACACTAGGATCTCCTAATGAAGAAGAACATCATTGCCCTCGCCCTAGGTAGCGTTATCGCTTTAACTGCTGCGCCATACTCTCTTGCTGCTAATGACTCTACAGTACAAGCCACAACAGATTACGCCCAGCTCGTAACGAAAAGACAAGTGGTTGATCAGCTTCTGAGCGATGCCGTGACAGCCTTTAAATCCCCCGCTCGAATCTCGCATGCTGGGTTCACTGCGAAAATGCCAAGTAATATGGAGATTGTTACCGATCGCTTACTAGAGGCATACGAACTGGAACCATACCGTACTGATCTTCTTATCTCAGCGGCTAATGCTCAGATTTATAACAAGAATGTTGATCGTGCGATTGAGCTATTTGAGCAAGCACTGACGGTGGCACCGGATGATGTGGATCTACATGCCTACCTAGCGGTATGGCAACGCTTTAAAGGCAACCAAGCTGAGTCAAACAAACACATGGATGCTTTATCTAAACTCAATGCAGGCAAAGCGGCTGACATGAAGCGAATTTTCTCGACAGTGGATCGCGTACTAGAGACACCACTAAAAGAGAAAGCAGCGCAAGGTAAGTTAGAAGACAAGGGAGCGATTGTTACTCTGGGTTACGCACTAAATCCAGATGGCTCAATGCACCAGATCTTAGTTGAGCGTCTAGAAACCACTTTAGCAATGGCAAAAGCGAACCCTGATGCGCTTATCGTGCTCACAGGTGGCGTACCAAAGAACCACAAGACCGAAGGCAAGTTGATGGCTGACTGGCTGATCGAGAAAGGCGTCAGCAAAGACAGAATCATTGAAGAAAACTACGCCACCAGCACCGTTGGCAACGCGTTATTTAGCAGCTACGCCCTTGCCCGCCACAACATCAAACATGCGACCATCATTAGCTCTGCAAGCCATGTTCGTCGTGGTCAGACACTGTTTGAAATTGCAAGTTGGCAAACAGGCCCACAAGGCATCACGTTCGATACAGTCAGCTACCCAGATAAGCCGCTAAAAGAGCTCACCAAAGCGAGCGACAGTGAGCTACTAGGAATCTACCGCGATGCCCTTCGAACCTACGGTATGTGGAGCTATCGCTCATACCCGTTAGAGTCTCGCTAAGACAAACAACAAGAAGGTCGCGTGATGCGACCTTTTTAGTTTTTGGATCAGGGTTCGGTGAAAAAGACACGAAACCTATACGTATTTTTAGATTTTCACATATCAGCAGGATGACTGAAGCTCTAACTCACCATCAAACCATGTTGCGGTAAGAGCTCTCGCAGAACATACCAACGGTGATATGACGCCGCCTGATAAAAACGATAAATAGGATGTTCCATCGCCTCAGCGCTACTTCGATGGCTAAGAGCTTCAAACCCATCATTCCAGTCTCTGTACTCTGGAATATCTTCCGCGATATTGAACAATTCACCGTACTGGGCTTCATGTTTCCACTTCGCAATCCGCTCATCTCCTTTAGCCTGATACTGTAAAACATCGACAACTTTAGGCGCTAAATGCTCCCAAGCCTGCTGTTGAGACGCGTCTTTCCAATCAGGATTATCGTTAGCAATTTGGGTAAAGATATGATGAATCTTTTGGCAGTACTCAGTAAAAGTCGCGACATTATCTCGCCACCCTGAATGTCCTGACAATTCATACTCAAAACTCCAGTGGAGATAAGGCCTATCTGGAAACGTAACAACACTACCATGACCGAGCGCATTGGAGACACTTTCAGCAACACTCGATTTAATATTGCGAATGATGGGGTTAAACCTATCCCAAACACTGTTCTTTTTGGTCACAATGTAATCTTTAATTTCTCCATCTAAGTCTTTAAACTCAAAGGAAAACTGCTTTACACTATTTCGTCGAGAACTCACGCCAGAAAACCCATAGTGAGCAAAGGTATCAGCGTAGACATGCGCCATAACCCCAAGCAACTCTAAGAAATAGGGCTTCGTAGATTGTGCTAGGTGGTTGGTACACATCTGTTGTGCAATGTCACTGTCTTTTCGACAAATCAACTTCTCAGTAAATGAATTACCTTCATTGCCAGGAAGAAAGTGAAAAGGAACCCAAACGTTACGCTGATCTATAGGGTCTAGATTTTCAAAAGAAGTGGTATGATGCGCAGTAGCCTCCACTTGACAGCTGGAAGCGTCCTCTAGACTAATGCCGCTTTGCTGTGCGTTATCATCTACAAACTGTGCAGAGGTTGCAATAATGCGAGAAGCTTCTCGGGTTAGCCCAGCAGCACGTGCTAGGCAGTAAGTACCGTAATAATGCATATCGATTTGCATAAGTCCTCCTAGCGAACCGCGTTGATAATATCTTGTGTGAGTTCCCAAGCCCCTTCACCCAATTGGCGAACATTGCTTTCAAACTCAGCCACACTCAAATTGCGTTCGGATGCCGCCTGTATCACATCCATCAAGGCTTGATATTGGGCATGGCCTTTAATCGCAGGACTTAACGCCTCCAAATCAAGGCGAGTGTCCAACAGTAGTTGAAACTCTCGTTCTGCCAATTGACGGTTTGCGGTTGCTACAGACTTCTTAATTCGGTTTCTCATACTCATTTGATTTTCTCCAGGTAAGGTTGTGCTTTCTGATCGAGTTCACGAACCTTATCTAAGCCTTTAGCAGCCTGATCCGATAACTCACTAAGTTGTTGATTGATATTATTTCTTAACTGCTCTAAATCGACACTTTCAAGTAGCTCATTCTGCACATCTTGCACTTCTCTAATGCTATTAAGATGAGCGGTAATGGTCTGATTCCCTTGCTTCATTAATGCGAAACTCTGACGGATATCAGCTAACATCACAGACTCAGCTTTTTCCAATGGCACGATGAGCTCACGGCGCTTCGCCTCAATTTCTTCAGTCGCAACAAGCGCCCATTCCTTAACACCGTTGAGCTGAGCCAGCCTATTGGGTTTATCCACCGGGACGAAATCTTCCACTTGGTTGTCATAAACCACTTTCCCCTGCGCCATCTCAATCAGCATTCCTTCGACTATCCAGTCTTCAAGCAATGCAGGCACCCACTCGTTGTACAAGTAGTCTTCTCGCTGTTTCTTAAGAACATCTATATGCTGACGAACCAAGTCCATATAGGCCTGTTCCACATGCGTCATGTCCTTATCCATTTTGTAGGAAAGCTCAACGACTTCTTTGGGGATAGAGGCCGAGCAAGCGGAAAGAAGCACAGATAACAAGACTATCCATAATGACTTCATATTGCTTCTCCTATGAAGGTGATAATCTGAGCGTTAACAGCCTCAAGATTAAGTAGATACAACGGCATTGCTAATGCAATAACCATTACACCAATCTTTTTGAGATTATTTGCGAACCCTCGCTCCGCATGTGTTGTTCGAATCGCATGGGAAGCAAACACCGTGAGGAACAGGGCCCCTGCTTGGCTTATTGCTGCCAAAATGATGTGGAAAGGAAGGAGATCCAAACGAATGGCTTCGATGTAGGCTTTTAGCCCTTGCCCCTTTAACGCTTGCACAACACTGACATAGTATGGGTCTATGGGCGATCGATAGATGGAATAAAGAATGTAGAACAGAACACCATAGGCTAAGGTTTTAATGACTTTTGTATTCTTAGATTCAAAATAGCCGAGCGTAAAAGCGGCATTGAAAAGAAGGAATAATAGACTAAACCCGAGAGCCCATTCTCGATGGCGAACATAGAGAATTGCGGCGATAACCCCTAACACTCCAAAGAGGAAAATCTCACCTTCAGCTTGCGATTTCGTTACCTGGCCGCCGTTGTAATTATGGTTATGATTGGTAACGTTATTACCATGACCAATCTGGATATTGCTGTCATCGCTCGCGGTGATTGTGCCGCTATTCGAGACTCTAATATGGCCCTTTGACAGCGCCTCGCTATTGCGAGAGTCTGCGTTAAGTATTTTTGTCCAAACAATGCCAGCGATCGGGCCAATAAGAACCGCGAGCACGATTGGATCTGTCAGTAGATCTAACATAGGTATTGTACCTTTCTATAAGGCGAGCGAAGCCCGCCAAACTAAATTGATGTCACTTATCGTGGGTATGAGCGTTTATGCTTACAAACGTATTCGAGTCGGCCGAAACGGCGACGTACATACGCGCAAACATCAACGAGTTTTGGTCGAATACTCATGAGAGATTCCTCCATACTTCCTAACAAAGAGGGAACTCAACGATTGAAGTGAAAGCCATAGAAAGGTAATATCGCAATTCTCACCGAGCGATTGGGTTTCTATAGAGACCTGAGACCTCTTAGTGTTGGGTCTTGTAATCGATCACGCCAATGACGACTACATTTCACTTCGCTAGTAAAAAGGCACTTTTAGTATTCTACTGAAAGTGCCTTTTTATTTTTCTTTCCGAACGCCTTTGAATGGTGTGCCATCTTGCTTAACATCCATAAAACGCCCTGTGTTCGCATCACGTTTCACCCAGTTACCCGAAGGCATTTGCGTCTGCGAACGTTCGCGAACCATACCATGACGACGGTTATCGCCTGTTTTACCGTTAGTAGCCATAAGGCCTCCAATTTAAAATGATAAAGAGCCAGCCCCTCCATCTCTGAGCATATTACATAAACTAAACAACCAAGTCAATAACACGTATCGTTTTAATACGTTAAAATTAAACTTAAGTATAAATTAAAGATCTTGTTTAATTTATTAACTGTATTTTTTGATACTTTAAAGTAAGATCAATACTAGCTAACAATGAATTGCTAATACCCCGTGAGAGAAGCTAGAAGATGAAAACATTTGATATATTACGGCAAGAGAACTCCAGTAATGCAGACCGATTCGCCTATATAGATTTCAAACTAAGATTTACTGGTGTGGTAAGAAGAGCTGATATCGGCGAGATGTTTTCTATTGGAGAAGCTGCTGCGTCTAAAGCACTATCCGAGTACAGCAAGACAGGAAACATGGAACACAACCGAGCTCTAAAAGCCAATGCAATTATCAGAGAAAAGTATAATCCTTATATCAATTTAGACGCCGAAACAGCGTTAGGGATGTTAGCTCATGGGTTCAATCGAAACAAACTTACACCGACAGCACCGACGGCAATACCATTTGATAGAATAGATCAAGTACCAAACCAACTGAATATAGAAGACGTAGCCAAAATAACTAGGGCTATCTATGGCGGCTACTCTATCTGCTGTAATTATATCTCTGAGAACAGCGATGAACATGGTGCTAGGACCCTGCTGCCACTTGCAATAATGTATGATGGGACAACTTGGATGTATCGCGCCTACCATCGCAAAGCAGATGGAACCGGACAATTTAAAAATTTTCACTTCTGCAGATCTAAGAAAGTAATTGAAAACAGCTCCCATGGAATATACAAACGCGCCGCTCATGAGGAATTAATTCATGACAAAGCATGGCAGCAAACCATCCCTCTTCAACTTAAGCTACATAGTAATTTTGATATCAAAGATGGCGATACACCTAAAGTGATTGAAGAGAAACAAAAAATGAAGCGCAAAATCCGAATGGACTTTGGTATGGCTGACGGAGCCGAAGAAACTATGATCTCTATTAAGTGCGCATATCTCTGGATATTAGAAAGGAAGTGGTTCATAGATAGACGAGATCCATTAAAAAAAGCAATGGATGAAGGTCAAAACAACCCGACGTTCTTTAAATTTGAACTGACTAACCGAGAGAGTGTTGAGTTCCTACAAAAGCAATGTGTTTAACCACGACACGCCCACCGCTGCGCCATTAATTTATTGAAGAAGTGTTAATGGCGTAGAACTGTTTAAGTCAGGTAAAGTCGCGATATATGTCCTAACCGTTCGGTGGGTCAAGCCCCTCTTTTAATCACCCCTCCCCACGAAACGTCAGCCGCCATTCAGAGGGCGAGACATTGAAGCTCTTTTTGAAGTGCTTACGGAAAACACTTTCTGAGCCGATCCCAGAAAGCTCTGCGATGGTGGATATTGGGTGATGGGTAGATTCTAGCAGTTGCTGACTTAATGCTAGGCGTTGATTAAGCAACCACTCGCCGAAAGTGCAGCCATATACCGCCTTAAACTGGCGCGTAAATGTCCGTCGACTCATTGCACAGCGCTGAGCGACAGAGTCTAGGTCATAGTCGTTAACTAAGTTCAGACTAATATCATCGAGTACCTTGCCAAAACTGGTGACGTTATCTGACTTAGCCGCAATTGGGCTGGGGATATATTGCTGCTGTCCACCACTTCGAAATGGCGCTGTCACCATCAAACGGGCAATTTGCGATGCCACTTCATTACCACAACGGGTTCGCACGATATTAAGACAACAATCTAGAGAAGCAGCCGTTCCGGCAGAAGTTACTATTCTATCTTGCTCGATGAACAGCGGCTCACAGTCGAGAGTCACGTGAGGAAATGATTGTTGGAAAGCTTGCTTAAAGCCCCAATGGGTTGTTGCTCGCTTGCCATCCAGTAAACCTGCTTTGGCGAGCGCATAAACACCCAAGCAAAGGCCGACGACTGTCGCACCGCGTTGATAGGCGCTATTTAGTTTCTCTAGCAAAAACGCGCTTGGCTCGGGCAATGAGTTGGGCCAACTCGGAATGATCACAATATCCGCTTCATCCATCGCCGATAGATCACGGCTTACTGAGGCGTTAAAACCAGAACTCAGAGAGACGCTCGACATATTTTCACTACAGATCACCAGATCAAACACTGGCTGTTGGTCGATAAAGATATCTTGAAAAACCAAACAAGGCACCGAAAGATGAAATGCGCTGATGTCATCGAGCGCCACTAAAGCAATCTTGTATTTCGTCATCCACTTTGACCCGATTTGAGCGGTAGTTGTCCTTTTGACCAGTATTGCACAATCCCACTAAGCTGCATACTTACTCTATCAACCAGATAGGAGTTACACATGAAAATTCACCACTTACGCAGCGCGACGTTCGTTATTGAATCTGGCGAGCACTATATTTTGATTGACCCGATGCTAGGTGGTAAGGGCTCTATGCCGCCGTTTTCCGTGTTTCGCTTTAAGGCAGCAAAGAACCCAACTGTAGATTTACCAAACAATGCGAACGCCCTGCTTTGCAAGGTTAACCAGTCATTGATTACCCATAGCCAGAGCTTTGGCTTTAAGCCGCTACAGCATGGCGATCATTTAGATCCTGCCGGTGAAAAGTTCCTGATTGAGCAGAACGTGCCAGTGACCACATTAAGCAAAGACCAAGCTTACCTAGAGAAGTACGGAATGACGGTTGCTAATGGGCTAACACCTTGGCAGACCACGCCATTTCTTGGAGGCTCGATTACCGCCGTACCGGCTCAACACGGTCATGGCTGGATTCATAAAGTGATGGCGAATGGCTGTGGTTTCTTCTTGCAACTGCCGAACGAGCCGAGCATCTACATTAGCGGTGATACCGTATTAACACCCGATGTAAAAAAAGCGCTGAGTGAGCTAAAACCAGATATTACTGTGGTCGCAACAGGGCAAGCTCAGATGGATGTCGGCCAGCCGCTGCTTATGTCGAGCGATGAGGTGATGGAGTTTATTCGCTTATCGCCGAACAAGGTTATTGCCAACCATATGGAAGCGCTAAACCACTGCCCAATAGATCGAGACACTCTGAAGCGATCGCTCGAAGCAGAAGGGTTAAGTAATAAAGTACTCATCCCGCAAGATGGTGAAACACTGGAATTTTAAGTCGGTATAGCTCTCAGGACAGCCCCGTTCGGCGCTTCCTGAGAGCCTAGTTACTTACAAAGCCAAAAGCGGTGTAACCACATGCTCATAACCTATGGTCAGCGAAACATAAACAAGTAGCGCCGCCATCAGAAGATTGAACACTTTAAAGTAACTCGGATTAGAAATTCGTTTGCCTAACACCAACCCCGCCAATGAGTAGCCAGTCGGTGCGCCAAAAGCCAAAATAGCTAACACTAAAGACCACAACACAATCGCACTGCCCGTAATACCAACACTTGGAAACTGAATTGTTGATACAGGCAAGGTCGCGACTAATGCCTTAGGGTTGAGTAGCTGCATAAACAAGCCATCGCGAAAACTCAGCGAATTTGAATCGCAGGTATCCTGAGAGAGTTCGACATTCGCGCCCGCAACCTTCCACGCGATATGCAATATATACAGGCAACCCGCCAAGCTAATGAAAGGTAGAACCTGCGGATTAATCACCTTTAAACCAATAAATCCCAGCATGACGAACAAAATGAACATCGCCATTCCGACGCCAATAAAGAATCCAAGGTGAGAACGTGTGTTTCTGTTCAAGCCACTATGTAACCCCAAAAGGTTCACAGGGCCAGGGGTATACATCACCCCGATCGCGTAGGCGAAGATTTCTGACATTTAGCACTCCAAAAACACAGTGAGCCGCTTAGCTTATCGGCTCCACTGAAGCTGAAACTGTTTTGGTGTCATGCCAAATACGCGTTTAAAGTTACGGTTAAGGTGACTTGCATCTGCAAAACCAGAGGCGACAGCGGCAATCGTTGCGCTGTGTCCTGCCAATAACTGTCTGCGCGCATAGTTGATGCGACAATTCAAAACGTACTGGTGCGGAGTTATGCAAAAGTGCTCGCGAAAGGCGCGGATGAAGTGGAACTTCGACATGTTGGCGACCTCTGCAATGTCATCAATAGAGATATCATAAGCAAGGTTCGCCAAAATATACTCTTTCGCTCTAAGCAAAAGCCTGTCTGCTCGCGTCTTGTGAATCGGAAGTTCAAGGCTTCCATGCAGGCGAGTTAAAGATTGTGCTAACTGAAACAGGCTCGCTTCATGCTCAATCTTCGAGTAAGACTCTCCTTGTAAACGCTGTGACATAGCGTAAACCTGACGCCTTAACAGTGAGTCATCAAATAAAGTTTGGTTTAACCTGAGTGTCGTGTTCTTTTTATGGCCTAGTGCCTGAAACAGAGGATGCAGCTCATTAGGATGAATGTAGAGCATCACGTATTCTAAGTTTTGCTCTACACCTGAGTGGCCATCATGTATGTCTTCCGGATTGAAAAGCATCACACTACCGGGAGTGCTTTTATAAAAAGCGCTGCGACAGAAAAAGTCTTGTCGGCCTTGAAGCGTTAAGCCGATTGAGTACTCCTCGTGCGCATGCTTCGCGTAGGTAAAATCACTCATCACCGCGCACAGCATAGAAACCTCATCCTGCTGAGAACTGCTTGTATATTTAAAGTGATTATCTTTACCCACGCTCCCTCCTTTTCTTGAGTCCTTTCACATAATTCCTAGGCCAATATATTCAAGTCATCAATAAAAAACTTGAACAAAATTGCTCAACTGCCATCAGTGAACCAAAGCCTATTGGATGGCTGTATTTGCGCTGCGATAGCTCTCTTGCTTACTGCAAGTTGGGTTGACTAACCATAAACATCACGACAAGTACTAAACTGGCACCAAAGCCTCGATTTATCCAGGCCATTTTTTGCGGAGATTGGATAAAGCGATTAAGCATCGAACCAAAATACGCCCATAGCAGCATACCAATGACACCAGTAAACACCATCACGCTAATAATAATCACCACTTGAGATAGGTAATCACTAGTTGGGGAAATGAACTGAGAGAACACCGTCAATGAAGCGACCCAGCTTTTCGGGTTGAGTATTTGAACCAAAATGCCGGACATAAAACCAGATTTCTTAATACTGGAGTTACCATCCATCTCCATGTTGGCAATGCCCCAAGCCATATAGAGCAAGTAACCCGCCCCTAACCATTTCAAGACATTGTAAAGATCGGGGTAAAGAGTAAACAAGCTCACCAAGCCAATACTCGCACCGCCCAAAATCGCGACCACACCGACCGCGTTACCGAGGATAAACGGTAGCGTTGCCCCAATGCCATAGCGGCTCGACAGCCCTACTAAAGCAATATTTCCCGCCCCTGGCGTCAATGAAATCGATATTGCAAACAACATGAAAGCTGTCATCAGTTGAGCACTCATTGCTCTCTCCCATAAAGTGATAATTTCAATATGAGATCCAGTCTAACGATTCGCTCAGGAATATAATTGCTATTTGGGTTAACATTAAAGCAATTTAAGGCAGGCTATTTCCATTTAAGATATGAAAAAGAAAGAATCCACCAACTTTGAACTAGATAATACAGATTTATCCATCTTAGAACATATACAGAAAGATGGCAGAATGAGTAACTCCAAATTGGCAGAGACAGTGAACCTAAGCGAAACGCCTTGCTGGAGACGCTGGAAAAAGATGGAGGAAGAGGGCTATATCGAGGGGTATGCCGCTCGATTGAATCGTAAGAAACTCGGCTTTCAGGTTTCGGGTTTTACACTGGTGACTTTAGGCAGCCATGAGGTCGAAAATACCCAACCATTTGAAGATTATGTCGCAGAGTCCGATTGGATACTCATGTGTCATTGTATTGCTGGCGGAGCAGATTACATTGTGCAAGTGGTCGCGAAAGATCTTGATGAATACTTTGAACGAATCAGCTCGATAAGACGCGTCAAAGGAGTCAGCGCTATTCAATCAAATGTGTCGGTTAAAGAGATCAAGAGTACCTTCCAACTGCCTTTAGATTAACGGGTTTGATGACGGAACTGCTGAGGAGTCACATCAAAATACGCCTTAAACGCTTTGATATATGAGGAGTCATTTTGATACCCGACGCGATCGGCGATGGTTTGAATCGAAAGCGTTTCATCCAGCAATGAGAGCGAATAAATTAAGCGGATCTGCTGACGCCATAACTGAAATGAGGTATTAAACTCCTTGGCAAACAAGCGCGATAATGTTCGCTCCGAGGCGCCTACTTTCTCTCCCCACTCTTTGAGTGAGATTGCCGATGCAGGTGTTTCTGTAAGTTGTTCGAAGATAAGCTTTAAGCGCCGATCTTTGGGCAACAGTAACTGATAAGTCTGGACGTTATCTCGCAATACTTGGTCATGAAGCACCGCTAACAAACGCACTAACTCATCATCCTCTACATGACGCTCACACTGGCGACGAATCTCTTGCAATAGCTCATTGAGAAATGGCGTAAGAGCAATAGTGCGCACATCAGACTCGTAAGGCGCACCAAACGCTGGATTGAGATAGATACCAATGAAGGTAGTATGACTTAACGCGATCGACTCATGCTGGACACCCGCTGGGACAAACAAAACCGACGTATGAGGCACAAGATGCTGGTACTGCTCTGTTTGAGTTTGTAGCAAGCCCTTTAATGGAAAAATAATCTGGTGCCAAGTATGTTGGTGCAGATGGTCAATATAGCCTTTCGGCATATCTATCGTTTTCACTAAAGCAGGCAAATGAGGGTTTGCAGCCATCATCTCATTGGAAGTGGCCACCCCTGAGTTAGACTCTATTTGGCGAGTTAGCATGGTTAACTGTCTTTACATCCCTATTCCGTCACTACTGGGCTAGGCTATCATGCCAAGTAGATTGATTGAAGAGAGTGTGAGAGGAAGCATGAAAAAGCTCGGTGTTGTAAACGCGGTTCTGACAGGAACAACAAAGCCCTTCGCGCATGGCGCACAAAGTGCCATCAACAAACAGGTTCGCACAGAGCGACAACACGCCAATGAAGTTGGCTTTACCAACGATGAACAAGGCGATCCGCGCTTTCATGGTGGCATTCAAAAAGCCCTTCACATTTACCCAAGTGAGCACTACCCACTTTGGCAAAAAGATCTCGGTGATAAAGCCATTTTGCAATCCGTGGGCGCTTTTGGCGAAAACCTAAGTTCATCCGGAGTGACAGAAGCCAACATCTGCCTTAAAGATAAAATTCGTATTGGCTCAACTCTGCTCGAAGTGTCGCAAGGACGAATGCCGTGTTGGAAGCTCAATGTCCGAATCGACCAACATGATATGGCGAAAAGAGTTCAAGATACGCTAAGAACCGGGTGGTACTTCCGTGTCTTAGAAGAAGGTGACATTGGCGCAGGTGACGAAATTATTCTGTGTGAGAGACCTTATCCAGATTGGTCACTAGCGCGTGTCATGGGCGCCGTTTTTGAAGGTTGCTTAGAGCCGACACTTCTACAAGAGATGTCTACCTTACCCTTAGTTGAATCATGGGGAGCTTTGATTCAACGTCGTTTAGACACAGGTATACTCGAAGACTGGCAGCAAAGACTCGTTGGGCCAACCGCAGGCTGAGCCTTTACAACAAACCAAAAAAAGAGGTCGCATCACGCGACCTCTTTTACATCAGAGAATCAAACTATCGACTTGCTAGCTCAGCGAAAATCGCTTCGGCATCAACAATACCACCAGAGATAGAGAGCGTACTAAATGGTACTAAATCTTCTGGAGACGATGGCTTCTTCACTAATAACTCAGGATACGTACGTGATTTGCTCATCAACAGCGCTTTAAGCTCTTTTGCTGATAGCTCTGGGTAGTGAGACCATACCAAGGCAGCCACACCCGAAACCACAGGCGCAGCCATACTGGTACCACTATACGCAGCATAGTTATTGTCAGGTGTAGAGGAAAGAACGCGATAGCCAGGAGCGAACACATCTACCGTTTCCTGACCAAAGTTACTAAAGCTTGCGACCATAGAATCATCTGCGTATTTCGCCGATGCACCGACATCCATCCAAGTAGAGATTGGACGAGACCATTTGTGCTTAGCGAAACGGTTCGGGAAGCTTGGCTTGATATCGTTGTCCGTTTTGCTGTTACCCGCAGAGTGCACAATAAGCACCCCTTTGCGCGCTGCATAACGGAAAGCGTGGTCAACAATATGTTTACGTGGCGAGTAGCTCTTACCAAAACTCATATTGATGATCTTTGCACCGTTATCTACTGCGTAGCGGACTGCGTTCGCGATATCTTTATCACGCTCATCACCATTTGGCACCATACGCACTGCCATGATCTGTGCGTGATCTGCAATACCTTCAATCCCTAAGCCATTATTACGCTCAGCGGCAATGATACCCGCTACGTGTGTACCATGAGCGCCCACTGGACCTTTTACATCATTGTTGCCGTAGCCTTTTTCCCAAGGGTTAGTGATATCGTCCATAACGATGTCTCTACGGGTATCAAAGTCTAGATTGTAGTGGTAGTCCAAAGATTCCTTATAACGGCTTGTACGTGACTCTAGATACTCAAATGAATACCAAGAATCAAACACCCCAAGTAATCCTTGCGCCGCTGCAACTACATCAGCGTTAGAGTGAGAAAGCAGAACTTGTAGGCCATCAACGGTAAAGTCTTTGTGCTCAACCAAGGCCAAGATTTGCGCTTTGTAGCCATTGGCTTGTTCAGTCGCTGCTGTCACTTGTTCTAGAGCCGTGGTGTAATACTCAACATTCTCTAAGTAGTCAGCCTCAACACCTTGATAGTATTTGCGTTTCTTCGGCGGAATCCAGTGGTTACCCTCTTTGAGTTCCAAGTACTTTTTGTACTCGCGGGTCACTTCTAACGTATCTTGATCAACGTTAATACCTAGCGAGTTACCCAAGAAGTTCCAACCATGCACATCATCAATGTAGCCGTTACCGTCATCATCGATGCCATTACCTGGGATCTCATCTTCGTTGGTCCAAAGCTTGTTTTTTAGATCTTCGTGGTCAATGTCGACACCTGAATCTAGCACCGCAACAATAATAGGCTGAGGCTTAAGTGGTGGTAGCATGAAATCATAAACAATGTCTGAGCCTACACCTTGAATACTTGAGTAATTGGCTGACATATTGAACCAATCACCGCGATCTTCAGCAGGTGTACTGAACATACGCATTGAGAAAAACGCAGGTTCAGCGGGCTTCGCCGAATAATCTTCAACGATATTGCCTTTAACATCTGTGATGAAAGGAGAATTGACTGGAGTTGGGTCAGCACTGACGTTTGCTGAAACCGACGCTGAAGCCAAAATAGCAACAGCAAGGGCGGAAAGTTTATATCCGTTTTTCATTATGTTACATCCTATATTTTTGTATGCTTAAAAAGCGAGCAAAAGATAAAATGCAACACTATGAATATCATTCACGAAAGTAATTAATTGAGTTTAAGATCTCATTGTGAGTATTATTTTTCTGTCAAAGTTTGAGCCACATTCTATTAACATATTCAACATTTACCCTTACCGCCCTTTGTGTTGAAAACTCTTTGTAATCAATACATTAGACAATAAGGATTGATTGGGTTTTATAGAAATTAGGGATTAATCAGTATGGAAACACATCTAGGCTTTACCTACCACTCAACAGAGAATTACGTGCAGATCTACCGTGATGGAACCTTGGTAACGACACTCCGAGGAAAAAGCGCAAATCACTTTACAGCGCGGGCTGCCGAAATGAACCATCAACAGCAGCAACAGTTGATGGCGAGAGAAACGGGTAACTATAAGCGTGGTAATGAAAAGTCAGCCAAATCTAAACACCAAAACAAGTACCGCTAACCACTAGGGTTATCAGCAAATACAGGGAATATCGTGAAAAACAGAATGGAACAAGCCACTCTTAGCGCCATAACCAATAATCAAAACTGGTGCCAGCGTGTAGCAGAAATACACCAAGTGGAAACAAAACTTGAAGTGAATTACTGGTGTTCGAAAGACCCAATGCCGACCTTTTTCCCCAACCTAGTCACACTCAATGAGTCCGCTAGACAAGCGCTATTGGAAGAAGTCATTCCCGTACAAGGCAGCTACTTTGTAAAAGATTGCTTTGCCGCGTTAAGCCTCGACCCACTAGGATTCACCAAATTATTTGATGCAAATTGGTATATTAAGAAAGCTCTGCCGCCGCTTCGACAAAGCGATAGTGTCCAAATCTCAGAAGCGACAAGCGCTGAAGGGTTGGCTGAATGGGAAACTCGCTGGCGTGGGGAAGAAAACTATACGCCTATTTACCCTAGCAGCGTGCTAGATTCTGAGGCCGTCCGGTTCTTCACTGCTGAATCAAATGGGCAAGTGGCGGGTATTACGAGTTTCAACGATACACACACGCTCGGCATCTACAACTTATGGGGTGAGCCGGCGTTATTCTCCGCTCTTATTGAGCATGTGCAAATGCTTTACCCTAATCAAGATATTGTCGGCTATGCAGATGAACAAGAAGTACAGCGACTTGAGCCACTTGGCTTTGAGATTTTAACGCCTTTAACAGTGTGGGGACGTTTCGCTTAACCGTTCAACTGTTAGTTTTAACGCCGCAGCCGTTGATAATAAGCTGAGTGATGAACTGAGCGGCTTGATGATAATCGTCGTTATCTAGCTGCTCTCTTTTCATGACATTGCAGATTTGCCAGCCAAAGTCGGCATAGGTTTGAGTGGCGGCCCAGATGGTAAACATCAAGTGGTGTGCTGGAACGTCATCCATAAGCCCCTGCTGTGACCAGGTTGAAAACTTATCGATGATCATTTGTGACTGCTTAAACAACTCTTGACCAATATCTTCTGGTAGTGCTTTGGCCCCTGACATCACTTCATTGGCGAATACCTTTGATGCATAAGGATGGTCGCGTGAAATACGAAGTTTCGCTTCGATATACTCGGTTAGAGCCTGAACTGGGTCTGTCAGTTCTTCAATCGGTCGTGATGCTTCAAGCAATGGCTGAGTTACTGTCTTTAGTACCGCGTAATAGAGCTTATCTTTGGAGCTGAAGTAGTAAAAAACGTTCGCCTTAGGAATATCAGCCGCTTTAGCGATATCGACAATTTTTGTCGCCGCATAACCATGGGTAGCAAACTGTTCACTGGCTACTTCAATAATTAGCTGCTGATTTTTCTGCCTAATACGACTCATTCGATACCCTTATACGTTCACATCGAAATCAGTGTAAACAATATGTTATCGATAGCAATACTCTAAGCTGTGCCACACAGTCTGCGTCACAATCAAAATAGCCTCATCGGTTAACAGGTCGTGCTATTCCGGTTGATTCTGCTTAGCGAACTGCCCTGGAGTTACTCCAAAGTGGCCCTTAAAAGCTCGTGTAAAGTGCGACTGATCGTTGAAGCCTAATTCATGGGCTATCAATGCGATATTCACTTTATCAGCGGTCAATAAAGCTTTCGCCTGCTCTAGTCGTTTACTCATTAAGTACTGGTATGGCGTAACCCCGACCAGTTTCTTAAACTCGCGCAGAAAATAAAACTTACTGCAATTAAGTAAGTCTGACAGATCATCAACAGAGATATTCGAACCAATATTTTCTGCAATGTATTGATCAATTTTGTCCACCTGAGCCTGCTCGAACCTTGATGAGGATTGCTGGCTGTGCTTTAAGTCAAAGTAGTTGGAATAGTTCTGTATGTAATGCGTAGCAAGTAAGGCAATAAGGTTTTTGAAGTAAGCAGGCCCATTGCGCCCTTTCGCCTTAGTTTCAAGCATAAACAGCTCCATGATGCCCTTAATCGTTTCATCCAACACGTTATAGTTATTCAGAAACTGCAGATCCATCCCTTCAATATTGAGTGGACACTGGGAAAGAAACTCTTGCTCTTCAATCGCTAAAATAACGAAGTAACAAGGCTCAGAGATATCATGAGTAAATGGGGTTTTAGGTGGGTTAATCCAGATATTTCCTGGGCTTGTTTTAAGTGACGCAACGTTGCCGTCCTTTTCTACGTTCCAGTTAAGATCTTGATCCAGTGCTAAGGCAAAATAGAAGTAAGGCGTGTAAACATTGGTCGGATAAAAGTGGGGAGAACTGCCTTTTTCGAGCACCACACCTTGCCAATCTAACTCGTGATTGGAAAACTCAATATCCAGTACGTTTCCACAATTTGAAAGCTGATTTGATTCAAAATCAAAGAACTTAAGCTGAGATTCCATCTCTAATCCCTTACATCTCTTACTTAGCTACATTTACCTAAGTAACCTAGCCGATACTTCACTTTGCCGTCAACCCACCTTTTCTAGATGAGTTTGTGCAATAAAGTACAAAAAGCCAAGCAGTAATCTTCAATCTTAGCTAAGCCAATCTCACTACTATTGAACTCAGTTAGACAATCCGCCATTGCAGATAACCAAAGCAAACGCCAATACTGAGGAGCGCATCATGCAAACCATTCAACTAGACACAAGAGTTGGTTCACTAGCAGCAAATCTATACTTACCTGAAGGCATTGAGAAACCACCTGTTGTCATTGTGACCGGTGCTTGGACAACAGTAAAAGAGCAAATGCCTGCGGTATACGCAAAAGCTTTAGCTGAGCAGGGCTATGCCGCTCTCACGTTTGACTTTCGCGGATGGGGACAATCAGACGATGACATTCGCTTCCTAGAAAACCCACAACGAAAAGCACAAGACATCAGTGCGGTTATCGATGCAGTAAAATCGCTTGAGCAAGTAGATGGTAGCCGTATTGCCGGTTTAGGGATCTGTGCTTCTGCAGGCTATATGCTAGACGCGACCGCTGCCAATGCCAACGTTAAAGCGGTTGCTCTTGTTGCTCCTTGGCTGCATGACAAATCAATGGCAACAGCAATCTATGGTGGCGAAGAGAGCGTGAACAATCTTCTGCTCGCTTCACAACAAGCATCTCAAAGTGCAGAGCCTGTCTACATTGAGGCTGCCAGCTTAACCAATGAAAGCGCCTTAATGTATCAAGCACCTTATTACACTGAAACCGACCGTGGCCTAATTGCCGAGTATGACAACCAGTTCAATGTGGCATCGTGGGACGGTTGGCTAAATTACAACGCACACCTAAGCGCACTGATCCAAAATAAACCCGTTCTTATGGTCGCTTCGGAAGATATGGCTCTGCCAGCAGGTGCTCATCAATACTTAGAGCTTGCAGGAGACAATGTCACTGCGACTTGGTTTGAGGGTGTCTCTCAATTTGATTTCTACGATCAACCACAAGCAGTGAGCAACGCTGTAGAGGCAATCACTAAGCACTTTGCAGCCAATCTATAAAGGAGAATAGCGATGCAACGTTTAATCATCTTACTTTTGGGGATATTTGCCATGACAGCACAAGCCAATACGATAACCCGCGACGAAGCCCAAATTAAGAGCGCTTTAAATAGCTTTTCAGCGATGGCTGACCAAGGTGCTTACGAATATCTTGGTCGCTTGTTTGCCCCTGTAGTTACTCTCGATTACACCTCTCTATTTGGTGGAGAAGTCTCTTCAACCAACCGTCGAGATTTGATGAAACAATGGGCTGGCTTCCTGCCGGGTTTTGATACCACTTTCCACGATTTAGACATTGAGAAAGTAACCATTTCAGGTGACAAAGCGGATGCCCTAGCGGACATCACTGCGAGCCACTGGCTAGGTGACGAAGGCTTTTGGCAAGTGTCAGGTCAGTATGAGTTTTCCCTTATTAAGGCAGGAGATAGCTGGCAGATAGAGACTGTAAAACTGAATCGACTCGCAGAGAAAGGCAGCAGAGACATCCTTGGTTTAGCTCCTCAGCGAGCTGCAGAAAATCGACAGCAGCGTAGTGAATTACTGGTTAAGCTCGACTAACTGCCTTTTCTCTATGGGCTGAACAACAAAGTGGCGACTGATTAGTCGCCACTTTTTTATCACCTAGCATAGATTTACAATGTAAATTATCGCCATACGCCCCACTCTCCAGTGGTTCCTGGCTCTTCAGCTTTTGTCCACCATTGCGCAGTCCACTCTCTACCATTATGAGTCACAACATCACCGGTATCGTAGACCTTATCTCTATCCCAAAGGTTTGTTGGTTCAACAGGGGGGGTATCTGCTTTGATGAGCGAAAGGGCATAACTGAAAGTATTGTTGGGCGCTAAGACTTGGTTGGCGTAGATATTGTTGGTATCAAACATATAGTGGTTCATTTCTGCATGCCAAATCCCCACGTACCAATCACCTGTTTGCTGAGAGTTAAACTGGTCAGCAATTTCAGCCGCCCAAGTCGTGGTATTGTTGGCGCTAATAGCTAAAGATACATCGGCAATTTCTGCCCCAGTCGCATCAAATGTACGGAACCTGATCGTATCGCCAGATTCTACAGGACCAAACCCTTGTGGCACAAAGTAGCCCAATGCCGTCAGATTGTTGTTCGGATCCGTTGGGTCGGTAGGATCGGTTGGTGGGTTGGTTCCGCTGCCTCGCAAGGTAATATCACTACAGTTGTAAAAGCCCTCACCTGCCACATCGATACGTTGCCATCGAGTGTATAGGATCGCGTCGCCAGAGCGATCTGCCGGGAAAGTGACTTTCATTCGATATCGCTTTTGCGCATCGACTGCAATATCGCCAGCGGTATCAATTAACTCAAGATCATCCCACGTTAAAGGTAATGAAGGGTCATAACTTGGCTTGGTTAAGTAGAACTCCCAATAAGAGGGGTTGTGCGGCGCTTGGCCGTAGAAGACAAAATCTATTTGATTGTTGGCATCCAATGCAACGTTAGTACGCTGCCAGTGTGGAGACACAGCATTAAGCCCTTTCTTGGCCGAATCGCCAGCGGAACACAACTCACCGTCAGGCACTATGGCTTTAACATGAGCCATGTCACGGTAGTTGGCCACATTCGCAGCCACTTCACTGCGCTGCACAAAGGGATAAGCACCTGATTGGTCATAAGCAGCCTGACACGCCTGATTGGGTATTTCATTCGTCCAAAAGCCGCCATCTTCATAACAGGTATTTTGGCGCGCGCTAGGAAACTCCGCCCAGCCATGAGCACTCACATTCATCGAGCTCAATACGGCTAATGCACTTAAACTCATTAGAGGTAGGGTTAGATTCATCTTCATTTTTCATCCTTTTTTATTCACCAGCTGACTGCTCAAACAAAGAGTAATCCCTTTGTTTGCACATCAAAGCTAGCAGGATGAATGGAGATTAAAGGTTAGATTGAAGAGGTGAATTGTTAGACTTTCGCCTGCTTTCCAATATTTTTGTCGGTTCTCTCAAGAGCCAGTTCACCGTTTCGAGTCACTTCAAATTCTGATCACTTCATCAAGAGTCGGTGAAGATTAGAGTGAAAGCCGCCTTTTTACGACCGAATCCATATAACTGTATTATTATTAAGGATAAAGCCAGTACGCATGTTCAATCGTTTACTAAGGACAGTAATACATGCCGCATTTCATCAGAGTATTCGCGATAGTTGGGCTCTTTATTTTTCTTGGCTGTACCGAGCCCATCACACCAATTAAAGTTGGTGTCGTGTTACCCCTTAGCGGAACTTTTAGTGGTTATGGAGAGAAAGCACTGAAAGGGGCTCAGCTCGCAGTAGAGCAAATCAATGCAGGCGGAGGCGTCAATAACCGCCAGATAGAGCTGATTGTCCGAGATAACCATACCGATCCGGCAAAAACCGTCGCATACACTCGTGAGCTAATCCAGCAGCACAACGTACATGCCTTGCTTGGGCCTGTAAGCAGCTCTGCTCGTTACGTAATGAGTGAGCTTGCCAATAAATATCAAATTCCCATGTTGTATGGTATCGATTATGAAGGCGGACATTACGAGGACTACTTGATATGTTACAGCTCAATTCCAGAGCATTACATCGACCCCGTTATTCCCTATTTTATTGCCAAGAAACAGCAGAAGTATTTTATCTTTGGTTATGACTATATCTGGCCCCATAAGATGTCTCAGCGCATCAAACAAGCTGTCGACGCTAATGGAGGCGAGATCACCGGTGTAGAATTTACCGCGTTTGGAGTCACTGACTACCGCCCAGTTCTAGAAAGGTTGGAAGCCTCTGAAAGTGATGTATTAATGCTTATCCTACCTGGCACGGATGGTTTCGAGTTTATTCAGCAGTTTCGCCGCTACCCTTTTAGTCGCTCAATAGAAGTGGTCGCTTTCGCCGCCGATGAAACCTATCTCGCCGCTGTAGATACAGAGCAATTAGAAGGCATCTATACGCCATTACACTTTTTCAGTGACCTGCAAACTGATTTCACCAAAAAATTCACTAAGCAGTATCGGCACTTTCATGGTGAAGATGAGATAGTCACATACTCATCCAAAGCCCACTACGACTTAATCTACCTACTCAAGGCGGCAATAGAAAAATCCGACCTTGCCACTCACCAGCAGGTAATGAATAACTTACATGGTCTGACTCGCTATTCAGGTGCAGAGAAAATCGTCCTGAGAGACGACAATCATTTGGACTTACCTATGTACCTTGGGCAATACCAACAAGGAGAGCTAAAAGTCATCAAACATTTTGGGGTCATCGTTCCACCAGATCAACGACTGGGAGTGCAATGAGCCGACTGAGATATAAGATCTTTTTACTGTTTATCCCATTGATAGCCTGCATATTCTTGTTTGGTCACGGCTACTTTGTTGCTCGCAAAAACTTAATGCTAGAGCACATAAACCAAACCAGTCGACTGGCAACAGCCCAAGTAGCCGTCGATATTGGCTATTTCGCCGAAAGACGACTTGGCGAGTTCGACGACATAAGCGCTCAACTCCAGCAATGCCACCAGATTGAAGAGTCGGTTTCTCCGATTTCGGTCGCCAGTGCGCTGAGTTATTCTGCGGGTTTCTCTGCCCTTTTTGTTTCAGATATCAACGGCCATTCCAATCAGTTCACACTTTCCGCCAACCCTAGTAACCGCTATGTGCTGCGCAAGAACTTAAATGGCGAGCAACTACTCGATAGCTATCATCTATCACTACTGATGCGCTCTGCTTCAGATTGGAAATTGGATGCGCCGAAACGAGAAAAGCAGCTAAGACAGCTGGTCACTGCACTTTCAGAGCTTAAAATCCGAGGTGAAGAAAACTCTATAGCAAGCCGCAACTTAACCCAAGAGCTCATCAAGCTGCGCCAGATTAAGCATTTACCCAAAGCTGTGGTGACTATTGTTGATGATGAGACCGTTGCCAAACTCGGCTTAATCTATGATACCTCGACTTACTTTTTCTCTCGTCCTCTTTTGGATTGCCAACACAACCTCGTCGGCTTTTATACCGTTGTACTCGATCGAACCATATTGGAAGATCAGCTGTTTGCCGTAAAACAGAGTTTTCTAAAACAGGGGCTACATGCTGTAGACGTGGCGCTTGTTCGTCACAAAGATGAACACCTCATTACAGGTTATCGCTACCTAGAACAGAGCAAACTCACACACTACAAACTCAATCAAAGCAATGCACCTGTAATGCGAGAAGATCTTGGTGGTGTTCTCACCAATCAAGCGGTTGAAATCAATCCCAATATCGCTTCATCGCTTTTATTAGACACGAGTCAATCACGTAAGACGGGCATTAGTGTGGTGCTTTTTGTCGACCAAGACGAAATTAACCGAATCAGCCAAACCATCAGAAAAGAAGTCGATATCTATATCGCGGTTTCAATTACGCTCTTCATACTGCTATTTCTGTTTGTTTCCCGCTATGTGGCTAAACCAATCATTACCTTACGCAAGCAGATACGCCTTCTTGCGAAAGGAGGTAACCCTAAAATAGAGCGAACCACGCGAAAAGACGAAATCGGTGAACTGCTCAACGCCTTTGAGAAAATGACCCAGACCATCCGCCATAAAGAGCAGCAGTTAACCAAACTTGCTCAATATGACCCGCTGACAGGGATCTTTAACCGAAGGGCTCTGATGGATGCAGTCAGAGATATTGAGGCACTGAATCACCATACAACCATCGTTTTTATGCTCGATTTAGATCACTTTAAAATGGTCAATGACCAGTTTGGTCATGCCGTCGGCGATAATGTCCTGCGCAATGTGACTGCGCTAATCAAACAAGATATTCGTCATAGTGATATTTTTGGTCGAATGGGAGGGGAAGAGTTTACGGTGATTCTTCCAGAGACAAAACTAGAGAAAGGGATACAAATTGCAGAGAGGATTCGAAAATCAATTGAAGTCTTCTTGGGGGACTCTCTTCCTGACCCCTCATCCCATCAAGCGCTGACAATAAGTATCGGTGTCAGCGTTTGGCAAGGTGGAAGCTTTTCAAAAGCCCTTGCGAATGCGGATAAACATCTCTATCGCGCTAAGAAGCAAGGGCGTAATCAAGTGGTTTATGAAGGTAAATGAGAATCCAAATAAGCCTGAGCCTGCTCTTTGCCCATGTATTTACCTAAGGTTCGCGCAGGAACTGTGGTCAAATCAACCACAATCAAACCATCTAGGGCAAAATTGAATGCAGGGTCGACATTAAAGCAAACCAGTTTGCCATTCATCCCCAAGTACTGCCGTAGCAAAACAGGTAACCCCATACCCTGCTCTAAACGACTTAACACTTTAGACAACAGAGGTAACTTGGACAATGAGCTGAGCATATCCGGTCGCCAGAATTCCTGACCACTTTTTTCTAGCGGCGTTGTCGGTGCCACCAGCTTAGCTTTTTCATCATCGTAATAGTGAACGGACATGACTGAGGCAATTAACTGACGTGCAACTGGACTATAGTCATTACTTATACTGACAGGGCCGAACAAATGGGTGTACTTAGGGTTACGTTGAACAAAGCCAGCAATGCCTTTCCACAGTAGAAGTAGAGAGTGCATGTTCCTTTGATACTGCTTTGCGACCACAGAGCGTCCTAACTCGATAGACTGACCTAAACTCTCAACGAAAGCCTCATCGTATTTAAACAAGCTCGTCGAGTAGAGCGCTTCAATACCACCTTTGGTAAGCAACTCATCAACCAAACCCAAACGGTAAGCGCCGACTAGATCACGGTTGGCCTTATTCCATACAAAGAGCTGATAATAATGCTGGTCAAACTGGTCAATATCACAGCTACGTCCACTGCCTTCCCCGACTTCCCGAAAGCTCTCTTCCCGAACTCGGCCAATCTCGCGCATCATGCTTGGCATGCTTGGCGTTGGCGCGCAGTAAACCTCGAAATCCCCCTGCTCTAGCAGCTTATAAGACTCTAGTGCGAGCAATTCGCTTTCCAATGTCTCGACAGATACAGGAGCAATGATAGGCTCAGCATTCTCATCTTGTAGGGTCGGCGCTTGCTCGTTGCCCATACTCCCCATCAGATAGGTGTTTAATCGAAAGTACTGAGTAATATCCTCTTCGTTATCGAAGTCTTTAATCTCACTGTAAGGAATAGGATTACCCACTGAGACCGAGATGGTTTCTCCCGATTTATTGAGTAGCTCTCGACCTAACATCGCCGTCCTGAGTAATGGATGAATTCGCCCCGCCTGATAAAACAGTTTGCTGTTCATTCCATTGATGAATAGCGGAACGGTGGTCGCCTCGGCATGCTTAACAAACTTAGCAACTGACTTACTCCACGCTTTGTCGGTGATCTTGTTCTCACTGGCTTGCCACGAGGAGACTTCACCAGCAGGAAAAATAATCAGAACTCCACCTTCTTTTAAGTGATGATTGGCCTCTTTGATCGCTTGTCGATTGGTTCGTTTGGCTTTTTCACCACCAAACACATCAACTCCAATAAACAACTCATCAAGCTCTGGTATGCGCTTGAGCAGCTCATTCGCCAGTACTTTGACATCTTTGCGTACTTTAGAAATCAAAGAAGCGAGAATAATCCCTTCTATACCACCAAATGGGTGATTGGCAACGATTAAAACCGAGCCTTCCACTGGGATGTTCTCAAGGCTGCCATGATCAACCTGATACTGGGTACCAATTCGAGCCAAGGCTTCATGCATAAACTCAAAACTGTCTTCAGGTAGAGCATCTTGTTTGTACAACGAGTCGAGCGTAGCAAGCCCTGTCGCCCACTCTAAGACGGATTCTCCAATACCAAATGGTGTTTTACGCGGTAATCGAAAAGGACTATCAATCATACTAAGCTCCTTTCGCTAACAGGCTGTGAGTGAATGTACCTTGTGTTTTAACGTCGCGAATAAACAAGAAGACACCGCAACTCCAGACGATACACGCCATACCAAACAGTAGACCTCCGTCACTGCCCACCACTTCGCCCATCGCATTAAACTCTGGCATAACCACACCTAACGGAGTAAACAGATGGAAGAAGATCGCACCGGTCATAATGCCCGCGCTCATGGCAGCTCCAACACCATGTAATCGAGTGAACAGCAAGATAGAAGCAATGAGCTCAGCAAAGCCAATCATGTAACCGCCATAAACTCCAAACCATTCAATTCCTGACCACTCACCTAAAGTGCCGAAAATATGCTCGGTTTCGTAAGAGCCAGAAAACTTAAAGAATAGCGATTGAATAAATACAAAGGCGATAAAGGCAGAGGGGATATGCTTTAGTGGCGCAAATTTCATGGGGTCGGTCCTTATTATTGTTATTGGATTAATGTCGGCCAGTTTTTATCAGCCGTAGAGATGTGACCCGTGCGGTCATCGTCCCACCAGCTTTTAACGTCTGCGTCATAGTTAAGGTAAAGCTTGCCATCAACGATTGCCCACTGTTTCGGATCGGATGAAGCAAAGTCATTCTTGGCTGAAATCGCCCATGCACAGTAACCACCGTATTGCGGTGCGTATGCATCTGGGTCTGCTTTGAATTTGTCGAGATTTTCTTGTGAAGAGAAATACCAGTCAGCGCCTTTATATTCGGTTTGCCATTTGCTATCTCCTTTCACTGGCTTACCCTGAGTGAAGTAGGCCACGGTGTCATAACCACTAACGGCTTTGTTGCTAAAAATTCCGGTATAAATCTCATCCGCAGCAAAGGTAGGAAAACTGAATAACATGATCAGCAGGGCGAATAACTTTTTCATTTGAAAACTCCTTGTTCGACAATGTCGTTTTTAAGACAACTTAGGCTAGTGCGAAAATCAACATTGCGATGATTGTCGATAGATTGGTAATTCATTTCTTGTTTAGAAGAAGACACGACAACCGAGGTAAAACTTACAGTGCGCGCATCATTTCTTTCCATTAATGGTGAAAGATGCGGATAGTTTGCGTCATAGGTTTGATGGAACAGGCGACCCACTTCATGATCAGGCATGGTTGTGATCAACTCATTGAACAGTTCTAGGCGATACTGACGCGCCTCTTCAAAGTGCATCGCAGCAGACACTATCGGGGCAAAAGCATGAGAACGCCTAAGTTGCTCGCCATCCCAAGTCCAAAGTACGGTTTCATTGGCGGTGCGTCTGGTGTCAAAAGAGACGACGGTAAAAGGGGCAAACGAGCTTAAATCCATATCGAGCAGGCGGCTATCGACAGTCTGGCTCGAACAACTGCTCGCCAGTCGTTTTATGATAAGACCTCGGCTGGTTAACTCTCCATTTGGCGTAATGCCTTGATAAAAGTTGAGCAGACAGACAGTGACGCCATGTTCATTGGTTGAAATCCAACTACCACCACCGACAGGATCAATCGGCATCAGACAATGAACACCATCAATCAGAACACTTTGCGGCTCAAGTGCAGGCAGGCGAGAACGTTGCTCATCTCGATTAAAGTAAACTTCGTAATGATTATTGCCATGATAAACCCAAGATAATGTACACATACCTATTGAGCCCTCTGGTAAGTTGCCGTTGTGGGAGCGACGCCAAAATGGCTGTCAGAGTCGACACCACGCAAAGAGGCAACGACTTTAGCCATCGCAAAATGATGGGTAGCATGTAGCGCAGCAAACGTCAGCTCACGAACGAATGTTGAAGAGACTTCCTCGACATGGGTTTGCGACAACATGACTTCCGTTTCAACGCTGACGACTTGGTGAAGTTCATTGGACGGTAATTCAAACAGCCACTCGACCAGCTCTCTGATTTCCTGTTTGGCGACGTCTAAGCTTCTTTCTACCGCGTGTCCGCGACGGCGAACGTTGTAGTCGATTTTGAGCGGATCAAGCTTGATGGCGTGAAACAAATCAAGCCAGTGACGAAAGTGCTCTCCTATCGAACTACTCACATGCGGTTGAGCAATAAAGACATAATCTTCCTGACTGAGCGTTTCTAAAAACTCGTAACCTTGATTGAGTGTTTCAATGCATCCCACCACAGCTTGGGAAGGGCGCGTCTGAGCATTTGTCGCTAAGCGTGTCATTACATTTTTCATGTTTTTCTTCCTAAGCGCGGCGGTTAATCGGTCATTGGATAAAGCTGAGTTAAGAGCTTCTCTTCCCGCCAAGCTTGCAGTAATGCACCCAATGTCGGGGTTTTGTGTCCTTGCTTTTTATGCTTAGAACCAATCTGGTAAAGCAAACGGTACTGTTTTAAAAGCGTAGTAAAGATATCGCTTAGCGGTGTATCGCTATCCCAAATATGCGCGGCTTCGCTACTCGCCCCATTGATTTCCAAGATATCGAAACACTCACCATTCATTAGGGTTTGGATGTCTTGGAACTTGATATCGAGACGACCATAGTGGAAGCCTTCAAAGTCGCCGAGAATCTGATCTAACTTTTCTTCCAGCGCTTGTGTGATGAAATGGTTACCGTCGCGGAAAATAGCACCGCGAGAATGGCTACCTGCAAATGCCAATTGAAACTCGTCCTTATCTGCAACCACCAGATCGAGGTGTTCACTATGGCGAGGCAGATAAAGATGCTGAAGTTTGCCTGCTCTTGGACACTTTTCGATTAGCTCTTTCAGGGTAGAATGACCATCTCCAATCACCCTTGGGGAATACTTCAAAGTAATAGAGATGATTTTCCCGCGCGACTCTCCAGGCTGCCGGACATAGAACACGCCAGCTTCGGCACTGTATTGCGACTTCTCTTGCAATAAGAAACGACCAGAGACAGGAAAGGTTTCAATATAATTTTGTAGCTGCTGATCGGACTGAATGAGTTTCACCCCAACCCCACGGCAACCCAGATCAGGCTTTGCCACTAACGGATACACTAGCTCTGCTTTATCAAGCTGGCTTTTAGCATCACTGAGTAAGTCTTGAGTACTTTGATCAGTTTTAGTCAAAGTGATAAATGGCAGAATCCATTCTTTGGTTTGTTTACCCGCAGAAGTGAAAATGTCGTGCTTTGACTCCCCGACCATACCACTCAATTTTATGGCTGGATTGGCTATCAATGGCAGTGCCCAATCTCGATGGACGACACTCAACGCCGCACTTTGCAGTACAACAGGTGTGTAGAAAAACCAAGCAGGTAGAAATTCAAACGGAGAAATTACTCGTTTAGGCTCTTGGAGTACGGGCATACCCGCATTGACCATTCCCTGTGGAATCATTTCAACGTTAGCGAGCTGTGTCATACGCATCCCTTAAAAGTGTTTTAGTAATCAGTTTGTTTAGCAGCAACATTAAGCACAAACCCAGTGGAATAAGTAGCCAGCTCACTTGACTATCTTGAAGCCATTGCGCGTTGCCAAGTTGGAAGAAGGAGCCAAAAACCAGCGCTGTCCACAGACCCGTCGCCGTCAAGACTGCAATAAAGAATTTGATTTTTGGCACATCTAGAAAACCACTCAATGTGAAACCAATCGTTCTGAGACCAGGAATAAAACGCACGATAAACAAGGTCATAAACGCTTGCTGATGAAGCTTACGCTGCATACTCCTCGCTCGCTGATAACGGAACAAACGATAACGAAGAAAGCGCACTTTTTGCGCCGCCTTGCCCATCAAGTAAAGGCCAAGGTCACCAGTGCTGATGCCGACAAATATCGCCATCAGGGCAACAGAGGTCGGCATCAACTGCTCAACCGCTAAGGTCGCTGCGGTCACTATCGCTAGGTCTTCTAATAGATAAGAGAGTAAAACGATGCCAATAAATAGCATCGTCACAGAGACATTGTCTTGAAACAGCCAAGCTTCTATTGTCGCCGCTAACTCTGTCATAACTCGCCCCGAACTGCCCTTACCTAAAAACAACACGCTACTGGCGTGTTAACTGAGTGTTTTATCTCGTAGCTGTGATTGGGTTAGTAAGTTTATGATTCGCACCCATTTCATACGCTACATTGATAAAGATAGGATAGTCCGTAGAAAAATTTCACTTAGGGGCAAATTTTGCTGATTGGAAGCAATGGGTTCATTTGGTGTTGACTGCAAATATGAACCAAACTATATTATGAGCCATTACATTAAATGAACCAATGCAATTATTATGGCCACTTACATCTACACGCGTTTTTCTCCTAAGAACCGAGCCTACTCTGAACACCTAGAGTTACTGCAAAGTGCTGCTGCAGAGAGTGAACACATTGAAGACAAAGTCCGGGGGAATGTACCGCCACTGGAACGCCCTGGTTTCAAGCTGTTACTGGAGAAGATCAAGCCCGGCGACACCCTATACATCTGGTGGTTAACGGTGTTTGGCCGCGATTTTTCTCAAGCTAAAAACACGCTAGAAGCACTGCTTGAAAAGGGGCTAACCATCAAAACCCTGTGCGAACCATTAACTCTGCAAAGCGGGTGTACTCACACTCAATCAATACTCAGCTTGCTGTCCGGTTACGCGAAAGTTCAAATCCAACATCGGCTATTTGCTGCTGAGTTAGGTCGAGAAGAGTTAAAGGGAGATCCCAAGCGTTGGAAAGAGAAGTTTCGTGGTCGACCTGCCGACAAACAAAAGCATCAGCAGATCAAGTCTTTGCTTCTTGAAGGTGAGACGATGCAAAGTGTCGCCACTGCCTGCGATGTTAGCCTATCGACCGTCAAACGGGTCAAAGCCAAACTCAACAAACTCGACCAAGAAGGTTGTTTACGTCGTCGCGGTCATCATAGCGACCCATCTGGTGAGGTGTAATGAGTCAACCCATTCAATTTCGAACCATCTTACTGGCGTGTTTAATCATCAGTATTGGTCAACTCAGCATGGGGTTGGTTTTCCCATCGCTGCCATGGATCGCGAAAGACTTTTCTATCTCGCTCGATCAAGCACAGCTTTTAGTCAGTGTGTACTTACTAGGCTTTGGCCCCTCACAGTTTATCTATGGTCCAATTTCCGATGCTCTGGGGCGTAAAAAAGTCCTGCTTACCGGGTTACTGATCGCCCTTTCCGGTCTGATGGTGATCATTGTGTTGAAAGACTCCTTTAATGGCATGGTATTAGGGCGCTTTCTGCAAGGGTTAGGTACGGGCTGCTGCGCAGTACTCGCTAGAGCATCAACCAGAGACAGATACAGTGGTGCCCAGTTACCTGTCGCCCTATCCTACATCGCAATGGCCGCTTCCATTACTCCATTGGTTGCTCCTGTTATCGGTGGTTTTATTAACTACCATTTTGGTTGGACTATGGTGTTTGTTTCTTTACTTGGTTATGTCTCTTTAGCCTGGGGACTACTCGCATTTAAATTTGATGAAACGCTCTCAGCGACCAACAAAATCCCTTCGCCAAAACAGATGGTTCAGCAATATAAACAGTTGCTGACATCGCGCTATTTCATGAGCTTTGCCAGCATAGGTTGGCTTAACTTTAGTTTGATGATTACCACCGTCTCCATCATGCCTTTTATCATGCAAGACCAGATCGGTATGACATCAGACGAATACGCACTATGGGCGATCATTCCCGCACTGGGGATGATTACCGGTACCAGTATCTGCAATCGTGTCAGACCTATGATTGGCAGTAAAAAATTACTGCTATTTACTCCGATGCTGCATTTAAGCTCTGCACTGTGGTTTTTCTTTTGTCCGCTTGAACCTCTTTATCTGATGATCGGTCAATTGCTGATGATTCTCGGAAACGGGATTGCACTCCCTTGTGCCCAAGCTATGGTCATGCAACCATACAAAAAACAGGCAGGAGCGGCAGCGGCAATGTCTGGGGGTGGACAAATGATCGTTTCTTCGATTGTCAGTATGGCGCTGGTTCAACTTGGTTTAAGTCAGGCATGGCATTTATCGATTGTTATCGTAATTTTTGCTGTGATTACCCTAGGGAATATCTTGCGCGGCTTTAATGCGGTGCAATCCATGGAGCAACAAGGAAAAAGCATCACAACATGAAGTCACTGTCTCTATCTCAAGCACAAAAACTTGCCCTCATCGCCCAAGGGCTTCCCGTAGGAAAGTCAAAAGGCAGCGCTTACAGCAAAACACTCAACGCTTTCGAGCAACTCGGGTATGTGCAGATAGATACGATTTCCGTTGTTCAAAGAGCCCATCACCATACACTTTGGAGTCGTAACCCAAGCTATCAACCTAAGCACCTTGATCAGCTTGTCGCTGACCGTAAAGTCTTTGAATACTGGTCTCACGCCGCCGCTTATCTACCTATGAGCAACTTTCGCTACAGTTTACCGCGAAAGGCGGCGATCAAATCCGGTCAGCAAAAACACTGGTACTGTAATGACCGTCAATTGATGGGCGATGTTCTTAAGCGCATCGAGTCCGAAGGCCCACTGATGGCAAAAGACTTTGAGTCAAAAGCCCATAAAACGGATGGGTGGCATACCAAGCCGACCAAACAAGCCTTAGAAAACTTATATATGCAGGGCGATCTAATGATTGCTGAACGAAGAGGGTTTCACAAAGTCTATGACTTAACTTCACGCGTGTTACCCACTAGCGTCGATACTTCCATGCCAACGCCTCAAGAACACGCGCGATTTCTTGTCATGAGTTACCTCAAAGCGCACAGCTTTGGCACTCTCGCAGAGATGACCTACCTGCTTAAAGACGTCAAACAGGATGTGAAGCAAGCGCTACATGATTTAATCGAGAGTGGAGAAGTTGAGCAGATAAAAATAGCTGAAGGCGAGTATGTGGTAGAAAGCGAAGCACTTCAGTTGCTCGACAAACGCATCAATCGCAGACGGGCAAAGATACTCTCTCCGTTTGATAATCTGCTTATTCAAAGAAAACGTGCCAACGCCGTATTCAACTTTGACTATCTGATTGAATGCTACGTACCACAGGCTAAAAGGCAGTTTGGTTACTTCTGTTTACCGATTTTATGGGATGGAAAATTAGTCGCACGCGCAGACTGCAAGGTTGATAAGAAGAAGTCTGTGCTCAACGTACTCCACCTGTTCACCGAGCCTTCAATAAAGGATAAAGCGGCATTTTTAACCGCATTAGACGAAGAACTTCAAGCATTTGCCACGTTCAATCTCTGTGAACATTTCGCCATCTTGAAGCTCTCAGAAAACCGCTAGAATATCTGTTGAACTGCAGGGCTAGCTAACCGTCAATACCACTTTGCCCACGTGTCCCTTCTCAAGGAAAAACTCCTGCGCCAATTGGATCTGCTCTAAAGGAAATGTTTGTGCGACAAGCGGTTTAATCGCCCCTTGTTCTATATGGCTGACGAGATTGCGAAAAACTTCAGGTTCCAAAACCGTACAGCCAAAGAAGCTCAAGTCTTTAAGGTAGAGTGTCCGCACATCCAGCTCGACCATAGCACCTCCAATGGCACCAGAGACGGCATAACGACCTTTAGGCCGCAATACTTGTAAAAATTGCGGCCAAGCGGAACCTGCGACCAGATCAATCACCACATCGACGCTATTTTCTCCCAGTACATCGGGTAGGAAATCAGACCGGTTCACCACTTGATCGGCACCAAGCTCCAAAACTTGCTGTTGTTTGCTCGGGCTAGTGATTGCAATGACATAAGCGCCACGAGCTTTGGCAAGCTGAATCGCGGCAGAGCCGACACCGCCAGATGCTCCGGAAATTAATACTCGCTCGCCCTGAGCAAGTTTAGAGCGAGTCAGCATGTTCTCAGCCGTTGAGTACGAACATGGAAACGAGGCCAGTTCAATATCAGTCATCGATGAGTTAATCGAATAAGCGTGAACAGAATCCACGACTACATACTGGGCAAAGCCACCATCGCACTCAGAACCGATATACCAAGGTACTTGCGGTCTCGAACCTTCAACTTGAGACAAACATGGCTCTACCAGTACACGCTCGCCAATCCGCTCGGCATCAATGTTGTTGCCCACCGCCACTATCTCACCACAAACATCGGCGCCTTGAATTCTTGGAAATTCGAGAGCATTTCCACCCCAACTTGCATCTTCGCTCGCTTTATCGCCCTTTGAGTACCAACCTATACGAGTATTAATATCGGTGTTGTTAACCCCTGCGGCTTTAACACGAATCAGCACTTGATCTTGTTTTGGCTTCGGCGTTTCGGCTTCTGTTGTGTAGTTCAGCACCTCAAACCCACCGTGGCCGGTAAGTTGTACCGCATTCATCTTTTCTGCAATGATATTACTCATGTGGGCCCCCAACGAGTTGTGCAATCATCTGTTTGGCTACCTCTATCGACTCTCGCCCCATAACTGGCCAAGTTCCTGAAATGCCTTCATGTATAACGTATAACTGATAGCCTCTAGCTTCATCCCCGACAAGCTCGCTCAGGAATGCTTTCACGGCTTGTTTATGTTCGGTCACGACACCAGATATAATTTCGTTGTCAGGGAAAGATGCAACCGCCAGAGTGGACAAGCAGCCATGAGGCGCATGATGTTTCATCCACTCTTCAAGCTGTTCTACTACGTGAAAAACCGCCTCAATACCATTTTCCGGCTTGTTTTGGCTCAGTAAGTCCATATAGCGTTGGTGACGATGTTCCAATGCCGCGACAATCATCTCTTCTTTGGATGGGTAGTACTTATACAAGGTGCGCAAGCTCGCTCCACACGCTTTTTGCAATTGCGACACACTTGGCTCAGCGAAACCATATTGACTGAACGCCTTCTCCAAGTTTTCAGCTATTTGCCTCTTTACCGACATTTTTACCTCTAAGTCTTCAGGTTCCTTTTCACTCAACTCAGAGAGTCGAAAAGTAAAACGTTTATTCTACCCACAGAGTAGAATGGACGCTCTACCCTTGTCAAAAGATTTCTTTTGCTTGTCAGCAAGTGATGTCTAACAAGTTAGATCTCTACATGGTCATTGATCTCTAAACCAAGATGGTTAACTATCAACGAAGAGTCATAGCAACAAATATCGACATAATGAAAAGACTGACTATTTTAGATGGAGGAATGGGACGCGAGCTCAAGCGAATGGGCGCGCCTTTTTCTCAGCCTCTGTGGAGCGCTCAGGCACTGATTGAATCACCGCAATGCGTAGAGCTTGCCCACACCAACTTCATTGATGCTGGCGCTCAAATCATTACCACTAACAGTTACGCCTGTGTTCCGTTTCATCTCGGGCAAGAGCAATTCAACGCTGAAGGGCCGAATCTGGCTGAAAAAGCCGCCAAAATAGCCAGACTATCTGCCGACAAAGCCTCACATGCCGTACAAGTAGCGGGTGCTCTACCCCCTGCCTTTGGCAGCTATCGACCTGATTTGTTTCGTCCTGCAGAAGCAAAGCAGATCTTTACCCTGCTCTATCAGGCACAAGATCAATACGTTGATATTTGGCTAGCAGAAACCATCTCAAGTTTGGAAGAGCTCGATGCGATCGCATCCATTCTCTCTCAGACAGAGAAAGCCAGTTATTACGCCTTCACTCTTGCTGATACCACTAGTGGGCCTGCTCAGCTGCGCTCTGGTCAATCGGTGCGAGAGGCAACAACACGCGTTTGTGAAGCAGGTGGCGACGGCATCTTTTTTAATTGTTCAGTACCTGAGGTCATGGTTAACGCGGTGACGGAAGCGAAACAAGTTCTTGATGAGCTTGGGTGCTCAATCGAGATTGGCGTCTACGCCAACAACTTCACCCCAATCGGTAATGAACATGAAGCTAATGACACCATTCAAGCGATGAGAGAGCTAACGCCAAAAGATTATCTTGAATACAGTAAGGCGTGGTTTGAGAGTGGCGCGACGATCATCGGAGGCTGCTGCGGAATAGGCCCTGAGCACATAAAAGTACTCAGTGAATGGCAAAGCACACTCAAGTCTTAGCGCCGACCAGATTAGTGGTGAGCAGAACCTTTACCGACAGGTTTTAGAAACTTATAATCTGGCTCACCGCTTAAGCATCTTCATCAACACGCTGTTTTAGCTAAACTCTCGCTTATTTACGCACCGCATATTCACCCTTTGGAACCTTTTATGTCATCAGCAAATTCCGTTATTGTGCTCGATTTTGAGACCACTGGCTTGTCGCCAAATATGGGCGATCGCGCTATTGAAATAGGTGCAGTCAAGCTCGTCAACGGCGAGGTGGTGGATACCTTTCAGCAACTGATGAATCCGGGCTTTCGAGTCAGCTCCTTTATTGAGGGTTATACGGGTATTACCAACAATATGTTGGCAGATGCGCCAAGCTGTGAGGAGGTCATGGCAGAGTTCTGTGACTTTATTGCTGACGACAACCTCGTTGCTCATAATGCTTCGTTCGATAAACGTTTTTTGGACGGAGAACTAGAGCGTATCGGTCTTGCCTACCAGGGGCATTTTGCTTGTTCGCTATTGGTCTCTCGCAGACTGAATCAGGAAGCGCCAAGCCATAAACTGGGAGACCTAGTGCGTTTCAAAAATATTGACAATGATGGCGTATTTCACCGCGCTTTAGCTGACTCGCAAATGACAGCAAAATTATGGCTAATGATGATTGATGAAATGGAACAACAAGGTATCCACCAGCCTTCGTTTGAACTGATGCAGAAAATCAGCAAAACCAGTAAACACGCGGTTGAAAAGCTACTGAGTCAGTATAAATAATAAGTATGAGTCAAAACGAACTGCAGAAGAAAATTGCTAGCTTCACGTCTATTGAGCAAGCGTTAGATTACTTTGAAATAGGTTACGACAGTAAGTTCATTGACGAGTATCGAACTGTGCTAGTGAAGCGGTTTAACGGCTACTTAATTCTAGAAAAGCCTGAGGATTGGTTTGCGGGTAGACGAGCGCTTAAAAATGCCTATTGTAAGGTGCAACGGAGCCGTTTAGATAAGCACACCCGCTCGGCATGTCGCGGGTGTACTTCGTGTCAGAGAAGGTAACGGTCAAAACGGTACCTAATCAGTTAATCCTGTTCGTAGTTTGTTACATTTTCCGGTAATAATCGTCTTTTTTCCCACCAATAATTCACTATTTTGGCTTGCAAGTTACTGAGTGAGAACAAATATCATTCCCCTCACAAGCCGTTACAATTGCGCACTAGCACACATAGCTTTCTGTTGGCTAAAATTTAACCACACAAGGAGGTATGTATGAAACGATTCGAGAACATACTTTTTGCTACACAAGGCATGCCTGGACATAGTGACGCTCTAGGACAAGCCATTCGCATTGCTGCCAATAACAAAGTACCTGTGTCTGGCTTAATCGCCTGCCCAGACTTCCCTAGCGATATGGCGCAATACCAACAAAGCTACGAACAATCTCTGCAAAACTCAGTTCAACAGAGTGTCGATCAGTTTCGTGTTGAGCATGACATCACAACCGAAGAAGTGGCACTCCCTATAACAGTCAAAAGTAGTGAACAACCTGCTGTCTGCATCATTCAGGAAGCCATCACTAATCACAACGATCTCATCATTAAGGAAGCAGAACCACTCAGTGAAGGTGCGGACGGCTTTAAAGCAATTGATATGACCTTGCTTCGTAAGTGTCCTTGCGCTGTTTGGCTGCAACGCGCTAACGATACACCAAGAGGCAAGCGTCGCGTAGCAGTCGCTATAGACCCAATGACGTTAAACGAGCAGCAACATGCACTTTCACTGCGATTACTTGAACTGTCACGCTCTATTGCCGACACATGCGATAGTCGCCTGCACATCATCTCTTGTTGGGAACATTATTTGGAAAATTACCTCGACAGCCATGTCTGGATCCAAGTAGACGAAGAACAATTAGCGAATGAAGTCTCGAAAGCCAAACGCAATCATGAACAAGCTCTGCAAATGCTCATCGATGAAGCAGGGATTTCAGGTAGTGCAATGGTCATCCACCACGTTCATGGAAAGCCAGACGACAAAATTCCTGAGTGTGTTGAGGAGGCAGGCATCGATGTGTTGGTTATGGGTACATTAGCACGAACCGGAATTTCTGGTTTTGTAATCGGCAATACCGCGGAGAATATACTCCAATCCATTAATTGCTCTTTAGTTGCAATGAAGCCTGAAGGCTTTATTTCACCGATTAGCTAAACACATTACTTCATATTAAGGGGAAGCATAAAAAGGCGAAGGACCAATTGTTTTGTTTCAAAGGAGAATGGTATGAAACCACTATGCCCTATATGTCACACAGAAATGCTTGAACGTTCTAACATCCATGTCTGCCCACGAAATGATATCGGAGATTGTACTTACGATGCATTAAGTCTTGAAGAAGACAGCTCGGCGTTTTTGTTGGATCAGCAAAAATCCAACAGCGACTTACGCTCGTATGCAATATCAGACCTCAAATAGTTTAATTTGGAACAGCATAGTTAGAGCCGCTTTAAGCCTAGGATCTTACCAACCTACAGCAACTGAAAGTCAATAGAATCTAGGCCATCTGATACTGTTAACCAGATGGCCTTGTTTCTAGCTGCTGCTGTTAGATTAATGTCCTTACTCTTTTGCTGCTAAACCTGTGACTTTCTTCTATGAGCAAAAGGCGGCGCTATTGAATACTACCAGTGATGACAAAGCAATAGCTGAAGTAAAACAGCGTTCTATTTGGCTATTGATCTTCCCAACAATTCCAGTGTTTATTTTGATCGCTCTTTTTATCTGCTATCAACCAGAGGGAGTGAGATGGCAAACCAATTGGATTCCAGGGCTGGGTATCAACTTCAATTTTCAACTGGATGGGCTCTCATTCCTATTTGCCTGCTTGATTAGCGGGATAGGTGCCTTAATACAAGTCTACGCTCTCGCCTACTTACGCAATCATGCATCACGTTTCTCTTTCCATCTTTACCTCACCCTGTTTATGCTTGCAATGCTCGGGGTCGTAACAAGTAACAACATTTTACTGCTATTTGTATTTTGGGAACTCACCACGATAACGTCTTACCTACTCATCGGGTTTAACCATGAAAAAGAGAAATCGCGCAAAAATGCACTGCAATCGCTAATCGTAACGGGGGCTGGTGGTTTAGCCTTACTTGCAGGCTTAATTCTCTTAGGAGAAATGGCGGGAAGTTATCAGTTAGATGCAATCCTACAAAGCCGTTCAAGCATTGCTGAACATGAATGGTTTCTCCCCTCATTAATATTAATTTTGCTTGGTGCCTTCACCAAATCGGCACAGTTTCCATTTCACTTTTGGTTACCAAATGCGATGGCGGCCCCAACACCAGTGAGTGCTTACTTACACTCAGCCACTATGGTTAAAGCTGGTATTTACTTACTTGCTAGAGTGTCTCCAATCTATTCGTACAGCGAGATTTGGCTCTACACACTAGGTCTAGTCGGCGGTTTTACTGCCCTATGGTGCTCCTTGCTTGCACTAAAGCAAACCGATTTGAAGCTGATGTTGGCTTACAGCACCAATGTTGCGCTCGGCAAGCTAATACTGCTGATTGGTCTAGGTACTGAGCTCGCTATTACAGCAGCTTTGCTGTTTATTTTAGCGCACTCGTTTTACAAAGCGGCGCTGTTTATGGTGGTGGGTAACATAGATAAAGCCACAGGAACGCGCGATATTCGAGTGCTGAACGGTCTTAAAACGGCTCTACTGTTTAGCCTAATTGCGGCTATCATCGCGGCACTATCAAAATCTGGCGTTCCACCATTGCTGGGCTTTTTAAGCAAAGAATACATGTATAAATCAGGGTCAGAGTTCGGCGCGATAACGACTGCGGTTTTCCTCCTAGTTAATGCCTTGATGGTCGCATTAGCGATAGCAATTGTAGTCAAACCTTTCTTTACCAGTCCGCAGCCCCCCTCCACCACGGTAAAAAAAATCGAGTCTAAATTTGGCTTGTGGATGCCAGCAATGATACTCGCTCTAGGTAGCGTGTTGATGCCAGTATTCGGTTTAAATTGGATTAACACCCACATCATCGTTCCGGGAGTGGCTTCCAGCATACCTGCATCAACACCTCTGGCTGCTAAACTGTGGCAGGGATTTAACCTACCGCTATTTCTTAGCGCTGCGACACTCCTTTTAGGCTTTAGCATTTATCGAATTTATCCAACTTTGCTCAAGCAATGGCAGAGCACTTTCCCTAGTATGCCAAAAGCAGAATCAGTGTTTGATAAGACGCTGGATAGCATGATGAAAATCGCCAAATGGCAAACTTTGTTATTGCAGCAAAAACGCCTTAGCCATTATGTCTCAATGTTTTTTTTCGTTTTGGCTACGCTACTGCTCAGCACTTTCGTCATGATTCCATCAGAGCGACTCCTAGAGCTAACAACCGTGACTTTTTACGAAATGGCTATTGCGCTCATTCTCATGGTTGCCGCTTTAGTTTGTACCGCTTCAACTTCACGTTTATTGGCCATTGCTGCTTTAGGGGTCATTGGCTTTATGACCACGCTCGTTTTTATGCTTTACAGCGCCCCTGATGTAGCTAAGACCTTACTGTTGGTTGAGACCCTAATGGTGATCTTCGTGGTTCTTCTAATGCGCCATATGCCTCAATTAACAATGGTCGAGAAGCACTCAGTTCAACGCAAACTACTTAACGTAAGTATTGCCGCAGTCATCGGTCTTTCAGTCAGTGCTTTGCTGATTAACATTACCTCAGATCCATTGGATTCAACATTGTCTGATTTTTTTGGCCAAAACAGTGTTCCTGGTGGGCATGGACGTAATATCGTCAATGTAATTTTGGTCGACTTCCGTGCTTTCGACACCTTAGGAGAGGTCATTGTTGTTGTGATGGCGGGAATTGCGGCGGTCAGTTTGCTCAAAACGCATTATCACAAACGTAACCGAATTAACTCGGTCATTTTTGCAACAACCGCACACATCGTCGCCGCTTTAATGCTGGTGTTCTCACTCTACTTGTTACTGAGAGGGCACAACGAACCAGGAGGTGGATTTATTGGCGCACTTATCGCTGTGATCGGCTTTGCTTTATTGATGTTCGCAGAGTCACCTAACTATGTGAGGGAGCGCTTATTCTACTCACCTTTTAGTATCGCTCTTTTTGGTATTTTACTCAGCTTTATCGCCGGATTAACTAGCTTTGCTTTTGGCCTGCCTTTCTTAACAGGCCTGTGGTGGAAAGAAATTCTCCCTTTGGGCACACCTTTACTGTTCGATGTGGGTATCTATCTCGCCATCATTGGTGGCGTGATGGGCATGCTGCTACGCGTAAATGAGGAGCTTGACTGATGGAAGTATTGTGGAGCCTTGTCGTTGGTGTTTTTGTTGCTACTGGAATTTATCTGATGCTAGAGCGGCATTTGTTACGACTTCTGTTTGGTCTAATTCTTTTAAGTAGTGCCGTCAATCTCGCCATTTTTACAGCGGGTCGTTTAACGCCAGGACAGCCACCACTCATTGAGCCTAATGCTTTATTACCACCAGAAGGAGCGGCGAATCCACTACCTCAAGCATTGATTCTCACTGCGATTGTCATTGGGTTTGGCTTGCTGGTATTTGCCTTGATGTTGTTCTATCGCGCTTACACTGAAACGGGCTCAGCAGATATTGATAGGTTGCAGCGCTCAGAGGAAGATCAATGACCACGATTTGGCTAACACTACCTGTTGTTTTATCACTCCTCAGTGCCGTTGCTATTTTTTGCGCTAAACGACACTACGCTCTAGTTGACGCAATCAGCGGAACTAGCGCAATTGCAACCTTAGTTGTCGCAACATTGCTAACTTATGATGTTGTTCAAACAGGTCCACAAGCCGTGGCTTTCGGGCAGTGGGCAGCACCATTTGGCATCGTGTTTATTGCCGACCTATTTGCCGCAGCCATGGTAATGGTCACCGCAATTATCGGCATCGTTTGCGTTTTCTACGCGATGGCAGATCTTCAGAACAAACGTTCATACGGCACTTTCCATGCTTTGATTCACGTCTTGCTCGCAGGCATCTATGGGGCTTTTTTAACGGGTGATATTTTCAATCTTTATGTGTGGTTTGAGGTGATGTTGATTGCTTCATTTGGCTTGATGATCCTTGACGCAACCAAGACACAGATCGATGGTGCAGTTAAGTATGTCATGCTCAACCTAATCTCCACATTGGTGTTCTTGTTAGCCATAGGTTTACTTTATGGTGCTACAGGAACCCTAAATCTTGCTGACTTACATATTAAAGCTTCTCTGATTGCCCCAGAAACAAAAACCATACTCGCCGCTCTATTCTTGTTTGCTTTTGCAATAAAAGCCGCTTTGTTTCCGGTGTTTGCTTGGCTCCCAGCCTCTTACCATACTTTACCGAGTGCTGTTGTAGCGCTTTTTGCCGCTCTTCTGACTAAAGTTGGCGTTTACGCACTGATACGCCTATTTACCTTAGTCTTCCCACTTGCAAATAGTGGTTGGCAACCTGTACTCATTTGGGTTGCCGCACTCACTATGCTCACTGGGGTACTCGGTGCCGCTAGTCAGTTTGATATAAAAAGGATTCTTTCCTTTCATATAATCAGTCAGATTGGCTATATGATTATGGGCCTCGCTATATACACACCTATCGCGATCGCAGGGGCTGTTTTCTATGTCATTCATCATATATTAGTAAAGGCAAACTTATTTCTTATTGGTGGGTTTATTGAACGCAGATACGGGACGTCTCACCTTAGTCAGTTGGGAGGAGTCTATAAAGCGATGCCTTGGCTTGCATTGCTATTCCTTGTTCCTGCTTTCTCACTAGCTGGGTTCCCACCACTGTCGGGTTTCTGGGGCAAGTTTTTAGTCATAAAAGCCAGCTTGCAAGCCGAGCATTACTGGCTGGCCGGAGTCGCTCTGTTAGTCGGTCTGTTAACGGTGTTCTCCATGACAAAAATCTGGAACCATGTGTTCTGGAAAAAACCACCAGCAGAGCTCATGGATACCGCAATTACAAAACACACAAAGTGGCTGTATTGCATTCCTATTGCGACGTTAACCGGACTTAGCCTAATCATTGGTTTTGCTGCTGAGCCTTTCTATCAGTTTGCAGTAATGGCAGCACAGCAAATACTGGAACCACAAGCCTACATCAGTGCTGTCTTGGGAGATAACCCATGATCTATCTGTTTCTCAACTTCTTTCTCGCAATCGCATGGATGATGCTCAATGGTAGTTACACTAGCCTGAGTTTCGCCATCGGATTTACCGTCGGTTTTCTTGCATTAAGACTAAGCCAACCTTTTGGATTAAAAACCAGCTACTTTCGACGCTTTACCGCCCTATTAAGTTTACTGATTTACTTCTGCTACGAGATGGTTATCTCCGTAGCACGTGTGGTATGGGATGTGGTGACGCCAACCCATTTAAGTGATCCAGACATTGTTTACATCCCTTTGGATGTACGCACAGACTTAGAAATTTCTCTACTGGCCAATATGGTTTCACTTACTCCTGGCAGCTTAAGTCTGGATATCACCCAAGATAAAAAGCATATGGTAGTTCACGCGATGTTTGCTCCGGATCACGAAAAAGTCATTCGGGAAATCAAAGAGGGCTTAGAGAAGCGAATCTTGGAGGTGACACGTGGATAACTGGTTAGAACTTAGCATTACATTCGCTTATGGAGGCCTACTACTGAGCGTAGTTCTGGCATTCATTCGACTAATATTGGGACCAACATTAGCCGACAGAGTGGTTGCTCTCGACCTAATTTCGTTTGTTACCGTAGGTCTCATCGCTGTATACACCTTAGATAGCGGCCAACAGTCATTGCTCGATATCGCAATTACGCTTGGACTGGTTGCTTTCTTAGGCACCATTGCTTTCGCTCGGTTGATATACAAAAGAAAAGGAGAACCATGATGGATATAGTGATAAGTCTATTATTATGTGCGGGTACCCTGTTTACCTTAATCGCAAGCCTAGGTATTTTGCGAATGCCTGACCTCTATACTCGAATGCATGCTGCGACAAAAGCGGGAACAGTTGGGCTCGCTTCGCTGCTATTAGCTGTCGCCATCGCCATCCCAGAGATAACGGTCATTTCACGCGTCATTGGCACTATGTTGTTTATCTTTCTAACCGCTCCCGTCGCTGCCCACCTACTTGGTAAAGCGATGCAGCAAAGTGGCTACCAAATTTGGCGGAATCGAAATGCCTCATCCCACCAAAACAACTAAACCCGCTGCAACGACATAATTAACTAAACCTCTTGGCCGACATCTTCTTCCTCTAGCATTGAAGAGAACTTAATTTCAAACTGATTAAAGTTAAACGTACTTGGACCATGCACTCGTTTAGTCGTCACTTTCTCTTCGCCAAATTGAACCGTTACGTGAGTGTAGACCTTACCTTTCACTTCAATGATGGACTCTTCTAGTGCCACTTCTAACTCCTGTTCATGGGAGTCGCGAGCATGTTTAACCTTCTCAAGATGCGCATTGGCACTACTCTTATCTGCTTCTAGCTTCTCTTCTTGCTCCGGTGTACGTTCAGACTTTGGAATCTTTTTAAACTCCAATTCCTTACGCACCATGCCCATTGTTGCTTCTTGTGCTTGGGTGTATTGCTCTTTTAGTTTCGCTTGCCTGTCTTTAAACATCTGAAAGCGGGCAAAAGCATGAACATGCGTTGCCGTATCACCTTCCACACCTAAATTCACGCAAGTCACCTTACCACCAATTTTGGCGCTGCCTCCACTTAAGGTTCCTTGCTTTTCATTCGCGTCGCAGACGACCAGATTGTGTCCGCAACGAACCTCATTGTTCATACAATGCACAGCAAGCTGGATATCATTTGCGGCTTGCAACTCACTAAACTGTGCATAGTTTGCCGTTATAGAGCCACCCGACTTCACTACGCAGCTCTTTTTCTCATCTTCTGACACATTATGGCCAATAATGCCTTTGGCGACTTCAATATCGCCCTGAGCCTGAACATCGGCAGACTCAATAAAGCCGCCGACAGTCAGTGAGCCTGTAGTTCGAACAACCATATCGGACTCAATATTGCCAAAAACGACTACATTACCTTTAAACTTAACGTGTCCAGTCGAAACCCCTATTGTTGGCAAGCAAAGTGCGTCTTCAACATCCACACCTCGCTCTTTTAAGATCGGCATTCCTGATACTTCAGCAATTAAAAGGTTAGGGTTGTCTGGAGAAACCTTAGTGCCTTTGCCGGCTTTCAGTACGGAGTCATTACCCGGTTTAGGGGGAATAATCTTGCCCTGCACTGTGATACCAGGTTTACCTTTAGTGGCGGGAACGCGTTTCATGAGCGGATCGTTTTCGGCAACCGTGATGGTTTCACCGAGGTTGAGCATATCAACCTTACCATCTTCATCGCTCGCTTTAGGAGCAAGCACCTGTTTTGTGGGATCTTTAACTAGGGGAACAAACTTAGCGTCGACACCTTGGGTTGGGTTTTTACCCTTAGCCACCGCTTGGGTGAAGGTCTCGCCCGCTTTGAGCTGGTGGCTCATCACTAACACTTTTTTAAGTGCCAGTTTATTGATGCCTTTAGTCACATGAGCCTGGGCAAGAGCATGAACAATTTGAGGGCCTTTAAGTGGCTTTCCTTTGTAAGCCCCTGTAACCACCATACTGGCTAACATATCATGGTCTGACAGAACAACTTCAACCGTCGCATCTCGAACTTCAGCGATGGTAATTCCAACGTAAGCCTCGCTTTTCATCTCCTTAGCAAAGTTGATAAAGCGCGTAACCTCATCGTCCAAGACGAGTAACTCACCGGCACCGATTTCTGATAGGGCATCACTAAGCCCTCGCGTATCAAAATTGTTGTCTACCGTAATATCCGGCGACAGCTTCGCAACTACTTGTTCCTTGTCTTCAGAAAAAGCGACAAACTTGTTCCACATGCCATTCTGCCCTATGTACTTCCTTACTTGAGTGTATAGAAGTTATTCCCCCAACTGTATCAAGAGTGTGACAATTTAAGGCGTACATCACTAGAAGGCGTTTTTACACTGTAAATAACGTTAGCTAGAGCTAGGAAAGTGGTGTGCAGCCATCAAAGAGTACACCGCTTTAACACGACACCCTTGTTTGGAATACTCCAACGAATCACATAATTCAGTAGCAAGAATAATGCCTCGACCATGAGTCAGGTTTTTGTCAGATGAGTTGTTGGCTTTCTCGTAATCAAACCCTTCTCCGTTGTGCTCTAACTCAAAGGCAACTCTTTGCGCGACAGGGTCATAATCCACTTCAAGCTCAATCCAAGCGCTATTATCGAGTTGTTTAATTTTCTCTTCTCGCATCTGATAAAAAAGGAAGAAGCCATCGGGTTGCTCTTTAATTGCGGAGTCGAGTTTAAGCAACCCATGCTCAATAGCATTGGCAAATAGCTCGGAAAGAACAGAGCAGACCAAGTCTAGATGAGCCCCACTCGTGACGACACCCGCTAAGAACTTACGAACTTCTGCCATAACAGTGACTTCACGTAGGACATTGCCATCTAAACGCAGTTTTGAATTGGAAGGGATTTTATTATAGAGCGTGGGATCTTTAGGCGCCTCATGTGAGTTTCCGTTCAATATAGGAAATTTCATTGTCAGTATGGATAAATCGTCACCCACCGCCTTATCGGCAAACTGGCGCACCGATTCATACAAGACTGGGATTACCGCTTGATCTCCCGAGAATGAGGCTTCGAGTCGCTCTTGACCAAACTGTTCTCCGGCTTCATTGGTGGCTTCAATCACCCCATCGGTATAACAAATTATCTGTTGATCTGGTTCAAGCTTAAAATGCTGTAAATCCGCTTCGAACTCATGGGGTTTAAGCACACCAAGCGGCATATGAGTAGAAGTGAGCCGTCTTACTATCGTACCATCGCCATCTATCAGGTAGCCATCGGGAAGTCCCCCTCCCCACCAAGAGACCTCGAACCCATTCGCTCGCACCTCAAAAATACTGGCTGCTAACATCATTCCCATTGGCAGGAATCGCACCAGTACATCGTTAACTTCACGAGCAATTTCACCCAGTGCCAGTCCTTTCGCTGCCATAGAAAAAAACGCGCGCGTTGCAGGAATGGCGGAAATAGCCGCAGGCAAACCGTGACCAGTCGCATCAGCAATCATCACGTAGACACCGCCATGTGGCCGGTTGGCAACGACAATCAAGTCACCATTAAATACTGTCGAAGGAGTCGATAAGTAGTTAATTCCGTAGATGTTCTTAACCTGAGAGCTCATCTCATGCATAAGGTTAGAGAAGATAGACTCGGCTATCGCATAGTCATAGCTCACTTGCTCACGGAACTGGCTCAGTTCATCACGCTGCTCCTTAACCTCGTTGTGCATTCGAACAATGCGGCAGTGCGCTTGAACTTTAGCGATAAGAACACTGCGCTCAACAGGCTTGAGAATAAAATCATCTCCCACCGTTAAGCATCGTTCAAAAGAGACATGATCATCGAGTACCGTTAAGAAAATAATGGGAATATGAACATCAGAGAATTCTTGCTTAATCTCTTCTGCTGTCGTGAAGCCATCTTTAATTGGCATCATCACATCAAGCAAAATCACATCAGGCAAAGTATCCATCTCTTTCATCGCATCCACTACCCCTTCGCCGTTTTCAAACGTAGTGACAGTTTCAACGAGATGATTGAGCATGAATCGACACAACTCTCGATTGGTCGCATGGTCATCGACGATCATTACATGCATAGCGAATCTCCGAGTTTTACTCTATAGCAAACTTTTTATCGAAACGAGAAATCGTTAGGATTTTTCTTACCTGCGGAAGAGTATTGGTAATTTTAATCATACCGTCTTCTTGACCTAAGTAGTTGTGCATATTGAGTAACATGCCTAGCCCCGCACTATCGATATAGTCGACTTTGCGTAAGTCGATCGTGAAGCGAAACTCTTGGCGATCGTTATAGCAACGACGAAATTCTTGAACCAAATTGAAACCAAACGCACCCTCTATCAGAATAGTGATGTGCTTTGATGTTGAGTCTACAACTGTTTCTACTGTCATACGTTTCCCCATTGATCTTATCGTTGTACACCTGAGTGAGACTGTTTAGAAAAGCTCTACCTCTCCTTCCTCAATACTTTCTTGAGAAGCGGCTGGCGCTCCTCTACTCTCAATCTGTTGCTGCAATGCTATAACAGCCTCGGTGAAGTCTTGCTGATCAATATCTTGATTAGCCCACTGCTCACATAGCGCAATAAACTCTTGCAAGTAACTGACTGACTGCTTGGCATAATCACCCTGCTGAACAATGATGTCAGCAAACTGTAGTGCTCGAATTCCGTTATCAACTTGAGCGTGCAGCAGATCCCCACTAGAGCGAATTTTCTGCACTTCTTGTTCTACCGATTGGTTCACTTCCTGAACACCACGCAGCATTTCATCCACTTTTTCTTTCGACTCAATCGCTTCAGTCATGTCAATTGATGCCATTTCACCAACGGTTTTGTTGGCCTGTTGCACGGTTTCTTGAGCGACATTAATTTCTGCCTCGATTTCATCGTTAAGCTCTTTCGCTTTGAGGGATAAATTTCGCACCTCTTGTGCCACCACTGCAAAACCGCGCCCAGCCTCACCAGCACGTGCCGCTTCTATCGCCGCATTCAGTGCAAGAAGGTTGGTCTGTTCTGACAATCCTCGTACCTGAGCGAGCAGCTTAAAAACCGCGTCTAGTTTATCTGACATATCATGGATACTGTGTACCGCCGAGATGCTTCTCTCCGACACGTTAACAAGGGTTTCGACAAACTGGCGAATAATGGCTTCGGTTTTCGGTAGTACTTGGCTGATGTCGCTATTTCGGTCGCGGTTACCTAATAAATTATCCACCAGTTCAGTAGTGATCTGATTTTGCCCTTCCGCAAGTTTTTGCAATTCAAAATAGCTTTCGTTTAATGTTTCAACCGACTCATCAACTACGCTTCGCTGATGATCTAGCGGGTCAATCAACTGCTGAGAAATAATACTGAGCATAGGGGAGACTTCCGCAGGCGGTTTTTGAGCTGAAGCAGCACGCCCCTGCTTGCCACTTTGCTCATTCGCATTCACACTCTTACGCTTAGGTATAACGAACCAGGGAATGGCAGCCGCAAGTATGGTAAGGGCGACATGAGCCGTGGACGTTGACATGCTCATCGCAATCGACAAGAGCCCAATCTGTATTCCAATTGCGATGAAGTATTTGATTTTTATACTGCTCATTTTTAGTTTCATCGTTCTTCCTTGAGGTTGTGCTTTGCGAGTTAAGAGTCTGAAGACAAATATTTACATATCTGCTTAGGGACCTGGTTTAAGTCACTCACCGAGAGCGCCGCGTTCATTTCCACAGCAACGCGCGGCATCCCCCAAACAACCGATGATGCTTCATCTTGTGCTATGGTTTTAGCGCCCGCTTGCTTCATTCTCAATAAACCTTGTGCACCATCTTTCCCCATCCCAGTAAGAATGACGCCGATTGCGTTTTTACCTACGGTTTCTGCAACCGCATCAAACATAACATCCACTGAAGGTTTATGAAGGTTGACTGCCGGGCGATCGTCTAATTGGCAATATAGGTGATTACCACGACGAACAACCACTAAGTGCTTATCTCCTGGTGCAACATAAGCACACCCGTTTATTAAAGGCGCACGATTTGCGCTGAGCTCTTTAACGTCAATTTTGCTACTGTCATTTAACCTAGCTGCAAACGAGGCCGAGAACATAGCACTGATATGCTGAGTAATGATGATGGGAGGAAGACCCGCAGGTAAGGCACTCAGTACATGTTTGACCGCTTCTGTGCCTCCTGTTGAAGCGCCAATCGCGATCACCTCCGTTTTATGGTGACCTTTCGGTGTTGAGATAGTCTGCTCAACCAAAGGGGCTTGCTGACCTGTGACATTAGCACCGGCAGCCATCTTAATTTTTTCGTTAACTAGCTGCTTGTAGTTCACCATCTCTGCGGTGCTTTCGACCGCTGGTTTCGGAAAATAATCAACGGCACCTAACTCCAACGCAGTTAACGTCGCTTCCGCACCATGCTGGGTTAATGTTGAAATCATCACGACCGGCATGGGTCGTAATCGCATCAAGTTTTTCAAGAACTTAACACCGTTCATTTTAGGCATTTCAATATCTAGAGTGATCACATCAGGATTATATTGCTTGATCAGATCTCTCGCTTGAAAAGGGTCTTCTGCCATCGCGACCACTTGCAGATCTGGATCTGAGTTGATCAGCTGTGAAAGTAACGCTCTAAATACTGGGGAGTCATCAACGATCAATACTTTTATTTTTTTCATTAGAACAGCTCCACGTCATCATCATGAGGGCGATGACTTTCTTTATCCAACTGACTGGCATATTTTTCTTCTTGGTGTTGTAGGTTATGCACTTCGGTAAATGGAATACGTTTAAGCCAAGCCTTGCCACTAGTTGGATCAAACAATACTTTTCGAGGCTCTAACCCTCCTAAGTCTTGTGCAACGACGTTTAGCCCCTCTTGCTCAACATAACTCAAAACAAAAGCAATATTCTTTTCGCCGACCATGCTATTGCGACCGAGCATCTGTGCTCCTCCGAAAAGCTTGACCTGCAATGCTGAACGCCTTGCGCCTCTTTCAATCAACGCATTGATCAACATCTCCATCGCGTAGCTACCGTAACGCGATGCAGTCGACACCACTTCATCTGGTTTCCAAGCTTTCAGCTGTGATTTATTATCAAAAGGCAGTAAGAAATGATTCATACCACCCACTGCAGCTTCTAAATCCCAGATACAAGCCGCTATACAGGAGCCTAGTCCAGTGGCAATAATCTCATCTGTTTTTTGGCTGCAATACACTCCACCAGGCAAAACTTTTACAATATGCTTCTCTTTTGAAGGATGGTAGAAGCGATTGAAGTGACTGTTTTCGTATTTAGGTGTTTCTGATCTAGCCCAGCTCATAGTCAGTGCCTACTTTTTTACGTAAATGGTATGTCCTAGATGATGAAAGATATCTAAGCTCGCAGGCACACCCTCTGAATGACCTAAGAAAAGTACCCCATTGGGTTTTAACTGTTGATGAAAGCGTTTAATCAACTTTTCTTGGGTTTGCCTATCAAAATAAATCATCACATTACGGCATGAGATAAGATCAAACTTCTCTTCAAAGTTCCACTTTTCAAGTAAGTTCAACCGATGAAACTTGATTCTTTTTTGTAAACCAGCTTTGCACTTAATACTGCCTTGATGCTGTCCTACCCCTCGAACAAAACATGGCTTAAGATATTTTTTGGGTATACTTGCGATGGCTTCATCACTATAAATACCCGCTTTTGCATGTGCCAAAACTTTGGTGTCTAGATCGGTGGCAGTTAGGCTAACATCGTCAAATTGAGACAACGCATTCGCCCAGTGTAAAGATGAAATGAAACTGTAGGGCTCTTCCCCCGTAGAGCACCCTGCTGACCAAATTTTAAGTCTTTTAACGCCTTGCTGACGCCACTCTTTCATCAAGACTTTTTCGATAAACTCAAAATGATGATACTCGCGGAAAAACTGCGTTTTATTGGTTGTTAAGCAATTAATGAACGCCATTTGCTCAGAAGAGTCTTGCTCAATTATTGGTCGATACTCACTAAAACGCTTGAGGCCTAGCCGCCTAAGCTGACGGCTAACCCTTCCATACACCATGGTTCTTTTTCGATCTGAAAAGAAAATACCCACGTTTTTGTGCATGAACCACTGAATAAACTTAAAGTCTTTTTCAGTCAGTTCGAACTCCTCCGCTTCTGGCATTGTTCTATCAGTTTGAGCTAGAACTCTTCCCATTCGTCTCCATCCTCTTCGAGCTTAAAGCTAGAGTTAGCCACTTTTGGTGCTCGAATATCTCGAATATTGGTGTCTTGATTGGCTTTCTGCGCTGGCTTAGAGTCAAACGTAGCGACGTTGCTATCTGTGACAAAGAAGTTCATTAAATGAAGTAGCTCTTTGCCCTCATCTTTGAGTGATTGACTTGCCGCTGAGGTTTCTTCTACCAATGAAGCATTTTGCTGAGTCATTTCATCCATGGTACTCACAGCGCGATTGATTTCGTCAATACCGGTTGATTGCTCTAAGCTAGAAGACGCAATCTGGGCAATAAGTTCTGTTACCCTTTGAACTGCATCGACGATTTCATTCAGTGTTTCACCTGACTCATCAACTAAGCGAGAGCCTTCATCGACTTTCTCTACGCTGTCTTTGATTAAGCCTTTGATCTCTTTCGCCGCCGCCGCACTGCGCTGTGCTAGGTTACGCACTTCACCCGCAACAACCGCAAAGCCTCGACCTTGTTCACCCGCTCGCGCAGCCTCTACTGCAGCGTTTAGTGCGAGTAGGTTGGTTTGGAAAGCAATCTCATCGATGACGCCAATGATGTCAGCAATCTTCTTACTGGCGGTATTAATCTCAGCCATGGCAGAAACTGCCTGTCCAACGACTTCCCCACCTTTTCCGGCTTTCTTCGCAGCATCATCAGACAGCTCATTAGCGCCTTTCGCATTGTCTGCATTTTGACGTACTGTCGCCGTCATCTGCTCCATACTTGCTGCTGTCTCTTCTAGGTTAGAAGCTTGAGCTTCAACACGTTGGCTAAGGTCATTATTACCTTCGGCAATCTCTGTAGACGCAGTCGCCACTCGGGCAGAAGATTGAGTGATCTTATCAACCATGTTTCTTAAGTTGAGGATCGACGTGTTCACCGCATTTGAAAGTCGAGCAAACTCACCGGTATTATCTTCGGGCATTGTGGTATTAAGATTGCCATCAGCGACTTGGCTCATTACATCAATACATTGACCGATTGGCGTTACCATTGTATCGAGTAGGTTATTGATACCATCACCTAACTCTTTCATAAACCCGTTGTAGACGCTGGTATCGATACGTTCGTTCAAATCACCAGCAATGGCTTTTTGAATTAGCGATTCAACTTGACGTTGACCATCTTGCTGCTCGGTAATATCAACCCACTGGAGTGCAGGACCGATGTAGTTCCCCTCACCATCACGCATAGCAATACAAGTCAGATTAAACTCAAGTCCACCGACTGCAATGTTGGAAGAGAATGGTAGACGATCAGGGTTAGTGATAATGCCTCGCTGGTGACCAGGGTTCTTATGGAATACATCAATGTTCCTGCCAACCAGTTTACTGGCATCAAACCCAGGCAATACTTTCTTCAGATCGCTTTCTCGGCTGCTGAGCAAGGTTTGTAACGCAGGGTTGAGATAGGTAATGATGCCATCTTTATCTGCCATCATGATGTTAGTCGTCATACCTGAAACGGCAGAGGCCAAACGACCAATCTCTTCTTCTTTCGCCCTTTCTTCCGTCACATCTCGCCACTCCAAGGTGTTGCCGATATAGTTGCCTTGTGAATCGTTAATCGCAGCGACATTGAGCTCAATCTTAAGGTCGGCAATCGAGATATCGGTGCTGTACGGAAGATTGTTGGGATCAGCGAGTAGCTGTCTTTGATGAGCAGGGTTTCGATGGAACTCATCAATACAGCGCCCCATTAACCACTCTTCACTCGCCGTAAAGCCCGACCACACAGTGCGCATCGTTGACTCATGCTTTCTAAATAAATTGATGGTTTCTTCATTAGCGTAAGTGATTAAGAAGTCTCTATCGATCATCACCATAGCGGTTTGCGCTTGATGAACCGCAGCCTGTAATCGAGCAATTTCATTATCACGCTTTACACTATCAGTAACGTCAGACCATTCAAGCGTGTTACCGACATAGTTGCCTTGAGCATCGATAATAGCACCGACGTTAAGCTCAATCAGAACGTCTTTAACTTGAATGTTGGTGGTATACGGCAAGTTGGATGGATTAGACAACATCTGGCGTTGATGACTTGGATTGGAATGGAACAAATCAATGCAATAGCCTAATAGGAACTCTTCCGTAGCACGAAAGTTGGGCCAGATGGATTGAAACAAAGCTTCGTGAGTTTTTAGTAGGTCAATGGATTTTTGATTGAGATAAGTGATATTAAAGTCACGGTCAATCATCATCAAAGCTGTTTGCGCTGCATTTAATGCAGAGAAAAGCTGTTCCTTGGTGACACCTTGTTCTTGCTCAGGTTCAAATTCTTCAGTTAGTGTATCCTGCGTTGGCGCTTCAAATTGAGCAGCAGGCGCTGTTTTCCGATTCCAAAATGCCATGAGTTTTCCCTCACTGGTTGCTTCTTCTGACGTGTATTACCAAAACAAATAGACCGCATTCACCTTGGTATTAGGCCCAACTCTCTTCCTCTTGGTTGGGTACAGGAAGCTCGGCTACATCAAATAGAGCCTCCAAGTGAATAAGTATTAAGTGCCCGTTAGTTACCGATGCAATGCCGCGCACGTAGCTATGATCGACGTTGGTGGAAACATGTGGTGACGGTTTAATTTGTTCTTCTGTTAACGGGTAAACTTCTGACACACCGTCGACAATAATGCCAAGCGGGTGTTTATGTGAGTCGTTTAAGACGATGACAACGGTCGTCGAACCTATCTCTGCCGGAGACAAACCAAAGCGCATTCTGAGATCGACGATAGGGACGTATTCCCCTCGAATCTCTAGCACGCCTTTCATGTACTCTGGAGAATTTGGGACTTGACGAACGGCATTCCATCCGCGAACTTCTCGTACATCCAAAATAGGCACACCGTACTCTTCGTCTTCCAAAACAAAGCTGAGAAACTCTTCTGTCATAATCATTATTCAGCCCTCAGAATTCGGTCAATATTAAGTAGTTCTTCAGTATCGAGTAGTGACATAACGTGGTCACCCACATTGATAAGACCTTGTAGGTAAGGCGTGACTTTAGACTCTCCAACCGCAGGGTAGAGATCGTTATCTCCACGACTGACCACATCGCTCACTCCATCGACCACAAGCCCCATCAAGCGCTCCTGATCTTCATCGCTGTAACGGAGTACAATAACCACGGTTGTCGGGCGATAATCATTGGTTCCAACAGAAAACCTCAATCTAAGATCAACCACAGGGACAATCATCCCACGCAAGTTAATCACGCCACGTACATATTCAGGCGCTCTCGGTATTGGGGTTGGGCGCTCCCACACTCGAATCTCTTCTACATCTTTAATTTCTACACCATACAACTCGTGAGCGAGTTTAAAGCTAAGAAAGTCAGCACTTTCACTCACCTCTCCACTAACATTGTCTAATAATGTTTCCGCCTGAGCTTCAATACTCTGCTTAGTGGCATCCGACATATCATGAATATTGGTTACTTCGCTGGTCACTGCTTCCATGCTCGCTCCTTAGGCTGCCACGCCTTTGTGAGTGGTTTCGGAGGCTCTTTTCAAAAAGTTAGTGATTAGCCCCTGAATATCGAGAATGAGCGATACCGAGCCATCCCCTAAAATGGTCGCACCCGAGATACCCGCGACTTTGCTGTAATTGGATTCTAAGCTTTTGATGACTACCTGTTGCTGATCAAGCAGTTCATCGAGTAACAAGCCAACTCGATTACCAGCAGCTTCAACAAAACAGAGAATACGTTGCTCTAAGCCTTCGCTACTGCCCATTTCGAGTTCGTCTTGAAGACGAAGAATCGGGATGTTTTCTTCACGAAGGCGGTAGAGTTCGATTCCTCCAGACGCAAGCTTGATACAGTTAGGATCAATTTGAATTGATTCAACAATCGTAAGAAGTGGGATCACATACACTTCTCCACCCACTCTGACTAGCTGTCCATCGAGAATGGCAAGTGTTAAAGGCAAACTGATAGTAAAGCAGCTCCCCTCTCCTAGCGCAGATTCCACTTCAATATGTCCGCCAAGCTCTTCAATATTTCGCCGCACGACATCCATACCGACGCCGCGACCCGATATATCTGAGACTTCTTCAGCGGTTGAAAAACCAGGGGCAAAAATCAGATTCATGATCTGTTTATCGGAATACTCTTCTCGGCGAGAATCCGCGGCAAGTACGCCTTTTTCGAGAGCTTTGTTCCATAGCTTGTCACAATTTAGCCCCGCACCATCATCCTTGATTTCAATAACAATCGAGCCACCTTGGTGATAGGCATTTAGCTCGATAGTTCCCATCTCGATCTTGCCTGCTTCCAGACGCTGCTCGGGCTGCTCTATGCCATGGTCGATACCATTTCTGACTAAGTGAACTAAAGGATCAACAATGCGTTCTAGAACCGTTTTGTCCAGTTCGGTTTGCTCACCTTTAATTTGCAAATCTACTTGCTTATCCAATCGGCTCGATAAGTCACGGACAAGGCGCGGAAAACGACTGAACGCGAAGCTCATCGGTAACATTCGAATATTCAGGACATTTTCTTGCAGGTCTTTACTGTTTTGCAGCAACTGATCTAAGCCCGTCTTAAGCTTCTCTAGCTTTTCAATCGTGAAGTCGTTGCCAATTTCAGTCAGCATGGATTGCGTAATCACGAGCTCACCGACTAAGTTGATCAAGCTATCGACTTTATCGATATCGACACGAATAGAACTGACATTAGAGTCTGATTTAGCCACCTTAGTCGATTTATTGGGTTCTTTGCTTTTTGCGCTATTCGTCGCTTCAGGAGCAGAGACTTCTGCGCTCTCAGCTTGAGTTTGATCTACTGCATTTTCAACAATATCTGCGGACGGTTCTTCCGCTTGCTGAGCAGGTGCTTTTTCAATGGTGAGATCACACTCATCTTCAACCCACTCGAACACCTCTTGAATTTGCGCCTCTTCAACGCTGCTATCTAGGCTAGCGGTCCAAGATAGGAAACAGAGCTCAGCTTCAATGTCATCGATGTCAGGCAGTTTTGTTGTATCCGCAATAATCTGGCAAGACTCGTCTAATTCTTTCAGTTCGCGCAGAATGCGTAATGGGTCATTACCACTGAAAAACATCTCAGGGTGAGGAGAGAAGGTGATAATCCAAGACTGACTCGAATCCGTGCTACTAGCACTAGCTTGTTGATTCTGTTCCGGTTGAACATCTGCGGTATCTGTTGGGGCTTCACCGAGTAACTCGGCTAATTTGAGTCCGACTTCTTCTTTTAGCGCAACGTTGACTTCATTACCCAACTCGTGACCTTCGAGCATGCTGTGAATACAGTCACCACTCTTAAGCAATAGGTCGACAGTTTCAGCAGAAAGTGAACGCTCGTTATTGCGCACCAAATCGAGATAGGCTTCGACGTTATGGGTAAACTCGCTGATATCAAGTAGGTTAAACGTCCCTGCCCCTCCCTTGATCGAGTGGGCCGCACGAAATATGGTGTTGATTGACTCTTCTTCTACCTGAGTCGGATCTAAATTAAGTAATACATCTTCAAGCACCTCAAGATTTTCACGACACTCCTCGTAAAACATCTTGCGCAGCTGTTCCATATCTAAAGCCAT